>NZ_JAKNQY010000023.1 GCF_024494355.1 Pseudomonas sp. Q11 | reverse complement strand
GCTTTTTTTCTTCCTGCGCTTGGACGCGGGATTTGTGGCCGCTTTGCGGCGGATTCGGTGTTGCTTTGAACATAATGATTTCCCTGGAGGTGGAGCCGACACCCTTCGATTGCACTTCGAAAAAGGTGGCAGCTGTACGTAGGTGTGCAAGACCGGTCCAGGAACCCGGCAGACCCGAAAGTCTCCCACGCGCAGCCGCCATAACAATCGGCGAGCATAGAAAAATGCTCGGCGAATAGCCATAACGAATGCGTTCCTAGATCGGACTTGCACGTCCGTGTCACCGTTTTTTGCGATGACGGGCTAAGGTTAGCGGCGCTCGAAATCGCTGCCTAGTTCATGAACAACGCTGCGTATTGAAGGAAATGTCCGAGGGTTTGGCGGGGGAAAAGATCAAAAGATCGCAGCCTTCGGCAGCTCCTACACCCACTTCTGTAGGAGCTGCCGAAGGCTGCGATCTTTTGATCTTTTGATCTTTCGCCTGGATTCCTTGCCCTGCGCAACGGATCAAGACTTGTTGGGCGACAACTCCGCCATCCCCTTGAGCAACTCGATCGGCAGCGGAAAAACGATGGTGGAGGTCTTGTCGCCGGCAATGGAGCCTAGCGTCTGCATGTAGCGCAGTTGCATGGCGCCAGGTTGGCGACCGAGCATTTCGGCGGCTTGCATGAGTTTTTCCGAGGCTTGCAACTCGCCTTCGGCGTGGATCACCTTGGCCCGTCGTTCCCGCTCGGCTTCGGCTTGCCGGGCGATGGCGCGGATCATCGATTCATTGAGGTCCACGTGCTTGATTTCCACGTTGGCCACTTTGATACCCCAGGCGTCGGTCTGGGCGTCCAGCACTTGCTGGATGTCGCTGTTCAATTGCTCGCGCTCGGCCAGCAATTGGTCCAGGTCATGTTTGCCGAGAACGGCGCGCAACGTAGTCTGGGCCAGTTGGCTGGTCGCCATGAGGAAGTTTTCGACCTGGATGATCGCCTTCTGTGGATCGAGCACGCGAAAGTACAGCACCGCGTTGACCTTCACCGAGACGTTGTCGCGAGTGATCACGTCCTGCGACGGTACGTCGAGGACAATGGTGCGCAAGTCGACGCGGATCATCTGCTGCACCACGGGAATCAGCAGGATAAGCCCCGGTCCTTTAACCTGCCAGAACCGGCCAAGCTGAAAAACCACCCCGCGTTCGTATTCGCGCAGGATCCGGAACGTTGAAGCCGCCAGTGCTATCAACAGCAACAACAGCATCGTAAAACCGATTTGCATACCCATCTCAGGCTCCTTGTGAATCAGCGGCGGCCACTTCCAGCAGCAAACCCTTGCGTGCGATGACCCGCACGGCCTGGCCAGGCCGCAGCGGCGTCGCGCTTGCTACCTGCCAGCGTTCGCCTTCCAGCTGGATCCAGCCATGATGATTATTGCCGGTCTTTAACGCTGTCACCGCCGTGACACTGCCCAACAGCGCGGCATCGCCGCTGACGGGTTTGCGCGGTCGGGTTTTCAACGCGCGGATCAGCAGGACGATCAGCAAAAAGCCGCTGATCAGGCCCAGGACGATCATCAGGGGGACCGGTACATCGGCGTTGGTCAGGATAACCGCGCCTATGACGCACAGAATGATGCCGCCCAACCCGGCGATTCCGTAGTTAGGCAAGGCGGCCTCGGCGATCAGCAAGGCCACGCCCACTGCAATCAGCCAGAAACCCAAGGGATTGGCCGCCAGTAGCGCGAGTCCATCGGCCGCCAATGCCGGCCCGCTCATAGCCAGCAATGCGACCGTCAAACAGCGAATGTTCACTGGATCCTCCGCAATGTGATTGGGAACTCTATCTAGAGTCTAGTTCACGCGTGGGTTGATCGAATTTTGATCAGTCTGGCGGTCGTCAAGAGGCTAGACTGCGGGGAGTAACCCAGCCATCCGACCTATGCTCAGGAGTCCCGCATGGAATCCCCGATCCACAGCCTGCCCGCGCTGTTCAAACAATTGGGCCTGTCTGACGACCCTGTTGAGATCGACAAATTCATCACCACCCATTCGCCCCTCAAGCCTGAACTGCACTTGGCTGACGCGTTTTTCTGGAGCACAAGCCAGCAGCAGTTACTGCGTGAAGAAATCCTCGAGGATGCGGACTGGGCAGAAGTGATAGACCAGTTGAATGTGTTGCTGCGCAAGGGGCGCGACGACACGTAAGCAGTACCTGTGGGACGGGCTTGCTCGCGAATGTCTCGCATCAGCCAGCATCACCGACAACTGGCCCGGCGCTTTCGCGAGCAAGCCCGCTCCCACAGATAAAAGATGTTTATTCCTTTTGATTGTTAATAAATATCTTTTTATTCCTTAATCAATATAACTCGCCTCCCTATACTCGCCTGCAACAGACACGCGGGAGAGTACCCATGCACAACGAATCGATTCGCTACCTGATTGTGCCGGGCTGGCAAGGATCGCCGCAAAACCACTGGCAAACCCATTGGCAGGACAGCCTGCCCAATAGCGCCCGGGTCGAACAGACCGACTGGTTGACCCCTCGGCGTGAAGACTGGGTCGCGGCGCTGGCCGAAGCCATTGCCGCCGACAGCAGGCCGGTGATCCTCATTGCCCATAGCCTGGGTTGCATCACGGTTGCCCATTGGGCAGCCAGTGCGCCGATGCAGTTTCTGCGGCAGGTTCGCGGAGCGTTACTGGTGGCGCCGGCGGATGTCGAACGGCCGGCCTGCGCGCCTGCGTTGCGCAATTTCGCGCCGATTCCCACTGATCTGCTGCCATTCCCAAGCCAGGTGGTCAGTTCCGACAATGACCCAGCCGTAAGCATTGAGCGCGCGCTTGAGCTGGCGCGCCATTGGGGCGCTGACGCCGGGATTCTGGCCGGGGCCGGGCATATCAATGTGAAGTCTGGCCATCAGCGTTGGGAGCAGGGTTTCGCCTATCTCTATCGTCTGCAAAACCGCATGGAGCATCACGCCTTGCGTCGCGCCTGAATTTTGTTGCCCTCCCGTCTCCCGGCGGTTGGGGCGGGAGTCTGCCATGAGCTTGCATGAAACCTTGGGTCAGCCACTGCTGACGTTTCCCGACGCACAAAAAAGCCCCCTGAGCATCCGCGCCAAGGCGTTGGTGTTCGTCGACCCGCGTTCGCGGCAACTACGCCACGCATTGGAGCAACTGGCGCCGCGCTCGATCGCAGTACTGATTCGCGGCCAAACCGGTACTGGCAAGGAGTTGCTTGCCCGTCACCTTCATCGTGAAAGCGCTCGCGGCGGGCTGTTCGTTTCGGTCAATTGCGCGGCTATCAGCCCGACTTACGCCGACGCCGAACTGTTCGGTTATGCCGTCGGCAGCCACAGCGGCTCGGCCAGTAGCCGCGCCGGCTGGTTCGGCTCGGCCAATGGCGGCACCCTTTATCTGGATGAGATCGGCGATTTACCCCTGCCGATCCAGATCAAATTGCTGGCGGCCCTGGAAAACCACGAAGTCACTCGTGTCGGCGCCCACCAGCCCAGCCCCGTGGATGTGCGCCTGGTCGCGGCCACCAGTATCGATCTGGCGCAAGCGGTGGCCGTTGGAAAGTTTCACGAACGGCTCTATCACTACCTTCGCGAAGGTCAACTCGAGCTGCCGGCGTTGCACGAGCGGGTGGGCGATATTCTGCCCCTGGCTGAATATTTTCTGGGTATCTACAGCCAGCGCCTCGGTCTGAGCGTGCCTCTGATCAGCGAAACGGCGCAGCACGCGCTGGAACGGCACGACTGGCCGGGCAATACCCGCGAGTTGGAGAATGTCATTCATTTCGCTTTGCTGGTGAGTAATGGCAATTACATATTGCCGGAGCATCTCAATTTGCCACATCCCACGGAGCCTGCGGAATTAGTCAAGCACCTGGTGCTTACGTTGGTCAGGCAGGGCAAGCGCCAGCAACTTGAACAATTAAAGCAATGGTTCGCTGGCCTCTGATTCGTACACCAATTTTGCCGGATTACTTGACCCTGATGATCTTTATGTCGTTGGGGTTTTTGTTGTGTGAGTATTAAGCGTGTTCTTGAGGTGTGCGGTTTTTCATAAAATTTGTAAGTTGTTCCTGCAAATAATTTGTGTGGCTTTCGAACTTGATTGCCAACTCGGTAATCGTCATTAATTGAATGGCAAAAGCAAGGTGATCAACCGAACAGGAAGACGGTCACCACTCAATTAATAAATACCGAGGATTGGAAAATGGACGACAAAAATAACAAGCCTGTCATGTTGCGCGAATCGACATGGACGGATTTAAAGCATTTTGGAATTGTTTCCGTAACGGGGGGTAATCAACTATACCGAAACGGCTATCAACAATTGCAGGTCAAAGTATTCATCGAGGTGACGGATTGGTGGGGCTACAGCGTCCCTCTGACCCAGCTTGAATTTGATTCTATTGTGTTGATTGATGGCATCACCGGGGCGGCGTTAACTAAAGACAGGAATCGGGGTGACGTCGGTGTCTGGAAATACACTGAACAGCAAGACAGCCGTTTTCGCCAACTGCCTCCTAATGGTCCTGTCCAAGGCCCGGTGCCGTCGGGGGAGTTTGTCTACACAAAGGATTTTTATGTCACGTCCAGCTCCGACAGGCCGATTGACTTGCAGTTACGTATAGCGCGAGCAGACGGCGTAACGTTTCTGTCCGATAAGCAGAAAGATTTTGGCGCTCTTGCACTGGTTCCACTCGCTCCGGCTACTTATCGACCTGAGCAGTATTCGGTTCGTCGCACCTCGGCCCCCTATAGCAGCCACGGTGATATCGAGAAGGTCGAGATTTTCAATCTGGAGCTGATCATTGATCAGCAGCGAATGGAGTTCGTAACGGATTTCAGTATGGGGACTCATCTTCGGATAGGCAGCGCGGACAGCCGATATACAGGTTACTACGTTGTCGGGTATGGGAATGGACGATCCATACGAACGGGAATGCCGGTGTATTGGGATCTGCCGGATGCGCTGGGAAGGGGCCGGAGCGAAAACCGGCGTGTTGCATGGGTGCTCGCCTATGGGAAGCACGGTGGACGCGTGTGGGTCCGAGACCCTGTGGCGAGAACCTCTTTCGAGTTGCGCGATATGTATGGAAATCTCCATCAGTTGCACCTGGAACTAACCGATAACCCGCTGACGGTTCGGATTTATTGATAAAAACAAAAAAACAAGTTTTTCAAGGAAGAATCCCATGACTCTCTCGTCTTCTGCCGCCGGGCAATTAACTTCGGCTGCCTTCAAGTTTGACAGTTTCGTCCGCTCGGGCGTGGATCCCCGTACCGGCAGCTACAGTTGCAGCGTGGCGTTGGACGCGGCGCCGGATGACGCAACCGGTGGGCCGAAGGTCTCAATGACCCTCTCATACGATTCCTTTAATGATCAGAATCTTGGTCTAGGAGCCGGGTGGTCCCTTCGCACCTGCAGCTACGATCAGCGCCGCCGGAAATTGACGCTGACAAACGGTGAAACTTATCAACTTTTTATGAGTGGCAGTCGGGTTGCTTTCCAGGATAAGAAACTCGATAACTTGAGGGTCACGGTACAAGGTGACGAACTTGTCATTGAGCATATCGATGGCCGGGCCGAGATTCTGTCACGTCCGAGTACGGCTTATAACGAGTGGCTGCTGGCGCGTGAGTATTGCCCCGATGGCAAGGAAACACGTTATGAATATCGTCTTTTATCCGGACGACGACAGCTGGTGGCCGTCTATCATCAGCATCGCCGCGTCATGCATATCGACTACGCCCAGAACAGCCCGACACCGCCCACGATTACCGTGTGGCCGGATATTCCTGCCAAGAGGCTCCAGTACCTGTTTGCCCTGCAGAACGGAGTGCTTGAACGAATCAGGCTGGTCACCGCACAAAATAGTGCATCGGTCTGGTCCTTTGGTTATGCGCGAGGTCATGGTTATCTGGTGCTGAACGAAGTTCGTCAGCCAAACGGTGCTCAGGAAAGACTTACCTACAAAGCTGAGGGCCATAAGCTCCCCACGGGGGCGCCGGCAACCTACTTGCCCGTTGTCGTCCAATCGGTTGTGTCTCCTGGCGGGGGGCAGCCGCCGATTATTAACGTTTACGAGTATTCGGGCAGAAATTTCCTTGGGTATGGTTCAAGGGTTCGTTGGTCCGCTGAGCGTGATGTGCTTTATGACGAGCGCGGCAACTATGAATACTCCTCTACTCAAGTCCAGATGGACTCCGGCACTCGCGGCGTACGTGAGGCCTCTCGAATCATTCGCACCTACAATCGCTTTCATTCGATGATTTCGCAAAGGACCATCCGCGGCGGCACGATGCACCTGCGGGAAATCGAATATTACGATGAGCCCCATCGGGCTTTCCGTGATCAGCCCCCACGGTTCCAGTTGCCGCGCGTCGTGCGTGACAGTTTTTTTGACACCCGCGTGGCTGAGGGGGCGGGCCGCAGCAATACCAGGACCGAGGTTACCCGCACTTCTTATGATGAACATGGGAACCTGCTGGAAAAAACCAGCCCGTCCGGGGCCCGGGAGGTCTATGAGTATTTCCCGGCACAAGAGAGTGCGGATTGTCCTGCCAGCCCCATAGGCGTGCCTTGTTTTCTCAAGCAGAAGTCGATCATCGCCTCCCCTGATTTCGCCGCCGCGCCGACGACGGTGGTTCGGTATACCTATACGCAACTGCCCTCGTTGCGTCCCGGTGGTGGCGGCTGTATCCGGCTCGCCAGCGAAACACTGTACGAAGACGGCGTCAGCGAGCCACGGGCGGATTGTCGGTTACGGTACATCAACAACAGCAGGGATTTCTTTCATGGACGGCTGCAAAGCAAGCTTGAAACCGTAGGCGGAGTGCGCAGTGAACACCGTTATGCATACCAGCGTGAAAACGACAACGTTCGCACCGATCTGACCTTTAGCGCACAGGGCCTGAGCCATCAGCGGCAGGAATGGCATGACGAATGCGGCTGGCTGATCAAAACCTGTGAATCTGGCGGTAGTACCGTCAGCATGGAATACGATTCTCTGGGGCAACTGACTCGTGAAACGGTGATGCCCGATACTGACAACTCTGCGTCCCGTCAATTCACCTATCAGGCAGCCACGTCCAGCGATAGGTTTGTCATCGTTACCGTCAAGGATGCCCGTGGCGGCCTGACAGTTACCCACAGCGACGGACTTGGTCGCACCATAAGGGTCGAGAAACAGGACGTCGATGAACCTGGTGCGCCCATGCGCGTGATCCATGAGGCCCAATACGACGGGCTCGGTCGCCTGCAGTCGGATAAACACACCGATTGGTTCAACGGCAAGCCGAAAACACTGGAGAGCCTGTATGAGTACGATCAGTGGGGACACCAGAGCCGGACCATTCGCCGTGGGCAAGTGACCGTTCATGATGAGATTGATCCTGTAGCTCGCACCCGTACCGAGTGGGTGGAGGGCGGCGGCAAGACTCGTACATTCATTAATGCCTTGGAGAAACCGTCGCGCGTCGAACGTGTGGACCTGTCAGGCGCTGTGCGAGAGGTTACCGCCTACGAATACGATGGTCTGGGACGGTGTATCAGGCAAACGGCTTCCGATGGGGCGGTTACCCGCTACACATACGACTTGGCCGGTCGCGTGCTGAGTACGATTTTACCCGACGGCACCGTGATCGGAAAAAGCTACGCGGCACAGAGCCAGGGTGACTATCCCACGCAAATCAGCGCAAATGACTACGTGGTGGGTAGCCGTACCTACGATGGGCTGATGCGTATTACGCTCAATCGCTCAGGTGGTCGCACTGAACGATTGGACTATGAGGGCTCCAGCAGGAACGCTTCGCAAAGGATCACTGCAGCCGGCAAAGTCCTGCGGTTCACCCTTGATCCGTTGCTTGATGATTGTGTCACCGAGCGCGCAGGCAGCCAGGCGCCGGTTTCGACAAGGCATCGTTTTGATCCGCGCACCGGCCTGCTCCAGGAATCGGCCAACGCGCAGGTGCAGCGACGCATTGAATATTCTGCGTCTGGTCGGCTCAAGCAGGAAAAATGGGTAACCGCGCTCGACCGGTTCGAAAGTTCGCAAACCCACTCGTTGATGGGAAAGCCGATTTGCCATACAGACGTCAACGGCGCGGATCGCACCTGTCTTTATGACGAAACGGGACGGTTGTCGGGCATCACCCAAGGCCGAGTCACCGTCGCCTACTCGTACAACGCTCAAGAGCACCTCAGTTGTATTACCGTCACCGACGCTCAATCGGGCCTGTCGATGGTCACCGACCTGGTGTACGACGAATTTGGCCGGGAGGTTCTTCGACGTTCCTCCTCCCAGGAAAAAGACGTCCTGGAGTTGGCCCAGTCGTTCGGCCCCGGCGATAAGCTCAGCCAACGCACGCTCAAGGTCGGGAACGTCCTCCTGCGCCTGGAATCGTTCACCTATGATCTGCGTGGCCGCTTGAAGCGTTACGCCTGCAAGGGTGAGCAGGCGCCCGTGGATACGCAGGGAAAAGTTATCGTTTCCCAGGATTTCACTTACGACTACCTCGATAACATTCGTCAGGTCACCACCCGTTTCGTAGGTGGCGAGAACATTGCGAACTATCGGTATGACCTGGCTGACAAAACGCAACTGAGTGCCGTCATCCACAGTCATCCCGACTATGTGGCGGGCAATACAACCTTCAGTTATGACGCGGACGGCAATCTGCTCAACGATGGGCAAGGGCGCAGGCTGCTTTATGATGAGTTGGGCCGCTTGGAAAGCGTGACGTCGGCGGACTCCAGATCGACGTTGGCCCGCTATCGGTACGATGCCTCGGATTGGCTTCATGCCTTTGAGCTGACGGGGGAAAAGGCGTATCGGCGTTTCCACCATCAAGAGCAGTTGTGCAGCGAAGTCGCGGGTGACGAGAGGCGCAGCATCGTGCGCGAAGGGCGGCAGTTGCTGGCCCTGTTGCAAGGCCCGGAGACGGCGCTGTTTTGCACCGACGCTCATGGCAACGTCCTGCAGGCAGTTTCCGGTGCAGATGGCACTACGCATGCCTATTCGCCCTATGGGCAACGCCCGGTGTCCGACGGGTTGGGTAGCCTGTTCGGTTTCAATAGCGAGCCGCTTGACCCCGCGACCGGTTGTTACCTGCTCGGCAACGGCTATCGGGCCTACGATCCGGTACTGATGCGATTCCACCGGCCCGACAGTTGGAGCCCTTTCGATGGCGGCGGCCTCAATCCTTATGCCTACTGCCTCGGGGACCCGATCAATCTCAGCGATCCGACCGGCCATGCTTCTGTCTGGGGTTGGGTCAAGATAGGTCTTACTGCTGCTTTCGCCGTGGCTTCCGTCGCATTGACCATCGCGACCCTTGGCGCATCCGCGCCCTTGGTCGGGATGTCGTTTTCGGCCGCGACGGCGTTGACGCTGGAGGTGGTGTCAGGTGCGGTATCCATTGCATCGATGGTGTTGGAGGAAACTGCTCCGGACGCCGTGGCCACTCAGATCCTGAGTTACGCCAGCATTGCCTTGGGGGTGGTGTCCGGCGGAGCTTCCCTGGCGGGCAAAGTGCTAGGTAAAGGCACCTCGGTCGCGCTGCGGAAAACCGTCGATTCGCTCAGTGATGTCGTGACAGTGAGTCGCCAAAATGCCTTGCGCGCGCCACGCGTCGGAGGGCATGCCAGGGCCGCCAGCCCTTTGATTCGTGGCGGCGGGCAGCGCAACCTCATCGCGCTTCAAACAGAGCTGAGAAATGTACTGACAGCCAAGGATGTGGTCGGCTACGTCAAGTATCCGGTTGACGGCGTCAAGTACACGATCGATAGGGATCGGTACATCGAAAAGGCCAAAGGGTTTTTCCAGCCGGAGAACCCATGGTCGAGTCAGGATAGGAGCGGCCAGGCGTTCGACGACATCTATGGCGACGTCAGGGAACGAGGCTCGGACATCCGGTTTGCATGATGACGGGAGGGTGCACCTTTCTCTCCTATATGAGTTATCGGTCTAACTGCCTTAATAAAAGATATTGTTAGGGAATAAAAAATAACGGTATCGTCCACACCACGCGCCAGCGATAGCACTTCGCTGGCACTTTCATTTTTGACCGTGGTCCATGACGACGGTGATCTTCGATAAGGACACTGCATGAAAAAGGTTCTGTTATTCACCGCATTGGCAGCAGCCCTGACCTCGGGTCTGGCCCAGGCGGCAGAGAAACTGGTCGTGGCGGCCACCCCGGTGCCCCACGCTGAAATCCTTGAGCTGATCAAGCCGGCCCTGGCCAAAGAAGGCGTGGACCTGCAAATCAAGGTGTTCACCGACTATGTCCAACCCAACGTACAGGTTGATCAGAAGCGCCTGGATGCCAACTACTTCCAGACCCTGCCGTACCTCAAGAGCTTCAACGAAGGCAAAGGCACCGATCTGGTGACCGTGATCGGCGTACATGTGGAACCGTTCGGTGGCTACTCGAAGAAAGTCAAAAGCCTGGCCGAACTCAAGGACGGTGCGACCATCGCCATTCCCAACGAAGGCAGCAACAGTGGTCGCGCCCTGATCCTGTTGCAGAAGGCTGGTCTGATCGAGCTCAAGGACCCGAAAAACGCCCTGGCGACGCCCAAGGACATCGCCAAGAATCCGAAGAACTTCCAGTTCAAGGAGCTGGAGTCGGCCATGCTGCCGCGTGTGCTGGATCAGGTCGACCTGGACATGATCAACACCAACTACGCCCTGGAAGCAGGTCTTAATCCGGCCAAGGATGCGCTGGTAATCGAAGGTTCGGATTCGCCGTACGTGAACTTCCTGGTGGCCCGCCCGGACAATAAGGACAGCCCGGCCATGCAGAAACTGGCCAAGGCCCTGACCAGTCCGGAAGTGAAGGCATTTATCGAGAAGAAATACAGCGGCGCGGTATTGCCGGCGTTCTGATCGAACAGCAAGGATTTGAAGTTTCAACGCCGACGGCTTTGCCAGCGTCGGCGTTTTTTTGTGCCGACGCTCAGAACCCGTCTTCATCGACGCGGCTATGCAGGCGGTTTTTTCAATGCGCGGCGCAGGGCCACGAGCAGCTTGACGATGTCGCGTGGGTCGAGATGTTGCGGGGCTTTCACGTCAGCCATTGTGATCTTCCTTGTGATGGGGGCCAGGCAGTCTGGCCATAAGCTGTGGTTCCTTGGAGAGGTCCGTCGAGAAATAGACCCGTCCTACAGCCAGGGGAAAAATAGCCTTCTTACATGGCCTCTGCAAATACCGTCGATCAATCCGGCCAACTCCAGGCCGGTGCATCCAGTATTCCCTGGCCGACGATCCCTGTCTGGCCCAGATCTTTCTCCAGCACGATGCAATTGCAGTCGCCGTCCTGCTGCAACGCGGTGATCAAGCGTCGGGCGTGGGAAACCACCCAGACCTGACAGTCCGCTGAAGCGCGGATGATCAACCGCGCCAGGGCCGGCAACAGGTCCGGGTGCAGGCTGGTTTCCGGTTCGTTGAGCACCATTAGCGAGGGTGGTCGCGGAGTGAGCAGTGCGGCTATCAGCAGCAGATAGCGTAGGGTCCCGTCTGAAAGTTCGGCGGCCGACAGCGGGCGCAGCAAGCCATGCTGGTGAAACTCGATGCCGAAACGCCCGCCTTGCAGTTTCTCGATCTGCAGCCGGGCACCGGGGAATGCGTCGCTGATGGACGAATGCAGGGCTTGATCGTCGCCGATCTCAAGAATGGTTTGCAGGGCAGCGGCCAGGTCACGCCCGTCGTGGTGCAGCACCGGCGTGCGGGTGCCCAGTTGCGGCTGGCGCGCCGGGGCGTCGGCGTCGCTGCGAAAGTGATCGTAGAAGCGCCAGCGACGAATGAACTCGCGCATCTGCAGCACCTCCGGTGAGGTGCGCAAGCTGCCGACCTGGTCGAACAAACTGTCGAAGGTGGGTGTGTACTGAGCCAGGACGTCCCAGGTGCGACCGTCACGGGCACGGATCATGGGTCCGTTGCGATCCACCAGCAGGCTGGCGGGGCGAAACACCGGGCCGGCCCAGATGCATTCGCGCTTGATTTCAGGGTCCAGCGAAAACGCGGACAAACTTGGTTCTGGCAGGCCGAGGGCAATCGAATAGCTGAAATCTTCCCCGGCAAAACCCAGGCGCAGACGTTTCGTGCTGAGCCGCACCGTGGCCCCGATGGGTACCTCGCCGTTGCGCATACGCCGGCTGATCACTTCCGGCCCGGCCCAGAAGGTCGAGTCCAGACCGCCTTCACGGGCCAGGGCGTTGACCACGCCGCCCTGGGCCGTCTCCGCCAACAGGCGCAGGGCGCGATACAGATTGGATTTTCCACTGCCGTTGGGGCCGGTGATCAGGTTCAGCCGGCCCAGGGGAATCACCAGTTTGTTGATCGAGCGGTAGTTGGCCACCGCGAGGGTCTTGAGCATGGGCAGACTCCTGCTGCAGGGGATCGTAGGAGCTGTCGAGCGAAGCGAGGCTGCGATCTTTTGACCTTCGGCTTGAAACTCAACCGGCATCAAGGACAGATCGCAGCCTCGCTTCGCTCCTCAGCTCCTACAGGGAAAGCGTTAGTCTGCCTGATTGGCGCATCCATTGTGATCCTGTGCTAGGTGTTGAACCCTGTTCTAAGCTCACAGTCGTAACGTCACTGGTACGTCCGTACAACGCAAAGGAGTCTGCATGGCTGGTCCTCGAAGCAAAGTTTTGGTTGGCCTTGGCTTGTGTGTGTTGTTGGCCGGATGCGGTGATGAAAAGCCCGAGGAAAAAGCCCTGCCGCGGGTTTTCGTGCAGCAAGCCGTGCCCACCGAATATGCCGCCTCGGTGACCCTTACCGGGGATGTCCAGGCCCGGGTGCAGACCGATCTGTCGTTTCGCGTGGGCGGCAAGATCGTCGAGCGCAAGGTGGATGTCGGGGACCGGGTTTCGGCCCGGCAAGTGCTCGCCCGGCTCGACCCCCAGGACTTGCAGACTCGTGTCGACTCCGCCCAGGCTCAGGTGGCCGCCGAACAGGCGCGGGTCAAGCAGAGTGCGGCGGCGTTCGTGCGCCAGCAGAAGCTCTTGCCCAAGGGCTATACCAGTCAGAGTGAATATGACACGGCCCAGGCGCAACTGCGCAGCAGTCAGAGTGCGCTGGCCGCGTCCCAGGCCCAGTTGGCCAACGCCCGCGAACAACTGAGCTATACCGCGCTGATTGCCGAGGTCCCGGGCATTATCACCGCGCGGCAGGCGGAGGTCGGCCAGGTGGTACAGGCCACGGAGCCGATCTTCAGCCTGGCCCAGGACGGGGAGCGCGACGCCGTGTTCAATATCTACGAATCACTGTTGCGCGAACCACCCTCGGACCCCGCAATCGTCATCAGCCTGCTGGACAACCCGGCCATCAAGACCACCGGTACGGTGCGCGAGATCACCCCGGCGGTCTCCGCCGAAACCGGCACCGTGCAGGTCAAGGTGACGCTCAGTGAGTTACCCGAAGGCATGCGCCTGGGTTCGGTGGTCAGTGCCACCGCCAAGTCTGCCGGCAAGACCGCCGTGGAACTGCCCTGGTCGGCGCTGACCAAGAACCTTCACGATCCGGCTGTGTGGCTGGTGGACGGCGAAGGCAAGGCGCAGTTGCACAATGTCACCGTCGGCCGGTATCTGACCGGCAAGGTCATCATCAGTGACGGGCTCAAGGGGGGCGAGAAAGTTGTCACCGCTGGCGGGCAGTTGCTGCATCCCGGCGTGCGCGTCGAGATCGCTGAAAATACCTATGAGAAATCTCCGGCAGGAGCCCAGCCATGAAGCGTTTGTGGATGGTCGCGGCCGCCCTGTTGCTGGCGGCGTGTTCGAAGGAAGAGCCGCCACCTGAACCGGTGCGCCCGGTGTTGTCCATCGAGGTTCGCGCGCTCGACCAGCAGGCCCTTGGGCGCTTCGCGGGCAGCATCCAGGCCCGTTACGAGAGCAATATAGGTTTCCGCGTGCCGGGGCGGATCGCCAGTCGCAACGTCGATGTGGGTGCTGAAGTGAAGAAGGGCGACTTGCTCGCCACCCTCGACCCCACCGATCAACAGAACCAGTTGCGTGCCGCTCAGGGCGATCTGGCGCGCATCGAGGCGCAGTACATCAATGCCCAGGCCAATGCCCGTCGCCAGCAGCAATTGTTCGACCGAGGCGTCGGTGCCCAGGCGCAACTGGACATCGCCCAGACCGACCTGAAAACCACCGCAGCTTCCCTGGAACAGGCCCGTGCATCGGTGGAGCAGGCCCGCGACCAACTCAACTACAGCCAGTTGCACACTGACCACGATGCAGTCGTCACGGCCTGGAACGCCGAGGCCGGGCAGGTGGTCACCGCCGGCCAGCAAGTGGTGACCCTGGCTCGCCCGGACATCAAGGAAGCGGTGATCGACCTGCCGGCCGACCTGGCCGAGCGTCTACCCGAGGACGTCGTGTTCGAAGTCGCCGCGCAACTGGACCCGAGCATCCACACGAGCGCCACCGTGCGCGAAATCGAACCCCAGGCCCAGAGTGCCACCCGCACGCGCCGCGCACGCCTGACCCTGAACGACACACCGCCAGGCTTTCGCCTGGGCACGGCCATCAGCGTGACCCTGAGTTCAACCATCGAGCCACGCATCGAGCTGCCGCTGAGTGCGTTGCAAGAGGTCGACGGCAAGGCGCGGATCTGGCTTGTCGATCCGCAGAGTCAGACCGTTTCCCCCCGTGAGGTGAGGATTCTCAGCCGCTCCACCGACTCGGTGCTGGTGGCCAATGGCATCAAACCCGGCGACCGTGTGGTCAGCGCCGGTGTGAACAGCCTCCAGCCGGGGCAGAAAGTGAAACTCGACGAGGACGCACGATGAAAGGGCCTTTCAACTTATCGGAATGGGCCCTGCGGCATCAGTCGTTTGTCTGGTACTTAATGTTCGTCGCCCTGTTGATGGGGGTGTTTTCGTACATGAACCTGGGGCGCGAAGAAGACCCCTCGTTCACCATCAAGACCATGGTCATCCAGACCCGTTGGCCCGGCGCGACCCAGGAGGAAACCCTCAAGCAGGTCACCGACCGCATCGAGAAAAAACTCGAAGAGCTCGACTCCCTCGACTACGTCAAAAGCTACACCCGGCCGGGCGAGTCGACGGTGTTCGTGTACCTGCGCGATACCACCGGGGCCGAGGAAATCCCCGGGATCTGGTATCAGGTGCGCAAGAAGATCGACGACATTCGGGGTGACTTCCCCCAAGGCCTGCAAGGCCCGGGGTTCAACGATGAATTCGGCGATGTGTACGGGTCGGTCTATGCCTTCACCGGCGACGGGCTTTCGATGCGTCAGTTGCGCGATTATGTGGAGCAAGTGCGTGCCGAGATCCGTGAGGTACCGGGCCTGGGCAAGGTCGAGATGGTGGGCGAGCAGGATGAAGTCCTGTACCTGAATTTTTCGACCCGCAAGCTCGCCGCGCTGGGCATTGATCAGCGCCAGGTGGTGCAGAGCCTGCAATCCCAGAACGCCGTGACCCCCGCCGGGGTGATCGACGCCGGGCCGGAGCGGATTTCCGTGCGCACTTCCGGGCAGTTCCAGTCGGAAAAGGACCTGGCCAGCGTCAATCTGCGGCTCAATGATCGTTTTTATCGACTGGCCGACATCGCTGACATCAGTCGCGGTTATGTCGACCCCGCGACCCCCATGTTTCGCTTCAATGGCACGCCGGCCATCGGCTTGGCCATTGCGATGAAGAAGGGCGGCAACATCCAGGAATTCGGCAAGGCACTGCACGCGCGCATGAACGAACTGACCGCCGATCTGCCAGTAGGCGTCGACGTGCATACCGTGTCGGACCAGGCTGAAGTGGTGGAGGAAGCGGTCGGCGGTTTCACCAGCGCGTTGTTCGAGGCGGTGATTATCGTACTGGTGGTCAGCTTTATCAGCCTAGGCTTTCGGGCCGGGCTGGTGGTCGCCTGCTCGATTCCGCTGGTATTGGCGATGGTCTTTGTGTTCATGGAATACAGCGGCATCACCATGCAGCGGATTTCCCTCGGTGCGCTGATCATCGCCCTCGGTCTGCTGGTAGACGACGCGATGATCACCGTGGAAATGATGGTCACGCGCCTGGAGAAAGGCGAAACCAAGGAACAGGCCGCGACCTTCGCCTATACCTCAACGGCGTTCCCGATGCTCACCGGGACCTTGGTGACCGTGGCCGGCTTCGTGCCCATCGGCCTGAACGCCAGCTCCGCCGGCGAGTACACCTTCACGCTGTTTGCCGTCATTGCCGTGGCGATGCTGGTGTCGTGGATCGTCGCGGTGCTGTTCGCCCCGGTGATCGGCGTGCACATCCTCAGTACCAACGTCAAACCCCACAGCAATGAGCCGGGACGGATCGGCCGGGCGTTCAATGGCGGCTTGCTGTGGTCGATGCGCAATCGCTGGTGGGCCATCGGCATCACCGTGCTGCTGTTTGTGTTGTCGGTGTTTTGCATGCGTTTTGTGCAGAACCAGTTCTTCCCGTCTTCGGACCGCCCGGAAATTCTGGTGGACTTGAACCTGCCGCAGAACGCTTCGATGGACGAGACCCGCAAGGCGGTTGATCGGTTGGAAGCGACGCTCAAGGGCGACCCGGACATCGAGCGCTGGAGCACTTACATCGGTGAGGGTGCGATTCGTTTCTACCTGCCGCTGGATCAGCAGTTGCAGAATCCGTACTACGCGCAGCTGGTGATCGTCAGCAAAGGCCTGGAGTCGCGCACGGCCCTCACCGAACGCCTGCAAAAGCGTTTGCGCGAGGACTTCGTCGGCATTGGCAGCTACGTGCAGGCCCTGGAAATGGGCCCGCCGGTGGGGCGGCCGATCCAGTACCGGGTCAGCGGCAAGGACATCGACCAGGTGCGCAAGCACGCCATCGAACTGGCCAGCGAGTTGGACAAGAACACCCACATCGGCGAAATCATTTACGACTGGAACGAGCCGGGCAAGGTGCTGCGTATCGACATTGCCCAAGACCGGGCGCGGCAACTGGGTTTGTCTTCGGAGGACGTAGCCAGGCTGATGAACAGTATCGTCAGCGGTTCGCCGGTGACCCAGGTCAATGACGATATATACCTGATCAACGTGGTCGGGCGTGCCGAAGACGCCGAGCGCGGTACGCCGGAGACCCTGCAGAATTTGCAGATCGTCACGCCGAGCGGCACCTCCATTCCGCTGCTGGCGTTCGCCACGGTGCGCTATGAGCTGGAACAACCCTTGGTGTGGCGTCGCGACCGCAAGCCCACCATCACCATCAAGGCCGCGGTGCGCGATGAAATCCAGCCCACCGATCTGGTGAAACAGCTGCAGCCGGCCATCGATAAATTCGCTGCCGGCCTGCCGGTGGGCTACAAGGTCGCCACTGGGGGGACGGTGGAAGAAAGCAGCAAAGCCCAAGGGCCGATCGCCAGCGTCGTGCCACTGATGCTGTTTTTGATGGCGACGTTCCTGATGATCCAGCTGCACAGCGTGCAGAAAATGTTCCTGGTGGCCAGCGTCGCGCCCCTCGGTTTGATCGGCGTGGTGCTGGCGCTGGTGCCGACGGGCACGCCCATGGGCTTTGTGGCGATCCTCGGGATCCTCGCGTTGATCGGTATCATCATCCGCAACTCGGTGATCCTGGTGACCCAGATCGACGAGTATGAACGTGACGGGTACGAGCCCTGGGATGCGGTGGTGCAAGCCACCGAGCATCGGCGCCGGCCGATCCTGCTCACGGCGGCGGCCGCGAGCCTGGGGATGATCCCGATTGCCCGGGAAGTGTTCTGGGGGCCGATGGCCTACGCGATGATTGGCGGGATCATCATCGCCACCCTGCTGACGTTGTTGTTCCTGCCGGCGCTGTATGTGGCCTGGTACAAGATTCGCGAGCCCAAGCGCGACTGAATTGGCGTTGAATCACTTGGGCTGCGGTGCAGCCCATCGCGAGCAAGCTTTGCTCCCACAGCAGATCTGCAGTGAATTCAAAATGCTGTATTCACAAAGTTCCCACAGCAGATCTGCAGTGATTTCAAAATGCTGTATTCACAAAGCTCCAACTGTGGGAGCAAAGCTTGCTCGCGATAGGGCCTGTCCAGCCACCCAGGACGTCTTATTTGCGCAACAACCGCAACCCATTGAACACCACCAGCAAGCTCACCCCCATGTCGGCAAACACCGCCATCCACATGGTGGCAAACCCGGCAAAGGTAAACCCGAGAAAGATCGCCTTGATGACCAGCGCCAAAGCGATGTTCTGTTTCAGGATGCTCGAAGTCTGCCGCGACAGGCGGATGAACGCGGGGATCTTGCGCAAATCATCGTCCATCAGGGCAACATCGGCAGTCTCAATGGCGGTGTCGGTGCCGGCCGCCGCCATGGCGAAGCCGATTTCCGAGCGGGCCAGGGCAGGGGCGTCGTTGATGCCGTCGCCCACCATGCCGACCCGGTGACCCGAGGCATACAAGTCTTCGATGGCTTGCAGTTTATCGCCCGGTAACAGATCGCCTCGGGCCTGGTCCATGCCCACCTGCGCCGCAATCGCTTCGGCGGTGTGGACGTTGTCGCCGGTAAGCATCAGGGTCTTGATGCCCAGCTCATGCAGTTGCTCGATGGCTTCGCGGCTGGAGTCCTTGACCGTGTCGGCCACCGCAAACAATGCCAAGGGGCCTGTAGCGTCGAGCAACAGCACCACGGACTTGCCTTGTTTTTCCAGGGCGAAAAGTTTCTCTTCCAGCGCGGGGGAGCACAAGCCCAGGTCTTCTACCAGACGGTGATTGCCCAAGTGATAAGTCTGACCGTTGATATCGCCGCGGACCCCACGTCCCGGCAGCGCCGCGAAGTTATCCACAGCGTGCGGCGCCAACTGGTTATCCACAGCTGCATTGGCGATCGCGTGAGAGACCGGATGGTCGGAACGGGCGGCAAGGCTGGCGGCCAATGCGGGTGCGCTCGCTTCCACCGTTGGGTCGAGCGGTACATAGTCGGTTTGCACCGGCTTGCCATGAGTGATCGTGCCGGTCTTGTCCAGGGCCAGATAATCGAGCTTGTGGCCGCCCTCCAGATACACGCCGCCCTTGATCAGAATGCCTTTGCGCGCCGCTGCCGCGAGGCCGCTGACGATGGTCACCGGGGTGGAAATCACCAGCGCGCACGGGCAGGCCACCACCAGAAGCACCAGCGCCCGGTAAATCCAGTCGAACCAGGTCGCCCCCATGAACAGCGGCGGGATGACCGCCACGGCCAGCGCCAGGACAAACACCGCCGGGGTGTAGATTTTCGAGAATTGATCGACGAAACGCTGGGTCGGGGCGCGGGAGCCTTGGGCCTGCTCCACGGCGTGGATGATCCGCGCCAGGGTGGAGTGGTCGGCCGCGGCGGTCACGGTATATTCCAGTTCGCCGGCCTGGTTGATGGTGCCGGCGAAGACCTTGTCGCCCACGGTCTTTTCCACCGGCAGGCTCTCGCCGGTAATGGGCGCCTGGTCGATGGTGGAGCGACCGGCGACGACGTCCCCGTCCAGGCCAACCCGTTCGCCTGGGCGAACCCGCACCCGTGCGCCGAGGGTGATGGCCTTGACCGCTTGCACCTGCCAGGTGCCATCGGCCTGTTGCACAGTGGCCTGTTCCGGGGCCATCTGCATCAGGCCGCTGATGGCGTTGCGCGCCCGGTCCAGGGACTTGGCTTCGATCAGTTCAGCCACCGTGAACAGGAACATCACCATCGCCGCTTCTGGCCATTGGCCGATCAGCACCGCACCGGTCACCGCGATGCTCATCAGCGCATTGATGTTCAGGTTACGGTTTTTCAGGGCGATCCAACCCTTTTTGTAGGTACCGAGGCCGCCACTGAGGATCGACACCAGCGCCACCAGCGCGACCACCCACTCTGGCGCCGCGCTGGTGAAGTGGATCACCTCGGCGCCCAGCGCGGTGACACCCGACAGCGCCAGCGGCCACCAGGGTTTGGCCGGGGCGGGCAGGTCGCTGGTTTGTTTTTCCTGGCCCGGGGTGAACGGCTCGGCCTGCATGCCCAGGGACTGGATGGCGGCGATGATCGGCGTGTCGTTGGGCAAATCGTGGGTCACGCCCAGCACGCGGTTGATCAGGTTGAATTCCAGTTGCTGCACGCCTTGAAGTTTGCCGAGCTTGTTCTGGATCAGCGTCTGTTCGGTGGGGCAGTCCATGGCCTCGATGCGAAAACTGCTCAGCCGTGCGCCGTCCGTCGGGGCTTTGCCGAGGTTGACCACCGAAGGTGCCGCTTTCGCAGAGCAACAGGAATGCCCGTGGTCATGACCGTGGTCGGGCTTGTGGGTGTGAATGGAATCGCTCATCGGGTTACGTCCGTGAAAAGTGCCTGTTGCACAGTAAAGACCCTGTAGCCACTATAGGGTCAAGCACCTGTTTTGGAGGCAACGCCATGAAGATTGGAGAACTGGCAAAAATCACCGACTGCCAGGTCGAAACCATTCGTTACTACGAGCGCGAAGGCTTGCTGCCGGAGCCAGCCCGCAGCGACGGCAATTATCGCGTCTACACCCAGGCCCATGCCGAGCGGCTGACGTTCATCCGCAACTGCCGCACCCTGGACATGACCCTGGAAGAAATCCGCAGCCTCCTGGCTCTGCGCGACAGCCCGCAGGACCAGTGTGAAAGCGTCAACGCGCTGATCGACGAACACATCCACCACGTCAAAGCCCGCATCGACGGCCTGCTGGCTTTACAGACACAACTGATCGACCTGCGCCATCGCTGCGGCGAAGGGCCGGACCTGGAGCAATGCGGGATCTTGCAGCGCCTGGAAGTGAGTGGAGCGGTGGCGCCGGAGGTGGAGCATTCACATGTGGGGCGTAGTCACGGGCATTGAGCCCTTGCCACTAATCCGAATACACGGAGCCGCCTATGGGCGAGCCCGTGGGAGCAAAGCATGGTGTGAGCCTGTGGGAGCAAGGCCTGGTGCGACCTGTGGGAGCAAGGCTTGGTGCGATCTGTGGGAGCAAAGCTTGCTCGCGACGAACGATAACGCGATCTTCTGACGGATCGAGGCGTTTCCATCGCGAGCAAGCTTTGCTCCCACAGGCCCGCACACAGGGGTGTTGGTGAGATCCTTTTAGACCGCCATCGGCGCCGTCATCGGTGCATGGTGCTGGTAGCCTTCGAGGGAAAAGTCACTCGGTTCGACCAGCTCCAGCCACTCAGGCTGGTACACGCCGGTCTTGGCGAACTCCGGCACGCGCTCGGAAATCACCAGTTTGGGCATCGGGAACGGCTCGCGTGTGAGCTGTTCGTTGAGCATGTCCAGGTGATTTTCATAGACGTGGGCGTCGCCGATGAAATAGGTGAACCAGCGTGGCGTATAGCCGGTCAGGCGGCCGATCAGGCTCAGCAGCGCGGCGCCTTCGGTGAGGTTGAATGGCGTGCCCAGGCCCAGGTCGTTGGAACGGATGTAGAGGGTCAGGGAGATTTCCTTGGTCTCGACATTCGGGTGGAACTGGTAGAGCAAATGGCAGGGCGGCAGGGCCATTTCATCGAGCTGGGCGCAGTTCCAGCCGTGGAACAGGATCCGGCGGCTGCCCGGGTCCTTGATGATGGTGTCGACGCACTGGCGAACCTGATCGATGGCTTTGTACAGCACCACGTAGGCCTGACCGTTTTCTTCGCCCTCGGCGATTTGCCGATAGCCCTGGGCCAGGGTTTGCTCGATGGCTGCCGGGTTGCTCACAGGAATCTGCTTGTAAGCCGGCCACTTGCGCCATTGCACGCCGTAGATCTCGCCTAGGTCGTCTTCGCCCTGGCGAAACGGATTGGCCAGCCATTGGGCGTTTTCGTTGGCGTTCTGATCCCAGACCTTGCAGCCCAGGGCACGGAATTGGGCGGCATTGTTGACCCCACGGAGAAAACCGCACATCTCGCCGATGGCCGACTTGAAGGCCATTTTGCGGGTGGTGATGGCCGGGAATCCATCCTTCAGGTCATAGCGCAACATGGCGCCGGGAAAGCTGATGGTGTTCACACCCGTGCGGTTGGCTTGCTTGGTGCCGTTCTTGATGACGTGCGCCACCAGATCGAGATATTGCTTCATGGGTTACCTGTGTCCTTGAACCCGGGGCCAGCGCCCCGGGGTTCGAATTTAAATCTTGGCCGCCGCAGCCGGCGCACGATGATAAGCCAGCCAGATCAGTGCCAGGCCACCGACGATCATCGGCAGGCACAAGACCTGACCCATGGTCAGCCAGTTCCACGCCAGATAGCCGAGTTGGGCGTCTGGTACGCGGACGAATTCAACGATGAAACGGAAGATCCCGTAGAACAGCGCGAACATGCCCGACACCGCCATGGTCGGCCGTGGCTTGCGCGAGAACAGCCACAGGATGGCAAACAGGGCCACGCCTTCGAGCGCGAACTGGTACAGCTGCGAAGGATGACGGGGTAGCTGCGCCGGGTCGCTGAACGGCGGGAAGACCATCGCCCATGGCACGTCAGTGGCCTTGCCCCACAATTCGGCGTTGATGAAGTTGCCGATGCGTCCGGCCCCCAGGCCAATTGGCACCATTGGCGCGACGAAGTCCATCAGCTCGAAAAACGATTTGTTGTTGCGTTTGCCGAACCACAACGCTGCCAGCATCACGCCGATGAACCCGCCGTGGAACGACATGCCGCCCTTCCAGACTTCGAAAATCAGCGTCGGGTTCGCCAGGTACGCGCTCAGGTCGTAGAACAAGACGTAACCGAGGCGTCCGCCGACGATCACGCCCATGGATAGCCAGAACACCAGGTCCGAGAGCTTTTCCTTGTTCCAGGTCGGATCGAAACGGTTGAGCCGGCGCGAAGCCAGCAGCCAGGCGCCGCCGATGCCGATCAGGTACATCAGGCCGTACCAGTGGATTTTCAGCGGGCCGATGGCCAGGGCCACCGGATCGATCTGCGGGTAAGGCAGCATTGATATTCCTCGTAAACGTCAAAAATATCCGGGCGACGCTGCCACCTCGGGATTAAGCCAGGATTGCGTCAGAGCAGAAAACTCAAGCCCGCGCTGAACAGCAAAGCGGCGAACAGCCGTTTGAGCAAGCGCGGCGACAGGCGATGGGCCAGCCGCGCGCCGAAGCGGGCGAAGACCATGCTCGTCAGGGCGATGCCCAGCAAGGCCGGCAAATAAACAAAACCGAGACTATGGGCCGGCAACAGCGGATCTTGCCAGCCCAGAATCATGAAACTTAATGCACTGACCAGGGCAATCGGTAAACCGCAGGCCGATGAAGTTGCCACCGCCTGTTGCATCGGCACGCTGCGCCAGGTCAGGAACGGCACGGTCAGCGAACCACCGCCGATGCCGAAAATCGCCGAGGCCCAGCCGATCACCGTACCTGCCATGGTCAGCCCGGCCTTACCCGGCACCATGCGGCTGGCCTTGGGCTTGAAGTCCAGGGCCAGTTGTACGGCGACGACCAAGGCGAACACGCCGATGATTTTTTGCAGGTTCGGGCCGGAAATCGCTTCGGCAGTGACGGCACCGAAACCGGCACCGATCAGGATGCCTACGGTCATCCAGGCAAAAATCGGCCAGCGCACCGCGCCTTTACGCTGGTGCTCGCGCACGGCATTGACCGACGTGAAGATGATCGATGCCAGGGACGTGCCGACCGCCAGGTGTGTCAACACCAGTGGGTCGAAGCCCTGCAAGGTAAAACTGAACACCAGCACCGGGACGATGATGATCCCGCCGCCCACGCCGAACAGTCCGGCCAGCACGCCGGCACAGGCGCCGAGCAGCAGATAGAGCACAAATTCCACCAGCGTCCCTCGCCCATCCTAGAAACAAGAGCGGCATGGTAACGGATCCATGGCCCTGGGCTCCACTCAAGGCGATGGATGCCGGGGCGATGTCTGGGTAGAGTGAAACCCACAACAGCTGTGCTCGGCTTTATTTTTAATGGGACTATCTGATGTGCCTGATCGTATTTGCCTGGCGACCCGGCCACGCCCGGCCGCTGATCGTGGCGGCCAACCGCGACGAGTTCTACGCGCGTCCGACCTTGCCCCTGGCGCAATGGCCTGACGCCCCTGATGTCCATGCCGGTCGCGATCTGGAGGCCGGTGGCACCTGGCTTGGCGTCGGTGCCGATGGCCGTTTTGCTGCCCTGACCAACATTCGCGACCCGGGACAATCGCCCGGCTTCAGGTCCCGGGGCGAGTTGGTGGCGCGATTTCTGAGCGGAAAGAGTTCAATTGCCGATTATCTGAGCGAAGTGGTGCCCCTTGCCGGTGAGTACGGCGGGTTCAACTTGCTGTTGGGCGACGGCACCGAACTGTGGCACCACAACGCCCGCGATGCCCGCCCGCAGCGGCTGGCCGAAGGTGTCTACGGCTTGTCGAACGCCGGGCTGAACACGCCATGGCCCAAGCTGCTCAAGGCCCGGGCGGCGCTGGGGGAGGTACTGGACGATCCGCAGCCCCAGGCCCTGTTGGCGCTGCTGAACGACCCGCAGCCTGCCCCGGTCGCCGAACTGCCGGACACCGGCGTGGGACTGGCGACCGAGACACTGTTGTCGAGTGTGTTCATCGCCAGCCCCGCTTACGGGACGCGAGCGAGTACAGCGCTGATTGTCCATGCCGACGGGACGCGGCATTTGGTCGAGCGCAGTTATGGGCCGCTTGGGGGGCATTTGGGGGAGGTGGAGTTCAAGGTGTAATTTTGCGCTGTCATTTCTGGCGCCATCGCGAGCAGGCTCGCTCCCACAGTAGATATCCGGTGGCCACAAACGTTGTGAACAACCGAGATCCCCTGTGGGAGCGAGCCTGCTCGCGATGGGGTCGCTACAGATTCAGAGTGTTTTGTTCGAAGCCGGATTGATCATCCGCGCCAACCCAAGGTTCTTCAGCGCCAGTTGCAGGGAGCTGTGGATCACCTGCGGATTGTCGATCGTCATCACTTCGGCCAACAGCTCCTGGGCCTTGCTGAGGTTGATCTGACGCAGCATCCACTTCACTTTCGGCAGGTTGGTGGCGTTCATCGACAAGCTATCAAAACCCATCGCCATCAGCAGCACCGCCGCAGCCGGGTCACCCGCCATTTCGCCGCAGATGCTCACCGGCTTGCCTTCGGCATGGGCATCGCGAACCACGTTCTGCAGGGCTTGCAGCACCGCCGGGTGCAGATAGTCGTACAGGTCGGCGACCCGCGGGTTGTTGCGGTCCACGGCCAGCAGGTATTGGGTCAGGTCGTTGGAGCCGACCGACAGGAAGTCCACTTGCCGCGCCAGTTCCTTGGTCTGGTACACGGCTGCCGGAATCTCGATCATCACGCCGACCGGCGGCATTGGCACGTCGGTGCCTTCGTCGCGTACTTCGCCCCAGGCCCGGTGGATCAGGTGCAAGGCTTCTTCCAGCTCATGGGTGCCGGAAATCATCGGCAGCAGGATGCGCAGGTTATTCAGGCCTTCGCTGGCCTTGAGCATGGCGCGGGCCTGGACCAGGAAGATTTCCGGGTGGTCCAGCGTCACGCGTATCCCGCGCCAGCCAAGGAAGGGGTTGTCTTCCTTGATGGGGAAGTAGGACAGGGATTTGTCCCCGCCGATGTCCAGGCTGCGCATGGTCACCGGTTGCGGGTGGAATGCGGCCAATTGTTCGCGATAGATCGCCAGCTGTTCCTTTTCGCTGGGGAAGCGCTGGTTGATCATGAAGGGCACTTCGGTGCGGTACAGGCCCACGCCCTCGGCGCCGCGCTTCTGCGCCCGGGCCACGTCAGCCAGCAGGCCGGTGTTGACCCACAGCGGCATGCGGTGGCCGTCGAGGGTCACGCACGGCAAGTCCCGCAACGCATCCAGGCCCAGGGACAGTTGCTTTTCTTCTTCCACCACATCGGCAAACTGCTTGCGCAGCAATTCGGTGGGGTTGGTGTAGACCTCGCCGTGGTAGCCGTCGACGATCATCTGGATGCCGTCGACCTTTGAATACGGCAGGTCCACTACGCCCATGACCGTCGGAATGCCCATGGCACGAGCCAGGATCGCGACGTGGGAGTTGCCCGAGCCCAATACCGAGACCAGCCCCGCCAGCTTGCCTTCAGGCACCTCGCCGAGCATGGCCGGGGTCAGTTCTTCGCTGATCAGGATGGTGTTATCGGGGTAGACCAGGGTCTGTTGACGTTCCTGCTGCAAGTAGGCCAGCAGCCGGCGGCCGAGGTCCTTGACGTCGGAGGCGCGCTCGCGCAGGTAGGCGTCGTCCATCAGTTCGAAACGGTTGACGTGGTCGGTCACCACCTGGCGCAACGCACCCTGGGCCCACTGACCGGTCTTGATGACCGTGGTCACCTCGCTGCCCAGGGAGGCGTCGTCGAGCATCATCAGGTAAACGTCGAACAGCGCGCGCTCTTCAGGGCGCAGCTGTGTCGCCAGTTTGGCCGACAGGGCACGCATGTCGGCCCGCACGCCCTCGATGGCCGTCTTGAACAGGCCCAATTCGGCGGGGATGTCGACGATGGTCTTGTCCGGCACCACGTCCAGGTCGGCGGGCGGCAACATGACCACCGCCGTACCCACTGCCGCGCCTGGTGAACCTGGCACGCCGACAAACTTGGCTTCCTGGATGCCCTTGCCCTGGCGTCCCAGGCCGCTGATCGAGCCGGTGGCTTCGGCGTGGGCGATAACCCCGGCCAATTGCGCGCTCATGGTCACGAGGAAGGCTTCTTCACCTTCATCGAACTGGCGACGCTCCTTTTGCTGGATGACCAGCACGCCGACGACTCGGCGGTGGTGGATGATCGGCGCCCCGAGGAACGAGGCATAGCGCTCTTCGCCGGTCTCGGCAAAATAGCGATAGCGCGGGTGGTCCGCGGCGTTTTCGAGGTTCAGGGGTTCTTCGCGCGTGCCGACCAGGCCGACCAGCCCTTCATTGGGCGCCATGCTGACCTTGCCGATCGAGCGCTTGTTCAAGCCCTCGGTGGCCATCAGCACAAAACGGTTGGTCTCGGGGTCCAGCAGATAGACCGAGCAGACCTGGCTGCCCATGGCCTCTTTGACGCGCAATACAATAATCCCCAACGCCGCCTTGAGATCCTTGGCGGAGTTAACTTCCTGGACGATCTTGCGCAGCGTATTGAGCATGGCTCGGGGTCGAACTCCGTCGTCAGTCGCGCGTCAGCAGGCGCGGGGCAAGCTCTTTGAGGGCGCGTCGGTACACCTCGCGCTTGAATGTCACCACCTGGCCCAACGGATACCAATAACTGACCCAGCGCCAGCCATCGAACTCCGGTTTACCGGTCAAATCCATCCGCACCCGCTGCTCGTTGGAGATCAGGCGCAGGAGAAACCATTTCTGCTTCTGGCCGATGCACAGCGGTTGGCTGTGCGTCCTGACCAGGCGTTGCGGCAAACGATAGCGCAACCAGCCCCGGGTGCAGGCGAGTATTTCGACATCTTCTCGTTCAAGCCCCACTTCTTCGTTCAACTCGCGGTACAAGGCCTCTTCAGGCGTCTCCTGGGGGTTGATCCCACCCTGGGGAAACTGCCAGGCGTCTTGATTGATACGGCGAGCCCATAGCACCTGCCCTGCATCATTCGTAAGAATGATCCCCACATTGGGTCGGAAACCATCGGGATCGATCACGGCAACAACCTCGCAAACGCATGTCGCCGCATTGTTCCACAAAGGTTGTGAAAGCAGCAACGAGCCCGCCTACCTTATGTGCACTCTTGTGAAAAGTCCGTATTCTGGACGCCTTTCTTCAAATTCTTCAGCGAGTAACTGCAATGCGGCTGGCTTTATTCGACTTGGACAACACCTTGCTGGGCGGCGACAGCGACCACGCCTGGGGTGATTACCTGTGTGAGCGCGGCTTCCTCGACGCCGTTACGTATAAGGCGCGTAATGACGAGTTCTATCAGGATTACCTGGCCGGCAAGCTCGACAACGCCGAGTACCTGAATTTTTGCCTGGAAATTCTTGGCCGCACGGAGATGGAGGTGCTGGCACAGTGGCATCTGGACTATATGCGCGACTGCATCGAGCCGATTGTGTTGCCCCAGGCAATCGAGCTGTTGAGCAAACACCGTGACGCCGGCGACAAGCTGGTGATTATCACCGCTACCAATCGCTTCGTCACCGGACCGATCGCCGAGCGCCTGGGCGTCGAAACCCTGATCGCTACCGAGTGCGAAATGATCGACGGGCGTTATAGCGGGCGCAGTACCGATATCCCGTGTTTTCGCGAGGGCAAGGTGACCAGGCTGAACCGTTGGCTGGAAGAGACCGGGTATTCACTGGATGGCAGTTACTTCTACAGTGACTCGATGAATGACCTGTCGCTGCTGGAAGTGGTGACCCACCCGGTAGCTGTAGACCCGGATCCGAATCTGCGGGCCGAGGCGCAGAAACGTGGGTGGCCGGTGATTTCGTTGCGCAGTTGACTGTGGGAGCAGAGCTTGCTCGCGATAGCTGTGGGAGCAAGGCTTGCCCGCGATGGGCTTTACGCGATGCAAAGGTACGGATGCCAATCGCGAGCAAGCTTTGCTCCCACAGCCATCGCGGGCAAGCCTTGCTCCCACAGACTGTGTATTAAACCGGCTTGGCCCCCATCAACCCCGCAATGGCGATAAAGCAGACAAAACTGAACAGCGCCAAAGCCAAGGTAAATTTCCCATTGCCTGCTGTCGGCGCCTTGCGCAGTTTATTCAACCGCACCAATAACCAGAACCCCGCCAGCGCCGCCGCGGTGTAGAGCACACTGGAGGCCAGCAACCAGGTCTGCCCCAGCGGCCAGCCGATCTGATGCACCATCCACCATCCTGTGAATGGCAAGCTCACCAGCGCCAGGGCCATCACCAGCCAGACAAACACCCCAGGGCGTTGCAGTGTGCGAGCGGCCGCCGTGGCGTCACCATTGCGACGTGTCCGCCAGACCCAGATGGCCAGCCCCAGGGCACCTGCCAAGAGCAATACCGTGGCGACGACATGAGCGATTTTCAGCGCGGTTAACGTTTCCATCGTTGGATTTCCTTGAGTCTTGCGGGCCAGTCTAGCTCTGCTTTAGCCCAGGAACAGCTGATAGGCCGGGTTATCGCTTTCATCCCAGTACGGGTAGCCGATTTCTTCCAGGGCTGCCGGTACCAGATGACGTTCTTCGTGTGGGACTTGCAATCCCGCGACCACACGACCATCCGCCGCACCATGGTTGCGGTAATGGAACATTGAGATATTCCAGCGTCCGCCCAGCTTATTGAGGAAGTTGAACAGCGCCCCCGGACGTTCCGGGAATTCGAAGCGCAGCACGACTTCGTCGATGACGTGGGCCGCATGCCCGCCCACCATGTGGCGAATGTGCAGTTTGGCCAGTTCGTTGTCGGTCAGGTCCACCACCGGGAAGCCTTGCTCGGTCAGGCTGGAGATCAGCGCGCTGCGCGGGTCGTTTTCCGGGTGCGTCTGCACGCCCACGAAAATGTGCGCTTCGCTGCCCGTGTTGTAGCGATAGTTGAATTCGGTGATCTGGCGCTTGCCGACGGCTTCGCAGAAGGCCTTGAAGCTGCCCGGCTTCTCGGGAATGGTCACCGCGATGATCGCCTCGCGGCCTTCACCCAGCTCGGCGCGCTCGGCCACATGGCGCAGGCGGTCGAAATTGACGTTGGCGCCGGAGTCGATGGCCACCAGGGTCTGCCCGCTGATGCCGCGCGACTCGACGTATTTCTTGATCCCGGCCACGCCCAAGGCGCCGGCAGGTTCGGTGATCGAGCGGGTATCGTCGTAGATATCCTTGATGGCCGCGCAGATTTCGTCGGTGCTCACGGTGATGACTTCATCCACGTAGTGCTTGCAGATGTCGAATGTGTGCTGGCCGATCTGCGCCACGGCAACGCCGTCGGCAAACAGTCCCACAGTCGGCAGCACCACCCGCTCTCCGGCAGCCATGGCGGCTTGCAGGCAGTTGGAGTCGTCAGGCTCGACGCCGATCACCTTGATGTCTGGCCGCAGGTATTTCACGTAGGCCGCGATTCCGGCGATCAGCCCGCCGCCGCCAACCGGGACGAAAATCGCGTCCAGACGCCCCGGATGTTGGCGCAGGATCTCCATTGCCACCGTGCCCTGCCCGGCAATGGTGTGGGGATCGTCATACGGGTGAATGTAGACGTAGCCCTTTTCGTCGACCAGTTTCAGCGAATAGGCCAGGGCTTCGGGGAACGAATCGCCATGCAGCACCACTTTGCCGCCACGGGACCGTACGCCTTCGACTTTGATTTCCGGGGTGGTCTTGGGCATCACGATGGTGGCTTTGACGCCCAGCACCTTGGCCGCCAGGGCCAGGCCCTGGGCGTGATTGCCCGCCGAAGCCGTGACCACGCCGCGTGCGCGCTCTTCGTCGCTGAGCTGGGTCAGCTTGTTGTAGGCCCCGCGAATCTTGAACGAGAACACCGGCTGCAAGTCTTCGCGCTTGAGCCAGATGTTGTTGCCCAGCCGCTCGGAGAGCTGGCGGGCAGTCTGCAATGGGGTTTCTACGGCAACGTCGTAAACGCGCGAGGTGAGGATCTTTTTGACGTACTGTTCAAGCATCGGAAAGCATCACTGAGCGGGTTGGGCAGGGCCAAGGAGTCTAACCCGGCTTTTGGCTGGCCGACCACACGAATCCCAAGGTTTTGTTGGGTTATACTCGCGTCCCTCTTTACTCCCCGCCCGCTTTCGGAGCCCGCATGACCCAGGATCAACTCAAACAGGCCGTGGCCCAGGCCGCTGTCGACCTCATCCTCCCGAAACTGGATGACAAGAGCATCGTTGGGGTCGGCACCGGCTCGACGGCCAATTGCTTTATCGATGCGCTGGCACGGCACAAAGGCGCGTTCGACGGCGCGGTTGCCAGCTCCGAAGCCACCGCCGCGCGCCTGAAGGGCCACGGGATCCCGGTCTATGAGCTCAACACCGTGAGCGACCTGGAGTTCTATATCGACGGCGCCGATGAAAGCGACGCGCACCTGAACCTGATCAAGGGTGGCGGCGCGGCCCTGACCCGCGAGAAGATTGTCGCGGCCGTGGCCAAGACCTTCATCTGCATCGCCGACGCCAGCAAACTGGTACCAGTGCTCGGCGCGTTCCCGCTGCCGGTGGAAGTCATTCCGATGGCCCGCAGCCACGTGGCCCGCCAACTGGTGAAGCTGGGCGGCGACCCGGTATATCGCGAAGGCGTGCTGACCGATAACGGCAACATTATCCTGGATGTCCATAACCTGGAGATCACCAACCCGGTGGAACTGGAAAGCCAGATCAACGCCATCGTCGGCGTAGTCACCAATGGTTTGTTCGCGGCTCGCCCGGCGGATGTGCTGCTGCTGGGTACTCCTGAAGGGGTGAAGACCCTTAATGCTTGATCCGAAGGGATGACTGACGCAGTTGTGGCGAGGGGATTTATCCCCGCTGGGCTGCGTAGCAGCCCTGAAACCTGACTTTTCGGTGTCTCAGATAGGATGAGTCTCCTTGCTTGATTGGGGTTGCTTCGCAACCCGGCGGGGATAAATCCCCTCGCCACAGGGTTCATTTTCGATCAATCGGGCTGCCGTTTTTTGAAAACGTAAAACAGGTTCGGCTCACTCACCAGATAGAGGTTGCCATCGTCGTCCATGGCAACGCCTTCGGCCTGGGGGACGGTTTTTTGCAGCCCTTGACGACCCTTGCTCAAAGACAACGTGCTTAGTGGCCGGCCGTCGATATCCAGTTCGATAATCAAGCGCGACTCATCGGACAGAGCCAGTAGATGGCCGCTGCGCTCGTCGTATTGCAGGCTCGAAAGATCGCGCACGAACAGTCCGGCATCGCGCTTGGGGTTGTTGATTACATGGACAGCGTAGGATTTGTCCGGTTTGTGATGGGGAAAACCCCGTACTTCATAAATCAGCATGGGATCGCGCTCCTTGGCTACGAACAACCGTTTACCCACTGAATCGTAGGCCAACCCTTCGAACCCTTTGTTACCGTTCAGGTGCAGGCCAAGCGTCATTTGCTCTGCGTCGGCTGCGTCGAGGAATTGGGTGTCGTCGTCCAAGTGAATCTTGATCAGCCGCTGCTGACGCTCGTCGGTGATGACGTAAATGTCCTCGCTGATGAACTCCACCGCCTCCGGGTCGCCGAAGCCAATCAGGGCGATACGCCTAAGGATTTTGCCGTCCAGTGACAGCTCGATCAGTTCGGCATTCTTGTTGGTAACGGTAAAGAGGCTCTTGCGGATCGGATCGTACGTCAGCGCCGAAACGTCATTGTCCAGGCCTTCGATCACCTGCGCCTCTACCGTCACCCGATAGTGATCCAGGGCAATGGCCTGTTCGCTGGGGGGCTGCCAGAGGGTGTTGAGGTTGAACCAGGCGCGCTCGAACAGGCGCAGGTATTGAGCCGCTGCGATCAAAGCGATTAGCACGATCGTTAACAGCAAGAGAATCAAGGGCCTTGGGCGGGCAAGTCGACGCATGTGGGTGGGCTCGGATGAGAACAGGTGGTTGGAAATACCACGGCTGCCTGAACTGAAGCTTAATGGCCGGATGCCACACCCTACGGCGAAGGATTAATTGCCTTACAGAGTTGCGCTATCAGCGTTGTTTTTCGAAACGATAGAACAGGTTCGGCTCGCTGACCACGTACAGGTTGCCAGCCTCATCGAGGGCGACGCCTTCGGCGCGGGGGATTGTGTTTTTGATGCCGTTGAAGCCGCCCAGCAACGTCATGAAACTGACCTGTTCGCCTTTATCGTCCAGTTCCAGCAACAGATGGGAGTCGGCCGACAGCACCAGCGTGTGTCCCGTGCGAGGATCGATCGCCAGCGCCGACAGGTTGCGCAGGTCCAGTTCATCGCTGGCATGGATCTGTTTGTCGCCCTTGAGCAGTTGGCTGCCGTTGCTTTGCCAGGTAAACAGCGCTGGCGGACGCTCTTCGCCCAGGGCCAGTTGTTGGTTGCGGGGATCCCAGGCAACGCCTTCGAAGCCCTTGTTCTGGTTCTTTGATGGGCCGAGATCGTAGCGGGGAAAGTCTGTGCTGTTCAGTTCGCGAGTATCGGCATCGACCTGGATGATCGACAATGTGTGTTTTCGCTCGTCAGTAATGGCCAGTAGACCATTCTCCATATAGGCCACGCCTTCAGGGTTACTCCAGCCCACCAACGGCATTTTGCGCAGCACGTCACCTTGCAGGGTCAGTTCCACCAGAGACGGGCGCTTGCCCATGACCGCGAACAGGGTTTTGGTCTGCGGGTTATAGGTCAGGTCGGAAGCTTCATCCTCCTCCATACCTGGCAGGACCTTGGCGTCAATCACGGCGTGGTAGTTCGGCAGCCAGATGCTTTCCTGGCGCTGGGCGGGGCTCTCGAGACGTTCCGCTGCCCACAGCAGGCCCCGGTCATCCCAGTGCATTGCATACGCCAGCCAGTAAAAGGCCCCGGCCGCTAACAGCGACCAGGCATACCAGGGCAGAGCGAAGCGAGAACGGCGGACAGGGCTGGAGGAGGGCCGTGCTAGGGGGGTGGCCATCAGGGGATGCGTTCCAGATATTCGGGCTAGGGAAATGAGTGGCTCAGACGCCGTGTTTCCTGGAATTATCCGGATGGCATGTGAAAAAATGGTGAATGGCCGGGCCCGGCCGTTCATGTGGGCACGAGCCGGCTCGCGCCCACAGGGGACAGGTCTTGCGGTTAGCGAACGCTGCTTTCGAAACGGCTCGCGCCTGGCAATTCCAGTACCAGTTCATCGCCGACGTTCAACGGTCCCACGCCCGCCGGAGTGCCGGTGAGGATCACGTCGCCGGCCTGCAATGAGAAGCAGCCGGCCATGTACTGGATCATTGGCACGATGGGGTTGAGCATCAGGCTGCTGTTGCCGTCCTGGCGCACTTCACCGTTGATGGTCAGGCGAACCGGGATGTCGGTCAGGTCGGCAAAGGTGCCGTTGGATACGAAAGGTGCGATCACCGCCGCGCCGTCGAAAGATTTGGCGACTTCCCAAGGCAAGCCCTTGGCCTTGAGCTCGGCCTGTTTGTCCCGCAGGGTCAGGTCCAGGGCCGGGGCGAAGCCGGAGATGGCATCCAGTACTTCCTCGGCACTGGGCCGAGTCGACAGTGGCTTGCCGATCAGCACGGCAATCTCAGCTTCGTAATGCACCGCACCACGGTCGGCGGGAATGCTGAAACCGCCTTCCAGCGGCACCGCGCAGCTGCCGGGCTTGATGAACAGCAGGGGTTCGGTGGGAACCGGGTTGTCCAGCTCCTTGGCGTGTTCGGCGTAGTTACGGCCAATGCACACGATTTTTCCGACCGGGAAATGAATTCGGGTACCGTCGACATACTGGTGCTGATAGCTCATTACCGACTCCTGCTTCTGGGATTCATCAGGTGTTTTTTTGCATTAAACCGCGAAGATCTTGCCCGGGTTCATGATGCCGTTCGGGTCGAATACCGCCTTGACGGCCTTCATGTATTCGATTTCCACCGGCGAGCGACTGTAGGTCAGGTAGTCGCGTTTGGTCATGCCTACGCCGTGTTCGGCGGAGATCGAGCCGTTGTATTTCTCGACGGTTTCAAAGACCCACTTGTTCACGGTCGCGCACTTGGCGAAGAAATCGTCCTTGCTCAGGTTTTCTGGCTTGAGGATGTTCAAGTGCAAGTTGCCGTCGCCGATGTGGCCAAACCAGACGATTTCGAAGTCTGGGTAATGTTGACCGACGATCGTGTCGATATCGCGCAAGAACCCCGGGACTTTCGAGACGGTGACCGAGATGTCGTTCTTGTACGGCGTCCAGTGGGAGATGGTCTCCGAGATGTACTCGCGCAACTTCCACAGGTTTTGCAGTTGGGTTTCGCTTTGGCTCATCACCCCATCCAGCACCCAGCCCTGTTCTACACAGTGTTCAAACGTTTCCAGGGCGTGGTTGGCGACTTCTTCGGTGGTGGCTTCGAACTCCAGCAGGGCGTAGAACGGGCACTCGGTTTCGAATGGCGCCGGTACGTCGCCCCGATCCAGGACCTTGGCCAGGGCCTTGTCGGAGAAGAATTCGAACGCCGTCAGGTCCAGCTTACCCTGGAAGGCATGCAGTACGGGCATGATCGAGTCAAAATCGGCGGTGCCCAGGACCATGGCGGTGAGGTTATTCGGTGCCCGGTCCAGGCGCATGGTGGCTTCAACCACGAACCCGAGGGTGCCCTCGGCGCCGATGAACAACTGCCGCAAGTCGTAGCCCGTGGCGTTCTTGATCAGGTCCTTGTTCAGTTCCAGCAGGTCACCTTTACCGGTGACGACTTTCATGCCGGCTACCCAGTTACGGGTCATGCCATAACGAATGACCTTGATTCCACCGGCATTGGTGCCGATGTTGCCGCCTATCTGGCTGGAACCGGCGGAAGCGAAGTCCACTGGGTAGTACAAGCCGTGCTCTTCAGCCTTGTTCTGCAGTTGTTCAGTGACCACCCCCGGCTGGCAGACGGCCGTGCGATCGGTGAGGTTCACGTCGAGAATCTGGTTCATGTAGTCGAATGACACGACCACTTCGCCGTTGGCCGCCACGGCGGCGGCGGAAAGCCCGGTGCGCCCGCCCGATGGCACCAGCGCGACCTTGTGTGCATTGGCCCAGCGCACAATGGCCTGAACCTGTTCGGTGGTCTTGGGAAAGACGATGGCGCTCGGCGCTGGAGCGAAGTGTTTGGTCCAATCCTTGCCGTAAGCGTTCAGGGAGTCGGCATCGGTCAAGACTTTGCCAGGCTCAACCAGGGTCTTCAGCTCATCTATCACGGCAGGATTGGTCATCGACAGAACTCTCGAACAATTCATGGTCATCCTGAGAACGCTTCACGTCGCAGGAATGAGTGTTTAGCGGGGTGCGTATGCTAGCATACCGACCCCGCAGCGTAGTGCCCATTGGCTGTTCTGCGGCGACGGCTGTCATGCCGGTCGGGCCAGCATGCGCTGTCCGATTCCCTGCCATTTTTCTCCGGGACACAGGTTTACGCAGATGAGCAAGACTTCTCTCGATAAGAGCAAGATCAAGTTCCTTCTTCTCGAAGGCGTCCACCAATCGGCTGTCGACGTCCTCAAGTCGGCGGGCTACACCAGCATCGAGTACATCACCAGTTCTCTGCCGGAAGTCCAGCTCAAGGAAAAGATCGCCGATGCTCACTTCATCGGTATTCGCTCCCGTACCCAATTGACCGAAGAGATCTTCGACCACGCCAAGAAACTGGTCGCGGTCGGCTGCTTCTGCATCGGCACCAACCAGGTGGACCTCAATGCGGCGCGCGAGCGCGGTATCGCGGTGTTCAACGCACCGTACTCCAACACCCGTTCCGTTGCTGAACTGGTGCTGGCCGAAGCAATCCTGCTGCTGCGCGGCATCCCCGAGAAGAACGCTTCCTGCCACCGTGGCGGCTGGATCAAGAGCGCGGCCAACTCCTTCGAGATCCGTGGCAAGAAGCTGGGTATCGTCGGCTACGGCTCCATCGGCACGCAGTTGTCGGTGCTGGCTGAAGGCCTTGGCATGCAGGTGTATTTCTACGACACCGTGACCAAGTTGCCGCTGGGCAATGCCACTCAGGTTAACGACCTGCACGAGCTGCTGGGCATGTCCGACATCGTGACGTTGCATGTTCCGGAAACCGCCGCCACCCAGTGGATGATCGGCGAGAAGGAAATCCGTGCCATCAAGAAAGGTGGGATTCTGATCAACGCCGCTCGTGGCACCGTGGTCAAGCTCGACGCCCTGGCCGAGGCGATCAAGGACAAACACCTGATCGGCGCCGCCATCGACGTGTTCCCGGTGGAACCACGCTCCAACGACGATATTTTCGAGAGCCCGCTGCGTGGCCTGGACAACGTGATCCTGACCCCGCACATCGGTGGCTCCACCGCTGAGGCTCAGGCCAACATCGGTCTGGAAGTGGCGGAAAAGCTGGTCAAGTACAGCGACAACGGTACTTCGGTATCGTCCGTGAACTTCCCGGAAGTGGCCTTGCCGGCTCACCCTGGCAAGCACCGTCTGCTGCACATCCACGAAAACATCCCGGGTGTGATGAGCGAGATCAACAAGGTCTTCGCGGAAAACGGCATCAACATTTCCGGTCAGTTCCTGCAGACCAACGAGAAAGTCGGCTACGTCGTGATCGACGTCGATGCCGAATACTCTGATCTGGCGCAGGAGAAGCTGCAGCACATCAACGGCACCATTCGTAGCCGGGTGTTGTTCTAAGAGCAGTGGTGAGTTGTTGGCTTCAAGCGGCAAGCTGACGTTTGGCTAGCAATAGAAGAACGGGAGCCTCTTAAGGGGGCTCCCGTTTTTTTCTGCCTGGCACAACATGAATCTTGTGGGAGCAAGCTTTGCTCCCACAAGCGTTTGTGTTGTGTCAGCCGGTGCGTGTTATTTCACGGTGACGGTGATCTTCTTGGAAACGATCGTCGGATCGAACGGCATATGGCCGTAGTCGCCCATAATCAGTTGCAAGGTATGTTTGCCTGGGGCGAGCTTGAGGGTCGTCTCGGTTTGCGCCATGCCAAAGTGCATGTGGTTGGCGTCGGTCGGAATTGGCGCACCTGCGGCAGGCAGTTTGTCGACATCGATCAGCAAATGGTGATGACCAGTGTTTGCTGTCATATCACCCGCCTTGGCCAGGGCGATCCCTCCCTCGACGCCGAACTTGACCTTGAATTCCTGGCCAACAGTAGCGCCGTCTTCCGGGGAAACGATGAACACCTCTGCACCCTTGGGAGCAGGGGTTGCGGCGGTTGCCAGCATCGAAGCGCCCAGCAACAGGCCGGCCAAGGCAGCACGTGACATAAAGCTTTTCATTTTTTTCTCCAGTTTTTCCATGAAATCCGCGTGGCCATGACAACTTCATGACCATTCGTTGTCGAAGCCTGCAACAACCATAGCAAAGCGAGCCTAAACGAGCGTCGCTTGTAACAATACAAAGGAGTGACCATGCGTTTTCTGCCTGGGCTGATCTGCCTGCTACCCCTCTTGAGCCCTCTGGCCCATGCCGAACTGATCGACGACGTCAACGACCGTGGCGAATTGCGCATCGCTCTGGAAGCAAACACCCGCCCTTTCAACTTCAAGGAAGACGGCAAACTCACCGGCTTCGAAGTGGAACTGGGCCAGATGCTGGCCGGTGAGCTCGATGTTCGCGCCGACTTTGTGGTCACCGATGCCGGGGACCTGCTGGCCGGCGTGGAAAGTGGTAAGTACGACGTTGCCATCAACCACATAGCAATGACCCCGCAATTGGCCGAACGTTTCGACACAAGCACCGCTTACAGCCAACCGGATGCGCAACTGCTGGCGCGCAAGGATGACTCGCAACGCCCGATGGTCATGGCGCAGTCCTTCCAGCCGGAAGAAAAAAGCGACCCGGCGCCGAGCCTGGTGATCCCGTTCCAGAAGGGCAACCCGGCGTTCAAGGCCAGCCTGGACAACGCTCTGGCGCGTATCAAGGACGACGGGCGATTGGAGCGGTTGTCGCAGAAGTGGTTGGGTCGTAGGAGCTGACGAGTGCAACGAGGCTGCGATCTTTTCAAGGACACTTGAGTCTCAAGCGAAAGATCAAAAGATCGCAGGCTTCGCCAGCTCCTACAGAGCCGAGCGGGAGCACGCTCCCTCGCCACAGGGTTCACCACTCACCCTGTCCAAACAGGCCTGTGCTCAAGACTTACGCCAGACGCTCGCCAGCCAAGGCTGCTGTTCCCGTGGTAGCCCCGCCGGCCGGTAGTAATGCTCCAGTTCCTCAAAGCCTGCCTCGGTGAGCAGCGCGCGCCAGGCCGTGAGATCGTGGTAGGCACCGAAGCGCTGTCCGTTCCAGCCTTCCTGGTTTTCGCCCCGAGGGTTGGAGCTGAACAGCGCGCCGCCCGGCTTGAGGGTGGCGTGCAATTGCTTGAGCACCCGAGGTAATTCCTGGACAGGGATATGAAACAGCACGGCGTTGGCGAAGACGCCATCGAAACGTTCGGCGGGCAGGTCGAGTTTCAAGAAATCCTGTTGCCACACTTCACAGTCGCTGTCCTGGCGCGCCATTCGGGCAAATTCCTCCGAGCCGTCCAGGCCGACTGCGACATGGCCCCTGTCGGTGAATGTCCGCAGGTCCCGCCCGGGGCCGCAGCCGAAATCCAGAACGTGGAAGGGCGGCTGACCCTGGATATGCCGCAACAACGCGTCGATATTCTGGCTGACGTCATGATCGCGGGTGCCTTCGCGAAAGCTCTCGGCGACCGCATTGTAATGGCCCAGGGTTGTGGCGGTGATGGTGTGCAGGTCGTCGGGGGTGTGTTTCATGGTCGTTGGCTTGGGTTGGGGAGCTTGGTCGGACTATACCGCAAGCAGCCTGGCCACTTCGCTGCCAATCATGACCAGGCTCGCCCCGCACTGGATCGATCAAGGATTTTTGCCGCGCGGCTCGGCAGCCATGAGCACCTCTTTCGGCGGGGTTTTCAGATACGGATTGGCGCAACCGATTTTCAACGTTCGCGGCGGCGCCCATTGGGAGTTGTTGCCCACGTGGTCGAGGATGCAGTAGGTCACTTCCAGGCGCAGGTCTTCCCCCGCCTCCAGGATGATCTGCGGCGGTACCCAGATATTGACCGGTAGGCCCACCTCACAAGGTTTGATGCGCGGCAGGTCCATGCGCACATCACCCCAGCGCAAGGTAATCGCATCGTCAGCAGCCATGTTCAGATAGGGCTCTATGGTCAGGGGTACGCCACGTTTGATCTGACTCGGGTTCACGCCCTTGCGGCGGATAGCGTCAGGAATCCGCACCGGCGCCAGGCCCTGGTTTTCATCACCGCTCAGGGCCGACGGCTGACCTCCGGGACAATCCAGCTTGACCTGCACCCGTTGCGTTGCTGACAGCGCCGGGCCGCGCCCCACTTGCATCACGCGATAATGGATGCGCGAAGTCCCATTGACGATGAAACTCTCGGGCACTCGCAACGTAACGCTACTTTGCACATCGGCCTGTGACAACAGGCGGGAGCCGACGTAGCAGTTGTCCCAGAACAGCTCGATCAGATCCCCCGCGTCCATGCCGGGGTAGGGAGCAATCGCCACTTGCAAGTGCGCAGCGCTGGTGATGTTGATGCGGGTACGCAGGGCGTTGGCCAGGGTGGGCGCTGCCAGTTCAGGAATATTCGACGTACATGTCATGGTGTTCTCCTTGATGCTTTAAAACGAAGTCCGTTTCGGGAAGATCAAAGGCGCTTAATCATCGCGACATATTTTTATTGCGCAATATGGACCCTGTCTGCGGTTCATCGCGCAGAACTAAAATAGTTCGCAGCGCCACTGGGTCACTAGATAAGGGTTCGGCAGTTTCAGTGTCAATAGAGGAACTTGCTTAATAATTAATTGTATAAGGCTTCAGAAATGTCCTACGCATTCAAGTCAAGAAAACGCAGCGGTGTGTGCCCTTTTCCTCGGGCTCATCCGTTTGGAGGAACGGGGCGGCAGGAAGCTGGATAAATAGCTTAACCCAAGGAGAATTATAACCGGAGGTATGTATATGCCGCGCATCAACGCGGTGGGTATGTTAAATCCACTGGAAGTTTCAGTGTGTTGCGTTGAGGTGTTAGTTGCTCCACTTCCATCCTTGGAAGTGGGGGCAATATCAAAAAGTTACTAATGGCCGTGTCCGGCCGAGAGGAACTTACTGAGGAACTGTCGAGTGCGTTCCTCCTTGGGGGCTGCAAACAAGGCCTTGGCTTCACCTTGTTCGACGATCACGCCTTTGTCGAAAAATACCACGCGGTTCGCCACGTCTCGGGCGAAGCCCATTTCGTGAGTCACGATGACCATGGTGCGTTTTTCTTCGGCCAGGCCGCGAATCGTCGCCAGCACCTCGCCCACCAGCTCCGGGTCCAGGGCTGAGGTCGGCTCGTCGAACAGAATCACTTCAGGCTCCATCGCCAGCGCCCTGGCAATCGCCACGCGCTGTTGCTGACCACCGGAAAGACGCCGCGGATAGGCGTCCTCCTTGCCCTCCAGCCCGACCTTGGCCAGCAGCTTACGGCCCAAGGCTTCAGCGTCGGCACGTGGCGTCTTTTTCACCACCAGCGGGCCTTCGATGACGTTCTCCAGTGCAGTGCGATGGGGGAACAGATTGAAGTTCTGGAACACAAAACCCACTTGCTGGCGCAAACGACGCACCAGGGTCTGCTGCTGGTTCAGCGGCCGACTGCCATCGATTTCGATGTCGCCAACCTTGATCCGGCCACTGCTGGGTTCTTCGAGGAAGTTCAGGCAGCGCAGGAAGGTGGTCTTGCCCGAACCGCTGGGGCCGATGATCGCCACCACTTCGCCTTCTTTGATCTCCAGGTCGATGCCGTTGAGCACCACCTGACCCTTGAATTGCTTTGTCAGCTTTTCCACGACAATCATGGGTCAGGACTCCTGGTCATGCCGATTGACCCGGGCTTCCAGGACGTTCTGCAGGTGCGCCAGCACGCTGGCCAGAATCCAGTAGATCAGCGCGGCGGCAAGGTACATGGTGAAGATTTCGAAAGTACGGGCGGTGATCAACTGCGCCTGACGGAACAGCTCCGGCACCTGGATAGTCGCCGCCAGCGCAGTGTCCTTGACCAGGGAAATGAAGCTGTTGCCCAAAGGTGGCAAGGCCGTGCGCGCCGCTTGCGGCAGGATGGCCCGGCGCAGGGTCTGGGCGCGGGTCATGCCGATACTGGCCGCGGCTTCCCATTGGCCGCGTTCGATGGAGCTGATGGCGGCCCGCAGGATTTCACACGCATAGGCAGCCATGTTCAGCGAGAAGCCGATCAGCGCCGCGGGCAATGGATCCAGCTCGATGCCCAGTTGGGGCAACCCGTAATAGATCACGAACAACTGCACCAGCAGCGGCGTGCCGCGAAAAAACGACACGTAGATGCGAGCGATCCAGCTCACCAGTTTGAAGCGCGACAGGCGCATCAACGCCAGGCCGAAGCCCAACAGCAAGCCGAAGAACATGCCCCCCAGGCTGAGGATGACCGTGTAATACGCGCCCTTGAGCAAGAAGGGCGCGGAGTCCAGCGCGAGTTGAAAAGCCTCTTCCATTATTGGGTGACGTCAGCGTTGAAGTACTTCTGCGAGATTTTGGCCAGGGTGCCGTCGGCCCGCAGTTTGTCGATGGCCTTGTTGATTGCGTCCAGCAGTTCAGGCTCGCCTTTGCGCAGGGCGATACCGGCTTCCTGACGGGAGAACGGTTCGCCGGCCACGGCGGTGTCCTTGGCCTTGGCGGTCAGTTCCAACGCGGCCAGGCGGTCCACCAGAATGGCGTCGATACGGCCTACACGCAGGTCCTGGTATTTGGTCGGATCATCGTCATAAGTGCGGATGATGGCTTTGGGCTGATTTTCCTTGAGCCATTGCTCATAGTTGGTGCCCAGGCCAACGCCGACTTTCTTGCCGGCCAGGTCATCGGCGGTCTTGATGGCGTCTTTGTTCTTGGTCAGAACCAGGGCCTGGATACCGGAAACGGTGTAAGGCTGGGAGAAGTCGTACTTCTTCTTGCGCTCCTCGGAGATGGTGACCTGGTTGATCACCGCGTCCAGGCGCTTGGATTCAAGCGCTGCGAGAATGCCGTCCCATTTGGTCGGTTGCAGCTTGACCTTCACGCCCAGCTCCTTGGCCAGCGCTTCGGAAAACTCCACTTCAAAACCGGCCAGCTCGCCGTCGGCGTCAACGAAACTGAACGGTGGATAAGTGCCTTCCAGGCCGACGTTGATCACGCCCGCGTCCTTGATCTTTTGCAGTTGCTCACCGGCAACTGCCTGCCCCAGCAGACCGGCGCTCAATGCCAGGCCCAGCGAACCCACCAACAGGTTGCGACGTAATGCGGAAAAATTCATGACAAGCCCCTGTGTTTTTTTATGGAGACATTATTTCGGATGAGAGAAGGCGTAGCCGCGATTAAAAAAGATTGCCACATCCTGCCTCAAAGCAGCTTGTGCGTCTCGTGGCAAATACGCCGGTGGCAAGACTATAAGACGGCTTTTATAGATTGGAAAATAATATTAAATCTTACAAGTATTCGAATTTTGAATGTTCCCCTGTGGGAGCGAGCCTGCTCGCGATAGCGGCGTGTCAGTCCAATCAATGCTGGCGGATCCAGCGCAATCGCGAGCAGGCTCGCTCCCACATTTAGAGCTTCACTAAGCCTGGAACGCCGCGTTATACGCAAACAACGCCGGTGCGCCGCCGGTATGCAGGAAGATGATCGGGCCCTCGTCGAAGCGGTCGCGACCCATACCATCGAGCAGGCCGGCCATCGCCTTGCCGGTGTAGACCGGATCCAGCAGCAGGCCCTCCAGGCTGGCCAGCAGTTTGACTGCCGCCAGCGTACCGGCATTGGGCTCGCCGTAACGGGGGGCGAAATATTCGTCCCACAGGTTCACCTTGAAGGCTTCTGGAAGGGGTACATCAAGCAGTTGGGCGGTCCGTTCGGCCAAGCCCTGGACCTTGGGGCGCTGGTCTTCTTCGCTGCGTGACACCGTTATGCCAATCACCGGAAGTTGCGGCAGCGTTTCACTGAGCGCCAGCGTCAGGCCACTGTGAGTCCCGGCGCTGCCCGAGGCTAGCACCACGGCGGCGAAATTCAGGCCGGTGTCCTTGATTTGCTCAGCCAGTTCCAGACCAGCACGTACATACCCCAGCGCGCCCAGAGCATTCGACCCGCCAATCGGTACCAGATACGGCTTCTTCCCATTGCTGCGCAGACGCTCGGCGAGGGATTGCAATTGTTCGTCGGCGTTGTCCAGGTTTTCTACCAATTCGACCTTGGCGTCGAACAACTCCAGCAGCAGCCGGTTGCCGTTGCTCATGTAGTTGCTGTCGGCGGTGCCGATAGGGTTTTCCAGCAGGGCCACACAACCCAGGCCCAGCTTGGCCGCCAGTGCGGCAGTCTGGCGCACATGATTGGACTGGATGGCACCGGCGGTGATGAGGGTGTCTGCGCCCTGGGCCAGGGCGTCGGCAGCCAGGTATTCGAGCTTGCGCAGCTTGTTGCCGCCCAGGGCCAGCGGGGTCAGGTCGTCGCGCTTGATATAGATGTCGCGACCGAGCCAGGTGGAGAGACGGTCGAGTTTTTCCAGGGGGGTTGGATGGCCGAGCAGGTCGAGACGGTTAAAGCGCGCCAGCTGTTGTTTGATCATGGGGCCGTACTGGTTGCAGGAAATCCATGGACTATAGGCACGCTGATATTGATGGGCAACCGGCAATCGTTTGCCGGGGGCGAAAACGGCGGACACATGAGAGGTGAGCACCGAAAACCTGTTGGAGCGAGCCTGCTCGCGATGGCGGCGGTTCAGTTGGTACATATATTCGCCGACACACCGCTATCGCGAGCAGGCTCGCTCCCACAGGGTCTGTGTCAGGTCTGTTGAACACTGAACGAATGCTCTCCAGGCAACGTCATACGCTCCCAGGGGCTAGTGTAGGAAGCATGCCATCCAGCCCCGGGATTAGTCCTCAGCTACCTCTTCATGTTTAACTTGAACGTTCATTCAAGTTAAACCGTCGGTTTGCTGCCCGCTCACAACAGGAGGCTTGCCTTTGCCGAGTCCGTTTTCGATTTTCACGATTTCGCTTTTCCGGGGCCATCGCTCATGAGTGCCACGTCCCTTCCACCCAGCGGCCTGGTTCGTATGAATCCGCCGGTTTTTTACTTTGCAGCGACCTTCATTCTGCTGTTCGGCCTGGTGGTCATCGCCGTGCCGGAGCGGGCCGGTGCCTGGCTGCTGGCGGCGCAGAACTGGGCGGCCAATACGGTCGGCTGGTATTACATGTTGGCGATGACCCTGTATCTGCTCTTCGTGGTGGTCACCGCTTTGTCTGGCTACGGCAAGATCAAGCTGGGTGCCGACCATGACGAGCCCGAATTCAGCTACCTGTCCTGGGCCGGCATGCTGTTCGCTGCGGGTATCAGCATCACGCTGTTTTTTTTCTGTGTCTCCGAACCGCTGACCCATCTGGTGCAGCCACCGCAAGGCGAGGCCGGTACCGCGGATGCAGCGCGCCAGGCCATGCAGATCCTGTTTCTGCACTGGGGCCTGCACGGCTGGGGGGTGTTTGCTTTCGTCGGCATGGCCCTGGCGTACTTTGCCTACCGGCACAATTTGCCGTTGGCCCTGCGTTCAGCGCTGTACCCATTGATCGGCAAACGTATCAATGGCCCCATCGGCTACGCGGTGGACGGCTTTGGCATCATCGCGACCGTGTTCGGCCTCGGCGCGGACATGGGGTTTGGGGTGCTGCACCTCAATTCCGGGCTTGATTACCTGTTCGGCCTCGCCCACACCCAATGGATTCAGGTGGGCCTGATCGTGCTGATGATGGGCGCGGCGATCATCGTGGCGGTGGCCGGCGTCGACAAAGGCGTGCGGGTCATGTCCGACATCAACATGCTGCTGGCCTGTGCGTTGTTGCTGTTCGTGCTGTTTGCCGGACCTACCCAGCATTTGCTCAACACGTTGATCCAGAACATCGGCGATTATCTCGGCGCGCTGCCGATGAAGAGTTTCGACGTGTATGCCTACAACGAACCCAGCGACTGGCTGGGCGGCTGGACGATCTTCTACTGGGCCTGGTGGATCGCGTGGTCGCCGTTCGTGGGGTTGTTCATTGCGCGCATTTCCCGTGGCCGCACCATCCGCGAGTTCGTGTTTGGCGTGCTGCTGATTCCCCTGGGTTTCACCCTGGCGTGGATGTCGATCTTCGGTAACAGCGCCATCGACCAGGTACTGAACCACGGCATGAGTGCCCTGGGTATGTCGGCCTTGGAAAACCCGTCGATGAGCCTTTATTTGCTGCTGGAAACCTATCCATGGAGCAAGACTGTCATCGCGGTGACTGTGTTTATCAGTTTCGTGTTTTTCGTCACGTCAGCCGACTCCGGCACGGTGGTACTTTCGACGTTGTCGGCCAAGGGTGGCAACCCCGATGAAGACGGGCCGAAATGGCTGCGGGTGTTCTGGGGGGCGATGACGGCCCTGGTGACCAGTGCATTGCTGTTCTCCGGCAGCATCGATGCCTTGAAGTCAGCAGTGGTGCTGACTTCCTTGCCGTTCTCGCTGATTTTGCTGCTGATGATGTGGGGCCTGCACAAGGCGTTTTACCTCGAGTCCCAGAAGCAGATCGCGCAGTTGCATTCGCTGGCGCCGGTGTCGGCTTCTCGACGGGGTACGGGCGGCTGGCGACAGCGCTTGAGTCAGGCGGTGCATTTCCCGTCCCGCGATGAGGTCTACCGTTTTCTCGACACCACGGTACGCCCGGCCATCGAAGAGGTGAAAGCGGTGTTCGCCGAGAAAGGCCTGACAGTGGTGACCCAGCCAGACCCGGCCAACGACAGTGTCAGCCTGGAGATCGGCCACGGCGAGCAGCATCCGTTCATCTACCAGGTGCAGATGCGCGGCTACTTCACACCGTCCTTCGCCCGCGGCGGCATGGGCTCCAAGGAGCTCAACAACCGCCGTTACTACCGCGCCGAAGTGCACTTGAGCGAAGGTAGCCAGGATTACGATCTGGTGGGCTACACCAAGGAACAGATCATCAACGACATCCTCGACCAGTACGAGCGGCACATGCAGTTCCTGCACCTGGTGCGCTGATTGGGCTGAACGTCAGACCAGGCCGCCGTTGGCTCGCAGGATTTGCCCGTTCACCCAGCCGGCGGCCGGGCTGACCAGGAAAGAGATGATGCTGGCGATGTCCTCTGGCTGCCCGAGGCGTTCCAGGGGCGGCATTTTGGCGAAGTTCTGGATCTGTTCTTCGCTCTTGCCGTGCAGGAACAGTTCGGTCGCGACCGGGCCGGGGGCTACGGCATTGACCGTGATTTGGCGGCCGCGCAGTTCCTTGGCGAACACTTGCGTCAGTGATTCGACCGCGGCTTTGCTGGCGATGTACACCGAATAGCCGGGCAGGTTCAGGCCAACGGTGCTGCTGGAAAAGTTCACGATCCGGCCACCGTCGTTCAGACGGGCTGCGGCTTCGCGCAGGGTGTTGAAGGTGCCGCGGGTGTTGATGGCGAACGTCTGGTCGAACAGTTCGTCAGTGTGCTGGGCCAAGGGCATCACTTGGAGGGTGCCAGCGTTATTGATCAACACATCCACCTTGCCCAGTTGCGCTTCGGTTTCATCGAACAGCCGGCGGACGTCGCCGGCAGAGGACACATCCGCCTTGATCGCTATGGCTTGGTGGCCGGCCTGGCGCAATTGCACTACCAGTTTCGAGGCTTCGGCGGCGCTGTTGGCGTAGTTGATGACGACGGCGAAACCATCGAGGGCCAGTTGCTTGGCGATTTCGGCACCGATGCCGCGGGAGGCGCCGGTTACGATGGCAACTTTGGAGGTTTGAGGGGGCATGGCAGGGGTCCTTTTGAAGTGGATGAAGCCAGATTCACATGTTTACCCTCGGCGATAAATATCCGACGGTTGCCTTGACTGTTTAATAATTGATAACAATACCCGCGCTGGACGACTCCTCGTTGATTGGCCGATGCATTGCCAATCTGCGGCAGATCACCTGCGTCGACGAGCCCTCGTCCACACCTGATATGCGAACTTTCAGCCTGACGGAGGCGTCTGTGAGGTGTTAGTTTGCGCCTAGTGGCCTGTGTGGTTAGTTCTGTTAGTCAAGTTCGGCGCCAGAAGCCCATATCCTGCGTTGCTGTTCCTCGCCATAGCGGGCTATGACTCGTCACGGCGCCTTGGCTATGGACTTCTGGCATCCGAACTTGAATTAACGAACTAACCACACAGGCCACTAGCATCCGCCATCCGAACAGAGAGACTTTCGATGACCTACACCGCTGCCGAGAATCGCTACGAGTCCATCCCTTACCGCCGTGTCGGTCGCAGCGGTCTGGTGCTGCCGGCGCTGTCGCTGGGGTTGTGGCACAACTTCGGCGACAGCACGCCGATCGACACACAGCGTTCCTTGCTGCGTACGGCGTTTGACCTGGGTATCAATCACTTCGACCTGGCCAACAACTATGGCCCGCCCTACGGCAGCGCCGAGATCAATTTTGGCCGCTTGCTGCGCGAAGACTTCAAGCAGTACCGCGATGAATTAATCATCTCCAGCAAGGCCGGTTGGGACATGTGGCCGGGTCCTTACGGCCAGGGTGGTGGTTCGCGCAAGTACGTGCTGGCCAGCCTGGACCAGAGCCTGCAACGCCTGGGCCTGGACTATGTGGATATCTTCTATTCCCACCGCTTCGACCCCGATACCCCGTTGGAAGAAACCGCCAGCGCGCTGGCCACGGCGGTGCAGCAGGGCAAGGCGTTGTACATTGGCATCTCTTCGTATTCCGGTGTGAAGACCCGGGAAATGGCTGCGCTGCTCAAGGAGTGGAAAGTCCCACTGCTGATTCACCAACCGGCCTACAACCTGCTCAATCGCTGGGTCGAGAAGGACCTGCTGGACGCCACCGATGAATTGGGCGCGGGTGTGATTGCCTTTACGCCGCTGGCCCAGGGCCTGCTGACCGACAAGTACCTCAAGGGCATTCCGGCCGATGCCCGGGTCAATCGCCCAGGGGGTGGTTCGTTGCAGGCTTCGCACCTGTCGCAGGAGAACATCGCCCATGTGCGTGCCCTCAATGAAATTGCCCAGCGTCGCGGCCAGAGCCTGGCGCAAATGGCCCTGGCCTGGACCCTGCGCGATCCACGGGTAACCTCCGCCCTGATCGGCGCCAGCCGGCCGGAGCAGATTATCGAGAACGTCGGGGCGTTGAAGAACCTGAGTTTCAGCGCTGAAGAACTGGCGCAGATCGATCGGTTTGCCCAAGAGGGCGGGATCAATCTGTGGGAGAAGCCTTCGTCGGCTGAGTAACGCCTACACCCCTGTGGCGAGGGAGCTTGCTCCCGCTGGACTGCGCAGCAGGCCTATTTTACGGCCGCTACGCAGCCGAGCGGGAGCAAGCTCCCTCGCCACAAAAGCGTCCTCGTCAAAGAGGGGTTAGTGACTGACCGCCAGAATGCTTGCCTGGTACGCCCCTACAAACACATCGAAATCCTCCACTTCGTTCTGCTCAAGCTCAGCTTGCTGAACCAGGGATTGACGGGCGTTTTCTTCGAATGCGCTCTGTTCCCGGGCAGGCAAGGGCTCGGCGCGGAAGAATTCGGCATGGGCCTTGCTCTGGCGCAGGGAAAACTGGGCGAAACTTTCCTGATGTTCTGCCATGGCGGCCAGCACTTGGGCGGAGGGCGTCAGAGACGCGTCCCGCACCTTCGCCAATTGCGCGTCCAATGCCTGGCGGTGGGCGTCGCCCCCCTGGCTCTGGTCGAGCAGCGATGCCAATGGCGCGATTTTCTCCAATAACTCGACGGCCCAGGATTGCATGTCCACCGCTTGACCCTGGCGCTGCAACTGCAAGCCCGGCCGACGGCCCTCCTTGACCACCGTCAGGAAGTTGTTCGTCGCGTTGCTGCATTCGTTGTTTTCCAGGAGCGGACTGTCGTTGAGGCCGCAATACAGCAGGAACGCATCGAGGAAGCGCGATTCGGTGAGGTCGATGCCCATCGGCAGGAACGGGTTGATGTCCAGGCAACGGACTTCGACGTACTGGATGCCTCGGGCCACCAAAGCCTGGACCGGGCGCTCGCCGGTATAGGTCACGCGTTTGGGGCGGATGTTGGAGTAGTACTCGTTTTCGATCTGCAAAATGTTGGTGTTGAGCTGCACCCACTCACCATTCTTATGCGTGCCGACTTCGACGTAGGGCGCGTACGGTGTCGCCACCGCCTTGCGCAGGCTGTCGGTGTAGCTCGTCAGGTCGTTGTAGCAGGGTGTCAGGCCTGCCTGGGCGTTGCTCTGGTAACCCAGGTCGCTCATGCGCAGGCTGGTGGCATACGGCAGGTACAAGGTGTCCGGGTCCAGCTGTTCCAGCTGGTGCGGGCGGCCACGCAGGAAGCCGGCATCCAGCGCCGGCGAGGCACCGAACAGGTACATCAGCAACCAGCTGTAGCGACGGAAATTACGGATCAGCGCGATGTAGGCCGACGACTGGAAGTCGCGGTCGTTCGCTTCAACGTCTTCGGCCTGGCGCAGCAGCGGCCAGAGTTTTTCCGGCAGGGAAAAATTGTAGTGGATCCCGGCGATGCATTGCATGGTCTTGCCATAGCGCAGGGCCAGACCCTGGCGATAGACATACTTGAGCCGACCGATGTTCGAGGTGCCGTAATAGGCGATCGGGATGTCTTCCTCGGCCGGCAGCGGGCACGGCATCGAAGGACTCCACAGGTACTCGTCGCCGAGCTTGCTGTAGGCAAACCGGTGGATCTTGTCGAGGCTGTGCAAGGTATCGGCCACGTCAGCCTGGGCCGGGGTGATGAACTCCAGCAACGACTCGGAATAGTCGGTGGTGATCTGCTCATTGGTCAGCGCCGAGCCCAGGGCCGCAGGGTGCTGGGTCTGCGCCAGATGCCCCGTGTCCGTGACGCGCAGGCATTCACGTTCGATGCCGTGCAGGCACTGCTCGAGGAGGGATAGGTTGGCGCGCTCGCCGAGCAGAGCCAGGCGGCGGTTTAAAAGGTCGCTCAAGTTGAATTCCTTCACGCGTCAGTCGCCCCAATATGGGGGTGGTCAAGACGGTCTACAAGGGTGAAGTTAAAACTGGCGTTTTCGCCTGGTTTTTGTGCTGCCCAAGGCCAGTCGCGCAACCCTCTGTGGGAGCGGGCTTGCTCGCGAAGAGGACGTGTCAGTCAGCATTGGAGTCGCCTGACACACCGCCTTCGCGAGCAAGCCCGCTCCCACAAGGGATTTCGACACCGCATTCGCAGCGTCGAAATTAACCCAAATCGATGAGAGGGAGCTATAGGACTGCGAAGGTGCCTTGTGCTTTTGCGACCAGTTTGTCGCCTTGCATCACCTCAGCCTCGACCACCAGCGTGCGCCGGCCCGGGTGAATGACCCGGGCCGTGCAGAGCACCTCACCGTCGGAGACGGCGCGAATGTAGTTGATCTTGCATTCGATGGTCGCGCTCTGCTGGTCAAAGCCGTGGACACTGGAACAAGCCAGGCCCATGGCGATGTCCACCAAGCTGAACAACGCTCCGCCGTGCAGTTTGCCGCCACGATTGCGCAGCGGTGGCTCAAGGCTCAGGGCGACTTGCGCCACCCCGTCCTCGAGACTGTGCAGCTGGCAGCCGAGCAGCTTGAAAAACGCGCTTTCCACCAACCCGGCTGGCGCATCCATCAGCGTTTCTTCAACTGTTTGGCATTGGCGAACAGAGAAGCCATGGCGTTGTTCGCCGGGGCCTGCGTGGCGGTTTCCTTGCGCGGCGCGGTGTTTTGCGACTGGCGTGGCGTAGAACCGGGACGCGCCCCGCGGGCGCCGTCGACCTTCTCGCCGGGCGTGTCGCTCATGCGCATCGACAGGCCAACGCGTTTGCGCGGGATGTCGACTTCCATGACCTTGACCTTCACCACATCACCGGCCTTCACCGCTTCGCGTGGGTCCTTGATGAACTTCTCCGACAGCGCCGAGATGTGCACCAGGCCGTCCTGGTGTACGCCGATGTCGACGAAGGCACCGAAGTTGGTGACGTTGGTCACCACGCCTTCGAGGATCATGCCCGGTTGCAGGTCCTTGAGGTCTTCGACGCCGTCCTGGAACTCGGCGGTCTTGAACTCGGGGCGCGGGTCGCGGCCGGGTTTCTCCAGTTCCTGGAGGATGTCGGTCACGGTGGGCAGACCGAAGGTTTCGTCGGTGAATTTTTTCGGGTCCAGGCGCTTGAGAAACGCCGCATCACCGATCAGCGAGCGGATGTCGCGGTCAGTCTGGGCGGCGATGCGTTGCACCAGCGGATAGGCTTCAGGGTGGACAGCCGACGAATCCAGCGGGTTATCGCCGCTCATGACACGCAGGAAACCGGCGGCCTGTTCGAAGGTTTTTTCACCCAGGCGCGGGACTTTCTTCAATGCGGCGCGGGTCTTGAACGCGCCGTGTTCATCGCGGTGGGTGACGATGTTCTGCGCCAGCGTGGCGTTGAGGCCCGAGATACGCGCCAACAGCGCTACCGAAGCGGTGTTCACATCCACGCCCACGGCGTTCACGCAATCTTCCACCACAGCGTCCAGGCCACGGGCCAGTTTCAACTGGGAAACGTCGTGCTGGTACTGGCCGACGCCGATGGATTTCGGGTCGATCTTCACCAGTTCCGCCAGTGGGTCCTGCAGGCGGCGGGCAATGGACACCGCGCCACGGATCGACACGTCCAGGTCCGGGAATTCCTTGGAGGCCAGTTCCGACGCCGAATAAACCGAAGCGCCGGCCTCGGAAACCATGACCTTGGTCATCTTCATGGCCGGGTATTTCTTGATCAGTTCGGCGGCCAGTTTGTCGGTCTCGCGGCTGGCGGTGCCGTTGCCGATGGCGATCAGGTCCACCGAATGCTTGGCGCACAGCGCGGCGAGCACGGCGAGGGTCTGGTCCCACTTGTTATGCGGCACATGGGGGTAGACCGTGGCATGGTCCAGCAGCTTGCCGGTGGCGTCCACCACGGCCACTTTGCAACCGGTGCGCAGGCCCGGGTCCAGGCCCAGGGTGGCGCGCGGCCCGGCCGGTGCGGCCAGCAGCAGGTCGTGCAGGTTGTGAGCGAAGACGTTGATCGCCTCGGTCTCGGCGTTGTCACGCAACTCGCCCAGCAGATCGGTTTCCAGGTGGGTGTAGAGCTTGACCTTCCAGGTCCAGCGCACCACTTCGGCCAGCCATTTGTCGGCGGCGCGGTTCTGGTTCTGAATGCCGAACTGCTGGCCGATCATGCCTTCGCAGGGGTGCATGGTGCCGGGCAACTCATCGCCCACCTTCAGCGCGGAGCTGAGAATGCCTTCGTTACGGCCGCGGAAAATCGCCAGGGCGCGGTGGGATGGCATGCTCTTGAGCGGCTCGTCGTGTTCGAAATAATCGCGGAACTTGGCGCCTTCCTCCTCTTTGCCGGCGATCACTCGGGCGCTGAGAGTGGCTTCCTGCTTAAGGTAATTGCGCAGCTTTTCCAGCAGGTTGGCGTCTTCGGCGAAGCGCTCCATAAGGATGTACTTGGCGCCTTCGAGCGCCGCTTTCACGTCCGCCACACCTTTTTCGGCATCGACGAAACGCGCGGCTTCGGTTTCCGGGGCCAGGCTTGGATCGTTGAACAGGCCATCGGCCAGCTCGCCGAGACCGGCCTCCAGGGCGATCTGGCCCTTGGTGCGGCGCTTTTGCTTGTAGGGCAGGTACAAGTCTTCGAGACGGGTCTTGGTGTCGGCCAGCTTGATGTCGCGCTCAAGTTGCGGGGTCAGCTTGCCCTGTTCCTGGATACTGGCCAGGATGCTGATGCGCCGCTCGTCGAGTTCTCGCATGTAGCGCAGGCGCTCTTCCAGGTGACGCAACTGGATGTCATCGAGGCTGCCGGTCACTTCTTTGCGGTAACGGGCGATAAAGGGCACCGTGGAGCCTTCATCCAGTAGCGCGACGGCCGCTTCGACCTGTTGTGGGCGTACGCCGAGTTCCTCGGCGATGCGGCTGTTGATGCTGTCCATAAAACCACCTGAAAAATTGTGAAATCAGACTCGCCACCGCACATAGCAGGGTTCGGCGAGACTGGTTGAGCGGCCTGGCGTGCGCCGCTGCCTGGGTCAAGAGGCTGCCTGTTGACCCGCGAAATTCAGAAAGTGCTGCCTGGCAAGGGAAAAACGATGTATCGGGATCACGATCCGACATTCCCTGGCACAAAAGGCCGCGCATTATAACCAGCGTTGCGTTCTTAGGGGGGCGTCGTGGTCTGTAGGCTCAATACCTGGATTACTGGAGATAGAGGAAAAATCTGCTAACAATGCACACGGTGCGTATAACGGCAGCTAGGCCATAATGCGCGCCGAGATCAAAGGAGCTTCCTATGAGCAGCACAGCACAAACTGCTGAAGGCGAAAAAATTCTTATTGTTGACGACGATCCGGGGCTGAGCAGCCTGCTGGAGCGCTTTTTCGTCAGCAAGGGCTACCGCGCCCGCACCGTACCGAACACCGAACAAATGGATCGGTTGCTGGCCCGTGAAGTCTTCAATCTGGTGGTCCTCGACCTGATGTTGCCTGGCGAAGACGGTTTGACGGCCTGCCGTCGCCTGCGTGGTGCCAACAACCAGATCCCGATCATCATGCTCACTGCCAAGGGCGATGAGCTGAGCCGTATCAAGGGGCTGGAACTGGGCGCCGACGATTACCTGGCCAAGCCGTTCAACCCGGACGAACTGATGGCCCGGGTCAAGGCGGTGTTGCGTCGTCAGTCGGCCCCGGTGCCTGGCGCCCCGGGCAGCGAAGATGAAAGCGTGACCTTCGGCGACTATGAACTGTCCCTGGCCACCCGCGAACTCAAGCGTGGCGACGAGATACACATGCTCACCACCGGTGAGTTCGCCGTGCTCAAGGCCCTGGTAATGAACGCCCGTCAGCCGCTGACCCGCGACAAGCTGATGAATCTGGCCCGTGGCCGTGAATGGGATGCACTGGAGCGCTCCATCGACGTGCAGATTTCCCGCCTGCGCCGGATGATCGAGCCCGATCCTTCCAAACCGCGTTATATCCAGACCGTCTGGGGCGTGGGGTACGTCTTCGTGCCGGATGGCGCCGCCAGCAAGTGATCGGTGATTTGTAGGAGCGGGTGGCCCGGCTGGTTGAATGTCTTCCTCCAGGCGACTCGCGGTCCGTTATTGTGCGAGCATCGCTCGCTCCTGCAAGTGTGTAGCGGCTATTCATGAAAACCCCCGTTTGGTTCCCCCAGAGTTTCTTTTCCCGCACCCTCTGGCTGGTGTTGATTGTCGTGCTCTTTTCCAAGGCGCTGACGCTCGTCTACTTGTTGATGAACGAAGATGTGCTGGTGGACCGGCAGTACAGCCACGGCGTTGCCTTGACCCTTCGAGCCTATTGGGCCGCCGATGAAGCCAACCGGGAGAAGATTGCCGAAGCGGCGACCCTGATCCGGGTGGTTGGCGCCGGTGTGCCGGAAGGCGAGCAACACTGGCCTTACAGCGAGATCTATCAACGGCAGATGCAGGATGAACTCGGCGCCGATACCGAAGTGCGATTGCGCATGCACTCGCCTCCGGCGCTGTGGGTGCGTGCGCCGAGCCTGGGGGATGGCTGGTTGAAGGTGCCGTTGTACCCCCACCCGTTGCGCGGCCAGAAAATCTGGAACGTGCTTGGCTGGTTCCTGGCCATCGGCCTGTTGTCGACCGCTTCGGCGTGGATCTTCGTCAGCCAGCTCAATCAGCCGCTCAAACGCCTGGTCTACGCGGCCCGGCAACTGGGCCAGGGCCGTAGCGTGCGGTTGCCCATCAGCGACACTCCCAGTGAAATGACCGAGGTGTACCGCGCGTTCAACCAGATGGCCGAGGACGTCGAGCAGGCCGGGCGCGAGCGTGAACTGATGCTGGCGGGCGTCTCCCACGACCTGCGCACACCGTTGACCCGTTTACGGCTGTCGCTGGAGTTGATGGGCGAGCACACCGACCTGACCGATGAAATGGTCCGCGATATCGAAGACATGGACGCGATTCTCGATCAGTTCCTGGCGTTCATTCGCGACGGTCGGGACGAGTCTGTGGAAGAGGTCGACCTCAGCGAGCTGGTACGGGAAGTGGCCGCGCCCTATAACCAGAACTCCGAAAAAGTGCACCTGCGCCTGGAGCCGATCCAGCCGTTCCCGCTGCGTCGGGTGTCGATGAAGCGATTGTTGAATAACCTGATCGGCAATGCCTTGAATCACGCCGGCACGGGCGTCGAGGTGGCGGCCTATGTCTCCGGTGATACCAGCGCGCCCTATGTGGTGCTCAGCGTCATGGACCGTGGTGCCGGGATCGATCCGTCGGAACTGGAAGCCATTTTCAACCCCTTCACTCGGGGCGATCGCGCTCGGGGCGGAAAGGGCACGGGATTGGGCCTGGCCATTGTCAAGCGCATCGCTTCGATGCACGGCGGCAATGTCGAACTGCGCAACCGCGTCGGCGGTGGGCTGGAAGCGCGGGTGAGGTTGCCGTTGGGGTTGTTGTTGCCTAGGGATGCGGTATAGAGGCAGCTGCAAGCCTCAAGTTTTAAGCTGCAAGTGAGCGGCGGCTAACTCTTGCAGCTTGAAGCTTATAGCTTGCCGCTGCTCTTCAGCCCTTCCCCTTGGTCCGGGTCATGTTCGGCCCGCCATTCTTTTCCAGATGCTCGATGATGATCCCCGCCACGTTCTTGCTCGTGGTGGTCTCGATCCCTTCCAGGCCCGGTGAGGAGTTGACCTCCATCACCAGCGGCCCGTGATTGGAGCGCAGGATGTCTACGCCCGCCACGGCCAGGCCCATGACTTTTGCGGCGCGCAGGGCGGTCATGCGTTCTTCGGGGGTGATCTTGATCAGACTGGCACTGCCGCCGCGATGCAGGTTGGAGCGAAACTCCCCGGGTTTGGCCTGACGCTTCATCGAGGCGATCACCTTGTCGCCGACCACGAAACAGCGAATGTCCGCGCCACCGGCTTCCTTGATGTATTCCTGAACCATGATGTTCTGCTTCAGGCCCATGAACGCCTCGATCACCGACTCTGCCGCCGTCGCGGTTTCACACAAAACCACGCCGATACCCTGGGTGCCTTCCAGCACCTTGATGACCAGGGGCGCGCCGTTGACCATGGCAATCAGGTCGGGAATGTCGTCGGGAGAGTGGGCGAAACCGGTCACCGGCAAGCCGATCCCACGGCGGGACAACAATTGCAGCGAGCGCAGCTTGTCCCGGGAGCGGGCAATGGCCACGGACTCGTTGAGAGGAAACACGCCCATCATTTCGAACTGACGCAGCACCGCGCAGCCATAGAACGTTACTGACGCACCAATGCGCGGGATCACTGCATCGAATCCCTCCAGCGGCTTGCCACGGTAGTGGATCTGCGGCTTGTGGCTGGCAATGTTCATGTAGGCGCGCAGGGTATCGATCACCACCATTTCATGGCCACGTTCGGTCCCGGCTTCAACCAGGCGACGAGTGGAATACAGACGCGGGTTACGCGACAGCACAGCGATCTTCATGCAACACCTGTGGCAGAGGTAGTGGACACCGGGAACACCGGCTTGTCTTGAACGTATTTGATGCCTGGATTGACCACCAGTTGGCCGTCGATCAAGGCTTTTGAACCCAACAACAGGCGATATCGCATGGATTTGCGGCAGGCGAGGGTGAACTCTACTCGCCAGATCCGATCCCCCAGTGCCAGCGTCGTGCTGATCACGTAGCGGACCTGAGCGTGGCCGTTGGAGCTTTTTATCGTTTTGCGCGCCACCAACGGGGCTTCGCAGCGGCGATGGCGCAACTGCACCACCGTGCCCAGGTGCGCGGTGAAACGCACCCATTTTTCACCGTCGCGCTCGAACGGCTCGATGTCGGTGGCGTGCAGGCTGGAGGTGCTGGCGCCGGTGTCGATTTTTGCCCGCAGGCCCGCGACACCCAGATCCGGGAGCGCCACCCACTCGCGCAGACCGACAACGGTCAGATGGTCAAAAGTCTTCAATAAAAAAACCTGCGATCAGTACATCGGATCGTGGAGCCCGCGAATCGCGGTATTCACGCAGAATAATCACAAAATGGCGACAGTTATCTACACACCTGTTTCCGCTCGTAACCGACACCGACCCCTTACCGGGCCGCAAGTCAGTTCGGCCGGCATTCTATCCGTCAGACCGGATTCGTGCGCCCGACAAAAACGGTAGTACAGTTCTGACTATTGACTGAAAGAGGAATTGCAGTGGCACAAAAAAAGGAAGAAGACGACAAGGTCCGTCTCGATAAATGGTTGTGGGCAGCGCGATTCTATAAAACCCGCGCCCTGGCCAAGACCGCCATCGAAAGCGGCAAGGTCCATCACCGGGGCGAACGCTGCAAACCGGGCAAGGAGCCTCGCATCGGCGACGAATATGTCATTCGCGCCGGCTTCGATGAAAAGACCGTGGTGGTCGAGGCTCTGTCGATCGTGCGTCGCGGCGCACCTGAAGCGCAGGCGCTGTATCGCGAAACCGAAGCCAGCATCGCCAAGCGTGAAACCGCCGCCGCGCAACGCAAGGCCGGCGCCCTGGGTGTCAGCACCGACGGCAAGCCGAGCAAGAAGCAGCGCCGGGACCTGTTCAAGTTCCATGGCAGCAATAGCGAATAAGGCACCGGCCATTTGAGCTCATCCGTGGCGAGGGAGCTTGCTCCCGCTGGGCTGCGCAGCGCCCCAAAATCTTACGGTCGCTGCGCAACCGAGCGGGAGCAAGCTCCCTCGCCACAATGTGTCAGGCCTGCACATTCAGATGAGGTGTCAGCGCCGTCCCGTCAGGCAAACCCAAGCCTTGCTTGGAACCCACCCTGAATGCCCATAAAATGCCCGCCATCAATTGTCATCACCTCAGATACCAGACCTTATGACTGATTTACCGGATACCGACTACACCCAGCGCTTCATCTTCGATGACAGCGACACTCGAGGCGAACTGGTGGCGCTGGAGCGTAGCTACGCCGAAGTCCTTGCCAAGCATCCCTATCCGGAACCGGTCGCCCAACTGCTCGGTGAACTGATGGCGGCTGCGGCGCTGCTGGTCGGAACCTTGAAATTCGATGGCTTGCTGATTCTCCAGGCGCGTTCCGAAGGCCCGGTGCCGCTGCTGATGATCGAATGCTCCAGCGAGCGCGAGATCCGCGGCCTGGCCCGCTACCACGCCGAGCAGATCGCCCCCGACGCGACCCTGGCCGACATGATGCCCGATGGTGTGCTGGCCCTGACGGTCGATCCAACCCACGGCAAGCGCTACCAGGGCATTGTCGATCTCGATGGCACGTCGCTGGCTGAATGCTTCACCAACTACTTCGTCATGTCCCAACAGACCAACACTCGCTTCTGGCTCTACGCCGACGGGCGGCGCGCCCGCGGTCTGCTGCTGCAGCAATTGCCCGCCGACCGCCTTCGCGACCCGGAAGAACGTGACGCCAGTTGGCAGCACATCACCGCTCTGGCCAGCACCCTGCGCGCCGATGAGCTGCTGAGCCTGGACAATGAAACCGTGCTGCATCGCCTCTACCACGAAGAGCAGGTGCGCCTGTTCGACGGTCAGTCGTTGCGCTTCCAATGCAGCTGCTCCCGTGAACGTTCCGCCAATGCGTTGGTCAGTCTGGGTCTGGAAGATGCGCAGCAACTGGTGATCGAGCATGGTGGCGCCATCGAGATCGATTGCCAGTTTTGCAACGAGCGCTACCTGTTCGACGCCGCGGACATCACTCAATTGTTCGCCGGTGCGGGTGTCGACACACCGTCAGATACTCGTCACTAAAACGGTTCAGCGCAGGTAAATCTCCTGGCAAACGCCGGATTTACGCCGTACTGACGGGAGGGCCCTACTTTTTTTGGGCTTTTCTGGCATAATCCGGCCCACTTTTTTCGGGTAGTAGTGCGCGACTTCCTACTACAAAACGTTTGGAGCACTCGGCCACAGGCCGACGGGGAATCTCATGACGCAAGCCAATAACGCCGTGTACACCGATCTGAGTGTCGATGATCTGGTCAAAGAAGCCCTGAGTCGCGGTGAAGGCGAGCTTGCCGATACTGGCGCGCTGGTTGTTCGCACCGGTCATCGTACCGGTCGTTCGCCGGTTGACCGTTTCATCGTTGAAGAGCCGACCACCCAGGGCGCCATCGCCTGGGGCCCGATCAACCGCAAGTTCCCGGCCGACAAGTTCGACGCCCTGTGGGACCGCGTAGAAGCCTATCTGGGCGAGCGTGAGCGTTTTGTGTCCCACGTGCATGTAGGTTCCGATCCTGCGCACTACCTGCCGGTCAAGATGACCACCGAGACTGCCTGGCACAACCTGTTCGGTCGCTGCCTGTTCATCAATCCCGAGCAGTACAACGCCGGTGGCAAGGATGAATGGCAGATCCTCAACGCGCCGAACTTCGTCTGCGAGCCTGAGCGCGATGGCACCAATTCCGACGGCACCGTGATCATCAACTTCGCGGCCAAGAAAGTGCTGATCGCCGGCATGCGTTACGCCGGTGAAATGAAGAAAGCCCTGTTCTCCGTCCAGAACTTCCTGCTGCCGGCGGTTGACGTACTGCCGATGCACTGCGCGGCCAACATGGGCGAAGAGGGCGATGTGACCCTGTTCTTCGGCCTGTCGGGCACGGGTAAAACCACGCTGTCCGCCGATGAAAGCCGTTACCTGATCGGCGACGACGAGCACGGCTGGGGCGTTGGCGTGGTCTTCAACATCGAAGGCGGTTGCTATGCCAAGTGCATCGACCTGTCCGAGAAGAACGAGCCGGTTATCTGGAAAGCCATCCAGCACGGCGCCGTGCTGGAAAACGTCGTCCTGGACCCGGTCACCAAGAAAGCTGATTACGCCGACGACAGCCTGACCCAGAACAGCCGCGCCGCGTACCCGCGTGAACTGATCGAAAAACGCGCACCGAAAAACCTCGGCGGCGAGCCAAACGCCGTGATCTTCCTGACTTGCGACCTGACCGGCGTACTGCCACCGGTATCGATCCTCAGTGAAGAACAAGCCGCCTACCACTTCCTGTCCGGCTACACCGCACTGGTGGGCTCGACCGAAATGGGTTCGGGCAGCGGCATCAAGTCGACGTTCTCCACCTGCTTCGGCGCCCCGTTCTTCCCGCGTCCTGCCGGTGAATACGCTGAGCTGCTGATCAAGCGTATCCGTGGCTTCGGCTCCAAGGTCTATCTGGTCAACACCGGCTGGACCGGCGGTGGCTATGGTGTCGGCAAGCGTTTCAACATCCCGACCACCCGTGCGGTGATCGCGGCGATCCAGAGCGGCGCGCTGATCGGTGTGGAAACCGAGCACCTGGACATCATCAACCTGGACGTGCCGCTGGCTGTTCCGGGCGTTGATACTGGTTTGTTGAACCCACGCAACACCTGGGCTGACAAGGTTGCCTACGACGAAGCGGCCAAGGCATTGGCTGGCTTGTTCATTGAGAACTTCAAGAAGTTTGAAGTGAGCGACGCGATCAAGGCCGCTGGGCCGCAGCTGTAAGGCTTGGTTCGCGAATGAAAAAAACCGCCCTTTTTAGGGCGGTTTTTTTATGGACGGCTTTTTTGAGGGGGGTGCGGATGCAATGCTGTGCTGCTCCCGGCTCGAAAGCAGCCATTATTACAGCTGAGATCACGGCAAACAGCCAGAATAATGCCACTTAAGGCGTGCCATTCGGCTACACCCCTTCCACTTCCTGCGTCTCCCAGCGCTGAGCCTTGATTGCCTTGTAGAGCATCCCAATGGTCAGTGGCACCTTGCTGCCACGGCCCTTGGCCCTGCGCTTTTGAAACACATCAAATCCTTCCGGCTGAAAGTAGCGGTACGCGTCGTAGTCAATGAGGTCGAGGGCGAACCGCTCCTCCAAGGCCTCCATCAGATGCCGAGCATCCGCGCCATCGCAGCCAAGATCGAGATTGATCGCCGTGTCCAGTCGAAGGGTCTTGCGCTCGGGCAGGCCGATTTCTTCGTGGAGCAGTTCCATGAGTTGGCGCATGGCGTGATCGTCGGGGAAGTCTGGGGCGAGGTGCATGGCGAGGTTTCCGGGGTATTGGGGCGCATCTGTATGGGTGGAAAGTTTAGGGTGAAATCGTTGCCGTTGGAAAAAGAAGAAACGTCTCACAGCAGTCTAGGAACTGTCTGCTGAGTATTGCTTTGGTTCGCCCGGTAAGGTTCGCCACCCTTGAGCGGGGCGGCACTGGCCTCGATCGGTGCCGACGTCGGTGCTGTGGCTGGCGCGATCACCGCGCCGGTGGCTGCGGGCGCGCTCATTGGTCTGGTGGGATTACTGGCGCCCACGAACCTGGCCGACGGCTCCTTGTACACCGAAGAGCAACTGCGCTCCCTGGAGCATGCTCGCACCCGGGTTCGGTTGCATGTCGAAACCCAGGTTGACGGAACGCTCAAGGGGTACGGCTACAACACCCAGACACGACGCGACTGGGAAATGATTCCCGTTGTGACGTTCCTGGCTCGCGGCGAGCAGCAAGTGGCGGAGTTTGGCGATGGGGTCGAGTTGATCTGGACGCCGGCAGTGGACCCCAGCGCAACGTTGGGCATCCCGGCTTTGGAGGCGGCGCCACAGGCTCCGCACATCTGGATCTTTCCCCCGACGCCGGCGGCGGACAGCATTATCGTTAACCCGATTTATCCGCCGGAGTATAAGGATTTCATTCTTGTGTTTCCGGCGGATTCTGGGGTTTCGCCGTTGTATGTTGTTTTCAGCATTCGGAGTAAAGGCCTGCCAGAGGCAGGACATGATTATCATCGGGCACCGAAGACAGAGGAAATTATTGGGTTTTCTGACTTAAACATCGCCAAACAAAAGACGCCTCGCCAGGGCGGAGGTGGTTTTCGAGAGCGCTGGACCGATAAAAAAGGGAGAACTATTTATGAGTGGGATTTCATGCACGGCGAGCTAGAGGCATACCGTGCAAGCGATGGGAGCCATCTAGGTTCTTATGATCATTTAACGGGCGAGCAAATTGATCGCCCCAAACCAAATCGTAATATAAAAAAATATTTGTGAGGGAAGTATGGGGTTAAAGCTGAAGTTGAGTTGGTATGACAAAATAACCGAGCTAGGTGAAGGGCGTGAGTATTCGAAGGATTTCGGCGACGATCCTTGGGTGCTTGATGCTCTTGGGGTTCCTGTAGAGGACAATATTAATGTGGGTGGGTTTAACGTAAATAATGAGTGGGCTGGGATACTACAGCCTCATTTCGAGCACGCTTTGGATTTATCGATGTATGACTATCAAGTGTCTTTTGATTACCGGGATGTCTGGTAACCATAAAACTTAAAGCCAACCCTCAACGCAACCGCTGCCGCACCACCTCCAGCAGTTCGCTGCCATCCTGAACCAGCAGGTAAAGCGCGTGGACAATGCTGGGGATGTCCTTCACGTCGGCATGTTTGAAGCAGAGGCAGTGAAGGGTTTCGAGCAGGTCGCTGGAGGCGCGGATTCTTTGGGCGGCGGCGTCGCAGAGGTCGTGGATATCGGTCTCGGTGTCGATGGCCAGGACCGGTGTGCTGTTGAGCGGTTGGTATCGGTCGGCAGGCGAATTGTGTGTTTGCATTTGAGCTTCTCAGTACGATTTCGGATCGCGCCCCGGACTATAGAGAGCTCTGTCCATACGCGGCAATATGGCTTGGAGGGACAGATTGTGTAGGGCGTTTACCAACGTCTGACGCCCGGCTTGGCGCTTTTTCCTGGTTGTTGCAGCCTGTTTTCACTTTCCATTCAAACATCAGGCGGATCCTACAAATCTGCTGTAAGAAGGGTCTCAGAAGCGGTAGGCCACTTCCGATAAACCCGTAATAGCGGCATTCGATCCGTCGTCCATGAATACGTACTGGCGGGGGCTCAAGCGCTAAAGCGCGCATGAGCCCGGGTCTTGGTGGGTCAAGCGGGCGATCAGGAGGTTGCAGGCATCGCGGCTGGGGATTCGACAATCGCCAGCAGTGGTGGCTCTTCGGGAATTTTCATGCATCCGCCCAGCAGCAGGGACAGGATGAGGGTGGTGGCTAAAGTCAGTTTGTGCGACATGATGGTTTCCTTTTTTGACGTCCGCGAGCATTAGGCGTCCTGCCGTTACGGGGTTCGCGGAGAATGTGTCCTGGATGTCGTGAGCGAGCGGGGCGCGGGGTTTCAATCAGCCATTTGTTCAGGAGCGCGTAGCGCGGCAGCCTCAAGGTCCATCAACCCTCTGCCGTAGGCTTCGCTGTTGGCGTAGATGCCAGTGCGGTTTGCTGTCGCCAGCAGATGTTCGCGCACTTGCTGTGCGTTGAGCTGCGGGTAGAGGCTTTGCAGTGCAGCCAGTGCGCCACTGACCAACGCAGCGGCCGGGGATGTGCCGGCGGTTTGCACGTAACGGCCATCCTTGCCCACTGTAAGCAGGCCTGCCTCTGGACCTGCGTCGCCGCCGGGTACGGCGATGCACCAGGCGGCTGCGACGCCGCAATAGTTGGATTTTCCATTGATGGTGCTGCCATCGTTTTTCAACGCCACGACCGCGATCCAGCCTTTCTCCAGTTCCGGCAATGCTGCCGGTAATCCAGGTTCGGCCAAGGGCTCGCGCTTGAGCTCATTGCCGGTCGGGAAGACAAATACGGCGCCGTCTTCCACCAGTTTTCGGGCAGCGGCCAGGGAGTTGGGCATCACCTGGTTGTAACGTGCTTCAGTGATTTCGGTGGCGGGAATGGCGTTGGCCCACGAGTTATTGAACAGGCGCGCGCCCTTGTCGAAACCGCTTTGCCAGGACTGCGCGATTTCGCTATCGAAGAAAAACGGTTCGTTGTCGTCGCCGAAACGAAAAGGGATCAACCGGGCGTTGAACGCAATGCCATGCATGCCCTGGTCGTCCTTGTTGGCGGCGAGGATGCCGGCCATTTGCGTGCCGTGACCGACCCGGTCAAGGGTGCCGGGACGGTTTTCGACATGGTCGAATCCGGGATCACCCAGCCTGCCCTCGAACTCCGTCAGCCTGCTGTTCAGTCCAGAGTCGATCAGCGCGACGGTCACGTTCTGGCCGGTGCCACCTCGGGCATACAGAGCTGAGGCTTTGACGATGGCCAGACCTTGCTGGGCGCGGTATTCCGGTGTTTCGAACACGGTGGTTCGCATGTCGGGTTGTGCTGGGATGGTCAAGCAACCGGCCAGCAGTGAGGCCGACGTTAGCGCCAGGGTGCGTAGCGCGGAAAATGGATGTGACATGGTTCAGTCCTTGAGCGGAGTCTTGAGCGCCAGGCTTCCAGGCCTGTAACGCATGAGTGGACGGCGCACCTTACCTTGCAAGCGAAACGAGGACGAGGCATCAAAGTGCCTGGATTTGTATCACCTCATGGCAAAGCACAAGGGGGCTGAGGCTGTATCATCCGGTATCGTTTTTCCCCCAAACCTTTTCTCGACTCCCTGCGCCGTCCGGCTAGGCTTTTGGCATCGCAGCAGTCAAGGAGTGACCGCCTATGCACAGCACCCTGGAACAGGTTTTCGGTTATCCGCAGTTTCGCCCCGGTCAGGAAGCTGCCGTCAGCGCAGTACTTGCCGGTCGGTCGGCAGCGGCCATTTTCCCTACCGGCTCGGGCAAGTCCCTGTGCTATCAATTGCCAGCCCTGCTATTGCCGCACCTGACCCTGGTGGTCTCGCCGCTGCTGGCGCTGATGCAGGACCAACTGGCGTTCCTGCATCGCCATGGCATTGCGGCGGCGAGTATCGATTCAGTCCAGCGTCGTGACGAAGCCAGCGAGGTCATGGCACGGGCCCGCTCGGGCGAGTTGAAGATTCTGATGATTTCGGTGGAGCGGCTGAAGAACGAACGCTTTCGCAATTTCCTGCAGCAGGTGCCGATCTCGTTGCTGGTGGTAGATGAAGCCCACTGCATTTCCGAATGGGGGCATAACTTTCGTCCCGACTACCTCAAGCTCCCCGATTACCAGCGTCAGTTCGACATTCCCCAGGTGTTGCTGTTGACGGCCACCGCAACGCCCAAAGTCATCGCGGACATGCAGGCGAAGTTTGCCATCGCCCCCGACGACGTGGTCACCACCGGCTTCTACCGAGCCAACCTCAACCTGCTGGTGGAACCGGTGCGCGGCGCGGATAAGCGGCGGCGACTGGTGCAATGGCTGGGCGAGCGAGCCGGACAGCCGAGCATCGTCTATGTCACCTTGCAGCGAACCGCCGAGCAGATTGCCGAGCACCTGAGCCGGCATGGGATTGAGGCCCAGGCTTATCACGCCGGCTTACCCCATGAGCAACGCGAAGCCATCCAGCGACGGTTCATGGGCGGGCAGTGCAATTGCATCGTTGCGACCATCGCCTTCGGCATGGGTATCGACAAGAGTGATATCCGCAACGTGGCGCATTTCGACCTGCCTAAATCCATCGAGAACTACAGCCAGGAGATCGGCCGGGCGGGGCGTGACGGGTTGCCGTCCGATTGTCTGGTGCTGGCCAACCGTGACAGCCTCAACGTGCTGGAAAACTTTGTTTATGGTGATACGCCGGAGCTGGCGGGTATTCGGTGCGTGCTTGATGAGTTGAAGGCCGCAGCTGCCGATGGGCAATGGGAGTTTTTGCTGGGGCCGCTGGCGGACAAGAGCAACATCCGGCAACTGCCGCTCAAGACGCTGCTGGTGCAATTGGAACTGCGCCGGCTGATCGCGCCGCGTTATGCCTATTTCGCGGAGTATCGCTTCAAGTTTCTGGTCGAGCCACAGGTGCTGCTGGAGCGTTTCGAAGGTGAGCGAAGGGACTTCGTCTCGGCCATCATCCAGACCTCCAGCCGTGCCCGTACCTGGGCCACGGTGGATTTCGAGGGGATGTACCAGCAGTATCACGCCGAGCGTAACCGCGTGGTCAAGGCACTGGATTACTTTCAGGAAAAGGGCTGGATCGAGCTGGAAAGCAAACAGATGACCGAGGTGTATAACGTGCTTGAAGCAGGGTTCGACGTTCAGGTGCTGAGTGCCGAGTTGCACGGCTATTTCACCCGGCACGAGCGTGGGGAAATCGCGCGGATCCACGCCATGCTCGAGCTGTTCGCCACTGATCGTTGCCTCGGTTATCGGTTGGCGCAGTATTTCGGCGATGAAAATGCTCCGCAGCGCTGTGGTCATTGTTCGGTGTGCGACGGACATGTCGCTCGTCTGCCGGAACCACCGTCATTGCCGTTATTGGTCGATAGGGACTTCGACGCACTGTGTAGCGACTTTATCAACAGGCACGAGCAACATACCGGCAGTGCGCCATCTGCGGAACGGATGACCCGGTTCCTGTGTGGCATCAGCGTGCCGTTGTTCACCAAGCTGAAGGCGCGGAAGATTCCAGGCTATGCGCAACTGGAGGATTACCCATACGCCGAAGTTCGCCGCTGGGTTCAAGCAGCTTCGTGATCCGCATCCATCCGATGAATGCCCGCCATCACACGAATAAATTTCAAAAATACTCTGCGGCTGACTAAGGTGAGGGCTGTCTTCGGATCGCCAACAAGAGAGCAAACATGAGCCAGACACCCTTCGATATTCAGCGCGCCGCCGTGGTCGGTGCAGGCACCATGGGGCGGGGCATCGTGATGTGCCTGGCCAACGCCGGCGTGACGGTGCAGTGGGTCGACAACAACCCGCAGATGCTGGAGCAGGCGCTGGCTGCCGTGGCCGATACGTATGCCCATAACGTGCGCCAGGGCCGTATCGACCAGGGTGAAGCCGATGCCCGAATCGCCAGGGTGACGCGGGCAGATGACTACGCGGCGATCCGCAATGTGGATCTGGTCATCGAGGCGGTTTACGAGAACCTTGAGCTCAAGCAGAAGATCTTCCGCGAGCTGGACGGCTTGCTCAAGCCGCAAGCCATTCTGGCGAGCAACACCTCGGCGCTGGACATCGATGCGATTGCCGCCGTCACCCGCCGGCCCAGCCAGGTGTTGGGTCTGCACTTCTTCAGCCCGGCGCACATCATGAAGTTGCTGGAAATCGTTCGTGGTGCGCAAACCTCCCAAACGGTGCTGGACGCAGCCCTGGCATTGGGCAAGCGCATGGGCAAGGTCAGCGTGGTGTCGGGCAATTGCCACGGGTTCATCGGCAACCGGATGCTTCACCCCTATGTGCTGGAGGCGCGCAAGATGCTGCTGGAAGGGGCGTTTCCCCATCAGGTGGATGCCGCATTGCAAGGTTTCGGCTTTGCCATGGGGCCGTTTCGCATGTACGACGTTGTCGGGATCGACCTGGAGTGGCGCGCCCGGGAACTGGCGGGCAAAGGCCAGGACGCGCCCGAGGTGCAGGTGGACAACCGCTTGTGCGAGCTGGGGCGGTTCGGCCAGAAAAGTGGCAACGGGTACTATCACTACGAAGCCGGCAGTCGGCAGGCCGAGCATGATGTAGAGGTCGATGCGCTCGTGCAGCGGGTCAGCGAAGCGTTGGGTTTTCAGCGTCGCGAGATCGGACCCGAGGAAGTTCTCGAGCGTTGTTTGCTGGCGCTGGTCAATGAAGGTGGGAAGATCCTGCAGGAAGGTATTGCCGAATCGGCTCACGACATCGACCTGGTGTACCTCAACGGCTACGGATTCCCTGCGGACAAGGGCGGTCCTATGGCCTGGGCTGACCGGCAGGGACTTGAAGACATCCATGCACGGTTGCTGGAGCTCGAAACGAAGCAGGGGGACCAATGGAAGCCCGCGCGTCTGATCGGGGAGCTGGCGGCACAGGGCAAGGGATTTGCACAACGCCAGGCCTAAAAATCCTGAACAACGCATGAACCATTGAGCAACCGTAAAGGACCCCTGATGCCCCAACGTAGTGAATACCCACACCTGCACCACATCACCACGCGCTGGCATGACAACGATGTGTACGGTCACGTCAACAACGTCACCTACTACAGTTTTTTCGATACGGCGGTGAACACCTACCTGATCGAGGTCGGCGGTCTGGATATCCATGATGGAGAGGTGGTGGGGTTCGTGGTGAGCTCGGCTTGCGACTACTTTGCCTCGATCGCATTTCCCGAGCGAATAGAAATCGGTCTACGAGTCGGGAAACTGGGCAGTAGTTCAGTGCAATACGAACTGGCGGTGTTCAAGGCGGGTGAGGAGGAGGCCTGCGCGACGGGACGCTTTGTACATGTATTTGTGGAACGGGCGTCAAATCGGCCAGTGGCGATTCCGGATCAATTGCGCGCGGCTTTGGAGCGGTTGGTGGTCTGAAACGAAAAATCGCAGCCTCCGGTCTGGCTCCGAGAAGAGCTGCCGAAGGCTGCGATCTTTTACCAGCAGGTATTAAACCCAGCGGTCAGTCACGATAGCGATGCTTGTGCTTGTGCTTACGATGCCCGTAGGCATGGCCGCGACCCGGATGGCCGTCACGGTAGTAGCGGCGATCACCACGGCGACCGTCATAACGACGGTCGTCGTCATCGTCCTTGCCCATGTAGTTGCCCAGCGCGCCGCCCGCGCCACCGCCTGCTGCAGCACCGATCAGGCTGCCGGTGGTGCCACCTACGCTTCGGCCGACCACGTTACCGCCGGCTGCGCCCAGCGCACCGCCGATCGCTGCTTCGCCGCGGCTGCGTTTGTCCGCACCGACCGCACTGCCACCTGCGCCGCCCAAGGCTGCGCCGATAGTGGAACCGGTGTTGCCGCCCAAAGACTGGCCGACGACCGAGCCCAGAACCCCGCCCAATGCGCCGCCCACGCCTGCTTCGGTGGTGCCACCGGCAGAGGCTACGCCACTGACCAGGCCAAGGGACAACAAGAGAATCGAGGAGAACTTCATAGAGGAGCCTCAAAGGGATGACGGCGCGATCCTGAGGCTGGCTTCGCTTGGTTACAATCAAAATCCGACGAGTAACACGACTTGTGCACAATTCGATAAGTTATTGTTTTTTAGGCGGAACTTAATGGATTTTTACCGGTCTTTAGCTACTTCGGACAGGCCGTTTTCTATGGAAAACGGCCTTTTTTGTGGGCGTTCGAACACTATGATTGGGGGAGCAAAGCTGTGTCGGAGCTAAGCTTGCTCGCGACACAGGCAACTCTATTTCTGAAAGACCGCACCGCTTTCATCGCGGGCAAGCCTTGCTCCCACACAACCTCATCTCCTCGCACGTTGTGTCAGGCTGACTTGGCCATTATCAGCCCATTCTCGCTCGCCGCTTCCAGGCGGATCGCCACGAATTTCGAGGTCGGGGTATGGCTGCCGTCGCCAGTGCTCTCCAACGGCACCAACGGATTCACTTCAGGGTAATAGGCGGCGGCCTGTCCGGCGGGAATGTCGAACGCCAGCAGGGTAAAGCCCTTGACCCGCCGCTCGCGCCCGTCGTCCCAGAGCGAAACGATGTCGGCCTTCTGCCCTGGCTTGAAGCCCAGGCGAATGATGTCCGCTTCGTTGACGAACAACACGTCACGCTGGCCCTTCACGCCGCGATAGCGGTCATCGAGGCCATAGATGGTGGTGTTGTACTGATCGTGGGAGCGCATGGATTGCATGATCAGGTCAGGCAACTGACCGGTGGCACGGGTGCGTTCATGCACCAGGTCGGTTGGCAACCGGTTGGGCTTGAAGTTGGCGCGGCCGGAGCCAGTGTTCCAGCGACGTGCACCGGCGCTGTTGCCCAGGTAGAAGCCACCGGGGTTCTGGAGCTTCTCATTGAAGTCTTTGAAGCCTGGGATGGTGTCGGCGATCAGGTCGCGGATGCGGTTGTAGTCCGCCACCAGCCAGTTCCAGTCCACCGGGCGACTGCCCAGCGTGGCGGCGGCGATGCCGGCGATGATCCAGGGCTCGGAACGCATCTGGTTCGACAGCGGCTGCAATTGGCCATTCGACGCGTGGACCATGCTGAAGGAGTCTTCCACGGTCACCGCTTGCGCGCCTTCGACTTGCAGGTCGATGTCGGTACGGCCCAGGCACGGCAGGATCAGTGCTTGTTTCCCGTGCGCCAGATGGCTGCGGTTGAGCTTGGTGCTGATTTGTACGGTCAGGTCGCAATTGCCCAAGGCCTGGAACGTCCGATGACTGTCCGGGGTGGCCTGGGCGAAGTTGCCGCCCAGAGCGATGAAGACCTTCGCCCGGCCGTCAGCCATGGCGTGGATTGCTTCGACCACGTTGTGGCCGTTCTCGCGCGGCACCTTGAACTGGAAGCGACGCTCCAGTGAGTCAAGGAACGCCGCTGGCGGACGCTCATTGATGCCCATGGTCCGGTCGCCCTGCACGTTACTGTGGCCGCGCACCGGGCACAGGCCCGCGCCTGGCCGGCCGATGTTGCCGCGAAGCAACATCAGGTTGGCGATTTCCTGGATGGTTGCCACCGAGTGGCGATGTTGGGTGATGCCCATTGCCCAGCACATGATCACGTTCTTGCTGATGGCGTACATACGCGCCGCTTGTTCGATCTCGACCAGGGTCAAGCCCGACTGCTCAACGATCTGCTCCCATGGCGTGTCATCGACCACGGCCAGGTAATCCAGTACGTCGATGCTGTGCTCGTTCAGGAACGCGTGGTCGAACACCGCTGGAGCGCCGGTGGCTTGCGCCTCACGTTCCCATTGCAGCAGGAACTTCGCCATGCCCCGCAAGACCGCCATGTCCCCACCCAAGGCCGGGCGGAAATAGGCGGAGTTGGTTGGTTTATCCCCGTTGGTGAGCATCTCTATCGGGTTTTGTGGGTGCTGGAAACGCTCCAGGCCACGCTCCTTGAGCGGGTTGATGCACACCACCTGGGCACCGCGTTTCACTGCTTCACGCAGCGGTTCGAGCATCCGTGGGTGGTTGGTACCCGGGTTCTGGCCCCAGACGAAAATCGCGTCGGCGTGCTCGAAATCGTCGAAAGTCACTGTGCCTTTGCCCACGCCGACACTCTGGGACAACGCTACGCCGCTGGCTTCATGACACATGTTCGAGCAGTCGGGAAAGTTGTTGGTGCCGTAGGCGCGCACAAACAACTGATAGAGGTAGGCCGCCTCGTTGCTGGCCCGGCCCGAGGTGTAGAACTCGGCCTGGTTCGGGCTGCTAAGCCCCTGCAAGTGTTGACCGATCAGGGTAAATGCCGCTTCCCAACTGATGGGTTTGTAGCGGTCGGTTTCGGCGTCGTAGCTCAGTGGCTCGGTCAGGCGCCCCTGGTATTCCAGCCAATAGTCGCTCTGCTCCAGCAGCGACGTCACGCTGTGTTTTGCGAAGAATGCGCCATCGACACGGCGTTTGGTCGCTTCCCAGTTCACGGCTTTGGCGCCGTTCTCGCAGAACTTGACCATGCCGCTTTCCGGCGAGTCGCCCCAGGCACAGCCTGGGCAGTCAAAGCCGCCGTTCTGGTTGGTCTTGAGCATCATGCGCAGGTTCTTCAGCGCATTGTCGCTGGTCAGCCAGGCCTGAGCGACGCTGATCAGCGCGCCCCAACCACCGGCCGGGCCCTTGTAGGGCTTATAGCGTGGTACGGGTTTCTGGTCGGCTTGTTGATGATTGCTCACGCTTGATTCTCCATCGCAGGGCTGTAGACCCGCGGCGCACTTTTTTGCGGCAGGTGGATAAGATTGAGGTTGTGTCGGCGCGCCCATTGCACGGCAAGGCCGGTGGGTGAGGACAGGCTGACCAGGGTCTGGATGCCGGCGCGCAACACTTTCTGGATCAATTCGAGGCTGCAACGACTGGTGACGATCGCCAGGCCTCCGTTCACGGGGATCTGTTGTCGGATCAGCGCGCCGATCAGTTTGTCGAGGGCGTTGTGCCGGCCGATGTCTTCACGCCCCAGTAGCAATTCCCCCTCGGCGTTCATGAACAGTGCCGCGTGCACTGCGCCGCAATGCTGGCCCAAAGGCTGGAATTGGCCAATGCGTTGACGCAGACCCTCAAGCCACTGGGCTGCAGGCAATGGCGCGCCGGGCAGCGTTTTGAGCTCCGGCAGTGCCTGCTCTACCGCTTCCACCCCGCAAAGCCCGCAGCCACTGGTGCCGGCCAGTTGCCGACGCTGTTGCTTGAGGTTCCAGAAGGCGCGGTTGGCGATGGTCACCTGGGCGTATTGCGCAGAACCGGCGCCGCTCAGTTGCACGTCATAGATGTCCGCAGGGTCTTCAATGATGCCGCTGCCGAGGCTGAAGCCGACGATGAAGTCTTCAAGGTCAGAGGGCGTAACCAGCATGACGGCCTGACTGATGCCGTTATAGGCGATCGCCAGCGCCACTTCCTCGGCCAGCGCGGTGCTGTCCGATTGGGAATGGTCCAGGTTGCAGTAGCGATAGCTCTGGCTGGCGGCTGGCGCGGGTGTTTTCTCCGCAGGCGCAGAACAGACCGGAGGCTTGTCGTTCATAGGCATCACTGACAGTGGGAATAGTGATAAGACTAAATGCGGCAATCTGCCACGTCTAATTGCTATTACTGATCTATCAATAGATGACGTCGATCAAGATGTCGCCGGTGATTTCTGATAGAGGGCGAAGCAAGCCTCCGCCAAAGCCGAGCGCGGAGCGCCGCGGCGCATGATCAGCCCCAGCGGGACCAGGGTTTGCGCGTCTTCGATGGGCTGGATGCGCAGGTCCTGGGTGAGGATACCCAGGCCACTGTCCAGCGGCATCACCGCGCAACACAGTCCGCCGTGTACGGCTTGTAACAATTGATGCACCGCGTCGGTTTGCAGCAGAGGGCGGGGTGTGAGGCCCCGACTGTGGAAGTTGTGGTCGATGGACTGACGAAAATGCATGCCGCTGGTGAGCATGCCCAGGGGCAACTCGATCAGCGCTTCCCAGCTCAGCGGCTGCTCGCCGAAATAGAAGTATCGCTGGTCATAGAGCAGGCCCATGCGCGTGTGGCTGAAGGGCAGGGAGTCGAAGCGCTCGGTGTCCAGGCGCTCCAGATAGGAAATGCCCAGGTCGATGCGGTTGTTCGCCAACTGTTCGAGGATGCGTTCGGAGCTCAGGGATGACAACTCGAAATGCAGGTTAGGGTGCTCGCTGTGCAGGCGCTGCATCATCGACAACGGGTCGAAGTCCGACAATGGCACTACGCCCAGGCGCAGAGTACCCACCAGGTTGCCACGGCAGGCCGCCGCTTCGGCCTGCAGACCGTCATAGGCAGCCATCACCGTGCGTGCCCAGGCCAGCACCCGCTCCCCTGGTGCGGTGAAACCTTCAAAGCGCTGGCCTCGATTGACCAGCGGCAGGTCAAGCTCCTCTTCAAGACTGCGCAGACGCATGGACAGGGTGGGTTGGGTGATGTGGCAGCGCGCGGCCGCCTGGCCGAAGTGGCGGGTTTCGTCGAGCGCGATGAGAAATTTCAGTTGCTTGATGTCCATCTTCGTTCCAGGGCGCGGGAAGGTTCAGATTCTAGCGCTTGCGCGTGGCGGGGTCATTGGTCGGTTGGGAACCGGGTTCGTCTCGCTTGGTCTAGTCTTTGCGTCTGGACACTTAAATCAAGGAGCGTGTGCCATGAGTATTTTTAGTTTTGTGAAGGAGGCCGGCGAAAAACTGATCGATCTGCTGACCCCCGGCAATGCCAATGCCAGTGAGCAGTTGAAAGAACACATCAATAAGGTTGGCTTGGGTAACCCGAATGTTCAGGCGACCATTGAGGGCGATAAAGTCACCGTTATCGGTGAGGTGGGTAGTCAGGAAGAGAAGGAAAAGATTCTGCTGGCTGTAGGCAACATCGCAGGTGTAGGCAGTGTTGACGATCAGATCACGGTAACCGGGCCAGTGGCTCAGGCGGCTCGCTTTGTTACCGTAAAAAAGGGCGACACACTCAGCGCCATCTCCAAAGCCGAATACGGCGACGCGAACAAGTACAACAAGATTTTTGAAGCCAACAAACCGATGCTGTCGCATCCGGACAAGATCTATCCGGGGCAGGTACTGCGTATTCCCGAGTAAAGCTTAAGGTCTGCGTCGTATCCATCGCGAGCAGGCTCGCTCCCACACTGGATCTGTGGCAACAAGGAATCCTTGTGGGAGCGAGCCTGCTCGCGATGAAGGTAGTGCGGCATCAAAGCCCGGCAATCAAATCCCGATAATCCCCCAGCGCCTCAAACTCCCCGGTATCTTTCGGCCCTTTGCGGCTGTCCGGTACGCTAACCGCCAGCAGGTGCGCCACGCCAAATTCCCTGGCGCTACGCAGCACCGGCAAGGTGTCGTCGATAAACAGGCTGCGGGCCGGGTCGAAGTTCAGGTCGGCTTGCAGCGCATCCCAGAACTGCGGGCTTTCTTTGGGGAAACCGTAGTCGTGGGAGCTGATCAAACGCTCGAAGTAGGGGGCCAGTTCGATGCGTTCCAGCTTCAGGGACAACGAATCGCGATGGGCGTTGGTGATCATCACAACCCGTTTACCCGCCCGCTGGATCGCCGTCAGGAACGTATCGGCGTCCGGGCGCAGGGCAATCAGGTGTGCGGTTTCCAGCTTCAGTTCGCGCACCGGCAGTTTCAGCTCGGCGCTCCAGAAGTCCAGGCAATACCACTGCAATTGACCGGCGTTGCGGTCGAAGAGCGGCTGCAACTCCAGTTCGGCCATGGCCCGGCTCACGCCATGCAGTTCGGCGTAGCGTTGGGGTAAGTGTTCCATCCAGAAATGGTTGTCGTAATGCAGGTCCAGCAGGGTGCCGTCCATGTCCAGCAGCACCGTATCGATCTCGTGCCAGGGCAGCAAGGCCATAAAACTTCTCCAACGGTAATCGGATATCCGACACAAACAATCAGAATAGGCCGGGTATAGTAGCCTGCTATCGCCCAGGGAGCCGTTTATGCGCCAGAAACCCACCATACTCGATCGACGGATCGTCGCCACCAGCCGCCTGTTTTGCGTGGAAGAACTGAAACTGCGTTTTTCCAACGGCGTGGAGCGCACCTATGAACGTTTGGCGGGCAAGGGCGCAGGTTACGGCGCGGTGATGATCGTGGCGATGCTTGACGCCGATCACGCCGTGCTGGTGGAAGAATACTGCGGCGGCACCGATGCCTACGAATGGTCCCTGCCCAAGGGCTTGGTCGAGCCGGGTGAAGACGTGCTGGCGGCGGCTGAGCGGGAGCTTAAGGAAGAAGCCGGTTTTGGCGCACGTCAATTGGAACACCTGACTGAACTGTCCCTGTCTCCCGGCTACATGAGCCAGAAGATCCAGGTGGTGCTGGCGACCGATCTTTATGAAGAGCAGCTGGAAGGCGACGAGCCCGAGCCGATGCGCGTGGATAAGGTCAACTTGCGTGAGTTGTCGGCCTTGGCGCAAAACCCTCAATTCACGGAGGGCCGGGCTTTGGCGGCGCTGTACCTGGCCCGTGACCTGCTGACCCAGCGCGGAGCGTTCCTGTCATGAGTTTCCCCCATCCCCTGATGGCCCCCGTGGTCGAGCTGGCGCTCAAGGCTGGTGAGGCGATCCTGCCGTTCTGGCGAGCCAATGTGCAGGTCAACCACAAGGCCGATGCATCGCCGGTGACCGCCGCGGACATGGCCGCCCACAATGTGATCGTGGCCGGGCTGACGGCACTGGCGCCGGATATTGCAATTCTCTCCGAAGAGGACGCCAACATTGCGCAAAGCGTGCGCGCTGGCTGGCAACGCTGGTGGCTGGTGGACCCGCTGGACGGCACCAAGGAGTTCATTTCCGGCAGCGAGGAGTTCACCGTCAACATCGCCTTGGTCGAGCAGGGCCAGGTGGTGTTCGGCGTGGTGTCGATACCCACCAATGGCCGCTTCTACGTCGGTGGCGCGGGGCTTGGTGCCTGGCGTGGCGACAAGGGAGGTGAGCCTTTGCCGATCGAGGTCCGTAACGTGCCGGCGCCGGGAGAGGCCTTCACGGTGGTCGCCAGCCGTCGCCATAGCAGTCCGGAGCAGGAGCGCCTCTTGGGCGGCTTGAGCGAGAGCCTCGGTGAGTTGCAACTGACCAGTATCGGCAGCTCGTTGAAGTTCTGCCTGCTGGCCGAGGGCGCGGCCGATTGCTATCCGCGACTGGCGCCGACGTCCCAGTGGGATACCGCCGCCGCCCAGGGTGTGCTGGAGGGCGCGGGGGGCGCGGTGCTGGATCTGAGCGGCGAGCCGTTCTGGTATCCGCCGCGGGAGTCGCTGTTGAATGAATCCTTCCTGGCGTTGCCGGCGAAAGCGGCGTGGCGTGGGAAACTGCTGGAACTTGCCCGCTCCTGAATCGGCTGCCCCTTGCTAGACCTGGGAGAGTTGTTGTGGCGAGGGAGCTTGCGAAGCGGCCCCAATGCGTCTGCTGCGCAGCCGAGCGGGAGCAAGCTCCCTCGCCACAGGGTTTTGTGTGATGCTCGGGGGTCAGCGGTGCAACACGTACTGCCCGACAAACTGCACCGCCGCTTCCTCGCTTGCGGCGTTCATTACCTGGGTCTGCAAGGTCAGCCGCGCCCGTCCATAACGCCGGTAGGTGGCCAGGAAACGTTTCCAGACCTTTTCTTCAGGGGCCTGGCAAATGACCGAGGCGTCACTCGTGACCGGCAGGGGATAGCTGATCTGCCCTTCCTGAATGACGATATGTCCGTCCTCAATGCCTTCTTCGCGCAAGGCCAGGTGCAGCCAGCCCCAGCCGCCCAGCACCGCGCCGCAGTACAGGCTGCCACCGAACATGGTGCTCTTGTGGTTGACGTTGGCTTGCAGCGGTAAAAACAGGAGCAATTGCCGGGCCTGCCAGTCGAGCACCTTCAGGCCCATGTCCCGCGTCAACGGGATGTCGTGGTGCAGGATCGATTCCAGGTAGCGACTGTCGCGGTTCATGCAGGGCCTCTTGTTTGAAAGGGAAGATGCAATAACTCAAGCAGGACTTAATCGGTCTCGTCGGCAGGGCCATGGCTGTTGTCGCCGAAATTCAGCCCATGCTTGCGTAACTTGTCGTGCAACGTCTTGCGCGGAATGCCCAAGGCTTCTGCGAGGCTGCGCACCGAGCTGTGGGGGCGGGCCAGTTCGGCGGCGATCAGGGTTTTCTCGAAATTCTCCACCTGCTCGCTCAAGCCGCCGCTGACCACCTCGATCGGTGCGCCGGGGCTGCCGTCCGGCGCGCTGTTGTCCAGGGCCAGTTCCAGGCCCAGGGCAAAGCGTTCGGCGGCATTCTGCAATTCTCGCACGTTGCCCGGCCAGCTATGGCGCAGCAGCAGTGCCCGTTGGGCCGGTTGCAACGCGTGGGGCGGCAGGCCGTGACGGGTGCTGGCTTCGTCGGCGAAATGCTGGAACAGCATCAGGGCATCCTCACCGCGTTCACGGAGCGGGGGTATGCGTAGCGGCGCGACGTTCAGGCGGTAATACAGGTCGGCACGAAAACGACCCTGATCAGCGGCCTGGCGCAGGTCTTCCTTGGTGGCGGCGATGACGCGGATGTCCAGCGGGATCTGTTGATTGCCCCCCAGTCGCTCCACTACCCGCTCCTGCAGAAGACGCAGCAGCTTGACCTGAACGTCCAGGCTCATGCTTTCAATTTCATCGAGAAACAGCGTACCGCCGTTAGCGAACTCAAACTTGCCGATGCGGCGCTTCTGCGCGCCGGTGAAAGCGCCGGGCTCGTGACCGAACAGCTCGCTCTCCACCACCGACTCGGCCAGGGCCCCGGCATTGATCGCGACGAAGGGGCCGTTGCGCCGGCCCGACAGATCGTGCAGGGCTCGGGCGACGACCTCCTTGCCGGCCCCGGTTTCGCCAAGGATCAGCACGTCGGCGCGGGTCGCCGCCAACGCACCGATCTGCTCGCGCAGGCGCAGCATTGAGGGCGATTGGCCGACGAGCCGGGCGCTGAGCTCATGACGGTCGCTCAGGGCCAGGCGCAGGCTGCGGTTGTCGAGCACCAGGCGCCGCAAGGCCAGGGCCCGGCGTACGCTGTCGAGCAGGTGATCGCTGGGGAAAGGTTTCTCAAGGAAGTCATAAGCGCCGGCGCGCATGGCCTGGACCGCCAGCGGCACGTCGCCGTGACCGGTGATCAGCAACACCGGCAGATCCGGGTCCTGGGCGTGGAGTTCGCTCAACAGCTCAAGGCCGTCAATGCCCGGCATGCGGATGTCACTGACCACCACGCCCGGCCAGTCGCGGGACAGTTGCCCGGCCACGCCCTTGGCCTCGGCCAGGGGCAGGATCTTCAGGCCGGCCAGGTCGAGGGTCTGGCTCAAGGCCTGACGCAAGTGGGGATCGTCGTCGATCAGCACCACCTCAATCCGGTTATCGATGGTCATACGCTACGGTCCTCGGACGGTTGCAGGCTCACACCGGGCGCGCCGGCGCGCAGCTTCAGGGTGATCAGGGCGCCGCCTTCCTTGTGGTTGGCGAACGACAGTTCACCGCCGAAGGCGCGCATCAGGGTGTCGCAAATCGCCAGCCCCAGGCCAAGGCCCTGGGTGCGGGTCTTGGTGGTGTAGAAAGGCTCGCCGGCGCGGCCAAGGGCTTCCATGCAAAACCCCGGGCCGTTATCGCGGATGTACAGGTTGACGCCGGTTTCGGTGGCCTCGGCACTGAGCCAGAGTTTGCGCGGCGGGCCTTTTTCAGTCAGGGCGTCGAGGGCGTTGGCCAGCAGGTTGCCGAGCACCTGGCGCAAGCGCGTCTCCCCGGCCTCGACCCACAGCGTGGCGGCCGGCAGGTCGCGGATCAACTCCACTTCCATGCTGCGACGACGTTTGGCGAGCAGTGCCAGGGCATCGTCCAGCGCCGGTTGCAGGGCGACGCTTTCCGGGGCATGACGGTCGCGGCGGGCGAAGGCGCGCAAGTGGGCGATGATCGAGGCCATGCGACCGGTCAGTTCACTGATCAGCTTGAGGTTGCCCCGGGCGTCCTCGGTGCGCTGGTGATCGAGCAATATTTCGGCGTTTTCGGCATAGCTGCGGATCGCCGCCAGCGGCTGGTTGAGTTCGTGGCTGATGCTGGCCGACATGGTGCCCAGGGCCGACAGCTTGCCGGCCTGCACCAGGTCATCCTGGGCGCGGACCAGTTCCTGTTGGGCCTGCTCGCGTTCCAGTACCTCTTGCTTGAGACGCCGGTTCAGGCCTTCCAGGTCGCTGGTGCGCTCGGCCACACGGCCTTCCAGCTCCTGACGGGCCTTGGCTTCGAAGGCGATACGATCCAGGTAATGCCGCCGGCGCTGCATCATCAACCCGAGCAACAGCATCAAGACCAGCAACGCCGCACCGCCGATGACCACCACGGTGCGCACCGGACGGTCGATCAGGGTGCGCGGGGCGAGAATGCTCACGCTCCAGCCGGTCTCTTCGATGGACTCGGTCTGGGTCAGCCAGGCGTTCGCATTCAGGTTCAGCGGCTTGGGATCACGGGTCGGGTAGGGCTGTACGGCACTGATGGACGTGCGTTCTGCGTCACTTAAAGGGCGGGTCGAGCGGAATCGCCATTCCTGTCGCGAAGTGAGGATCACCACGCCGTTGTGATCGGTTACCAGCAGTTGCTCAGGGGTTTTGCCCCAGAGGCTTTCGGTGTGGTCCAGATCAACCTTGACCACCAGCACACCGATCACTTTTTCACGGTCGCGCACGGCAGCGGCGAAGAAATAACCGCGTTTGGCTGAGGTGGTGCCCAAGCCGAAGAAGCGCCCCAGCCGCCCGGCCATCGCTTCGATGTAATACGGCCGGAAGGCAAAATTGCGTCCGACAAAACTGTCGTGTTTGTCCCAGTTCGATGCCGCCAGGGTCTTGCCGGTGGGGTCCATCAGGTACATGACTTCTGCACCGGTCTGGGCGCTGATGTTTTTCAGCAGTCGATTGGCGTTGCCCTGGATGATGCCGTCGTCCGGTGTCAGTAATGTCGCGCGCAGGGCCGGCAGCTCACCGAGAATCTGCGGCAGCACTTCATAGCGGTGCAGGGTGCCTAACAGGTTGGCGACGTAGAGGTCGAGGGTCTGGCGGTTCTGCCCGGCCAGTTCACTGCGGTAATAACGCTCGGCCAGATGCTCCAGCGGCCACAGCAACGGCGCCAGGCATAGCGCAAGCAAGGCCAGGCTGCGCCAGCGGGGTCTGCGGGGAAGAGTGGAGTTCATGAGCATCAGGCGCCTGTGGGGACAGGCGCATTATGCCTAGTGTCCGGCGGCAAGGCACTGGTGCAACGCGCTTCGCCAGTCTGGCTGACTTACGCCCCATTGCTGAAGCAGGCGCGTGCAATCCAGACGCGAGTTCAGCGGACGTGGGGCGGGAGTCGGATAAGCACTGGAGGGGATGGGCTCAAGCTCCGCGCACGGTTTGTGCTGCTCGGTCAGGTGTTCGCCGATGGCCTGGGCAAAGCCGAACCAGGACGTCTCACCTTGCGCGGTCAGGTGATAAGTCCCCCACGCACCACCCTGGCCGGCCTGCCAGCGTTCGATCAAGTGGGCGGTGCTGTCGGCGATAGTTGCGGCCCAGGTCGGTGCGCCGATCTGATCGTCCACCACCCGCAGGTGCGATTTTTCCTGCATCAGGCGTTGCATGGTCAACAGGAAGTTGCGGCCTTCGCTGGAGTACACCCAACTGGTGCGCAGAATCAGGTGCTGTCCGGCGGCGTCGCGAATGGCGTCCTCGCCAGCCAGCTTGCTACGCCCGTAGACACTCAGCGGGTTGGGTGTATCGGCCTCGGTATAGGGCTCAAGCTTGTGGCCATCGAAGACGTAATCGGTGGAGTAGTGGATCAGCGGGACGCCCAACTCGACCGCCACTTGAGCCAGGACGCCCGGCGCCGTGGCATTGATGGCGAAGGCCTGCTCCGGTTCGCTCTCGGCCTGGTCGACGGCCGTGTGGGCGGCGGCGTTGATGATCAGGTCAGGCCGCAGGGCATTGATGGGCGAGCGAAGGTGATCGGGGCGCGCCAGGTCGAGTTGGTCGCTGCCGCGCACGATCAACTCACCCATGCCGGCCAGGCGCGCCTGGAGTGCTCGGGAGACCTGGCCGTTCTGGCCGATGATCAGAATGCGCAAGGAGGTACTCATGGGAACAGGTCGGCCTCGTGCAGAGCCTTGCCGGCCTGGTCCTTGGGCGACAGGATCGGCGCGCTTTCCAGTTCCCAGTCGATGGCCAGGTCCGGGTCGTCCCAGCGAATGCAGCGCTCGGCCGAGGGCGCGTAGTAGTCGGTGGTTTTGTAGAGGAAATCGGCGTAATCGCTGAGCACGACAAAGCCATGGGCGAAGCCTGGCGGGACCCACAATTGCCGATGGTTCTGCGCCGACAGACGCACGCTCACCCATTGTCCGAAAGTGGCCGAGCTGCGACGAATGTCCACCGCCACGTCGAGCACTTCCCCAGCCGTGACCCGTACCAGTTTGCCCTGGGCCTGTTCGATCTGATAATGCAGGCCGCGCAGCACGCCCTTGGCCGAGCGCGAGTGGTTGTCCTGGACAAACTGCAACGGGCAACCGGTGGCTTCGGTAAATGCCCGGGCGTTGAAACTCTCATAGAAAAAGCCGCGATCATCACCGAAAACCTTCGGCTCGATGATCAGGACTTCAGGCAGTCGGGTTGCGATGACGTTCAACGTGTCTCTCCTGCGATCTGGAACAGGTACTGGCCGTAACCGGTCTTGCCGAAGTACTGGGCGCGCTCAAGGATGTGCTCGCGGCTGACCCAACCCTGTTGGTAGGCAATTTCTTCCAGGCAAGCGACTTTCAAGCCTTGGCGGTGCTCGATGGTTTGCACATATTGCGAAGCCTCCAGCAGACTGTCGTGGGTGCCGGTGTCCAACCAGGCGAACCCGCGGCCGAAACGCTCGACATGCAGGTCGCCGCGCTGCAGGTAGACGTTGTTGACGTCGGTGATTTCCAGTTCGCCTCGTTTAGAGGGCTTGATGGTCTTGGCAATCTGGATCACGTCGTTGTCGTAGAAATACAGGCCGGTTACCGCGTAGCTGGATTTGGGCGCGGTAGGTTTTTCTTCAATGGAAATGGCCCGTCCTTCAGGATCGAAGTCGATCACGCCAAAACGCTCAGGGTCCTTGACCCAGTAACCGAATACCGTTGCGCCAGTCTGCCGGGCGGCGGCCGTCTGCAGTTGTTCGCCGAAATGCTGACCGTGAAAAATGTTGTCGCCCAGGATCAGGCACACCGGGTCGTTGCCGATAAATGCCTCACCGATCAGGAATGCCTGGGCCAGGCCATCGGGCGATGGCTGCTCGGCGTAGCTAAATTTCACACCAAACTGGCTGCCGTCGCCCAACAGATTGCGGTATTGCGGCAAGTCCTGAGGGGTGGAGATCACCAGGATGTCCTTGATGCCGGCGAGCATCAGCACCGAAATCGGGTAATAGATCATTGGTTTGTCGTAAACCGGTAGCAACTGCTTGGAAACCCCAAGGGTAATCGGGTGCAGCCGGGTGCCGGAGCCGCCAGCCAGAACAATGCCTTTCATCATGCAATCGCATCCTTGTTGTCGAGCGAGCCCAGGCGCTCGCCCTGATAGCTACCGTCCTGGACACGCCGGCACCACAGCAGGTTTTCGAGGTACCACTGCACGGTTTTACGCAGGCCGGTCTCGAAGGTCTCCCGGGGCGTCCAGCCCAGTTCACGCTCGATCTTGCCGGCATCGATGGCGTAGCGCAGGTCGTGGCCGGGGCGGTCTTTGACGAAGGTGATCAGGTCGGCATAGTGCTCCACGCCGTCGGGCTTGTGGGGCGCCAGTTCTTCGAGCAGGGCGCAGATGCCGCGCACCACGTCGATGTTCTTCTGTTCGTTGTGGCCGCCGATGTTGTAGGTCTCGCCCACGGCACCTTCGGTCACGACCTTGAGCAGCGCCCGGGCGTGGTCTTCGACGTACAGCCAGTCACGCACTTGTTGACCATCGCCGTATACCGGCAACGGTTTACCGGCCAACGCATTGAGGATCACCAGCGGAATCAGCTTCTCGGGGAAGTGAAACGGCCCGTAGTTGTTGGAGCAGTTGGTCAGCAGTACGGGCAAGCCGTAGGTGCGTTGCCAGGCGCGTACCAGATGGTCGGAAGCTGCCTTGCTCGCGGAGTACGGCGAGCTGGGGGCGTAGGCGGTGGTTTCGCTGAACAAATCATCCACGCCGTGCAGGTCGCCATATACTTCGTCGGTGGAAATGTGATGGAAGCGAAACGCGTGCTTCTGTGGCTCGGCCAGGGTCTGCCAATAGGCGCGGGTGGCTTCCAGTAGGCTGTAGGTGCCCACGATATTGGTCTGGATGAAGTCTGCCGGGCCGTCGATGGAACGGTCCACGTGGGATTCGGCCGCCAGATGCATGATGGCCTCAGGCTTGAACCGTTCCAGTATTGTACTGATCGCCGGTTGATCGACGATATCGGCCTGGACGAACTCGTAGCGGCTGTCGTGATCGATGCTGCTCAGCGATTCGAGATTGCCGGCATAGGTCAGCTTGTCGAGGTTCAGGACCTGATGTCCGGTATCAAGGATCAAGTGCCGTATAAGCGCCGAACCGATAAAACCGGCACCTCCAGTGATGAGAATACGCATCAGATCAAGCCTTTTTCCGTGGAACAACAAAGCATTGGAGCATAGCTTGTCGGCATGGCGAGGGCGGTGCAAGCGGGATATTTCGTGGGATGTTCACGCGTTTGGCAATTGAGCTGTGGCGAGGGGGTTGCTTATCCCTCGACTCAATGGCGAGATAGGCATCCGATAAAACCATTCAGGGGTCGTTGTATGCCGCTCGCCACGTTGGTTCACCGTGCCAGTTTGCCAAGCCCACAGATCAGTGCCGAACAGGCACTGGTGCTGCTGCGCTCGAATTACGGACTCAGCGGTGACCTGCGACCCCTGGGCAGCCAGCAGGACCTCAACTATCGCGTCGACAGCGAGCGCGGGCGGTTTGTGCTGAAGATTTGCCATGGTGACTACGCCGTCCAGGAACTCCAGGCCCAGCATGCCGCCCTCAGGCACCTGGCCGAGCACGGCGCGGTGAAAGTGCCGCGGGTGATCGCCGCCAACAATGGCCAGGATTTGTTGACCCTGGAGATCGCAGGGCAAGCGGTTCATGTGCGACTGCTGGAATACATCGACGGACAGCCGCTCACCCAGCTCAACCATTGGGGACCTGAACTGGTCACGGGGCTGGGGCGCTTGTGCGCACAAATAGACTTGGCGCTGGCCACGTTCGATCACCCCGGCCTGGAGCGTACCCTGCAATGGGATGCCCGCCACGCCAACGCGCTGATCGGCCATTTGCTGCCTGTCATCGGCGATGATCAGGCGCGCAACCTGATCGCCGAGGCGGCGCAACAGGCCGAACGACGCTTGCAGCCGCTCAAGGCCAGCCTGCCGGTGCAGGCGATCCACATGGACATCACCGATGACAACGTGGTCTGGCAGCGCGATGCCCAGCGCCAATGGCAATTGCAGGGCGTCATCGATTTCGGCGACCTGATCCGCACCTGGCGCGTTACCGATCTGTCGGTGACCTGTGCAGCCTTGTTGCACCATGCCGACGGCGATCCGTTTTTCATCTTGCCGGCGATCAAGGCCTACAACGCGCTCAACCCGCTGCAGCATGAGGAATTGCTGGCGCTTTGGCCGCTAATCGTCGCCCGCGCTGCCGTGCTGGTGCTCAGTGGCGAACAGCAGGTCTGCATCGACCCGGAAAACCAATACAGCCGCGACAACCTGGACCATGAGTGGGAGATTTTCCGGATTGCACAGTCGGTTCCGTTCGAACTGATGGAAGCAGCCATTCTCACGGCGGTCGGTCATGATCTGCCACCCGTTGTCAGCGAAGGTTTCGCGCCGCTGTTGCCGACCTTGGTGGGTCGCGAGTTCGCCCTGATCGACTTGGGTGTGCTGAGTCCGCATTTCGAAGCCGGCAACTGGGAGCAGGAGGGGATCGACCAACGATTGCTGAGCGAAGCCGCCGCGGTCCATGAATTGGCCGCCAGCCGCTACGGGCAGTATCGATTGTCGCGCACCCGGCCGGACAGCCCCGTTGAACCGGATACTTATCCATTACACGTGGAATTGCAGGTGCCGCGGGGCACGCCGCTGGAGTCGCCATTCGCCGGTGTGGTGCACAAGGCCGCCGACGGCATGCTGCAACTGGACAGCGTGCAACTGAGCGTTCGGCTGTGGGGCGTGACATCGCCGCTGCATTCCGGGGCTGCGCTGGTCAAGGGTCAGGTCTTGGGCGAAGTCGATGGGCCGTTGCGAGTGCAGTTGTGTCGCGGCGCCCAACTGACCCCGCCGTTGTTCTGCACGCCATCCAGGGCGCCGGCCTGGCAGGCGCTCTGCCCCTCGCCGGCGGTGCTGCTGGGGCTTGCCTGCGATGCCGAGCCAGAGATCGACCCCCAGGAGCTGCTGGCCCGTCGCGAGGCAAGCTTTGCCCGCTCGCAGAAGCACTATTACGTCGATCCGCCGCGCATTGAGCGCGGCTGGCGCAATCACTTGATCGACATGCAGGGTCGCTCCTACCTGGACATGCTCAACAACGTCGCGGTGCTGGGGCACGGGCATCCGCGCATGGCGGCGGTGGCCGCCCGGCAGTGGTCGCTGCTCAACACCAACTCACGCTTTCACTATGCCGCGATTGCCGAGTTTTCCGAGCGCTTGCTGGCACTGGCGCCGCCCGGCATGGACCGGGTGTTTCTGGTCAACAGCGGCACCGAAGCCAACGACCTGGCGATCCGCCTGGCCTGGGCCTACAGCGGCGGTCGGGACATGCTCAGTGTGCTGGAGGCCTATCACGGTTGGTCGGTAGCGGCCGATGCGGTCTCGACGTCCATTGCCGACAACCCCCAGGCTTTGAGCAGTCGCCCGGACTGGGTGCATCCGGTGACTGCGCCGAACACGTATCGCGGTGAATTCCGCGGCCCCAACAGCGCGCCGGACTACGTGCGCAGCGTCGAGCACAACCTGGCGAAAATCGCCGAACACAAGCGCCAGCTCGCCGGCTTCATCTGTGAACCGGTGTACGGCAATGCCGGCGGGATCGCATTGCCACCGGGGTATCTGAAGCAGGTCTACGCGCTGGTGCGCGAGCGCGGTGGTGTCTGCATCGCTGACGAGGTGCAGGTCGGCTACGGGCGCATGGGCGAGTTTTTCTGGGGGTTCGAAGAACAAGATGTGGTGCCGGACATCATTACCATGGCCAAGGGCATGGGGAACGGTCAGCCGTTGGGGGCGGTCATTATTCGCCGAGAAATCGCCGAGGCGCTAGAAGCAGAGGGGTATTTCTTCTCGTCGGCCGGCGGCAGCCCCGTCAGTTGCCAGATCGGCATGGCCGTGCTGGATGTCATGGAAGAAGAAAAGCTGTGGGAAAACGCCCAGGTGGTGGGCGGGCATTTCAAGGCCCGCCTGCAAGCCTTGATCGACCAATATCCGCTGGTCGGTGCGGTGCATGGCTCCGGTTTTTACCTGGGCGTGGAGCTGATCCGCAACCGCGACACCCTTGAGCCGGCCACTGAAGAAACCACAGCGCTGTGCAATCGTCTGCGGGAGCTGGGCATTTTCATGCAACCGACCGGCGACTACCTGAACATCCTCAAGATCAAACCGCCGATGGTCACCAGCCGCCAGAGTGTGGATTTCTTTGTCGATATGTTGGCGAAGGTGTTGGACGAGGGGGTTTGACTAACTGAGGCAAACGCTTTTCCTGTGGGAGCGGGCTTGCTCGCGAAAGCGGTGGGGCAGTTGCAGGCGATATTAATGTGCCGCCGTCTTCGCGAGCAAGCCCGCTCCCACAGGGCTTTGCGCGATTAATAGTCCGATTTATGTCGAGTTTTAAGGCGTCTGGTGAGAGACTTCGAATCTATTTTGCTTCTAAAGCCGATTTTTATCGGCTATAAAGTCGACACCACCCATGCTCTGGAGCTCCCTTCATGAGTCGTATCGTCACCGTTGCCGCCACCCAGATGGCCTGTTCCTGGGATCTGGAGGCCAATATCGAGATCGCTGAACAGCGGGTCCGCGAGGCCGCCGCCAAAGGGGCGCAGATCATCCTGCTCCAGGAGTTGTTCGAGACGCCGTACTTTTGCCAGAAGCCCAACCCGGACTACCTGCAATTGGCGACTCCGGTCGAAGATAACGTCGCCATCCGGTACTTCCAGAAAGTCGCCAGGGAGCTTCAGGTCGTCTTGCCCATCAGCTTTTTTGAACGGGCCGGTCGTGCGCGTTTCAACAGTATTGCGATCATTGATGCCGATGGCCGTAACCTGGGGGTATACCGCAAGAGTCACATCCCGGACGGTCCTGGTTACCATGAGAAGTACTACTTCAACCCTGGCGATACCGGTTTCAAGGTCTGGGATACTCGCTACGCCAGGATCGGCGTGGGCATCTGCTGGGACCAGTGGTTTCCCGAGTGCGCCCGCAGCATGGCGCTGCAAGGCGCGGAAATTCTGTTCTACCCGACCGCCATTGGCAGCGAGCCGCACGACAAGAGCATTTCGTCCCGCGATCACTGGCAGCGTGTGCAACAAGGCCATGCCGGCGCGAACCTGATGCCGCTGGTGGCCAGTAACCGCATCGGTAACGAAGAGCAGGATGGCTACGACATCACGTTCTACGGCTCCTCGTTCATCGCCAATCAGTTCGGTGAAAAGGTCCAGAAGCTGAATGAAACCGAAGAAGGCCTGCTGGTGCACAGCTTTGACCTGGACGAGCTGGAACACATTCGCAGTGCCTGGGGCACTTTTCGTGATCGTCGTGCGGACCTGTACGGCTCGATCAAAACCCTCGATGGCTCACTGGAGTCCTGATTTATGACAACGTTGCACAGCACTCCCCGCGTGGATGGTTTCCACATGCCTGCCGAGTGGGCACCTCAGACCCAGGTCTGGATGGTCTGGCCCGAGCGCCCGGACAACTGGCGCCTGGGCGGCAAACCCGCGCAGGCCGCTCATGTGGCGGTCGCCAAAGCCATCGCCCGCTTTGAGCCGGTGACCGTGGCGGTGTCCGCGAGCCAATACGAAAATGCCCGGGCGCGGCTCGACGTGCCGAATATCCGCGTGGTGGAAATGTCCAGCGATGATGCCTGGGTCCGGGACACCGGCCCGACGTTCGTCATCAACGACAGTGGCGAAGTACGCGGCGTCGACTGGGATTTCAACGCCTGGGGTGGTTTTGAGGGGGGGCTGTATGCGCCGTGGAACCGAGATTCGCAAGTAGCCAGCAAGATTCTCGAGATTGAACGCAGCCCGCGTTACCGCACCGAAGGCTTCGTGCTTGAGGGCGGCTCGATTCACGTCGATGGCGAGGGCACCCTGATCACCACCGAGGAATGCCTGCTCAACCGTAATCGCAACCCGCACTTGAGCCGCGAAGACATCGAGGCGGTACTCAGCGCGCAGTTGGCGGTGGACAAGATCATCTGGTTGCCGGATGGCCTGTTCAACGACGAAACCGATGGGCATGTGGATAACTTCTGCTGCTACGTGCGCCCTGGCGAAGTATTGCTGGCCTGGACCGACGACCCGCAGGATCCGAACCACACTCGCTGCCACGCCGCGCTGGAAGTGCTGCAAAACAGCACTGACGCCAAGGGACGCCCGTTCACAGTGCACAAGATGCCGATTCCGGGGCCGTTGTATGCCACTGAAGAGGAGTGTGCCGGCGTGGACGCGGTGCAAGGCTCCCAGGAGCGCAATCCGACCGTGCGGTTGGCCGGCTCCTACGTGAATTTCCTGATCGTCAATGGCGGCATCATCGCGCCGAGCTTTGACGATCCGCTGGATGGCCCGGCGCAGGCGCTTCTGCAAAGCCTTTTTCCACGGCACGAAGTGGTCATGGTGCCGGGTCGCGAACTGTTACTGGGGGGTGGGAACATCCACTGCCTTACCCAACAGCAGCCTGCACCGCGCACAAAATGAGTGGTGATGTAACAGACCGCTGATAGCGCTCGCGGCGGCTCTGCGCGGGTGTTTTTGGATCCATTCTGGTATGGCCCGCGGCCTGGTTGGGGATGCGGGCCTTTTTTTGTTTGTCTATTGGCCGCGCGGATACATTGGCACAGCTCTTGTATCTGCTTCCTGGCAGTTCTGGGGAGCGGAGCTGAGTTGTTTTGTCATAAACCTTGGATAAATTGGCCGCTCATCAACCAGGAGAGGGCGCTGGAATGAATATGATAAGCGAGCGCACATACCATCCCTTGGCCGTTGTGAATGGTGAGTCGCTTAAAGCCTTGGCACAGTGGTTGAAGTCCAACGGAACGCGTCAGATCAGAGAACCCGACCCGCGTCGGATGATCATGGAACGCTATCCGGCTGGCCTGTTCAGCGAGGCTGAGCTGGAAGCATTATGGGATGTGATGCAAGGCTAGCATTCAACGGATTGATAAAAGGCGTTTGCCAGGATGGCAGCGCTTTTTTTGTGGCTGATGGTTTTGTGCCGGATACTGAACCTTTGAAAGTTGTTTTTAGAGTTTTTTAGCCTAATTACAGACGATTCACGAAATTGACACATTGTTGAGGGCGGGACTAGGATTCGTCCACGCCTGTGGCTAACAGCCATGACTCTTAAATAATAAAAAGGCCCGCCACGCTCATTCGTGGCCGGGCCTTTTCGTTATTTTCAGGAGCAAGAGTCCGAAAAAGAGCGCAAAAGCGCCGTTTCGGCTGCCCGTCGCAGTGCGTATCAACCCGTACAAGGAAAATAATCATGTTGAACAAGCGCATTGCTCTGATCGCACTGGGGATTTTAAACACGACACACGCCATGGCCAGCGACCAGGCTGAGTCCAAGGGGTTCGTTGAGGACAGCAGCCTGAACGTGCTGTTACGCAACGCCTATATCAATCGCGACTACAAAAACGGTAACGAAGACAAAGCCGAATGGGGCCAGGCCGCCATCGGAACGTTCTCGTCCGGTTTTACCCAAGGCACTGTAGGTGTGGGTGTTGACGCCTTCGGTCTGTACGCGCTGCGTCTGGATGGCGGCAAAGGTCGCAGCGGTGCGGGCGGCATCGACTTCTTCAAGCAAGGTGACAGCGGCAACGCGGCCGATGACCTGTCCAAGTTTGGTGCGGCGGTCAAATTCCGTGTTTCCAATACCGTGTTGGCCTACGGCGACCAGATGCCGGCCCTGCCCGTGCTGAACTATGACAACTCGCGCCTGCTGCCAGAAAGCTACACCGGCACGCTGATCACCTCCAAAGAGATCAAGGGCCTGGAGCTGAACGCTGGACGTTTTACCGCCGAATCGCGCAAGAGCGCCGAGGGTCGTGACAGCGGTGGTCTGAAGTCGATCAATGTATTGGGCGGCAGCTATCAGTTCACCGAGCAGTTCAAGGCTTCGCTCTATGCCTCGGATGTCGAGGACGTGTTGAAGAAACAGTACGTGAACGCCAACTACGTATTCCCGCTGGCCAAGGATCAGTCCCTGACCCTGGACTTCAACGGCTATCGCACCAAGCTGGACAACAGCTATGTTCGCGAAAACAACGTCACTGGCGACGACAACAAGATCTGGAGCCTGGCCGCCACTTTCGCCAGCGGGCCGCACAGTTTTACGCTCGCCCACCAGCGCAGCACCGGCGACAGCAACCTGGGCTACGCCTACGGTGGTTATCAGCGTGAGCAGAATCGTGTGGGTGACGGCGGCAATACGATCTACCTGGCCAACTCCTACTGGTCCGACTTCAATGCTGAAGACGAACGTAGCTGGCAACTGGGTTATGGCCTGGATTTCACCACGTTCGGGATTCCCGGCCTGACGTACAACGTGGCTTATGTGCGCGGCGATAACATCACCACGTCCACCAGCGAAGGCGGCACCGAGCGCGAGATCTTCAACCAGTTCAAGTACGTGGTCCAGAACGGCCCCGCCAAAGACCTGAGCGTGCGGTTGCGCAGTTCGTTCCTGCGTGTTTCGCAGAAATCCAGCGAGTACAACGTCAGCGGCAACGAGCTGCGGGTGTTCGTGGATTATCCGATCAGCGTCTTCTGATGCCTGATCACGTTACAAACGCCTGATGAAAAACCCCGAGCGCAAACTCGGGGTTTTTTCTTTGGGCGGCGAAAATACCGTTGAAACAGTCTGTTTTCCCGAGAAAAAGTCGTACTAATGAAACATTCTGCACCGTTTCAAGCACGGCTTGAAATGCCTCAAATACTTTCTCATGGACGTAAATCCTGTACCTACTAGATTAGGCCGCTCAATGCAGTGGAGACCTATGAAAAATGATCGTTCTGAACAGGGAAGTAGGCGAAGCGCTGAGGCGTGACAAATACGTCAACGTCCGCGGTGGAGACTTCAATCTCTACGGTCATTTCGGCGACTTTGTCCGGCTGACCAAAAGCTGGGAAAACATGGAGCCCGACAGTTACTACGGCCAGGCCGAGTCAGGCATGCGTTTTCGCCGCTACAGCGACTTCGAATACAACCCCAGGACCCGCGACCTCACGCAGCTCGAACACCGGGCCTACATTCAGTCCAAGACCAACAACAGCTATGTCGGTGGACTGGAGCGGCACTTCCAGGACTTTTCCAACGAAGTGATCAACTCACCGGTGATGCGCAGTCTGATCGACACGGACTTTGAGGTGTACAAGAACGTCCTCCCCCAGGAACTGCACGAGGAAATCTGGCAGTGCCAGATCCATCAGATCCGTATCGAGATCAAGCCGGGCAAGCAACTGGAAATCACCCCTGAAGGGATCCATTGCGACGGGTATCCGTTCAGCGGCGTGCATTTCTGGGGCCGTCATAATGTGGCCGGCGCAGAGAGTCGTCTGTACACCGCCCAGGAAGAACAACTGGCGGCGATGACCTACGAGGACATTCTCGACACCACCTTCTTCCTCGACCGCGACATGCGTCATTACGTCACCCCGGCCCGGAACGCCCACAGTCATGAAATGGCTTTCAGGCAGATCCTGGCGATTTCCTTCTCGCGGCCCGGGACCGCTTTTGACATTGTTCGCTGAACAGCTCGAACCCATGGACGATCTGGAGCAACAGGTTCTGTTGCGCCGGGCAATGGTCAGGGACGCCGAACGACTGGAGCAGTTCTTTCGCGGTTTCGACGAAGTGTCGTTCTGCGAGTGGCAGGATGCCCGATTCTTGCGTGGGGTGTTGTTGCAGGACACTACCACTGCGTACCTGGCCGTCGATGTCAGTGGTGAAGTGGTGGGGGCGGTGATTGGCGGCATGCTCGGCACCCGTGGCACCATCAATCACCTGGCGGTCAGCCCAAGGCATCGTACCCGAGGCCTGGGCCAGCGCTTGGTGGAGGCTGCATCGGCCGACATGAAACGGGTCGGCGTACTGCGCATGTTCCTGTTCGTCGACGATGCTAATCTGGCCGGCAAGCGGTTTTGGGCAGCCCAAGGCTTTTGCGAGCCTCGGGGTGAAATCACTTTCGAGAGGGATCTATGAGCAAGACTTCCAGCCAGCCGCTGGTGGTCGAACAACAAGCCTCGCGTACCTTTGCTGAAGCCAGTCCGGTGGTAGCGGGTTATTTTACGGTTTCGTTTGTGTTCGGTCTGATGGCGGTCAACGCCGGGTTGCCCTTGTGGCTGCCGGTGGCGATGTGCCTGTTCGTTTACGCGGGCGCTTCACAATTTGCGGCGCTGGCGTTGATTTCCAGCGGAGCCTCGCTGACCACCATCGTGCTCACCACCTTCCTGATCAACGCGCGACACATGCTGATGTCGGTGTACATGGCCAAGGCACTGCGTGCGTTGGGGCTCAGTCGTTTCGAGCGCTGGTGCTACGCGGCGGGGCTCACGGATGAGTCGTTCGCCTTCCACAGCGTCAAGCTCGGCACCGGGGCACCGGTCAGCGTGCGTTACCTGATCGGCTTCAACCTCTTTTGCCACACCTCCTGGGTGCTTGGCGGCCTGTTGGGAGCGGTGTGTGCGCAATACGCGGCGCACCTGATCAAATACCAGCTCGACTACGCCCTGACCGCGATGATGCTCTACGTGCTGGTTTCGCTGTGCAACACCCGGAACAAACTGATCGCTGCCCTGGCGGCGGTCGTCTGCATGGGCGGGCTGAGCCTGCTGGGCAGCTCGCCGTTCAATGTCTTCATTGCCACGTTCGTTGGCTGCGGGGTGGGCGTATGCCTGACCAAACGTTCCTGATCCTGGTCGTGGCACTGATGATGGCGGTGACCTTTCTGCCAAGGGCCCTGCCGCTGCAGGTCAACACTGAAAACTGGCCTCCTTTCGTCGCCCGAGCCCTGGAGTACCTGCCGGTGGCGATCGTCGCTGCCATCAGCCTCACCCCGTTGTTGATCAAGGATCAGCAGATACAACTCGACCGCCCGGAATTTTATGCCGCGATTCCGACGCTGTTATGTGCGTACTTCAGCCGCAACCTGTTTCTCAGTGTGGCGGTGGGCACGGCGGCGTATATCGCGCTCGGTTCGTTCCTTTAGCGTCAGGTCCACAACATCGTGCAGCGCCTGGCCGGACAGCTCCGGATTATTCACCGCCAGGCGGACTTCGAGGAAATCCTCGAAGTCCGGGAAGATCGTCAAGTCGTTACGCAACGCCGCTTCCCGGGACACCAGCCCCAAGCCATCGAGCTGAGTGATCAACGACAACGTCAGCGTTTCACTGCAGGAATACACCATCCGCTGGCTCGAGCCGTACTCGCCCAGGCCGGCATCCAGGAAACGAAGGAAACTGTGGGAATACGGACATTCTTCTGCCGGACGCACCTGAAACTTATCGCCGAGCAAACCGAGGGAATCGTCCTCGTCGCCACAATGGGCGCCGACCACCTGCACCTGAACATCCGGCATGGTGATGCTGGAATAGCCGCTCTGCTGCGGGCCGATGAGGATCGCCAGGTCAAAGTCTTCGTTTTTGAGCTTGCTCAGGTTCTCCATCGACTCGGCGTAACTGAACTCCAACTGATATTGGGGAAACACGGCGATCAGCCGATCGATCATCCGCCGGTTGAACTCCGCCGGCAGGGTGGTATTGAGCGCCACTCTCAGCGTGCGCTGCCGGGGCGTCTTCAGCGCTGCGACCTTCTCTTCCAACTGCCGCGTGGCAACCAGCACCTGATCCATGAACGGCGTCAGTTCCGAGCCTTGGCTCGTCAACGTCAGGCCTTTGTTCGAACGCCGGAACAGCCGGAAGCCGAACTGCTCCTCAACTTTGTTCAACTGTGCCGCCAATGCCTGCACCGTGAGGCACGAATGTTCCGCCGCCGCCGACAAGGAGCCGGTCTGCACGATGCGCATGAGGTTGCGTAAGGTTCTGCTATCCATAAGGTAATGCCCTCTGCTTAAGTGGGCTCGCTATTGTTGTGCACCTGGCCAGGGTCAGGCAGTGCATACCGGCTATCATCATGTACCTTGCCACGATTGTCGCGGTTTTGTGGCGAAAAGCTCTGGCAGGCGATGGTTGGAGCTTATGCGGGATTTGGGGATTTTGCCCAGTTGGTGCTGACCAGGATCAGTTAGCGGGGGGCATATGGGGCGGCCTTGCGAAAAATCCTGCACGGATCTCGGAGCACTCTCAGTCTCATGGCTGATCGTTCTGATATTCGCCCTTAGAAACTCATGTTGGAATACACCCCTTAATACAGACGATGCCAAACCTGCCTTTTATCCATACAGGCCGCTTATCCACCTGACGTTGACCCATGGCGGCAGTCCTACCACAATGCTCTGAGGTAGCGCCAATGTAGCTACAAAGTTAATGATGAGGTTGATTCCATGGGTGCATTATTGAAAACCACCGACGTGCGTTGCCGCATTGATGAGGAATTGAAGGCCCGTGCCACCGAGGTTTTGAACGCTTGCGGATTGAGTGTTAGCGACGCGATGCGTCTTTTCCTGCGTCAGGTTGTTGAGACTCAGGGGCTTCCATTCGAGGTGCGAGTGCCTTCGGAAAAGACCGCCCGGGCCATGATTGAGGCACGGGACATCCGTCAACGATTCAATTCGATAGACGACATGCTGAGAGAGGCTGATGGCGAAACCGGGAGAAAAGCAAAAGCGCGCTGAATTACCGAAGCAATGCGCATATACGTCTGAATTCAAAAAGTCCTGGGAGCGTTACAAAAGAGCGGGACGGCGCGATATGAATGAAGTGCGTCATGTGATGGTTATGCTTTTTTTGGGTGAGCAGCTACCGAGTGAATACATGGATCATGCATTGACTGGTAACTGGGATGGGTTTCGAGAGTGTCATATTGGCGGTGACTTCCTTTTGATTTATGAGCATTCGCGCTCGGACTTGGTGACGTTTGTTGACTTGGGAAGCCATGCCGAGTTGTTCAGATAATCGGTCGATAGAATCCACTTGCGAATAAAAATTTACGAATTCTCCATATCTGTACTACCCTCTAAGCATCACCCCGCGACAAAGGAGCCCAAACCTCATGGCGACTTCCTCCATCACCCTCAACGCACAGCAACAATTGGACTCCCCGGACGCGGGTCGGGTCGCGTTGAAGTTTTTCTTCAATCTCATGGCGCTGTGGGGCTGCAGCGTCGAGCAGCAACGCACGTTGCTGGGCAAGGTAGGCAACACGACTTTCTATAAGTACAAACAATTACCGGAAAACGTAAAGCTGCCCCGTGACACCTTGGAGCGCATTTCCTACCTCATGGGCATTCACAAGGCGCTGAGCATCATCTTCAGCAACAGCCGGGACCGCGCTTACCAGTGGGTCAGCAGCCCCAATACCGCTGCGCCCTTCAACGGCCAGTCGGCACTGGCCTACATGCTCGCCGGGCGGGTGGTGGACATTGCCGATGTGCGGCGTTACCTCGACGGAGTGCGCGGTTGATGACGCCACCACTGGCGGACCCGCAATGGAAGCGTGCCTACCGGATCGTCAACAGCAGCTTCCCGCCGATTGCGCTATTTGAAGACGTGCTTGATCCTGAGGACCTGCCCACCGCGTATGCCCTGGAAGCACTGACCAACGACCGGCTCATGGAAGCAGCCGGTGTGCTGTCCCGCGTCCGCCCCGAGGACCGCATTTCCGGGCCCGGCTCCTCGCCGGTGATGGCCGCGTTTACCCATATCGGCAAAAGCAGCCGCTTCAGCGACGGCACCTTCGGCGTCTACTACGCCGCCAGCAGCCAGGAAGCCGCCATTGCCGAGACCTGCTACCACCAGGCGCGATTCCTCGGGGCGACCAACGAGCCGGATCTGGAATTGACCATGCGTACTTACGTCAACAAGGTCATCAAGCCGCTGCACGACATCCGCCACGACTACCCGCACCTGCACGACCCGGACCCCGCCGCCTACGGTCCGTCCCAGGTGTTCGCCCGGCAACTGCGCGAAACCCTGTCCTGGGGCTTGCTGTACAACAGCGTCCGCCTGTCCGGGCACGAATGCGTGGCGGCGTTTCGCCCCCCGGCGGTTTCGGTTCCGGTGCAGGGCAAGCATATCCGGTACGTCTGGAGTGCCCAGAAGCGGGAGATTTCGTTTGTGTTTGAGGTGAGCGAGGTGTGAGTCAGGCTTATGGCTGGGCAATAATTATTGCCCAGCCATAATTTTCAATAATTCGCGATTATTGAAAGCAGAGGCTGTTATGTCGCCCAGCGGGAGCAAGCGCCCCCGCCACAAAAGTGAATGCAGCCGATTGATCAAATCTTGAACTGCTGCACCGAAGACTGCATCGACCCCGCCGCATCGTTCAGTTGATCCGCTGTTTGCGTCAGGTTGTGAATCGAGCGGGTGTTCTCGCGGGACTGCTCGGCAATCGACTCCACCCTCTGAGCCATTTCATCGCTGGCCTTCGATTGTTCGGCAATGGTCTGGGAAATTTCCTCCACCACTTCTGCCGCATGCCGGGCGCCGGTGCGGATTTCGCTGATGGACACCCCGGCCTGCTGGGCCAGTGAGACGCCTTCGTCCACGCGGCTGACGCAAGCCTGCATGTTCGCCACCGCATCCCGGGCGCTGGTCTGGATGCGCTCGATCATCGCGGTGATTTCCTGGGTGGACTGGGTGGTGCGCGCCGCCAGGTTACGCACCTCATCGGCCACCACCGCAAAGCCGCGCCCCGCCTCACCGGCGCGGGCGGCTTCGATGGCGGCGTTGAGGGCCAACAGATTGGTTTGCTCGGCAATGCTCTTGATCACTTGAATGATGGAATGAATGTCCTCGGACGACGCATCCAGCGCGGTGATCTTGCTGGACGACTGATTGACCACTTCGGCGATCCTGTTCATGCCCTCCACCACCCCAAGGATCACTTGCCCGCCGCTGCTGGCCAGTTGTTCGGACTGCGCCGAGATCGTCCGGGCGCTGTCGGCGTGCTGATGGATCTGGCTGATGTTCGCCATCATCTGCTCCATGCTCGCCGCCATGCTGGTCGCACTCTGAGCCTGATGATCGGCGCTGGACACAATTTGCCGCGCCGTATCGCCCAGCACGCGCGACGTGCCATGCAACTCGTCACTCTGGCTGCGGATCGTGGCGATCATCTGTCGCAAATTGACCTGCATCTGTTCGATCACACCTTGCAACTGACCCAGCTCATCCTTGCTTTGAGCCCCCATCGAGCGCTGCAAATCCCCTTGGGAAATCGCCTGGGTATTGAGGATGATCTTGTTCAGTGGCGTAAGCACCGCCTTGAGCAGGCTCCACGACAACAGCGCCAACGCCACGCAGGTGGCCAGCAACGTGAAAACCAGCCAGCGCTCCGACGTTTGAATGCTGTGGTCCTGTTGCTCGCGGGTGGCATGGGCCTGGCTCTCGATCAACTCGCTCACCGCCTCGTTACGCTCCTCCAGCGCCGAAAACGCCCCGTCGAACTCCGTCCGCAACGCCCGGCCATCCTGGGCGCCAGCCAGCGCCTTACCGATCACCTGTTGCGCCGACGCGATATAGCTTTCGACTTGTGGTTTCAACTCGGTAACGGCCTGGGCGATCGCTTGCGGCAACTGGGCCTCGGCATTCTCGGCGATGACCTTGCGCATCCGTTGCGCATGCTCATCGAACGCGTCCCTCACCTCCTTGGCTCCCGCAGCATCCCCCGGCGCCACCAGCAAAGCGGCCAACACATCGCCACGAATGGCGTCGTGCATCATGTCCGCCTCCATGTGCTTGCGCATCGCCGAAATACTGGTCTCGCTGCGCGCCAGAGCACTGGTCATGCTGATATAGCCCCACAACCCGATGCCGCCGAGCACGAGGGCAAAGAAAAGGCTGATCAACCCCGAGCCTATGATCTTGGTCCTGATCTTCATCGCCTACTACTCCTGGGGCGGGGATTTCAGGGCAAGTGTAGTTGAGGGCCGGCGGAGCGCTCGGAGGTTCGCTTTGATTGCTTCGGGCGCTCACGCCCGCTTGCCGATAACGCCAACGACCGATGGGCCCGAAGACAAGCGATGGGAGCGATTGCACAATAGATGATTAATGCCAGCAGGCGTTTCTCGACGCCGGGCATCGAAATACCCGTATAAACAAGGAGATCCTGATGGCCACTGCACATGTTTTCATCGCCACCAGCCTGGATGGCTTTATCGCCAGGCCCGACGGTGACATCGACTGGCTTTTACAGCGCGATGATCAAACCGAGGACCATGGCTACTCAGACTTCATCGCTGACAAGGACGTGATCGTGATGGGGCGCGGAACCTATGAGAAGGTCCGGACCTTCGACACCTGGTTCTATGAGCGCCCCGTGGTGGTGCTGTCTGAAAGCCTGGCGGATGCGCCAGTGCCCGGGGCACTGAAGGGCAAGCTCCGGTTCTCCGGCCTCGCGCCCAAGGACGTGATGGAGGAACTGACGAGACAAGGCGTACGTCGGGTCTATGTCGATGGTGGACAGGTGGTGCAGTCATTCCTGCGCGATGGATTAATCACCGACATGGTGATTACCACTGTACCTGTGCTGATCGGTTCCGGAAGGCCATTGTTCGGGGCGCTTGAGCAGGACGTAGATCTAAAACTGGTATCCAGCCGCTGGTTTGCTTCGGGGTTGGTGCAGTCTACCTATTGCTTGGCGACATGATGCGCTTGCGTGGGTATTGGGCCCGCAGCGCCAGAGCGTTCTCGTAGGAAAACGGGGGACAGACCATGGTTGATTTGGTGTCCGCCTATTCATTGCAGCCAGTGATCGTGCTCTGTCCGTAGCCCCCGTGGCGAGGGAGCTTGCTCCCGCTGGGCTGCGAAGCAGCCCTTCTTTTATCCGCTTCTGCAAATACAATTCAATGCTGCCCCTCGGAGCAGCATTGCCCCCGCAGCTCTTAAGCAGGATGACTCCCCGGCGCCTCCAGCACCTTCACCACGTCATCAATCACCGCTTTGCTCATATCCTGCAAATAACACGACGCCCAGGCGTACCGATCCGTGCTGCGAATCATCGCCGCGTCCTCGGCCAAGAGCTTGGCAACGTGGAGCAGGTCGGAGGCGTGGGACAGGGCTTCGCCGATGGGAATGCCGCTGTTGACGCGGAAGAGGGGGAGGTCGGAGTGGTAGGAGAAGGGGGTTAGGCCTGGGGTTTTGATGTCTTGCGGGTTTGGCATTGTCTGGCTCCTTGACTTGAAAGAGCTGCCACCGACCTTCTCACAGGTTGGGGTGGCAGCCATGCGCGGGGTGAGAATCCGGCAATCAAGGTAACCGGTAGACCCGAAGGTCTCCCACGCACGGCCGCCATAAAACGACATCGCAGACGAAAAAAAGCGCCACGATGGATTATGGGCGCTTTTGCGCCTTGATTGCTTCGGGTTCTCACGCCCGGTCGCCGATTTGGCAGCGACGGTCAGAGAGTAGCGGGCGCTTGGGGGAGGCTGCACTCGTGGCGCGATGCTGGCGGGCGAGGTTTAGGTATTTTTATGGATGGGCAATAATTTACGTCGTTGTGGATGTCACCTGCCAACCACGGGGTAAAGGCAAGCGGTGAGAGTAATCAGCAAGGAATGATGAATGTAAGCATTCCGCAAGATTTGCTCGACTCTGTGCATCAAATGACAGTCGCGGAATCGGCTCGTCTGAGTGAGCGAGTTGAAACAGAGGATAGAGATGATGGAAAAGAATTTATTCAACCGATTGGTCGAGAGCATGACGCAAATGGACGAAATTGAGCGTAATAAGCGCCCACCTTCTCGCGTGCACCATTTCGAAGTGGCGAAAGACAACGCGATGCGTGTCCGAGCTCAGGTCGCGAAATCAGTTAAGCAGTAAATTGATCGTGGTCTGTTCCTGGCAGCCTTACACCAGACACCATTGCTGACGTTTCCAATCATTTGGAAATCCCATGAGTGTCAAATAACCCGGTTTCTGCTGATCCATGATTTCGGTGAGGCGGGGTTTCCATTGGCTGTCCGCGCTGATCAAGTCGGTTACATCACATCGTTTTTAACTCAGAAAAAACCCGCACGATTTGAGCATGCTGATCGAGTCAACCTAGGCTTGGCGGGTATTTGGTAGGCATTTTAGGTTGCTGGGGGAGGTCGTCAACGTCCTGATGAGTTGGATTTGTAACCCTGGATAGGATGTGGGTGAATTCTGATGTAATGGGTAGGTGGAGTAGCCAAGGCGTTGATGCCCGAACGAAGGCCTTTTTGACTTTATCGAGCCGGGCCATCTGGCAGGAGAGGAGCCTAGGGATTGTTGATCACTGGGTGTCACTAGCGAGGGGATACCATCAGGTCGGACAGAGCGAGCTTGCGCATGTATGGCAGAGTGCTAGCTTTATTGGCGTTGCCGTAAATGATCACGCTTAGCGCCGAGCCAACACCCTCCAAGGAACGCCCGTAATGGACCTACACAACGAATTCGAAAACAGCAAATTCTTCCACCGCGCCCGTATCGACCGACGCGCTGCTGACGCATTGGTCGGGCTGGCTGCCGGGATTGCCGCAGATGGTGTTGTGAATACCACTGAAGCGATGTTCCTGAAGCAATGGTTGGAAAGCAATCTGGCGCACCTGAACGATCCGGTGATCAATCTGTTGTATTCGCGTTTGGCGTGCATGCTTCAGGACGATGTTCTGGACCCGGATGAGTCTCTTGAGCTGCTTAATATCCTGCATGGTTTTTCTGGACTGGATATAGAGAGGCCAAAGGTCGGCGGTGCTGTTGCCGTTGCTCCTACGGATCTTCCATTCAACACGCCGGCTCCTGAATTGGTGTGGAATGGCCGGATGTTTGTGTTTACGGGGGTCATGGCCTTTGGGCCGCGCAAAGATTGCCAGGTGTTAGTCGAAGAACGGGGTGGTTTGATTGGGGGCGGCGTGAGTAAGAAGGTGCATTACCTGGTGGTCGGCAGCGTGGGTAATGAGCAGTGGCGCCACAGTACCTACGGAGCGAAGATCATGAAGGCAGTGGAACTGCGGGAGGCGGGGGCTTCGATCGCCATTGTGGGTGAGGATCATTGGCTAAAGGTGTTGTTTGGTTGAGATTGTTTCGGGCGTGATGCTCCAGGACGGGCAGCTCTCCATCCCGGCCGGCAGAGTGTCGGTGGTGGTGATGGCCTCATCGCGAGCAGGCTCGCTCCCACAGAGTTCAGTGTATGGACAGAAAGTGGATGTGCAGGAGCAGCAAAGCCCTTGAATTTTTGCGAGGACTTCGTTTTGTATGGTAGCACCAGACGAACGGTATATTTCGGCGAGACGAGGTTTTTCGGGCGACTGGAGTTCGTTGGAAAATTCGCCGTACCCCCAGCTAGTAACTATAGATAAATCAGTTGGTTATCGAATTTAGTGGAATTGTGCATCATAGAATTGCTGATTTTGAGCTCCCGTAGCCTTCTCTGTGTCTACTCAGCATTGGCGAAATTCGCAATTTACGCATGCTTCTTGAAGCAGTGGACTTCCGACTTGGCTGGGAGTCAATTGAAGTCTAAAGTGTGTGTGCTGGCGACTTGCTAGTCTCAAGAGGTGAGAAGCATGGAGCGTTACAAAAATCTCAGTGGTCAGTCAAATGTGGTGGCATATGAACTGGCCCACGGGTCGATATCCGTAGAGTTTGCCTCAGGAACCTATAGGACCTATGTGTATGATTCCAATCGCCCCGGGCCAGTAATGGTCACGGAATTGCAGCGACTTGCGGTGGCAGGCCGCGGACTCAATAGCTATATTTCCAGTGTGGTTAAATCAAATTTTTCTCGTAAATATTGACTTGCAAAAAAACGGGGACAGACCCTGAGGGATCCCCACAAATCTACTCCAATGCCTGCGCCTCT
>NZ_JAKNQY010000022.1 GCF_024494355.1 Pseudomonas sp. Q11 | reverse complement strand
CCCAAACTTATGAACACCCGAGAACCCATGTGGGAGCCCAGCTTGCTCGCGATGACGTGGGCACATTCAGCATGGATGCAAGCTGACCGAGCGCCATCGCGAGCAAGCTCAGCTCCCACAGAGGATGTGTGGTGAGTCCAGGATCTGTGAGCGCCCGTTCCCACAACAAGGCATTCGCCAAATGCCTTGTATCACCGGCATTCGGCCACGCGGGCCTTATGTGGTAGGCTTTGCCGGTTTGCACAGTGGGCGGTTGGAACCCGAATCTGCCGGTCGGCGTTCCCCGTCCCCTTTGTCCGTCTCAGGAGCTCCCATGCGTTTGATCCAGATGTTCACCGCCGCCGCCATTGCGTTGGCCAGTACCGTTGCCATCGCCGACGACGCGGCCGACAAGGCTATCCGCAAGAGCCTGGAAAACCTTCAGATGGAGGTGCCGATCGAAACCATCACCGCCAGCCCCATGTCCGGCCTGTATGAAGTCAAGCTCCAGGGAAGTCGTGTGCTCTACGCCAGCGCCGACGGTCAGTACATCGTCCAGGGCAACCTGTTCGAGCTCAAGGGTGGCAAGCCGGTCAACCTCACCGAGAAGACCGAACGCCAGGGCATTTCCAAGCTGATCAACGGCATTCCGGTTGCCGAAACCGTGGTTTACCCGGCGGTCGGCGAAACCAAATCCCACATCACTGTGTTCACCGACACCACCTGCCCGTATTGCCACAAGCTGCACGCCGAAGTGCCGGAACTGAACAAGCGCGGCATTGAAGTGCGCTATGTGGCGTTTCCGCGCCAGGGACTGGGCTCGCCGGGTGATGAGCAACTGCAGGCGGTCTGGTGCTCCAAGGACAAAAAAGCGGCCATGGACAAAATGGTCGATGGCAAGGAAATCAAGGCCGCCAAGTGCGAAAATCCGGTTTCCAAGCAGTTCGCCCTCGGTCAGTCCATCGGTGTGAACGGTACGCCGGCCATCGTTTTGGCGGACGGCCAGGTCATTCCGGGCTACCAGCCGGCGCCACAAGTCGCCAAACTGGCCCTTGGCGCCAAATGATCATGGGCAGTGCGTTTATGAAGATCACGGCTCGGCGAAAACCTTCGTCGGGCCGTTAAACACAAAGTCGCGTTGCTGCGCGGCTGTATTTCACGGCCGACCTTGCGTCGGCCGTTTCATGGGGAGTCAAGAGTGAATCCGGTCAAAGTAGGCATCTGTGGGTTAGGTACCGTCGGTGGCGGCACCTTCAACGTACTTCAGCGCAACGCCGAGGAAATTGCTCGTCGTGCCGGGCGTGGAATCGAAGTGGCACAAATTGCCATGCGCACGCCAAAGCCTCAGTTCCAGACGACCGGTATTGCGATTACCAACGATGTCTTCGAAGTGGCCACGAACCCTGAGATCGACATCGTCATAGAGCTGATGGGCGGCTATACCGTTGCCCGCGAGCTGGTACTCAAGGCCATCGAGAATGGCAAGCATGTGGTCACCGCGAACAAGGCGCTTATCGCTGTTCACGGTAATGAGATTTTCGCCAAAGCGCGGGAAAAGGGCGTGATCGTTGCGTTCGAAGCCGCCGTGGCCGGTGGCATTCCGGTGATCAAGGCGATCCGCGAGGGCCTTTCGGCCAACCGCATCAACTGGGTCGCCGGGATCATCAACGGCACTGGCAACTTCATTCTTACCGAGATGCGCGAAAAGGGTCGCACCTTCGAAGACGTGCTCGCCGAGGCCCAGGCCCTGGGTTACGCAGAAGCCGATCCGACCTTTGACGTGGAAGGCATCGACGCGGCGCACAAGCTGACGATCCTGGCGTCCATCGCCTTTGGTATTCCGCTGCAATTCGATAAGGCCTACACCGAAGGCATCACCAAGCTGACCACCGCTGACGTGAACTACGCTGAAGCCTTGGGCTACCGCATCAAGCATCTGGGCGTGGCCCGTAGCACCGCCAGTGGCATCGAGCTGCGGGTTCACCCGACCTTGATCCCGGCCGATCGCTTGATCGCCAACGTCAACGGCGTGATGAACGCCGTGATGGTCAATGGCGACGCCGCGGGCTCCACCCTGTTCTACGGTGCTGGCGCCGGCATGGAGCCGACCGCTTCCTCGGTGGTGGCCGACCTGGTGGATGTGGTGCGCGCGATGACCTCCGACCCGGAGAACCGTGTACCGCACCTGGCTTTCCAGCCAGACTCGCTGTCGGATCATCCGATTCTTCCGATCGAAGCATGCGAAAGTGCCTACTACCTGCGGATCCAGGCCAAGGACCACCCAGGGGTACTGGCCCAGGTGGCGAGCATCCTTTCGGAGCGCGGCATCAACATCGAGTCGATCATGCAGAAGGAAGTCGAGGAACACGACGGCCTGGTGCCGATGATCCTGCTGACCCACCGAGTGGTCGAGCAGCGCATCAACGACGCGATCACCGCGTTGGAGGCTCTCCAGGGCGTTGTCGGGCCGGTGGTCCGTATCCGCGTCGAGCATTTGAATTGAAGCAGCTACAAGCGCCAAGCTAAAAGCTGCAAGTTAAATCAATACAGCTGCAAGCCATGAGCTGCAAGTTACAAATAAAAGCCCGGCTGCTTTTAACGTGTAGCTTGCAGCTTGACGCTCGAAGCTCAAACCAAAGGTTTGCCCCCATGCGCTATATCAGCACCCGCGGCCAGGCACCGGCCCTGAATTTCGAAGATGTCCTGCTGGCCGGCCTGGCCACGGACGGCGGCCTCTATGTGCCGGAAAACCTGCCGCGTTTCACCCAGGAAGAAATCGCCTCGTGGGCCGGCTTGCCGTATCACGAACTGGCCTTCCGGGTCATGCGCCCGTTTGTCACCGGCAGCATTCCGGACGCTGACTTCAAGAAAATCCTGGAAGAGACCTATAGCGTCTTCTCCCACAACGCCATCGCACCGCTGCGTCAGCTCAACGGCAACGAATGGGTAATGGAGCTGTTCCACGGTCCGACCCTGGCCTTCAAGGACTTCGCCCTGCAATTGCTCGGTCGTCTGCTGGACTACGTGCTGCTAAAGCGTGGCGAGCGTGTCGTGATCGTTGGCGCCACCTCCGGCGACACCGGTTCGGCCGCTATCGAAGGCTGCAAGCACTGTGAGAACGTCGACATTTTCATCCTGCACCCGCACAACCGTGTCTCGGAAGTGCAGCGTCGGCAGATGACGACGATTTTCGGCGATAACATCCATAACATCGCCATCGAAGGCAACTTCGATGACTGCCAGGAAATGGTCAAGGCCAGTTTTGCCGACCAGAGCTTCCTCAAAGGTACGCGGCTGGTTGCGGTGAACTCGATCAACTGGGCGCGGATCATGGCCCAGATCGTTTATTACTTCCACGCGGCCCTGCAACTGGGCGGCCCGACCCGTTCGGTGTCGTTCTCGGTGCCTACCGGTAACTTCGGCGATATCTTTGCCGGTTACCTGGCGCGCAACATGGGGCTGCCGATCAACCAATTGATCGTCGCCACCAACCGCAACGACATCCTGCACCGTTTCATGAGCGGCAACCAGTACGTCAAGGAAACCCTGCACGCCACGCTGTCGCCGTCCATGGACATCATGGTGTCGTCGAACTTCGAGCGTTTGCTGTTCGACCTGCACGGTCGCAATGGCGCGGCGATTGCCGGCCTGATGGACAGCTTCCGACAGGGCGGTGGTTTCAGCGTCGAGCCTGAGCGCTGGACCGAAGCGCGCAAGCTGTTTGACTCGCTGGCGGTGGACGATGCGCAAACCTGCGAGACCATTGCCGAGGTGTTCGAACAGAGCGGCGAACTGCTCGACCCGCATACGGCCATCGGTGTGAGAGCCGCCCGTGAATGCCGTCGCAGCCTGGATATCCCGATGGTGATTCTGGGTACTGCCCATCCGGTGAAGTTTCCGGAAGCAGTGGAGAAGGCAGGCGTAGGAAAAGCGCTTGAACTACCCGCACATCTTTCTGATTTGTTTGAGCGAGATGAGCGTTGCACCGTGTTGCCCAATGACTTGAAAGCCGTTCAGGCCTTTGTCAGTCAGCATGGCAACCGCGGCAAGCCGCTCTGAGCGCTGAAACCTGTCACATTTTGAAGCCCGTCTCCTGACGGGCTTTCTCGTTTCTGCATGCCAAACTGGTCGGGTTTTCGCCCTTGGAGGGACGGGCGAGTAATCTCGAAGGAAATGCAGATGTTGTTTTTTATCAGACGCAAACCAGCCCTGAGCTGGATGATGGGCCTGGTCCTGGTGTACTGGGCGCAGGGGGCGGGGGCGGCGCAGTTGGCGGCCTATAAAGCGCCACCGTTCGATTCCGGCGAACGGTTGGTGCTGGATCCGCAGGAATTGAAGTGGATCAAGGAGAACCCGCAGGTCATCGTGGCTTCGATGCAATTTCCGCTGTACCTGTTCAAGAATGAGCTTGGGCAGTGGAACGGCCTGAACCACGACATTCTCCAGCGTATTGCGCAAATGACCGGCCTTGAATTCGTGCATCGGGAGTCGTTTTCCCCCGATCAATTACTGGCGATGCTAGAGAATGGCGAGGCCGACATGACGACCACGCTGGCGATGAACGACGAGCGCAGGAATTTCCTGAATTTCAGCCATGCATTTGGCGGTTCTGGCTGGGTATTTGTCGGACGTGACGGGGATTTCGCTCCCCACTCGCTTGAGCAGCTCAATGGCAAGATCCTGGCGTTGCCGGCACGGCATGCGTTGGAGGCGGAAATCAGGCGCGACTACCCGGCCATCGAACTGCGCACGGTCAAGACTTACGGGGAAGCGAGGGCGCTGGTGGAGAGTCGGGAAGCCCACGCCACCATCGAAAATGAAACCGGGGTGCACCTCTACCCGGCGGGACAGTTGCGCGTAGGAAGAAGCCTGGAAGGTAAGTGGGAACCGGACTATCTGGCCGTGCGCCAGGACCTGCTTCCATTGCTGAGTATTCTGAACAAGGCCTTGGAGGCTTTTCCTGCCGAGGAAATGCGTGCGTTGCGTTCCAAGTGGATGGCAGGTATCGCCCCCCGCCAGGCGCCATCGGTCTGGCTGCGGGTGTCCCGTTGGGGTTATTGGTGTGTGATCGTGGTCGTGTTGTTCGGCCTGCTGTCCCTGCTTTGGAACCGCCGCCTGCAGATACAAATCGATCAGCGCCTCAAGGCCGAGGCTGTCCTCAATGATCAGTTGATGCTCCAGAGAGCCTTGATGGATGCCATGCCCGATCCGATTTTCATCCGTGACCTGGAAGGGCGCCTGATCATGTGCAATAAAAGTTACGAAGAGAAGTTCGCGACGCGCTTTGAAAAGCTGCGGGGAACACGGCTGACGGATTCCGCGGTGTTCCCGCCGGCCACCGCCGCGTTGCTGCACGCAGAGGTCATGGAGCAGCTGCGAACGGGGCAGTCCCGGTTCGTCGACCGTCAATTGATGTTCGGTGGTGGATTACGGGATATCTATCATTGGTCGGTGCCTTTTTATGGGGCCGATGGGCAGTTGCGCGGTCTCTTGGGCGGCTGGATTGATGTCGGTCGCCGGTGGAGGCGTGCCGAGCAGTTCCTGGCTTGACGCTGACAGCTCGCTAGGAAAACTCCTTCACACGATGTCTGTTGCTCCCCTGTCATATTGGGCGCGCATGCTCGGTTGAACAGGTTTGGGGCGCACCGGCTCGGTGCGCTAACGAACTTTCTGCTGCGGCTCACGGTCATCTACTGTGAACAAGCAGTTGTTTTCAGACTATTAAAGGGTGAGCGAATGGAAAGTATCAGCCTATTGCTGGGTGAGGCTTTGAGCCCGTATCAGGTCACGCTGACTCCCTCTGGCGCCAAGGGCGAATGCCTGGTCACGCTGAAGAATGCCTCTGGGGCGATCATGGTCGAAAGGATGTTCAACCAGGCTCAGTTGACCGACAAGCGTCAACTGACGGATGTGGTCGATGGACTGCATCGCGATGTACTGATTGCCGAAGGTCGCCTTGAGCCCTGTGTGATAGCCGCGCTGCGTAATCTGGCGCGTGACAAGGTCATGGTTATCCCGAATTGAATGGTCTTTCGTGGGAACCTTCCTACGTCCCGATGAGTCAGACCTGTTACCAGCAAGATCAAGCATTGTGCTCCGGTGCTTGTCGCTTGTGGTACGGACCATGAATGGTCACGTTTAACCCCGAGTTGTCTCCCCACTTCTCGGGGTTTCTTTTTGCCTGGCGTTTAAGGTTTCAGCGTGCTCTGCCGCTGGGCCTTTGTGGGAGCGAGCCTGCTCACGATAGCATCGGGTCAGTAGACTTGATGTTGACTGACCCACCGCAATCGCGAGCAGGCTCGCTCCCACGCTCGTTCTTCAGTGGGCACAGACTTTCGCTCACCGCATCAAATGGCGCCGTCGCTACGCAATTGGGCGATCTGCTGCGCATCGTAGCCAAGTTCCCCGAGCACTTGGGCATTGTGCTCACCCAGTGCCGGCCCCACCCATTCGGACGTGCCCGGAGTGTCGGAAAGTTTCGGTACGATGCCAGGCATCTTGAACGCCTTGCCGTCCGGCAGATTGGCCTGCAGAAACATTTCGCGGGCCAGGAACTGCGGGTCGCTGAGCATATCCTCGGCGCTGAAGATTCGGCTGGCCGGCACTTCCGCCTGGTTCAAGTGCTCGATAACGGTATCGAGCGGGAGTGAGTTGACCCAGCGATCAATGACCCCGTACAGCTCATCGCGGCGGCTGTCGCGACCATCATTGCTGGTCAGTTGCGGGTCATTGGCCAAGTCGTCACGGCCGATGACCTGCATGAAGCGCTTGAAGATCGCATCGCCGTTGGCGCCAATTTGCACGTGCTTGCCGTCGGCACTGGTGTGGATGGACGATGGGGTGATACCCGGCATGATGTTGCCGGTGCGCTCACGGATGAAACCGAACACGTCGAACTCCGGCACCATGCTTTCCATCATGGCGAAAATCGCTTCGTACAGCGCCACGTCCACCACTTGCCCGGTTCCGCCGTTGACCTCGCGATGACGCAGCGCCATCAGTGCACCAATCACGCCCCAGAGGGCGGCGATCGAGTCGCCGATGGAGATCCCGGTGCGCACCGGTGGCCGGTCTTCGAACCCGGTGATGTAACGCAGACCGCCCATGGATTCGCCCACCGCGCCAAACCCGGGCTGATCTTTCATCGGACCGGTCTGGCCGAAGCCCGAGAGCCGCACCATGACCAATTTCGGGTTCAACGCATGCAGCACATCCCAGCCCAGGCCGAGTTTTTCCAGCACACCGGGGCGAAAATTCTCGATCAGGATGTCGGCTTCGCCAATCAGCTTTTTCAGAATCGCCAGACCGTCGGGGTGCTTGAGGTTCAGGGTCAGGGATTTCTTGTTACGCGCCTGAACGAACCACCACAAGGACGTACCTTCATACAGCTTGCGCCATTTACGTAACGGGTCCCCGCCATCGGGCGATTCGACCTTGATCACCTCGGCCCCGAATTCTCCACATATCCGCGAGGCAAAAGGTCCGGCGATCAAGGTGCCGAGTTCGATGACTTTGACGCCCGCAAGGGGTTTGGCAGTAAGCGACATGATGAATCCTGTAGAACAAAAGGCAGAACGAATAGAGCGTTTTATCATAGGCCAGCGTCAGTCGCCGCAGGTTGATGGTCGGCAATTCGTGGAATGCCCGCCTCATCGGTTAGACTTGCCGCCTTTCCTCGTATCAAGAAGCCCGTTCATGGCCCAGCCGTCCACGACCTATAAGTTTGAACTGAACCTCACCGACCTCGACCGTAGTGTGTACGAGAACGTGAAGCAGACCATCGCCCGTCATCCTTCGGAAACCGAGGAGCGTATGACCGTGCGCCTGCTGGCCTACGCTTTCTGGTACAACGAGCTGCTGGCATTTGGCCGAGGTCTGTCGGATGTCGATGAACCTGCGCTGTGGGAAAAAAGCCTGGATGACCGTGTGTTGCACTGGATTGAAGTTGGCCAGCCCGATGCCGACCGCCTGACCTGGTGCTCGCGCCGCACCGAACGCACCAGTCTGCTGGCCTATGGCAGCCTGCGGGTTTGGGAAGGCAAGGTGATCCCGGCGGTAAAAAACCTCAAGAACGTCAACATCGCCTCCGTGCCCCAGGAAGTGCTGGAGACACTCGCTAAGGACATGCCCCGCGTGATCAAGTGGGATGTGATGATCAGCGAGGGGACGATTTTTGTGACCGATGACCGTGGCCAGCACGAAGTCCAGTTGCAATGGTTGCTGGGTGAGCGCGGCTGATCCCGCCGGGCCCTGTAGGAGCTGCCGAGCGAAGCGAGGCTGCGATCTTTCCCCTGGCGCTTGAGTCTCAAGTGAAAGATCAAAAGATCAAAAGATCAAAAGATCGCAGCCTTCGGCAGCTCCTACAGGGCCGAGCAGGAGCAGCAAGTAATCAAAACTCCACAGTTTATAGAGAAATCTCCATCACCCCATGCGCATAGAACCCCGCCAGTTACCCGACACCCTGCCATTCCTCGGTGACCTGCCGCCCTTGTTGACGCGCCTGTATGCGGCCCGTGGCGTGCAGTCCGAGGCTGAACTGGACAAGAGCCTGGCGCGCTTGATTCCTTATCAGCAACTCAAGGGCATCGACGCGGCGGTGGATCTGTTGGTGGTGGCGCTGGAGCAACGCCAGCGCATCCTGATCGTTGGCGACTTTGATGCCGATGGCGCGACGGCCAGCACGGTGGGCATGTTGGGGCTGCGCTTGCTCGGTGCGGCCCATGTCGACTATCTGGTGCCCAATCGCTTCGAGTACGGCTACGGGTTGACCCCGGAAATTGTCGAGGTTGCCCTGACCCGCGAACCGCAGTTGCTGATCACCGTGGACAACGGCATTTCCAGCGTCGAAGGTGTGGCGGCGGCGAAAGCGGCGGGGCTCAAGGTACTGGTTACCGACCACCATTTGCCAGGCCTTGAACTGCCGGCGGCCGATGCCATCGTCAACCCGAACCAGCCGGGCTGTGAATTCCCGAGCAAGGCATTAGCCGGTGTCGGCGTGATCTTTTATGTGTTGATGGCATTGCGGGCGCGTCTGCGCAGCCTTGGCCGGTACGTCAGCAGCCCGCAGCCAAACATCGGCGAACTGCTGGACCTGGTGGCACTGGGCAGCGTGGCGGATGTGGTGCCACTGGACGCCAATAACCGGATCCTGGTGCATCAGGGCCTGGAACGCATTCGTGCAGGGCGCGCCCGCCCCGGCATCAAGGCCATCCTGGAAGTGGCCAGGCGCGATCATTCTCGTATCACCTCCACGGACCTCGGGTTTATCCTCGGCCCGCGTCTGAACGCCGCCGGGCGTCTGGACGACATGAGCCTGGGCATCGAATGTCTGCTCACTGACGACCCAGCCTTGGCGCGGGAGATGGCGGCGCAACTGGACGGCATGAACCAGGATCGCAAATCCATCGAACAGGGCATGCAGCGTGAAGCGCTGGCCCAGCTCAAGGACCTGCCGGTGGAGTCGATGCCGTTCGGGTTATGCCTGTTCGATCCGCAGTGGCACCAGGGCGTCATCGGTATCCTCGCCTCGCGGATGAAAGAGCGTTATTTCCGCCCGACCATTGCTTTTGCCGATGCCGGTGACGGCCTGCTCAAGGGCTCGGGGCGCTCGGTGCCGGGGTTTCATATTCGCGATGCCCTGAGTGTAGTGGCGGCGCAACATCCAACGCTGATCAGCAAGTATGGCGGCCACGCTATGGCGGCGGGGCTGACGTTGGCGCAAGAGAATTTTCCATTGTTCGCCGAGGCGTTCGACGCTGAAGTGCGCCGGCAGTTGCGTGAAGAAGACCTGACCGGGCGCCTGTTGTCGGACGGTACCCTGGCGGTGGAAGAATTCCATCTGGAGCTGGCCCGGGCGCTGCGTCACGCCGGGCCCTGGGGCCAGCATTTTCCGGAGCCGATGTTCCACGGCGTGTTCCAGTTGGTCGAACAGCGCGTGGTGGGCGAACGGCACCTCAAGGTCGTCCTCAAGAGCGAATGCGGTTCGGTGAAGCTTGACGGCATTGCCTTTGGCGTCGATCGCGATATTTGGCCAAACCCCACCGTGCGCTGGGTCGAACTGGCCTACAAACTCGACCTCAACGAGTTTCGCGGCCAGGAAACGGTGCAACTGATGATTGCCCATATCGAACCGCGGTAGATACTCCCCTATCTTGCGTTCGTACTCTGTGGCGAGGGAGCTTGCTCCCGCTGGACGCGCCAGCGTCCCCTTGCGATGTGATGGCTGGAATGCCGGGGCTGCTTCGCAGCCCAGCGGGAGCAAGCTCCCTCGCCACAGGGGTACGCCATTGCGTCACACCGTCGATTTTTAAGTTCTGAACCCTCCCGCCTCTCGGGTTGTCGACTAGGCTCTAAGCACTGCTTGATAGCCCTTGTGACGTCTTGTCGGATTTCTTTGCCCGCGGGGGCGGGTGTTGCACCTTTTGTCACTCGTCGACTTTTCAAACAGAACCCTGGAGCCTGCCCACTGATTCGAGAGGTGCCCCATGAGTCTGCTGCTGGAACCCTATACCCTTCGCCAATTGACCCTGCCCAATCGCATCGCGGTGTCGCCGATGTGCCAGTATTCGAGCGCCGATGGTCTGGCCAATGACTGGCACCTGGTACACCTCGGTAGCCGCGCCGTGGGCGGCGCCGGCCTGGTGTTCACCGAAGCCACTGCGGTCACTGCCGACGGCCGCATCACCGACCAGGACTTGGGGTTGTGGAACGAGGAACAGATCGGCCCCCTGCAACGCATCACCCGCTTTATCACCGCCCAAGGGGCCGTGCCGGGCATACAACTGGCCCACGCCGGACGCAAGGCCAGCACCTGGCGACCCTGGCTCGGCAAGCATGGCAGCGTAAAACCGGAGGAGGGCGGCTGGGTCCCGGTCGGCCCATCGCCGATTGCCTTCGATCCGCAGCACACCCAGCCGATCCAACTGGACGAGGGGCAGATTGCCGGTGTCATCCAGGCGTTCGTGGAGGCGGCCAAACGTAGCCTGACGGCCGGATTCAAAGTCGTGGAAGTCCACGCAGCCCACGGCTATCTGCTGCATCAATTCCTGTCTCCCTTGAGCAATCAGCGGCGCGATCAATACGGCGGCTCGTTCGAGAACCGCATCCGACTGGTGCTGCAAGTAACCGAAGCGGTCAGGGCCGTATGGCCTGAGGAGTTGCCGGTGTTCGTGCGTGTATCGGCCACTGACTGGGTCGAGGATGGCTGGAACCCGGATGAAACCGTGGAGCTGGCGCGGCGATTCAGGGCGCTGGGGGTGGACCTGATCGATGTGTCATCGGGCGGCACCGCCGCGAATGCGGAAATTCCCACCGGTCCCGGTTATCAGACGCGCTTTGCCGAAAGGGTGCGCAAGGAGTCGGAAATCGCCACCGGCACTGTCGGCATGATTACCGAACCGGCCCAGGCCGAGCACATCTTGCGGACCTGCCAGGCCGACATCATTTTCCTGGCCCGCGAACTGTTGCGCGACCCGTACTGGGCGTTGCATGCCGATGATGACCTGGGGGGACGCAAAGCCACGTGGCCGGCGCAGTACCAGCGGGCCACGCATCGGGAACAGCCGATTCATGAATCGGATTTGCGCGATTAAGGGTTAGCTTGAAACAAAAAGCCCCGGTTTTTTAGGCCGGGGCTTTTTATTTATTGGGCTGGAGTATTCGATGGCTGTACCGGCCTCATCGCGAGCAGGCTCGCTCCCACAGTGGATGTGTGTTGTTCACAGAACTTGTGATCTACACCCTACCCTGTGGGAGCGAGCCTGCTCGCGAAGACGTCATCCCTGACGCTACCAAACTTAGGGATACTTACGCTTATCCGGCGCCGGCGGGAAGTACTGGTACAGCCAGGTCTCGCTCAAGGTCCGGTCCTTGGTACGCAGGAACAGGCGCATCTCCACCGGGTCCACGCGGTCATCGGTCGGGTACCAGTCGAAGGTGATGCGGTAACCCTTGATCGCGTCGAGCACCAGCACGTTGAAGTCCTTCACCTCGCCGTGGGAGCAGGTCACCACCGGTTCGATGCCGGTGCCGGGGGGGAGCTGGTCGAGGCCGCCGCCGTTGAAGTCCACGGCAAAGCGCCGGGCCCAGACGGTTGGGTAGTGTTCTCCCGGTGCCCAGCCTTCGATGAAACCGCCCATGCCTGAGCGGGTCGCATTGACCTGGGCCAGCTCGGTGCTCACTGGTGGCAGGGCGCTCCAGTAGAGCTTGTAGCCATAGTTGAGCGACTCACCGGCGGCGACCGGCTTTTTCGGCGTCCAGAATGCGACGATGTTGTCCAGGGTTTCACCGGTGGTAGGAATCTCCAGCAGATCGACCGAGCCTTCGCCCCAGGCCGTTGTCGGTTCGACCCACAGGCTCGGGCGCTTGCTGTACCAGTCCACGGTGTCCTGGTAGCTGGCGAAGTCGTGGTCGGTCTGCACCAGGCCGAAGCCTTTCGGGTTGTTGTCGGCGAAGGCGTTGAACTGCAGGGTGGCGGGGTTGTTCAGCGGACGACAAATCCACTCGCCATTGCCGCGCCACATCGCCAGCCGGTCGGAATCGTGAATTTGCGGGTGGATGGTGTCGCACATGCGCCGTTCAACGGTGCCGCAGCTGAACATGCTGGTCATCGGTGCGATACCCAGTTGCTCGATGGCGGTACGGGCGTTGATGTGGGCATCGATCTCCATCACGACGCGGGTAGGCTGGCAATCGATGTCAAAACGATAGGCGCCGGTGGCGCTGGGCGAGTCGAGCAGGGCGTAGACCACGAAACGGGTACTGTTTTTGTCCGGGATTTCGAACCAGAACTTGGTGAAGTCCGGGAACTCCTCCCGCTTCTTGGCGTAAGTGTCGATGGCCAGGCCCCGGGCTGACAATCCGTACTGGCCGGTGTTGTCCACGGCGCGGAAATAACTGGCTCCCAGAAACGAAACGATGTCGTGCCGGTCCAGCTCCGGCGCCTTGAACACCCGGAACCCTGAGAAGCCCAGATCACCGGTCAACTGCGAAGTGTTGACCGTGGTTTTTTCATAGTTGAACAGCTCCGGGCGGAAGTGCACTTCACGGGCCATGCGGGTCTTGGCGTTGACGCTGTACATGCGCACCGGTTGCTTGAAGCCCATGCCGACGTGGAAAAACTGCACGTCCAACTGACCGTCCAGCTCATTCCACAGCGAGTGGTTGGCGTCGTAGCGAATGGCGTTGAATTGCAATGGGGACATCATCGCCAGTGTCGGCGGCAAGACTTGCTTGGTGTCGACGTAACGGCTCTTGGCCAGTTCCCGGGCCTGTTCTTTCAACCCATTAAAATCGAAAGGACGGGCCTCGCCGTCGGCGGTCCGGTCAGCAGCCCAGGCACGCGCGGCCATGAGCCCTGAGGCCGAAAGCCCGGTGTAGGCCGCGAAAGCCATGGAAGCCTTGAGCAGATTCCTGCGGTGCATAAATACAACCTTTCTGGAAACAATCCCGAGCCTTTCCTGGCAGCAGAGACTGGTAAAGAAGTTCGGACATGCCTTTGGCCAAACGCAACGGACGTTAGAACAGATGCCTGAGAGCTGGATCGGTTCACCGAGGCGCAAAATCATAGGGGATACGTAGGCCGGGAGAGAGAGGAAAGCGTGGTTTAGTTAAATTTCCTTACAGATATTTCCTTTTTTATCGGGTCATTCTGCCATTTTTGACTAATTACTCTAAAACTCCCTTTTCACGGTGTGAATCATCCCTATCCTTTAGCGAGATAGACGTTGAACCCGTGGATTCAGAAGGTGCTATCAAGTTAATTCGACGTACAGAAGGACAAGGCTCAATGACAAAAATACAGGGCATCACCGAATTGCTGGGGATCCTTCCATGCTTGACGAACGCGCGCAGGACACGGCCGCTCAGCATGGACGAACTAAGACTGGTGGAACGCTACCGGGAACTGTCGGAAAACGACCGGATCGCCATGCGTTGCCTGATGGATGCGATGCGCAGTGTTTCAAGGTTTTGAATGAGTGCGGATCAGCGGCGGTTGCGCCCTTAAGCATGAAGTATTACTTTTCTGGAAAAGGTAATACTTCGAAGGAGAACATTGTGTCGACAACGATGACGAGTAAGGGGCAGGTCACCATCCCTAAGCCAATTCGCGATGCGCTGCACTTGATTCCGGGTTGTGCAATCGAGTTTAGTGTCAACGCGCAGGGTGAGGTGGTGCTCCATGCCGGTAAACCCCAAGCAGCGAAGAAAACAGTCCATGATCGCTTCGAAGCCGCCCGTGGTAAGGCGGATATCAAATGGCGCACGGATGAGCTGATGGCGCTCTTGCGTGGTGAAGATTAATGATACTGGTCGACACCAACGTTTTGATTGATGTCCTGGAAAACGATCCCGTTTGGGCTGATTGGTCTATCCAGCAACTGCGTGCCCAATCTCAAGCCCATGACCTTGTCATCAACCCGATTATCTATGCCGAACTGTCTCAGACTTTCTCCACCTTTGAAGCGTTGGATGAGGTTGTTACTGAGCTCGGGCTGCTGATGCAGGAAGTACCTCGACCGGCATTGTTCCTCGCTGGGAAGGCTTTTGTGCGTTACCGGAAGGTAGGGGGCGGAAAAAATAACGTGCTGGCCGATTTCTTTATCGGCGCCCATGCGGCTGTGAATGGCCTGCCTTTGCTCACTCGTGATGCCAAACGCTACCGAAGTTATTTTCCCTCAGTGGCGTTGGTAGTGCCGTCATGACACTTGAACCGCCACGACCAGACTCTGCCGTCCGGCCGTGGTCATCAATCTTTGGCTCAATGCTTGAACATCACATGCCGCACCACCGTGTAGTCCTCCAGCCCATACATGGACATGTCCTTGCCATAGCCGGAACGTTTCTGACCGCCATGGGGCATTTCGCTGACAAGCATGAAGTGGGTGTTCACCCAGGTGCAGCCATATTGCAGGCGTGCCGCCAGGCGATGGGCGCGGCCGATGTCGGCGGTCCAGACTGAAGACGCCAGGCCGTAGTCCGAGTCGTTGGCCCAGGCCAGCACCTGGGCTTCGTCGATGAACGGTGTAACGGACACCACCGGCCCAAAAACCTCGCGCCGCACGATTTCGTCGTCCTGCTGGGCGTCGGCCAACACCGTCGGCTCAAAGAAGAACCCATTGCCGTCCACGGCCTTGCCCCCGGTAATCAGGCGTATATGCGACTGAGCGATGGCCCGTTCGACGAAGCCGGCCACGCGGTCGCGGTGCTGGGCGGTGATCAGCGGGCCCATCTCGGTGTCCTGCGCGGTCTGCAACCCGTACTTGATGCTGGCCACCGCCGCGCCGAGTTTCTCGACGAATTTGTCGTAGATGCCTTGTTGGGCATAGATACGGCAGGCAGCGGTGCAGTCCTGGCCGGCATTGTAGAAACCGAAGGTGCGGATGCCCTCCACGGCCGCGTCAATGTCGGCATCGTCGAAAATGATCACCGGGGCCTTGCCGCCCAGTTCCATGTGGGTGCGTTTGACGCTGTCGGCGGTGCTGGAAATGATGTTCGCGCCGGTGGCGATGGAGCCGGTCAGTGAAACCATGCGCACTTTTGCGTGGCTGACCAACGGTTGGCCGACTGTCTGCCCACGGCCGAACAGCACGTTGAGTACACCCGCGGGGAAAATTTCCGACGCCAGTTCCGCCAGGCGCAACGCCGTCAACGGGGTCTGTTCCGAGGGTTTGAGCACCACGGTGTTACCGGCGGCCAGGGCCGGGGCGATTTTCCAGGCGACCATCATCAGTGGGTAATTCCACGGCGCGATGGAGGCGATAACCCCCACCGGGTCGCGGCGGATCATCGACGTGTGCCCCGGCAGGTATTCGCCACCCGCCGAGCCGCTCATGCAACGGCTGGCGCCGGCAAAGAAACGGAACACGTCGGCAATTGCCGGGATCTCGTCGTTCAGCACGGCGTTCAAAGGTTTGCCGCAATTATCCGATTCAAGCCTGGCCAGTTCTTCGCCGTGGGCTTCGATGGCATCGGCCAGCTTGAGCAGGAGCAGGGAGCGGTCCCTGGGCGGTACCTGGGACCAGCTTTGGAAGGCACTGTCCGCCGCGCGCACTGCGGCATCGACCTGGGCTTCACTGGCTTCGTTGATTTCCACCAGCACCCGGCCCAGCGCGGGGTTGAACACGGCCTGGCCGGGTCCGTCGCCGTTTACCAGGTGGCCATTGATCAGCAGTTTGGTTTGCATGTCCACGCCCTCGTCAAAGCTGTTTTTGCTGCGTTTTTCAGTTGGTTCGAGTCTATATCGTTTTATCGGATTCGCCGCAGCGACAGGAAAATTGGCAAGCAACATCTCGAAGCACTCTCACCGACAGGCGCGGGCACTTTCGAACTAGGCTGATTGCCTTAATGATCCGGTTACCCGAATGCGTGGAGGCAGCAAATGAACACCCGTGGATTGCTCGATCAGCTTCTAAAGTCCGGTCAGGAAATGTTGCAGAACAAGGCTGGCGGCTCCCAAGGCAAGTCATCCGGCGGCCTGGGTGGTTTGCTCGGCGGTGGCGCCGGCAATCTGGGCGGGATGCTCTCCGGCGCGGGTGGCGGGGCGCTGGCCGCCGGAGCCATGGGCCTGTTGCTGGGCAACAAGAAGGCTCGCAAGTTTGGCGGCAAGGCCCTGACCTACGGGGGGCTTGCGGCATTGGGCGTGATCGCCTACAAGGCCTATGGCAATTGGCAAGCCCAGCAGGGCAGTGCGCCGAAAACCGAACCGCAGACGCTGGATCGTCTCCCTCCGGCCCAGGTCGAACAGCACAGCCAGGCGATCCTCACGGCCCTGGTGGCGGCGGCCAAGGCCGATGGCCATGTCGACGAGCGGGAAAAGCAGTTGATCGAAGGCGAATTTACCAAGCTCGACAACGATCAGGAACTGCAACACTGGCTGCACGCCGAACTCAACAAGCCCCTGGACCCCACCGACGTCGCCCGGGCCGCCAGCACGCCGGAAATGGCCGCCGAGATGTACATCGCCAGCGTGATGCTGGTTGATGAGGAAAATTTCATGGAAAAATCCTACCTCGATGAACTGGCGCGCCAGCTCAAGCTGGAGCCCGGCTTGAAGACCGAGCTGGAGACGCAGGTTCGGCAGGCTGCTCTTTGAGTCAGGCCTGACCCCAGGGTAAACATCACCCCCCTGTGGGAGCGAGCCTGCTCGCGATAGCGGTATATCAGTCGACACTATTATTGACTGATGCACCGCCATCGCGAGCAGGCTCGCTCCCACAGGGGTTTTGCATTAACCGCCACATCGATGGCTGGCTTGAGCTTATTGAATAACTGAGCGAATCGCTAAACTCCTCCCGCACCGCCATACAGCCCCAACACCGCCCTCGGCTATACTCCCCAGCATTTCAAAATGCCCGAGGTTGTACTGTGAAGAACTGGACGTTGCGCCAACGCATCCTGGCGAGTTTTGCGGTAATCATCGCCATTATGCTGCTGATGGTGGTCGTCACGTATTCGCGGTTGTTGAAGATCGAGGCCAGTGAAGAAAAGGTGCGTACCTACGCGGTGCCAGGGGTGTATTACAGTTCCATGATTCGCGGCGGCTGGGTCGACAGCTACGTCAAGACCCAGCAGATCGTCGGCCTCTCGGGCCAGCGGGAAATCACTGCCGAGGACAAGGCTCTCTACCAGGGTTACGAGCAGCATCTGCGTGAGGAAATCCAGCACTATCAAAAGCTGATCCAGGACCCTGCCGACCAAGTCTCCTTCGATGAGTTCGAGGTCAATCATCAGGACTTCAACAAAGCCCTGGCGAAGGTTCTGGACCTGTATGAACGCAAGGATTATGAAGGTGCGCAGCTGGCGCTGGAGAAAGAGCTGACGCCGGCATGGCTTGGTGGGCGCGGGCATTTGAACCAGATCATCGAGCGCAACCGGGAACTGGCGGAAAAAGCTGCCCTGACCATCAGTCAGTCGGTAACCGCCGCTGAGGTTGCCATGGGGCTGTCGTTTCTCGTGGCGGTGCTCATTGCCATGCTCTGTGGCCTGTTGCTGATGCGCGCAATCATGGCGCCGATGAACCGCATTGTGGAAATCCTCGGCATCATGCGCAGCGGCGACTTGAGCGGGCGCCTGAACCTTGCCCGTAAAGACGAGTTCGGCGCCGTGGAAACCGGTTTCAACGACATGATGGCCGAACTGACCTCCCTGGTATCCCAGGCCCAACGCTCTTCCGTGCAGGTCACCACTTCGGTGACCGAGATCGCTGCCACCTCCCGCGAGCAACAAGCCACGGCCACCGAAACCGCCGCTACCACTACGGAGATTGGCGCGACCTCTCGGGAAATCGCCGCCACGTCCCGGGATCTGGTGCGCACCATGACCGAAGTTTCCAGTGCTGCTGACCAAGCCTCGGTGGCGGCCGGTTCCGGCCAGCAAGGCCTGGCGCGCATGGAAGAAACCATGCACTCGGTGATGGGCGCGGCGGATCTGGTTAACGCCAAGTTGGCGATCCTCAACGAGAAGGCCGGCAACATCAACCAGGTGGTGGTAACCATCGTCAAGGTGGCCGACCAGACCAACCTGTTGTCCCTCAATGCCGCCATCGAGGCCGAGAAGGCGGGTGAGTACGGTCGTGGTTTTGCCGTGGTCGCCACTGAGGTGCGACGCCTGGCGGATCAGACGGCCGTGGCGACCTACGACATCGAGCAGATGGTGCGCGAGATCCAATCCGCGGTATCCGCCGGTGTGATGGGCATGGACAAGTTCTCCGAAGAAGTGCGCCGTGGCATGGCCGAGGTGCAGCAGATCGGCGAGCAACTGTCGCAGATCATTCATCAGGTGCAGGCGCTGGCGCCGCGGGTGTTGATGGTCAACGAAGGCATGCAGGCCCAGGCCACCGGCGCCGAGCAGATCAACCACGCGCTGGTGCAACTGGGCGACGCCAGCAGTCAGACCGTGGAATCCCTGCGCCAGGCCAGTTCCGCCATCGATGAACTGAGCCAGGTGGCCGTGGGGCTGCGCAGCGGCGTCTCGCGTTTCAAAGTCTGATGAGCGAGTTCGAGGCCAGACGTGGCGCCGCGCCGGCGGCCCGTCAGTCGTTGTTCCTGGTGTTTTGCATCGGCAACGAACGCTACGCCCTGCAAGCCATCGATGTGGTGGAAGTGCTGCCGCGCCTGCCCCTCAAACCGATTGCCCGGGCACCATCCTGGGTAGCGGGCGTGTTTGCCTGGCGCGGCGCGGTGGTGCCGGTGATCGATCTGTGCACGCTGACCTTCGGTCAGAGCGCCCAGGCGCGTACCAGTACACGGCTGGTGCTGGTGCGCTACCGCCCCGACGCGCAGCAGGCGGGGCAGGTTCTGGGGCTGATTCTGGAACAGGCCACCGATACCTTGCGTTGCGATCCGGCGGATTTCCGGCCGTACGGCGTGGACAACCGGCAGGCGCCGTACCTGGGCCCGGTGCGCGAAGACGCGCAAGGCCTGTTGCAATGGGTACGGGTCAATGACCTGCTCGACGAGTCGGTCCGCGCCGTGCTGTTCCCCACGCCGCCGTTGAACTTCGATGACATCGAGGGCCGGCCATGAACAGCGACCAGCGTTTTTTCGATTTCCTCAAGGAACGCATCGGCCTGGATGTCACCTCCGTCGGCACCGCCATCATTGAGCGTGCCGTGCGTCAGCGCATCATTGCCGTGCCAGGGCGAGCCGCGGATCAGTACTGGCAATGCCTGCAACATTCGGCCCAGGAGCAGCAGGCGCTGATCGAAGCGGTGATTGTCCCGGAAACCTGGTTCTTCCGTTATCCCGAATCCTTCGCCACCCTTGCCCGGCTGGCCGTCAAGCGCTTGGCTGAGATCAAACATCTGCGTGCGCTGCGCATCCTCAGTTTGCCGTGCTCCACCGGCGAGGAGCCTTATTCCATCGCCATGGCCTTGCTCGACGCGGGCCTGGGGCCGCATCAGTTCAAGGTGGACGCGCTGGATGTCAGTCCGCTGTCGATAGAACGTGCCAGGCACGCGCTTTATGGCAGAAACTCTTTCCGTGGCGCCGACCTTGGCTTTCGCGAGCGACATTTCAACGCCGAGGCAGAGGGTTATCGCCTCAGCGAGCGGGTGAGTGAACAGGTGCGTCTGCAAGTGGGCAACCTGCTGGATCCGGCGCTGCTGGTGAACGAGTCCCCTTACGATTTTGTGTTCTGCCGCAACCTGCTGATCTATTTCGACCAGCCAACCCAGCAGCAGGTATTCGAGGTGCTCAAGCGCCTGACCCACCAGGACGGCGTACTGTTTATCGGCCCCGCCGAGGGCAGTTTGCTGGGGCGGTTGGGCATGCGTTCGATCGGGATTGCCCAGTCGTTCGCCTTCAGTCGCCAAGGCGCCCCGCAGCCACAACCGCTGCCCGCGTTGATGTCGACTCCGCTGCCGCTTAGCCGGGTCGCGCCCCAAGTCATCCCTCCAGTGGTCCGGCCCCGGCCGTTCGCAGCAAACGTGACCCCGATCACTGAGCCGAAAACCAGCGATGCCGTTACCTTGCTGGCCAATATCGCGGCGCTGGCCAACGCTGGCAAAAGCGCCGAAGCCCGAGCGGCCTGTCAGCAGTACTTGCGCAGCCATGCGCCGGCGGCCCAGGTGTTCTATTGGCTGGGGCTGCTGAGCGACATGGCCGGCAGTGCGCTTGAGGCCCAGGGTTTTTATCGCAAGGCGCTTTATCTTGAACCGCAACACGCCGAGGCCCTGGTGCATCTGGCGGCGCTGTTGGCTTCTCAGGGAGACGCGGCCGGAGCCCGTCGATTGCAGGATCGCGCCGCTCGCAGCGGGCGCACGGCTGACAGTGAGCGTAAACAATGAGCGGTTCGGCTGATTACCACCTGACCCATGACGATGCCCGGGCCATCGACGATTGCTGGAATCGCATCGGGGTGCACGGCGATAAATCCTGTCCGTTGCTGGCCGAGCATATTCATTGCCGAAATTGCTCGGTGTATTCGGCGGCTGCTACCCGCTTGCTCGACCGCTACACCTTGCAGCACGTCGACCGGGACCTGGCCCACGCGCCGCTGGACACCGAGATCGTCACACGCTCGCTGTTGATGTTCCGTCTGGGCGAAGAGTGGCTGGCCCTGACCACCCGCAGTCTGGTGGAAGTGGCGCCGTTGCAGCCGATTCATTCGCTGCCCCACCAGCGTTCGCGGGCGTTGCTGGGCGTGGCGAATGTGCGCGGGGCACTGGTGGCCTGCCTGTCGCTGGTGGAACTGCTGGACCTGGAGCCCGGTGGGACGACGGCTCCCGGCGCACGGGTCATGCCGCGCATGTTGATCGTCGCGGCCCAGGGTGGTCCGGTGGTGGTGCCGGTGGACGAGGTGGATGGCATTCACGCCATCGATGAGCGTGTCCTGGCCGCTGCCTCGCCTTCGGCGGCCAAGTACACCCGCGGTGTATTGCAGTTCAAGGGCCGCAGCCTGCGCTGGCTGGACGAAGAACAGTTGTTGTCCGCCGTGACCCGGAGCCTGTCATGACCCCTGACCAGATGCGCGACGCCTCGTTGCTGGAGTTGTTCAGCCTGGAAGCCGAAGCCCAGACCCAGGTGCTCAGCGCCGGCCTGCTGGCCCTGGAGCGCGATCCGACCCAGGCCGATTACCTTGAATCGTGCATGCGCGCGGCCCATTCCCTCAAGGGCGCGGCGCGGATCGTTGGAGTGAACGCCGGGGTCAGCGTGGCGCATGTCATGGAGGATTGCCTGGTCAGCGCCCAGGAGCGCCGCCTGGTCCTGCGCGCCGAGCACATCGACGCCTTGCTGCAAGGCACCGACCTGTTGACGCGAATTGCCACGCCGGGCAACAGCGTCGGAGCCCAGGACGTCGATGCGTATGTGGCGTTGATGGGGCAACTGCTCGATCCTGCCGCTGCGCAGACGTCTGTCGTGGCACCGCGAGGCGAGATGCAAGCCGAGCCCGTTCGCGTTGAGCAGGCCGAGGCAGAGCCGCTCGCGCCAACGGAACCGCTCCCCAAAGGTAAGCGGGTGATCGAAGGTGGCGAGCGGGTCTTGCGGGTCACCGCCGAGCGCCTCAATAGCCTGTTGGACCTGTCCAGTAAATCCCTGGTGGAAACCCAGCGCCTCAAACCCTGGCTGGCGGCGATGCAACGGCTCAAACGCCAGCAGGGCAATGGCTTGCGGGCCTTGGAGGCGCTGAGTGTGCACCTCAAGGAGCATGCTTTGAGCCTGCAGGCCGAGGAAGCGCTCAACGACGCCCGCCGCTTGTTGGCCGAAACCCAACAGTTGCTGGCGCAGAAAACCGCGGAGCTGGACGAGTTCGCCTGGCAGGCCAGTCAGCGAGCCCAAGTGTTGTACGACACGGCGCTGGCCTGTCGCATGCGACCGTTTGCCGATGTGCTGTCCGGCCAGACGCGGATGGTCCGTGACCTGGGTCGCAGCCTGGGCAAACAGGTGCGCCTGGAGATTGACGGCGAGAAAACCCAGGTCGATCGCGATGTGCTGGAAAAACTCGAAGCGCCGCTGACCCATTTGCTGCGCAACGCCGTGGACCACGGCATCGAATCCCCGGAGCAACGCGTGCTGGCCGGCAAGCCCGCCGAAGGCCTGATCCGTTTGCGCGCGTCCCATCAGGCCGGCTTGCTGGTGCTGGAACTGGCGGACGACGGCGCCGGTGTGGACCTGGAGCGGGTGCGGCGCAGCGTCGTCGAACGCGGGCTTTCCCCTGAGCAGACCGCCGCCAATTTGAGCGAAGAGGAACTGCTGACGTTCCTGTTCCTGCCCGGCTTCAGCCTGCGCGACACTGTCACTGAAGTGTCCGGACGTGGTGTCGGCCTGGATGCTGTCCAGCATATGGTCCGCCAGTTGCGCGGCGCGGTGGTACTGGAGCAGACGGCGGGCGAGGGCAGCCGCTTCCATCTTGAGGTGCCGCTGACGCTCTCGGTGGTGCGCAGCCTGGTGGTGGAAGTCGGCGAGGAGGCCTACGCCTTTCCCCTGGCCCACATCGAGCGCATGTGCGATCTCGCCCCCGAGGACATCGTGCAGGTCGAAGGTCGTCAGCACTTCTGGCACGACGGGCGGCATGTCGGGCTGGTCGCCGCCACTCAGTTGCTCAATCGCCCAGCATCGCAGAACAGCGGCCGGGCGCTCAAAGTCGTGGTGATCCGCGAGCGCGAGGCGATCTACGGCGTGGCGGTAGAACGGTTCATCGGCGAGCGCACCCTGGTGGTCCTGCCCCTGGACGAACGCCTGGGCAAGGTCCAGGACATCTCCGCCGGGGCCTTGCTGGACGATGGTTCGGTGGTGCTGATCGTCGATGTCGAAGACCTGCTGCGCTCGGTGGACAAGTTGCTCGACACCGGGCGCCTGGAACGCATCGCCCGCCAGAACCAGACGCAGGCCCCACGCAAGCGAATCCTGGTGGTGGACGATTCCCTGACCGTACGCGAGCTGCAACGCAAGCTGTTGCTCAATCGTGGTTATGACGTGGCGGTGGCCGTGGACGGTATGGACGGCTGGAACGCGCTGCGAGCGGAGGATTTCGACCTGCTGATCACCGACATCGACATGCCGCGCATGGACGGCATCGAGTTGGTGTCGCTGTTGCGGCGCGATAACCGTCTGCAGTCGCTGCCGGTGATGGTGGTGTCCTACAAGGACCGCGAAGAAGATCGTCGCCGTGGCCTGGATGCCGGCGCTGACTATTATCTAGCCAAGGCCAGTTTCCATGATGACGCCTTGCTTGATGCGGTCGTCGAATTGATCGGAGGAGCACGCGCTTGAAGATCGCCATCGTCAATGACATGCCCCTGGCGGTCGAAGCCCTGCGCCGTGCCCTGGCGTTCGAGCCGGCGCACCAGCTGGTCTGGGTGGCCGCCGACGGTGCCGAGGCGGTTCAGCGCTGCGCCGAATACACCCCGGACCTGATTCTGATGGACCTGCTCATGCCGATCATGGATGGCGTGGAGGCGACCCGGCGGATCATGGCCGAAACCCCGTGCGCCATTGTGATTGTCACCGGTGACAGCCAGCAGAACGTTCACCGGGTGTTCGAAGCCATGGGGCATGGCGCGCTGGACGTGGTTGATACACCTGCCCTGGGCGTCGGCAATCCCGCGGACGCGGCGGCACCGCTGCTGCGCAAGATCACCAACATCGGCTGGCTTATTGGTGAGCATAACCCCCGTGAACGCTCCGTACCGGCTGCGCAGCGGGTTTCGGTGTCACGCAATAGCCTGGTGGCCATCGGATCGTCGGCGGGTGGGCCGGCGGCGCTGGAGATCCTGCTCAAGGGCCTGCCACGTCATTTCGCCCCGGCCATTGTGCTGGTCCAGCATGTGGACGAGGTGTTTGCCGCAGGCATGGCCCAATGGCTCAGTAGTGCGTCGGGCCACAAGGTCCGCCTGGCCCGGCATGGCGAACCGCCGCAAAGCGGTACGGTGCTGTTGGCCGGCACCAACCACCATCTTCGCCTGTTGAAAAACGGCACCCTGGCCTACACCGCTGAACCGGTCAACGAGATCTATCGACCCTCCATCGACGTGTTTTTCGAGAGTGTCGCCCACTTCTGGAGCGGTGACGCGGTCGGCGTTTTGCTCACTGGCATGGGCCGCGACGGTGCCCAAGGGCTTAAACTCATGCGCCAGCAGGGCTATCTGACCATCGCCCAGGACCAGCAAAGCAGTGCGGTGTACGGCATGCCCAAAGCGGCCGCGGCCATCGACGCGGCGGCTCAAATTCTTGCGCTGGACCACATGGCGCCACGGTTGGTGGAGATTTTTACCCAATGAACCCCCTCGGCAACCTTGTCCACAGCCGTATTCAGGTGAGCTCCCATGAATGATTTACAGCTCGACGATTTCAAGCGCGACGAGAACGCGGCCATGGTCCTGCTCGTCGACGACCAGGCGATGATCGGCGAGGCGGTGCGACGCGGGCTGTCGAACGAAGAAAATATCGACTTTCACTTTTGCGCCGACCCGCACCAGGCCGTCGCCCATGCGGTCCGCATCAAGCCCACGGTGATCCTCCAGGACCTGGTGATGCCCGGTCTTGACGGCTTGAGCCTGGTGCGCGAATACCGTAACCATCCGGCGACCCGGGATATTCCGATCATTGTCCTGTCCACCAAGGAGGAACCGCTGGTCAAAAGCGCGGCGTTTGCCGCCGGGGCCAACGATTACCTGGTCAAGTTGCCGGACAACATCGAGCTGGTGGCACGCATTCGCTATCACTCGCGGTCCTACATGATGCTGTTGCAACGCGACGCGGCCTATCGCGCCCTGCGGGTCAGCCAGCAGCAATTGCTCGACACCAATCTGGTGCTGCAGCGGCTGATGAATTCCGACGGCCTGACCGGGCTGTCCAACCGTCGACACTTCGATGAATACCTGGAGCTGGAGTGGAGAAGGGCGCTGCGGGACCAGTCCCAGCTCTCGCTGTTGATGATCGACGTGGATTACTTCAAGTCCTTTAATGACAATTTCGGCCATCTGGAAGGGGACGAAGCCCTGCGCAAGGTCGCCACGGCGATCCGTGATGCGTGCAGTCGTCCCTCCGACCTGCCGGCCCGTTACGGCGGTGAAGAGTTCGCCCTGGTACTGCCCGGCACCTCGCCTGGCGGCGCCCGATTGATGGCAGAAAAACTGCGCCAGAGCGTCGTCGCCCTGAACATCCCCCACATCACGCCTCATGAGGGGGCGAACCTGACGGTCAGCGTCGGCGTCTCGACCTTCACGCCACAGCAGGGTGGCGATTGCCGGCAACTGATTTCGGCGGCGGACAAAGGGCTGTACATGGCCAAGCACAATGGGCGTAATCGGGTGGGGATCGAATAGTTCGTCCGGCCGGCCGGAGAGTTCTTGTGGCGAGGGAGCTTGCTCCCGCTGGGCTCTGTAGGAGCTGGCGAAGCCTGCGATCTTTTGATTTTTGATTTTTCACTTGAGACTCAAGTGGCTGGGAAAAGATCGCAGCCTCGCTTCGCTCGACAGCTCCTACAGGCCCAGCGGGAGCAAGCTCCCTCGCCACAAGGAATTGGTGTTCCTAAAGCCGCCAGGCGGGCTGCCGCTGACGCTTGATTACGTTATACTCGCCGGCTTTCAAAAGTTCGCCAACGAGTGCTGCCCGCCATGGAAATCAACCCGATCCTGAACACCATCAAGGACCTGTCCGAGCGCTCCGAAACTATTCGGGGGTATCTTTGACTACGATCAAAAGCATGAGCGTCTGACCGAAGTCAATCGCGAGCTTGAAGATCCGAATGTCTGGAACAACCCGTCGTACGCCCAGGAGCTGGGCCGCGAGCGCGCTGCGCTGGCGCAGATCGTCGAGACCCTGGACGAAATGTCCAGCGGCCTGGCCGACTGCCGCGACCTGTTGGACATGGCTGTCGAAGAAAACGATGAAGGTGCCGTCGGCGATGTCGTCGCCGAGCTGACACGCCTCGAGGAGGCGTTGGCCAAGCTGGAATTCCGGCGCATGTTCAGTGGCGAGATGGACGCCAACAACGCCTACCTGGACATCCAGGCCGGTTCCGGCGGCACCGAAGCCCAGGACTGGGCCAACATCCTGCTGCGCATGTACCTGCGCTGGGCCGACAAACGCGGCTTCGACGCGACCATCATGGAACTGTCGGCCGGTGAAGTCGCCGGGATCAAGGGTGCCACCGTACACATCAAGGGCGAATACGCCTTTGGCTGGCTGCGTACCGAGATCGGCGTGCATCGCTTGGTGCGCAAAAGTCCGTTCGACTCCGGTAACCGTCGTCACACGTCGTTCTCGGCGGTGTTCGTTTCGCCGGAAATCGATGACAACATCGAAATCGACATCAACCCGTCGGACCTGCGCATCGACACCTACCGTTCCTCCGGGGCCGGTGGACAACACGTTAACACCACCGACTCGGCCGTACGGATTACCCACGTACCGACCAACACCGTGGTCAGTTGCCAGAACGAACGCTCCCAGCACGCGAACAAAGACACCGCGATGAAAATGCTGCGGGCCCGTTTGTACGAGCAGGAAGTGCAGAAGCGCAACGCGGCGTCCCAGGCACTGGAAGACACCAAGTCGGACATCGGCTGGGGTCACCAGATCCGTTCGTATGTACTCGACGCCTCGCGGATCAAGGACCTGCGCACCAGTATCGAACGCAGCGACTGTGACAAGGTGCTCGATGGCGACATCGACGAATACCTGATCGCCAGCCTCAAACAAGGGCTGTAACGCGACACCCATGCGGCGGGCAGGCACGCTTCCACCCAGGAGCGAGGCCTGGCCGCAAACTCCGGCCCGGGGCCGGGGGCAACGAACCTGTGATGGAATCTTTAAAGACATGAGCGACCTAGAACTCGACCCGCAAGCCCTGCAACAGGAAGAAAACTCCCTGATCGCCCTGCGCAAGGAAAAGCTTGCTGCCGAGCGCGCCAAGGGCCAGGCCTTCCCCAACGACTTCCGCCGCGACGCCTACTGCGATGCCTTGCAGAAACAGTACGCGGACAAAACCAAGGAAGAGCTGGCCGAGGCGGCGATTCCAGTCAAGGTTGCCGGTCGTATCATGCTCAACCGTGGTTCGTTCATGGTGATCCAGGACATGACCGGTCGCATCCAGGTCTACGTCAACCGCAAGACCCTGCCGGAAGAAACCCTGGCCGCCGTCAAGACCTGGGACCTGGGTGACATCATTGCCGCCGAAGGCACCCTGGCCCGTTCCGGCAAGGGCGACCTGTACGTCGAAATGACCAGCGTGCGCCTGCTGACCAAGTCCCTGCGTCCGCTACCGGACAAGCACCACGGCCTGACCGACACCGAGCAACGCTATCGCCAGCGTTACGTCGACCTGATCGTCAACGAAGAGGTGCGCCAGACCTTCCGCGTGCGCTCGCAGGTCATCGCTCATATCCGTAGCTTCCTGATGAAGCGTGACTTTCTCGAAGTCGAAACGCCGATGCTGCAGACCATCCCCGGCGGCGCGGCGGCCAAGCCGTTCGAAACCCACCACAACGCCCTGGACATGGAAATGTTCCTGCGTATCGCCCCGGAGCTGTACCTCAAGCGCCTGGTTGTGGGTGGCTTCGAGAAAGTCTTCGAGATCAACCGCAACTTCCGTAACGAAGGCGTTTCGACCCGGCACAACCCCGAGTTCACCATGCTCGAGTTCTACCAGGCTTACGCCGACTACGAAGACAACATGGACCTGACCGAGGAACTGTTCCGCGAGCTGGCGCAACTTGTGCTCGGTACTACCGACGTGCCGTACGGCGACAAGGTGTTTCATTTCGGCGAACCGTTCGTGCGCCTGTCAGTGTTCGACTCGATCCTCAAGTACAACCCGGACATCACCGCGGCCGACCTGCAAGACATCGACAAGGCTCGCGCCATCGCCAAGAAGGCCGGTGCCAAGGTGCTCGGCTTCGAGGGTCTGGGCAAGCTGCAAGTGATGATTTTCGAGGAGTTGGTCGAGCACAAGCTGGAGCAGCCGCATTTCATCACCCAGTACCCGTTCGAAGTGTCGCCGCTGGCCCGTCGCAATGACGAGAATCCAAGCGTGACCGACCGTTTCGAGCTGTTCATCGGTGGTCGCGAAATCGCCAACGCCTACTCCGAGCTCAACGACGCAGAAGATCAGGCAGAGCGCTTCATGGCCCAGGTGGCCGACAAGGACGCCGGCGACGACGAGGCCATGCACTACGATGCCGATTTCGTTCGCGCCCTTGAGTACGGCATGCCGCCGACGGCCGGTGAAGGCATCGGCATCGATCGCCTGGTGATGTTGCTGACCAACTCACCGTCGATCCGGGATGTCATTCTTTTCCCGCACATGCGGCCCCAAGCGTAAGTGTTTCAATTAAAAAGCCGCCTCGAACAGGCGGCTTTTTATTGCCTGTCTGGTACAAACGTATCAAGTGGTTACTTTTGAAATAGTGAGGAAAGACCTGTCGTGAATCGTGCAATGGCTCCAGAAGGTGCAGCGGGCGTCGCCACTGCTGTCGCTGAAAGTGTTCAGTACCAGGGTCGCAAGGCCAGCCGACAGGGCAGTGAACAGCGTCGCCAGGAGATTCTCGATGCGGCCATGCGCATTGTGGTGCGCGATGGTGTGCGGGCGGTGCGCCACCGTGCGGTGGCCGCCGAAGCGGGTGTGCCGTTGTCGGCCACGACTTATTATTTCAAGGACATCGATGACCTGCTCACCGATACCTTCGCCCAGTACGTGGAGCGCAGCGCGGCGTTCATGGCCAAGCTGTGGACCAACAATGAAGGCCTGCTGCGGGAGATGGTTGCCTACGGAGACGGCAGCACTGAATCGCGCTCGCAGCTGGCGGACGACATCGCCCGGATGACCGCCGACTACGTGCAGCATCAATTGCACAGCCGGCGCGAATACCTGATGGCGGAACAGGCATTTCGTCAGGAAGCGCTGCTCAACCCGCGCCTGGCGGAGCTGGTGCGTTCTCACCAGCAGATCCTGTTGCACGGCACTTGTCAGTTTTTCCAGGTTTTGGGCTCGCGCGAACCCCAGCAGGATGCCAAAGTGTTGACGGCTATTATCGGACGGATGGAATATCAAGGCTTGCTCAATGGCGCCGAGCCGGTAGCGGCAGAAGAAATGCTCGGCATCCTGACCCGCTACATGCATTTGGTGCTGGCGTCGGTTTAGTTTTTCAGGAGCACCACATGTGGCGAGGGAGCTTGCTCCCGCTGGGCTGCGTAGCGGCCCCTTTTGTGAGCGCTGCGCACTCAAGCGGGAGCAAGCTCCCTCGCCACAAAGGCTCCTCACAAAGACTAGGCGTCGTATGCCATAGGGAGTTCAAATGAAAGCCTGGCGTGCCGTTGTAATGGCCGTGTCGTTGCTGCTGCTCAGTGGCTGCCTGGTGTCCTTCAAGGCACCGTTGCCCGACAGCGAAGCCGCGCCCAAAGGCCTGGTCGGCCACTGGACCAGCACCAACGCCTGGGGCGAGCCGCTCAACCTGGAGTTGGCCGAAGTGGGCCCGCGCCGTTATCAAGCCATCACGTACTTCAGGGCCAAGCCTCTGGAGCGCGAAGCCATCCCGGTGACCGTCTCCCGTCACGGCAGCCGCTGGTATCTGTCGGCCAAGGTGCCAGCCCGCTATGGAGGGCATTTTGTGATCGCCGGTTTCGAACTGACCGACAAGCAGGAACTGGTGATCTACAACCTGGATATGGATCAGATCAACCAGGCCATCGGCCAGAAGATCCTCAGCGGCCAGCCGAACCAGAGCGAAGAAGGTGATGGCGTGCTGGTGGACAGCGACATGGATACGGTTTTCCGTTACCTCGACGACCCGGCCAACTCCGATGTGTTCTCGGAGGCCGTGCGCTACCAGCGGTTGGTCAAATCCCAATAATTGCAACAAGCGGACGTTTTTTCACAGGAGTTCCGGGTGGACGATTACCAGCAGACGATACGCACCTTGTCCGATCGCATTGTGCTGGCGCAAACGCCGATTCGCATTCTCGACGCAGTAAAGTGGGACGAGAACATCCGCAAGGGTTTCCTCAAGGCCAAGGGCAAGGAAATGCCCGCCGTGGACCGCGACTACTACCTCAACCGGCCGCTGGCTTTCGATTCCAGCAAAGTGAAGCTGGAATTCCAGAACATCGAACGCGACATCACCCGTCAGCTTGGGCAGTTCAACCCGGTCGGCCAGATCATGCGTCGCATGTGCAAGGAATACCGCATGGTGGTGCGCATGCTCGAAGCGCGTGGCACCGAGGATTTCGGGCTGATCTCCCAGGAGTTGTACGGCGCTGCCTCCGATGCGTTCCATGCCGGCGACCCGACCCTGGCTGATCTGGGCTTGATGCTGTCCGATTACCTGAACAACATCGACGGTCGTGGTGACCTCAAGGACGAACCGAAGATTCTGACCGCCCAGGACGCTGTCAGCCTGCTGCAGCATCGACTCAACCGGGTCTTTGGCGAAGCCGAGGAAACCATCCGGGTGTTCGAGTCCGACGGGATCGTGGCCGATGCTGCGGCCGGCGCCGACTACATCAAGATCCGTACCGATGCGATGTTCAACGACCGTGACGTTCGGGCCCTGGAAGTCCATGAAGGCCTGGTACACGTGGGCACAACCCTCAACGGCCTGAATCAGCCGATCTGCACCTTCCTGTCCAAGGGCCCACCCTCGTCCACCGTGACCCAGGAAGGCCTGGCGATCCTGATGGAGATCATCACCTTCGCCTCTTACCCCAGTCGCCTGCGCAAGCTGACCAATCGCACCCGCGCCATTCACATGGTGGAGGAGGGGGCAGACTTTCTGCAGATATTCGAGTTCTTCCGTGAGCAAGGCTTTGAGATGGGCGAAAGCTACGGCAACGCCAGCCGGGTTTTCCGTGGCTCGGTGCCGACCGGTCTGCCATTCACCAAAGACTTGTCCTACCTCAAGGGCTTCATCATGGTTTACAACTACATTCAGCTGGCCGTACGCAAAGGCAAGCTGGAGCAGGTGCCGCTGTTGTTCTGCGGCAAGACTACCCTTGAAGACATGCGCACGATGCGCCAACTGGTGGACGAAGGCCTGGTCGTGCCGCCCAAGTACCTGCCGGAACAGTTCCGCGACATGAACGCGCTGTCGGCCTGGATGTGTTTCTCCAACTTCCTGAACCACCTGAGCCTGGACCGGATCGAAGCGGATTATTCCAATATCCTCTGAATACAATGTGGTTGAAAATGTGGGAGCGAGCCTGCTCGCGATAGCGGTAGAACGGTCAGCATCCATGTTGACTGGAACATCGCAATCGCGAGCAGGCTCGCTCCCACAGGGGACGGTGTTTCATTTATTTTTTGCGAGGTTTCACCGGATGCGAACCCTCGGCATCTTATGCCTGCTGCTGACCCTGAGCGGTTGCAGTTCCCTGCTGTTCTACCCCGAACGCGGCCTGCCTTTTACCCCGGAACAGGCCAAGCTCGACTACCGCGACGTCACCCTGACCACCGCCGACGGTGTCAGGCTCCACGGCTGGTGGCTGCCGGTCAAACAAGGGGTGGAGGTCAAGGGCACCGTACTGCACTTGCACGGCAACGGCGGCAACCTGGCCTGGCATCTGGGGGGGAGCTGGTGGTTACCGGAGCAGGGCTACCAAGTGTTGATGGTGGATTACCGCGGTTACGGCCGGTCCGAAGGCGAGCCGAGCCTGCCGGCGATCTATCAGGACATCGACGCAGCATTCAAATGGCTCGACCAGGCGCCTCAGGTTCAAGGCAAGCCGCTGGTGTTGCTCGGCCAGAGCCTGGGTGGCGCGCTGGCGGTGCATTACCTGGCCGATCATCCCGAGCGTCAGCAGCAACTCAAGGCCCTGGTGCTCGATGGCGTGCCCGCCAGTTATCGCGATGTGGGGCGTTTCGCCCTGAGTACTTCATGGCTGACCTGGGCGTTGCAGGTGCCGCTGTCCTGGCTGGTGCCGGACGGTGACAGTGCAATCGGCTCGGTGGCGCAGCTGAAGGGCGTACCGAAATTGATCTACCACAGCCTCGATGATCCCATCGTGCCTCTTTCCAACGGCATCCGTCTGTATCAAGCTGCGCCGCCACCCCGGGTCCTGCAACTGACTCGCGGTGGACACGTGCAGACATTCGCCGACCCGGTCTGGCGGACGGTGATGCTGCGCTATCTCGACGACCCCTGGCACTTCGACGGTCTGCGCCGCCTGGGCGAGATCCCGAATTATCCGAAATCATCCGTTGAATCTTCAGAGAGCCCGCAATGAGCGAAGAACGTAACGCCATCCCCCTGGTCATCACCGGTATCTGCAGCATCCTCGGCACCGTCGCGGTGCTCTGGTACTACGGCTACCTGCACTTCGCCAAACCCGAGGATGCGTTGCTGCTCAACGAGTTCACGATGCTCAAGACCGTGCCGGGCGAAGATTACAAAGTCGCCCTGGAGCCTGCACCGCAAGTCGCCCAATGCATCGATGGCGTGCTGGTGCTGTTCGACACCGAACAGAAAGGCCTGACCGGCGTGCTGATCAATGAGAAGAAGCGTGCGGTGCGGTGCATGGGGCAGGAGACGCCGCAGAAGCTTGAGCCGTAGGCCATTTCAAGAACGCCACAATTTCCCCCTGTGGGAGCGAGCCTGCTCGCGATAGCGGCGGGTCAGCCAATGCAGATGCAACTGATCCACCGCTATCGCGAGCAGGCTCGCTCCCACAAGGTATGTGTTCAGCCCCGAAATAGTGTTTGGCATGAAAAAGCCCCGCCTGATCAAGTCAGGCGGGGCTTTTTCAGTTGCAGTCAGCCGATCAGTTGGCGCTCATGGTCGAGCGCGGGGCGACTGGCTGGTTGTCGTTGGAGATGGTCACCTCCACCCGACGGTTCATCGCACGGCCCGAGACGCTGGTGTTGTCCGCCACCGGGAATTCCTTGCCGTAACCCTGGGTCACGATGCGCGCCGGGTCGACGCCCATTTTCACCAGAGCCATTCGTACGGAGCTGGCGCGGCGCTCGGACAGCGACTGGTTGTAGGAATCCGAACCGGTGCTGTCGGTGTAGCCTTCGACAATCACCTTACGGTCGGGGTTTTCCTGGAGGAACTGCGCCAGCTTGTTCACGTTGACCAGGCCGCTGGAACGCAGATCGGACTTGTTGGTGGCGAACAGCACGTCACCGAAGGTCACCAGCGTACCGCGTTCGGTCTGCTTGGCGTTGAGGCTGTCTTGCAGTTGCTTGATCTGCGCGTTACGGGCTTCAAGAAGTGCACGGGCGCGTTCGTCACCGGCGTTTTTCAGCTCGGCTTCGGCGGTGCGCAGGGCGATGGTCTGCTTGGCCACTTCCACGCGCTGGTTGGTCAGGTAGGCCAGTTGGTCAACCTTGGCTTCGTCTTCCTTGTCCATGTAGGCCTTGTCGGCCTTGGCCAGGAAATCGGCGGCGTCCTTGGTTTCCAGGGCGGCAACTTTGGTCGCTGCCGGGTCGGCTTGCAGGCCGTTATAGTTGGTCCGGGCCTGTTCCAGATTCGCGTTCGGATCGGTGGAGCACGCGGCCAGCGATACGCAGGCGGCCAGCAGGGCGGGGATCATCAAATGTTTGTGCATCATAGTCTGTCGTCCTTTTATCAATGAGAAGTACGTCGTGGCGTGAACGGCTTACTGAACCTTGTTCATGCCTTCCTGACGCAGTTCCTGAACCCCTTTCTGGGAATCCTTGAGCGCCTGTTCGGCCTTGGCGGCCTGGGCCTTGCGCTCGGCGACGCGGGCGTCCCACTCGGCCTGCTCGGCCAGACGCTTGGCTTCTTCATAGTTCTTGTCGTGCATCGCGATCTCGGCCTGCTTGAGCTTGTCCTGGGCCGACTTCATTTCCACGGCGGCGAATTCGGTACCGCCGGCGCTGACGGCGCTGTTGACCGCCGATTGGGTCACTGCGTACTGCTCCGAAGGCGGGTTGCCGGCGCAACCGGCGAGAATGAAGCTGCTACCGATAGCCAGGGCAGCCAACTTCAGGCCGCGCAGGCCAGTGGACGAGGGTTTGGCAGTGCAGGTATTCATAGGCTTCAACTCCATTGGAAAACTCCTGAAAAAACTACAGATCCATGCTGGGACCGAAGCTGTGACGTCTGTTCCGGCGCTGGCGCCAGGGCGTGTTTATTTAAACGACCGTTCCAGTATGGTTACTCGGTGTGACCCGAGGCGTTTTTCAAAAGTTCAGCGAGGGATGGCCAATCGCCAAAAGAATTACTGACTGATTGGTCAACGCCAGAAAAGCTGAACTTTCAAGACGCGCAGCGGTATTCGCGGCCTGGGAGGCATGCGTTTTTTTGTGGGGGGGGGGGACGCGTGTAGGAACTGCCTAAGGCTGCGATCTTTCGCTTGAGGCTCAAGCGTCAGGGGAAAGATCGCAGCCTCGCTTCGCTCGACAGCTCCTACACGAATCAGTGCTTGGACTTGTCGTTCTGCGAGGAAAGTTGATGCAGATGACGCCGTGACAGCGCGAGAAAGCGCGGAGTCGGGCCGACGTCTTCGTAGAGCGGGTCACCCTCTTCATCGGTGGCCACCACTTGCGAACCCTTGATGTAGGGGAAGCTGGCTTCCAGTTCTTCCAGCGCCGCCCCGATCAATTCGCCGAGTAATTCCTCGGGCTGGCGCTTGGGGTACATGTCGCAGATCGCCGCCAGCCGTGCGGCCGCCTCCACGTCAAGATGAATGGTGTAGCCGGTCTGGGTCAGGCAACCCTTGGCGTTTTCTTCCCAATGCTGGGCGAGCTCACGGATTTTCATGATGGCCTCAATAGCCCGCGGATGGCAGGCGCGCAGAATGACAAGCCGTTGTGTGGCTTACTGTTGAGACTAGCTTTGTCCGACAAGGTTTAATGTCCCCTCGTCGCTTGTCATAAACGTCTTGCGTCGGCACTCTCTCTTGAGCGTCTAACCCAAGAGCTGTCCGGACCTTTTGCTGGAGAACTGCTGATGACCGATATCGATGCACGCTTGCGCGAGGATGTTCACTTACTCGGCGAGCTGTTGGGCAACACCATCCGCGAACAGTACGGGGATAAGTTTCTCGACAAGATCGAGCAGATCCGCAAGGGCGCCAAGGCCGATCGACGCGGCTCCATGGACGCCGAACTCAGCGCCAGCCTCAACCAGTTGGGCGAGGACGAACTGCTGCCGGTAGCGCGGGCGTTCAACCAGTTTCTCAACCTGGCCAACATCGCCGAGCAATACCAACTTATTCACCGGCGCGAAGAGTCCAGGCCCGCACCGTTCGAGACGCGGGTGCTGCCTGAACTGCTCGCGCGATTGCGGTCCGAAGGCCATGGCGCTGAGGCCCTGGCGCGGCAATTGGGACGGCTGGAAATCGAGCTGGTGCTCACCGCCCACCCCACGGAAGTGGCCCGGCGCACGCTGATCCAGAAGTACGACGCCATCGCCGCGCAATTGGCGGCCCAGGACCACCGCGATCTCACCAGCGCCGAGCGCGCGCAGATCCACGAGCGCCTGCAACGGCTGATCGCCGAAGCCTGGCACACCGAAGAAATACGCCGCACCCGGCCGACCCCGGTGGACGAGGCCAAGTGGGGCTTTGCGGTGATCGAGCATTCGCTGTGGCAGGCCATTCCCAACTACCTGCGCAAGGCCGATCAGGCCCTGCACGCCGCCACCGGCTTGCGCCTGCCGCTGGAGGCGGCACCGATCCGTTTTGCCTCGTGGATGGGCGGCGACCGGGACGGCAATCCGAATGTCACCGCCGCCGTGACCCGCGAAGTGCTGTTGCTGGCGCGGTGGATGGCGGCGGACCTGTACCTGCGTGACGTCGATCACCTGGCCGCCGAGCTGTCCATGCAAAAGGCCAGCGAGGCTCTGCGCGCCCAGGCCGGTGACAGCGCTGAACCCTACCGTGCCGTTCTCAAGCAATTGCGCGAACGTCTGCGCGCCACGCGCAATTGGGCTCACACCTCGTTGACCGCCCCCACACCGGCTTGCGCCGAGGTGCTGCAAAACAACCGCGAACTGCTGGACCCGCTGGAGCTTTGCTACCAGTCCCTGCACGAGTGCGGCATGGGCGTGATCGCCGACGGGCCGCTGCTCGACTGCTTGCGCCGGGCGGTGACGTTCGGGTTGTTCCTGGTGCGGCTCGATGTACGCCAGGACTCCACGCGCCACAGCGCAGCCATGACTGAAATCACTGACTACCTGGGCCTGGGCCGCTATGAGGACTGGAGCGAGGAGCAGCGCATCAGCTTTCTGCTGGAGGAGCTGAACAACCGGCGTCCGCTGCTACCCGCTCATTTCAAACCGTCGGCCGATACGGCGGAAGTCCTGGCCACGTGCCGGGAAGTGGCTGCGGCGCCGGCGGCATCCCTGGGTTCTTACGTGATCTCCATGGCCGGTGCGGCTTCCGATGTGCTGGCCGTGCAGTTGCTGTTGAAAGAGTCTGGTGTGTTGCGGCCCATGCGGGTGGTGCCGCTGTTCGAGACCCTGGCCGACCTGGACAACGCCGGGCCGGTGATCGAGCAATTATTGCTGCTGCCGGGCTATCGCTCGCGGCTGCAAGGGCCTCAGGAGGTGATGATCGGCTATTCCGATTCGGCCAAGGATGCTGGCACCACGGCAGCGGCCTGGGCGCAGTACCGGGCTCAGGAACGACTGGTGGACATTTGCCGCGAACAGCAAGTCGAACTGCTGTTGTTCCATGGCCGCGGAGGCACTGTTGGGCGTGGCGGAGGTCCGGCTCATGCGGCGATTCTGTCGCAACCGCCGGGCTCGGTGGCCGGGCGATTCCGCACCACTGAACAGGGTGAAATGATTCGTTTCAAATTTGGCCTGCCGGACATCGCCGAACAAAATCTCAATCTGTACCTGGCGGCGGTACTGGAAGCGACGCTCCTGCCACCGCCGCCGCCCACACCCCAGTGGCGTCACCTGATGGATGAACTGGCTGCCGACGGGGTCAAGGCTTACCGCGCCGTGGTGCGGGAAAATCCGCAATTCGTCGAGTATTTCCGCCAGTCCACACCGGAGCAGGAACTGGGCCGTCTGCCCTTGGGCAGCCGACCGGCCAAGCGCCGGGCCGGAGGCATCGAAAGCCTGCGGGCGATCCCCTGGATCTTCGGCTGGACCCAGACCCGCCTGATGCTGCCGGCCTGGCTCGGCTGGGAAACCGCCCTGGGCAAGGCACTGGAACGCGGCGAGGGCGAACTGCTGGGGCAGATGCGCGAGCAATGGCCGTTTTTCCGCACCCGCATCGACATGCTGGAGATGGTGCTGGCCAAGGCCGACGCGGACATTGCGTGCTCCTACGACGAGCGTTTGGTGGAGCCTGGGCTATTACCGTTGGGCGAGCATTTACGCGACCTATTGTCGCAGGCCTGTTCCGTGGTCCTGGGGTTGACCGGTCAGTCGCAGCTACTGGCACATAGCCCAGATACGCTGGAATTCATCCGCCTGCGCAATACCTACCTCGACCCGTTGCACCTGCTGCAGGCCGAACTGCTCGCCCGTTCGCGGCAGCAGGATGTTGCCCAGGGCAGCCCCGTAGAACAGGCGCTTCTGGTGTCTGTGGCGGGGATTGCCGCCGGTTTGCGCAACACCGGCTAAGGTTAAGCGGCGTACCGAAACGGCCCGTCCGGTGTCCCCCGGACGGGGGCCGGAAGGGGAGGCAGCAGGTCGGCCAGGCGACAGTTTGTTGTCCGGTTGCGACGATCGCTACCTCCTCCAAAGGTCGCGTCGGGCGCGGGTTCCTTCGACTTTCGGCGGCTTGTGTGGGTCGGGCCTGCTGTGTATCTTGATCAGCCTTTGGCCGTTTGGGCGGTCACGATCCTGTTTTTCCGAGATTGGCCCCACGAGGCGAATCCGAGCGTTTACATAAAAAAATTGAGGAGCACATCGATGCGCGTCATTCTGCTGGGAGCTCCCGGGGCCGGTAAAGGTACTCAGGCAAAGTTCATCACCGAAAAATTCGGTATCCCGCAAATCTCCACTGGCGACATGCTGCGTGCCGCGGTCAAGGCCGGCACCGAGCTGGGCGTCAAGGCCAAGAGCATCATGGATGCCGGCGGCCTGGTGTCGGATGACCTGATCATCGCGCTGGTCAAGGATCGCATCGCTCAAGCCGATTGCGCCAACGGCTTCTTGTTCGACGGTTTCCCGCGCACCATTCCGCAAGCCGAAGCCTTGGTCTCGGCCGGCGTGGAACTGGATCACGTTGTCGAAATCGCCGTCGACGACGAGGAGATCGTTCAACGCATTGCCGGTCGTCGTGTCCACGAGCCGTCCGGCCGTGTCTACCACACCGTCTATAATCCACCGAAGCTCGCCGGCAAGGACGACATCACTGGTGAAGCGCTGGTGCAACGCAAGGACGACACCGAAGAAACCGTGCGCCATCGCCTGTCGGTCTACCACTCCCAGACCAAGCCGCTGGTGGAGTTCTACCAGACGCTGTCCACCAAGTCCCAGGGCAAGCCCAAGTACAGCCACATCGCGGGCGTTGGTTCGGTTGAAGCGATCACCGGCAAGGTGCTTGAAGCATTGAGCTGAAAAGTCTGCTGTGCAGCAATAACAACGGCCCGCTTGCGGGCCGTTGTTGTTTATACTGGCGCACTTTTCCCCACCTGATTTACGGACACACCGATGAGCACCTTGCTGGCCCTGGATACCGCGACTGAAGCTTGCTCCGTTGCCTTGCTGCACGACGGCAAGGTCACGAGCCATTACGAGGTAATCCCGCGCTTGCACGCCCAGAAGCTGCTGCCGATGATCCAGCAATTGCTGCGTGATGCGGGCACCACCTTGCAGGCGGTGGATGCGATTGCCTTTGGTCGTGGACCGGGCGCGTTCACCGGCGTGCGCATTGCCATCGGCGTGGTGCAGGGGCTGGCGTTTGCCCTGGAGCGGCCGGTGTTGCCAGTGTCCAACCTGGCGGTACTCGCCCAGCGCGCCTTGCGTGAACAGGGCGTCAGTCAGGTTGCGGCGGCCATCGATGCGCGCATGGACGAGGTGTATTGGGGCTGTTACAGCGAGACCGACGGCGAGATGCGCCTGGTCGGCGCAGAGGCGGTGCTCCCCCCCGAAGCGGCGGCTTTGCCTGCCAACGCCAGCGGCGAATGGTTCGGCGCCGGCACCGGTTGGGGCTACGGCGAGCGGATTGCGGTCACCCTCAGCGGCCAGGACGCCTCGATGCTGCCCCATGCCGAAGACTTACTGACCCTGGCACGCTTTGCCTGGGAACGCGGCGAAGCCATCCCGGCCGACGATGCGCAACCGGTGTACTTGCGGGACAAGGTCGCAACGCCCAAATCCGAGCGCTAAACCCAGGCTTTGTGGGACAAGGTTGCAACGCCCAAATCCGAGCGCTAAACCCAGGCTTTGTGGGACAAGGTTGCAACACCCAAATCCGAGCGCTAAACCCAGGCTTTGTGGGAGCAAAGCTTGCTCGCGATACGGGCGCCTCGGTTCCCCGGCAGGCCGCATCATCTTCATCGCAGGCAATCCTTGCTCCCACAACGTCATTTGCTCCCTCAAAAGTCACGCCCAATGTTACCAGTCGTCATTTTTTCGGGCCGTTTTTAAACCTTTTTGACTTTATGTGCTCTAGTTATCACTTGCGCATTTGCGCGGCTGTGAAAGTGCCGCTAAATTGCCATCATTGATACCGAGCATTCTGTTATGCGTATAGACGGCGTTTCATCCCAGTCCTATCCCATCAAGCGCAGGCCTCGTGCCAGCAATGTCGCTGCGGATGAGTCCTTTGAGGACATCAATGGCGAACTGGAATTTCCGTCCGAAGAGCAACTGGCAGCCCGCGCTGCCAAAGCCTCGGCACAACGCCTGAGCAATCTTCCCGCCCGTCAGCAAGACATGCTGTATCACCGCGCCATGAGCCGCAGTGTATCCACGGCCCTGGCCAGCTACCTGAGCACTGCCGGTTTCGTCGATTGGGATATGGAAGTGCTGGGGCTCGACCTCTACATCTGATGGGGCTGCCTTACTACCTGGGCTGCCCGTCCTGGAGCGAAAACGCCTGGCGCGATTATCTTTATCCGCAAGACGCCAAAAGCTCTGATTTCCTGAAACTCTATTCTCAAGTGTTCAACGCCGTGGAAGGCAATACGACCTTCTACGCCAGCCCCTCTGCGGCCATCGTGCAGCGCTGGGCCGAGACCATGCCCGCGGAGTTTCGCTTCACCGCCAAGTTGCCCGGTGACATCAGCCACAATGGCGATTTGCGTGAGCACCTGACGGCCATCGAAACCTTCGTGCAATTGCTCAGCCCCCTGGGCGAACGGGTTTCACCGTTCTGGTTGCAGCTATCCAAGGCCTTTACCCCGAATCGACTGCCGGAGCTGGCGGGTTTCATCGACGCTTTTGAGCGCCCCTTGGCCGTTGAGGTCCGTCACGCTGACTTCTTTGCCAAGGGCGATGCCGAACGACAGCTCAATCGCCTGCTGCTTGATCGTGGCGTGGAACGCATCTGTCTGGATCCCCGGGCATTGTTCAGTTGCACCTCGACCGATCCTGCCGTGCTCCATGCCCAATCGAAAAAACCGCGCGTACCGCCCCGGCCGACAGCGTTCACCCACTGCCCGCAGGTGCGCTTCATCGGCCACCCGGAGCTGAAGGCCAACGAGCCGTTCCTGACGCCCTGGGTGGAGAAAATCGCCGGGTGGATCGAAGAAGGGCGCACGCCTTATATCTTTCTGCACACCGCCGACAACTTGCTGGCGGCTAAACTCGCGCAACACTTTCATAGCCGATTGATGAGCCGTTTGCCTGGCTTGCCGGCCCTGCCTGAGCTATACAGAGAGCCCGCCGCCGAGCAACTGGGTTTGCTCTGAGGCGAAAATTTCCTCTGCCAAGGAGCAATTTCCATGGATGCGCAAACCCGTCGAGCCCAGGCGTTCAAAGCCCTGCATGAACGCGAAGGCGCGTTCGTCATTCCCAACCCGTGGGACGCCGGTTCGGCAAAGATGCTTGCCAGCCTCGGCTTCGAAGCCCTGGCCACCACCAGTGCCGGTTACGCTTTTTCCCTGGGACGACCCGATGGTGCGGCGGGGCTGGATGACACCCTGGCCAATGTCCGGGCGATTGTGGCGGCCACTGACCTGCCGGTGGCGGTCGATCTGGAGAACGGCTTCGCCGATGCCCCCGAAGCGTGCGCCAGCAACCTGGTCCGCGCGGCGCAGGCCGGTGCGGTGGGTGGCTCGATCGAAGATGCCACGGGGCGCGCAGACAGCCCGATCTATGGCTTCGAGCAGGCTGTGGCGCGGGTAAAGGCCGCGGTCGACGCGGTGCGCGGTTTGCCGTATCCCTTTGTGCTGACCGCCCGGGCGGAAAACTTCCTCCACGGTAATCCCGATCTGGATGACACGATTCGCCGCCTGAAGGCCTTCGCCGACGCCGGTGCCGACGTGCTGTACGCGCCGGGGTTGAGCTCGGCCGAGCAGGTGCTGGCGGTGGTCCAGGCGGTGGCGCCGAAACCGGTGAATGTGTTGATGTCCGGGGCGCTGGACCTGACGGTCCCACAGTTGAGCGCAATGGGCGTCAAGCGCATCAGTGTCGGGTCCGCGCTGGCCCTGGCGGCGTATGGCGAGTTTTTCCGCGCCGCCGAGGAAATCCGCGAGCAGGGCTCGTTCACCTTCACTCGTCGTTCGATGCCCTTCAACCAGGCCAACCAGCTATTCAAGGGTTGAGGCCCGAGGCGTCGTCGTGCGGGTTTTGAAAGGTTTTACGCTATTGGTGCTGGTCGTTGGCGTCGCAGTGCTGGGGGTGTGGCGCGGCTGGCTGTCGGTGCCACCGCAGTGGAATCCCTGGGCGCCCCTGGACGTCAATACGCCGCCAAACCTGCTGACCCGTTACAAACTCATGGCCCTGCGCAACGATCCGCAACTGTGCGACCAGGCGCTCGCTACCTCGGGGCTGCGGGTCACTCGCCAGGCCGACAGCAGTCCCAAGGCCAGTTGCCCGCTGAGCAATGTGCTGAGGGTGCAGGGCGGCGAGGTGGCGTTGAGCAGCAGTTTCCTCGCCAGTTGCCCGCTGGCCGTTGCGTTCGCCTTATTTGAACGTCATGCGTTGCAGCCTGCGGCGCTGGCGACCTATGGGCAGAAAGTGATGCGGGTCGATCACCTGGGCAGTTTCGCCTGTCGCAACATGTACGGTCGTGAGAGCGGCGCGCGCAGCCAGCATGCCACGGCCAGTGCGCTGGATATCGCCGGGTTTCGCCTGGAGGACGGCCGCCAGGTAAGCGTGCTCAAGGACTGGCCAAAGGACAACAGCCACGCCCAATTCCTGCGACAGGTGCGCGACGGCGCCTGTGACATGTTCAGTGTGGTCTTGAGCCCGGATTACAACGCGGCGCACCGTAACCATTTTCATCTGGATGTCGGGCCGTGGTGGATTTGCCGTTGACTCAGGCGGCGATGCGCAGGTTCTGCAGCACGATCGGGCGTGCCCAGCGGGTATCGAAGTCCAGTTGCTTCTGCTGTACCACCAGCTCCTCTTCCGGGAATGGTGGGAACGGCTTGTCCAGCAGGTCCAGTTCGAATTCGGCAATCGGCAGGTGCAGTGGACGTGGCTGAGGCGCTGGGCCCGGTTCTGGCAGCGGTTGGCCGGCGGCAAGAACCAGAGGGCGAACCCAGTTGCTTTCGAAGGTCTGTTGTTTTTGCTGGGTGGCGATTTCTTCCGGCGGGAACGGCGGGAAGGGTTTGTCCAGCAGGTCGAGTTCAAATTCAGCGATTGGCAGGAACAGCGGCTCAGGCGGTTTGACCGGGGTTTCTGTCACTTGGCAGTTGCGCTGGCTGACAATGTGCTCAAGCAATTCGGCGCCGAGGGTCGGTTCAACAGCCTCATCGAGGGCAACTGGCTGGTAGCTGCCAGGGGCCGGTGCGTTATCACCCAGTTGATCGGCCAGGGCCCGGGCAAAAAAATCCTGCCACAGGTGACTGACGCCGCTCAGGGCTTGGGTGTTGCGCAGGCTGTAATCGCCGTAAGGGGAGATGACGCCTATCGATGTGGATTGAATGTCTGACATTGTTCTCGGTCGACGCTCAGCTCTGGCAAAATGCCGTTCACCGTTGTTATCGGCCGTTTTTGCCGATCCTTAATTTTTTGGGCGTGTTTTCCATGAGTGATCAACCCGCGGCCTGCCGCATCCATGTCGAGGCTCTGGCCCCGGCCTTCCAGCCGCAGGCCGAGCACTGGGCACAGCGCCTTGGCCTGCCATTGCAGGACGATGGCGAGTTTGCCTTGCAGGTCGGCGAGCATGGGTTGCAATTGCAGCAACTGGGGCTGGACGCGCCGGGGCCGGTGCGGGTGGACTTCGTCGAAGGCGGCGCGGCTCATCGCCGTTTGTACGGCGGCGGCAGCGGCCAGATGATCGCCAAGGCCGTTGGTGTCGCCCAGGGCGTCCGTCCGCGTGTGCTGGATGCCACGGCCGGGTTGGGCAAGGATGCGTTTGTGCTGGCCAGCCTGGGCTGTGAAATGAGCCTGATCGAGCGCCAGCCGCTGATTGGCGCATTGCTTGAGGATGGTCTGGCGCGAGGCGCGGAGGATTTCGACGTGGCGCCGATCATGGCCCGCATGCGTTTGCTCAAGGGCAACTCCATTGAGGTGATGCGCAACTGGCAAGATGAGCCGCCCCAGGTGATCTACCTTGACCCGATGTTCCCTCATCGTGAGAAAACGGCCCTGGTGAAGAAAGAGATGCGCCTGTTCCGGCCGCTGGTGGGCGACGATCTGGACGCGCCGGCGCTGCTGGCTGCGGCCCTGGCCCTGGCGACTCACCGGGTCGTGGTCAAGCGTCCGCGCAAGGCACCGTGTATCGAAGGGCCAAAACCCAGTCACGGGCTTGAGGGTAAATCCAGTCGCTACGACATCTATCCCAAGAAGGCGCTCAAGGCCTGAGACCGTGTCGCCTGCATCGCGAGCAGGCTCGCTCCCACAGGGGCGGTGGTGGGCGCAGATTCTGTGAACAACCTCGATCAAACTGTGGGAGCGGGCTTGCTCGCGAAAGCGTTGGGTCAGTCGGTGAAGGTGTTGAATGTGCCGGCGTCTTCGCGAGCAAGCCCGCTCTCACAGGATTTGATGAGCACCACAGATCCAATGTGGGAGCGAGCCTGCTCGCGATGAGGCCCGCCCAGTCGGCGAGAATCTATCAGGTGATCTGCGGCCGATAAGCCCGTATGAACAACCCCACCACTTCCTCGACATGAGCCTCGGCCGCTGCGGCTTCCAACGGCGCGCCGCAGCCATACAACAAGCGGAAATTCGCCGCGCCCTTGATCAGGCAGAAGAAGTGTTCCGCCGCATTGCGCGGTTTGTCGATGCTCAGGGCGCCGCTCTGGTTGACCTTGGTCAGCAGCCTTTCCATGCCTGAGAGCATCCGTTGCGGCCCGGCTTCGAAGAAGATCGTCGACAGCTGCGGGTCCTGGCTGCCCAAGGCCATGATCAACCGATGCAGGTTCACCGATTCGTCGCTGTTGATCAGTTGGTGGAAACCACGGGCAATGTTCAACAGCACATGTTCGATCGGCACGCCGTCTGGCCATTCGAAGAAAAGCGGCGGCACTTGCTCTTCACACTTGGCCACCACGGCAGCGGAAAACAGTGTTTCCTTGTCGTTGAAGTGGCTGTAGACCGTCAGCTTCGACACGCCTGCCTCGGTGGCGACCGCGTCCATGCTGGTGTTGGCATACCCCAGGCTCACAAAGAGTTTTTTTGCCGCGTCGAGGATGGCCTGGCGCTTGGCCAGATCCTTCGGACGGCCTGGGCCGTTAGGAGGTGAAAGATTGTTCGACATTATTCGCTTTTAATACTGGACTGGTGAGTTTGCTATTAATAACATACTCGTCAGTATAATTATTCCAAGCACCATTAGCGAAAGGTCACTCGCCATGTTCCGCTATGCCTTGCCCCTCGCCCTGCCAGTGAGCCTGGTTTTTTTATTGTCTGCGTGTGGTCAGGACGAACCGGTGCCCCTTGCCGTGCGCCCCGCCATGGTGGTGCAGCCAGAGCCTTCGGGCCAGGCGACAGACAGTTATCCGGGTGAAGTCAGGGCGCGATTCGAGCCAGACCTGGCCTTTCGCATTGGCGGCAAAGTGAGCCGACGGCTGGTCGAAGAGGGCCAGCGGGTCAAGGCCAACCAGCCCCTGGCCGAGCTCGACCCCCAGGATGTGCGCCTGCAACTGGAAGCGACCCGCGCCCAGGTCGCTGCCGCCGAAGCCAACCTCAACCTGGTGCGCGCTGAACGTGATCGCTACAAAACCTTGATGGAACGGCAGATGGTCAGCCGCTCCCAGTACGACAACGCGGAAAACCTCTACCGCTCTGGCGCCGCGCGGCTCAAGCAGATCAAGGCTGAGTTCGATGTCGCCAGCAACCAGGCCAGTTACTCGGTGTTGCGTGCGCCCCAGGATGGCGTGGTGGCTCGGCGTTCCGTGGAGGTTGGGCAGGTGGTGTCGGCCGGTCAAACCGTATTCACCCTCGCCACCGACGGTGAGCGTGAAGTGCTGATCAGCTTGCCGGAGCAGGGCTTTGGCCGGTTCAAGATTGGCCAGCCGGTCTCGGTCGAGCTATGGAGCCAGCCTGATCAGCGTTTCAGCGGACGCATTCGCGAACTTTCGCCAGCCGCCGATCCCAGATCCCGTACCTTCGCCGCTCGCGTTGCCTTCACCGCTGGCAGTGTTCCCGCTGAGCTGGGCCAGAGTGCCCGAGTGTTTATCCAGACCGGCGACCAGGTGTCGCTGTCGGTGCCGCTGTCTGCACTCACCGCCGAGAACGGCGCCACTTACGTGTGGGTCGTCAACGGTAATAACACCCTGAAAAAAGCTCCCGTGCGCGTCGGCTCTTTTGGCGAAAAAACCGTTCCGGTACTTGAAGGGCTGAGCCCCAATGACTGGGTTGTCGCAGCCGGTGTGCATGTACTCCTCGACGGTCAGCAGGTGCGGCCGGTGGATCGCTCCAACCGCGTGGTCAATCTGGCGGCCAAGGAGTAATCCCCGATGGGCTTCAATCTTTCCGAATGGGCGCTGCGTAACCGCCAGATCGTACTGTTCCTGATGTTGCTGCTGGCAATCGTCGGCGCGCTTTCCTACACCAAGCTCGGCCAGAGCGAAGACCCGCCGTTTACCTTCAAGGCCATGGTCATTCGCACCAACTGGCCGGGGGCCACGGCCGAGGAGGTTTCTCGCCAGGTCACCGAACGCATCGAAAAGAAACTGATGGAAACCGGCGATTACGAAAGAATCGTCTCGTTCTCCCGTCCGGGCGAATCCCAGGTGACCTTCATGGCCCGCGATTCCCTGCATTCGGCGCAGATTCCCGAGTTGTGGTACCAGATCCGCAAGAAGGTCAGCGACATCCGTCACACCTTGCCGCCGGGCATCCAGGGGCCGTTTTTCAACGATGAGTTCGGCACCACCTTCGGCAATATCTATGCGCTGACTGGCGATGGTTTTGACTACGGCGTGCTCAAGGATTACGCCGATCGCATCCAGATCCAGCTGCAACGGGTCAAGGATGTGGGCAAGGTCGAACTGCTGGGTTTGCAGGACGAGAAAATCTGGATCGAACTGTCGAACGTGAAGCTGGCGACCCTCGGCGTGCCGCTGGCGGCAGTCCAGCAGGCGTTGGAAGAGCAGAACGCAATATCGACCGCGGGCTTTTTCGAAACCGGCAGCGAGCGAATCCAATTACGGGTATCGGGAAATTTTCAGACAGTAGAAGAGATCCGCGACTTTCCCATTCGCATCGCTGATCGTACGTTCCGTATCGGCGATGTCGCGGATGTGCATCGCGGTTTCAACGATCCGCCGGCCCCGCGCATGCGCTTCATGGCCGAAGATGCCATTGGTCTGGCCGTGGCGATGAAGGACGGCGGCGACATCCTGATCCTGGGCAAGGCCCTGGAGGCGGAGTTTGCTCGTATCCAGAACAACCTGCCGGCCGGCATGCAATTGCGCAAGGTTTCGGACCAGCCGGCGGCGGTGAAAACCGGCGTCGGCGAGTTTGTTCAGGTGCTGGTGGAAGCGCTGACGATCGTGTTGCTGGTGAGCTTCTTCTCCCTCGGGCTGCGCACCGGGATGGTGGTCGCCCTGGCCATTCCGCTGGTGCTGGCGATGACCTTCGCCGCGATGTATTACCTGGGCATCGGTCTGCACAAGATTTCCCTTGGTGCGCTGGTGTTGGCGCTGGGCCTGCTGGTGGATGACGCGATCATCGCGGTCGAGATGATGGCGATCAAAATGGAGCAGGGCTTCGACCGGATCAAGGCCGCCAGCTATGCCTGGACCAGCACGGCATTCCCGATGCTCACCGGGACGCTGATCACCGCTGCGGGTTTCTTGCCGATCGCCACGGCGCAATCGGGCACCGGCGAGTACACCCGTTCGATTTTCCAGGTCGTCACCCTGGCGCTGCTGGCCTCCTGGGTGGCCGCAGTGGTGTTCGTGCCGTACCTGGGGGAAAAGCTGCTGCCGGACCTGGCGAAAATTCATGCCGCCAAACACGGCACCGCTGATGGCCAGTTCGACCCCTACGGCACGCCGTTCTACCAGCGTGTCCGGCGCTTGGTGGAGTGGTGCGTGCGGCGGCGCAAAACCGTCATCGTGTTGACCGTGCTGCTATTTTTGGGCTCGGTGGCGCTGTTCCGTTTCGTGCCTCAGCAGTTCTTCCCGGCCTCGGGGCGGCTGGAGCTGATGGTCGATCTGAAGCTGGCCGAAGGCGCCTCCCTGAGTAACACCGCCGAGCAGGTCGAGCGCCTTGAAGCGCTGCTCAAAGACCACGCGGGCATCGATAACTACGTGGCTTATGTCGGCACCGGTTCACCGCGCTTCTACCTGCCGCTGGATCAACAACTGCCGGCACCCAGCTTCGCCCAGTTCGTGGTGCTGGCCAAGACCATCGAAGACCGCGAGCCCCTGCGCAGCTGGTTGATCACCACGTTGAACGAGCAATTCCCGGCCCTGCGCTCGCGGGTCACACGCCTGGAAAACGGCCCGCCGGTTGGTTATCCGGTGCAGTTTCGCGTGACCGGTGAGCACATCGAACAAGTCCGGGCCCTGGCGCGGAAAGTGGCGACCAAGGTCCGTGAAAATCCGTACGTGGCCAACGTGCATCTGGATTGGGAAGAGCCTAGCAAGGTGGTGTACCTGAACGTCGATCAGGACCGCGCCCGAGCGTTGGGTGTGAGTACGGCTAACCTGTCGAGCTTTTTGCGCAGCTCCCTCACCGGCTCCAGCGTCAGCCAATACCGGGAAGACAACGAACTGATCGAGATTCTGCTGCGCGGTACGGTGCATGAGCGCACCGAATTGTCGCTGCTGCCGAGCCTGGCGGTGCCGACCGACAATGGCACAAGCGTTGCGCTGTCGCAGATCGCGACGCTGGAGTACGGCTTCGAAGAAGGCGTGATCTGGCACCGCAATCGACTGCCAAGTGTGACCGTGCGGGCCGATATCTACGGCAAGGAACAACCGGCGACCCTGGTGCAGCAGATATTTCCGACTCTGGACCCGATTCGCGCCGAGCTGCCGGACGGTTATCTGCTGGAAGTGGGCGGCACGGTAGAGGACGCGGCCCGAGGCCAGCAATCGGTGAATGCCGGCGTGCCGCTGTTCATCGTGGTGGTGTTGACGTTGTTGATGCTGCAACTGCGCAGTTTCTCCCGCACGGCCATGGTGTTTCTCACCGCGCCTCTGGGACTGATCGGCGTCACGCTGTTCCTGCTGGTGTTCCGTCAGCCGTTCGGTTTTGTCGCCATGCTGGGCACCATCGCCTTGTCGGGGATGATCATGCGCAACTCGGTGATCCTGGTGGACCAGATCGAACAGGACATCAAGAGTGGGCTCGCCCCTTGGCAGGCGATCATCGAAGCGACTGTGCGACGGTTCCGCCCGATTGTGCTCACCGCGCTGGCGGCGGTACTGGCGATGATCCCGCTGTCACGCAGCCTGTTCTTTGGCCCGATGGCGGTGGCGATCATGGGCGGGCTGATCGTGGCGACGGCGTTGACGCTGTTGTTTTTGCCGGCGTTGTATGCGGCGTGGTTCAGGGTCAAGAAGACCTGACACGATCCTGATAGCACTGAAGATCGAATGTGGGAGCGAGCCTGCTCGCGATGGCGGAATATCAGTCAACACAGATGTTATGGCTGATACCGCTATCGCGAGCAGGCTCGCTCCCACAGTGTTTTTGCGCTGAATCTCAGAGCGTACCAAACACCTTCTTCGCCAAACTGCTCGCCGCCGCCGCAGGGTTCTGGCGGATAGTGGCTTCCTGCTTGCCGATCATCTCGAACAAGCCGTCCAGTGCCTGTTCGGTCACGTAGTTTTCGATGTTGGCGCTTTTCGCGTCCAGCACCCCGAAGGTCGCCGCCTGGCCTGCGAACGTGTTGTATTTCTGCGCCAGGCCGACCTTGTCGGTGGCTTGTTTGACGATGGGCAGGAACTTGGCGCGAATCTGCTCGCGGCTGCTCTTGTTCAGGTACTGCGTGGCGGAATCGTTGCCGCCGCTCAAGATACCCTTGGCATCGCTCACGCTCATGTTCTTCACGGCATTGACCAGGATCGGCTGAGCCTGGACCACAGCGGCTTCAGCGGCCTGGTTCATGCTGGTTTCCAGTTGTTCGACCTGGTCCCCCATGCCAAAGGCTTTCATCTTGCTGGCGACTTTACCGAGCTTGCCCGGCAGTTCGATCTTCACGTCCGGGTTGTTGCTGAAGCCCCCAGGAGTGCCCAGTTGCTTGACCGCTACTTGGGCGCCTTGGGTCAGTGCGTCCTTGAGGCCGCCGGTGGCATCCTTCTGCGAGAGGTCGGCCAGGGACAGGGCCATGGTGTTGGCGCAGAACAACAGGCCGGCACACAGGCTGGTGAAACGGAGCGTAGAGCGGAGCATGGCAGCTTCCTTGAAGAAAATTTGAAAGAGAAATCAGCGTGCGGCGTTGACGCGGATCTTCAACGGCTGGGGATCTTTGCCATCAAGCTGCACGGTGTGTTGTTCGGTGGTGATGAACATCAACTGGCCGTCCGCTTCAATGCGCGCGCTCACGGCATAGCGATGGCCGGGCTTGACCTGTGCCGGATCATAGCTGAGGTGAAAGGGCAGCGGGACCTGACCCTTTACCGGGCCGCTCTGTTCATCGAGCACCACTGCGGGGGCGTCGGCCAGGGAAACGTCCTGCAGGCTCACGCTTAAGACAGCGGTGGGTGGCAGGGCGATGCGCTGCAGGTAGAACACTTCGCCGTCGAGGCTGTTTTTGCTCGCCAGCGGTGCGCTGGAGCAGGCGCTGAGTAACGTGGCAACGGCTACGAGAAGAAGCTTTTTCATTGGGGGATTTCCATATTGGGGGCGCCAGAGAGAACCTGGCGCCTGTGGGAGTCAGTCCGCAGCCACCGGGGTGACCTGATCTGCCGCATCTTCACTGCGATGCAACGCCACCTGACGGATCGACAAACGGATCTCCGCCGGCAGGACCCGCTTGGCCGCACCTTCGGCCAGTTCACCCAGCAGCTCGTGATAGCTTAGCTTGCCTGCTTCGTCTCGGCGCAGCACGTCCAGGTCCAGCATTGTCTGGATGAAATGCCGGAACAGGCTTTTGTCGAAGAATTCCGGTGCGTTCAGGCCATGCAGGATCGACAGGCGCTGGGCCATGACCGTGCAGAGGTCTTCCAGTTCTTCGGCGCTGATGCTGTTCTGGCCGCTGTTGAGCAGCAGGGAGACGGTCATGTAGAAGCGCTGCAGGGTCTGCGCGATGCTTTTGGACAACAGGGTCAGCAGCACGAAATGCCGCGAACTCGGCGCCGGACGCAGGTACAGGTCTTTTTCGAAACGCAGCAGCCCCTGTTCGACGAACGCTTCGAGCCATTGGTCGACCACGGCGTCCAGTTCTTCCAGTGACCAGCGAATGAACAGCTCCGATTGCAGGTAGGGGTACAAGGCACGGGTGTAGCGCAGGATCTGTTCGCGGCTCATCCGCGAAGTGCTCTGGAAAAAGCTCGCCAACAACGCCGGCAGGGCGAAGATATGCAGCACGTTGTTGCGGTAGTAGGTCATCAGCACCGCATTCTGCTCGTCCAGATACAGAATTTTGCCCAGGGCATCGCTCTGTTCCGACAGCAGCTCCATGCCTTTGACGTGCTCGATCAGCGCTCGACCATCGCCCTCGGGCAACGTCGTGTGGGGCGAGTACGGTACCTTGCGCAGCAGCGCCAGGTACAGGTCCAGCACCCGGGCCATGGCACGGTCGTCGAGGGCCAGACGGCTGGTGGACAGCAGCGCCAGGGCGACCAGGTTGACCGGGTTGATGGCCGCGGCTTCGTTCAGGTGCCGGGCCACCCGCTCTCCGAGGCGATGGGTGGTTGCGTTGAGCCAGGCCGGTTTGAATTGCGGGCCCAGCTCCTGTTGGCGCCAGCCCGGCTGTTCGCCGTCGAGAAACTCCGCCAGTTTGATCGGCTCGCCGAAGTTCACCGCCACCTGGCCGAAGCGTTGCTTGAGGGCGCCGATGACCTTGAAAATGTCGAAGATCGATTCTTTCTTCTTGCTCGCCCCCCGCAGTTCACCCAGGTAGGTGCGGCCTTCCAGGACACGCTCATAGCCGATGTAGACCGGCACGAACACGATAGGCATGCGCGATGAGCGCAGGAAGCTGCGCAAGGTGATGGCGAGCATGCCGGTCTTGGGTTGCAGCATGCGCCCGGTGCGCGAGCGACCGCCCTCGACGAAATACTCCACCGGGAAGCCTTTGGTGAACAGCGTGTGCAGGTATTCGTTGAACACCGCGGTGTAGAGCGGGTTGCCCTTGAAGGTGCGGCGCATGAAAAACGCCCCGCCACGGCGCAACAGCCCGCCGATCACCGGCATGTTGAGGTTGATGCCGGCGGCGATGTGCGGAGGGGTCAGGCCGTTGCGAAACAGCAGGTACGACAGCAGCAGGTAGTCGATATGGCTGCGGTGGCACGGCACGTAGATGACTTCGTGGCCCTGGGCGACTTTCTGCACGCCTTCGATGTGGTTGACCTTGATGCCGTCGTAGATCTTGTTCCAGAACCAGCTCAGCACCACTTCCAGGAAGCGGATCGCGGTGTAGGTGTAGTCCGAGGCGATTTCATTGCCGTAGCGCAGTGCCTGGGCCTTGGCTTTTTCCGGGGCGATTTTTTCCCGTTCGGCCTCGTCGGCAATCGCCTGCTTGACCAGTGGCTGGTTCAGCAGGCCTTTGACCAGATTGCGTCGGTGGGAAATATCGGGGCCAATGACCGCCGCTTTCAAATTGCGGAAATGTACCCGCAGGATCCGCTGGGCCATGCGCACGGTGCGTTCGTGGCCCTTGTCGTGCTCGATCAGTTCGCGCAGATGGATCGGCGCGGAAAACTGCACGCGGGTCTTTCGCCCCAGGATCATGATGCTCAGCAAGCGGCGCAGGCGGCCAGTGACGGCCCAGCTGTCGGCGAACAACAGCTTCCACGGGCTGGATTCGCTGTCGGGCGACTGCCCCCAGAACACGCTGACCGGGATGATCTGGGCGTCTTCGGCGGCGTTGTGGGTCAGGGCATTGACCAGCCGCGTCAGGGGCGGCGGCGCGCCACGTTTGTCCTGTCGGCCGAGCCAGTCCGGCGCTGGGGTCAGGTAGAAAAACGCCGCCGGTTCCAACAGGTTGCCCACGGACACCGGCAGTACCGGGCGGGGCAGGCCGGCCTTGGTGCACTCGGTGTCGAGCACCGCCAGGTCGGTGAGCGAAGGGTCTTGCAGGACGTAGAACACCGGACGACTGCGGTCGAGGTTGAGGGTGAAGGACGATTGGTTGATCGTCTCGGAGCGAACCCAGAGGTACAACAGTCGGCGCAGGGTGCCAAACACAAGACGGCGGAACGGGGAGCGGGTCATACGGCTTCTGCATGAGTGGATAAGATAAAGCGGCGGCTAGTGTGCCGGATTCGTCGAAAATCGGCAAAAAAGCGCCGAAGTAAAGTCAGTTGAGAGTTTTTGCGTCTGTCATATACTCGGGCGGCTGACTGCCTCTGCCTTCCTCGTGGACGGCCGGACGGCGGCGAAGATCGTACGGCTTTCCCTCGAAAGGCCGACTTAAAAATAAAAATGGGAGTGAGCAATCATGGCAGCACGCGAAACCGGCAATGTGAAGTGGTTCAACGACGCCAAAGGCTATGGCTTCATCCAGCGTGAAGGCGGGGCGGATGTATTCGTGCATTACCGCGCGATCCGTGGCGAAGGCCACCGTTCACTGACTGAAGGCCAGCAGGTCGAGTACGCGGTGGTGGAAGGGCAGAAGGGCTTGCAGGCTGAGGATGTGGTGGGGTTGTAATCCACTCTTGAAGCCATAGCAGATTCCCCTGTGGGAGTAGATCCCCCTGTGGGAGCAAAGCTTGCTCGCGACAGTGGTAGGTCAGCTTGCATCAATGTTGAATGTACTTCAGTCATCGCGAGCAAGCTTTGCTCCCACAGTGCTCCCGCATTGGGATCTGCTTTCACATTGGAGTTGGCTGCGTCACGCGGTCTTCCAGGTAATCTCTTCTTCCCCATCGGCACTGATGCGAATCCAGCGATCGGCCGATTCCTCACCTTCTTCTTCCACCCACGAACCGGGCGCACAACGCACTTCGACGTTCAGCGCGGCAAAGGCTGCGCGGGCGCAGGCGATGTCGTCTTCCCACGGGGTCTGGTCGCTTTCCAGGTACAGGCTGTTCCATTTTCCCACGGCCTTGGGCAGCCAGGTCACCGGGATATCACCGGCCTTGCACTTGTAGGTCTGGCCTTTCTGGACCCAGTCGCTGCACGGGCCCAAGGCCTGGCCGAGCCAGGCGGCAATGGCCTTGTGATCGACGTCGGCGTCTTTGAGGTAAATTTCGATATCGGGTTGGCGCATGGATGTCCTCACTGCGGTCTTGAAAAATCCATTCGCGGATTTAACTGGCCTCCGGCGGTTGCCCGAGGCCGGGAATCAAAAAGTTATTGAAGAACGAAATAATCGTAGCGCATCGACACCGTGACCTCGAACGGCTCGGTCTGCTCGATCACGCTGGCGCGGCGTTCAGCGCTGGCGCGCCAGCCGTGGGGCGTCATGGCCAGCAGGTTGGCGCGGTCCTGGCCGCTGTCGAGCGTCAGCTTGAATTCGAGGGTTTCGCTGTGATCGAGCACCATGCCCGGCGGCACCAGGGCCAGGTGTTTGTCATCAGTGTACTGGCGCACTTCGTCGTACAGTCGTTCGCGCAACTCCATCAGGTGGCCGCTGGTCGGGCCGACCTTCATCAGGCCGCCACCGGGGCTGAGCAGGCGTTTGGCTTCCTGCCAGCCCAGCGGGCTGAACACGCTGGCCAGGAACTGACAGCAGCCGTCCGCCAGGGGGACGCGGGCCATGCTGGCGATCAACCAGGTCAGCCCTGGATCGCGTTTGCAGGCGCGCTTGACCGCTTCCCGGGAAATATCCAGGGCGTAGCCATCGGCATCGGGCAAAGCGTTGGCGATTTGTGCGGTGTAGTAGCCCTCGCCACAGCCGATGTCCAGCCAGCGCCCGGGTGCGCGTTCGGCGGCCAGTTCGGCCAGGCGTCGGGCGACCGGGGCGTAATGCCCGGCGTTGAGAAAGTCGCGACGGGCCTCGACCATGGCCTGATTGTCGCCGGGGTCGCGGCTGTTCTTGTGCTGCACCGGCAACAGGTTCAGATAACCCTGTCGTGCCCGGTCAAACCGATGCCCGGCCGGGCAGGCCACGCCGTTGTCTACCGTGTTCAGCGGTTCACTGCAGATCGGACAGGCGAGCATCAGGCGAGCAACTTGATCAGCGTCTTGTAGTAGATCTCGGTCAGCACGTCGAGGTCGGCCGCCAGCACGCGTTCGTTGACTTGGTGGATGGTCGCATTGACCGGCCCCAGTTCCACCACTTGGGTGCCCATGGTGGCGATGAAGCGACCGTCGGAAGTACCACCGCTGGTGGACGCTTTGGTCTCGCGGCCGGTGACATCCCTGATGCTCGAAGACACGGCGTCCAGCAACGCACCCGGCTCGGTCAGGAACGGCAGGCCCGACAGCGCCCAGTCGATGTGCCAGTCCAGTTGATGCTTGTCGAGGATGTCGGCGACGCGCTGTTGCAGGCCTTCGACGGTGGACTCGGTGGAGAAGCGGAAATTGAACACCGCCTCCAGGTCACCGGGGATCACGTTGGTCGCGCCGGTGCCGGAGTTAAGGTTGGAAATCTGGAAACTGGTCGGCGGGAAGAAGTCGTTGCCGTGATCCCAATGCTCGGCGGCCAACTCTGCCAGCGCCGCAGCCGCCAGGTGGATGGGGTTTTTCGCCAGGTGCGGGTAGGCCACGTGGCCTTGCTTGCCGCGCACGGTCAGTTTTGCGCCGAGGGAGCCGCGGCGGCCGTTCTTGACCACGTCACCCACCAGGGTGGTGCTCGACGGCTCGCCGACGATGCACCAGTCCAGGCGTTCCTGGCGGGCCTTGAGGCGCTCGACCACGGCCTTGGTGCCGTGGTGGGCCGGGCCTTCTTCATCGCTGGTGATCAGAAAAGTGATCGAGCCCTTGTGGTCCGGGTAGTCGGCGACGAACCGTTCGGCCGCCACCACCATTGCCGCGAGGCTGCCTTTCATGTCCGCCGCGCCACGGCCGCAGAGCATGCCGTGTTCATCGATGACCGCATCGAACGGGTCGAGCTGCCAGGCCTGCACCGGGCCGGTCGGCACCACGTCGGTGTGCCCGGCGAAACACAGCACCGGGCCGTCATGCTTGCCATGGCTGGCCCAGAAGTTATCCACATCCTCGATGCGCATCGGCTCGAGCGTAAAGCCCGCACTGCCCAGGCGCTGCATCATCAGTTTCTGGCAATCGGCATCCACCGGCGTCACGGACGGACGGCGGATCAGGTCGCAGGCGAGTTGCAGGGTCGGCGAGAGGTCGGCGTGGGCCGTCATGGAAAACTCCGAAAGCTGGAAAGAAGATCACAGTCCATGTGGGAGCGGGCTTGCTCGCGAAGGCGTCATCACTGACGCTAAAAGCTTCGCGAGCAAGCCCGCTCCCACAGGTACTGAGTTCGACCGTTGGATTTTATTCGGTCGAGGCTTACAAAATGGCGGTTATCTTATAGCAAAACGACCACCATGGGCCCCCGGGACGGGACAGGTGGAGCACAAAAACTGTGGGAGCGAGCCTGCTCGCGATAGCGGTGGATCAGCCGGCATTTATATTGACTGAACTGACGCTATCGCGAGCAGGCTCGCTCCCGCAGAGGTTTTGCTTAAATTGCCGCGACAAAGCCCTATAATGCGCGCCGGTTTTTGGGGTAATGGTCATGAGTACAGAAGATCCACGGTTTGCCGGTATCGCCCGTTTGTATGGCATCGAAGGCCTGGACCGCCTGCGGGCGGCCCATGTGGCGATTGTCGGGGTGGGCGGCGTCGGTTCCTGGGCCGCGGAAGCCATCGCCCGTTGCGGCGTGGGTGAGATTTCGCTGTTCGACCTGGACGATGTCTGCGTCAGCAACGCCAATCGCCAACTGCACGCCCTGGACAGCACCGTCGGCAAACCCAAGGTCGAGGTGATGGCCGAGCGCTTGCGCGGCATCAACCCCGACTGCACGGTGCATGCGGTGGCAGATTTCGTCACCCGCGACACCATGGCCGAATACATCACGCCGAACATCGACTGCGTGATCGACTGCATCGACAGCGTCAACGCCAAGGCGGCGCTGATCGCCTGGTGCAAGCGCCGCAAGATCCAGATCATCACTACCGGCGGTGCGGGCGGGCAGATCGACCCGACGCTGATCCAGGTGTGCGACTTGAACCGCACGTTCAACGATCCGCTGGCCTCGAAAGTGCGTTCAACCTTGCGTCGCGACTACGGTTTCTCCCGCACCGTGACCCGCCACTACAGCGTGCCCTGCGTATTCTCCACCGAGCAACTGCGCTATCCGAAGCCGGACGGCAGCATTTGCTTGCAGAAGAGTTTTGTCGGCGACGGCGTCAAGCTCGACTGCGCCGGTGGGTTTGGCGCGGTGATGATGGTGACCGCGACATTCGGCATGGTCGCGGCGACCAAGGCTGTGGATAAGATTGTGGCGGGGGTTCGGCGGCCGGCTGACCGGGTTAAACCCGGGCAGTAACGGCTTTTGTGGCGAGGGAGCTGGGCTCTGTAGGAGCTGCCGAAGGCTGCGATCTTTTGATTTTGATCTTTCGCTTGCGATTCAATTGTCTGGGACAAGATCGCAGCCTCGTTGCACTCGACAGCTCCTACGGGCGCAGTCCAGCGGGAGCAAGCTCCCTCGCCACGGTTATTGCGTCAATTCGCGCATCCGCTGTAGGACTGCATTCAACCCATTGCTACGCGATGGCGACAGCTGCCGCGACAATCCCAACTGATTGAACCAATCCGGCAAATCCACCTGCTGTAACTCATCAGCGGACAACCCATTGACCCGCGCCAGCAGCAACGCCACCAACCCCCGGATCAACCGCGCATCGCTGCTGGCGGAGAACTGCCAGTGCCCGTCGTGTAACTGACCCACCAACCACACCTGGCTCTCACAGCCGTGGACGAGGTTGGCCTCGCACTTGTCCGCATCGCTCAGGGGCGGCAGACGCTCGCCCCATTGCATCAGCAGCCGGGCGCGCTGTTCCCAACCAGCTGCGTCCTGAAAAACTTGCAGCGCTGCGGTCGCGTCGACTGGCAGCCTCATCGGAGCAACTCCAGGGCCTGGTCCAGCGCCTCGAAGAAGCGTTCGATATCGGCGGAGTCGTTGTACAGCGCCAGCGACACCCGAATTGCTCCCGATAGCTTCAGGTGCTTGAACAGCGGCATGGCGCAGTGATGCCCGGCACGTACGGCGATGCCTTGTTCGGTCAGCAAGTGGGCCAGGTCGGCGTTGTGCACGCCTTCGACCACGAAGCTGGCCAGGGCCAGGCTCGGATTGCCTACCAGGCGTACGCCGTTGCGCGCCAGCAGCCCGCGGAGCAGGTAGTCATGCAGCGCTGCTTCATGGTCGCTGACCGCCTGCGGGTCGAGGCCGGACAGGTAGTCGAGGGTCGCGCCCAGGCCAATCACACTGGCAATCGGCGGCGTGCCGGCTTCAAAGCCCAGCGGCGCCGGGCGGAACGTGGCGCTGTGGTAGTCGGCCTGTTGCACCATCTCCCCGCCGAACTGCCAATGACGCAGTTGATGAAGCGCTTCGGTGCGGCCGAACAACACGCCCAGTCCTTCAGGGCCATAGAGTTTGTGGCTGGAAAATACATAAAAGTCGCAGCCCAGTGCCTGCACATCGTGACGGCCATGAACCACGCCCTGGGCGCCATCGATCACTGTCAGCGCGCTTTGGGCCTTGGCCAGGGCCAATAGCGCTGGTAAGGGCTGCCAGGTGCCCAGCACGTTGGACAGCTGGCTCACCGCCAGCAGGCGCGTACGTGGCCCGATCAGTTCGGCGGCGGTGCTGATATCGATCACTCCATCGGCATCCAGCGGCAACACCACCAGCGTCAATGCACGACGTTCGGCCAGTTGTTGCCACGGCAACAGGTTGGCGTGGTGTTCCAGGGCGCTGATGACGATTTCATCGCCCGGATTGAAAAGATGTTCCAGCCCGTAGGCCAGAAGATTCAGCGCCGAAGTGGCGCCATGGGAGAAGACGATTTGCCCGCAATCCCCGGCATTGAGCCATTGCGACACTTTGACTCGGCTGTCTTCGAACGCCTGGGTCGCGTGGGCGCCCGGCAAATGCTGCGCGCGGTGCACGTTGGCCGCGCCATTGGCGTAGTAATGCGCCAGGGCGTTCAGCAGGGCTTGGGGTTTTTGCGTGGTGGCGGCGTTGTCCAGGTAGGTCTGGCCTTGCCGTTGCAGGGCGGCGATGGCCGGAAAGTCGGCGCGCCAGGGAGAGGGAATCAACATGCTTTCGGGCCCTGCTGGAATGACGCCGGACCCTGCGGGAGCGGGCTTTTTTTTGTGGGAGCAAAGCTTGCTCGCGATGAACGATGACGCGGTCTCACCGTAAACCGTGTCGCTGCCATCGCGAGCAAGCTTTGCTCCCACAAAAAAGCTCGCTCCCACAGGTGAGGGTGTGAAGCGGCTTAGTTGTGGGCGTGCAGTGCAGCGTTCAGTTCGATGGCCGACTTGTGAGTCTTGCATTCCACCGCGCCGGTCTCGGAATTGCGACGGAACAACAGGTCGGGCTGGCCGGCCAGTTCGCGGGCCTTGACCACTTTGACCAGTTGGTTGTTTTCATCCAGCAGGGCGACTTTGGTGCCGGCGGTCACGTACAGGCCCGACTCCACGGTGTTGCGGTCACCCAGCGGGATGCCGATGCCGGCGTTGGCGCCGATCAGGCAGCCTTCGCCAACCTTGATCACGATGTTGCCACCGCCCGACAGGGTGCCCATGGTCGAGCAACCGCCGCCTAGGTCCGAACCCTTGCCAACGAACACACCAGCCGATACACGGCCTTCGATCATGCCCGGGCCTTCGGTGCCGGCGTTGAAGTTGACGAAACCTTCGTGCATCACCGTGGTGCCTTCGCCCACGTAGGCGCCCAGGCGGATCCGCGCGGCATCGGCGATACGCACGCCGGCCGGGACCACGTAGTCGGTCATTTTCGGGAACTTGTCCACCGAGAACACTTCCAGCAGCTCGCCGCGCAGACGGGCTTCGAGCTGGTGCTCGGCCAGTTCGCCCAGGTCGATTGCGCCCTGGCTGGTCCAGGCTACGTTCGGCAGCAGTGGGAAAATACCGGTCAGGTTCAGGCCGTGAGGCTTGACCAGGCGGTGGGACAACAGATGCAGCTTGAGGTAGGCCTCGGGCGTGGAACTCAGTGGTGCGTCTTCAGCCAGCAGGGTGGCGACCAGCGGCTTGTGGCTCTCGGCCAGACGGGTCAACAATGCGGCTTGCGCGGCATCGACGCCCTTGAGCGCGTCAGCCAGTTGCGAAGCCTGGGCGGTGGTGAAGGTGATGGCCTGGTTGCCTTCGCTGTAACCCAGAACCGGCGCGATGGCCTTGACGATCTCGGCCGAAGGGTTGAGCAACGGTTGGGCGTAGAACACTTCCAGCCAGGTGCCTTGACGGTTTTGTGTGCCGACACCGAAGGCCAGGCTGAACAGGGTACTGGACATGAAATTACCTCTACAAAATGGACTGGGCAGGTTTACTTGATCTCTGCCGCATAAATATCTGGCTTGAAGCCAATCAGGGTTCGGTCACCGAGATCAAGCACCGGGCGCTTGATCATCGAGGGTTGGGCGAGCATCAGTTCGATGGCTTTCGTCTGGTCGAGATCGGCTTTGCGTTCGTCGTCGAGTTTGCGAAAGGTCGTACCGGCACGGTTCAACACCACTTGCCAGCCATGCTCGTTGCACCATTGGGTCAGGTGCTCACGGTCAATGCCGGCGGTTTTGTAATCGTGAAAGTCGTAGTGCACAGCGTGATCATCGAGCCAAGTGCGCGCCTTTTTCATCGTGTCACAGGCTTTGATGCCGAAAAGGTGCAACGTTTTGCTTGAAGCGGTCAAGGAATTGCCCCCTTTGCAGGTGCTGGAAATAAAAGGTGAAGGATTATGCCATGACCGGACGGTTTCGCGACGGCCCAGATCGGTATGCACTCAAACCTGTAGAGCGAGCCCTGTGGGTGAGCCTGTGGGAGCAAAGCTTGCTCGCGATACAGACGACACGGTTCAACGGCAAGACTGCGCCATCGCTCATCGCGAGCAAGCTTTGCTCCCTCCGGCTCATTCCATAGGGCGGGCTGCGACATAGGTGTAACGGTCAGGCTAATGCTAGGCGGTTAATATGGCACTTCAACGGCAAGCTGTTGCTGGATGTGTGTAGTTGGCATTGCAAGGCGGACCTAGCCTTATGATGGGCTTTACAAGATGTACACCCTTCTCTAATGTTTGCCACGAGTGTGCATGAGCCTCCCCGCTCGTTAAATCCAGATGAGGCCTGCGTAGCACCGCCCATGGTCAGCCCGTAAAGGGTAAGTAATGGGATGGTTAGGCAGCGGCTAACCCCTCAACCTTTTGGTTGTTGATGCTCCATGAGGGCCTACTGGCCCTATCTATTCTTGAAGCCGAGCGAAAGTTCGGCTTTTTCTTGCCTGTCTTTTGCGCCCCAAGATCAGACTCTGGGGCTGGCTTAGTGCGGGTACATCCCTATCCTCATAAAAAGCAAAGCCGCCCGAAGGCGGCTTCAATCGACACGCAGTTGAGCTTATTCCGGCCCGTCTGCGTGGCTGGGTCAACCCCGATAGGGATCCAGAGGGTCAACAATTTGCGATCATCGAGATCACATCCGTTTTCTGATCCTTACCCTAACGACAAAGCCCGCAGATGTGGGCTTTGTCGTTTCTGGAAGACATAAAAAGCCCGGACTGTCCGGGCTAGTATCAGGCAGCTTTTACTGGCTTTATCAGGCTTTCTGCTGGAATGCCGAACATATCGTGAAGCTTCCAGATCATGGGCAGAGTTAACGAGCGCTTACGGTTGAGCACCTCGTATACGCGGTTCGTTTTTCCGATAGCGGGAGCAAGATCGGCTGCAGTGAGTCCGGATTGCTCCATTCGAAATTTGATGGCTTCAATTGGGTCAGGCAGATCCACCGGGAAATGCTTGGCTTCGTATGCCTCGATCAGAGTGACCATGACTTCAAAAGCATCGCCTTCCGGGGTGCCAAGTTCAGGCTCATTCTCAAACAGGGGAGAGATCTCTTTGAGAGCTACCCGGTATTCTTCATCGGTGCGGATTGGGCGAATGTTCATGATGATTACTCCATTTCCACGGTGTTTGCGTCGATCTCATCGTACCGACGATGAGTGCCGACAAACTTGATGTACACAGCGCCGAAGCGGTAGGCAATGGCGACCACCAGGCGGTAGTCGTTACCCTTGATGTTGAACACCACGCGGCGACTCTTGAGAATGCTTGCGTTACCGTATTGCGCCTTGACGTCATTTGGGTTGGTCCAAGTGGCTTTTTTGGCATCGTCAATCCAAGCCTTAAGCTGCTGTTCGGAATCTGGGTATTTCTCCCAGAAGGCTTTCAGATGACTGATGGCGATAATTCTCATGGGTGAGAATGTAGTCCCAAGATGGGACTTTTGCAAGCGTTCACAAGCAACAGCTTGCAGTCCTGCCGGGCACTCATCCTTAACCTCATAAAAAAGCAAAGCCGCCCGAAGGCGGCTTCAATCGACACGCAGTTGAGCTTATTCCGGCCCGTCTGCGTGGCTGGGTGGACCCAGACTCCTGCCAGCTTTCGCTGATGACGGGGGCGATCATGGCTACTGGTATCAGCGAATTCAAGCGAGCTTGATTCTTGAAACAGGGCTGCATGAGTTTTGTTGAGGTGTTAAACCCGTAAAGTCAAGGGCTTGCTTTGATGAGGTGCGTTTTATTTCTTTTCTTGTCTGAGCAAGCGCTTGTGGTCTGTCAGACGCACCGAAGTTTCCGACAAGTTTTTAAGGTTGTCCGTCGGAAGCGAGGGCTCTAGCCTCTGGGTGTCGCTGCCAATTCAGTGACCGGACGTGAGAATCCGAACAAAACCCTCTAGGAGCACGGGCTTCTGCGTTATCCAAGCGCGGGGCTTTACATACTTCAGCTCTAGGGAGCAATTTTGATGGACAAGAAAGAGACTCAAAACGCACCAAAGCCCGCATCCACTTTCCCCTATGGCGACTACGCCCCAGAAAAGCTGCAAGAGGCGGCTGACCGTGTGTTGGACCAATACCTCAAACCTGACGACAGCAACTCAGAACCCAAGCCTTCAGTACAGCTATTCACTGTGGCTGACGGTATCGACACCGAAGTGTTGCTGGCCAATCTCAGCGAAACCCTGGCTTCGGCCAATGCAATGCTCAATGACCTTGCCTTCGATCAGGACGGCTCGCGACGACATGTAGCGTTGGGAGTGGCCCAGATGATTGAGTTGGGGCTGTTGTTGGCGAACAAGTGCCTGGATCGGGTAGAGCTTCGGACTTGATGCAATAAGTGCCGGCCTCATCGCGAGCAAGCTTTGCTCCCACAGGAGGCGGGTGTCGATCACAAACTTTGTGAACAACACCAAACCACTGTGGGAGCAAAGCTTGCTCGCGATAAATCGAAAGGCAAACACAAAAATACCTGTGAAGCACTGGACCTGTGGCGAGGGGATTTATCCCCGCTGGGCTGCGCAGCAGCCCTAAAGCAGTGAACTCAATCTTCCTGGCACACCGAGTTGGCTGGTTTGGGGGTCGCTTCGCAGCCCAACGGGGATAAATCCCCTCGCCACAGACGCGGCGGCCACTCCCTCTCCACAACAGCGCTTATGCGTGAGCCTCTTCCTGCTCAGGAACCAGCCACACTTCCACTCTCTGACCCAATGCACGTGCCGCTAGCAGGCGTTGCCAGCGTCATTCCCGCATCGTTCTGATTCAGTGCTCGGTCAACAGCGGTGCGACTACTGAGCACCCGCTGTGTCAGGGTCTTTTTGATCACTTTCTAACGCGTCATTTGCCTCGGTCATCTGCCAAGAAATGATGCGTTTGAGCGCAACTGCGCAAACCTCTTCGGCGATGCCTTGCTCGGTGAGGAAGTCGTCAAAGTCAGATCCGATGTGCTTGGTCATTCTCAGTGACTCGGTCGGTACAGAGGTTGCTGGGGCCGCTGCGCAGCCCAGCGGGGATAAATCCCCTCGCCACAACAGCCCCGGTACCGCCATCAACCCCGACGTTGGATGAACGCGCGAATCCGCTCCGCCGCTTCCACGCATTCAGCCAATGGCGCAACCAGGGCCATGCGCACGCGTCCGGCGCCTGGGTTGACGCCATCCACATCGCGGGACAGGTACGAACCCGGGACGACGGTCACGTGTTCCTGTTCGAACAGGTCCCGGCAAAACGCCGCGTCATCGCCCGCCACATTCGGCCATAGGTAGAAACTGCCGTCGGGGCGTTGCACGTCCAGTACCGGGCTGAGGATCTCCAGCACGGCGTCGAACTTCTCCCGGTACAGCGCGCGGTTGGCCCGTACGTGCACTTCGTCGTTCCACGCGGCGATGCTCGCCAGTTGGGTCTGAACCGGCATCGCGCAGCCGTGGTAGGTGCGGTACAGCAGGAAACCCTTGAGGATGTCCGCGTCGCCAGCGACGAAACCCGAGCGCAGGCCGGGCAGGTTGGAGCGTTTGGACAGGCTGTGGAACACCACGCAGCGCTTGAAATCCTTGCGACCGAGTTCGACGCAGGCGCTGAGCAGGCCTGGCGGCGGGGTCTGTTCGTCGAAGTACAGTTCGCTGTAGCACTCGTCCGCGGCGATGACGAAGTCATGTTCGTCAGCCAGGGCGATGAGTTTCTTCAGCACATCCACCGGGATCAGCGCCCCGGTCGGGTTGCCCGGGGAGCACAGGAACAGGATCTGGCAGCGTTTCCAGATGTCCGGCGAGACCGCATCGAAATCCGGGTTGAAGCCGTTCGCGTCCAGACACGGCAGGTAGTGCGGCTTGGCCCCGGCCAGGAACGCCGCGCCTTCGTAGATCTGATAGAACGGATTGGGGCTGACCACCAGGACATCGTCGCCACGGTTGACCACCGTCTGGGTGAAGGCGAACAAGGCTTCACGGGTGCCATTGACCGGCAGCACATGGCGCGCCGGGTCCAGCCAGCCGTTTGGCACGTTGAAGCGGCGCTCGCACCAACCGGTGATGGCCTCACGCAACTCCGGGATGCCGAGGGTGGTTGGGTACACCGCCATCTTTTCCAGATTGCTGGCCAGGGCTTCAGCCACGAAGCTGGGCGAGCGGTGCTTGGGTTCGCCGATGGACAACGCGATGGGGCGTTTGTCGGGGTTGGGCGTGACGCTGCCGAGCAAGGCGCGGAGCTTTTCGAACGGGTAGGGCTGGAGCTGGGACAGGGCGTTGTTCATCGGGGGCCTCGTTCAATGTGGGAGCGAGCCTGCTCGCGATAGCGGTGTGTCAGGAAACATCAATGCTGGATGTTCCGCCGCCATCGCGAGCAGGCTCGCTCCCACAGGGGAAATGTGTTCGTTCAGATATTGATGCGCATCAGGTTGGTATCAGGTTCCTGGTTGACGCTCAGGTGCCGGACGATGGCGTCCTGCAGGCGGCTGCACAGTTGCGGATCGGATAGCGGCTGGTTGTGAGCGTCGGTGATGAAAAACACGTCTTCCACCCGTTCGCCGAGGGTGGCGATCTTGGCGTTTTGCAGCGACAGGTCGAACTCCAGGAAAATATGGCCGATCCGTGCCAGCAGGCCCGGGCGGTCCGGGGCGCTGAGCTCCAGCACCGTGACCTGGCGCTGGGCGTCGTTGTGGATCGTCACCTGGGGCGCAAAGGCGAAATGCTTGAGTTGGCGCGGCACCCGGCGCTGGATGATGGTTGGATAATCCGCCGGGTTGTGCAGGGCCTCGGTGAGACCGTCGCGGATCTGTTTGACCCGCGCCGGGTTGTCGCCAATCGAATCGCCATCGGTGTCGAGCACAATGTAGGTGTCGAGGGTGAACTGGCTGCTGGAGGTAATGACCCGGGCGTCGTGAATGTTGAGGTTGAGCTGGTCCATCGCCGCCACGGTCACAGCGAAGAAGTCGTGCTGGTCCGGGGCGTAGATGAAAATCTGCGTGCCGCCCTCGAACTCGCGCTGGGTGGTTTCCTTGATCAGCACCAACGGCCCGCCATCGGCCGGTTGCTGCAAAATCGCGTCGCTGTGCCAGGCTACGTCGCCGGCGGTGTGGCGCAGGAAATAGTCATCGCCCAACTGCGACCAGAGCTGCTCGACATCGTCCGGATCGGTGCCACCGCGCACCAGGATGTCCAGGGCGGCGCTTTGGGTGCGACGGATCTGTTCTTCGCGGTCCACCGGGTTTTCCAGGCCGCGGCGCAAGGCACGTTTGGTCTCGGTGTAGAGCTGGCGCAACAGACTGGCGCGCCAGGAGTTCCACAGGCTCGGGTTGGTGGCGTTGATATCGGCCACGGTCAGCACATAGAGGTAGTCAAGGCGTGTTTCATCGCCGACGATCTGAGCGAAGTCGTGGATCACCTGCGGGTCGGACAGGTCCTTGCGCTGGGCAGTGGTCGACATCACCAGGTGATTCTGCACCAGCCAGACGATCAGTCGGCTGTCCCAGACCGGCAGTTGGTGCCGCTGGCAGAACGCCTCGGCATCCACCGCGCCGATTTCGGAATGATCGCCCTGGCGACCCTTGCCGATATCGTGATAAAGCCCTGCCATGTAGATCAGTTCGGGCTTGGGCAGCTTGCCCATGAGCTTGCTGGCCAGCGGGAATTTTTCCGATACCTGGGTGTATTGCAACTTACGCAGGTGCTTGATCAGGTTCAGGGTGTGGGCATCGACCGTATAGATGTGAAACAGGTCGTGCTGCATTTGCCCGACGATGAAGCCGAACTCTGGCAGATAGCGCCCCAGGATCCCGTAGCGGTTCATGCGCCGCAGGTTGCGGTGCACGCCGATCTTGCACTTGAACAGCTCGATGAACAGGCTGGTATTGCGGATATCGTGGCGGAAGTCGTCATCGATCAGGTGACGATTTTCCCGCAGCAGGCGAATGGTGTCGGCGCGTACGCCCTTGATTTCTGGCTGCTGGGCCATGAGCACGAAGATTTCGAGCATGGCGAATGGCGTGCGGCGGAACACGTTGGCGCTACGCGCTTCGATGTAACCGTCATGCAGTTGAAACCGTGAGTTGATCGGTTGTGGTGGCGCTTCGTCCTGGGACGCGAGGATGACTTCCTCGAAGTGCTGGATGATCAGCTCGCTGAGCTGGGCGATGCTCATCACCACCCGGTAGTACTGCTGCATGAAGTTTTCGATGGACTGCTTGGCATCCTGCCCCTCGAAACCCAGCAGTCCGGCGATGGAGCGCTGGTGATCGAACAGCAGGCGGTCCTCGGAGCGCCCGGCCAGCATGTGCAGGGCGTAGCGCACTTTCCACAGGAATTCCTGGGACGAGGCCAGCAGGGCGTTTTCGCTTTCCACCAGGAAGCCTTCGCCAGCCAGGGCCCGCAGGTTCAGCGTGCCGTACTGGCGACGGGCTACCCACAGGATCGTCTGGATGTCCCGCAATCCGCCAGGGGAGCCTTTGACGTTGGGTTCCAGGTTGTACTCGGTGTCGTTGTACTTGTGGTGGCGGGCCTTTTGCTCGGCACGTTTGGCCAGGAAAAAGTCCTTGCTCGGCCACATATGCGCCGTGCTGGTGACCTCGAGCATGCGCTGGCGCAGGTGCTCGGGGCCGGCGATGGTGCGGCTTTCCATCAGGTTGGTGATCACCGTCAGGTCGGCACGGGCCTCGTCGGCGCACTCCTGCACCGAGCGCACGCTCTGACCGACTTCCAGGCCGATGTCCCACAGCAGCGTCAGAAAACGCTCGATGGAGTCGCGGAAAACTTCATGGTCGGCGCTGTCCAGCAGGATCAGCAAATCGATGTCGGAATAGGGGTGCAGTTCGCCGCGCCCGTAGCCACCCACCGCCACCAGGGCAATGTCGGCATCTTCGCTCCAGTTGAACTGCTCCCAGGCCTTTTGCAGGATGTTATCGACGAACCAGGCGCGGTCTTCGATCAACCGGCGAATATCCCGTCCATTGCGAAAGCGTTGGTCGAGTACTTCGTGGGCCTGGCGGATCGCCTTCTTGAAGGCCGATATGGGGCTTGCCTTCAGGGCCAGTTCAGCCTGGAACTGGCCGCGGTCGAAGAGTTCGGGATCCACCTGCGGCATCGAATGGCTTTCCTTTCTTTCTATCTATAGCTGGGTTGTGGATCAGGCGGAAACGCGAGCGATGGTGTCGTCGCTGCGCAGGGTGAAGATCTCGTACCCAGTCTCGGTAACCAGCAAGGTATGTTCCCACTGGGCCGACAGCTTGCGGTCCTTGGTGATGGCGGTCCAGCCGTCGCCCAGTACCTTGGTGTCGGCGCGGCCCTGGTTGATCATTGGCTCGATGGTGAAGGTCATGCCCGCTTGCAGTTCCATGCCGGTGCCGGCACGGCCGTAGTGCAGGATTTGCGGTTCTTCATGGAACACTTTGCCGATACCGTGGCCGCAGAACTCGCGGACCACCGAGAAACCATTCTTCTGCGCGTGTTTCTGGATCACTTCGCCGATGTCTCCCAGGCGGCAGCCCGGTTTCACCAGTTCAATGGCCATGTACATGCATTCCTGGGTGACTTTTGACAGGCGTTGGGCCCATTCCGGCACGTTGCCGACATGGAACATGCGGCTGGTGTCGCCGTGGTAGCCGTCCTTGATGACGGTGACGTCGATGTTCAGGGTGTCGCCATCCTTCAACGGCTTTTCGTTGGGGATACCGTGGCAGACCACGTGGTTGATCGAGGTGCAGATCGACTTCGGGAAGCCCTTGTAGTTGAGCGGGGCAGGGATGGCTTTCTGCTCATTGACGATGTAGTCGTGGCAGATCCGGTCCAGTTCTTCGGTGGTAACGCCCGGCTTGACGTGTTCGGCAATCATTTCCAGCACGTCGGCGGCGAGTTTGCCGGCGACACGCATTTTTGCGATGTCCTCGGGGGTTTTGAGGGTAACGGTCATACAGGCTCTCTCTGCGCCCGACGGCGCTGTTCAAAACGAAATGGGCGGCGGATGATGACCCCGGCGGCCCTGAAAAACGCGATTCTAACAGACGAGCAGCGCAAATCCGCGCCTGCATGCATCGCTTCTCTCTATCAAAGGCTGTATCCACAGGCAATGAAAGGGCAGTGGGAGCGGTGCTTTGCCAGGTTTTCAGGATCTGTGTTCCGTTTTCGCCCTTGCTGTGGTATAAAATGCGCCGCTTTCCGGGGATGACCCCGCAAGCTTAAATCCACACACGTGTCGACACGATGACCTGGGTGCCTTCGGCTTATATAGGCCGCTGGTTGGTCATTGGGATACGTGGAGGCCAAACCCGACTTATCAAGGAACTATCATGTCCCAAGTCAACATGCGCGATATGCTGAAGGCCGGTGTGCACTTCGGTCACCAGACCCGTTACTGGAACCCGAAAATGGGCAAGTACATTTTCGGCGCGCGTAACAAGATCCACATCATCAACCTTGAAAAAACCCTGCCAATGTTCAACGAGGCACTGACCTTCGTAGAGCGCCTGGCCCAGGGCAAAAACAAGATTCTGTTCGTCGGCACCAAGCGTTCCGCTGGCAAGATCGTTGCTGAAGAAGCAGCACGTTGCGGTTCGCCGTACGTCGATCACCGCTGGTTGGGCGGCATGCTGACCAACTTCAAGACCATTCGCGCTTCCATCAAGCGTCTGCGTGACCTTGAAGTCCAGTCCGAAGACGGTACTTTCGCCAAGCTGACCAAGAAAGAAGCGCTGATGCGCACTCGCGATCTTGAGAAGCTGGACCGCTCCCTGGGCGGTATCAAGGACATGGGCGGTCTGCCTGACGCACTGTTCGTGATCGACGTTGACCACGAGCGCATCGCGATCACCGAAGCCAACAAGCTGGGTATCCCGGTCATCGGCGTTGTCGATACCAACAGCAGCCCGGAAGGCGTTGACTACATCATCCCAGGCAACGATGACGCCATTCGCGCCATCCAGCTGTACATGGGTTCGATGGCAGACGCTGTTATCCGTGGTCGCAACAACGTTAATGGCGGCACCGAAGTCTTCGCTGAAGAAGCTCCGGCAGCAGCCGCTGAGTAATTGACGCCCTGGCGTTGACTCAGTAAGCAAAAAGGGGGCTTGGCCCCCTTTTTGCCACCTCGAAAACCATTTGTCAGCAGCGCAGCTACAGCATCTGTAACGTGCAGCGGCTAACAAGGGTGGTTCGGGAAGAATTGCACGCCCGTTCAATCGGGTGGAATGGTTGAAAACCTATCCAAGAGGATTTTGAAATGGCAGAGATTACTGCAGCGTTGGTCAAAGAACTGCGCGAGCGTACCGGCGAAGGCATGATGGACTGCAAGAAAGCCTTGACCAAGGCTGGCGGCGACATCGAGAAAGCCATTGATGACATGCGTGCTTCGGGCGCCATCAAGGCTGCCAAGAAAGCTGGCAACGTTGCCGCTGAAGGCGCTATCGCCATCAAGGACGACGGCAAGGTCGCCGTTCTGCTGGAAGTCAACTCCCAGACCGACTTCCTGGCTCTGCAGGATGACTTCAAAGCATTCGTCGCTGCCAGCGTCGAAAAAGCCTTTGCTGACAAACTGACCGACGCAGCCCCGCTGATCGAGTCTCAGGAAGAAGCGCGCCTGGTCCTGGTTGGCAAGACCGGTGAGAACGTCAACATCCGTCGCCTGGTTCGCGTTGAAGGTGACGTGGTCGGTACCTACCTGCACGGCAACAAGATCGGTGTTGCGGTCGTCCTGAAGGGCGGCGATACCGAGCTGGCGAAAGACATCGCCATGCACGTGGCTGCAACCAACCCTGAGTTCCTGCTGCCTACCGACGTTTCGGCTGAAGCGATCGAGCGCGAGAAGAGCGTTTTCCTGCAGCTCAACGAAGAGAAGCTCAAAGGCAAGCCTGCTGAAATCGCAGAAAAAATGGTCAGCGGCCGTATCTCCAAGTTCCTGGCCGAAGCCAGCCTGGTTGAACAGGCTTTCGTCAAGAACCCGGAAATCAAAGTCGGCGACCTGGCGAAGAAAGCCGGTGCTGAAATCGTTTCTTTCACCTACTTCAAAGTAGGCGAAGGCATCGAGAAGCCGGTTGACGACTTCGCTGCTGAAGTTGCTGCCCAGGTAGCTGCTGCCAGCAAGCAATAAGACGGTTTCCACAACTGTCGCCCAGAAGAGGCTGCCCGCTTAACGCGCGCAGCCTCTTTTTGGATGGGGATGCCGATTTTTATTGGTTTCCTGTCGGAACTGGCTTACAAAGCCGTGTTCCGATGGCGCTGTGTCAGCGTCAGACTAGAGTGAACCCAGGCTGCAAACAGCTTGAAAGAATTTTCGAAAATTACGCCGCAGGAGAGATTCGCAATGGCTCAGCAGGGCAGTGGTTATCAGGCTCGCTATAAACGCATTCTACTCAAGCTTAGCGGCGAGGCCCTGATGGGCTCGGAAGAGTTCGGGATCGATCCGAAAGTGCTGGATCGCATGGCGCTGGAAGTCGGCCAGTTGGTGGGGATCGGCGTTCAGGTCGGCCTGGTCATCGGCGGCGGCAACCTGTTTCGCGGTGCAGCGCTGAGCGCGGCCGGCATGGATCGGGTTACGGGCGACCACATGGGCATGCTGGCCACTGTGATGAACGCCCTGGCTATGCGCGATGCGCTGGAGCGTGCCAATATCTCGGCCATCGTAATGTCGGCCATCTCCATGGTCGGCGTGACCGATCACTACGACCGCCGCAAAGCCATGCGCCACCTCAATGCCAAGGAAGTGGTGATTTTTGCCGCCGGCACCGGTAATCCGTTCTTCACCACGGATTCGGCCGCCTGCCTGCGAGCGATCGAGATCGATGCCGATGTCGTGCTCAAGGCAACCAAGGTCGATGGCGTCTATACCGCTGACCCGTTCAAAGACCCGCATGCCGAGAAGTTCGATCATCTGACCTACGATGAAGTACTGGATCGCAAGCTGGGTGTCATGGACCTCACGGCTATCTGCCTGTGCCGCGACCACAAGATGCCGCTACGCGTCTTTAACATGAACAAGCCCGGCGCCCTGCTGAATATCGTGCATGGTGGCGCCGAAGGAACACTGATCGAGGAAGCACAACAATGATCAACGAAATCAAGAAAGACGCTCAAGAGCGCATGCAGAAATCCGTGGAGTCGCTGGCACACAACTTCGGTCGCATTCGTACCGGCCAGGCGCACCCAAGCATCCTGGAAGGTGTGATGGTGCCGTACTACGGTTCTGATACCCCGATCAAGCAAGTGGCCAACATCACCGTCAAGGATGCACGTACCCTGCAAGTCGTTGCCTTTGAACGCAACATGCTGGGCGCGGTCGACAAGGCCATCGGCAGTGCCGGCCTGAACCTGAACCCGACCAACCTGGGTGAGTTGCTGCTGATTTCCATGCCGGCCCTGACCGAGGAAACCCGCAAGGGCTTCACCAAGCAGGCCCGTGATGTGGCTGAAGACGCCCGCGTCGCCGTGCGTAATATCCGCCGTGATGCCAACAGTCAGCTCAAGGACCTGGTCAAGGAAAAGGAAATCAGCGAAGACGAAGAGCGTCGCGCCACTGGCGAGATTGATGACCTGACCAAGAAGTACGTGGCTAAAATCGACGCGGATTTGGCGCAGAAAGAAAAAGACCTGATGGCCGTATAAGGGTCTCGTTTTCATGGAAAAGACCAAGCAGGCCGTGCCGTTCGCGGTTCCGCGCCACGTGGCGATCATCATGGACGGCAATAATCGCTGGGCCAAGAAGCGCTTTATGCCTGGCGTTGCCGGGCACAAGGCGGGGGTCGATGCAGTTCGCGCGGTCATCGAGGTGTGCGCCGAAGCTGGGGTCGAGGTATTGACCCTGTTCGCCTTCTCCAGCGAGAACTGGCAGCGTCCGGCCGATGAAGTCAGTGCCTTGATGGACCTGTTCCTCAAGGCCCTGCGGCGTGAGGCCAAGCGCCTCAACGACAACAGTATCAGCCTGCGGATTATTGGTGATCGCTCGCGCTTTCATCCCGAGTTGCAGGCGGCAATGCGCGAAGCCGAGGCCGCCACGGCGGGTGCCGATCGGTTCGTCCTGCAAATTGCTGCCAACTATGGCGGTCAGTGGGACATCGCCCAGGCGGCCCAACGGCTCGCGCGGGAAGTCCAAGCCGGGCATCTGCGGCCGGAAGACATCACGCCTGAGCTGTTGCAGACCTGTCTGGCCACTGGCGACTTGCCATTGCCTGACCTGTGCATTCGCACCGGTGGCGAGCATCGCATCAGCAACTTCCTGCTCTGGCAGCTGGCCTACGCTGAGCTGTACTTCTCCGACCTGTTCTGGCCGGACTTCAAACACGAAGCCATGCGCACGGCGCTGGCCGATTTCGCTTCCCGTCAGCGTCGTTTCGGTAAAACGAGCGAACAGATCGAAGCTGGAGCCCGGGTTTAATGCTTAAACAACGAATCATCACCGCCCTGATCCTGCTGCCCATCGCCCTGGGTGGATTCTTCCTGCTTGAAGGTGCCAGTTTCGCGCTGTTCATCGGGTTGGTCGTGACTTTGGGGGCGTGGGAGTGGGCGCGCCTGGCGGGTTTCCCCGCGCAGTCTGCGCGCGTGGCCTACGCCGTGGCCGTGGCGGCGATGCTGTTCGTCATGTACCTGGTGCCGGGTATCGCGCCCTGGGTGCTGGGCGCAGCGGTGTTGTGGTGGGCCACGGCGACTTTCCTGGTGTTGACCTATCCGCGGACCACGCATCATTGGGCCGGCGCTGCCGCGAAGCTGGTGATTGGCCTGCTTATCCTGCTACCGGCCTGGCAAGGGCTGATCTGGATCAAGCAAGGCCCGTTGGGCAACTGGCAGATCATGGCCGTGATGGTGTTGGTCTGGGGTGCGGATGTCGGTGCCTATTTCTCCGGGCGGGCGTTTGGCAAGCGCAAGCTTGCGCCCAAGGTCAGTCCTGGCAAGAGTTGGGAAGGGGTCTATGGAGGCCTGGCCTTGAGCCTGGTGATCACGGCCGTGGTCGGCGTCGTGCGCGAGTGGAGTGCCGGGCAGTTGTTGATGGGCCTGTTTGGCGCCGCCCTCATCGTGTTTGTTTCGGTGGTCGGCGACCTGACCGAAAGCATGTTCAAGCGTCAGTCCGGCATCAAGGACAGCAGTAATCTGCTGCCCGGCCATGGTGGGGTGCTGGATCGCATCGACAGCCTCACCGCTGCGATTCCGATCTTTGCCGTGTTGTTGTGGATGGCGGCATCGTGAGTCGCCCTCAATACATCACCGTCCTGGGGGCTACCGGTTCGATTGGTCTGAGTACGCTTGACGTCATCGGCCGGCACCCGGAGCGCTACCAGGTGTTTGCCCTCAGTGGTTTCACTCGCTTGAGTGAGTTGCTGGCGCTGTGCATACGCCACACCCCGCGGTTCGCCGTGGTGCCCGAGGCTGGCGTTGCGCGGGCCTTGCAGGACGACTTGCGAGCGGCAGGCTTGCCTACCCGTGTGCTGGTGGGGGAGGAGGGTTTGTGTCAGGTGGCCTCCGATCCTGAAGTCGACGCGGTGATGGCGGCGATTGTCGGCGCGGCGGGCTTGCGTCCGACGCTGGCGGCGGTGGAGGCTGGCAAGAAGATCCTGCTGGCCAACAAAGAGGCCTTGGTAATGTCCGGCGCGCTGTTCATGCAGGCGGTGCGCAAAAGCGGCTCGGTGTTGTTGCCCATCGACAGCGAGCACAATGCGATTTTTCAATGCATGCCGCAGGACTTTTCCCGCGGCCTGGGCGCGGTGGGGGTCCGGCGGATTTTGCTGACAGCTTCCGGCGGCCCGTTCCGGCAGACTCCGCTGGAAGAGTTGGTGCATGTTTCACCGGAGCAGGCCTGTGCTCACCCGAACTGGTCCATGGGACGCAAGATTTCCGTGGACTCGGCCAGCATGATGAACAAAGGCCTGGAACTGATCGAGGCTTGCTGGTTGTTCGATGCCAGGCCTTCCCAGGTCGAGGTAGTGATTCACCCGCAGAGCGTGATCCACTCCCTGGTTGACTACATCGACGGTTCGGTACTGGCCCAGTTGGGCAACCCGGACATGCGCACCCCGATCGCCAATGCACTGGCCTGGCCTGCGCGGATCGATTCGGGCGTGGCGCCGCTGGACCTGTTTGCCATTGCCCGCCTGGATTTCCAGGCGCCGGACGAGCAGCGCTTTCCATGCCTGCGTCTGGCGCGACAGGCGGCCGAGGCGGGCAACAGTGCTCCGGCCATGCTTAACGCCGCCAATGAGGTGGCGGTTGCAGCGTTTCTCGACGGACGTGTCCGTTACCTCGAGATCGCGAGTATCATCGAGGAGGTCTTGAACCTCGAGGCCGTGGTTTCGCTCGATGACCTTGATGCGGTATTCACGGCGGACGCCAGGGCTCGCGAGCTGGCGGGCCAATGGTTGAAGCGCCACGGGCGTTGAGGCTGCGGTACGTTAGCCAGGATTGTCCTGGGCAGGATTGCGGAGAAAACAGATGAGCGCGCTCTATATGATTGTCGGCACCCTGGTTGCATTGGGGGTGCTGGTCACTTTTCACGAATTCGGTCATTTCTGGGTCGCGCGTCGCTGTGGCGTCAAGGTTCTGCGTTTTTCCGTCGGTTTCGGCATGCCGCTGCTGCGCTGGCATGACAAAAAAGGCACCGAATTCGTTGTGGCGGCCATTCCGCTGGGCGGCTACGTGAAGATGCTCGACGAGCGCGAAGGTGAAGTGCCCGCCGATCAGCTCGACCAATCCTTCAATCGCAAGACCGTCCGTCAGCGTATCGCCATCGTGGCGGCGGGGCCGATTGCCAACTTTTTACTGGCCATGGTTTTTTTCTGGGCCCTGGCCATGTTGGGCAGCGAACAGGTGCGGCCGGTCATCGGCGCGGTCGAGGCTGGCAGCGTAGCCGCACGGGCGGGTCTGGGCGCGGGCGAGGAAATCGTCGCCATCGACGGCGAGCCCACCTCGGGCTGGGCGGCCGTGAATCTGCAATTGGTGCGGCGTCTGGGCGAGAGCGGCTCGTTGCAGTTGGTGGTGCGTGAGCAAGGTTCGACGACGCAGTCGCCTCGCGAACTGGTGCTGGATAACTGGCTCAAGGGTGCCGACGAGCCGGATCCGATCCGTTCCTTGGGCATTCGGCCTTGGCGACCTGCGTTGCCGCCGGTGCTGGCCGAGCTTGATCCGAAAGGCCCGGCCCAGGCAGCAGGCCTGAAGACCGGTGATCGGCTGCTGTCGCTCGATGGCCTGCCGGTAAGCGACTGGCAACAGGTGGTCGATTCGGTTCGCGTACGTCCTGATACCAAAATTGTGCTGCGCGTCGAACGCGATGGTGCTCCAATTGACGTCCCGGTAACCCTGGCCGCCCGTGGCGAGAGCAAGGCGCCGACCGGTTATCTGGGCGCCGGCGTCAAGGCCGTCGACTGGCCGCCGGAGATGGTCCGCGAGGTCAGCTTCGGCCCTGTGGCGGCGATTGGCGAGGGCGCGCGTCGTACCTGGACCATGAGCATCCTGACCCTCGATTCGCTCAAGAAAATGTTGTTCGGCGAGCTCTCGGTAAAAAACTTGAGTGGACCGATAACCATTGCTAAAGTGGCGGGCGCTTCTGCCCAGTCGGGCGTCGCTGATTTCCTGAATTTCCTTGCTTATCTGAGCATTAGCCTGGGGGTTCTGAATTTGCTGCCCATTCCGGTACTGGATGGGGGGCATCTGCTGTTTTATCTGATCGAGTGGGCGCGTGGTCGTCCCTTGTCGGATAGGGTGCAAGGTTGGGGGATACAGATCGGTATCAGCTTGGTGGTCGGGGTTATGTTGCTTGCCTTGGTCAACGATTTGGGTCGTCTGTAACGCTTCGCTGAATTGCGAATCTGCCGCATTTTGCGGCAGTTTGTTTATTGCCAGTTGGAATAAGAAAGGACTTCATGAAACGTCTGCTGCTAACTGCGGTTCTCACCGTATTGATGATCGCCGAAGTTCACGCCGAGTCCTTCACTATCTCTGATATTCGCGTCAATGGCCTCCAGCGGGTCTCCGCGGGTAGTGTCTTTGGTGCCTTGCCGTTAAACGTCGGCGAGCAGGCGGATGATCGGCGCCTGGTGGAGTCCACTCGTGCGCTGTTCAAAACCGGCTTCTTTCAAGATATCCAACTGGGTCGTGACGGCAATGTCCTGGTCATCACGGTAGTTGAGCGGCCATCGGTCGCCAGTATTGAGATCGAAGGCAACAAGGCGATCTCCACTGAAGACCTGATGAAGGGCCTCAAACAATCCGGCCTGGCCGAAGGCGAAATCTTCCAGCGCGCCACCCTCGAAGGTGTTCGTAACGAGTTGCAACGCCAGTACGTTGCCCAGGGCCGTTACTCGGCCACCGTCGACACCGAAGTGGTACCGCAGCCGCGCAACCGCGTAGGCCTTAAGGTCAACATCAATGAAGGCACCGTTGCGGCCATCCAGCACATCAACGTGGTGGGCAACACCGTTTTCCCGGATGAAGACCTGATCGACCTGTTCGAGCTCAAGACCACCAACTGGCTGTCGTTCTTCAAGAATGACGACAAGTACGCCCGCGAAAAACTCTCCGGTGACCTGGAGCGCCTGCGTTCCTACTACCTGGACCGTGGCTATATCAACATGGACATCGCTTCGACCCAGGTGTCCATCACCCCGGACAAGAAGCACGTCTACATCACCGTCAACGTCAACGAAGGCGACAAGTACACCGTTCGTGACGTCAAGCTCAGCGGTGACCTGAAGGTCCCTGAAGACCAGGTCACGTCGCTGCTGCTGGTGCAGAAGGGCCAGGTGTTCTCGCGCAAGCTGATGACCACCACTTCCGAACTGATCACCCGGCGCCTGGGTAACGAAGGTTATACCTTCGCCAACGTCAACGGCGTGCCTCAGCCACACGATGAAGACCATACCGTCGACATCACCTTCGCCGTGGATCCGGGCAAGCGTGCCTACGTCAACCGCATCAACTTCCGTGGCAACACCAAGTCCGAGGACGAGGTGCTGCGCCGTGAAATGCGCCAGATGGAAGGTGGCTGGGCGTCGACCTACCTGATCGACCAATCCAAGACTCGTCTGGAACGCCTGGGCTTCTTCAAGGAAGTCAACGTCGAGACTCCGGCAGTGCCCGGCGTCGATGACCAGGTCGATGTGAACTACAGCGTTGAAGAGCAAGCTTCCGGTTCGATCACCGCCAGCGTCGGTTTTGCCCAGAGCGCCGGCCTGATCCTCGGCGGTTCGATCACCCAGAACAACTTCCTGGGTACCGGTAACCGGGTCAGCGTCGGCCTGACCCGCAGCGAATACCAGACCCGCTACAACTTCGGCTTCGTCGACCCCTACTGGACTGCAGACGGTGTGAGCCTGGGCTACAACGCCTTCTATCGCACCACTGACTATGACGAGCTCGACTCCGACATCTCCAGCTATGCCGTGGACAGCCTGGGTGCAGGCGTCAACGTGGGTTATCCAATCAGCGAGACTTCGCGGCTTACATTCGGTCTCACCGCCCAGCAGGACGAAATCAGCACCGGGCGTTATACCGTTGACGAGATTTTTGACTTCGTTGAAAAGGAAGGCGACAAGTACCTGAACTTCAAGGCGTCTGTCGGATGGTCCGAGTCGACCTTGAACAAAGGCGTGCTGGCGACCCGTGGCCGTTCCCAGAGCCTGGTATTGGAAACTACCACCCCTGGCAGCGACCTCTCGTTCTTCAAGCTCGACTATCGTGGCCAACTGTTCCAGCCGCTGTCTGATAATTACACCATGCGTTTGCACACTGAGCTGGGTTATGGCGACGGTTATGGTTCCACCGACGGCTTGCCGTTCTACGAGAACTACTACGCCGGTGGTTTCAACTCGGTTCGTGGTTTCAAGGACAGCACCCTTGGCCCGCGCAGTACGCCGAGCAGGGGCACCAACCCGGGAACCATACGTGATCCGGACCAGGATCCGCTGCCGTTCGGTGGTAATGTCTTGATCCAGGGCGGTGTCGAGCTGTTGTTCCCGATGCCGTTCGTCAAGGATCAGCGCTCCTTGCGTACCTCGGTATTTTGGGACGTGGGTAACGTATTCGACTCCTCGTGCGAGGACACCACCAATACCGACGGCAGCAGGTCCAATACCAAGTGCAACGACATCGGCCTGAGCAACCTGGCAAGTTCCGTGGGCGTGGGTGTGACCTGGGTCACCGCGCTGGGTCCTTTGAGCTTCGCCCTGGCGATGCCGATCAAGAAACCGGATGACGCTGAAACTCAAGTGTTCCAATTCTCCCTCGGCCAGACGTTCTAAGCGTTTGACCCAAGATAACGACAATGGATTTTGTAGGAGTACATCGTGCGTAAGTTGACTCAATTGGTTCTCCTGGCGACCTTGATGGTCGCAGGTCCGGCTTTTGCCGACATGAAGATCGCCGTACTGAACTATCAGATGGCCCTGCTGGAATCCGACGCGGCGAAAAAATATGCCGTGGACGCCGAGAAAAAGTTCGGCCCGCAACTGACCAAGCTCAAGAGCCTGGAGAGCAGCGCCAAGGGTATCCAGGATCGTCTGGTCTCCGGTGGCGACAAAATGGCCCAGGGCGAGCGTGAGCGTCTGGAGCTTGAGTTCAAGCAAAAGGCCCGTGACTTTCAGTTCCAGTCCAAGGAGCTGAACGAAGCGAAAGCCGTTGCCGACCGCGAGATGCTCAAGCAGCTCAAGCCAAAGCTCGACAGGGCGGTGGAAGAAGTCATCAAGAAAGGTGGTTTTGACCTGGTGTTCGAGCGTGGCGCAGTGATTGATGTCAAACCTCAGTACGACATCACGCGCCAGGTTATCGAGCGCATGAATCAGCTGAAGTAATCCATGACAGCGACTATCAAGCTCGGCCAGTTGGCCGAGTTCCTTGGCGCCACCCTGCGTGGCGACCCGGAGAAGGTCATCACTGGGCTAGCCACTTTACACGAGGCTGGCCCAGCTCAGTTGAGCTTCCTGGCAAACCCTCAATACCGCAAATACCTGGCTGACAGCCGGGCCGCAGCGTTATTGCTCAAGCCCGCCGATGCCGAAGGGTTCGCAGGCGATGCACTGATCGTCCCGGATCCTTATCTGGCGTATGCGCGGATTTCACATTTGTTTGACCCCAAGCCCAAGTCGGCGCCCGGTATCCATCCCAGCGCGGTCATCGCGGCGGATGCGGTGGTTGATCCCATGGCCAGCATCGGTCCTTTTGTCGTCATCGAAAGCGCAGCCCGGATCGGCGCCGGCGTTACGTTGGGTGCCCATTGCTTCATAGGCGCGCGCTGCGAGATCGGTGAAGGTGGTTGGTTGGCTCCGCGGGTCACGTTGTATCACGACGTGCGAATCGGCAAGCGGGTCGTGATCCAGTCTGGCGCGGTATTGGGCGGTGAAGGTTTTGGTTTTGCCAAGGAGAAGGGGATCTGGCAAAAGATCGCCCAGATCGGCGGCGTTACTGTCGGCGACGACGTGGAGATCGGCGTCAACACCGCGATCGACCGTGGTGCCCTGGCTGATACGGTCATTGGCAATGGCGTCAAGCTCGACAACCAGATCCAGATCGCCCACAACGTCCAGGTCGGTGACCATACCGCCATGGCCGCCTGCGTAGGCATCTCCGGCAGCACCCGGATCGGCAAGCACTGCATGCTCGCCGGTGGTGTGGGGCTGGTGGGACACATCGATATCTGTGACAACGTATTCCTCACCGGAATGACCATGGTGACTCATTCGATCACCGAACCGGGTGCTTATTCTTCCGGTACGGCGATGCAGCCGGCGGCCGAATGGCGCAAGAGCGCGGCCCGAATCCGCCAGCTCGATGACATCGCGCGGCGTCTGCGTCAGTTGGAAAAGCGTGTAGGGGACGTGACCCCTGACGGTAATGCTTCATCAGATGGCTGATACCATTTCCATATCAAGTGTGCACAGCCGCTAGACTGCCTCCTTGATTTGCTAGAGGGGCGCGCGTCGATCGTGCGCTTCCAATCTTTACATAGGCTTCCCCCCGAAATGATGGACATCAACGAGATTCGCGAATACCTGCCTCACCGTTACCCGTTCCTGCTGGTGGACCGGGTGGTGGAACTTGACGTTGAAGGCAAGCGGATTCGCGCCTACAAGAATGTCAGCATCAACGAACCGTTCTTCAACGGTCACTTCCCCGCGCATCCAATCATGCCCGGCGTGCTGATCATCGAAGCAATGGCTCAGGCTGCCGGGATCCTTGGTTTCAAAATGCTCGACGTGAAGCCTGCCGACGGCACGCTTTATTACTTCGTCGGTTCCGACAAGCTGCGTTTTCGCCAGCCGGTCACCCCGGGCGATCAACTGATCCTCGAAGCCAAATTCATCAGTTGCAAGCGCCAGATCTGGAAGTTCGAATGCCAGGCTTCGGTAGACGGCAAACCGGTCTGCTCCGCTGAAATCATCTGTGCGGAACGCAAACTATGAGTTTGATTGACCCTCGCGCAATCATCGATCCGGCGGCCGTCCTGGCCGCGGATGTCGAGGTCGGCCCATGGTCGATCATCGGCCCAGGTGTGGAAATCGGCGAGGGTACGGTGATTGGTCCCCATGTAATACTCAAGGGGCCGACCCGGATCGGTCGGCACAATCGCATCTACCAGTTTTCTTCGGTAGGCGAGGACACGCCCGATCTCAAGTACAAAGGTGAGGAAACCCGTCTGGTCATTGGCGATCACAACGTGATCCGCGAAGGCGTGACGATTCACCGTGGCACCGTGCAGGATCGTTCCGAAACGACCCTGGGCGACCATAACCTGATCATGGCCTACGCCCACATCGGTCATGACAGCGTCATTGGTAACCACTGCATCCTGGTCAACAACACCGCGTTGGCCGGCCATGTGCACGTGGACGACTGGGCGATCCTGTCCGGGTTTACGTTGGTCCATCAGTATTGCCATATCGGCGCCCACAGCTTTTCCGGTATGGGCACTGCCATCGGCAAGGACGTCCCGGCCTATATCACCGTGTTCGGTAACCCGGCTGAAGCCCGCAGCATGAATTTCGAAGGCATGCGCCGTCGTGGTTTCAGCGAAGAAGCGATCACGGCGCTACGGCGCGCCTACAAGGTTGTGTACCGCCAGGGGTTGACCGTCGAGCAGGCACTCGCCGAACTGGCCGAGGCTTCGGCGCAATTCCCGGAAGTCGCGATATTCCGCGACTCCATCCAGTCCTCGACTCGCGGCATCACTCGCTAACCATGGCTAACTTGCGTATAGCACTGGTGGCGGGAGAGGCTTCCGGTGACATTCTGGGCGCCGGTCTGATGCGCGCGCTCAAGGCGCAGCACCCCGCGATCGAGTTCATCGGTGTGGGCGGACCGTTGATGCAAGCCGAAGGGCTGACGTCCTACTTCCCGATGGAGCGCTTGTCGGTGATGGGACTGGTTGAAGTATTGGGACGCCTGCGCGAGTTGCTGGCTCGCCGCAAGAAGCTGATCGCGACCCTGGTCGACGAAAAACCGGATGTGTTCATTGGTATCGATGCGCCGGATTTCACCCTCAATATCGAACTCAAGTTGCGCCAGGCCGGTATCAAGACGGTGCACTACGTCAGCCCCTCGGTCTGGGCCTGGCGGCAGAAGCGTGTGTTGAAAATCCGCGAAGGTTGCGACCTGATGCTGACACTGCTGCCGTTCGAAGCCCGATTCTACGAAGAGAAGGGCGTGCCGGTACGGTTTGTCGGGCACACCCTGGCCGATACCATTCCTCTGGAGGCCGACCGTGAGGGGGCTCGCCAAGCGTTGGGGCTACCCGACGGTCCACTGGTGGCCTTGATGCCCGGCAGCCGTGGCGGGGAGGTAAGTCGCCTGGGGGGCTTGTTCTTCGACGCAGCCGAGCGCCTGCGGGCGATGCGTCCCGGCGTACGTTTCGTCCTGCCCTGTGCCAGCCCGCAACGCCGGGCTCAGCTTGAAACACTGCTGGCCGGCCGTGATCTGCCAGTCACGCTGCTCGACGGCCGCTCCCATCTCGCACTGGCTGCGTGTGATGCCGTGTTGATTGCGTCCGGCACTGCTACCCTTGAGGCGTTGCTGTACAAACGCCCGATGGTGGTCGCCTATCGCCTGGCGCCGCTTACGTTCTGGATCCTCAAGCGCATGGTCAAGAGCCCCTACATCTCCTTGCCGAACCTGTTAGCCCAGCGCGTGTTGGTGCCAGAACTGCTGCAGGACGAGGCCACCGCCGATGCGCTGGCCAATACGCTGTCGCCCTTGATCGATGGCGGCCAGGAGCAGACCCGGGGCTTTGACGAAATTCATCGTACCTTGCGTCGCGATGCCTCGAACCAGGCCGCTGACGCGGTTTTGTCCCTGATTGGCGCCAAACAATGAGTAACGTGAAATTGCAGATGGGCCTGGACTTCAATCTGGTCGCTGAAGTTGAAGAGCTGGTGGCCGGTGTTGATGAGGTAGGCCGTGGCCCTTTGTGCGGTGCGGTGGTGACGGCGGCGGTGATTCTCGACCCGAACCGGCCCATCCTGGGCCTCAACGATTCGAAGAAACTCACTGAAGCCCGTCGTGAAAAGCTCTACGACGAAATCTGTGAGAAAGCCCTGAGCTGGTGCATTGCCCGGGCCGAAGTCGAAGAAATCGATGAGCTGAATATCCTGCACGCCACCATGCTGGCCATGCAGCGCGCCGTGGAAGGCCTGCACATCACGCCGAAACTGGCGATGATCGATGGCAATCGCTGCCCGAAACTGTCGATGCGCGCCGAAGCGGTCATCCAGGGTGACGGTAAGGTGCCGGCCATCGCGGCGGCATCGATTCTGGCGAAGGTCAGCCGTGACCGGGAAATGAGCGCCTTCGAATTGATCTACCCGGGCTACGGCATCGGCGGTCACAAGGGCTACCCGACGCCCGTTCATCTGGAAGCCCTGGCACGCCTTGGGCCGACGCCCATCCATCGGCGCTCGTTCGCGCCGGTGCGGCTGGCTTATGAAGCCCGTAAAGGTCTGATGGAACGCTCGCCCATCGCGGGACCCCCCGCCCTGTAGGAGCTGCCGCAGGCTGCGATCTTTTGATCTTTTGATCTTTTGATCTTTTGATCTTGGATCTCAAGATCAAAAGATCGCAGCCTGCGGCAGCTCCTACATGTTTTCCCCAAGGCTCGGTACAATCCGGGCCTTGTTGTTTTCATGACTTAACGCAGGATCACTATGCCGGCTTCATTCGTTCATCTACGCCTGCACACTGAATACTCCCTGGTCGATGGCCTGGTGCGGATCAAGCCACTGGTCAAGACCCTGGTGGGCATGAACATGCCTGCCGTGGCGGTCACCGACCAGAACAACATGTGTTCGCTGGTCAAGTTCTACAAAAATGCCATGGGCGCCGGGATCAAGCCGATCTGCGGGGCCGACCTGTGGTTGTCGAACAAAGACCCGGATGCGCCGCTGAGCCGCATCAGCCTGCTGGTGATGAACGCCGTGGGTTACCGCAACCTCACCGAGTTGATCTCCCGCGGCTTTATCGATGGTCAGCGCAACGGCTCGATCATCATCGAACGCGAGTGGGTAGCCGAGGCCAGCGAAGGGCTGATCATGCTGTCGGCGGCCAAGGAGGGTGAGATCGGCCTGGCCTTGCTCAGCGGCAACGCCGAAGAAGCCGAAGTGCTGGCCCGCGATTGGATGGCGGTGTTCCCGGACCGCTTCTACATCGAGGTGCAACGCACCAATCGGCCCAACGACGAAGAACACCTGCATGCCGCCGTGGCCCTGGCCGACCGGATTGGCGCGCCTCTGGTGGCGACCAACGACGTGCGATTTATCAAGCAGGAAGATTTCGAGGCCCACGAAACCCGTGTCTGCATCGGCGAAGGCCGGGCGCTTGATGATCCACGTCGCCCGAAGAACTACAGCGATCAGCAATACCTCAAAAGCGCCGAGGAAATGGCCGAGCTGTTCAGTGACCTGCCGGAAGCGCTGGAAAACACCGTCGAGATCGCCAAGCGCTGCAACATCGATGTGAAGCTGGGCAAGCACTTCCTGCCCAACTTCCCGATTCCCGATGGCATGACCATCGACGAGTATTTCCGCAAAGTGTCTTTCGACGGCCTGGAAGAGCGCCTGAGCGTCTTGCTGCCCAAGGACACCACCGAAGATTACGAAGCCAAGCGCCAGGTCTATGTCGACCGGCTGAATTTCGAGCTGGATATCATTATCCAGATGGGCTTTCCCGGTTACTTCCTGATCGTGATGGACTTCATCCAGTGGGCCAAGAGCAACGGCGTGCCGGTGGGGCCGGGCCGTGGATCGGGTGCCGGTTCGCTGGTGGCCTACGTCCAGAAGATCACCGACCTCGACCCGCTGGAATATGACCTGCTGTTCGAACGTTTCCTCAACCCGGAACGGGTTTCCATGCCCGACTTCGACGTCGACTTCTGCATGGACGGCCGCGACCGGGTGATCGATTACGTGGCCGAGAAATACGGCCGTAACGCGGTGAGCCAGATCATCACCTTCGGTTCCATGGCCGCCAAGGCTGTGGTGCGCGACGTGGCGCGGGTGCAGGGCAAGTCCTATGGCCTGGCCGATCGCCTGTCGAAGATGATCCCGTTCGAAGTCGGCATGACCCTGGAAAAAGCCTACGAGCAGGAAGAAATCCTGCGGGACTTCATCAAGGTCGATGAAGAGGCTGCGGAAATCTGGGAGATGGCCCGCAAGCTCGAAGGCGTGGTGCGTAACGTCGGCAAGCACGCCGGTGGCGTGGTGATCGCGCCGACCAAGCTGACTGACTTCTCGCCGATCTATTGCGATGAAGAAGGCGACGGCCTGGTGACCCAGTTCGACAAGGATGACGTCGAAGCAGCGGGCCTGGTGAAGTTCGACTTCCTCGGCCTGCGCACCCTGACGATCATCGACTGGGCACTGAAAACCATCAACCGCGACCGGGCCAAGGTCGGCGAAGCGCCACTGGACATTGCCTTTATTCCGCTGGATGACAAGCCGACCTACAGTCTGTTGCAAAAAGCCGAAACCACGGCAGTGTTCCAGCTTGAATCCCGGGGCATGAAGGAGCTGATCAAAAAGCTCAAGCCCGACTGCCTGGAAGACCTGATCGCACTGGTGGCCCTGTTCCGTCCGGGCCCGCTGCAATCGGGCATGGTGGATGACTTCATCAACCGCAAGCACGGGCGCGCCGAACTGGCGTATCCGCACTCGGATTATCAGTACGAAGGCTTGAAGCCGGTGCTGGCACCGACCTACGGCATCATCCTGTATCAGGAACAGGTGATGCAGATTGCCCAGGTCATGGCCGGTTATACCCTTGGCGGCGCGGATATGCTGCGTCGGGCCATGGGTAAGAAAAAACCCGAGGAAATGGCCAAGCAGCGCGGTGGTTTCATTGACGGTTGCGCCACCAACGGCATCGACCCTGACCTGGCCGGTAACATCTTCGACCTGGTGGAAAAATTCGCCGGTTACGGTTTCAACAAATCCCACTCGGCCGCCTACGGCCTGGTGTCCTACCAGACCGCCTGGCTGAAGGCCCATTACCCGGCGCCGTTCATGGCGGCGGTACTGTCGGCGGATATGCACAACACCGACAAGGTCGTGACCTTGATCGAAGAAGTGCGGACCATGAAGCTGCGCCTCGACGCGCCGGACGTGAACGCTTCGGAGTTCAAGTTCACGGTGAACGACGAAGGCCGCATCATCTATGGCCTCGGCGCGATCAAGGGCGTGGGCGAGGGACCGGTGGAAGCCATCACCGAAGCCCGTCAGGACGGACCGTTCAAGGACCTGTTCGATTTCTGCGCCCGGGTCGACCTCAAGCGCATCAACAAGCGCACCCTCGACGGCTTGATCCGCAGTGGTGCCCTGGACCGGCTCGGGCCTTACTTCCAGGATGAGCCCAAGGCCTACCAGGCCAACATCGACCGCAACCGCGCGGTGTTGCTGGCGGCCATGGAAGAAGCGATCAAGGCCGCCGAGCAAACCGCGCGTACCCACGACAGTGGCCACGCCGACCTGTTTGGCGGGTTGTTCGTCGAGGAAGATGCCGATGTCTACGGCAATCACCGCAAGGCCAAGGAACTGACCCTCAAGGAGCGTCTCAAGGGTGAGAAGGATACCTTGGGCCTGTACCTCACGGGGCATCCGATCGACGAATACGAAGGCGAGATCCGCCGGTTCGCCCGCCAGCGCATCATTGATCTGAAGCCGGCGCGTGACACGCAAACCGTCGCCGGTATGATCATTGCCCTGCGGGTAATGAAAAACAAAAAGGGCGACAAGATGGGCTTCATCACCCTCGACGACCGCTCCGGGCGCATCGAGGCGTCGTTGTTTGCCGAGGCGTTCCATTCGGCCCAGTCGTTGTTGCAGACCGACGCGATGGTGGTGGTGGAAGGTGAAGTCAGCAACGACGATTTTTCCGGTGGCCTGCGGCTGCGGGTCAAGCGGGTGATGAGCATGGAGGATGCCCGGACCAACCTGGCCGAGAGCCTGCGCCTGAAATTGCAGACCCAGGATCTCAAGGGCGATCAGCTACGCTGGCTGGGGGAGTTGTTCAAGCGCCATCGCGGTGCTTGCCCGATTACCATGGAGTACGTGCGCCCCGACGCCAAGGCTGTGCTGCAGTTCGGCGAAGGCTGGCGGATCGATCCGGCGGATGCGTTGATTCAAGCCTTGCGTGACCAGTTCGGCAAAGACAACGTCTTCCTCCAATACCGTTGACGGCCAGGTGCCACTCCTGAACCTTGGAGCGGCCCTGATCTCGACCCGAATTTTTAATCTCGACCTGAACGCGCCTCTCCCTTAAGGTAGGGCGCGAATAGACAACCGGCCGGCCCAAGCTCTCTTGGACGTCGACCCAAGACGGACGCCTATGAACCCGAATTTTCTAGATTTCGAACAGCCGATCGCCGACCTGCAAGCCAAGATCGAAGAGTTGCGCTTGGTCGGTAATGACAATTCGCTGAATATCGGCGATGAAATCTCTCGTCTGCAGGACAAAAGCCGCACGCTGACCGAAGACATCTTTGGCAAGCTGACCAGTTGGCAGATCGCCCGCCTGGCGCGTCACCCACGTCGTCCATACACCCTGGACTACATCGACCACATCTTCACCGAGTTCGATGAGCTGCACGGCGATCGGCATTTCTCCGACGACGCCGCGATCGTCGGTGGGGTCGCCCGTCTGGACGACCAGCCAGTGATGATCATCGGCCACCAGAAAGGCCGGGAAGTACGCGAAAAGGTGCGCCGCAACTTCGGCATGCCGCGTCCGGAAGGCTATCGCAAGGCTTGCCGCCTGATGGAAATGGCCGAGCGCTTCAAGATGCCGATCCTGACCTTTATCGACACGCCTGGCGCTTATCCTGGCATCGACGCCGAAGAGCGCAACCAGAGCGAAGCGATCGCCTGGAACCTGCGCGTGATGGCGCGACTGAAAACCCCGATCATCGCTACGGTGATCGGCGAGGGTGGTTCCGGCGGTGCGCTGGCCATCGGCGTCTGCGATCAGTTGAACATGCTGCAATATTCCACTTACGCGGTGATCTCGCCGGAAGGCTGCGCCTCGATCCTGTGGAAAACCGCCGAGAAGGCACCGGATGCCGCCGAAGCCATGGGCATCACCGCTGAACGTCTCAAGGGCCTGGGGATCGTGGATAAAGTGATCAGCGAGCCGGTGGGCGGCGCTCATCGTGATCCGGCCGCGGCTGCTGCACTGATTCGCGCCGAGCTGAGTTCGCAACTGTCGATGCTCAAGCATTTTGACAACGACGCGCTGCTGACCCGTCGCTATGAGCGGCTGATGAGCTACGGTCTCTGATCCGACTGTAATACCCATGTGGGAGCGAGCCTGCTCGCGATACGGTTTAACATTCAACAAATGAGTTGACTGATATACCGCCATCGCGAGCAGGCTCGCTCCCACAGTTGTTTGTGCCAAGGCTGACTCCTATGAACTCCAGCGCGGATCTGCCAACCCGGCTCCTCACAAAGCTATCCTCCTGGCGCAACGCTGCCACCTGGCGCATCGCCTTCTCCGGTGGCCTCGACTCCACCGTCTTGCTGCACCTGCTCGCGTCTCTCTCCAAAACCCAAACCCTGCCACCGCTAAGTGCTATCCACGTCCATCATGGCCTCCAGGCTGTGGCCGATGCATGGCCGGAGCATTGCCGCTCGGTCTGCGAGGCCCTTGGGGTGCCGCTGCAGGTGATCGAAGTGCAAGTCCAGCCCGGCGCCAGTGTCGAGCGCGCCGCCCGGGAGGCGCGTTATGGTGCCTTCGGGGCGGTGCTCCGCAGCAATGAAGTGCTGCTCACCGGCCAGCACCGCGACGATCAGGCTGAAACCCTGTTGTTTCGCTTACTGCGTGGAGCGGGCGTGAGGGGGTTGTCGGCCATGCCTGGACAGCGCCCCTTGGGGATGGGCCAACTGGTGCGGCCACTGCTTGATGTGACCCGTGCGGAGCTTGAAGCCTACGCGACGCAGCAGGGCTTGAGCTGGATCGAAGACCCTTCCAACGACGATCACCGGTACGCACGCAATTTCCTGCGCCAGCGGGTTTTCCCGGTATTGACCGAGCAGTGGCCCCACGCGGCGGTGGCCCTGGCGCGCAGCGCTGCGCACATGGGTGAGGCCCAAGGCTTGCTGGCTGACCTGGCGCGAATCGATCTGGACCGAGCCATCACGCCCTGCGCGTTCGACTGGCTTGGGTTGCGGTCGCTTGAGATGGCCCCGTTGCAAGCCTTGTCCCCGGCCCGTCAGCGCAACGCGTTGAGTCATTGGTTGGTGTCGATGACGACGCTGCCCGACAGCGATCACTGGTCCGGCTGGGACTCACTACGCGATGCGGCGCACGATACGAGGCCGATCTGGCGGTTGGCTGATGGTGAACTGCACCGGACCGGTGGTCGCGTCTGGTGGTTATCCGACCGCTGGCTGCGACCGGTCGCGGGCGCCGTAGAATGGACGCTGACTGCTCAAGCATTGGACCTGCCAGACAACGGCAAGGTGACCTTCGACGGTAAAATTCCCGACGGACCGCTCTGCGTCCGCTATCGTCAGGGGGGCGAGATCATGACGGTGCCCGGCCGCGGTCACCGGGACCTCAAGCGTTTGCTCAACGAAAGCGGCGTGCCGGCGTTTGCGCGCGGTCGATTGCCGCTGCTGTATCGCAACGAGCAATTGCTGGCGGTGGCCAACGTGCCAGGACTCGACAGCGGCATTGATGGTAACTGGCAACTGATCTGGCAGCCATGAAACCAAGATCTGGGTTTGAGCTGAAAGGGGCTTTCCGGTAGACTACGCTCCCTTCTTGATACAACTTCTGTGGATTCGCCTGAATTGCAGGAGTTGCCGATTACCAAGCAGTCTTTGCTGGGCGATTCCAAAAAATGTGTAGCGAGCAACGTACCGGTGATTTCACTTCCGGTCTGTCCCAACGCGGCGGTTTTTTTGAAAGGTGCACTGTGATTAATGCAGGTGATCGGGGGCTTCGGCCTTCCTTCGCTTTCCCCGGCGGCTCGGACCGCTTTAACGCAGACTTCTAGGGTTTTTCATGACGCGCTACATATTCGTCACGGGCGGTGTTGTTTCTTCATTGGGGAAAGGCATTGCCTCGGCTTCATTGGCGGCCATCCTGGAGGCGCGGGGACTTAAGGTCACCATGCTCAAGCTGGACCCGTACATCAACGTCGACCCGGGCACCATGAGCCCGTTCCAGCACGGTGAAGTGTTCGTCACCCACGACGGCGCCGAGACCGACCTGGACCTGGGCCACTACGAGCGGTTCATCCGCACGACCATGACCCAGAACAACAACTTCACCACCGGTCGTGTCTACGAGCACGTGCTGCGTAAAGAGCGCCGTGGTGATTACCTGGGTGCGACCATCCAGGTCATCCCGCACATCACCGACGAAATCAAGCGCCGCATCATCAAGGGTGCCGGCGACGCCGACGTGGCGATGGTCGAAATCGGCGGCACGGTGGGTGACATTGAGTCCCAGCCGTTCCTCGAAGCCATCCGCCAGTTGCGTTTTGAAATCGGCGCCAAGCGCGCGATGCTGATGCACCTGACCCTGGTTCCCTACATCGCCACTGCCGGCGAAACCAAGACCAAGCCCACCCAGCACTCGGTCAAGGAGCTGCGCTCCATCGGGCTGCAGCCGGACGTGCTGATCTGCCGCTCCGATCACCCGATCGATATTTCTTCGCGTCGCAAGATCGCCCAGTTCACCAACGTTGAAGAGCGTGCGGTGATCGGCCTGGAAGACGCTGACACCATCTACAAGATCCCGGGCATCCTGCACTCTCAGGGCCTGGACGATTTCGTCGTTGAGCGTTTCGGTCTGCAGTGCGCCAGCGCCGACCTGTCCGAGTGGGAAGCGGTGGTCGATGCCAAGCTCAACCCGGAACACGAAGTCACCATCGCCATGGTCGGCAAGTACATGGAACTGCTGGATGCCTACAAGTCGCTGATCGAGGCGATGAGTCACGCCGGTATCAGCAACCGCACCAAGGTCAACCTGCGCTATATCGATTCCGAAGACATCGAGAACCAGGGCACCGGTCTGCTCGAAGGAGCCGATGCGATTCTCGTGCCGGGCGGCTTTGGCCTGCGGGGCGTGGAAGGCAAGATCACCGCTGTTCAATACGCTCGCGAAAACAAGGTGCCTTACCTGGGCATCTGCCTGGGCATGCAAGTGGCGGTCATTGAGTTCGCCCGTAACGTGATGGGCTGGAAGGACGCCAACTCCACCGAATTCGATCGCGCCAGCGGCCACCCGGTCGTGGGCCTGATCACCGAGTGGGAAGATGCCACCGGTGCCGTGGAAGTACGCACCGAAACCTCCGACCTGGGCGGCACCATGCGTCTTGGTGCCCAGGAGTGCCTGCTTGAAGCCGGCTCCAAGGTGCACGATTGCTACGCCAAGGATGTGATTGTCGAGCGTCACCGTCATCGCTACGAAGTGAACAACAACCTGCTGCCGCAACTGATCGAAGCCGGCCTGAAAATTTCCGGTCGTTCCGGTGACGGCGCGCTGGTGGAAGTGGTCGAAGCGCCGGATCACCCATGGTTCGTTGCTTGCCAGTTCCACCCCGAGTTCACCTCGACGCCACGGGACGGTCACCCGCTGTTCAGTGGTTTCGTGAAAGCCGCTTTGACTCAACACCAGAAGAAGGCATAAAACGATGGCCCAGAAGATCATTCGCGTCGGCGACATCGAGATTGCCAACGACAAGCCCATGGTGCTGTTTGGCGGCATGAATGTGCTGGAAAGCCGCGACATGGCGATGCAGGTCTGCGAGGAGTACGTGAAGGTCACCCAGAAACTGGGTATCCCTTACGTCTTCAAGGCCAGCTTCGACAAGGCCAATCGCTCATCCGTGACCTCTTACCGTGGCCCAGGCCTGGAAGAGGGCATGCGCATCTTCCAGGACATCAAGCAAGCCTTCGGTGTGCCGATCATCACCGACGTCCACGAGCCTGAGCAGGCCGCGGCCGTCGCCGAAGTCTGCGACATCATCCAGCTGCCGGCCTTCCTGTCGCGCCAGACCGATCTGGTAGTGGCGATGGCCAAGACCGGCGCGGTGATCAACATCAAGAAGGCCCAGTTCCTTGCGCCCCAGGAAATGAAGCACATCCTGAGCAAGTGCGAAGAGGCCGGGAATGACCAGTTGATCCTCTGCGAGCGTGGTTCGAGCTTCGGCTACAACAACCTGGTGGTGGACATGCTCGGCTTCGGCATCATGAAACAGTTCGAATACCCGGTGTTCTTCGACGTGACCCATGCGCTGCAAATGCCGGGCGGTCGTTCCGATTCCGCCGGCGGACGTCGCGCCCAGGTCACCGACCTGGCCAAGGCCGGCATGAGCCAGTCCCTGGCAGGTCTGTTTCTTGAGGCCCATCCGGACCCGGACAATGCCAAGTGTGACGGCCCTTGTGCCTTGCGCTTGAACAAGCTGGAACCGTTCCTGTCTCAGCTCAAGGCGCTGGACGAACTGGTCAAGAGTTTTCCGACGATAGAAACCGCATAACGCGGTTTTCTCCGGTAAAGTACCGCTCGATTATCGCTCTGGCCCGCTGGCCGCACTGCTTTTGTGGGAGCATGGCTTGCCAGCGATGACGTCCTTCGGGCCCGTCGTCGGCAAGCCTTACTGTTACAGCGTTTCGTCAACTTTGGAGTGTTTACAACAATGGCAAAAATCGTCGACATCAAAGGTCGTGAAGTTCTCGACTCCCGTGGCAACCCCACTGTTGAAGCGGACGTGCTTCTCGACAACGGTATCATCGGCAGCGCCTGCGCGCCGTCCGGTGCATCCACTGGCTCGCGCGAAGCGCTGGAGCTGCGTGATGGCGACAAGAGCCGTTATCTGGGCAAGGGCGTGCTCAAAGCCGTCGCCAACATCAATGGTCCGATCCGTGACCTGTTGCTGGGCAAGGACCCTGCTGACCAGAAAGCCCTCGATCACGCGATGATCAAGCTCGACGGTACCGAAAACAAAGCCACCCTGGGTGCCAACGCAATCCTCGCCGTGTCCCTGGCTGCTGCCAAGGCCGCTGCCCAGGACCAGGACCTGCCGCTGTACGCACACATTGCCAACCTCAACGGTACCCCGGGTGTCTACTCGATGCCGGTGCCGATGATGAACATCATCAATGGTGGCGAGCACGCCGATAACAACGTCGACATCCAGGAATTCATGGTGCAGCCGGTGGGCGCCCAGTCCTTCTCCGAAGGCCTGCGCATGGGCACCGAGATTTTCCATCACCTCAAGGCTGTGTTGAAGGCCCGTGGCCTGAGCACTGCCGTTGGCGACGAAGGCGGTTTCGCCCCGAACCTGGCGTCCAACGAAGACGCGCTGAAAGTGATTTCCGAAGCCGTGGCCAACGCCGGTTACAAGCTGGGCACCGATGTGACCCTGGCCCTGGACTGCGCGGCCAGTGAGTTCTTCGAAGACGGCAAGTACAACCTGTCCGGTGAAGGCCAGGTATTCACCGCCGAAGGCTTTGCCGACTACCTCAAGGGCCTGACCGAACGCTACCCGATCATCTCCATCGAAGATGGCCTGGACGAGTCCGACTGGGCCGGCTGGAAAATCCTCACCGACAAGATCGGCGAAAAAACCCAGCTGGTGGGCGACGACCTGTTCGTGACCAACACCAAGATCCTGAAAGAAGGCATCGACAAGAAGATCGCCAACTCGATCCTGATCAAGTTCAACCAGATCGGCACCCTGACCGAAACCCTGGAAGCCATTCAGATGGCCAAGGCTGCCGGTTACACTGCCGTGATCTCCCACCGTTCCGGCGAGACCGAAGATTCGACCATCGCCGACTTGGCCGTGGGCACTGCGGCAGGCCAGATCAAGACCGGTTCGCTGTGCCGTTCGGACCGCGTTTCCAAGTACAACCAACTGCTGCGTATCGAAGAGCAGTTGAAGGGTAAGGCCAAGTACAACGGTCGTGCCGAGTTTCGCGGTTAAGCGGTAGATGGTAAAAAGACACCGGATAGTGTCGAAAAAGTCGCAGTAGCGGCGGTTTTGCCTCTAATCTGATGCCTTATCAAGCACAAGCCTGGTTTTTCCAGGCTTCGTGCTATCAGACGCTTCAAAGTGTGGCATGGCTGTCTTTTTCACTGGATACCTGAGATTCGATGCGCAGTCCCAATTGGTTGTTTCTTGTCTTGCTCCTGTTGCTGGCTGGCCTGCAGTACCGCCTTTGGGTGGGTAATGGCAGCCTGGCGCAAGTGGCCGACCTGACTCAGCAGATTGCCGAACAGCATGCCGAGAACGAGGCGTTGCTGGAGCGTAATCGGGTAATGGACGCCGAAGTGATGGAACTGAAGAAAGGCATGGAGACCGTTGAAGAACGGGCTCGTCATGAACTGGGCATGGTCAAGGAGGGCGAAACCCTCTACCAGTTGGCCCAATGAGTATCCGCTTGCCGGCCTTCTGGGCCGTGATTCCTGCCGCAGGCGTGGGAGCCCGCATGGCTGCGGACCGTCCCAAGCAGTACCTGCAACTGGATGGGCGCACAATTCTCGAACACAGCCTCGGCTGTTTCCTCGATCATCCGACCGTAAAAGGCGTGGTGGTCAGTGTTGCACACGATGACCCTTATTGGCCGACCCTGGCTTGTGCCGGTGACCCACGCATCCAGCGCGTGGACGGCGGTGAACAGCGTTCGGATTCGGTGCTCAATGCCTTGCTGCATCTTCACGGGCAGGGTGCCGACGATTACGATTGGGTGCTGGTGCACGACGCCGCCCGGCCCAACCTGGCCCGCGACGATCTGGACACCTTGCTCCGCGAACTGGCGAACGATCCGGTCGGCGGACTTTTGGCTGTCCCGGCGCGCGACACTCTCAAGCGAGTCGACAAGCACGGACGTGTGGTGGAAACCGTTGACCGCAGCGTCATCTGGCAAGCCTACACACCGCAAATGTTTCGTCTCGGTGCCTTGCACCGGGCCCTGGCCGACAGCCTGGTGGCGGATGCGCTGATTACCGATGAAGCGTCCGCCATGGAGTGGTCGGGGCAAGCGCCACGGCTGATTGAAGGGCGGGCCGATAACCTCAAGGTCACACGCCCTGAAGACCTGGAGTGGTTGCGCCAGCGTTGGGCGAATCGCCATTAAGTGAAATCGCCATCGCGAGCAGGCTCGCTCCCACAAGGGACTTTGGCTGTACACAAAATTTGTAGCCGCTGAAAATCCAGTGTGGGAGCGAGCCTGCTCGCGATAGCAATCGCTCAGATAACATAGAAACCAGTGTTACCCCCGATACTCCGGCCGCTGGGCCAACCCCTCCTTCAAGTAATCCACCAACTTGCGCACCTTCGGCGACAAATGCCGTTGCTGCGGATACAACGCCCACACCGCTGTATTCGGCGGCTGGTGAGCCTCTAACAGCGATATCAACGCCCCGCTGTGCAAATGCTCCAACACGTAATAATCCGGCAACTGACACAATCCCACCCCTTGCAAAGCCGCATCCAGCACCGCCTGCCCACTGTTACAACGCCAGTTTCCCTGCACTCGTTGCGAAAATTCCCGGCCGTTCTGCTCCAGTTGCCAGATGTCGGAGCTGCCGATCAGGCAATTGTGGCGGCTCAATTCCGACAAGCTATGGGGCCGACCGTAGCGCTCCAGGTAGGACGCCGATGCGCACAGGTACATGCGCCGTGGCGCCAGGCGCGTGGCAACCAGACGTGAGTCTTGCAAGCGACCCAGGCGAATCGCCAGGTCCAGTCCTTCGTGAACCAGATCGAGGGGGCGGTTGCTCAGTTCGATGTCCACCCGCAATTGCGGATAGAGCGTCATGAACCGTGTCACCAGCGGCACAATGAACCGCTCGCCGTAGGCCACGGCACAGGTCATGCGCAGCATGCCCTTGGGTTCGCTGGTGAGGTCGCCCACCGCCCGCAGTGCTTCTTCGCGTCCGTCCTGCAGACGCTGGCAATGCTGCAAGAAGGTTTGACCGGCCTCGGTCAAGGTGACTCGGCGGGTACTGCGATACAGCAGCCGTGTCTGGAGACGTTCTTCAAGTCGTACGATTTGTCGACTGATATGGGAAGACGAAACCCCGAGACGTTCGGCAGCAGCGGTGAACTGACTGCATTCGGCCACGGCGACGAATTCGTCGATCCCTTCCCAGCGGTTCTCGGACATGAATGATTATCCCTGTGGAGCAATAATGTTTTGCTTTTGGTTGGATTATTCATCCTCCGGTGAGGGATTACACTCCTTGTCTTGTTTTTATTTGCTGGAGACTCCCATGATCAAGTCACGCGCGGCCGTTGCCTTCGAGGCCAAGAAACCCCTGGAAATCGTTGAAGTCGACGTCGCCATGCCCAAGGCGGGAGAAGTGTTGCTGCGCGTGGTGGCGTCCGGTGTCTGCCACACTGATGCCTACACTTTGTCGGGCGCCGATCCGGAAGGGATCTTCCCCTCTATCCTTGGCCATGAAGGCGGCGCCATTGTCGAAGCCATCGGTGAAGGTGTGACGTCGGTTGCGGTGGGCGATCACGTCATTCCGCTGTACACGCCGGAATGCGGGCAGTGCAAGTTCTGTAAATCGGGCAAGACCAACCTGTGTCAGGCGATTCGCGCCACCCAAGGCAAAGGCCTGATGCCGGATGGTACCTCGCGCTTTTCCTACAAGGGCGAGACGATTTTCCACTACATGGGGACCTCGACGTTCTCCGAATACACCGTATTGCCAGAAATCTCCGTCGCGAAAATCCCCAAAGAAGCGCCGCTGGAAAAAGTCTGCCTGCTGGGTTGCGGCGTCACCACCGGTATCGGCGCGGTCATCAACACCGCCAAGGTCAAGCCGGGTGACACCGTGGCGATCTTCGGCCTGGGCGGCATCGGCCTGTCGGCAGTGATTGGCGCGGTGAAGGCCAAGGCCTCGCGCATCATTGCCATCGACATCAACCCGGCCAAGTTCGAAATCGCCAAGCAACTGGGCGCCACCGATTGCGTCAACCCGAAAGATTTCGACCGTCCGATCCAGGAAGTCATCGTCGACATGACGGACGGCGGCGTGGACTTTTCCTTCGAGTGCATCGGCAATGTGCAGTTGATGCGCGCCGCGCTGGAGTGCTGCCACAAGGGTTGGGGCGAGTCGGTGATCATCGGTGTGGCCGGGGCTGGCCAGGAAATCGCTACCCGTCCGTTCCAGTTGGTGACCGGGCGCGTCTGGCGCGGATCAGCGTTTGGCGGCGTGCGCGGGCGCAGCGAATTGCCAAGCTACGTGGAAATGGCCGAGAAGGGCGAGATTCCGCTGGATACTTTCATCACCCACACCATGGGCCTGGAAGATATCAACAAGGCGTTCGACCTGATGCATGAAGGCAAGAGCATCCGCACCGTTATTAATTTCTAAGGAGCAGCCATGAGCTTCAAGCCACAAGCTGCAAGTCGGTTCACCGCCACTTGCCGCTTGAAGCTTGTCGCTTGCAGCTGAAATGCCAATGAACCTTGAAAACATTTCCTGCCAGAAAAGCTTTGGCGGCTGGCACAAGCGCTACCGGCACCGTTCCGACGTGCTCGGTTGTGACATGGTGTTTGCCGTGTACCTGCCGCCCCAAGCCGAGCAGGGTGGCAAGTTGCCTGTGGTGTATTGGTTGTCCGGCTTGACCTGTACTGACGAGAACTTCATGCAAAAGGCCGGAGCCCAACGCATGGCCGCCGAACTGGGCCTGATTATTGTCGCGCCGGACACCAGCCCGCGCGGCGCCGACGTGCCGGGCGATCCGGACGGTGCCTGGGACTTCGGCCTGGGGGCGGGGTTTTATCTGAACGCTACGCAGGATCCGTGGGCGCGCCACTATCGGATGCATGACTATGTGGTGCAGGAATTGCCGGCCTTGGTCGAAGCGCATTTCCCCGCCTCGGATAAACGCGGCATCAGTGGTCATTCCATGGGTGGTCACGGCGCGCTGGTCTGCGCCTTGCGTAACCCGGGGCGTTACCGCTCGGTGTCGGCATTTTCGCCGATCAACAATCCGATGGATTGCCCGTGGGGGCAGAAGGCGTTCTCTCGTTACCTGGGGGAAGACCGCTCGAAGTGGCGTGAGTGGGATGCCTGTGCATTGATCGCTGAAGCTGAGGAAAAGCTGCCGTTGCTGGTGGATCAGGGCGATCGCGACGATTTCCTGGCCACGCAACTCAAACCCGAGGCCCTGCAACAAGCGGCCAAGGCTGCCGGTCATCCGTTGGAGTTGCGCCTGCAACCGGGTTACGACCACAGCTACTTCTTCATCGCCAGCTTCATTGAGGATCACTTGCAACATCATGCCCACGCTTTAGGGGGCTCTTAGTCTGATTCCCCTTGGCGGGGGAGCTAATTGAGGGCGCTCCCCACGCTGAATGCAGGTAGAATCACGCCCTGACAAAAATCGGGGCGTTTTTTATGCGTATTGGCCACGGCTACGATGTTCACCGTTTCGCTGAAGGCGACTTCATTACTCTGGGCGGCGTGCGTATTGCACACAGCTTCGGGCTGCTCGCGCATTCTGACGGTGACGTCCTGCTGCACGCCTTGAGCGACGCCTTGCTTGGCGCGGCCGCGTTGGGTGATATCGGCAAACATTTCCCCGACACCGACCCGCAATTCAAGGGCGCCGACAGCCGGGTGCTGCTGCGCCATGTGGTCTCGCTGATCCACGCCAAGGGCTGGAAAGTCGGCAATGTCGATAACACCATCGTCGCCCAGGCACCGAAAATGGCACCGCACATCGAAGCGATGCGTCGGTTGATTGCCGAGGACCTGCAAGTAGAGCTGGACCAGGTCAACGTGAAAGCCACCACCACCGAGAAACTTGGTTTCGTCGGTCGCGAAGAAGGCATTGCCGTTCATAGCGTTGCCTTGTTGCTGCGCTCATGACCGAACTGGAACTATTGGGCCCCCGTGCCTACGGCGAGTCGTTGGGCAGCGCAGTGCTCAAGGCCACTGCTGAAGATTTCCAGGTCGACGAAGTGCTCGACATCCCGCTGACGGGCGAAGGCGAGCACTTATGGATCTGGGTTGAAAAACGCGGTTTGAACACTGAAGAGGCTGCCCGGCGAATTGCCAAGGCCGCCGGCGTATCATTGCGCACCGTCAGTTATGCCGGTCTCAAGGACCGCCAGGCGCTGACTCGCCAGTGGTTCAGCGTCCAGTTGCCGGGCAAGGCCGACCCGGACCTGTCGGCGGCAGAAAACGAAACGCTGAAGATCCTCAAGACCGGTCGCCATAAACGCAAGCTGCAACGCGGCGCGCACTCGGCCAATGGCTTTACTGTGCGCCTGACCCAGTTCCAGGGCGATCCGGCGGCTATCGATGCGCGTCTGCAACAGATCGCCCGCCTGGGCATTCCCAATTATTTCGGCGCCCAGCGCTTCGGGCATGACGGCGGTAACCTCGTCGATGCCCGCGCCTGGGCGGCGCGCAAGGCTTTGCCGGAACAGCGCAATGTACGTTCGCGACTGTTGTCCACCGCCCGCAGTTTTCTGTTCAACCGGGTGTTGGCGGCTCGGGTGGCCGATGGCACCTGGCAGCAAGCGCAGGTGGGCGACCTGCTGGCCTTCACCGACAGCCGCAGTTTTTTTCCCGCTGGCGAGGCCGAGTGCAGTGACCCGCGCCTGGCGATTCTCGATTTGCACCCCACCGGGCCGCAGTGGGGCGAGGGACCTTCGCCTGCCGCCGGCGCGGTCCATGATCTGGAGCAGGCCATCGCCGAGGCCGAGGCCGATTTGCGCGACTGGTTGATAAACGCGGGAATGAGTCACGAACGTCGCATCCTGCGACTGCCCATTGGCGGCCTGTCGTGGCATTATCCCTCGCTAGACACTCTGCAACTGGAATTCGTCCTGCCGGCCGGATGTTTCGCCACTGTCTTGGTGCGCGAACTCGTCGATCTGGTGCCGGTGGGGCAGACGGACAGCCCATGCGTATTCTGATTTCTAACGACGACGGGGTGACAGCACCCGGCCTTGCCGCGCTTTATGCTGCGCTGGCGGATTTTGCCGAATGCGTGGTCATCGCCCCGGACCAGGACAAAAGCGGCGCCAGCAGTTCGCTGACGCTCGACCGACCATTACACCCGTGCTATCTGGATAATGGTTTCATCAGCCTCAACGGCACCCCGACCGACTGTGTGCACCTGGGCCTCAACGGCTTGCTGGAGCGCGAGCCGGACATGGTGGTTTCGGGCATCAACCTGGGGGCCAACCTGGGGGATGACGTGCTTTATTCCGGCACTGTGGCCGCCGCCCTTGAAGGCCGTTTCCTCGGACATCCGTCGTTTGCCTTTTCGTTTGTTTCGCGGCAAGTCGATAATTTGCCTACGGCCGCGTACTTCGCCCGCAAGTTGGTCGAGGCCCATGGCGAACTGGACCTGCCGCCGCGTACGGTGCTGAATGTGAACATTCCGAACCTGCCACTCGATCACATCCGGGGTATCCAGCTCACTCGCCTGGGTCACCGTGCCCGCGCGGCCAAGCCCATGCAGGTGGTCGATCCCCGGGGCAAGGCCGGCTATTGGATCGCCGCCGCCGGTGATGCCGAGGATGGCGGGCCAGGCACCGATTTTCATGCAGTGATGCAAGGCTATGTCTCGATAACCCCGTTGCAGCTGGATCGGACCTTCAACGATGCTTTTCGAACGCTCGATGGCTGGCTGGAGGGGCTGCGCTGATGGCTCGTGAGCAAGACGATATACTGCGCCGCGGAATCGGCATGACCTCCCAGCGTACCCGGGAGCGGCTGATTCAACGGCTCTATGAAGAAGGCCTTTCCAACGCCCAGGTGCTGGAAGTGATTCGCCGCACCCCTCGGCATTTGTTCGTCGATGAAGCCTTGGCCCATCGCGCCTACGAAGACACCGCATTGCCGATCGGCCACAACCAGACCATTTCCCAGCCTTATATGGTGGCCCGCATGAGCGAGTTGCTGCTGGAGGCGGGGCCGCTGGACAAGGTGTTGGAGATCGGCACCGGCTCGGGTTACCAGACGGCGGTGTTGTCGCAGTTGGTGGAGCGGGTATTTTCCGTGGAGCGGATCAAGGTGCTGCAGGATCGCGCCAAGGAACGCCTGGTGGAACTGAACCTGCGCAATGTGGTGTTTCGTTGGGGCGATGGCTGGGAAGGCTGGCCGGCCCTGGCACCTTATAACGGCATCATCGTCACCGCCGTGGCCACTGATGTGCCCCAGGCCTTGCTGGATCAACTCGCGCCCGGTGGGCGGTTGGTGATTCCGGTGGGGGCTGGTGAAGTTCAGCAGTTGATGCTGATCGTGCGCGAAGAACAAGGTTTTTCACGCCACGTGCTGGGGGCGGTGCGGTTCGTTCCGTTGCTTAACGGGCCCTTGGCCTGAGCATTTATAAACAGACGCTGAATTCCGTGGCATGGGTTGTGTCATACACCGGCACTGATCAGTTAACTGTTGATTGGTTAAACGGATTGCAACGGCGTCGAGCAAACGTGTGCGTCGGTGCCTCGCGCTTCATTAATAGAAGTGGGATGGCGGCCAGCTATATTTGTAATACCGTTGCCTGCACAGGCAGTTTCCAATTTTTCAACCACCACAAAGGGAGCGGCGGGTGAGTCTCACAGTCATTGCGCAGCGTATGGGTATCACGAGCTTTCAGCGCCTGGTGACTGGCCTTGTCTTGAGTACTGTGCTGGTCGGTTGCTCCAGTACCCCGTCGGGTAACGTCCGGGTTGTCGATCGCACCCACGCGACGCCTCAACGTCCTACAGTAACGACCGGTCAGTATGTAGTCCGTCGCGGCGATACGCTGTTTTCCATCGCTTTTCGCTATGGCTGGGACTACAGAGCCCTCGCGGCGCGAAACAACATTCCTGCGCCTTATACGATTCATCCGGGTCAGAGAATTCGCTTTGATGGTCGTAGTGGTTCAACGCCTACTGCGGTGGTCACTCAGTCAGGTTCGACAGCTTCGTCGTCGAGTAAAACGACGGTGATTCGCCGCCCGGTCGGTGCCGCAACGGCAACCGTACCGTCCGTCGCGAGCAAACCGGCGCCTGCTCCGACGCCTGCGGCAGGCCCCAGCCCGAGCGGCTGGGGATGGCCTTCTAATGGCGTTCTGATTGGAAAATTCTCTTCAAACGGTAGTTTGAATAAAGGAATTGATATCGCCGGGGATTTGGGACAGCCTGTTTTAGCCGCGTCTGATGGTACGGTTGTGTACGCCGGGAGTGGTTTAAGGGGCTACGGCGAACTCGTGATCATCAAACACAGCGATACCTACGTCAGTGCCTACGGTCACAACCGCAGGCTGTTGGTTCGGGAGGGGCAGCAGGTCAAGGTCGGGCAAAAAATTGCCGAAATGGGATCAACGGGAACGGACCGGGTGAAACTGCATTTTGAGATTCGCCGACAAGGTAAGCCAGTCGATCCGCTGCAATTCCTGCCACGTCGTTGATTTGATTGTCAGCCTGTTCCGTCACGTAGAGGGAACAGGCTCCAGCGTTGCCAAGGATAAAGGCGTCGCTTGAGCTTGAGGTCGAACTCACCAAAGGACTATAACAATGGCTCTCAGTAAAGAAGTGCCGGAGTTTGACATCGACGATGAGGTTCTCCTTGTGGAGACTGGCATCGCTATGGATTCGATGTCGAATGATGAAGGAGCGACTCCACCTTCCGTTCGCGCCAAATCCAAACACTCCGCTTCACTTAAACAGCATAAGTATATCGATTACACCCGGGCGCTGGACGCCACTCAACTGTACCTCAACGAAATCGGCTTCTCGCCGCTGCTCTCCCCCGAGGAAGAAGTTCATTTTGCGCGCCTGTCGCAAAGTGGCGACCCAGCCGGGCGAAAACGCATGATTGAAAGTAACCTGCGCCTGGTGGTGAAAATCGCCCGACGCTACGTCAATCGCGGACTCTCGCTGCTGGACCTGATCGAAGAGGGTAACCTGGGGCTGATTCGCGCTGTCGAGAAATTCGACCCCGAGCGAGGCTTCCGTTTCTCGACCTACGCTACCTGGTGGATTCGTCAGACCATCGAGCGGGCGATCATGAATCAGACCCGGACCATCCGGTTGCCGATCCATGTGGTCAAGGAACTGAACGTCTACCTGCGGGCTGCCCGTGAACTGACCCAAAAGCTCGACCACGAACCCTCTCCTGAAGAAATCGCCAACCTGCTGGAAAAACCGGTGGGCGAGGTCAAGCGCATGCTTGGGCTCAACGAGCGGGTTTCCTCGGTTGATGTTTCACTGGGACCAGACTCGGATAAAACCCTGCTGGACACGCTCACCGATGACCGACCTACCGACCCGTGCGAGCTGCTTCAGGACGATGACTTGTCCCAGAGCATCGACCAGTGGCTCTCGGAGCTCACGGACAAGCAACGGGAAGTGGTGATTCGCCGCTTCGGCTTGCGCGGTCATGAAAGCAGCACCCTTGAAGATGTGGGCCTGGAGATTGGGCTGACCCGTGAGCGGGTCAGACAGATCCAGGTCGAAGGCCTCAAGCGTCTTCGGGAGATCCTGGAGAAGAACGGCCTGTCGAGCGAGTCGTTGTTCCAATAACGGCAACGCACGCGGAATAGGAAAAGCCCCGACTGTTTCGGGGCTTTTTCGTTTCTGTGGCGGCTGTTTCAGTGCTTACGCTGTTTGTCGGCATGGCGTGTAAGCTTTTGCCTAGTGTTGCGTAAGCGTTTGGTTTCCCGTTCGAGGGATAGACGTCTATAAAGATCGTCGTATTTTTCATATCATATTGATATATAAGAGTATTTTTTTGTATTTCAATGCTGTGACAGGGCCAGGCGACGGCGGTGGGCCAATTGCACTCGCCGGGAAAAATACTAATATCAGTCCTGTGTCGACGGACAGACACACCTGTCACGGATGATGGGGAGGAAGGACATCGCAGGATGCGATTCATCAGGATGATGAAAAGGATCAAAGGGATTAGGGAAAAAATGTGGGCGGGTCAAACCGCCCCTTTTTTTTGCCTGCGATTTATTGAAACCGAGAAAACAAAAAGGCCCGCAAGGGGCCTTTTTCAACGAGCGCAAGTGATATCAGCGTTCGAGGTCTTTGAGCTTGTCTGTCTTGCCATCCCACTCTTTGGCGTCTGGCAGCTCGTCTTTCTTTTCGGTGATGTTTGGCCAGATTTCCGCCAGTTCGGCGTTCAGCTCGATGAAGTTCTCCATGCCGGCCGGCACTTCGTCTTCAGAGAAGATGGCATTCGCCGGGCATTCCGGTTCACACAGGGCGCAGTCGATGCACTCGTCCGGGTGAATGACCAGGAAGTTCGGCCCTTCGTAAAAGCAGTCCACCGGACAGACTTCTACGCAGTCGGTGTACTTGCACTTGATGCAGTTGTCGGTGACGACGAAGGTCATTTCTAATTCTCTCCTCAGGCGGCGGCAGCGGAACCCCTTCACGGTGGGCTCGCCAGGTTCGGGAGCGATAGTCTGCGAACCAGGCTAATAGCCCGCAGCATCCCAAACCGCGCGAGATTCTACCAGCTTGAACGCCTGTGCGTTAGATCCGTGTCTTCAATGTATAAAGCAATTCAAGTGCCCGACGTGGCGTCAGGTCGTCCAGATCCACTTTGGCCAGTTCATCGAGCACCGGATGCGGCAGGCTGGCGAACAGGTCGCTCTGTTGCGGAGCGGCCGGTTTGCCTTTGCTCGGGCGCGGTGTTTCGTGGGGCAGACTGGTGGTTTCCAGGCGGCTCAGGTGCTCGCGGGCACGGCTGATCACTTCGCTGGGTACGCCGGCCAGTTGCGCGACTGCCAGGCCGTAACTCTGGCTGGCCGGGCCGGGCAGCACATGGTGCAGGAATACGATGCGCTCGTTGTGCTCGGTGGCATTGAGATGCACGTTCGCCACCAGTGGCTGGCTTTCCGGCAGTACGGTCAGCTCGAAATAGTGGGTGGCGAACAGTGTGTACGCCCGCAGGTGCGCCAGCCGTTCGGCCGCTGCCCAAGCCAGGGACAGGCCGTCGAAGGTGCTGGTGCCGCGTCCGACCTCGTCCATCAGCACCAAGCTGCGTTCGGTGGCGTTGTGCAGGATGTTCGCGGTTTCGCTCATTTCCACCATGAAGGTCGAGCGCCCGCCGGCCAGGTCATCGCTGGAACCGATCCGGGTGAAGATCCGGTCCACCAGGGACAGCTCGCAGCTGGCTGCCGGCACGAAACTGCCGATGTGGGCCAGCAGCACGATCAACGCAGTCTGGCGCATGTAGGTGGATTTACCGCCCATGTTCGGGCCGGTGATCACCAGCATGCGGGTGTTGTCATCCAGGCTCAGGTCGTTGGCCACGAACGGCGTGGTCAATACCTGTTCGACCACCGGGTGACGACCCTGGGTGATGCGCATGCAGGGCTCGCTGACAAACCGCGGGCAATTAAGGTCCAGGTTCAAGGCGCGTTCGGCCAGGTTGCTTAGCACGTCCAGCTCCGCCAGGGCGCCGGCGGTGTCCTGCAGCGGTGGCAGTTGGCTGATCAAGTCTTCGAGCAGCGCTTCATAGAGCATCTTTTCCCGGGCCAGGGCGCGGCTCTTGGCCGACAGCGCTTTGTCTTCGAACGCTTTGAGTTCCGGGGTGATGAAACGCTCGGCGCCTTTGAGGGTCTGGCGGCGAATGTAATCAGCCGGCGCCTGTTCGGCCTGTTTGCTCGGCAATTCGATGAAATAACCGTGGATGCGGTTGTAGCCGACCTTGAGATTGGCCAGGCCGGTGCGGGCTTTTTCCCGGGCTTCGAGGTCGATCAGGAACTGACCGGCGTTCTCGCTCAGCGATTGCAGTTCGTCGAGTTCGGCGTCGTAGCCGGTTTTCAGCACGCCGCCGTCACGGATCACCGCCGGCGGGTTATCGATAATGGCTTTTTCCAGCAGCGCGGCCAGCTCCGGGTAAGTGCTGGTGGTGAGCGCCAGTTGCTGCAGATGCGGTGCTTCCAGGTCGGTCATCGCCACCTGAAGCTCGGGCAGGGCGCCGAGGGCATCGCGCAGGCGCGCCAGGTCGCGGGGGCGGGCGTTGCGCAGGCCGATACGCGCCAGGATTCGCTCGATGTCACCGATTTCCTTGAGCTGCGGTTGCAACTGCTCGAAGCGATAACGGTCCAGCAAGCAGGTGATGGAAGTCTGGCGCGCCAGCAGCACCGTCAAATCCCGCAGCGGACGGTTCAGCCAACGGGTCAGCAGACGGCTGCCCATGGCAGTCTGGCAGCGATCGACCACCGATTGCAGGGTGTTGTCGCGCCCGCCGGCCAAGTTGGTGTCCAGTTCCAGGTTGCGTCGGCTCGCGCCGTCCAGCACCACGGTGTCATCCAGGCGCTCATGACGCAGGCTGCGCAAGTGGGGCAGGGCGGTGCGCTGGGTTTCCTTGGCGTAGGCCAGCAGGCAACCGGCAGCGCCGATGGCCAGGGTCAGGTTTTCGCACCCAAAACCTTTGAGGTCCTGAGTGGAAAACTGCTGGCAGAGACTTTTCAACGCCGAGTCACGCTCAAAATCCCACGGCGCCCGACGACGCACGCCACGGCGTTTTTCCGCCGGCAGGTCTTTGGGCCAGTCATCCGGGATCAGCAGTTCAACCGGATTGACCCGTTCCAGCTCCGCCAGCAGGTTTTCCCAGCCCTTGATCTCCAGCACCGAGAAGTTGCCGCTGGTGATGTCCAGCACCGCCAGGCCAAACAGGCGCTCATCCCCCAGGACCGCGGCGATCAGGTTGTCCCGGCGTTCATCCAGCAAGGCTTCGTCACTGACCGTACCCGGCGTGATGATGCGTACCACCTGGCGTTCCACCGGCCCTTTACTGGTGGCCGGGTCGCCGACTTGTTCGCAGATCACCACGGATTCGCCGAGCTTGACCAGCTTCGCCAAGTAACCTTCCGCCGCGTGGTAAGGAATCCCACACATCGGAATGGCCATGCCTGCCGATTGCCCACGCGCCGTCAGGGTAATGTCCAACAACTTGGCGGCCTTCTTCGCATCCTCATAGAAGATCTCGTAGAAGTCGCCCATGCGGTAGAACATTAGCTGATCGGGGTGCTGATTCTTCAGGCGCCAGTATTGCTGCATCATGGGCGTGTGGGAGGACAGATCGTTCACGGCTGTATTCATTGGTGTCAGGCAAACTCGTTGAAAGGTGTGGGGCAAAAGGAGGGGCATTGGCCCGGCTTTTCCGCGATGGGCGCAAGGTTAACATGGGCGGTCGGGGGGACCCAGGGATGAGTGGTTTTTGGGATTGGGTGTATATCCGTTGCTGCGGTAACGGCTGCTTATGGTTCCGCTTTTACAGCGGGTCACTTTCGAAAATCCGGAAGCCGGCCCAGGCGAAAGTAACCAAAGCGCT
>NZ_JAKNQY010000021.1:48540-110215 GCF_024494355.1 Pseudomonas sp. Q11 | reverse complement strand
GGAGCAAAGCTTGCTCGCGATAGCGGCGGGTCAGCTTGCAGGGATGCTGAATGTGTCGCCGTCATCGCGAGCAGGCTCGCTCCCACAGTTTTCCGAGTCATGCGCAGGCGCCGTATTCGCCCCAAAAGACCTGTGGGAGCAAAGCTTGCTCGCGATAGCGGTGGGTCAGCTTGCAGGGATGCTGAATGTGTCGCCGTCATCGCGAGCAGGCTCGCTCCCACAGTTTTCCGAGTCGTGCGCAGGCGTTGTATTTGCCCAAAAAACCTGTGGGAGCAAAGCTTACTCGCGATAGCAGTGGACCAGTCGATGCAGGTTTGACTGGCAGACCGCTATCGCGAGCAAGCTTTGCTCCCACAGGCTCTGCATCCAAGCGGAATTAGCACAGGCCCGAGTCAGGAGTCGCGCCGCAAATCCGGTGGAATCGGTAAATCCTTGAGAGGCTCGGGGCGTTTGCCCTTGCCAGCGCGGTGTTGACGGATCTGATAGACGTAGGCCAGCACTTGGGCCACGGCCAGGTACAGGCCGCCAGGAATTTCCTGGTCGAGCTCGGTGGAGTAGTAAATCGACCGCGCCAAAGCCGGGGATTCGAGCAGCATCACTTCGTTGGCTACGGCGATCTCGCGGATTTTCAGCGCCAGGAAATCACTGCCCTTGGCCAGCAACACCGGGGCATTGCCTTTATCGGGGTCGTACTTGAGTGCTACGGCGTAGTGGGTCGGGTTGGTGATGACCACGTCGGCGTCCGGAATCGCCGCCATCATCCGGCGCTGGGACACTTCACGCTGCAACTGGCGAATCCGTTGCTTGACCTCCGGTTTGCCCTCTTGGTCTTTGTGCTCGTCGCGGATCTCCTGCTTGGTCATCAGCAGCTTCTGCTTGCTCTGATACAACTGGACCGGCACGTCGATGGCGGCGATCAGAATCAAGCCGCAAGCCATCCATAATGTACTCCAGCCCACCAGTTGCACGCTGTGGATGATCGCCTGTTCCAAGGGTTCATGGGCGATGCGCAGCAAGTCATCGATATCGGCCTGCAGTACCGTCAGCGCGACAAACAGGATCAGGAAAAACTTCCCAAGCGCCTTGAGCAACTCCATCAGCGCCGTGGTGGAAAACATTCGCTTGAGGCCGTTAGCCGGGTTCATCCGACTGAACTTGGGCGCCAGGCTCTTGCCGGCAAACAGCCAGCCCCCCAGGGAAATCGGGCCGATAATGGCCGCAATCAGCAGAAAAATCAGCACGGGTTGCACAGCCAGGATCGCGATTTTGCCGGAGTGCAGCAGGTATTGCCCCATGGCGCCGGGACTGAGCAGCACCTCACGGGGCAGGGAAAAATTCAGGCGCATGATTTCCAGCAGATCCAGGGCCAGCCCGCCGCCATAAATCAATAGACCGCCCGCCCCCGCCAACATCACCGCCAGGGTATTGAGCTCCTTGGAGCGCGCAATTTCGCCCTTGTCCCGGGACTCTTTCTTGCGCTTCTCCGTGGGGTCTTCTGTCTTGTCCTGACCACTCTCGCTTTCGGCCATGGTTCAGCGCGCCTGTGCCATGTCGCGTAACAGCTGCAGGGCCTGGGTCGCCAGCGGCTGATACTGGTTGAGAATATCCCCCAGGCTGATCCAGAAAATCACCAGGCCCAGCACCAGGGTCAGCGGGAAACCGATGGAGAAAATGTTCAACTGCGGCGCCGCCCGGGTCATGATGCCAAACGCAATATTGACCACCAGCAACGCGGTAATCGCGGGCAACACCAGCACCATCGCCGCCCCTAGAACCCAGCCGAGCTTGCCGGCGATGTCCCAGAAATGATTGACCAGCATCGCGCTGCCCACCGGCAATGTGGTGAAGCTCTCGGTCAGCACCTCGAACACCACCAGGTGCCCGTTCATGGCCAGAAACAGCAGCGTCACCAGCATCGTCAGGAACTGCCCGATCACAGCACTGTTCACGCCATTGGTGGGGTCAACCATGGACGCGAAGCCCATGCCCATCTGGATCGAAATGATTTGCCCGGCCACCACAAACGACTGGAAAAACAGCTGCAGCGAAAAGCCCATCAAGACGCCAATCAGAATCTGCTCGGCTATCAGCATCAACGCACTGAGGTCCAGGGCGTTGACGGGCGGCATAGGCGGCAGCCCCGGCGCAATGACCACCGTGATCGCCAGGGCGAAATACAGCCGTATGCGGGTCGGCACAAGGGTGGTGCCAAAGACCGGCATGCTCATCAGCACCGCGGTGACACGAAACAACGGCAGGATAAATGACGCCACCCAGGTACTGATCTGGGTATCCGTCAGTTCGAGCATCGACATCAGGTCAGCCGATCAACTGTGGAATACTGCCGTAAAGCTGCAGGATGTATTCCATGAAAGTTTGCACCAGCCAGGGCCCGGCGACGATCAATGTCACCAGCATCACCAGCAGGCGCGGCAGGAAGCTCAGGGTCTGTTCGTTGATCTGGGTCGCGGCCTGGAACATCGCCACCAGCAAGCCCACCAGCAGGCTGGGGATCACCAGCACGGCGACCATCATGGTCGTCAGCCAGAGCGCTTCGCGGAACAGGTCTACCGCTACTTCAGGCGTCATATTCTTGCTACCCGCACAAATGGCCTAAACACCGCCGAAACTGCCCGCCAGGGTGCCGATGATCAGCGCCCAGCCGTCCACGAGCACGAACAGCATGATTTTGAACGGCAGGGAAATGATCAATGGCGACAGCATCATCATACCCATGGCCATGAGCACGCTGGCGACCACCAGGTCGATGATCAGGAACGGGATGAAAATCATGAAACCAATCTGGAACGCGGTCTTCAGCTCGGAGGTCACGAACGCCGGCACCAGGATAGTCAGCGGCGCCTGGTCCGGGCTGGCGATGTCAGTGCGCTTGGACAGGCGCATGAACAGTTCCAGGTCGCTGGTGCGGGTCTGGGCCAGCATGAAATCCTTGATCGGCACTTCAGCCTTGGCCACCGCGTCCTGGGCGCTGAGGGTTTCCGCCAGGTAGGGCTGCAGCGCATCCTGGTTCACCCGGTCGAAGACCGGTGCCATGATGAACATCGTCAAGAACAGCGCCATGCCGGTAAGAATCTGGTTCGATGGCGTCTGCTGCAAGCCCAGGGCCTGGCGCAGGATCGAAAAGACGATAATGATCCGGGTGAAACTGGTCATCAACATGACGAACGCCGGGATGAAACTCAGCGCGGTCATGATCAGCAGGATCTGCAGGCTGACCGAATATTCCTGAGCCCCTTCGGCGTTGGTGCCCAGGGTGATTGCCGGGATCGACAGCGGATCGGCGGCAAACACCAGCGGCGCGGCCAGCATCAGGACCACCGCCAACAGAATGCGCAATGGCATTACTTTTTATCCTTCTGCTCTTTACCCAACAGTTCCATGAGGCGCTGGGCAAACTCGGGGGTGGCCTGGTCGGTGACGGGCACCTGCACCGGCTCCTTGAGAACATGCAATGCGGTAATGGTGCCCGGGCTCAGACCCAGCAGAATCTGCTCATTGCCGACCTGAACCAGCACCAGCCGGTCTCGCGGGCCCAGTGCACGGGAAGCGACGATGTCGATGACCTGCCCCTTGCCGGCTGGCCCCGACTGTTGCACGCGGCGCAGCAACCAGGCCAGGAAGAAGATCAACCCCAGCACCAGTAGCAGACCAAGCACCAACTGCGCCAGTTGCCCGGCTATCCCGCCACCCGCCGCCGGAGCAGCAGCTACGGTGGCTGCCGGTTCGGCCGCCAGCACGCTGAACGGCAGCATCAAGGCTGTTGCGAAAAAACCTTTCACTCAGCGCAGCTTCTTGATGCGTTCGCTCGGACTGATCACGTCCGTCAAGCGAATGCCGAACTTCTCGTTGACCACCACGACCTCGCCATGGGCGATCAGCGTGCCGTTGACCAGCACATCCAGCGGCTCGCCAGCCAGGCGGTCCAGCTCGATCACCGAGCCCTGGTTGAGTTGCAGCAGGTTGCGAATGTTGATGTCGGTGCTGCCCACTTCCATGGAAATCGACACCGGGATGTCGAGAATCACGTCCAGGTTCGGTCCGTCCAGCGTCACCTGTTCGTTGCTTTTGGGCACGCTGCCAAACTCTTCCATCTGCAGTCGGCTGGAAGCGTGAGCACCCGTGTCGGCCGCCAGCAAAGCGTCAATGTCAGCTTGTCCGGCGTCGCCGGTTTCTTCCAGGGCTGCTGCCCATTCGTCGGCCAGCGCCTGGTCATCCTGGGTGTTCATATCGTCAGCCATCATTTGTCCTCGGCGGGCAAAAAATCAGTTAAAAACGTAAAATCCGTTACAAAATTAAAGAGTTCGACACCGCTCAGCGGCGTTCGATCGGCTCGATCACTTGCAATGCCAGGTTGCCTTTGTGAGAGCCCATCTTGACCTTGAAGGCCGGTACACCGTTGGCGCGCATGATCATGTCTTCAGGCATCTCGACAGGGATAATGTCCCCCGGCTGCATATGCAGGATGTCCCGCAGGCGCAGCTGACGCCGGGCAACCGTCGCGCCGATCGGCACGTCGACATCCAGCACATCCTGACGCAAAGCATTGATCCAGCGCTCATCCTGATCGTCGAGGTCCGACTGGAAGCCGGCGTCGAGCATTTCCCGTACCGGCTCGATCATCGAGTACGGCATGGTCACGTGCAGATCGCCGCCACCGCCATCGAGTTCGATGTGGAAGGTCGAAACCACAATGGCTTCGCTCGGGCCGACGATGTTGGCCATGGCCGGGTTCACTTCAGAGTTGATGTACTCGAAGTTCACTTCCATGATCGCCTGCCAGGCCTCCTTCAGGTCGACGAAGGCCTGCTCCAGCACCATGCGCACTACCCGCAGCTCGGTCGGGGTGAATTCACGCCCTTCGATCTTGGCGTGACGACCGTCGCCGCCGAAGAAATTGTCCACCAGTTTGAACACCAGCTTGGCGTCGAGGATGAACAGCGCAGTGCCGCGCAACGGCTTGATCTTTACCAGGTTGAGGCTGGTGGGTACATACAGCGAGTGCACGTACTCACCGAATTTCATCACCTGCACACCACCGACGGCCACATCGGCCGAACGGCGCAGCATGTTGAACATGCTGATGCGGGTGTATCGGGCGAAACGCTCGTTGATCATTTCCAGGGTCGGCATCCGTCCGCGAACGATGCGATCCTGGCTGGTCAGGTCGTAGCTTTTGACGCTGCCCGGCTCAGCAGCGTTTTCGGTCTGCACCAGGCCATCGTCGACACCATGCAACAGCGCGTCGATTTCATCCTGGGACAACAGGTCCTGCACGGCCATGTCGGGTTCCTACTGCAATACGAAGTTAGTGAAGAGCAACTGTTCGATCACCACTTTGCCGAGCTCTTTTTGAGCCACTTCCTGCACGCTGGCCGTGGCTTGCTGACGCAGCATTTCCTGGCCAACGGGCGTGGCCAGGGTGTCGAAATTCTGTCCGGAAAACAGCATCACCAGGTTATTGCGGATCAGTGGCATGTGTACCCGCAGCGCTTCCAGGTCAGCCTGGTTGCGGCCCAACAGGGTGATACTGACCTGCATGTAGCGTTGACGACCGTTCTGGGTGTAGTTGGTCACGAAAGCGGGTGCCATCGGCTCGAAAATCGCTGGCTGCTTACCCACCGGCGCAGCTTCGACTGCCACGGCCGGCTTGCTTTGAGCATTGTGCATGAAATACCAGGTTGCCCCCACGGAGACCCCCATGGCCAGGAGCAAGCCCACTACGATCAAGATGATCAGCTTGAGTTTGCCCTTGGTTGCCGGGTCTTTTACAGCTGCTGCTTCGCTCTTCGCCATGCCAATAATCCGTCACTAATCGGGGTTTTCACTGTTGCACGGCAAGGCTGGAGCAAGTGTTATGCCAGAAGTGTTGGGGCAGGATCACGATTCGGATGCAATCTTCAGAACGCCATAAAACCAATGTGGGAGCGAGCCTGCTCGCGATAGCGGAGTGTCAGTCACCCATTTTGGGACTGATTCACCGCTATCGCGAGCAGGCTCGCTCCCACAGGGGGGGGGCATCTTGGGGTCAGGCGTAGAAATCGACCGCACTGGTGCCGATCACGCTGGTGGCAGTGGCTGCTACTTCAGCGATGCTGGCTGGCAGGTCTTCTTCTACCGAATCCACACGTCCACCAGACGAGGTTGTACGTCCAGCCTGAGCCTGTTGCTGCGCTTGCTGATCCTGCCCCTGGGAACCACGGGATTGATCAGACACGCTGACGTCGACCTGGCCCATGCCTTGTTGGGCAAAACTGTCGCGCAGGCGATGCATCTGGCCTTCGAGGGCTTCGCGAACGCCAGAGTGAGCACTCATGAATGTGACTTGGGTCTGCTGGTCCGGAACCATGTTCACCCGGATATCCAGGCGACCGAGTTCGGCCGGCTGCAACTGGATATCAGCCGCCTTGAGGTTGACGCTCGACAGGTACATCACCCGGTTGACCACTTCTTCGGTCCAGCCGCTCTGATTCATGGCGATAGGCTGATTGACCGGTATCGCATTGGCGGTCTTTGGCGTGGCGGCCTGGGTTAGCGCTGCCAGACGGTTGGCAAAATCATCCACTCGGGTATCGCTGGAGGCGGCGGTCAGATCCTTGAGGCCCTCATTGATCAAGCCGCCAAATGCCTTGTCACCGCCCTGGCTGCCGGGGCCGGTACTGTTTTGGTCAGCCTGCACGGTGAGCATGCTCGCCATGCCAGCGGCAAAGGTCTGGGCTGATGTCGGCTCACCGTCGAGCGATGCCGGGGCAGGTGTCTTGGACTGCGCCTGGCTGGCAGCAGAAACATGACCGCCCTGCTCCATCGCCAGGCGCAAGGCTGGCAATGCATCGAGCGGATCGGCGGCCGGATCGAATTCAGGATCGACCGCAGCCGCCGAAGCCTGGGCTGAAGCGGTCATCGGGACAACCGGATTCGCAGCGGCTTGAGGCACTGTCGCGACCACCACGGGCGCGGGTTCCGCCTCGGCTGCAGCGACTGGTGTAACCCTATCCGGCAGCAACGCGGGATCCACTGTCGGATCGCCTGGATCAGCTTGCGCAACCGGGGTTTCAGTCGTGTCGGCGCTGTCGTCACTGGCCGCCTTGTCATCAGCCGTTGGTGGTTTGTCGGCGGGCAAGGATTTGCCGCTATCGGCAACCGTCGGCTCGGAGGCGGCAGCCGTTTCGTTGCCGTCGTCCTTTTTGACGGTGTTATCTGAGGCCTTGTCGCGCCCCGGTTTAACCGATGGCTCGGGAGCCGCCGATGATTTGGCGGGCGCCTGACGGGCGAAGACCTGGGCGAAGCTAGAGGCTTTATCCCCGAATTCCGGGGCCGCTGCCGGTGAATTGACGGCGGCCTGAGGCTTGGCCTGAACGGCGGCCTGAAGCAGTGTATTGGGCGTTACGGGCATAAAAAGGTCTCCGCTGCACTGGAATCATAGGTACAGGCGAGACAGGACAATGCAAGGGCCGGGCCAATGTATCGGCAACGGTTGAATTTCAACAGTGGAAGCCTTCACGCTCTTCCCGGCATAGCTTTCGAACGTGAGCGAACTCACTATCAATTTCGCTGACCAGTTTCTCGATTCCGCCCAACGACGGCTGTTTGGCACGCTGCTCCAACTCACCACACAACTCTGCGAGACGGATGGCGCCCATATTGCTGCTGCTGCCCTTGAAGCTGTGGGCCGTGGCGCCAAGCTTCTCCGCGTCCCGAGCTTCATGCAGCACACGCAGGCGTGCTTCGGAATCGTTGAGAAAGGTATCCAGCAACTCCAGATACCCGTCCTCCATGACTTCCTTCAACGTACTCAGTACGTCGCGGTCCAGATGAATCTCACTCACTTGTTCGCTCCCTGATCAAGAATGGCGCCGATTATGCCAGAGCCTCCCAGAAAAACTCCACGTGCGCACTACGACCATCGTCGGACCAGCAGGCTTGATGACTCAACTGCCGCACCAGACTGACGCCGCGCCCCGACAGCCGGTTACAGTCCAAGGGGCGCGCCAGCACCCGATCGACATCGAAGCCCTGGCCACTGTCTTCGACTTCAATGACCAGGCGACCACCTTCACCGTGAGGCGTGACGTGAAAATGGACCCGCACATGCCCGGTATTCAGTTCATCCAGGCGCCGATTGCGCTCGCTGTAATAACGGGCGAAGCCCGACGCATCACGCTTGATGCTCGAATCGAGCCCCAATACGCCATGCTCCAAAGCATTGGAGTAGAGCTCCGACAGCACGCTGTAAAGGGCGCCACTCTGAGCCCTGAGCCCATGAACCTCAAGCAACAACTGCAACAGGTACGGCATCGGATTGAACCGCTTGAGCGTCTGCGCCCGGAACTCGAACGTCATCGACCAGTCCAGTGGACTGGACTGGCCGCTATCGGAATAGACCGGCGGCGGCGGGTTGAGTTGCGTCGGCGCGACCAAGCGCACCTCGACCATACTGAAGTCATCCCGCGGTTCGCCGCGAAAATCCCGCAGGGCCTGCTGGATGTCTTCGAAAAGACAATCGGGTTCTCGATTGGCCGCAAATACCTGTTGTAACCGCTCAACGCCAAACAGTTGCTCACTGTCGTCAGCGGTGTCGATCACACCGTCGGACAACAGGAACACTCGATCACCCAGCGACATGGCGTGCACTTCAGTGCGGTCATCGAATAACTGAGGAGTGAGCACGCCCAGCGGCAAGTGCCGCGCCGGCAATGGCGTACGCACGCCGCTGAGGCTGTCATGCAGGTAGCCATCGGGCATGCCGCCGTTCCAGACCTCCACCGTGCAGCGCTGGAAACTCAGGCATAACAGCGTCGCGCAGCAAAACATGTCCACCGGCAAGATACGCTTGAGCTTGGCATTCATCTCTCGCAGGATCTGCGCCAGGCCATACCCTTTGGCGGTCATCCCGTAGAACACCTCCGCCAGCGGCATCGCACCCACCGCGGCCGGCAAACCGTGTCCGGTAAAGTCCCCCAGCAGGATGTGCATGTCGCCGGCCGGATTGAACGCGGCCAGCAGCAAATCACCGTTGAACAGGGCGTAAGGAGATTGCAGGTAACGTATGTTCGGCGCGCTCAGGCAGCCAGAATGGGCGATCTTGTCGAACACGGCCTTGGCGACGCGCTGCTCGTTGAGCAGGTAATCATGGTGCCGGGCGATCTGGTCGCGCTGCTCCACGACGGTGGCCTGCAACCGACGCAAACGGTCCATGGCCTTGATCTTGGCGGCCAGGATGACCTGGTTATAGGGCTTGGCCAGAAAATCGTCACCGCCGGCCTCCAGGCAACGGGCCAGGGCCTCACTCTCGGTCAAAGAGGTGAGGAAAATGATTGGAACCAACTGTTCCCCGGCCAGCTGCTTGATCTTTTGCGCCGCCTCGAAACCATCCATCACCGGCATCATCGCATCCATGAGCACCAGGTGCGGACGCTGTTCGATATAGATCTCGACCGCCTCTGCACCATCGGCCGCAGTGAGGACGTGATGGCCCTGGCGACGAACAATGGTCGACAACAACAGCCGGTCAGCGGCGCTGTCTTCGGCAATCAGGACCGTCAGCGGCTCGAGGTCGGGCAACATGGCTACGGGTCAGGCTTTGCCTGGATGAAGCTTGTCCTGGGGATGACTTGCCTGTGGCTTGCCTTGCTCTTCGGCGCTGTCTTTCACAACGCCTTCTTTCGGGTAGATATCGAACAACTTGTCGAAATTTGAGATCGCGAGGATTTTCTTGACGTCACTGTTGCTGTTCACGATCCGGATATCCGAATCTTCGCCACCGGCATAATCGCGCAACAGCAGGAGCATGCCCAAGGCGGAACTGTCGAGATAATTGACTTCCTTCAAATCCACCACGATGGAGGCCGGTATCGTATTGAGCCGTTCGTAAGACTCGCGAAACTCCTGATGCCTCCCGAAATCGAAACGACCCTTGATCGAAATCGTCAGCTTCTGCCCATTGGGTGATACTTCGGTAACGACTGACATGCTCGGCTTCCTTGTCATGGACATACGTGTACAAGGTTTAGCACCTGGTAGAAGTCTGAGCAAGGTTTTGGATCACTTGCCCAACAAAATCCCGTGCCCATGATCAATATGGGTCCTGACGCGGTAGGCGCTGGGATAATTCATCCAGCAATTTTTGTTCGCGCCTGTCCTCCAATCGCCGCGCTTCGTCGATGTAACGCTGTACGAGTTTACGTAGACCTTCGACGCGGGCGAAGGCTTCTTGCCAACTCTGACGGGCCTTTTCCAGGTTGTTCTGGTGCCAGACCAGACTCTGACGCTGCTGGTCGATGGCGGTGCCCAATTGCGCAAGAAAGCCCTGGTAACCCAGCAACCATTGACCCGAAACTCCGTGGCTGCCACGGGCGATCCACTGCTCCTGATATTCGAGACGGAAGTTTTCCAGGTCCGCCAGTTTGCTCTCGGCGACTGCCACATGCCCTTGGAAATACGCCAACCGCTGGACGGCGGTTTTTTCGGCTTTTTCCGCCATCTCCACCACAGGCGCCAGACGCGCCGCACGACTCGTGGCCATGGCCGGTTACCCGCCAGCGACCGGAGTGAAGATGCTCTGCAGGTGCGCTTCGCTGGCGCCCATACCGATGTTGTCGTTCAGGCTCTGGCGCAGGTAAACCGCCATTGCCGGATAGAGATTGATGGCCGTATCGGTCTCGCGGTCACCGCCGGGCACGTAGGCACCGACACTGATCAGATCGCGACTTTGCTGATAGCGCGACCAGTATTGCTTGAACTGTTGGGCACGTTTCATGTGCTCGGCACTGATGACCGACGGCATGACCCGGCTGATGGACGCCTCGATGTCGATGGCCGGATAGTGCCCCTCCTCGGCCAGGCGCCGGGACAACACAATGTGACCGTCGAGCACGCCACGGGCCGAGTCAGCAATGGGATCCTGCTGGTCGTCGCCTTCGGACAGCACGGTATAGAACGCCGTGATCGAACCGCCGCCCTTCTCCGCATTACCCGCGCGCTCAACCAGCTTGGGCAGCTTGGCAAATACCGAGGGAGGATAGCCCTTGGTGGCCGGTGGCTCGCCGATGGCCAGGGCGATTTCCCGCTGAGCCTGGGCGAAGCGGGTCAACGAGTCCATCAGCAGCAGGACATTCTTGCCCTTGTCGCGAAAATACTCGGCGATCCGCGTGCAGTACATAGCGGCCCGCAGGCGCATCAATGGCGCATCATCGGCCGGCGAAGCCACGACCACTGAGCGTTTGAGGCCCTCTTCGCCAAGGATGTGCTCGATGAATTCCTTCACCTCGCGACCCCGTTCGCCGATCAGCCCCACCACGATAATGTCCGCTTCAGTGAAACGGGTCATCATGCCCAGCAGCACACTCTTGCCCACCCCCGTACCGGCAAACAGGCCCAGACGCTGACCGCGTCCGACCGTCAACAAGCCGTTGATGCAACGGATGCCCACGTCCAGCGGTACGCTGATGGGGTCGCGCTTGAGGGGGTTGATCGTCGGGCCGTCCATCGGCACCCAATCTTCGGCCTTCATGCCGCCCTTGCCGTCGAGCGCTCGCCCGGCACCGTCAAGCACCCGGCCGAGCATGCTCATGCCCATGGGCAGCCGACCGGTGTCGGCCAAAGGCACAACCCGCGCGCCAGGCGCGATACCGGCGACGCTGCCCACCGGCATCAGAAAGACCTTACTGCCGGAAAAGCCCATGACTTCGGCTTCGACCTGCACCGGGTGATAACTGTCGTCGTTGATCACCATGCAGCGACTGCCCATGGCAGCACGCAGGCCCTCGGCTTCAAGGGTCAGGCCGACCATGCGCAGCAGGCGGCCTTCCAGGATCGGCTGTCCGGCCAGCTCGGTGGCCTCGGCGTAGCTACCCAGACGCTTGCCAAAGCTGGTTCGCTCAAGGCGCATCACGGCCGTCCAGTTCAGGGGTATTGAGTTCAGGGGCATCCGATTCTGCGGCGTCCGGATCAATATGGGTGACGACCTGAGGCTCATCTGGCAATTCCAGGCTCAGGTCGGCAGCGGCCGGGTGCAGCGCCTGTTCGTGCAATTGGTCGAAGAGCTTGGCCATGATCTGGCTGATGCGGGTTTCGATGGTCGCATCAATGCGGCTGTGCTCGGTTTCTACGCGGCAACCGCCTGGCAGCAGGGATTCGTCCTCGACGATGCGCCAGGTTTCCTCATGACGCTCACGCAGTGCTTTGACCAGTTCGAAATCCTGAGGATTGATGTACAGCCGCACATTGCCCACGCCCAGCGGCAAAAGCTTGAGCGCTTCACGCATGACATGTTCGATCTGGCTCGAATCAACGGCCAGTTCGCGCTGGATCACTTGTCGAGTGATGTGCTGCACCAGCCCCACCAGGGATTTCTCGATCTGAGTGTCCTGTTCGGCGATGGGCTCGAACAGGTTGAGCATCAGCGATTCCAGCGCGCGGAGCTTGGCTGTCAGCGCTGCGTCGGCTTCCTGGCGAACCTTGAGCGTGGTGCTATGGAAGCCTTCTTTTTCGCCAATGGCGAAGCCTTCGTTGTAGGCCTCCTGGCGAATGCTTTCGACTTCTTCGAGAGTCAGTGGCTGGACTTCCTCCAGCGGCACCTCCTCCATTTCCGGCAGCTCTTCCTCAGGCTCCGGCTCAGGCTCGGGCACGTGGGGGTCGAAGCTGGGCAGCGACCAGACGTCAAAACCACCGACGTCCCGAGCGCGGATCAGGTCGCTGGGTGAATCATCACTCTTGGCAGACATAACGACCTTAGATCATCTCTTCGCCGCCCTTGCCACCGAGCACGATCTCTCCGGCTTCGGCCATACGGCGGGCGATGGTGAGGATTTCCTTTTGTGCGGTTTCCACATCGCTGACACGTACCGGGCCCTTGGCCTCGAGATCGTCGCGCAACAGTTCGGCCGCTCGTTTGGACATGTTCTTGAAGATTTTTTCCTTGACGCCTTCGTCCGACCCCTTGAGGGCCAGTACCAGGACGTCGGAGGACACTTCGCGCAACAGTGCCTGGATGCCGCGGTCGTCGACATCGGACAGGTTGTTGAACACGAACATGAGGTCTTCGATCTGACCGGACAGGTCCTCGTCGAACTCGCGGATCGAGTCCATGAGCTGACCTTCGATCGAACTGTCGAGGAAGTTCATGATGTCCGCCGCGCGCTTGATGCCACCCAGGGTGGTGCGCGAAGCATTGGAGTTGCCCGAGAACTGCTTCTCGAGAATCTGGTTCAATTCTTTCAGGGCCGCCGGCTGCACGGTATTGAGCGACGACACCCGCAGGATGATGTCCAGGCGCACCTTATGGTCGAAGTTGCCCAGCACTTCACCGGCCTGATCCGGGTCGAGGTAAGCCACCACGATCGCCTGGATCTGCGGGTGCTCGTAACGAATCACGTCAGCCACCGCGCGCGGCTCCATCCACTTGAGGCTGTCCAGGCCGCTGGTATTACCGCCCAGCAGAATCCGGTCGATCAGGCCATTGGCCTTGTCCTCGCCCAGGGCCTGGGTAAGCATTTTGCGCACGTAGTCATCGGAACCGACGCCCAGGCTGGTCTGGTCGCCGACGATGTCGACGAACTCGCTCATCACCTGTTCGACCTGTTCACGGTGCACGTTGCCCATCTGCGCCATGGCCACACCCACGCGCTGGACCTCCTTGGGGCCCATGTGACGCAACACTTGCGCGGCATCGGTCGAACCCAGGGACAGCAGCAAAATCGCGGCTTTGTCGACCCGGGACAATTTGGCAACAGCGGCTCGATTATCACTCATCTGCGTTAATCCACTCTTTCACGACCTGGGCCACACGACCCGGGTCTTCCGCCACCAGACTCTTGATAGCGTTCAACTGAGCGTCATAGCCTTCGCTCGGGCTTGGCAGCAGAATGCTCTGCGGCCCACCGAGGCTGACGCGATCATTGGCCAATTCGCCATCCAGGCCGCCCATGCCTCCCAGCTCTACATCACCCAAGCCAGCCAACTGCTTGTTCTTGCCACCACCGGTGATGTTGTTGAGCACCGGACGCAGCACGCCGAACACCAGTATCAGGATGAACAGCACACCCAATACTTGCTTGACCACATCCCAGAACCAGGGTTGCGAATAAAACGGAATGTCGGCGATTTCTTCGCCGCGCTCCTGGGAGAACGGTACGTTGATCACGCTCACGCTATCGCCACGGCTGGCGTCGAAACCCACGGCGTCCTGCACCAGGCGAGTGAAGCGCGCCAATTCGTCGGCGCTCCACGGGGCACGGCTGGTTTCGCCATTGGCCGGGTTGATCTTGACCTGATCGTCCACCACCACCGCGACCGACAGGCGATTCAAACGGCCCTGCTGTTGCTTGGTGTGGCTGATGGAACGATCAAGCTCGAAGTTCTTGGTCGATTGTTGACGCTTGTCGGCCGGGTACGGCGCCAGCATGGGCTGACCGGTGGCCGGATCCATGATCTGCTGGCCGTTGGCATCGATCAGAGGCTGGCCTGGTTGCACCATGCCTGCCGCCGCAGCAGCGCCCCCCGCGACTTGCGGAGCAGCAGCCGGCGACGGCGGCTGGTTGCTAAGCGCACCAGGCACACCTTGCGGGCCATTGCTGGCGGTGCGTTGCTCGTTTACCGACTGCTCGCTGCGCAACGCCGGTTGATCGGGGTTGAATTGTTCGGACGTCGATTCAACGGAGCTGAAATCCACATCGGCCGACACCTCGGCCTTGTAGCGGTCGTTACCCAGGATCGGTTGCAGGATGTTGTGTACCCGCTGGGTCAGCATGCCTTCCATGCGACGGCTGTAATCGAATTGCTTGCCGGCCATGGTCAGCGCAGAGTTCTCTGCCTGATCAGACAACAGGTTGCCTTTCTGGTCGACCACCGTGATCTGGGATTTGCTCAATTCGGGAACACTGGTCGCCACCAGATTGACGATGGCCACGACCTGGCCCGGCTCCAGGGAGCGGCCGGAATACAGTTCTACCAGTACCGAAGCACTCGGCTTGCGCTCATCGCGCACAAACACCGAGCTTTTGGGAATCGCCAGGTGCACACGGGCACCCTTGACGTTGTTCAGGCTGGCAATGGTACGCGCCAATTCGCCTTCAAGGCCGCGACGATAACGGGTCGCCTCCATGAACTGGCTGGTACCCAGGCCCTGGTCCTTGTCGAGGATCTCGAAACCGATATTGCCGTCGCTGGGCGTTACGCCGGCAGCGGCGAGCTTGAGGCGCGCACGAGCAACGTCATCGGCCTTGACCAGCAAGGCGCCGGAATTGGGTTCGACGGTATAAGGAATGTCGGCGGCAGCCAGGGTCTCCATGACTTGCTTGGCGTCCATACCCTCCAGGCTGCCGTACAAAGGACGGTAGTCCGGCTGCTGGGACCACAGCACCACGGCAAACCCGATCGCCACGCTCGCAGCCAGACCGACCAACAGGCCCACCTGACGCAGCATGGTCATCTCGGAGAGGTTTTCCAGGAAGGACAGACCGAACAGCGGCGGTTTGCCGTCGGGCGGGGTGGCCTTGGCCGGAACGTTATCTACGACTGCTTCTGCCATGACTCAATAATTTCCTTAGACCGGCATCTGCATGATGTCTTGGTAGGCTTGAACCAGTTTGTTGCGTACTTGGGTCAACGCCTGAAACGAGACACTGGCTTTCTGCGAAGAGATCATCACGTCCGTCAGATCGACGCCACTTTTGCCAATCTCGAAAGCACTGGCCAATTGACTCGATGCCTGCTGGGTATCGTTCACTTTATTGACGGCTTGACCGAGCATGTCGGAAAAACTGCTGCCGCCCACTTCTGGGACCGCGACCGACTTAGGCTGTGCCATGGCGTCCATTTGCATGGCCCGCATGTCCAGCATCAACCGATTAAATTCAATACCTTGGCTCATGGTCTACTCTCTCTGGCGGCCCGCATTTTTTTGACACTTACTCAGCGGGTACACAGGTATTAGCAACAAGGGTGCCAGCTCCGTGGCCATGGAAAACAAATGCATGTGGGAGCGGGCTTGCTCGCGAAGGCGGTGGTTCAGTCAATGCAACGGAGACTGGCAAATCGCTTTCGCGAGCAAGCCCGCTCCCACAAGGGATATTCGGTTGCACACCGCTCAACTGGCGAACAGATAGGCCTCGACGTCCATGCCGGCATCACGCATTTGCGCCAGCTTGTAACGCAGGGTGCGCGGGCTGATCCCCAGGCGCTCAGCCGCTTCCTTGCGACGGCCACGCTCGGCCCGCAGGGTATCGATGATCATCTGGAACTCGCGACGGCGCAGGTCATCTCCCAGAGCGCCGGCCGACTCAGCATCCACCTCAACCGGCGGCGTGAACGCAGGTGTCGGGGCCACTGTCGGCAATGGCGCGCAGGCTACCGGGCCGCTCAGGCAGAAATCTTCCGGCTGGATCAAACCGCCCTGCTGCAGAATCAATGCCCGCTGAATGGCGTTATCCAGCTCCCGTACATTGCCTGGCCAACGGTAGGCAATCAGAAAGGCCTGGGCTTCGGGGGACAGTCTGGCTGCCGCGTGCTTCATTTTATTGACGTGCTTGGTCAGCAGACGCTCGGCCAGCGGCAGAATATCGGCGGTGCGCTCGCGCAACGGCCGCCAAGCCAGCGGAAATACTGACAGGCGGTAGTAAAGGTCTTCGCGAAAACGCCCTGCGGCCACTTCGCCGGCCAGGTCGCGGTTAGTGGTCGCGACCACGCGGATATCCAGACTGATAGGCTTGCGCGCGCCGACCCGCTCCACTTCCCGCTCCTGCAACACGCGCAATAGCTTGGCTTGCAGGCCCAAGGGCATTTCGGATATTTCATCGAGCAAAATGGTGCCACGATCGGCTTGCTCGAACTTGCCGGCCTGGGCCGAGATGGCGCCAGTGAACGAACCCTTTTCATGGCCGAACAGCGTCGCCTCAAGCATATTGTCGGGAATCGCCGCACAGTTGATGGCAATAAACGGCTCGCTGGCGCGCCGGGATTGCTGGTGAATGTAACGCGCCAGCACCTCCTTGCCGGTGCCGGATTCGCCGGAAATCAACACAGTTGAGTCGCTACGAGCCACCCGCGCGGCCAACTCCAGCAACTGTGCGCTGGCCGGCTCGATCGCCACCGGGCCTTCACCCTCGACAGCCGGGCTGCCCAGCGCATGGCGGGCCACCAGGTCCAACAGCGCCTTGGGCTCGAACGGCTTGACCAGATAATCCGCAGCCCCCTGGCGCATGGCATCCACCGCACGCTCGACGGCGCCGTGGGCCGTCATCAGCAATACTGGCAATTGCGGCTGACGGGCGCGCAACAGCCCGAGCAGTTGATGACCATCCATGCCCGGCATGTTGACGTCACTGACCACCAGGCCGAAGGTCTCTTGCGCCACCGCCAACAAAGCATCTTCGGCCGAACCGACGGCGGTGTAATCGTGCCCGGCCAGCACCAGCGTATCGGCCAGCGCTTCGCGCAGGGCCCGGTCATCCTCAACCAGTAACACCTTGATTGCCATGACCTTCACTCCACTCCCGGCGCACTGGAAAACAACGGCAGAAGCACCAGCGCACAGGTGCCACGCCCCAGACGCGAGCGCAGTTGCAATTCTCCCTGATGAGCACGAGCCACTGCCTTGACTACGGTCAGGCCCAGGCCCGTGCCCGTGGTTTTGGTCGTAAAGAAGGGTTCGCCCAAACGCGTCAGCACGCCAGGCTCGATGCCGCTACCACTGTCACTGACACATAAACGCAAGGTATCGCCCCGTGTGTACAAGTGCACTTTCAACCGGACATCGCCGCCACTGGCCTGGATCGCGTTTTCAATAAGATTCAACACCGCGCCTACCAGGGTGTCGCGGTTGCACAACACTTCGCCGGCATGACTGTCGCATTGCCAGCGAATCGGCAGGTCCTGCACATGGGTCAACGCAGCAGCTTGCAAGGATTGCAACAAGGCCTTGGGGGTAACGCGATCGGTAAGTGGCAACTCGCCACGGGCGAACACCAGCATGTCGCGCACCTGATGTTCCAGCTCGTGCAGACGCTCTTTCAGGCGCCCGGCGAAGCGCTGCTGGGTTTCCATCGGCAACTGCTGCTCGGTCAGATGACTGGCGTACAGCAGGGCGGCCGACAGCGGCGTACGAATCTGATGAGCCAGCGAGGCGACCATCCGCCCCAGGGACGACAGGCGTTCATGGCGGGCCAGTTGATCTTGCAAGTGACGGGTTTCAGTCAGGTCGTTGAGCAACACCAGTTGCCCGGGCTCGGCATCCAATGAACGAGTAGAGATGGAGAGGCGTCGGCCGTCCTTGAGGGATACTTCATGGCCGTCGTCTTCACGCGGGGCGAAGCAGCGGGCAATGACGTGCCGCCACAACTCGCCCTCCAGCGGCAGGCCGAGCAGCTCGCAGGCCGCCGGATTGGCTTCGCGCACACGCCCATGAGCATCGATGACGATAACGCCACCGGGCAAAAGATCGAGGAGATTTTGCAGCCGATTGGCCAGCCGTTCCTTTTCCGCCAATTCCTGCATACGCTGGGCGCTGACCACTGCCAGTTCGCCCTTGAGCTCGGTGACACGGGCTTCGAGCAGGCTGTAGGAATCGGTCAACTGGCTGGACATCTGGCTGAACAGCGAAAAGGCCTGCTCAAGTCCAACCCGGCTTGCCTGTTCGGCGGACGGCATGAGCCCCGACTCGGGGACAGGGGATATCTGGGCGACTTGGGTCATCGTGCTCTCTCGCTTGGCTGACCGTCAGTTAAACGGAACGTTGCGAGGGATGTAGCAATACCCGTGCCGAAAAAAAACCGCCTGAAAATCAGACGGTTGAAAAACAGGCGTCAATCATCCGCCTGTTCATCTCCTTCGCGACGGCTCATGCCGTACTTGCGCATCTTCTCCACCAGAGTGGTACGACGGATGCGCAGGCGTTCGGCGGCGCGAGCCACGATACCGTTGGCATCGTCCAAGGCCTGCTGGATAAGACCCTGCTCCAGGCCTCCCAGATAATCCTTGAGATCAAGGCCTTCTGGCGGCAGCAGGGCATGGGTGGTGAAGTCCGGCGTATGGCCGTTGATCGCCACCCGCTCTTCCAGATCGCTGCGCAGGCTATCGACCATTTGCTCGTCTTCATCGTCGACATAGCGGAATTTCTTCGGCAACTCGACCACGCCGATCACCCCGTAGGGATGCATGATCGCCATACGCTCGACCAGGTTGGCCAGCTCACGAACGTTACCCGGCCAGCCGTGACGGCACAGGGACATGATTGCCGCCGAGTTGAAACGGATCGAACCGCGCTTTTCGTGCTCCATGCGCGAAATCAGTTCGTTCATCAGCAGCGGGATGTCTTCGACCCGCTCACGCAGCGGCGCCATTTCAATCGGGAATACATTGAGGCGGTAATAGAGGTCTTCGCGGAAACTGCCCACCTCGATCATGCTCTCGAGGTTCTTGTGGGTCGCGGCAATGATTCGCACATCGACGCTCTGGGTCTTGTTGCTGCCCACGCGCTCGAAGGTGCGCTCTTGCAAGACTCGCAGCAACTTGACCTGCATCGGCAACGGCATATCACCGATTTCATCGAGAAACAGCGTACCGCCGTTGGCCAGCTCGAACCGCCCAGCCCGGCTGGTGATGGCGCCGGTGAAGGCGCCCTTCTCATGCCCGAACAGCTCGCTCTCCAGCAACTCGGCCGGGATCGCGCCACAGTTGACCGGCACGAACGGCGCTTCGCGACGCTTGGAGTGGTAATGCAGGTTACGCGCAACCACTTCCTTGCCGGTGCCCGACTCACCCAGGATCAACACGCTGGCGTCCGTATCGGCGACCTGCTGCATCATCTGGCGCACATGCTGGATGGCACGACTGGTGCCGACGAGGCTGCGGAAAAGGTTGGGTTCGCGATGCCGGCCGCGCTCGCGAGCCTGGTCGTACATTTCGCGATAAACCTGGGCGCGGTGCAGCGAATCGAGCAATTTGCTGTAGCTGGGCGGCATTTCCAACGTGGAAAGCACCCGCCGACGCTGGTCTTCAGGCAAGTCAACGGAAGAATTTTCGCCCATTAACAAAACCGGAAGGAACTCATCCCAGGTTGAGAGTGTCTTTAGCAAGCCCAAAAGCGTTGCGGGTGCGTTTACCGTCCCGATAAGGACGCAAATGATTTCACGACTGGACGACAAAGAGCCGACGGCCTGCTGCCAGTCATGGCTTCCGCAGGGTAAATTTTCTTCGCCAAGAAAATTTAAGATCACCGCCAAATCACGGCGGCGGACGCTATCGTCATCGATCAGGAGAATTTTGGTTTCACGCCACATGCAATAGCAACTTCCCTAGTCAACTCAATGCCCGGAATTAGGGGGCAAGCTAGACGCTTGCAGACTTGTCATGCCTGTAGACGCCTGAAATCTGTAAACAGCCACTAGTTAAGTCAAAAAACCGTGCACAGTCAAATTTATGGCGCACTTTGTTCGGATTAACTGAGCGTTAACCGAACAGATGGTAAACCTTTGCCGCGTTCTGCGCTTGATGGATCTGCGACATCTCGTCGACGATCGCCTGACGCTCACCCGTCGCCGCCTCCAGCAATTGCCGGTAGACCCCCAGCAACTCCTCAAGATTGCTCCGCAACGCCGCCTCGTCTACCTCAGGCTCGCTCAGAACATCTTCCATGCAGGAACGGCACGCCAGGTCCAATTGACCGATTGCCTCCCAGTTGCGCTCGGCCAGGGCACCGACCAGGGCATCACGGGTTTGTTCGATTCGCTGCAAGACAAGACTCATGAGCGTGCTCCTTAGAATTGCGGACCCGGTACAGCGATGGCATCCCAACCTTCCTTGACCGTGCTCAGCAGATCGGCGACTTCGTCGAGGATCTTCGGATCGGTCTTGGCATTGGCTTCAGCCAGACGCTTCATCATGTAGGTATAGAGGCTGTCCAGCTCAGTGACCGACTCAGCCTGGTTTTCCAGGTCCAGCCCTTCACGCAAACCGCCAACAATGCCGATGGCCTTGCTGATCAGTACGCCTTTGTTGGCGATATCCTTACGCTCCATCGCACCCTTGGCCTGGGCGATGCGGTCCAGCCCGCCCTCCATCAACATCTGCACCAGACGATGGGGGCTTGCTTCGGAGGTTTGCGCCTGGGCGCCAATCTTCTGGTATTGGCGAAGGGCTAACATCGGATTCATGTTCTACCTCATCAAAAAAACTTCGGTTCGTATAAACAGCGTATCGACGCCGCGTCAAAAAACTTTAGATCGAAAAAGCCGAAAGCCCGGAGCGTCCTGAGACGCTACCGGGCTTTTGTGTATCGACCGGAATCAGCTGTTTCTCTGCTGGGCCGTCATTGCTTCGAACATGGAGGTGATGTTATTGGCGGTGGCTTTAAGCCTGCCGACCAGGGTGTCCATGTCGTTGTACTTTTTGGTCAGCACCGCAGTGAGGGTTTCGATTCGGCGATCCAAGGCCAACTGGTCTTCGCTCAGCTTCGCCTTGAGAACTTCCAGATTCTTGGACCGAGCCGTCAGGATGTTATCCACAGGCTTGCCATTGGAGTCCTTCTTACTGGTCTCCGTGTAGGGATTGAGTGCATTCTGCATGCGCTCGATCAGGCCATTCTCCCCAGTGAACAGGGTCTGAATTTCTCCACCCAACTGCTTTTCGTTCACCGCAGTTGCGAACTTTGTGCTGTCAAAATCCAGGGCGCCAGTCGTCTGGTTGGTGGTAATCCCCAGCTGGGATAACACGGTCAGCTTATCGCCAGCACCGGTTTCGGACAAAGGTGCGCGAATGGCCGCCAAAAGCGAGCGAGGCAATGAGTCGCCGGTCAATGCTGCCGGAACCGAGTTACCTTCGGCATCTGTCGATGGCTTGGTCAGGGAAGTCACGGCCTTCGCGATGGCGTTATAAGCATCGACAAATTTCTGGATCGACGCTTTCAGACCGTCGGTGTTGGCAGCAACGGTGACGGTCGTCGGGCCGGTACCGGCAACGACTAACGTCATGCTCAAGCCCGAGACCACGTTGTCCAGCTTGTTGGTCGGACTGGTCATTTCCAGGCCGTCGACGGTGAACTTGGCATCCTGTGCGAACACCAAAGAACCTGAGGAAGTTGCGGTGGGGGGCGAGGCCATTTCTACTGAGCCGTCAGCCGCAAGACTGGCAATGCCACTGAGGGAAATATCGTTGCCCGCGCCAGTTTTAGTCGAGCCCACCACAAGACGTGAACCAAAGCTGTCGGTCACGATGTTGGCGGTCAGACCGCTGGAGGAGTATTTGCTGTTGATAGCGTCCCGAACCGACTGCAGCGTCGAATCAGCAGGGATATCAAGGGTGTAATCCGTGCCGCCCTGGCTGATGGTCAGCGTACCGGTCTCCACCGCACTGGAAGCACCACCGGCGAAAGCAGCCGTGGCAACTTTTGAGGAGGTTGCCAACTGAGTGACGTCGACCGAGTAGATACCACTTACCGCCGAGTTCCCGGCTGTCACCGTCAGCGCACTGGTATTGGCCGAAGTAGCGGAAACACCGGTGAATTGAGGCGTGGTGGTGCTGCCCAGGCTTTCAAGCGCGGACTGGAAGGTCGCCAACAGCGACTTCAGGGTGCCGATCCCCGAAATATTGGCCGTATTGGTCTTGGTGGCACGGTCAATCTGACCTTGCTTGGCCGCTTTGTCAGAATCCACCAATGCCTTGACGATAGCACCGGTATCAAGGCCAGAGCCTAAACCCAAGCCAGGTAGAATTGGACTTGCCATGTGGGACTCCCTTCAGTGTGCCGCCGGTCTTTTGACCTTTACAACGTTCAAAAGAACCAAACAACAAAATTCGTGCCAGCTGTCAGGCTTGTGCGCTGAACAACAGGCTGCTTGCATCATTCAAACTGTTCGCCAGTTTAAGCACTTCTTCATTAGGGATCTGGCGAATCACTTCACCGGAACCACTGGCAATCACTTTGACGACCACTTTGCCTGAAGGCTCATCGATTGAGAACTCCAGGTTGCGCTTGACCGACTGAACAAAGGTTTCGATTTCCTGAACCGCTCTCTTCAATTTCTCCTGCTCGGCCTCAGCATCTTTTGGCTCATCTTTGACCGGCACCACGTTGGCAGCATCGGCCCGAGGCTTCTCCACTGGCTTGTCGGCAAATGTCGTCGCCGGCTTCGCAGCTGGATAAGACAAGTTCAGCTTCACGCTCATATCCATGTCCATCACCTCTTGAACGGAAAAAGCGAGAGAGTACGCAAGCGCACTCCCCCGCTAAAACTCATCCAGCTATTACTGAAGCAGCTTCAGTACAGCGGATGGCAACTGGTTGGCCTGGGCCAGAACCGAAGTGGAAGCCTGTTGCAGAGTCTGCTGCTTGGTCAGCTGGGCAGTTTCAGCAGCGAAGTCGGTGTCTTGTACGCGACCCAGTGCAGCGGCGGCGTTTTCGTTAACGTTCTGCAGGTTGGAGATGGTGCTGGTCAGACGGTTTTGTGCAGCACCGAGGTCAGCACGGCTGGAGTTGATGGTTGCCAGAGCAGCGTCGATTGCATCGATTGCAGCAGCGGTGCTGGCTTCGGCCGTGGCGCTGTCGTTACCGGTAATGGCGATGGCAGCAGAGTCAACGCTCAAAGTTGCAGCGTCGAAGCCGCTATCCAGGGTCAGAGTGATCTGGTTGGTAGCACCAGTGTTGGAACCGACCTGGAAAGTCATGGTGCCAGCGGAACCATCGATCAGGTTCTTGCCGTTCAGGTTGGTCGACTCGGCGATACGGGTCAGTTCGTCCGACATCTGAGCAAATTCTTTGTTCAGAGCGTCACGGTCAGCAGTACCGTTGGAGTCGTTTCGAGCCTGGACAGCCAGTTCACGCATACGCTGCAGGATGTTGGTGGATTCCTGCAGAGCGCCTTCAGCGGTCTGAGCGATGGAGATACCGTCGTTGGCGTTTTTAATCGCAACGGTCTGACCACGGATTTGCGAAGTCATACGGGTAGCGATCTGCAGGCCGGCGGCGTCATCTTTGGCGCTGTTGATTTTCAGGCCGGAAGACAGACGGGTCATCGAAGTGGACAGAGCATCGGAAGCCCGGTTCAGGTTCTTCTGAACGTTCAACGATGTGACGTTGGTGTTTACTGTTAAAGCCATGACGAATTCCTCGTTGGTTGGGTACTGCGGCTTCCGGCCCTGGCAACCGCCGGGTGTGGCCTAGAGAACCTTCGTAATAGTTATCGTCGTAATCGGAACTTGCTTTAGCGGTTTTTTCAAATAATTTGCCATCAGGGTGCCACCCCTCGTAAATCAAGGACTTGGCAGCGCCCGGAAGGTGAAAAAATGACGTCAGGGAAATGCCGGAGCCGCCCTTCGATCAGGCAGCGGCCCCGGCCGGAGGGAAAAGCACTTAAACCGCCTGACCAGCGGTCAATAGATCAATCAGTTCGTACTCAAGATAATCCGCCAGCGAAAGCCAGTTCTGAGCCTGCTGATCGTTGAACATCAAGCCAAGCAAGCCGCCCCACGCTGACTGGACATCGCCCGGCATAAGCTCGACAAAAGGCTGCGCCGCCTCGATCACTGCAATCATCGCCAGCCCCGCCTCGACATCGCGACCCAGACGAAACAGCCGAGCACACCCGCGCGCATCTTCGATTACCACCGCAAGGCCGCTCATCGCACAAACTCCGGATGAAAAGCTGTGCCCACGATCATCGCCCCGTCTCGACTGCTGTTATAGAAGCATACCTGAGGGTGCCCGGCGATAAATCGCTCCAGCTCACACAAATAGCTACGGAAGTTGAGTTGAGTCTTGACGCGCTGGCCATGGCCATCAAGCACCCAGTGTCTGGATGCGTCCAACTGTGGCCCCAGGTCGCCGTCGCCCCAACCCGCATGGGTCTTGTCATGGGGAAAAGCGAAATCGGCTCCGAACAAAGTGACCTGCGCCGCTCCCATCCTGACGGCCAGGTCCACGGCCGGATGAATCACGCTGCCACCTACGTACAGCTCGCCCCGAGGCAGTTGCTGGCGCATTTGATGATAGACAGGGCTGGCGGAGTAACCGGCATAACGCCGCCCCTGCCAGGCTTCAATCACGGATGGCTCGGCCATTGGCAGGTAAACCAATGCAATGTCGCCGGTGTCCTCGGGCGGAAGGTGGCGCGCCGAAATGCGTTGATCAATGCTGACCACGATATCCGGTCGGATGCCCTGGGTGATCAAGGGCCGATAGGCCGTATCTACACAGATCAATAGCGGCCGCTCGGCTTGCCCAATCACACCGCGCAACCGCTCGAAGTGTTGTTCGAGACTCGGCCCGGTGGCGATGACAAAAACTTCGCGTCCATTGAGGGTGCCAAACAGCTCGGCGACATCGCGATCCCCTCGCACGAGGCCGAGGGTGGATTGCAGACGCTCGATGATCTCTGGGGTCCGGGGATCGAATTCCCGATTGTTGAAGGCCAGGTGCGTTTCACTGATCAGCCGGTCACGTATCTTCGCATTGAAATCATCGGCCAGCACCAGTTCGGCGGGCAGGGCGAAAAACGGCAACTGGATTTCCGCCAGATCGCCGGCATAAAGCACTTCGACCCGCGGGTCAGCGAGCCATGACGACTGGTCCAGCACCTGCAACACAAGCGCGAACACTGAGCCATTGAGGATATGCACGTACAGACGTTCAACCTCTGCCCGCTCCAGCAGCCGGTTTTGCAGATCCCCCAATCCGGTGCCATAGACATGCAGCGCAGTGGCGCCTGACGGCAGACTGACCGCTTGCAGATCGGCTTCGGCGAGACGGTCATGCCGGCTGGTCAGCTGGATGCCGTTGATGCTCAGGGTCGACCCCAGGCCCTCCACCAGATCGGCCTGCAACTCACCGGCATTCTCCAGCAGCAATCGCTGAGCCAGCGCCGGCCAGCGTTGCTCGATCACCTGGAAATTGCGCTCAAAGAACTCGCTCATGGCGTCTCGCTTTTCCATCAGGCAAAAAAATAGCGTTCAAGGTTACACCTTGAACGCTATTTTTTGTGCTCGGGCTTTAACGGTTCAAGGACGATAAATGATCGCCGAGCCCCAGGACAGGCCCACGCCAAAACCACTTAACGCCACGCGCTTCCAGTCGGAATCGAGCACGTGCTTTTCCAGCAGTAATGGAATGCTCGACGACACGGTGTTCCCGGTCTCGACCATATCCTTGATGAACTTCTCCGGCTCGCCTTCGAAACGCCGCGCCACCGCATCGACAATCGCCGCACTGCCCTGGTGAATGCAGAACGCATCGATATCGCTGGCTTGCAGATCTGAATCGGCGAGCAACTCATGCAAATGGGCCGGAACCTTGATCAAGGCGAAATTGAACACCTGGCGGCCGTTCATGAAGAACACCCCGTCGCTGACCTTCAGGTGCGGCGCACCGGAGCCGTCGGTGCCGAACTTGGCCTTGCCCAGTTGCCAGGGTGCATCCTCGCCCATCCAGGTAGCGGTGGCGGCATCACCGAACAGCATCGTGGTGTTGCGATCTTCCGGGTCGACGATTTTCGAATACGGGTCCGCCGTTATCAGCAGGCCATTCTTCAGGCCGGCGGCTTCCATGAAGCCCTTGATGGCATAGATGCCATAGACATAACCCGAGCAGCCCAGGGAGATATCAAATGCCGCCACGGTGGTCGGCAAACCAAGCTTGTCCTGAACGATGGCCGCCGTATGAGGCAGACCTTCTTCGTCGCCGTTCTGGGTAACGACGATCAATACATCAACAGACTCGCGCTTCAGTCCGGGATTGTTGGCAAACAGCGCATTGGCCGCTTCTACACACAGGTCCGAGGTTTCCTGCCCGTCATCCTTGCGCGGCAAGAAGGCGGAACCGATCTTGCCCAGGATGAACTCTTCATCCTTGTCGAACTTCGCACCTTGTGCGTAATTATCCACGCCGGCTACAGGAACGTAGCTCGCAATGCCTTTTATGCCAATCATTACGGCTTCCCAATTAAAAACAGCCCAATACCACCGCTCGCAAGGATTCGAGGGGCGCCGACAAACGGGAAGTGTAAAGGGCTATCACTGGGCCTGATAAGGGCCAGGCGCCATCTTCCCGGTCAATACAATACAGTGAAGATGCGCGTTATGACTCACAGGTCACGCGATTTTGCTGATTAAGCTCGATCACAAAGCTATTCAACCAGCGCCCAGGCCAGGGGAGTACCCCGCGCGATCGCCTGGCGAGCGCTCCGGCCCATCACAGAGTCCGTATGCTTGGGTGCCAGCCCCAGGCCCGGGCGGATGGCCCGCAAGTTCTGCGGTGTAAACGCATCACCCGCGTTCATGTCTTGCGTCACGTACAGCGACCGACGATAGACCAGCGACTTGCGCTCAGCCTCCGTCACGCCATAGTGCACCTGCCCAAGCGCCTGCCAGGCGCGCTCGGTTTCGATCACCAGCGCCGCGAGTTCCGTCGGCTCCAGGGAGAAACTGGCGTCCACTCCGCCGGCGGCCCGGTCAAGAGTGAAATGTTTTTCCACCACGGTCGCGCCCAACGCCACGGCGGCGACAGACACCCCGACGCCCATGGAATGGTCCGACAAGCCCACCTCACAGCCGAACAATTCTCGCAAATGAGCGATGGTGCGCACATTGCTGTTGGCCGGCGTGGCCGGATAGGTGCTGGTGCATTTGAGCAGCACCAGATCCTTGCAACCGGCTTGGCGGGCGGCACGCACGGTTTCATCGAGCTCTGCGATGCTTGCCATGCCGGTGGAAATGATCAACGGCTTGCCGGTGGCGGCGACCCGACGGATCAGCGGCAGGTCCGTGTTTTCGAAACTGGCGATTTTGTAGGCCGGCACATCCAGGCTCTCGAGGAAATCCACGGCTGTCTCGTCAAACGGCGTCGAGAACGCCAGCATGCCCAACGCCTTGGCCCGGGCGAAAATCGGCGCGTGCCATTCCCACGGTGTATGGGCCTTTTCGTACAAGTCATAAAGCGAGGTGCCGGTCCACAGGCTGTTGGGGTCCTTGATGAAGAATTCACCCTCGCTCAAATCCAGTGTCATGGTATCGGCGGTGTAGGTTTGAAGCTTCAAGGCGTGGGCACCGGCTCGGGCGGCGGCCTCGACGATCTGCAACGCCACCTCCAGGGACTGGTTATGGTTGCCGCTCATCTCGGCAATGATGAACGGAGGCACCTGCGCCCCGATGCTGCGGTGGCCGATCTTGAAACTACTCATGGGGGTGATCCTTCAATACACGCGTAAACACGCAGGTATTTTGAATAAAACCGGCCTGCCGAAACAGATTCAGGGATGCTTGGTTGCCGGGCAGTATTTGCGCGGAGAGAGTCCGCAGTTGAGGCCAATGGGCGCTGACAAAGGCTTCGCCATGGGCGAGCAGCGCCCTGCCCCAACCGAGCCCCAGGCGACTTTCGAACAGATAGATCGACACCAGCGCCTCGGTGCCTTGCAAGTCATAACGTAAGGCGCCCACGGGCCCGTCCGTGGTTTCACCGACCAGCAACAGGCGTTGTGCATTGACCAGACTCGCTTGTAGCCATTGGCAATGGCGGTCCCAGTCAATGATCGACGTATCCAGCGATACGCGGCGTACGGCCTCGGCGTTACGACCGTCAAAAAGCAGCTGGGCGTCGGCTTGCGTGGCCGGGCGAACCTGCAGCAAGGCACCGGCCAGCGTCGCTGCGACCCTTTTTGCGCCCAAGCCATCGACCAATTGCCGTGAGCGCTGGGCCAAACTACAGCGCAAGCCTTGATTGTCCACAACGAACCCGATGGCTTGGCGCAACTGCTCGACGCTGACCGCCTCCCGAGGTCCGAGATAAACGTGTGCGCCGAACGTCGCCATCACCTCGCCATTGGTCTGCTGATTATTCGACACCGCAATGCAAATCGTAGGCAGGCCCATGGCGGCACGCTCCCAACTGGTACCTCCACCGGCACCGACGAACAAGTCCGCCTCGAACATGAGTTGATGAAAGTTGCGCACGAAACTGTGCAACCGCCAGCGCGGCCGACTCGCCACCATCGCCTGCATCTGGGCCCAGGCCGGGTTGTCGGCTCCGGCGACAAAATCGACGTCAAGATCATCAAAGTCCGCCAGCGCCCGCATGGCGTGATGGGTTTGCATCGCGGCATCAAACCCGCCGAAGTTAACCAGTACCCGTCTGGCCTTGGGTTTTGGCTCAATCGCCCGCCCACAAAACTCATCACGCAACAATGCATACCGCGGCCCGAGCAGTGTCTGGCAATGCTCGGGTAATAACCCTGCGTAGGCGGCCCGGGTACCGGACAGGTTCTGATTGAGCAGTAGATCGACGCTATAGGTACGTGTTGCCAAGTCGTCCAGGGCCATGATCCGGGGCGCAAAGCACCGTGCGGCGGTTTGCCAATGATGGTCCAGGCCGTAATGGTCGACGATGATCCAGTCAAAACGCTGCTGAGCGCTCAAGGCCTGTTCCAACGCAGTGATATCCGCCTGCCAGGGCAGCAACGACTCGATCGCCTGCTGCGGGTCCTCGCCGGGATAAAGATCCGGCAAGGCAAATGTTTCGAAGCCCTCGGTTGCCAATGCCTGTAATCGATGCCCTGACAGCGAACGACAGGCAAACGCGACGTGCGCCCCCTGCCCGCGCAGCACGCGAGCCAACGTCAGACAGCGAGCAATGTGCCCGCTGCCAATGGTTGGCGAAGCGTCCGCGCGAATCAGTACCCTCATTGCAGCTCCCCGCCTGCTTTCAAGGCGGCGTAGAGGTATTCGGCCCGCTTCCAGTCTTCAGGGGTATCGATGTCCTGCACCAGATGGCGGGGCAGGATCACCGGCAGGCTGTTGGGCGAAAACAGCACGTCACCCCGCAACCAGGCCTCCCGACGTCCCCAGTAGAATTGGCCGGCGTCCTGAAACGCTTCGGGCAGGTCCTGGGATCGGCTGTCGCGAAACTGTGGATAAAGCGGGGTCAGCGCGCCCTGCTCATCCAGGGTTAAGGCCCGTTGCACAGGAAAACCAAAACCGGTCACTGAAAACGAGAACGACTTGTCAGGGTGCTCGCGCAGCAACTCAAATCCCTCACGCAGGAACCGCGCCTGCAACAGCGGCGCGGTGGCATAGATACAACAAGCGAAATCGAACGACCGCTGGCGCAACTCACCCACCGCATGGGCGATCACCGCTGCCGTCCCGGTGAGATCATCAGCCAATGCGGCCGGACGCATGAACGGTACCTGCGCGCCATGAACCTGCGCCAGCTCGGCGATTTCTTCGTCATCGGTGCTGACGATCACCTCATCGAACAGCCGCGACGCCAGGGCCGTGCGAATCGAGTGGACAATAATAGGCACGTCAGCGAACAGCTTCAGGTTCTTGCGAGCGATCCGCTTGCTGCCGCCCCGGGCGGGAATGATCGCGATGGCGTTCAAGTGAAACTTCCCGACGACGTTCTTTGGCCATAAAAAAGTCGCCCCCAGCCTCTTGAACAGACCGTTTTTGACCGACTTTTTTCCATGTTCAACCCAACACCTGCCTCAAAATCTCCACCACTTCAACCTGCTGTTCATCCGTGAGATCAGGATAAAGCGGCAGGCTGAGCGCCTCACTGAAATAGCGCTCGGCTTCAGGAAAGTCCCCCTCCTTGAAACCCAGTGCTTGGTAATAAGGTTGTAGATGCACCGGAATATAGTGCAGGTTCACACCCAACCCCGCCGCTCTTAAGGCATCAAAGATTTGTGTCTGGCTCAATGTGATCCGATCCAACTGCAATCGCACCACGTAAAGGTGCCATGCCGACTCGGCGCCCGGTTGAATGGTAGGCAAGTTGACCGCTACATCCGCCAACAGCACGTCATATCGTGTAGCCAGTTGACGACGCCTGGCAACAAAAGCATCCAGACGCGCCAATTGAGACAGGCCCAGCGCAGCGTGAAGGTCGGTCATTCGGTAATTGAAGCCCAACTCCAACTGCTGGTAATACCATAGGCCAGTGGCGGGCAGGTTCATCTGCGCAGGATCACCTGTAATCCCATGACTTCGCAATCGCCGAAGGCGTTCGGCAAGATCCGCACGATTAGTGAGCACCATGCCGCCTTCGGCGCTGGTGATGATTTTGACCGGATGAAAACTGAAGATGGTCATCGCCGCGTATTGGCCGCAGCCTACCGGTCGCCCAAGGTAGGAGGCACCTACTCCGTGGGCAGCATCCTCTATCAAGGTGAATCCATAACGCACAGACAACTGCGAAATAGCCCGCATGTCGCAACTCTGCCCTGCAAATGCAACAGCTACTACCACCTTAGGCAGCTTTCCGGCGACCTCAGCTGCTGCGAGCTTGTCTGCCAGCAACTTCGCGTCAAGGTTGAGCGTGCCCGGATCAATGTCAACGAAATCGACCTCCGCCCCGCAATAGCGGCCGCAATTTGCCGACGCTACGAAGGTATTGGGGCTCGTCCAAAGGCGATCTCCTGGCCCCAACCCTGCGGCAAGGCAGGCAATATGCAAAGCTGCAGTGGCATTGCAAATGGCGACTGCATAACTCGCTTGGCAATGATCGGCCAGGGCTTTCTCAAAGCGCTCAATAGTGGGACCTTGTGTCAGCCAAGGCGATGTAAGTACTTCCATAACAGCGTCGATATCCGCTTGGTTGATGCTTTGCCTGCCATAAGGAATCCGATACGGCATCATAATTGGCACTCAACACAAGACGTATCCAACCAGCACATGCGAGTTTCGTTAACTTTCAGCTTGTCGTGGAACATACCTTGAGTCCTTTTGCCTGACAGCCAGGCCTATGCAAGCAACCGCGCCCAGTCCACGGCCGTGGCGGTGCCCAGCGCAAAGCCTGTGCCGGTCAAGGCCAGGTTGGGGTTGCGGGCCGGGTCGTGTTCGAAGCGCGCCTGCCATTTGTCCTGCAGGGCGTCGGCAGCCTGTGGTGCCTGGGCGAATGTGCCGGGGTGCAGCATCTGCGCCTGTGGGGTCCAGACGGTGAGATAACCCGCATCGGCCGCTTTCAGGCACAGATCGACATCGGCAAACGCGTCAGCGAAGTGCTCCTCGTCCAGGCCGCCCACAGCTTCGAACAGATCCTTGCAGATCATCAGGCAAGCGCCCGACACCGCCGAGTAGCTCTGCTCGACTTGATGGCCGTTGAGGTAGCCCTTGGCGTCCTTGCGTTCGCCTACAAACACCGAACCCACCTGACCGTCGGGTTTGAGCACTAGCCCGGCCTGGGTGGTGACACCGCGGATGTCCATCTGTTTGCTGCCGACGATCCCCACTTCAGGCCGCTGGGCCTGATTGAGCAGACCGTCGAGCCAGTTGGCATTGACCACTTGCACCTGCGCCGACAGCAGCACCAGATAGTCCCCTTTGGCCTGGCCACTGGCCCAGTTGTACAACGCCGAAGTGCTCAAGCGTCGGTCGCTGCGCAGAATACGAACCCGTTCGCCCTTGCCTTCCAGGCTATCCAGCCACTGGATCAGGTCTTCGGATTGGCTGTGGTTATCGGCAATCACGATTTCATGACGATGGTAGCGAGTACGTTGCAACACGCTGACCAACGCCTGTTGGACGTGTTCAAAGTTGTCGCGGCTTTCGAGGATGATCGACACCAGTGGCCGTTCGGCGTGCTGGTAATCGATCTGGTAGGTCAGCGGCTGCACCGAGGTGACCTGGGCGCGATAACCCCGGGCAGTCAAGTGACGGGTCAGTACCTGACGCTCTTGAGGGTTTTCTTCCTGTGTCGGGGCGTTGCAGATCAACAGCGGCTCGGCCAGATGCGCCAGGCCGCTGAGCCCTTCATCCTCGATCAGGCGCAACAACAGGTCCAGTTCCAGGGCCTGGGTATATTGCGCGGTGAAGCCACGGGCCTGGGTCAGCACCTCACGGCGAATCAGCCAGTGCCGCGCCATCAACGAAGGCACCGATTGCAACAGATCTAGGTTGACTCCCGGACGGAATACGTCGGTGAGGCCGCCATCGGCCTTGTGCTGGATTTCATCCATGGCCACCGCGCGCACGCCCTCGGCACCGATCAGTTCGAGACTGGCGCGCAGCAGGCCGCTTTGGGTGAACTGGTCACCGGCTTCGGCCAGCAACAGCCAGTCGGCGGTGGATTGCCCGACGATCTGATTGATGCGCTCGACGTAATTGGTGGGGCTGACTTTGACGAAGTGCACGGTGTCACGCACGGTGGTGGTCGCCGGCAAGTCACCCGTGGTGAACACCACTACGTTGAATGCTTTGCAATGGCCGTTGACCAGACTGTCGAAGGTGGCCTGCAACTTGAACATGTCAGCGTCCAGATCCAGCAACAGGATGCCAAACCGTGGCCCGCCCTGATGCTCAGCCAGGTGGGCGGCGATGGACTTGAGTTGCTGTTCATCAGGGTTACGTGCTTCAAGCCAGCTCAACAAGCGACCGGAGTGCATGTTCTCCAGTAGCCGGCGATCCTGCTGTCCTGGCACCGAGTCCAGGCGCTCGAGCCAGGCTTGCAATTTCACCGCCTCTTCAGGCTCGTCGCTGTTCTTCAACGACTCGGCCAAGCGCTTGACCACGGTACGGTTGAACGCATAAAGACCTTGGGCTTCCCACAAGCGGCTGCGTATCGTGCGTTCGTTGTCGTTGGGTTGCACCTGCATCAGTTCGTGTTGGCGCAGCAGAATGCCTTCCAGTTGCTGAAGCTGAAGGCGACCGGCCGGCATTGCATGCAGCAGGAATTCAAACTGGGTCAGCAGATCGAAAACCCTCTGATTATAAAATGGCATTTCGACAAACTGCTGTGGGCCAAACGAACGCATCGGCTCGCCCCCTGCTTCCAGCCAGGCCGAACGAATGATCTGCGTTCCCTTGAGTGAACGCCCTTGTTGCAAGCAGTCAGCCATGGCCGCGAAGCTGTCCAGTGCAATCTGCTTGGCACGTCCCGGCGCCTGCTCGCGCAGCGGCGTCGGAAGGGATGCCAGAAACTCGGCGAATTGCTCGCGCTCGGCAACACTTTTGGCGTCCTTGTAGCTAAGCACGGTCAACACATTGGTGTTGTGTTCGGAACCGCCGTAGTTGAGTTCGCGCACGGCGAACGGAATCGGCAAGATCCGCGCCTTGGCGCACGCCAACAAGTAAAAACTATGGCCGATTTCCTGCCATTCGAAACTGGTGCCTGGCGGCAGCACGCCGTACCACTGCTGCAGCAGGTCGGTGCGGGTCACAGCATAGAACGGCGGCAGGAACTGATCCATGAAACGGATCACCCGGTCTTCGGACAACTCGCTGTTGTAGTCCTCATGGACCTTGCGATCACGACGGAAATAGTTCACTTCGGTTGCACAGGACAGATACATGATCCCGTAGCCATGACACAGGCCATAGTCAGGATTGGCTTCGAGGAACTCCACCGACTCGGTCAAGGCATCGTGCAGCAGGAAATCGTCATCGGCGGCGAACACCATGTAGGGCGTCGTGACCTGATTGACGCCGTACACCAGCTTGTCTTGCAGCCCCTTGTAGGTGAACTGAGGCAAGTGCCGGTAGTCGACCGAGGGAAAGTCCCGGGCAATTTGCTCATCGCGCTCGACCGATGAATCAAGCACCAGCACCGAACACGGATAGCCGCTGTAGTAATGCAATGTCCGGCGCAGGAACGCACTGCGGTTGTGGGAGATCACCACCACTGTGAACCGCTCGTTCAGCGGTGCCACATTGCTTTGAGCATTGTTTCGAACCTGCATATTTCCTGTCCCCACAACCTGCCAGACGCCAATGATTTGATACGGATGAATTAACGAACCCGACGCAGATAGCCATCCGGTGCAACGGTGATCAGCAGTTTGTTCTGCAACTGCCGGTCAATTTCGAAATCACCATTTTCCTCGAGGTATTTCCACACCGCGGTTTTCGGGTTGTCGCCCGGGCCCCATGGACGATCCGGGAAAAAGTCCGCCGGCATGTCCTCGACCACGGTGTCCATCACCACGCAATAGCTGCCCACCGAAACCAGCGGTGCGTACAGACGCAGTTCTTCGAGCACATGGTCGTGGGTGTGATTGGAATCGAGCACCAGGATGACTTTCTTGCCTTTGGCCGCTGCATGAACCTGCTCGGCGATGGCCGCATCGATGCTCGAACCCTCGATCATCGAGATGCGTTTGCTCATCGGGTGGCTCTCGATGGCTTCGCGGTTATGCGGGCGGATATCCAGGTCGATGCCCAGCACTTCACCGTGGCCTTGCAGCTCCAGCAACGAGGCGTAATAGATGATCGAACCGCCGTGGGCGATGCCGCACTCGATGATCAGGTCAGGCTTGATCTGCCAGATCAGTTCCTGCATGGCCATCATGTCCTGCGGCAACTGGATGATCGGGCGGCCCATCCAGGAAAAATGGTAGCTGTACTTGTGGCGGGCCGATTCGTTGAAAAACTCCTTGGCCAGCGCAACGACTTTCTCGTCTTGGCCTTGAGCTGAGATTTCAGCCTGGCATTGGGCTTCGAAAGTTTTATGAAGAGTATTGTCGGTCATGTTCGAATCTCGCGGTTATTGGAACGAAGCGCTGTCAACGGCGTGATAGACGTATCGCCCACCGGTCATCCGCTTGATCTCTTCGAAGTAATTGGAATTCATCACAAACAGATTGGCGCCTTCAGGCAAGGTGTCCATCGCCTCCTGGGGGGAGGACACTCGCACACCACTCAGAGGCAAGTAGCGCCCCTGCTTGGCCGGATTGATATCCACCACACGATCCACTGCCACGCCTGCACGTTGCAGCGCTAATGAATAGATCACGCCTTTGGAGGACGCGCCCCAGATCGCCGAACCTTGCTCAGGCGCATCCCGGATGATCTGCACCGCACGGTCGAGGCTGGCGGTGAAGTTTTCCGGCAGCATCAGCGGCTGTGGTGCCTCGGCGGGTGTGCTGCGCAAAGTGGAAAGGTCGGCAACGATGTAAAGGTATTGGCCGCCGAACAAATGACCCGCCTCGTGCACCGTCCCGAACATTGCGCGCAAATCGGCGAGGCGAAAGTAATTCACGTGTTCGTAGAAGACATCGAACCAGGCGCTGTGCTCGACAATCCAGTCGAAACACGGCACTTCGATATAAATCTGTCCGCCCTGGTTGGCAGCGGCGATTTCAGCCAGAAAACCGACCGGATGACTGATGTGCTCCAGCACATGGCGCAACACAATGGCATCAGCCGCCAGGCCCAAGTCCCGATTGAAGGGAGCCTTGATCACATCAGGGTTGTCACCTTCATAGGAAGGATCGATCCCGGTGATGGCGTAGCCCAAGCCTCGCAGCATCTCCAGGAAGTAGCCTTTGCCACAACCGACTTCAATCAGGCTTTTGTCTTTGAAATGTCGCGCCAGGATCGCTTCGACGTCATTCAGGTGCTGTTGAAACTGCACTGAGTGTGCCTGCTCGTTTTGATAATCGACGTCATAACTGAGTTTGCTGGCGTCGAATGCCTGATTGAAGATCAGACCGCTCTGGCTGTCCTGCACCAGCACGATATCCGCACTGGCCGACGCCTGGGCCTGTTCAGCAGTGGCAAATGTACGGTTCTGCAGGATCGGCAGTCCACTCGCCCGATACAGTTCATGCTGCATGTTCTTCTCTCCTGAGCTGCGAAATCCGCTGGGCATCACCCCAAAACGCCATGGGCTCATGACCCGAGTACCCGTAGTGCCCCAGGTTCAAGGCGATGTCCGCCTGACGTTCGCGCACTCGCTGTTCAACCAGAGCCCGCACCGATACCGGATGACCACTGCAACAGTTGATCACCCCCTCGACGTCGCGCCGGGCTATCAGCGAGGCCAATTGAGAAGCGGCTTGTCCGATTTCCAGGTAATCGCGCAACTGGTCGCCCGCAGACATGTTGAACTGCGCATCACCTTCGTCGATCGCCCGATCGAGACTGGCCAACAGACTGTTGGGGTTCTGTCCCTCGCCGTGCAAATAAAACAGGCGCGCCCACTGCAACGTAAAGGCGCGCTCGCGCTGCAAGGCTTCAAGGAACCGGTGCAATGTATGTTTCGCCAGGCCATACGGCGTGCAAGGCTGTGCGATCACCGTCTCGCTCAATGGGCCACTTTGCAGCCCGTATTCAAAACAGGTACCGGTGACCAGCACATGGCTGACACCGGCCTCGATCACGCGTTTGAGAAACGCGTAGTCCAAAGGCAAGGTTCGCTCGAAATGGAACAGCGCCTGATAGTTCGGCAGGCCTGGCCAAGCCAGATGCGCGATGGCCTCTACCCCGTCAGTCAGAGCGCCCACGTCCAGGTCCGGTGCGTGGATGTCTGCCGCGCAGAACTCCACATCATCAAACCATGGCATAGCACGCGCGATTTCGACGTTTCGGCCTGAAGCTCGAACCTTGAAGCCTTTGGCGAGTAAAGCACTGACCAGATGCCGACCGACAAAACCGGTGGCTCCCGTAACCAGTACGGTCGAGGAATGCTCCATTACAGCTCAACTCCACTGAAGTCTTTGTCCAGCAGCGGATGACTCGCGTCTTTGGCCGACAGGTTTTTAACCGGCAACGGCCAGGGTATAGACAGTGCAGGGTCAATCACCGAAAGGCCGGCTTCATGATCCGGAGCGTAGTCAGCATCGGTCAGGTACAGCACTTCAGCGTCATCGGTCAGGGCTTGGAAGCCATGGGCGAAGCCGGCAGGAATCAGCAAACTGCGGCCGTCATCGGCTCGCAGTTCCTCGGCATGCCACTGCAGGTAGGTTGGGGATTGCGGCCTCAAATCGACCACCGCGTCCCATATCGCGCCCCGGACGCAAGTAATCAGCTTGGACTCTGCATACCCGGCTTTTTGGTAGTGCAAGCCGCGTACGCTTCCTTTTTCGACCGTACGTGAATGGTTGATCTGGCGAATAGCGAAGGGACGCCCCTGAAGCGTGAGGCGGGACTGACAGAACAATCGGGCAAAACGCCCCCGTTCATCGCAGAAGACTTTTTGCCGGATCAGATACAAGCCTTCCAGCGCTAACGCCTGAAGGGTGAAATCAGTCATAACCGACCCCTGTAGAGATTCAATTGATTCAGAGTTATCGCACGCATGTCATCGCCGTTCTGCCACGCCAGATGCCAATCGAGGGTCTGGGCAAGGCACTGCTGCAACGACCAACGCGGCTGCCAACCCAGCAATTGCCGGGCGCGGCTGCTGTCCAGGCGCAACAGGCCGGCTTCATGCAAATCACTCGGTTCGATCCGTAGGCCCGGCGCCAGCGGCCAGCGCTCGGCGAGCAACTGGACGACTTCGCCGACGCTGCACATGTCGGCCTCGCCGGGGCCAAAGTTCCAGGCGCCGGCGAACTCCGGGCCTTGCTCATAGAGGCGCGCGGCCAATTGCAGGTAACCGGCCAGCGGCTCCAGGGCGTGCTGCCAGGGGCGTACGGCCTGGGGATAGCGCAGCGTCACCGGTTCGTCCGCCGACCAGGCCTTGAGCACGTCCGGAATCAGCCGTTCAGGGGCGAAGTCACCACCGCCCAGTACGTTACCGGCCCGGGCCGTGGCCAGGGCCAGGCCGTGTTCGGCGTAACGATCGGCGGAGAAAAACGAGGCAGCGTAAGACTGCGCCAACAACTCGCAGCAGGCCTTACTGCTGCTGTAAGGATCGTGGCCGCCCAGGGCTTCGTTTTCGCGGTATGGCCACAGCCATTCCTGATTGGCGTAGACCTTGTCGGTAGTGACCAGGACACAGGCTCGCACGCCGCCAATCTGGCGGACCGCTTCGAGCAGGTTCAGGGTGCCCATGACGTTACTGGAATACGTGCCCAGCGGATCGCGATAACCCTCGCGTACCAAGGGCTGGGCCGCCAGGTGCAGGACGATCTGCGGCTGCACGTCGGCGAGCACTTCCAGCAACGCGCCGAGGTCGCGCAAGTCACCGCGCCGATCATCGATGCCCTCACCCACCCGTGCCAGCTCGAACAGGTTGGGTTCGGTGGCCGGATCCAGGGAGAAACCGCTGACCCGGGCGCCCAGGCTTTGCAGCCAAAGCGCCAGCCAACTGCCCTTGAAACCGGTGTGGCCGGTGACCAGCACCCGCTTGCCGCGCCAGAACTCCGGGCTCAACCCCATTGTTTCCATGGGGCCTCCCCGCTTTGCCACAGGGCCTCAAGATGATTTTTATCCCGCAGGGTGTCCATCGGGTGCCAGAAACCGTCGTGCTGGAACGCCTGCAATTGCTGTTCGGTGGCCAATGCCGCCAACGGTTCAGCCTCCCAGGAAGTCTGATCGTCGGCGATGTAAGGCAGAACCTTCGGCGAGAGTACAAAGAAACCACCGTTGATCCAGCCACCGTCACCGCGGGGTTTTTCGGTAAAGCCCAGGACCGTATCGCCATTGCGCTCCAGCGCACCGTAACGTCCCGGGGGCTGGACTGCGGTCACCGTGGCGAGCTTGCCGTGCGCCAGGTGAAAATCCACCAGCGCACCGATGTTGAGGTCCGAGACGCCGTCGCCATAGGTAAAGCAAAACGCCTCTTCGTTTTCCAGATAGCGGGCAGCACGGCGCAGCCGGCCACCGGTCATGGTCTCTTCACCGGTGTCGATCAGGGTCACGCGCCACGGCTCGCTGTAGTTCTGGTGAACGTCCATGCGGTTGTTGCACATGTCGAACGTGACATCGGAGGTGTGGAGGAAGTAGTTGGCGAAGAAATCCTTGATGGCGTAGCCCTTGTAGCCCAGGCAAATGACGAAGTCATGGATTCCATGGGCGGAATACTGCTTCATGATGTGCCAAAGAATTGGCTTGCCACCGATCTCGATCATCGGTTTGGGCTTGAGGTGCGACTCCTCGCTGATCCGCGTGCCGAGACCACCTGCCAAGATAACTGCCTTCATCGTCTCCCCTCTTGTCCATCACCGGGCTCGGCCAAGCGTTGTTTCGCTTTGCGGGCGCGGGGATTACACCTTCGATGCCGATCCGGGCGCCGCGGTATGCCGCAAGCGCTCGTTTTATGGCGATATGAGGGGGGCTTGCAGGAAACGCGCCAGCTCGCTGGAGGGGATTTGAATCAAAACAGGGTTGAATACTGATCTTTGTGGCGAGGAGATTTATCTCCGCTGGCTGCGCAGCAGCCCCAGTCACTCAATCTGGTACAGCGGGAGGTATCCCCGGCCCTACGGGGATAAATCCCCTCGCCCCAGGCCTCCCGGCACAAACAGCCCATACTCAGTCCGGCAACCAACCCCACAACCAATGCTGCAAGTTGTCGCCACTGAGCATGAAATCACGAAGCACCGCTTCGCGCAGTTCATCGCCCATGCGGTAGCTGGCATCAGGATCGGCCAGGTGCATGCGGATCGCCGCGATCCATTCCTCGGTGCTGTTGCTGCGTACCTTGGTACACGGCAGGAAGCCGTCGTAGGCCTTGGTGTCGGTGCAGATCACCGGGTAGCCGCAGGCGCCGTATTCCAGCAAGCGCAGATTGCTCTTGCAGTCGTTGAAGATGTGGAACTCCAGCGGCGCCAGTGCCAGGTCGAGGTTCAGGCTGGCCAGTTTGAACGGGTAAGTCTGCAACCCGACGGAGCTGTGGAATTCATGTATGTAGGGACGCAACGCCTCCGGGCACATCCCGAAGAACACCCACTCCACCTCATTGGCCAGTTCGCGGACGACGTCGGCAATGATTTCCAGGTCACCGCTGTGGCTGGTTCCGCCGCCCCAGCCAACCCGAGGCTTGGCAGATGTTCCGCGCTGGCTGGTCAACCGGGTCCACGGTTCGGGCGGCAGCATGTTGGGCACTACCCGAATTTCGCTATGCATGCTGGACAAGGCGTCGGCCAGCGCCTGGGTCGTCACCACCACCCGGTCACACAAACCAATCCCCTCGCGCAGCATCTGCTCGGTGTTGACCGGTTTGTTGCGGGCGTGGGTATTTTTCTTGGGGGCACTGACCACGTAGTCGTCGAGCTCGAAAATCCGCAAGGCGCCGGAGTACTTCTTCATCCGCAGGATGTCACCGGCAGCGCCCTCACTGTAGCGCCCCTGCAACACGATGGTATCCGGGGACAGCCGCTCGATTTCCACGGTCGAAGGTGACTCGTAGGCGACCCGCGCAATCGCCCGTCCACTGGCTTCGAGTTCGGCCAGCGGGGCGGTGACCCGATAGTGGCCGACTGCGGTGGCGTTGACCGGCAGCCCGAGGACCAGTGGCAACGCGCGGGTGCAGAAGGGATTCCAGTTATTGCGCAGTGAAGGTTCCAGACTGAAACTGGAAGCCCCCAGGCTCAGGGAAGGACTGTAAGCCGGGTCACGAGCAATCTGCGGCAACCATTTGCGATAGAAAACTTCGCGTTCGTGCTCCTGCAACACTTCTTCCGGCTGGGCTGACGATTGCCCGGTCGCTTGCATGACGCTGGCGTAAGGCGTCCAGACCACCAGGTAGCCATCTTTACCTGCACGCAAGCACAAATCGACGTCACTGAGGCCCTGGGTGAACGTCGCGTCATCGAGGCAACCCAGCGCCTCGAACACCTGCTTGCGCACCATCAGGCAGTCGCTGCTGACCGAACTCCAGTTCTGGGTCGTGTGCAGACGTTGCATGTAGCCACGAGAAGTCGCGGACTCGCCATAAAACGGTGTTCCCACCGGCCCGGCCAACCCGAGAATCTGCCCACCGCCGACAATCGTGCCCTGGGGGCTGAGTATCCTTGCGCCGACCACCGCGACTTCCGGGCGCAGGGCATGATTGATCAACTCATCCAACCAATCACTTTCGCCTATGACCATCTGCGGGCTCAGCAGCAACAGGTAGTCGCCCCGGGCCAGGCTCGCGGCAAAGTTACGCACTGAGGCGTCATTGTCGTCACCGGCGTAACGCAGCACGCGCAGCATGCTCGCGCCCAACTGCGCCATGTCCGCCAGCCAGTTGAGCATGGCCGGATCCCGGACGCCGCTGTCCACGATCAGGATTTCATAGTGCGTATAGGCAGTGCGCTCGATCAGGCTTTCGCAGCAGCGCTGCAAGGCCGCCAGTGAATCGCCCGTGCGCAGGATAATCGACACCAACGGACGGGTGTCGTAGCGGTAGTCGATGCGATTGATCAGCGGCAACACATCCTGGCGAATCTCATGAGGTGCGCCAATGCGCTCCAGGTGAGCGCCAACCATAGGAGCGTTGCCCTCGATCACCTCGGGCCACGACAACCACTGGGCGAAGCTCAGTGTGGATTCAACCTGGATCTCGGCAATGTGTTCGATGGTTTGCGGGCCGGCCTCTTCCACCAGTCGCCAGAGCAGGTCGTGAGGCGCCAGCTCACCGCGAGCCGGGTCGAACCCGCCCAGGGTCATGAAGCGTTCACGCTCGAAGGCCAGGGCCCGACCGACGTAGGGATAGGCGCGCATCAGGTCGAGGTTGAAATCAGGCTTGAACACCGGCTCGATGGACTCACCGTTTACCAGTGCGCCTTCGTCGCTGTAAGCGCAGAGCATGCCGGTCTTGCCTGCCACGCGTTCGGCCAGGATCAACAACGCTGAATCACGGAGGGTGTCGCCAGCGCGCAGCAGATAGAACCAATCTGCGCCCTCCAACTGCGCAACAATGGCATTGAGTTGCCGTGCCCAGTCGGGCTGATAAGGCAACTGCAACACCCGGCCATTGACCTCGCAACGGGCGTCGGAAAGCACCACGACAGCCTGGGCCGGATAGAGCTGGCCCTCTATGCTGCCCAGCGTGGTCGCCAATGCCACGTCGTCGCCAGCACTGTCGATGACAATCGGCACGATGTTCGGACGCAATGGCCAACTGTCGATGCGCGCAGGCATGACGCGCTGCTCGACCTCGCTGAAGCAACGAATCGACAGCCATTCGCGGTAGAACTGGGCATAACTCTCGCTCTGGGCGCCTACCCGACCATTGACGACCGTATTACGATTGCCCAGCACGCGGGTCACGCACAGTTCCTGCCAGGCGTGAGGCTGATCGGTGACTTTGTCCAGGTCAACGCAGCGCACCCAGCCAGAGGCCGGAGCCGCTTCACCGTTGCGCGCGGCGAGCATCTGCGCCAGCCACTGCCATTCCACTTTCGCAGCCTTGAGCATTTCCGGGGTCTTGCTCAAACGCTCAGGGTACAAGCGCTCGACGCTCAAAACCGTATTGAGCGTCGCCAGGTTACCGCGGCGCATCAGACAGACAAACAAGGCAAAATCGAGGGTAGCAACGAAACCGGCACCGCCCTGGACCAGCGCTGGCAGCAGTTCGAGCACATCGGCCCGGCGCATCAGGGCGGAACTGAAATTACCAACGAAATTGGTCGGGGTGCTCTCGAAAATCGCCAGCATGTCATCACCCTTGAGCAGGGCATCGTTGGGCGAGAAGCGGCAATTGTCCACACGGGGTGGCAGGATGAAGTTACCAGCGTCACACAACAACCGAAGCGCGAACACAACGCTGACGTCAGCATGATCCATCAACGCCTGGGCCTGCATCGCAATGCTCGGCGCAAACAGCCGATCATCGTCGCACAGCACTTTGATGAACTCGCCGCTGGCCTCTTCGACACAACGCAACAGGTTGCCTTGAAGCCCCAGTCGCTGCGGATTTCGCAGATAGCGGATCGGATGGGACGGCTCAGCGAAAGAATCGACTATCCGGCGAATCTCATCGCCAGGCGAATCGTCGCAAACGACGATTTCGATCTGTTGATAAGTCTGGGCCAGGGCACTGAGCAGTGCCTGGTCGAAGAACCGAGAGTTGTAGGCAGGGATGACAATACTGACAAGGGGCAATGGTTTCACGGCAAAAACTCTCGAGCGGCGGGCCCCGACCCTTTCAGGCCGGAGCCCCGGAACCGCTTAAAAAGACGGTTGGCGGCTCGGTCGATACCGGCTCAGATCTTGTTGAACAGGCCCAGTTGGGTGATCTTGCTGAAAGCCAGTTGCGAGGCCTGCAACATGGTCTGCTGCAAGGTCAGGCGAGTCATCACTTCGGCCGCATCGGAATCACGAATCGACGATTGGGTCTGGGTATTGGCCAACAACAGGCTCTGGTTCGTATCGCTTTGGGTTTCCAGAGCCTGACCACGCCCACCAACCGAACTCAAGGCGCTGGACAACTGATCGGTGCCGCTGGCCAGGTTGCCAATACCGGAGGCCAGCGAAGCCTGCAGCTTTTGCAGCGCAATCGGATCGTTGTTGGTCGGCGTGCTCAACGCGGTCTTCAGCTGGTTCACGGTGTCCAGAATGTTCTGGGTCTCGTGGGTATTGACCGCGATGCTGAACTGATCGTCCGCGCCGGGCGTACCGTCCAGGGTGAAGCTCACGCCCGAGGCGGTGGCCACGTTGCCGGCCAGGGTGCCGCTGGACACCGGTTGGCTGTTGGCGGTCAACGGCGCCGCGTACAAGTCGAAATCAGTGGCGCTGGTGAACTTCAATACGGCCGAACCGGTAGGGAAACTGGCGTGATACGCCACCGGGTCGGTGATCTCGCTGCCCGTGACCTGAACGGTGGTCGGGTTGCCCGGGCTGCGGGTCGCGGCAAAGGTGTCCGGCTTGGCGGCCAGGGTGAAGGTATGGCCTGGCAACACGGTGTTGGCATCATCACCGGCTTGCAGATTGATGTTCAGGGTCAGTTCCAGACCACGGAACTGCACCGCCTGACCGGTTTTGCTGCTGGGATCAAACGCGCCGCCCTGGCTGGCTTCGGCGGTGACGTCGTTGCCGCCGGAGTCGGTGATTCTCAGCTGTGTGCCGCTGGTGAACTCAACGGTATACGGCTCGCCACTGCGGAATTTGCTGTTGTAGCTGACACTGGATGACACCTGACCGTCAGACAGCACGACGCGACCATCGTCCACCGCCGGCGCGGTCAGGGTGACCTGGCTGCGGCTGGTGTTGACGGCCTGCTGGAACACTTCCCAGCCGGTGCTGTTGGTGGCCATCGACATGGTATCGCCGACCGGCAGGTCTAGGGTCACCTGGTCACCGTTGTAGCTGTAGCTGCCATCAGTGTTGCGGGTGAACGGGATGGTGTCGCCCTTGGAACCGGCGAAAATGTACTTGCCGTTTTCGTCCTTGCTGTTCATCAGGCTGAGCAACTGCTCTTCGATCTGCGCCAGCTCAGAGGCGTTGGCCTGGCGGTCGGCGTCGGTGTAGCCAGCGTTGCCGGCGCCGACAGCCAACTCCTTGGCGCGCTGCAGCACGTTGCCAATGCTGGTCATCACCGCTTCAGTGGTGCCCAGGGTTGCCTTGATGGTGTTGGCGTTGGTTTCGTACTGAGCCAGCATCGAGGCTTGTGTGCCCAATTGCAGCAGACGCGAAGCCCCTACCGGATCATCGGCGGCGGTATTGACGCGCACCAGGCTGCTGGCCTCTTCGCTGGTCTTGACCACATTGGCGAAGTTTTTCTGATAGTTCGCAGCCGTGGATTCGTAAAACTGGGCGGTAGAAATTCGCATGGGCTACGACTCCTTAAAGACTGTTGATCAATGTGCTGAAGATTTCCTGCGCAGCCTTGATGATCTGCGAAGACGCGGTGTAGTACTGCTGATACTTGACCAGGTTGCCGGTTTCTTCGTCCAGGTCCACGCCCGACAGCGAGTCGCGGGCGCCCTTGGCGTTATCCAGGATCGCGCCGGTGGCGGCGCTGTCGAGTTTGCCCTGGGCGGCCTTGGAGCCTACGCCCTCCACCAGTTTGCCGTAGGCATCGTTCAACGAAATGCCCTTGCTGGCGGAACCGGTGTCCACGGTCTTGGCGGTCTGTAAACCGGCCAGGACAGTGCCGTTACGGTTGTCCAGGCTGCCGGCCTGGCTGACGCTCACATCGATCGCGGCACCGTTGGACGGCGCGCCAGCAATCGACATGTCGAAGGTGACAGTGCGCTGCACCGGCGGTGCGGAAGAATCCATGATCGGGTTGCCGCTGGCATCCTTGAGCGGAACACTCAGGCTCAAGGTATTGCTCTGGCCGGGCTTGATCGTGCCATTGCTGATCTCGACGCCCGTGGCATCGAGCAACTGATAAGCCTGGCTGGTGCCGTCGGCGGACGTCGCGCCGAAAACCACCTTGACCGGCATCGAGGTCTTGATGCCGTTCTGGATGATGGTGGTGGTGGCTTCGTCGTAGATATCCAACTGCGACGTCATGGTCGGCTGGCCGCTGGCCGGAATGGTCAGCGTACCGCTGCCGCCTGGCACGATGGCTGCGCCCAGCGGCGCGGCAATCGCCAGCCGCTTGGAGTCGGTCATCTCGGTCTTGATACTGGCCGCCGCGTTGCGGGTCGGAGTGATCCTGAACGAATCGCCGGCGGCAGCGGTGCCGTTGGCGAAGGTCATCGAGAAACCGTCGATCACCGGCGGCGGCGTCGTCGCGGTATTGAACGCCCCCATCGAAGTGCCGTCGGGCAGGCGCTGGACCGTGTAGTCGGTGCCGCTGGTGAACGTCACCTTGTAATCATTGGTGGTCAACGCGCCGGTGTCTTTGATGGCCACGTTGAAGTTGCCGGAACCGGCGCTATTGTCCAGCGCGGCAATGCTGCGCTGGCTCATCTGCGCGGCACTGTTGATGCTGGTGAACAGGTTGGAACCGAAGGCGCCGTTCTTGTCGATGCCCGAGGCCTGGATCGCGTTCATCTGGTCAGCGACCACCAGGGCCACGCGGCCCAGCTCATTCATGGCCGGATCAAGCACGGTGCTGCGGTAACGCATCAGGCCGCCGATCTCGCCACCGGTGAGCACCTGGGTGAGGTCCATGACACTGGAACCGCTATTGAGCTGGATCCCCAAGCGCCCCGGATCGTTCTTGTCCGGCACGGTTTCCAGGGTATTGACGGTATTACCCATCACCAGCGGCTGCCCGGAACCCAGGTAGATGTCCAGGCTGCTGCCGTTCTCCACGATCTGAGTGCCGGTGAAGGCCGAGAGCTGGAGAATGGTCTGGTTGCGGGCATCGAGCAGGTCGTTGGGGGCGCCGCCGGAGTTGGAGACTTCGGCGATTTTCTTGTTCAACTGAGCAACGGTGGTGGCCAGTTTGTTGACCTGGTCGACCATGCTCGTCAGGTTGCCATTGATGTTCTGGTTCTGCTCCGTCAATTGGCTGGCGACCGAATTGAACCGGTTGCTCAAGGCTTGCGCATCGCTGAGCAGCAACTGACGGGACGCATCATCGCCCGGCTTGGCGTTGACGTTTTGCACTGACGCGAAGAACTTGGTCAGCGCGCCATTGAGACCGGTGCCGGTGTCCGACAGCAAGGCATCGAGCGGGGTGATCTGCCCTTGATAGGCCGCCGCATCGCTGTTGAGCGAGGTCGTGGTCTTCAACTGCGCTTCAAGGTAGGAGTTATAGACCCGGCGCACATCGGCCAAGGTGGTGCCGGAGCCGATGAACACGTTGCCGTATTGATTGGACGCCTTGGTGGTCTGCACGGTCTGCTGACGCGAATACCCATCGGTATCGACGTTGGCAATGTTGTTACCCGTGGTCACCAATCCGCCGTGGCTTGCGGACAGACCCGACATCCCGATATTGAGCAAACTCATGGTTCAGACCTTATAAAGTCGTAGTGGCGCCAGCCGAAGCGTAGTTTTGGTAACTGGTCATCTGCCGGGCTATATTCGAAATCTTGCTGGCGTAGTTCGGGTCGGTGGCGTAACCGGCCTTCTGCAACTCACGCACAAACTGTTCCGGGTTATCGGCCGACTTCAGCACATCTTGATAGCGACTGTTGCTTTGCAGCAGATTGACCAGGTCATGAAAACTGTCGCGATACGAGGCGTAGGAACGGAACTGGGCCGTTTCCTTGACCATCTCGCCATTGCGGAATTCGCTGGTGATCGCCCGCGCCGAATCGCCCGTCCAGTTCTTGCTGGCCTTGATACCGAACAGGTTGTGGCTGCTGCTGCCATCAGACTGACGCATGACCGATTTGCCCCAGCCGGTTTCCAGCGCTGCCTGGGCCACCAGGTAACGAGGGTCTACGCCGATACGGTCCGCAGCTTCCTTGGCCATTGGCAGCATTGCATCGACGAATTCGTCGGCGTCGCGGAAGGCTTTGCGGGCTGGAGCCAGGGGTGGCTGCGCCACGGCGCGCCCGTACACCTGCATGGACCCGCTCGGTTCTGACGCCTTGAGCGCGGCCAGCCAGTCGCCATTGGCCAGTTCGCCGGTGGCAGGCTTGACGGCGCTGATAGCGCGATCCGGCAAAATATTCTGCGCCTTGACTTCAGGCGCGGTCGCGGCAGAAGGCACCAGCCCCGCAAGCAGGCGGTCGGCCAGTTTTGGCGGCAAGGCCAGGCGGCGCTGGTTAAGCATTTCCATGTCGTTGCGGTGAACGCCCTCGCCCGCCCCTTGCGGCGCACTCACGGCCCGCGAGGCCCACAGCGGGCGCTGGCCGTTGGAGCGCGACAATGGCCCGTCGGGCAACGTGCCGGCGGCAATGGGCGTCGGCACCGGGGCCTTGACGGCCTTGTCCAACGCTTGTTCCTGTTTGCCGGCCGACAGCGTTGCCGCCTCGCCTGACACCAGGGGTTTGTTCTTGGACATCTGACGCAACAGCACGTCGGCCAAGCCGATACCGCCACCCTCGCGAGACATGGAGACGGCCAGTTGCTGGTCGTACATTTCCTGGTATTGCTTGGCTTCAGCGGTGTTGAGCGGATTGTCCTTGCCCATCGACTCGGTGGCCGCACGCATGGACTTGAGCATTTCACCGATGAACAACGACTCGAATTCCTGCGCCACTTTGCGCAGGTTGCCGTCACTGTTCTTGTCGCCGACCTTGAGCTGGTTCAGACGATTGAGGTCCGAGTAGGAACCCGAATCCCCGCTGATCAAAGCGCCCTTGCGCATATCCATGGCTCGTTCCTTAAATCACGATCAGGTCGGCTTGCAACGCGCCGGCCTGCTTCAAGGCTTCGAGAATCGCCATCAAGTCGCCTGGCGCCGCGCCAACCTGATTCACCGCCCGGACAATTTCATCCAGGGTAGTGCCCGGGCCGAACTTGAACATCGGCTTGGCTTCCTGCTCGGCATTGACCCGCGAACGGGGCACCACCGCGGTCTGGCCGTTGGACAAAGGTCCAGGCTGGCTGACGATCGGATCTTCAGTGATGGTCACGGTCAGGCTGCCGTGGGTCACCGCCGCCGGTGAAACCTTGACGTTCTGGCCGATCACAATGGTGCCGGTGCGCGAGTTGATGATGACTTTCGCGACCGCCTGGCCCGGATCGACTTCAAGGTTTTCCAGGATCGACAAATAGTCGACCCGCTGGCTCGGATCCAGCGGCGCCGTGACGCGCACCGAACCACCGTCGATGGCCTGGGCTACGCCTGGGCCGAGCATGTCGTTGATCTTGTCGACGATGCGCTTGGCAGTCGTGAAGTCGTAACGGTTGAGGTTCAGGGTCAGGCTGTTGCCCTGGTTGAAACCGCTCGGCACCGCACGTTCCACCGATGCACCGCCAGGAATGCGGCCGGCCGACGGAACGTTGACAGTGATCTTCGAACCGTCGCGCCCCTCGGCATCGAAACCGCCCACTACCAGGTTACCCTGGGCGATGGCGTAGACGTTGCCGTCGATACCCTTGAGCGGCGTCAGCAGCAGGGTGCCGCCGCGCAGGCTCTTGGAGTTACCGATGGACGAAACAGTGATATCCACCTGCTGGCCGGGCTTGGCGAACGCCGGCAGATCGGCACTGACCGATACCGCCGCGACGTTCTTCAATTGCACGTTGCCCGAACCGGCCGGCACCTTGATGCCGAACTGCGACAACATGTTGTTGAAGGTTTGCAGGGTGAACGGGGTCTGGGTGGTCTGGTCGCCCGTGCCGTTCAGACCCACGACCAGGCCATAGCCGATCAACTGGTTGGAACGCACGCCGGAAATGCTGGCGATGTCCTTCAGACGCTCGGCTTGAGCGGTGAAGGCCGCCGACATCAGCAGTGCCCCCATCAACAGCTGCTTGAGATTCAACCGCTTAAGATTCAACTGGGCCACCTAGAAAGGGAACTTCGGGCTGAGGAAGAAACGGTCGAACCAGCCTGGCTGACTCGCATCGGCAAAGGCACCGGTGCCCGAGTAGGTAATACGTGCATCGGCTACACGGGTCGACGATACGGTGTTGTCGGTAGCGATATCATCGGCGCGAACCATGCCGGCGATACGCACCAGTTCGTCACCGGTATTGAGCGTCAGCCATTTCTCGCCCCGCACGACGATGATGCCGTTGGGCAACACATCGGCAACGGTGACAGTGATCGAGCCGGTCAGGCTGTTGCTCTGGCCGGACTTGCTGTCGCCCTTGGTGGCCCGGTCGGAGCCATAACCGGCGTTGAGGCTCAGGTCCCCGCCACCGATCGGGTTGTTGGTGGTCAGGCTGGAGCCGAACAACGACGTCAGGCCGACACTGGTCTCGCTGGTCTTGTCGATCTGCGAGTTGGCGTTCTTGCTGGCCTGGGTCCGCTCGTTCAGGGTGATGGTGATGATGTCCCCGACCCGGAAAGCCTTGCGGTCGCTGTACAGGTTCTGCTCGAAACCGGCCTGGTAGATCGAACCGTTGTTGGCGGCGGCCGGCAACGGCGTGCGCGGCAACACCGGAGCGTAATACGGGTCATTGGCCTTGGGCGTCGGCGCGACACAGCCCGCGAGCGCAGTAATCCCACTCAGTGCCAGAACAGATACGAAGCGATTCATGACCCTACCTCTTGGTGTTGCAGGCGACCTCAGGCCGCCTTATAGACGTGATTACAGATTCTGCGTAACGAACGAGAGCATCTGGTCGGCGGTGGAGATCACCTTGGAGTTCATCTCGTAGGCGCGCTGGGTGGTGATCATGTTGACCATCTCCTCAACGGTGCTCACGTTGGAGGTTTCCAGGGTGTTCTGCAGCGTGGTACCGAAACCGTTCAGGCCTGGCGTGCCGACTTGTGGCGCGCCGCTGGCGGCGGTTTCCAGGAACAGGTTGTTACCCACCGCTTGCAGGCCAGCCGGGTTGATGAAGTCGGCGGTCTGCAGGTTGCCAATCACCTGGGCGGCCGGGTTGCCCGCCACGGAGATGGACACGGTGCCGTCGCGACCCACGGTGAACGTCTGGGCGTCGTTCGGAATGATGATGGCCGGCTCCAGGGCGAAACCGCTGGCGTTGACAATCTGGCCATTGGAGTCGAGGTGGAACGTACCGTCACGGGTATAGGACGTGGTACCGTCCGGCTGCAGGATCTGGAAGAAACCGCGACCATCGATGGCCATGTCCAGCGGCTGCTCGGTAGTTTGCAGGCTGCCGGCGTTGAAGTTTTTCTGGGTGCCGACAATGCGCACACCGGTACCCACTTGCAGACCAGACGGCAGCTCGCTGTCCTGGGTCGATTGGGCGCCTGGCTGGCGTTTGACCTGGTACAGCAGGTCCTGGAACTCGGCGCGATCACGCTTGAAACCCGTGGTCGATACGTTCGCCAGGTTGTTGGAAATAGTAGAAAGGTTGGTGTCCTGGGCGGACAGACCTGTTTTGGCAACCCAAAGAGCCGGAAGCATTCGATTCTCCTCGTACGCCTGTTTTTCGGCGCAACGCTGTAATTAATGATTAGATCTGCAAGACCCGAGCCATGGCTTCGTCGCCTTCTTTGGCGGTGTTCATCATCTTGACGTGAAGCTCGAACTGCTTGGCCAGAGCCAGCACCGAAGTCATCTCGTCCACGGCATTGACGTTGCTCGCTTCCTGGAACCCCGACACCAGTTGCACGTTGGCATCAATGGGCGCCGGCTGGCCGTCCTTGGTGCGGATGGCGCCGTCCAGGCCTTTGGTCATGTTGCGAAGATCCGGGTTGACCAGCTTGATACGGTCGACTTCAGCCATCACGCGCGGGCCTTCGCCCATGGCGCGGATACTGATGGTGCCGTCCTGGCCGATTTCGATTTTCTGCTCTGGCGGCACGGCGATCGGACCACCGTTGCCCATCACCGGCATGCCATTGCCGGCCCGCAACACGCCCAGGGCGTCAACGTTGAGGCTGCCGGTACGCACGTAGCTTTCACCGCCTTCAGGGTTCTGCACAGCCATCCAGCCCGGTCCGCTGACTGCCACGTCGAGGTCGCGACCGGTTTCCACCAGCGCGCCAGGGGTAAAGTCGGTGGCTGGACGCTCGGACATGGCAAATGCCCGCGCCGGAAAGCTGTCGCCAAACACCGGCATCGAACGGGCCTGCTCCAGGTCTTTCTGAAAACCGTTGGTGGAGATGTTCGCCAGGTTGTTGGCATGGGCCCGCTGCGCCAGTGCGTTCTGGCTGGCGCCGGTCATTGCCACATAAAGGTACTTGTCCACTGTCGTTCCTCTGCATGCCGGACGTTTGCCGTCCACTGCTGTACTGCTGAGCACTAAGCAATTTGCAGACCAACTTTTTTCTGGCGCCGTAGAGCCCGGCAAACAAAGGGCTTCAGGGTTTTTGAAGGAATTTTGGGAAATGTATCGAAGACGAAAAACCGGCGGTGTCATGCCGTTTGGTGGCAACGCTTGACCTTGTGGCAATGGTGACTGTCGTCATCGCGAGCAGGCTCGCTCCCACACCGGATTGTTGCCGTTCGCAAATGGCGCGAACACCTCGGTCAAATGTGGGAGCGAGCCTGCTCGCGATAGAAGCCCCCCAAACACAACAGGCAAGCAATTATGACTCGGCCTTGCCGACCTCATACTCACGCAACTTATTGGCAATGGTCGTATGGGAAACCCCCAGTCGCTTGCCCAGTTGCCGGCTGCTGGGGTGCTCGGAGTACAGGCGCTCAAGCACGGCTTTCTCGAATCGTCCGACGATGTCGTCCAGCCCGCCCTCCAGGGAAAAATCACCCAGGGGCTGACGCACGCCGTAGTCCGGCAGGCGGATATGCTCAGCCTTCACCGTTCCGCCATCACAGAGGGAAACAGCCTGGAACAGCACGTTTTCCAACTGCCGAACGTTGCCCGGCCAGTGGTAGTGGTTGAGACGGTCCATCGCCGCGGGGGCCAGTTTCGGCAACGCACAGCCAATTTGCCGACTGGCCTGGTCAAGAAAATGTTCCACCAGTGGCGTCAGGCCGTCGAGGCATTCGCGCAGTGGCGGGATGTGCAGCGAAAGGACGTTCAAGCGGTGGTACAGATCCTGACGGAATTCCCCTCGGGCGCAGAGTTCGGACAAATCCACCTGGGTCGCGCAGATAACCCTGACATCCAGGTAGACCTCCTCATCGCTGCCTACACGACGGAAGCAACCGTCCTGCAAAAAGCGCAGCAATTTCACTTGCAGGCGTGGACTCATTTCCCCCACCCCGTCGAGGAACAACGTGCCCCCGGCCGTCAGCTCCAGCAAACCGAGCTTGCCCTCGGCCCGGGCGCCCTCGAAAGCACCGGGGCCGTAGCCAAACAGCTCGGTCTCGGCCATGGACTCGGGCAACCCTGCACAGTTGAGTGCCATCAACGGTGACTGCCCACGCGGACTCGCCAAGTGACAGGCGCGAGCCAGCAACTCCTTGCCAGTGCCAGTTTCGCCCTCTATCAACAGCGGTGCGTCCAATGGCGCCATGCGCCGGGCTTCCCGGACCACAGCCGCCATTACCTTCGAACTCTGGAAAATACTGTCGAAGCCGCGCAGCTCCTGCTTGCGCACGTTATAAATTCGCTCGCCGACCCGGTCGGCCCGATGCAGCGTCAGCACCGCGCCAGCCATCGCCTCGCTGTCGTCGTGCTCAGATTGCAGCGGCGCGATATCCGCCAGAAACACATCGCCCCTGACCTTGACCCGCAGCCCGTTGATGCGCGACTGATTGGCGCGCACCAGTTCCGGCAGATCAAAATCCTCGGCATATCGGGACAGTGGAATCCCCGGCACCTCGTCCACCCGCACCCCGAGCAACTGTGCCGCTGCCCGGTTGGCGGCGACGATGGAGCCCCCCATGTCGATGGACAGCACCGGAAACTCCAGGGCGCCGAGTAGCGCGTTGAGCTCCATGTGTCGACGCTCACTGGGCATCAACCCGACGCGCTTGACGCCGAAGACCCCGGCAATGCCTTCGAACTTCGGACGAAGCGCCTGAAACTGGATGTTGATCAGATTCGGGCAGTGCAGATAAATCGCATTGCCATGTTCACCTCCCACTTCCCCGCGGGCGACGTTGATGCCGTACTCCACCAGCAGGTTGAGGATGTCCCGCAGGATGCCGATGCGGTTCTGGCAATGGACTTTGATGCGCATAAAAAGACCCGATGTGTATTAGGAATCCGTGGCGAGGGCACTCGCTCCCGCTTGTAGGAGCTGTCGAGCGAAGCGAGGCTGCGATCTTTTCCAAAACACTTGAGTCCCAAGTGAAAGTCAAAAGATCGCAGCCTTCGGCAGCTCCTACAGCACAGCCCAGCGGGAGCAAGCGCCCTCGGCACAAGATTTTCTGCAGTGGCGTACAAATAATCGTCAAGATTATGTGACAGTTGTAGACCAATTCCCACCCGAAAATCTCCAGCACATGGCTATGCCAGCGAATTCGTAACGAAAACTTTACGATCTCGGCCAAAATCAACGACTGACGTCTTCGTCCTGCCGCTGCACCAACACCGGCTTCGGGTTATCTCTAATGCATCGCTGGACATAACAACAAACAAGCCGTCCCCCAGAGGGAAATCAGCAGGAGAACAGCATGAAGCAGACGCAGTACGTGGCCCGCGAGCCCGATGCGCAAGGTTTTATTCACTACACCGCCGAAGAACACGCGGTGTGGAACACGCTGATCACCCGCCAGCTCAAAGTCATCGAAGGCCGTGCGTGCCAGGAGTACCTGGACGGCATCGACAAGCTGGACCTGCCCCACGACCGTATTCCGCAATTGGCTGAAATCAACAAGGTGCTGGGCGAAACCACCGGTTGGCAAGTGGCCCGGGTGCCAGCGCTGATCCCCTTCCAGACCTTTTTTGAATTGCTCGCCAGCAAGCAGTTTCCGGTCGCGACTTTCATTCGCACCCGCGAAGAACTGGATTACCTGCAAGAGCCGGACATTTTCCACGAGATATTTGGCCACTGCCCGCTGTTGACCAACCCCTGGTTTGCAGAGTTTACCCACACCTACGGCAAACTCGGGCTACAGGCTTCCAAGGAAGAACGCGTCTACCTGGCGCGCCTGTACTGGATGACCATAGAGTTCGGCCTGGTGCAAACCCCGCAAGGACGGCGCATCTACGGTGGCGGCATCCTGTCTTCGCCCAAAGAAACCGTTTACTGCCTGTCGGACGAGCCGGAGCATCAAGCCTTCGATCCGCTGGAAGCCATGCGCACGCCGTATCGCATCGACATCCTGCAACCTGTGTATTTCGTGCTCCCCGAACTCAAGCGCCTGTTCGACCTGGCCCACGAAGACATCATGGGCATGGTCGGGCGCGGTCGTGAGCTGGGCTTGCACGCCCCGAAATTTCCGCCAAAAGCCGCGTGAACCGCGTCTTTTTATCTCAATTGAGTCTGTTGCATAACGCCGCTTTGCTTTAGCGTGAGTGCATCGACGTTTTTCAAATATTCGATCCAGGAACACACCATGAACACTCTGAACCAAGCCCATTGCGAAGCCTGCCGCGCCGACGCCCCACAAGTCAGCGACGAAGAACTGCCGGTATTGATCAAGCAGATCCCGGACTGGAATATCGAAGTGCGCGACGGCGTGATGCAGCTGGAAAAGGTCTTCCTGTTCAAGAACTTCAAGCACGCCCTGGCCTTCACCAACGCCGTCGGTGAAATCTCCGAGGCCGAAGGTCATCATCCGGGCCTGCTCACCGAATGGGGCAAAGTCACCGTGACCTGGTGGAGCCACTCCATCAAGGGTTTGCACCGCAATGACTTCATCATGGCCGCCCGCACCGATGACGTGGCCAAGACCGCTGAGGGCCGCAAGTAATGCATTTCGATGCCATCGGCCGGGTGCCCGGCGATCCGATCCTCGGCCTGATGGAGGCTTACGCGGCGGACAGCAATCCGCGCAAGTTCGACCTGGGCGTGGGTGTCTATAAAGACGCCCAGGGCCTGACGCCGATTCTTGCATCAGTCAAACAGGCCGAGCAGCGCCTGGTGGAACGCCAGAGCACCAAGACCTACATCGGCGGTCATGGCGACGCTGCGTTCGGCCAGTTGATCAATGAATTGGTGCTGGGCACCGACTCGACGCTGATCAAGGACAAACGCGCCGGTGCTACCCAGACGCCGGGCGGCACCGGCGCCCTGCGCCTGAGTGCCGACTTCATTGCCCAATGCCTGCCAGGCCGCGGCGTATGGTTGAGCAACCCGACCTGGCCGATTCACGAAACCATCTTCGCCACCGCCGGGGTCAAGGCCAGCCATTACCCGTACGTGGGTGCCGACAATCGCCTGGATTTCGACGCGATGCTGGCGACCCTGAACCAGGCACCCAAGGGCGATGTGGTGCTGCTGCATGCCTGCTGCCACAACCCCACCGGCTTCGACCTGACCCAGGAACAATGGCGCCAGGTACTGGAGGTGATGCGCAGCCGCAACCTGCTGCCGTTGATCGACTTCGCTTATCAAGGTTTCGGCGATGGGCTGGAGCAAGACGCCTGGGCCGTGCGGCTGTTTGCCCAGGCACTGCCTGAAGTACTGATCACCAGTTCCTGTTCGAAGAACTTCGGCCTGTACCGCGACCGCACCGGTGCGCTGATCGTCTGCGCCGGCGATGCCGACAAACTGGTGGACATCCGCAGCCAACTGGCAAACATCGCCCGCAACCTATGGTCAACGCCGCCGGATCATGGCGCGGCAGTAGTGGCGACGATCCTGGGCAACCCGGAACTCAAAAGCCTGTGGGCCGACGAAGTGCAGTCCATGCGCCTGCGCATTGCGCAGTTGCGCAGCGGTCTGCTGGAAGCGCTCGAACCCCACGGCTTGCGTGAACGCTTCGCTCACATCGGCGTGCAACGGGGGATGTTTTCCTACACCGGCCTGACGCCGGAACAGGTCAGGCACCTGCGCGAACGCCACAGCGTGTACATGGTCGGCACAGGCCGGGCCAACGTGGCGGGCATCGATGCCACGCGTCTGGATTTGCTGGCTGAGGCGATTGCTGACGTGTGCAGATAACACCACAGCTGGCCGTTGATTTTGTGGCGAGGGAGCTTGCTCCCGCTCGGCTGCGCAGCAGTCGTAAAAAGGCCTGGCGCGGTCTTGTAAGGTAGCGTTGCTCCACTTGGGGCGGCTTCGCCACCCAGCGGGAGCAAGCTCCCTCGCCACGGTGGATCAAACCAGCCTCAAGTCATTCGCCGCCCTTGAGCAGTTACTGGCCCGTCCACTCCCGGACAAACTGCCCGACATCTTCCTTCGGCGCCGTGCGCGCTTCTTTCTGCGCAGTGCCCAGGTAGAGAAAACCGATCACCTCTTCACCGTCCTCAAGGCCAAGCCCCTTGGCCACATGAGGCGAGTACGCCAGCTCACCTGTACGCCAGACTCCACCCACCCCTTGGGCATAAGCCGCCAACAGGATCCCGTGGGCGGCGCAACCGGCCGCCAGCAGTTGCTCGGCTTTCGGGATTTTGAAATGGTCCTGCAAACGTGCAATCACCACCACAACCAGGGGCGCGCGCAACGGGCCGTTGAGCGCCTTCTCCACGACTGCTTCGGACACCAGCGGATCATTGAACCGCGCCGCTTCGGCCAGCAGTTCGCCCATGCGATGGCGCGCTTGGCCTTCGACCGTCAAAAAACGCCACGGCCGCAACTGGCCGTGGTCCGGGGCCCGCATCGCAGCGGCAAACATAACCTCGCGTTGTTCGGCGGTGGGTGCCGGGTCCACCAGGCGCGGGACGGAAACACGGTTGAGCAAAGCGTCGAGAGCCTGCATCGGCCACCTCCTGAAAAAATGTCCAGCTATTCTAGAGGCTTGTGCGACGAGTTCGTTAGCTCAAATTCCAATGCCAGGAGGACATGGCACAGGCCGCCGACCTCAAGTGCCTCCGGGTTGCGGTTTACTTGCCGCTTGTCGCGGGTAGAATGACGCCCTTCCCTTTTCAGCCCGAGCGGACTTCATGGCGTTGCCGACCCTGCGGATCATTGGTTTCATCATCGGCATCTTCCTGATCACCCTGGCGATCTTCATGGTTGTGCCCATGGCCACCTTGCTGATCTTCGAACGCACCAACGACCTGCCATCGTTCCTCTGGTCGAGCATGATCACATTTCTCGCCGGCCTGGCCCTGGTCATTCCCGGACGCCCGGAACACGTGAACCTGCGGCCCCGGGACATGTACCTGCTGACCGTCAGCAGCTGGCTGGTGGTGGGTATCTTTGCCGCGTTGCCCTTCCTGCTGACCCAGCACATCAGCTATACCGATTCGTTCTTTGAAAGCATGTCCGGGATCACCGCCACCGGCGCCACGGTCTTGAGCGGCCTGGACAACATGTCCCCCGGCATCCTGATGTGGCGCTCGCTGCTGCACTGGCTCGGCGGTATCGGCTTCATCGCCATGGCGGTGGCGATCCTGCCGCTGTTGCGCATCGGTGGTATGCGGCTGTTCCAGACCGAGTCCTCCGACCGCTCGGAGAAAGTCATGCCGCGCTCCCACATGGTGGCCCGGTTGATCGTGGCGTCCTATGTGGGTATCACCATTCTCGGCACCCTCGCCCTGTGGTGGGCAGGGATGAGCCTGTTCGATGCCATCAACCATGCGATGTCGGCGATTTCCACCGGTGGGTTCTCGACGTCGGACAAATCCCTGGCCAAGTGGACCGAACCGGCGGTGCACTGGGTCATTATCGTCATCATGATTCTCGGCAGCCTGCCGTTTGCCTTGTACGTCTCGATGCTGCGGGGCAATCGCCGGGCGCTGATCAAGGACCAGCAGGTCCAAGGCCTGCTGGCGGTGCTGCTGGTGACCTGGCTAGTGCTGGGCACCTGGTATTGGGCGACTACCGACCTGCACTGGCTGGAAGCGCTGCGGCACGTGGCGCTGAACGTGACGTCGATCGTCACCACCACGGGCTTCTCCCTGGGAGACTACAGTCTGTGGGGTAATTTCTCGCTGATGTTGTTCTTCTACCTGGGTTTCGTCGGCGGCTGTTCAGGCTCGACGGCCGGCGGGATCAAGATCTTCCGCTTCCAGGTCGCCTACATCCTGCTCAGGGCCAACCTTAAGCAACTGATCCACCCGCGCGCGGTGATCAAGCAGAAATACAATGGCCACCGCCTCGACGAAGAAATCGTGCGCTCGATTCTCACCTTCTCGTTCTTCTTTGCCATCACCATCTGCGTGATTGCCCTGCTGCTCTCGCTACTGGGAGTGGAATGGATGACTGCGCTGACCGGCGCCGCCAGTACCGTGTCCGGCGTGGGCCCGGGGCTGGGAGAGACCATTGGCCCGGCCGGCAACTTTGCGCCGCTGCCGGATGCGGCCAAGTGGATTCTGTCGGGTGGCATGCTGCTGGGCCGACTGGAGATCATCACCGTGTTCGTGCTGTGTATCCCGGCATTCTGGCGTCACTGACCGGCCTGGCCACTGGCTGACCGCGCCCGGTATTCGCCGGGCGTCGTGTCGAACCAGCGTCGAAAGGCCCGGAAAAAATTGCTCGGGTCAGCGAACCCCAACAGATAGGCGATTTCCAGCAGGGTCAAGGCCGGTTGCGCCAGGTACTGTTCGGCCAGTTCGCGGCGGGTGTCATCGAGCAGGCTCTGGAAACTGGTGCCCTCTTCCTGCAGGCGTCGCTGCAAGGTGCGCTGGGACAGGTGCAGTGTCTGCGCCACCACATCACGCTTGGGTTCACCCCGTGGCAGCAGCCGGCACAACACTTGCCGGGTCTGGTGAGTCACGCGGCTTTCGGAAAAACGCGCCAGGTACTCACCGGCAAACCGGTCGTGGAGCTGCGCCATGGCCTCGTTGGCGGTAGGTAGTGGTGCCTCCATGTCGCTACGCTCGAAGATCAACGCGTCATAGGGGGCGCTGAACACCAGCGGCGCGGGAAAGGCCTGTTGATAAGGTGCCAGGTCAACGGGCTCGGCGCCCTGGAACAGCACCTTCACCGGGCGCAAGACGCGTCCGGTCAACCAGTTGCACATGGCCAGCGCACAGGCCAGGGAAGCCTCGGCACTTTGGCGGGTGGGTGGGATATGGTCGCCATGCACTGTCAGGACCAATCCGTAGCCACCCTCCAACAGGCGAAAGCTCAGGTCGGCGCTTTCCGCGATGATCCGCTGATATCGAACGAGCCGCTGGAAACCCTCGACCAACGTGCGGCTGGACATCAAGGCATACCCGACCACATGAAACGACGCCGGGCGCACCACTTTACCCATGTTCAAGGCAATGGCCGGGTTACCCGACAGCTCCACCGCCCGTTGCCAGAGCCGGGTCATCGAATCCTGGGGGAAACGTGCATCCGGATCCTCCAGCGCATCAAAGTCCAGACCTAACTGTTTGAACAGCTTGCGACAATCCAGGCCGTCCATTTCCAGCGCCTTGACAATCCCCATCGCCCAGCTTGAAGAAGTTGTTCGTTCGCTCATGACGTTTACTTGCATGACGAGCCGCAGGGTACGGCTTGATTTGCGAAGGATACTAAAGTGGCGCCCATTGTCACTGGTCGTTGCAAGTGATCGCTCTAGACTTCAAGCAAACCGTTGGACGCACAGTGTCATCAGAACAATAACCACAGAGCCGACAGTCGTGGAAAACACCAGACGCTTCAATACGTTCGCTGAGTTCTACCCCTATTATCTCAGCGAACACAACAACAGCACCTGCCGGCGTTTGCACTTCATCGGCACCTCCCTGGTCATCCTGATTTTCGCCCTGGCCCTCATCATCGGGAATGGGTGGTGGCTGATCGCCTTGCCTTTTGCCGGCTACGGCTTCGCCTGGGTCGGGCATTTTTTCTTTGAAAAAAACCGTCCCGCCACCTTCCAGCACCCGCTCTACAGCTTGTTCGGCGATTTCGTCATGTATCGGGACATGCTGCTGGGCAAGGTTCCCTTCTAGATGCTGCAATCAAAGGATTGTCGATGAGTTCACATGCACGTTTTACCCACATGCAGGAAGGTACCCAGGAAGACTGGGCGATCATCGCGGCCGATTTCAGCGCCTATGCCCGGCAACTACCGGGCCGGATCCTGACCCATTTGAAGTTGCTCGATGGGGACTTTGGCGGATTCCCGGTGGATCGCCTGACCCATTCCCTGCAAACCGCCACCCGCGCCTATCGTGACGGCCGGGACGAGGAGTATGTGATCTGCGCCCTGCTCCACGACATCGGCGACACCTTGGGCACGTACAATCACCCGGACATTGCCGCTGCCATCCTCAAGCCGTTCGTCAGCCCCGAAAACCTGTGGATGGTGGAAAAACACGGAATTTTCCAGGGCTATTACTTCTTCCATCACCTGGGCATGGACCGGCACCTGCGCGAGCAATTCAAAGCGCATCCTCAGTACCAGGCGACCATTGATTTCTGCGCCCGATACGACGCCGCGGCGTTCGATGCCGAGTACGACACCCTGCCGTTGAGTTTCTTCGAGCCGATGCTGGAGAGAGTGTTTGCCGCGCCGAAGCAATCGATCTACAAAGCGGCGATGGCTGAACAGGTTTAAGCCTGACTGATTGCTGGGGACCGCTGCGCGGTCCATCGCGGGCAAGCCTTGCTCCCACAGGTAGTGCTTGCTTCCACAGGCTGTGCTTGCTCACAGGTAGTGCTTGCTTCCACAGGCTGTGCTTGCTCTCACAGGTAGTGCTTGCTTCCACAGGCTGTGCTTGCTCTCACAGGTAGTGCTTGCTTCCACAGGCTGTGCTTGCT
>NZ_JAKNQY010000021.1:0-48440 GCF_024494355.1 Pseudomonas sp. Q11 | reverse complement strand
TGTGCTTGCTCTCACAGGTAGTGCTTGCTTCCACAGGCTGTGCTTGCTCTCACAGATAGTGCTTGCTTCCACAGGCTGTGTTTGCTCTCACAGGCTGTGAATACCTGTGGGAGCAAGGCTTGCCCGCGATGGCGCCAGATCGGCTTACGCCGGCTCCGTGACTTTCAACTCAGCCTGGATCAACGCCTCCCGCGCCTGGGCATCGGCCAACCGATACAACTCGATCGACCCGTCCCAGTGTTCGATCAGCGCCGTGCACGATTCAACCCAATCGCCACAATTGAGATACTCCACCTCGCCTACCCTGCGGATCTCGGCATGGTGAATATGCCCGCACACCACGCCGTGCAGCTCACGCTTCACACATTCATGGGCGATGGCTTCTTCAAAATCACTGATGAAGCTGACCGCCGTCTTGACCTTGTGCTTGAGGTACGCCGACAACGACCAATAACCGTAGCCATAACGGGCCCGCCAATGGTTGAGCCAGCGGTTCAGCGTGAGGGTGAACTCGTAGGCCGAATCGCCAAGGAATGCCAGCCAACGGTGGTACCGGGTGATGACATCGAACTGATCGCCATGGATCACCAGCAAATGCCGGCCGTCCGCAGTGACGTGCACCGCTTCGTCCACCAGTTGGATATTGCCCAGGATCAGCTTGGAATAACGCCGCAGGAATTCGTCGTGGTTGCCGGTGACGTAGATCACCTCGGTGCCGCGCTTGCTCATGGTCAGCAAGCGACGTATGACGTTGGTGTGAGCCTGTGGCCAGTATATGCCGCCGCGCAGCTTCCAGCCGTCGATGATGTCACCCACCAGATAGATCTTGTCGGCGTGATAGCCCTTGAGAAACTGCGACAAATGCTCGGCCTGGCAATCCCGGGTGCCCAGGTGCACATCGGAAATCCATAGGGTGCGAACACGCTGTTTGCGGCTGGGTCTGGCGAGCTCGGCGCTGGTCATGGGCAACCCTCTGATCGTTTTAGCCACTTTGCCTCCCTGCGGTTAATACCCCATGACAAACACAAGTCGGTTACATGACAGCGCGAAGCACCGTGGCCTCGGTGTATGCTGACGGCCTGCCCCGGGAGACCGCGATGAGACCGATCCTCACGCTACGCCAGTACAGCCACGACCTGATTGTCCACAGCCACGACCACGCCCAACTGGTGTTCGGGTTGTCCGGTCTATTGGATTTCGAGGTCGAAGGTTGTGGCAGCCAGGTCGTTCAGCAGAGCTTCGTGGTGATACCCGCCGGCGCCCATCACGCCTGCGGCAGCCCCCGCGGCAGCCGTTGCCTGGTGCTGGATGTACCGGGCGACGACTGGATCGGGCAAGCCTTGGGTGATCACGCCGACGCCAGTCGCCGATTGCTCGACAACACCGCACGCAAGCCGTTGGATGCGGGGCAAAGCCAGTTGGTCAGTTGGCTGGCGGGCAGTCCGGTGGACGACCCGGTGATCGCCCAACAAGGGGCGGTGCTGCTCCTGGCCAGCCTCAATGGCACTGGCCAGGACACCGTCGGTGGCCGGCGCCTGCCCTATGCGGCGCTCAACGCTCACATCGACCAGTATGCCGCCTACCCGCTGCAAGTGGCGGACCTGGCCCAGGTCGCGGGGCTCTCCAGCGCCCGCCTGCATGCACGCTTCGTCGCCGAATGCGGGCAAACCCCGATGGATTACATCCGCAGTCGCCGTTTGCACAAGGCCGTGGAACTGCTGCGTGATTCACAACTGCCCATCGGCGAAATCGCCCATCGGGTCGGCTATAGCTCGCAAAGTGCCTTTGCCGCCGCCGTGCTGCGCGAATTCGGCGCTTCACCGGGCAAGCTGCGGCGCCAGCGCTAGCTTCGCGCTAAAAACCGCTAGGATCGCGACAGACAAGAACGGCCGGCAACGGGTTCAATACCCTGACGCTCAACCGTTGAACAAGGACTGCAATGACTCCCCGTACCGCCCTCGGCGCCCTGCACATTGGCGCACTCATGTTCGGCCTGACCGGTGTGTTCGGCAAGCTCGCCGCCGCCTCGCCAGCGGTCATTGTGTTCGGTCGTGCCGTATTCGCTGTGCTGGCCCTGGCGGTTTTTGCCCGTTTTGCCAGCAGCGCCCGCTGGCACAAGCTCCACGTACAAGACGTTCGACGCTTGCTGCTGGGCGGCCTATTGCTCGCCGGACACTGGGTGAGCTTCTTCATATCGGTCAAAGTCGCCGGCGTGGCGATCGCCACGTTGGGCTTTGCCAGTTTCCCGGCCTTCACGGTGCTGCTCGAAGGGTTGATTTTCCGCGAGCGGATCCGCGCCAATGAAATTCTGCTGGTGGTGTTGGTGAGCATCGGTCTGGTGCTGGTCACGCCGCACTTCGACCTGGCCAGCGGTGCCACCACCGGCCTGCTGTGGGCCGTGCTTTCGGGCTTGCTGTTCTCCCTGCTTTCACTGGTCAACCGCGCCGGCTCCGCACGGGTGCCGCCGGTACAGGCCGCTTTGTGCCAGAACCTGGTGGTCGGGTTTTGCCTGTTGCCCATGGCAGCTCCGCAACTGATTGACGTGCGCCCTGTCGACTGGCTGTGGATCGCCCTGCTGGGGGTGTTTTGCACCGGCCTGGCCCACAGCCTGTTCGTCGCCAGCCTGGCAGTCATCAAGGCTCGTACCGCAGCGGTGGTGTTTGCCATGGAGCCGGTCTATGGCATCACCATGGCCTGGTTGCTGTTCGATGAAAACCCGACCCTGCGCATGTTGTTGGGTGGCGCGCTGATCATCGTCGCGATCGTGGTGTCGAGCCAACTGAGTGGCGGCAGCAAGAAACCGGGGGTAGGCGCCCAAGCCGCGTCTCACTGAACCCGGTCGTTGTGGCCCAGGTCCCGCTCCGGGTCGATCCGGTCGCGGACCCGCTGCTTGAGGACCTTGGCCTCGGGAAAACCACCATCAGCCTTGCGCTCCCAGATCTGCGTGCCGTCGCAACTGATGTGAAACACTCCACCGGTGCCTGGCACCAACGACACTTTGCCCAAATCGTCGCCAAAGGTGCTGAGCAACTCCTGAGCCAGCCAGGCGGCGCGAAGCAGCCACTGGCATTGCGTGCAATAGGTGATGACGACTTCCGGTTTGTGCTCGGTCATTGCGGGTGAACTCCTGGGGGCAAAGGCATCGCTATAATACCTGCCTTTGATCGCCCGCCCCGAGATTGACGATGCGCCGCCTGCTGCCTTGCCTGCTTCTGTTACTGCTGCCCCTGCTCGGCCATGCCACCGAGCCCGCCGTCGAGGCGCCGCGTCCGAAAATCGGCCTGGTACTGTCCGGCGGCGCCGCCCGGGGCCTGGCCCACATCGGTGTACTCAAGGCCCTGGAAGAACAAGGCATCCAGATCGACGCCATCGCCGGCACCAGCATGGGCGCAGTGATCGGTGGGTTGTATGCCTCGGGTTACAAAATCGACGAGCTGGAAAAACTCGCCCTGGGCATCGATTGGCAACAGGCCCTGTCCGACGCCCCGCCGCGCAAGGATGTGCCGTTCCGGCGCAAGCAGGATGACCGGGACTTTTTGGTGAAACAGAAACTGAGCTTTCGTGATGACGGCAGCCTCGGCCTGCCCTTGGGCGTCATCCAGGGCCAAAACCTGGCCCTGCTGCTCGAAAGCCTGCTGGCCCATGCCAGCGACACACGGGACTTCGACAAACTGCCAATCCCTTTCCGCGCCGTGGCGACCGACATCGCCAGCGGTGAGAAAGTGGTGTTTCGCAAGGGCCACTTGCCCAAGGTCATCCGCGCCAGCATGTCGATCCCGGCGGTGTTCGCGCCGGTGGAACTGGACGGCCGGTTGTTGGTGGATGGCGGCATGACCGACAACATCCCGTTGGATGTGGCCCGGGAAATGGGTGTCGACATGGCCATCGTGGTGGACATCGGTACGCCGCTGAGCACCCGCAAGCAATTGGTCACGGTGATCGACGTCCTGAACCAGTCGACGACGTTGATGACCCGACGCAACTCCGAAGAACAATTGGCAACATTGAAAAAAGACGATGTGCTGATCCAGCCGGCCCTGGCGAGTTTCGGCGCCACAGACTTCGGCCGCGCCCAGGAAATGATCGACGCCGGCTACCGGGCCACCCAAATACTCGAGGCCCGCCTGGCGCACTTGCGCCCCACGGAGCCGGACGACCCCGAGCTCATGGCGGCGCGAACCCCGAGCGAGCGCACACCGGTCATCACCGCCATTCGCGTGGAGAACGACTCAAAAGTCGGTGACGACGTGATTCGCTATTACGTTCGCCAGCAAATCGGCGAGCCGCTGGACCTGGGTCGCTTGCAAACCGATATGGGTACGTTGTACGGCCTGGACTACTTCGAGCAGGTGCAGTACCGCGTCGTGCACAAGGCCCCGGACCACACGCTGGTCATCAGTGCCCGGGGCAAACGCACCGGCACCGATTACCTGCGGCTGGGGCTGAGCCTGTCGGACGACATGCGTGGTGACAGTGCTTTCAACCTCGGCGCCAGCTATCGGGTCAATGGCATCAATCGCCTGGGTGCGGAGTGGCTGACCCGGGCACAGATCGGCGACAAGCAAGAGCTGTACAGCGAGTTCTATCAACCACTGGATGTCGGCTCGCGCTATTTCATCGCACCCTATGGGCAGTTTGAATCCCGGAACGTTGAATCCATCCAGGACAACGACCCGGTGGCCCAGTACCGCGTCGAACGCTATGGTTTTGGCCTGAACCTGGGCCGGCAGATCGGCAACAGCGGCGAAATCCGTTTCGGTGTCGGCCAGGCTTGGGGCGAGGCAGATGTACGCATTGGCGATCACGACCAGCCCAGCGAAAGCTTCAATGAAGGCTTCTACGACCTGAAATACTCATTCGACTCCTTCGACAATGTGTACTTCCCCCATGAAGGCGAAGACATCGGCCTGACCTGGCGCCAGTATGAGCCGGGATTGGGTTCCGACCAGCGTTATCGCCAATGGGAACTCAATCTGGACAAGGCGCTGAGCCGCGGCCCGGACACCTTCATCCTCGGCGGGCGTTACGGCCGCACCCTGGACACCGCCGAAGTGGTGACCTCAAGCTTTGTACTCGGCGGCGCGCGGCAGCTGTCAGGCTTTCGTGAAGACGGCATATCCGGGCAGAACATGAGCCTGATGCGCGCCGTGTATTACCGAAGGCTCACACCGCGAGCCTACCTGCCGCTGGACTTTCCGCTGTACATCGGCGGTTCGCTGGAACGGGGCCGGGCGTGGAACAACGACAATGAGTTCGACAGCGGCTACATCAATGCCGCCAGTATTTTCCTGGGATTTGATACGCCGCTGGGGCCACTGAATTTCAGCTATGGGTTTAACGATGATGATGAGCAGGCGGTGTATCTGAATCTGGGGCAGACGTTTTGATGGCCATGCAACAAACCAAGGGGTGGCGTAGACACACCCCTGTATCCGCAACAGCTACTGTGTGGGAGCGAGCCTGCTCGCGATCGCGGTGGTTCAGTTGCAATGATGTCGACTGTGCCGCCGCTATCGCGAGCAAGCTCGCTCCCACATTGGTTTCGTGTCGGGCGCAGCATTGGCGTTCACCGTACCCCCCTGTGGGAGCGGGCTTGCTCGCGAAGGGGCCGGTAGGCTCACATCAATAAAGGACTTCAGCGAATCCCCGCCAGCAGCACCCGCGCGGTTTGCTTGAGAGGCTCATTACCCTCTTCGAGCAACTGCTCAAGCAGTGCGACGGCAGTTTTCAAATCACCGTCGTCGATGCAGTTCTGCGCCTGCTCCAGCTTGTCGGAGTACTCCGGTGTCTGAGGCTCTTGGGGGGCAGGTTCGAGGGTCATCGGCTGCAGTTCCAGCGACTGTTCTTCATCGGCAAACCCGTCGAGAAACGCATCGTCCAACGATTCGGTTTCCGATGGCGCGCTCCACTGCAGGTCCGGGGCGTCGAAACTCGAAAGCGACAAGTCCCCAAAGCCTTCGGGTGCAACAGGTGTTTTTTCAGTGGCGCTGTCCTGGGGCTCGGCAAGGTCCCAACTGGTTTCCATGGACAGCGCATCCAGATCGAGCTCGAATTCATCACTGGACACACGGGTTGCTTCAGGCAGAGGGGCCGGCGCCTGAAGTTCTGTCGCCACCGGTGCGGCCATCGCAGCGACCTTCGGATAACGCCCGCGGATCTCCTCAAGTGTCCTGACGTCGATGCCCTGCGCCAACAAATGATGTTCCTGGGCCTGGAAACCGATGGTATCGCCCTGCTTGCCCAACACTTCCAGCAACTTGAGGCCCAGGTCGGTGCGCGCGGGCTCTGTCAGTAACGCGGCGCGCAGCAATCCCGCCGCTTCGGTGAAACGACCGTAGGTCAGGTAAATCCCGACCCCTTCCAGCACGTCCCCCAAAGGTGCATCGCCGTTACTGAACGACGTGGCGGCCTCGGGCTGTTCCGTGTCGGCGCTCGAAGCATAGGTTTGGGTGTCGTCATCCAGCACCGGTTCAGGACGCTCGAGCATTGGCTCCATTTCGGCCTGTTCTTGCTGGCGACGACGAAGCAACAGCAACAGCACAAGCAATCCTAACAGCCCGGCAAGCCCCGTCACCCACAGCCAGTTAATGCCCTCTTCTGGCTCCGGGACTGGTTCTGTAACCGGTTGTACGTCATCCGCCGGTGCGGGTGCGGCAGGCATTGATTCCGGCTGTGCAGATGCCACAGGGGCTGGGGTGACCTCGGCCAGTTGTGTCTGCAACTCGCTGACCTGCTTGCGCTGACTCGCGATTTCTTGGTCCTGGGATTGAAGCAGCGCCTGCAGTTGCTCGATGGTTTTTTGTTGCTGCTCGTTTTGCAGCACGTTGGCGGCCAGTTGCTCGTCGGACACGGCGGGGGCCGGGGCGGCAGCCGATTCTGCCGATGATGGCAGCATCGCCGAATCGGGCAGCAATAAACGCTGGCCCACGGAAAGCCGATCGCTACCGGGGTTCAGGGCCTGGATGCCCTGCATCAGCTCATTGACCGAAGCGTTGCTGCCGGCGTCATGCAGGCGCTTGGCGATGGCCCACGGGTTGTCCCCTTGCACGACGGTGTAGCGCTTGCCTTGAGTAGCGGCAGGCGGCTTGACCGCAGGTGTTGCCTGGGCTGCGGCGGAAGATTCGTCACGAGCCGGCACGATACCCGGCGTGCCCGGCAGGTCGATCAGCACGGTGTATTCGCGCAGCAAACGCCCGTTGGGCTGATTGAGCTGCACCAGGAAATTGAGGAAGGGTTCCTCCACCGGTTTGCTGGAGGTGACCCGAATGTAACTGCGCTCGCCGCGCAGCACGGGCGTGAAGCGCAGGTTATTGAGATAAAACACCCGCTCCACGCCGGCACGGCTGAAATCGTCCGGGCTCGCCAGGCTGGCCGACAAATCCCCTTCACTTACCCCGGCCACATCGACCAGGGCGATATCGGCCCGCAACGGCTGATTCAGAGCGGAATGGAGGGTGATCTCCCCAAGCCCCAGCGCCGATGCCAACGCCGAATATCCCATGGCTGCCACGACTACCAACACGTTGACCCAACTGCGCAACGTGAACTGCAAACTTACAAGCATGGGCATCCCTTTTGATTACCAGACTGAGCGCCTAAGTACTGGTTATAGTTCGCGAACCGCCGAATCTCAAAAGTCTGACGCCAGGGATATGCCTCAGGATTTTTCCAGATTGGCCAGAATCGTGCCATGGACCCGCATGCACACGCGCATGTCGGCTTCATCGACCCCCTCGAACAGCTCCCGCCGCAGTTGCGTGGCAATGGTTTCGATCTGTTCGATCAGCGGCAGCGCCGGGGCGCAGAGCACGATTTTCTTGGCACGACGATCCTCGGCCACGGCCTGGCGCTGCACCAGCCCCTGGGCTTCCAGGCTGTCGAGCAACCGGGCCAGGGTCGGGCCTTCGACAGCAACACTCTGGGCCAGTTCGCGCTGGGTCGGTGCCTGTTCGAAACGGGCCAAGTGCAACAGCACCAGCCAGCGCGCCTGGGACAGACCCAGCCCGGCCAAGCGACGATCCAGCTCGGCACGCCAGCCTCGAGACATTTGCGCCAACTGCATGCCAAAACGGTGTTGATCGGTTAACGGCATAAAAAAACTCATCAGATCTGAAATAGAGAAAAACTAATTATTAGTCAGCTAAGCATGAGCTTCGGATTCAGGCAAGGTTTACCCTGTAGCGAATCGTTAAAGGCACTAACTCACTGATCAGACTTCAAATTCCGACTGCAACGCAGCCCTGACGCAATAGAGGACACCTTCCGGAACCCGACCGACAAACAGTGCGGCGACCTCGGACACCGGTGGCAACTCGCCCTCGCCGTCCAGAAACGCGTCCTGCACCTCGCCCATCAGTTCCTCGGGCAAGTCCAATGCCTGCTCCAAAGACAACTGCTGCTTGCCGATGGCCTCGGCCAGCATCGTATACACGTTCTTTTCCGAGCATTGCAGTTGCCCGGCGATCTGCAACGGGGTCATGCCGGCGCGGGCCAGGGTGATCAATTCGTGACGAACATCGGCCACCACTTTCGGCGCCTCGGCCTCGCCGCCCAGCACTTGGAGGAAGGCTTCGCCGTAACGCTCCAGCTTGCGCGCGCCCACGCCACTGACCCGGGCCATTTCCGCCAGGGAGGTGGGTTGGCTGCGGAGCATTTCCAGCAGAGTCGAGTCAGGGAAGATGACATACGGCGGCACGCCATGCTCTTCGGCCAGCTTGCGACGCAAGGCGCGCAAGGCTTCCCACTGGTCCCGCTCTTCGCCGCGCACCAATTGGCTGGCCTGGCTCTTGCTGTTCTTGATCGCCGTTGCCGGCTTGAGATCACGGCGCAGTTCAAGGGAGACCTCGCCTTTGAGCAACGGTCGGCAGCTCGCACTCAGGCGCAGGCCGCCGTAGCCTTCCAGGTCGATATCGGCCAGACCGCGGGCCACGAGCTGGCGGAACAATGAACGCCATTCACTCTCCGAGCGCGCCTTGCCCACCCCAAACACCGAAAGATGCTGGTGGCCGAAACTGCGAACCTTTTCGTTGTCCTTGCCCAGCAACACGTCCACCAGATGCCCCACGCCATAGCGCTGGCCGGTGCGATAAATCGCCGACAACGCCTGGCGGGCCGGTTCGGTGGCGTCCCAGGTTTCCACGCCGTCGACGCAGTTGTCGCAATGTCCGCAAGGCTGGGGCATGTCTTCGTCGAAATAGGCCAGCAAGGTCTGGCGCCGGCAACGGGTTTCTTCGCACAGCGAAAGCATGGCGTCGAGCTTGTGCTGCTCCAGACGCTTGTGGCGCTCGTCACCTTCGGAGTTCTGCAGCATCTGCTTGAGCATTACGACGTCTTGCAGGCCGTAGGCCATCCACGCGTCGGCCGGCAAGCCATCACGACCGGCACGCCCGGTTTCCTGGTAATACGCCTCGAGGGATTTGGGCAGGTCCAGGTGTGCGACGAAACGCACGTTGGGCTTGTCGATGCCCATGCCGAACGCCACGGTGGCCACCATGATCAGGCCTTCTTCATTGAGAAAGCGCTTCTGATGGTAGGCCCGCAGGTCATTGGGCAGGCCGGCGTGATACGGCAACGCCGGAAAACCTTGCTCGCAGAGAAACGCCGCCACTTCATCGACCTTTTTGCGTGACAGGCAATAAACGATCCCGGCATCGCTGCGCCGCTCGGCAATAAACGCCAGCAACTGCTTACGCGGCTGCTCCTTGGGCACGATGCGGTAGAAAATATTGGGTCGGTCGAAGCTGGAGAGGAAGCGCTCGGCGTCCTGCAAGTGCAGGCGTTCGACGATTTCTTCGCGGGTGCGTTTGTCCGCGGTGGCGGTCAGGGCGATGCGTGGCACATCGGGAAACAGTTCGGCCAGTTGCCCCAGTTGCAGGTACTCGCGCCGGAAGTCGTGGCCCCATTGGGATACACAGTGGGCTTCGTCGATGGCGAACAGGGCGATTTCCAGGCTCTGCAGGAACGCCAGCATGCGCGGCTGCACCAAGCGTTCCGGAGCCAGGTAGAGCATTTTTATTTCACCGCGCTTGATGCGCGCCGCCAGGTCCCGCTGCTGCTCGGCGCTCAGGGTCGAGTTCAGCGAAGCGGCTGCAACCCCCAGCTCTTCAAGGGTCGCAACCTGGTCGTCCATCAAAGCGATCAGCGGCGAAACCACCACCGCCAGGCCATTACGCAACAGCGCCGGCACCTGGAAGCACAAGGATTTGCCGCCGCCGGTGGGCATCAGTACCAGGGCATCGCCACCGCTGGCCACGCGCTCAATAATGGCACCCTGGCGGCCACGAAAACTGTCGTAGCCGAAGATGTCCTTGAGGACGCGTTGAGCCTGTTCGAGCATAAAAACTCCAAAAATCACCGAAACATCCCTGCAAGGCTGGTTCAGAATCAAAAACGCTGCACCGGTATATCGTAAGTGCGCGTTTCGAACCGGCGGGACGCCGCAGGGCATCACAAAACGCGGCAGTATACCCGAGGGCTTCGTTGTGAAGGGTGATGCTGACAAGAGGTGAGCAATCAGGCGATTGCACGCCATGCGCCCTGTAGGAGCTGCCGAGTGCAACGAGGCTGCGATCTTTCCCCAGCCAATTGCATCTAAAGCGAACGACCAACAGATCAAGATCAAAAGATCGCAGCCTTCGGCAGCTCCTACAGGTATCGCGGCCCGCCCATGGGCCCAAGTCGAGGCAAATACGCCACGCGGCTGGCCTGGGCGCTCAAGAAGGCCTAGAATTCCCGCATTGTTTATTCCCCAAGGTAGCCTGTAATGTCCTTCGCTGAGCAACTGACCCGCCTGCAAGTCTTCCTCGACGCCGATGAGCTGCATGAAGAGGCGCTGGATTACGTGGCCGCTCACGGCTACCTGACCGCCCTGTCCATCTGTTCCGAACAGGTGCCAGAGCGTGAGTGGATCGACGCGCTGTTCGCCGAAGAGCCGCATTACGCAAACGAAGCCGAGCGCGAGGTAATCGAAACCACGCTGGTGTTGCTCAAGGCCCACATCGCCCGTCAGTTGGCTTCCGACGAAGAATTCGAATTGCCATGCGAGCTGGACCTGGGCGATGACCCGGACGATTCGGAACTGCGTGGCTGGTGCATCGGTTTCATGGAGGGCGTGTTCCTGCGCGAAGCCGCCTGGTTCGAAACCGCCGAAGAAGAAGTCAGCGAAATGCTGCTGCCGATCATGGTCGGTTCCGGTCTGTTCGACGAGCAACCGGAGTTTTCCGACATCGCCGCCGACGCCAACCTGATGGACGACATGATCGTGCAGATCCCTGAAGCCCTCACCGCCCTGTATCTGCTGTGCAACGCCCCGGACGAGAAACCGGCGATCCTCAAGCCGCGCCACCACTGAGCCACCGGGTGCCTGCGCCCATCGGCAACCGCCCGCTGATCCTGCGCTACGCCCTGCTGGCCATTGGCTGGTTGAGCGTGGTACTGGGGGTCATCGGTATCTTCATTCCCGTATTGCCCACTACCCCTTTCCTGCTGCTGGCCGCGGCCTGCTTCGCCCGCAGCTCGCCACGCTTCTATCGCTGGCTGGTGGGCCATCCGCGACTCGGTCCCTGGATCGCTGATTACCTCAGCGGCAACGGCATCCCGCTCAAGGGCAAGGTGTATGCCATCGGGCTGATGTGGGCGAGCATCCTCTTGTCCTGCTACCTGGTACCCCTGCCGTGGGCACGGGCGTTCATGCTGACCAGTGCGGTGCTGGTGACGGTTTATATCCTCAGGCAGAAGACACTGCGCAAGCCCTGAAACCTGCCCCGCTGTGTCTGCGGCAGAACACCGTTTCCAGCCAGGTTTTTGCATTCAATCAGTCGCCCTACCATTCGTCTTAAACCAGCCCTCACCTGTAAGTTCTGACAGTAGCCAAGCCCCGGCGCCCAAGGTGTGATAGCGACCTGAAGTCCATCACATTCCAATGAAGAGGGGCGCATCATGACCGACCCATCGACCACCGCCGATCAAACCGTATTGGTGCTGTACCCGCCCAGGCTGCCCCGCGCCACAACCCCCGTGCAAGGCGCCGATTACGGCGTCCCCAAGCATATTTATGACCTGGAACCCATGGGGTGTGCGGTGGACGTTGGTCCTTATCTGGGGCAGGACGCAGGCGATACAGTCTCGATCAACTTGAATGGCGAACTGGCGCTGGACAACCGCCAGACTCAAGGCATTGATGACACGGTCACGCTGTACATCCCGCACGCCAAATTGTTAGCGGGCATGGTCAATCGGCTGACTTATACCGTGATGCGCGGCAGTGAGAATCTGGGGACATCGGAGCCCCCCCTGGAGATTCTCTACAACAGTATCCGCCCCGGCATCGAGGACACGACGCCCGGCGACAATGCGCATTCCGAGTTGGTGTTACTGCTGCCAGACGAAATCAAGAACGGCGTGGGCCCCGGTTTCACCCGAGCGACGGTGTGCGTGGCTTACCCGTATTGCCGGGCCTATGATCGCATCCGGCTCAATTGCAACGGTCATGACGTGTATCACACCGTCACTGCCACCGAAGCTCCCGCGCCGCCGGCCCATGGCTCGGCGGCACCGACCACGGTGTGTTTCGATGTCACCAGCGCCGACCTGCGGGACGATGCCGAATTCAGGTTTTCCTTCACCGTCAACGACCAGCTCAACAACGCCCCGGACCCCGACGCCCCCTGGTCAGCCGTGCACACCGTGGACGTGGACCAGGCCGGCCAACGATTGCCGGAGCCGATTCCAAGGGAAATCGCCAGTGACGCTGCTGACGACCCGGCAACCATCGATCTCGAAAAGCTAGGTGCCAACCCGTTGTTGTTGATCGTCTTGACCGGCGACTCGCGTTTCCTGCCTGGGGACACGGTGGAGGCGACCTATGTCACGAAGGTCGCTGGTCAGCCGGATGTCGTAGTCCCCGCGACGGGGACGGTTGAAACCGATGAACTCGGGCAGAAAAAGGCCTGCGTCCTGACGATCCCCAACGACAAGGTCATCCCGGGCAGTACGGTGCAGGCGTCCTACCGGTTGCTCAGAAACACGGTACTGGTGGGCTCCTCGAAAATCGCCCGGGCCACCGTCATCGGGGAAGGGGGACTGGATCTGCCTCCGCCCAGCGTCAAGGAAGCGAATGGCAACATCCTCGACCCGGTGGATGCAAAAGACAAGCTGACCGTGGTGGTGGAGCAATATGACGGCATGTCGGGAAGCGACCTGCTGAGCGTGACCTGGACAGGGACGCCTGGTGCTGGTTCCCATACCACCCCTGCCGAGGAAGTCGGCATCGTGGGTGACAAAGAGGTACCGATGCCGGTCGAGGTCCTGGCCTTCAACCTTGGCAAGCAGGTGACGGTGACCTATACCGTCACGCGGACTAAGCGCGCCACCGCCACGACCTCCGACCCGTTCCTGCTCAACGTGCACCACATCGCCGAGGGCGATCTGCCGACACCGCTGATCCTCGAAGCGGTCGGTGCTGGCACAGGCCTCGAACTTGATCTGGCCAGTTTTACCGGTGACGCCAGTTTGATGGTTGATCCCTGGCCGCTCATTGCCCTCGACCAGAAAGTATGGCTGCGCTGCGAGGGTACCAAGAGCGACGGCACGGAGCATACGATCACCTTGCAAACTGCCTTGGGCGTGACTGCGAGTGAAGTGGGGGCGGGGCTGTTCAAGTCGGTTCCGCGAGGCCAGCTACAACTTTTGCGCGATCGTTCCGACCTGACCCTCGTGCTGGAGGTGACCTTCGACAAGTCCCCTGAGGTCGCCACGGCCGTTGCCTTTCCCCTGCGCACATACTCGATCAAGGCCGTGGTGCTTGATACACCGCTCATCACGTCGGTCAAGGACGCCAGCGACACACCCATCTCCGATGGCGGCTACACCTTCGCGACCACCGTGAAGCTGACTGGCGAAGCAACGCCCAACACGAAGGTCGAAATTTTCGACAACGATGACTACAAAAAAACAGTCGAGGTCGATGCCCGCGGCTTGTGGCATGACACCCTGAGCGGGCTCGACCTAGGGAGTCACAGCTTCACCGCCCGGGCGATCTACCGGGATAATAATCCCGTGTCGCCGCCTTGGAGATTTACGGTGGTGGAGCGTCTGACCATCGACACCTCTGACAGCTATCTCAATGGGCTGCATGTTAGAACAGCAGCCATACCACCGAATCCACCCACGAACGCGTACGTGGATCGAGTACCGTCAGGAGGTCTAGAGCCCTACTTCTACACATCTAGCAACCCAGCCCTTGCCGAAGTGGTTTCAGAGGCGCATCCGCGGGTCATATCGAAGGGACGGGGCACCGCTACGATAACGGTGCGCGACTCATCCGGCCAAAGCGCCTCCTATCGCGTCATCGTCGCCAATGTCTGGATGGTCAGTAGAGTCAATCCAACACGAGGAGCGTTCTGGGATAGCTGGAACTACGCGCACTCCCAAGGGGGAACCATTCCTACCTTATCGGTGTGGGGCATGCTTTTGCTGTCATATAACGGCAACCCAGGTTTTGGCGGTGATCGCGCATGGTCTGCGGATATTGCCGATGCCGGGCGGCGGTGGGCCGTGATACCTGACAAATTCAACGAACAGATCTCGGTGGAAGAATCCGATCATGCAAGTGCACTGATGGCCGTGGAGGCATGAAGTCCACTCCCCGGCCTCGGCCAATGCCATGAGCGGATTGCTGGCGAACCGGGCACTGGATAACGTCGATGCGCGTTAGCCTATTCACCACTTCTCTTTGTGGCGAGGGAGCTTGCTCCCGCTGGGTGGCGCAGCAGCCCCAAAACCAGGCGCCGCAGTGCAACAGGTAAACCCTGCCAGCCGGTTGGCGACTGCTTCGCAGCCGGACGGGGATAAATCCCCTCGCCACAGGAGCCTGTACTGCGGGCAGCTCCGGGGAGCATCAGCCAACCCCACCCCCACCGCTCGTCATAAACCAGCCCTCCCCTGTAAGTTCTGACAGTAGGCAGTTGCCTCGGTTTGGCGTGTGATAACCGTGCCCAAGAGGCTCACGCCCCGTCACCTGCCAGGAGAACCCGATGGATATCCAATCTTCTACCTTGGACGCTTTGTTCGAACTCTACCCCGTCATCATTCCGGGTTGGATCAAGCCAGTGAAGCCGGACGGCCTCGCCGATTGCGGCATCCCCAAAAGTCTTTACGACGGTCAGCCCCTGGGGCTCGAATGTCTGATTGAGCCTTGGACAGAGCTCCAGCGCCAGTCCTGGACAATGGCGGCGGATGATCGCGTCGGACTGTACCTCAACGACGATCCAACCCCCGTGGCCGGCAAGACCATAGCAGTGGGGGAGGAGCGGGATCGCATACGCTTGTACATCCCCCATGGGCAGTTGATTCACGGGGTCAACAGACTGCATTACAAAGTGACCCGTCCCAGTGAAAACACCGCGCCCTCCAGTGACTTGCGTGTCCTGTATCACCTGCGCGCCCCAGGTGACCCGGCGCCGGAGGGCTTGGATCTAGTGATCCCGTCCGACGTCATCAACGATGGCGTCAGCGTCGAGCGGGCGGCGCAAGGGGTGGAGTTCCGGTTTGCCTATGCCAACCCGCGAAACTACGACCGCATTAGCTTTCTAGTGGGGGATGTAACCGTTCCGTTTGAGGTAGCCGACGCCTCGATACCGGTAGTGAAGACCCTGTTCACCGACACCTTCCAACAGGCGGGTAATAATCCCAACACGTTGATTCAGTACCGGGTGACGGACCAATTGGGCAACTCCAACCAGTCGCCCATTAAGCATTTGGATATTCATCTTGACCCTGCGCTGATGCCTCCGACCCTCGACAGCGTCAAGGACGCCGACGATGTTGAGATTCCGGAAGCCACCAGCACCACCAGCACCACCCTGAAACTGTCGGGCCAAGCCAGCAAAGGCCAGAAAGTCGAAATTTTCGAAGGCAATGACCCCAACCCTGTGTCCAAGGGCGAGGCGACCGCTGATAACGTGACCGGCATTTGGAAGCTCGAGATAACGGTAGGGCCAGGTTTTCGCCGCCTGTATGCAAAGTCGCTCTACCACACCGGCAATGTCTACTCGAACGTGCGCACCCTTAATGTGGTCAAGCCCATCATCCTTGACCCCAGCATAATGGTGCTTGATGGGACGGAAGTCTTCGCCCCGGCGGAGTATCAGTGGACGCAAACCAATTTTCACGGTCCCGGGAACAGACGCACCCGCACCCCGACTGACGGCACTCCACCGTATCGCTATGTGTCGGCGAACGCTCAGATAGCGACTGTAGGAAGTACCGATGGCGATGTGATCGGCCAGCGCAACGGACAAACCTTAATCTCCGTGATCGATGCGAATAACCAGGTGGCCTCCTATCAGGTGTATGTCTCCAACAAATGGGACATTGAGGCACGGAGCGAATACGCCAGTGGTCAAACGCTATGGGGTTGGTCAGTAGGACAAGTGCACGCCGTGGAATACAGACCTTCATTTATTTCGGGGTTACGGGAGGCGATCATCCGCAGGCTGCCAAATCCAGCGCAATACTTTCATCCTATGTGGGACCCTGATCTGGCGGTCATAGCCTACGGCCGGGTGAGTGGGCACGGCGATTGGCCGCCTGGTGACGGCGAAATAGCGCTGCACTTTTATAACTCCGATGGCTCAATCGGTATAACCACGCGGCGTGCCTCGCAGGTCCGTGTGGCAGCGGGATGGGGCTTCCGCCCTCGCTATGCGCCTCAGCTGGCAGCCGACACGCTGGTAGCCGGCACGCTGGCAGCCGACGACACGACAGAGCTATACAGCGCTGTTGTCAAAGCAGGTGCCAGGTCTGCCTTAAATGCAAGTCAAAAGAAGTGAGGGCCGTCATACCGATCGTTTGCATCAACTCGGGGACTGTTGGCAAACCGGGTGCTGGCTAACGTCGATCCACGTTAGCCGCCACAAGGGTCTGTGTGCCTTCAGAAAGCTGTGGGTCTGGCCACACATTTGTCTTCGCCAAAATGAACAAACCCCGCCACATCCAAACTGGACATGGCGGGGTTTGTTGTTTCAGCTCACCTCACACCGTGTCCACCTTCAACGAATGATCATTCAACATCCCGTTGATGATCGTCGCCGTATCCGCCCCCGCGATCATGCCGTCCACGCCCGGTGTGACGCCGTAGTAGCTGGCGAGGTTGACGCCGGCCAGGTCGATGGTCTGGTTCGGCGCGGCGCCGGCCGTGGAGCTGACGTCGATGCTGGTGATGACCGAGGCGCCGCTGCCGGTGATGCTGAAGTGCAGGTAGTCGTCCAGGGACGCGCTGCTGCCGTTTTCCCCCAGCAACAGTTGCGACAGGTCGAGTTTGTCGAGGCCTGGGGTGAAGTCCGTGACCAGGTCATGGCCGCTGTTGCCCACTTGCCATTGGAAGGTATCGGCGCCGCTGCCGCCGGTCAGGGTGTTGTTGCCCAGGCCGCCGATCAACACGTCATCGCCGCCACCGCCATTGAGCACGTCGTCGCCCAGGCCGCCGTTGAGGCGGTTGCTGGCGCTATCTCCCGTGAGGGTATCGTTGAAGTTCGAGCCGAGCAGGTTTTCGATGCCCGCCAGGGTGTCGATGCCGGCGCCCAAGGTGTCTTGCGCTGCCAACAGGCCCAGGTTCACCGTAACCCCGGCACTGGCGTGGGCGTAGCTGGCGGTGTCGTTGCCGGTGCCACCGTCGAGCAGGTCGTTGCCGGCGCCGCTATAAAGCAAGTCGTTGCCCGCCTCGCCATGCAAAGTGTTGTTGCCCGAACCGGCGCTGAGGATGTCGTCGCCGTCGCCCGCGTTGAGGATGTTGTCACCCTCGCCGGCCATCAGCACGTCGTCTCCGGTGGTGCCCGTCAGGGTGTGGCCTGCCTGATAGCTGATGCCGACCGCCGCGCTGTCGCTGCCACCGTGATTGTCGCTGGCGGTGTAGCTGCCGTGGTAATCCGGCGTGCTGTCCTGGGCGCCGGCGTAGTTGACGGTCAAGGTCAGTTGGTAGTTTTCCGCACCTTTGGGGTTGCCGCCACTGCCATTGGCGATGTTGGTGACGTGGATCTGGTAGTTGCCATCCGCCGCCGCGGTGAACGAGGCGCCGTCGGTGATCGCGATGAAAGGCCCGCCATTTAGGGAGTATTCCAGGGCAATGCGGCCGGCCGCCAGGTTGTGGTCCAGGGTGAGGGTTTCGCCCTGCTTGAGGCTGATATTGAGCCGGTCTTCATCGTTGGCGTTGTGGTTGGACACCATCCCCAGTGCGCCGCTGACCACCAGCACCGCGGTCATGGTCGCGGCATTGGCGACAAAAGCGCCGCGGTTGAGGTTGATCGACTGCACGTTGTTACCGGCGAAGCTGACCGTGCCGGTACTGCCGGTGAAGTCCGCACCTTTGGCGACCCATCCGGTATTGAAACTGGTGGGTGACGCGGTGAGCGGATCGCCGTTGGCGTCGCTGTCGTTACCCAGCAGCATTTCCCCCGGGATCACGATGTTGCCCGACAGAACGTTGGTAATGATGTTGTCGTCGACCGCCACGGGCGGGCTGTTGGGCAGAACCTTGACCACCAGGCTGGAACTGGCCAGGTCGCCGTCGTTGTCGCTGACGGTGTAGCCGATGGTTTCGGTGATCAATGTGCTGGTGGCCGTCTGGGACGTGTAGCTGTACTCGCCGGTGTCGAGATTCACCAGCAGCGTGCCGTCGTGGTCGGTGGCGATACTCAGCGTGTTGTTGGCGGTATTGAAGGTGCCATGGTTGGCCCCGCCGCTGGCGGTCAGCGCACCCTGTCCGGCGTTGGCGGCCGGATCGTAGCTGTAGGTGGTGCCGTCGACCACCAGGCTTTTGACAAACCCGCCATCGGCGCCGAACGAGCCGCCCTCGCCCAGCAGGTTGCCAGTGACCGGCACACCTTGCACGGTGCCGGAGAGCACCGAGTTGAGCTGGTTCAGGTCGGTGACCAGCACCGCGTCGGTGTCGGTGTGGGTGCTGCCGTCGTATGCCAGCGGGTCGAGGTGAGTGTCACTGACCCCGCCGCCCAGGCCGATGGCGTAGTTCTTGATGCCGTTGGCGTCGAGGAAAGCTTTCCACGCCGCTTCGTCCGCCGCACCGGTTCCCTGGCCCGTAGTGGGTTTGCCGTCGGAGAAGAAGTAGCCAATGTTCTGCGCCCCGGTCAGTTGCCCCGAGGTGGCAAACGCGGTCTTGGCCGCCGCCACCGCCGCGTCGTAGTTGGTCCCGCCGCCCGCCGACAGGCCGGTGAGGAGCGACTTGGCGGTCGCCACGTCCACCCAGACGGAGGTCTGGTCGGTGGCGCTGCTGCTGAAGGTCACGAGCTGGACTTTCACATCCCCCAGGTCATCGTATTTATCGAGCAAGGCGCTGATCGCCTGTTTCGCCAGGTCCAGCCGCGAGAGCCCCGGCACACCAGAGGGGTCGGCCATGCTCCCGGACACATCGAGCACGATCAGCAGGTTCGAGTCGATCTCCACCGCCGTCACCGAACGTTCGGACGCGACGGCTGTGGGCACGTCGTCAACGATGCTCACCACCAGATTGCCAGTGACACTGTTGCCCAAGGCGTCCGTGGCCTGATAGGTGAAGCTTTCGCTCAGTACATTCGGGCCGTCGTTGGCGCTGGGTGCCGTCGTGGCTGGCGAAGTCAGCGTGTAGGTGTACGAGCCATCGGGGTTGAGCAACAACTGGCCGTAGGCGCCGGTGGCATTGCCCACCAGACTGAACGTCAGCGCACCGCTGGCACCGCTCACCGAACCGACAAGACTACCGCTGGAAGTTTCGCTGGTGGCGCTCGGGTCGCTGCCGGTGACGGTACCGGGGGCCAGGTCCTGGCCGTCCTGGTTCAGGTCCAGGGCCTTTTCGTAGACGGTAATGTCCTGATCGGTTTCAGCAACGAGGCAGCTGTTGTAGACATCGATGGTGATGGTGGTGGTGCTTTCATCGCCGTCGGCATCGCGCACGGTGTAGGTGAATACATCGGTGGCTCCCGGCGCGCCGACGCTGTTCGGATTGCTGTGGTAAACGGCGTTGCCATTGGCGTCCAGCGTGAGATAGCCGTAAGTGCCGTTGATTTGCGTATTGAGACCACCTGTCGCCGAGGTCGAAGTATCGCTGCCGGCGCGGACGCCGATCACCGCGCCACCGTCGGCGCCGAGCACGTCGTTGTCCAGCACATTGCCGCTGACCGTGCCGCCCTCCACCACCGAGGCAGTATCACAATGAGCAGTGGCTACGTCGTCGACGATGTTGATGACGATGGTGCTGGTGACGGTATTGCCCAGGGAGTCCGTAGCCTGATAAGTGAAGCTCTCGCTCAACACGTTCGGGCCGTCGTTGGCGGCCGGTGCGGTCGTGGTTGGCGAGGTCAGCGTGTAGGTGTAGGAACCATCGGGGTTGAGCAGCAACTGACCGTAAGCACCGGTGGCGGTGCCCACCAGGGCGAAAGTCACGGCGCCGATGGCACCTGTGACCGAGCCGACCAGGCTACCGGTGGCCGTTTCGCTGGTAGCGTTCGGCGCGCTGCCGGTGACGGTGCCGGGGGCCAGGTCCTGGCCGTCCTGATTCAGGTCCAGGGCTTTTTCGTAGACGGTGATGTCCTGGTCGGTTTCAGCAACGAGGCAGCTGTTGTAGACATCGATGGTGATGGTGGTGGTGCTTTCATCGCCGTCGGCATCGCGCACGGTGTAGGTGAATACATCGGTCGCGCCCGGCGCGCTGACGCTGTTCGGGTTGCTGTGGTAAACGGCGTTGCCATTGGCGTCCAGCGTGAGATAGCCGTAGGCGCCGTTGATCTGGGTGTTGAGGCCACCCAACGCAGGGTTTGAAGTGTCATTGCCGGCGCGTACGCCGATCACTGCGCCACCGTCGGCGCCGAGCACATCGTTGTCCAGCACGTTGCCGTTGACCGTGCCGCCCTCCACCACCGAAGCCAAATCGGCATGAGCGGTGGGCACGTCGTCAACGACGTTGATGACGATGGTGCTGGTGACGGTATTACCCAGGGAATCGGTGGCTTGATAGGTAAAGCTTTCACTCAGGACATTCGGACCATCGTTGGCCGAAGGTGCCGTGGTGGCTGGCGAGGTCAGGGTGTAGGTGTACGAACCATCGGGGTTGAGCAGCAACTGACCGTAGGTACCGGTGGCGTTGCCCACCAGGGCGAAAGTCACAGCGCCGATGGCACCTGTGACCGAGCCGACGAGGCTACCACTGGCGGTTTCGCTGGTAGCGTTCGGCGCGCTGCCGGTGACGGTGCCAGGGGCCAGGTCCTGGCCATCCTGATTCAGGTCCAGGGCTTTTTCGTAGACAGTAATGTCTTGGTCGGTTTCGGCGACAAGGGCGCTGTTGTAGACATCGATGGTGATGGTGGTGGTGCTTTCATCGCCGTCGGCATCGCGCACGGTGTAGGTGAATACATCGGTAGCGCCCGGCGCACTGACGCTGTTCGGGTTGCTGTGGTAAACGGCGTTGCCGTTGGCGTCCAGGGTCAGGTAGCCATAGGTGCCGTTGATCTGGGTGTTGAGTCCGCCAACCGCCGAAGTTGAGGTGTCGCTGCCAGCACGAACACCGATCACCGCACCGCTTGCAGCGGGTCCGTCGGCACCGCCCACATCGTTGTTCAGGACGTTGCCGCTGACCGTCCCGCCTTCGTCCACCGAGCCGGAGTCAGCATGGGCGGTGGGCAAATCATCGACGATGTTCACGTCCAGATTGCCGTTGGCCGTGGTGCCGTTGTCGTCAGTGACCACGACAGCAAATTGTTCGCTGAGGTTGTTGGCGCCGTTGGCGTTGGCGTGGGCTTCGTTGTCCAGCAAGGTGTAGCTGTAGCTCACCACGCCCGTGGCGGCGTTAAAGCCGGTGATGGTCAGCGTGTTGCCCAATGCCGTGGTGATGGATTGCGGAAAACCGGCTGCGACACCGCCCGTGACGACGTTGATGCCGCCCACGCTCAGGGTCTGCACACCGTCCAATGCGGTGATGGTGAAGGTGCCGCTCTGAGTCAGTGCCGGAGCGTCCGGGCTGGTGCCGTCGCTGAGGTTTTTTTCCTGAAGGTTCAGCTCGCCGCCTTCGGTGTCCAGGCCTTCGATGATCACCGGGTCGTCGTTGTTGTGCACCTGCAACACCAGGTTGGCAGTGCTGGTGTCGCCGTCGGCGTCGGTGAGGGTGTAGGTGAAGGTTTCGCTACCGTTGCCGCCGCCGTGCAGGCCTTTGAAGTCGGCGTCGGCAGTGTTGAGCGTGTAGGTGTAGGAACCATCAGCGTTGAGAACCAGGGTGCCGTAAGTGCCGGTGAAGGTACCGGGCGTGACCGGGCCGGACGCCACACGATCAGCGCCTTCGGTGTCATTGGTCAGCACGCTGCCGGTCAGAGTCAGGTTGGTTTCCGAGGCAGTGCCGGCGTTGCTGTCGTCCACGGCTTGAGGCACATCATCAACGATATTCACGTCCAGATTGCCGTTGGCCGTGGTGCCGTTGTCGTCGGTGACCACGACAGCAAATTGTTCGCTGAGGCTGTTGGCGCCGTTGGCGTTGGCGTGGGCTTCGTTGTCCAGCAAGGTGTAGCTGTAACTCACCACGCCCGTGGCGGCGTTGAAGCCGGTGATGGTCAGCGTGTTGCCCAATGCCGTGGTGATGGATTGTGGGAAACCGGCTGCAACACCCCCCGTGACGACGTTGATGCCGCCCACGCTCAGGGTCTGCACACCGTCCAGCGCGGTGATGGTGAAGGTGCCGCTCTGAGTCAGTGCCGGAGCGTCCGGGCTGGTGCCGTCGCTGAGGTTTTTCTCCTGCAGGTTCAGCTCGCCGCCTTCAGTGTCCAGGCCTTCGATGATCACCGGGTCGTCGTTGTTGTGCACCTGCAACACCAGGTTGGCAGTGCTGGTGTCGCCGTCGGCGTCGGTGAGGGTGTAGGTGAAGGTTTCAGTGCCACTTCCGCCGCCATGCAACGCCACGAATTGCGGGTCGCTGGTGTTGAGGGTGTAGGTGTACGTGCCGTTGGGGTTCAGCACCAGGGTGCCGTAGGTGCCGGTGAACGTGCCGCCAATGATCGGCCCGCTGTCAGGGCCGGTCGGGATGCGGTCGGCGCCTTGGTGATCGTTGGGCAAGACGTTGCCGGTGAGCGTGACCAGACTTTCCGATGCGGTGCTGGCGTGGCTGTCGTCAATCGCCTGGGGGACGTCGTCGGTGATGTTGACGTCCAGAGTCCCGGTGGCAGTGTCGCCATCGGTATCAATGGCCACGACGGGGAACTGTTCGCTGATGTTATTGGCCCCACCAACGGCGGGATGGCTTTCATTGTCCGTCAGGGTATAGCTGTAGCTGACCACACCGGTGGCGGGGTTGTAGCCGGTGATGGTCAAGGTGTTGCCCAGCGCCGAGGTGATGGATTGGGGAAAACCTGCGGGTACGCCGCCGGTGATCACGCTGATGCCACCGATGCTCAGACTGCTCAGCCCATCGGGCGCGGAAATGGTGAAGCTGCCGCTTTGCACCAGCGCGCCAGGATTGCTGGCCGAACCGTCAGACAGGTTCGCTTCATTGGCAGTCAACTCACCGCCATCCACGGTCAGGCCATCAAGGGTAACGGGGTTGTCCGGGGTTTCAGGGTCTACCGGTGGCACGATTGCATCGTCGCCGCCGTCATCCGGGTCACCGGCCAGACGCAGTTCTGGAAACTCGGGTATGCCGTTGAACCCGGCGGTGGGGAAACCGATCAGCGGGTCAACCTCCCCGCCGACTTCTTCCAGCAACACAAAACTGTGTCCACCACCCACGCCCCCCGGATTACCGCCCTCGGCGCCGGCGGCTGTTGCCTCGCCGGTCTGGGTCGGGTCGGCGCCGGCGGCGATGGCTTGTTGCAGTTTTTGCACATCGGTCAGCTGCGCATCGCTGGGGGTCGGCGCCTCAGGCGTATCGCCGGCAGACGCCTGATTGGCGAGCAATTGCGGACTCAGGGTCAGGTCACTTCCGCGGCCCAGGGTCAACTCCTTGCCATTCTGCAACTGAACAGCCACCGCCCCTTCGGCCCCGGTGATCAGGTGCTCACCGGCATACAGCCGATCGCCTTCAACCAGAGGCCGTCGCAGGCCACCGACCGCTTCTGCGAAAACCTGCCCTACCACCTTGCTGACGGTACCGATGAGCGCTGCCATGTGCATTCCCTCCGTTGCCAACCGCGGTCGGCACCTGTTTGGGTGAAGAATTCGTGCTCGGTTGGCGGCTAGGAATTTGGAAAATCTGCCAGCCTTCGCGGGTAAAAAAGGCGCTAGCTATTCGCCACAATGACAAAAAACCGTCGCTTTAAACCGCCTCGTATTTCGCCCTTCCAGCACTTCTTCACGTCGCTTTAAAATGAATACGGAACTTTTATTGACGCCTAAAATCCGTCAGAACCCGCAGATTCAAAGGCTTTCGTTTTGAACAATGTGCCGCTTTTTTCCAAGCACATAAGTTTTTTTTGGCATAAGTCTTATGAGAAATTCTTCTTAGGTTTCGCGCAGGATGTTCTTAGCTGTGTTGTTACAAGCTTGAAACGGTTTTGATCTTAAATACGTCAATATTTTGGCGACAGCGAAGCACAACAGACCTAAGGAGATGCACCCCATGCGCGTTCTTTCCCCCCTCTGCAGCGCGGTTTTGCTGGCCATGGCCTGCTCTTCTTCAGCGCAGGCCATGTCATTGACCGAAGCGATCCAGAGCACTATTGCTACTCACCCGGAACTGGCACAGCGGGTCGATAGCCGTCTGTCGGCCAACGAAGACGTCAAGGTCGCCAGAGGGGGGTTCTTCCCGTCGGTGGATTTGAATGCCGGCTACGGCCGGGGCTACAGCGACAACACCAATACCCGGGCGCTGGGCAACCACCACACCAATATCCTGACTTACACCCAATCGGAGCTGCGCCTGCGGCAGATGCTTTTCGACGGGTTCAACACCGCCAATGAAGTGGAGCGGACCAAAGGTGTGGTCAATTCCCGGGCCTACTACGCCCAAGGCACTGCCCAGGACCTGGCGCTGCGCACCATCGAGGTTTATCTGGAAGTGCTCAAGCGCCGCGAGCTGGTGACGCTGGCCAAGAACAATCTGCAGGCTCACCTGCGCGTCAACGACCAGATCGGCCTGCGCACCGAGCGTGGCGTGGGCAGTACCGCCGACTCCGATCAGTCCAATGCTCGCCGGGCCCTGGCGGAAAACAACTTCGACACCGCCCAGGTCGACCTGGCCGACGCCGAAGCAAACTTCTACAGCGTGGTCGGGCGCATGCCCGATGAGCTGGAAACACCGCCCTCGACCAAAGGCGAGATGCCCGCTGACCTGCTCCAAGCCCAGCAAAGCATGGTGGATAACAACCCGTACCTGAAATCAGCCCAGGCCGACGTGCAGTCCGCCGAAAGCCAGTATGAAGTGGCCAAGTCGCCGTTCTATCCACGCTTCGACGCCGAGGCGGCGGTGGGCGCCAATAACAACCTCGGTGGCGAAGAAGGTCACGACAACAACTGGCGGGTTGGCGTGGTGATGAACTACAACCTGTTCCGCGGCGGCAGCGACAAGGCGCGGTTGGCGTCCAATGCCCACCAGATCAACCAGGCCATGGACATCCGCAACAACGCCCTGCGCCAGCTCAACGAAGACACCCGCCTGGCCTGGAACGCGATGCTCAACGCCCGCAAACAGACCCCCACCGCCCGGGAATACGCCGAAACCACCTCCCGTGTACGCGCTGCCTATCAGGACCAGTTCGGCCTCGGCCAGCGGACCCTGCTCGATGTGCTCGACAGCGAAAACGAGCTGTACAACGCCAACCGTCGCTACACCGAAGTGCGCTACACCGAGGAATACTCGATGTATCGGGTGTTGGCGAACATGGGCCAGTTGTTGAGCAAACAGCGGGTGGTGCTGCCGGCCGACGCGGTCGCTCAAACAGAAGTCAAAAACGAAGCGCGGCTGCCCGAGCTGAAGTAGGCCCCCCAAAAAATGGGAGCGATCAATGTGACCAGCATGGAACCCGCAACGCCCAGCACCGATCCGCGGCTGAATTTCGATGATCCTTTGCTGGACGGTCTGTTGATCCTCTGCAAACTCCATGGCGCGACAGTCAGCCGCGCCAGCCTTGGCGCCGGGCTTCCAATGGCGCACCAACGTCTGAGCCTGGACCTGCTGCCGCGCGCAGCGGCCCGGGCCAGTTTGCAGGCGCGCTTGCTGCGCCGTGACCTGACCGACATTTCGCCGCTCAACCTGCCGGTGATGCTGATCCTGGCCGGTGGTCGCTGCGCCGTGTTGCGGCGCTGGGGCGAGGACGGCCAGGCGCTGATCCTGCCCAGCGAAGCCGATGGCGGCGAGCAGTGGGTCAGCCGCGACGAACTGAATGCCGTCTACAGCGGCCAGGCCTTGTTCGCCCGGCCGCGCCATGAGCTCGAAGACCTGCGCGCACCTTTGGTGCCACGGGTCGAGGCGTGGTTTCGTGACACCTTGAAACTGTCGCGCTGGCTGTACAGCGACGCGATCCTGGCGAGTTTCCTGATTAACCTGCTGGGGCTGATGGTGCCGCTGTTCGTCATGCAGACCTACGACCGCGTGGTGCCAAACCAGGCCACGTCGACTTTGTGGGTGCTGGCCGTGGGGCTGTTGATCGGCACCGGTTTCGAACTGGTTTTGCGCGTGGTGCGCGCCCATCTGCTGGACACCGCCGGCAAGAAAACCGACGTGATCCTCTCCGCGACCCTGTTCGAGCGCATCACCGGCATGGCGATGAAGGCCAAACCGGTGACCATCGGCGGGTTCGCCCAGAGCATCCATGACTTCCAGGGCCTGCGGGAATTTCTGACCGCTGTCACCCTCACCAGCTTGATCGACCTGCCCTTCGCCGTGCTGATGCTGGTGGTGATCGGGTTGCTGGGTGGCTGGCTGGTGGTGATTCCGGTGGTGGCTTTTCCGCTCACCATTATTTTCGCGATGATCATCCAGACACGCCTGCGCGACACCGTGCAAAAAAGCCTCGCCCTGGGCGCGCAGCGTCAGGCGTTGCTGATTGAAACCCTCGGAGGCCTGGAAACCCTCAAGGCCTGCAGCGCCGAAAGCGAGCGCCAGCATCAGTGGGAAAGCACCCACGGCGCCCTCACCCGCCTGGACAGCCACGCGCGCAGCCTCTCGGCACTGGCCACCAACGGCACGCTGTTCCTGCAACAACTGGCCGGCATGGCGACTATCGTCGCCGGGGTCTACAGCATCATCGCCGGCAACCTCAGCGTCGGCGCGCTGGTGGCGACCTACATGCTCGGCAGCCGGGTGTTGGCGCCGCTGGGGCAGATCGCCGGGCTGATCACCCGCTACCAGCAAGCCCAACTCACCATGCGCAGCACCGATGCGCTGATGGCGCTGCCCCAGGAGCGCGATGCCAAACAACGGCCGCTGGATCGCACCCAATTGCAGGGCGCACTGGACGTCAGCGGCGTGACCTTCCATTACGACGGCCAGAACGCCCCGGCGCTGGCGAATGTGAGTTTCAGCCTCAAGCCCGGCGAACGGGTCGGGATCATCGGTCGCAGTGGCTCGGGCAAAAGCACCCTGGCGCGTCTGGTGATGGGGTTTTATGAGCCGCAGGAAGGCCAGTTGCTGCTCGATGGGCTGGACCTTCGGCAACTGGACGTGGCGGACCTGCGCCAGCAGATCGGCTATGTCGCCCATGACCTGCCGCTGCTGGCCGGCAGCCTGCGGGACAACCTCACCCTCGGCGCCCGCTACATCAGCGACGCACGCATGCTGGAAGTGGCGGAACTGACCGGCGTCACCGAACTGGCCCGCCAGCACCCCCAGGGCTTCGACCGCCCGGTGGGCGAGCGCGGGCAGTTGCTCTCCGGTGGGCAGCGCCAGGCCGTGCTGCTGGCCCGGGCCCTATTGCTCGACCCGCCGATCCTGCTGCTGGACGAACCCACCAGCGCCATGGACAACAGCAGCGAAGATGTGTTGCGGCAAAAGCTTCATACACATGTGCAGGGCAAGACAGTGCTGCTGGTGACCCATCGCACGTCGATGCTGAGCCTGGTGGATCGGCTGGTGGTGCTGGATAACGGTCGGATCGTGGCCGACGGACCGAAAGAAGCGGTGATTGATGCGCTGCGCAAGGGACGGGTGGGGTCCGCGGCGGTATAGAAACAACACCGCTACCTGTGGGAGCAAGGCTTGCCCGCGATACAGGCGCCTCGGTTCCAGTGAGACCGCATTAGCTTCATCGCGGGCAAGCCTTGCTCCCACAGATAACCCTCTCAAGCCACAGGTATGTGTTCGGCTTTGTTTTTTCTAACTGACGGGTATCGCCCATGTCTGCTCAAACACCCGATTCAGCGGCCCGAAGCTACTTCGGCAGTTTCAGCAAAAGCGCCGAAAGCGAATTCATGCCGGAAACCGCCGGCGCGGCGCTGCAGGATTCGCCGCGGCGCTCGCGGGTCACCGTGTGGCTGGCGACCGGGTTGATCATCACCGCGCTGGTGTGGGCCAAACTGGCGGTGTTGCAGGAAGTCACCACCGGTGAAGGCAAGGCCATTCCCTCGAGCAAGATTCAGGTGATCCAGAACCTGGAGGGCGGCATCGTCACCGAAATTTTCGTGCGCGAAGGCCAGATGGTGAACAAGGGCGACACCCTGCTGCGCCTGGACGACACGCGGTTTCTGTCAAACAAGGGCGAGAGCGAGGTCGACCGCTATGCGCTGACCGCCCAGGTCGAACGCTTGTCGGCCGAAGCCGAGGGCCGGCCCTTCGAATTGTCCGCAGAAGTCATCAGCAAGGCCCCGCAGGTGGCCGAAGATGAGCGCTCACTGTATGAACAACGGCAGCGGCGCCTGGCCAGCGAACAGCGGACGCTGACCGAACAACTGCGCCAGAAAACCCAGGAGCTGGCGGAGTTTCGCTCCAAGCAGGGCCAGTTCAGTTCCAGCCTGGCCCTGCTGCAAGAGGAGATGAACATGTCGGCGCCGCTGGTGCGCACTGGAGCGGTGTCGCCGGTGGAAATCCTGCGGCTCAAACGCAGCGCGGTGGAAATCCGTGGTTCGCTCAACGCCACGACCCTGGCGATTCCTCGGGCCGAATCGGCAATCAACGAAATCAAAAGCAAGATCGACGAGTCGGAACAGTCCTTCCGTTCCGAGGCGGCCAAGGAACTCAACGAGAAACGCACGGAGCTGTCAAAAATCACTGCGTCGAGCATTGCCATCGACGACCGCGTGACCCGCACCACCGTGGTCTCGCCGGTGTACGGGGTGATCAAGCAACTCAAGGTCAACACCATCGGCGGCGTGGTGCAGCCGGGCAGTGACATGGCAGAAATCGTGCCGCTGGAAGACAACCTGCTGATCGAAGCCAAGGTCCGCCCCCAGGACGTGGCCTTCCTGCATCCGGGCCAGAAAGCCATGGTCAAGTTCAGCGCCTATGACTACACGATCTACGGCGGGATGAGCGCCAGGCTCGAACTGATCGGCGCCGACACCATTACCGATGACAAGGGCAACAGCTTCTACCTGATACAAGTGCGCACAGATAAAAATCACTTGGGCGGGGATGCCAAACCGCTGCTGATCATTCCAGGGATGGTGGCGACGGTGGACATCATTACCGGGGAGAAAAGTGTGCTGGATTACTTGCTCAAGCCGGTGTTGAAGGCGCGGACTGAGGCGATGCGTGAGCGGTAGGCCTTGAGCTGAGACTTTATTTGATTGTTCTACCGCTATCGCGAGCAGGCTCGCTCCCACATTGGATCTGTGGTGTTAGCAGATTTTTGCATGCACAGGAGATCAACTGTGGGAGCGAGCCTGCTCGCGATTAGGCCAGCAAAGGCACCACTCATTTCTCAGCATGGTTACGCCGAAAAACCTCCTCCCCCATCGCCGCAATCTGCCCCTCGATCAACGCCTCGAACGGCCTCAGCAACGGCTCAAAACGGGTCGGTGCCTCAAGGGTTTGCAGCGCCTGGACAACCGCCTCCACCGTCGACAACGCCCCAGGCCCAGGCGCCTTGCGCAAGCGGTAGCGAGACACGCTGGCTTCGGCCAGCGTCACCCTCGGCAGCGCCGCCAACAGAGGGTTGAGGTGCAGCAACTTGCGCGCCTTGCGCCAGGTGCCGTCGGGAACGACCAACAGCAGCGGCTCATCAGACGGCCCGTAGGCTTGCAGCGGCTGCGCATCGTCAGCCGGAAACAACAATCGCGTCTGATAACCCGGTTGATCGAGCAGCCGGGGTAAATCCTCGAACACCTCGCCCACGATCAACTCGGCGTTGCGCAGCCCCAACGCCGCCAGGCGGGCGGTGTTCAAGGCGTGGTTAACCTCGCTGGGATGCTGCAACAGCAAGACGCGGGTGCGGCTGTCGAGGCTGGGGATCAGCGGGCACAGGCAATGGCTTTGCGGCCTGTGGCAGCGCGGACAATGAATTCTGGACATGACGGCACCTCAGGCCTGGTTGAGCTGCGCCTTGAGCAGGTCGCGAAAAGTCTGGATCAGCGGCTCACGGCTGCGGCCACGGCGCACGATCATCGAAAACGGTGCCTGATAACCGAAAGTGGCCGGCAGCAACACCCGCAAATCGCCCTTGTCGACCCAGGCCTGGGCGTAGTGTTCAGGCAGGTAACCGACGTAGGCGCCGGACAGCACCAGGATCAACTGCGCCTCCATGCTCTCCACCGTCGCCGCGCTGTGCTTGAAGCCATGGCGAGCCAGTTCGGCCTGGCTCCAGTAACCGCGCCCGACCATGCGCTGCTGGGTGATGAGTTGCTCGGGGATACGCCGCTCGTTAAACAACGGGTGACGGTTGCTGCAATACAACCAGTGCTGCTCACGGTACAGCGGCATGTAGACCAGGCCACTCATGCGCGTGGAAAACGCGCCGATGGCCAGGTCCAGGCGGTTGTCCTGCACGCCCAGTTGCAGCTCGTAAGGGCTCATGACCGACAGGTGCAGGTGGACCGCCGGATGCTCCTGGCTGTAGGCGCCGATGGCTTCGGCGAACGGCAGGGCCTTGTCGCTGACGGTGGAATCAATCACCCCCAGATTCAACGTGCCGCGCAACTCGCCCTTCAGCGCGGCGGCGTATTGCTCGAAACCTTCGAGCTCGCCCAACAGGCGCAAGGTTTCCTGGTGGAACAACTCGCCCTTGCTGGTCAGGCTGAAGCCACCCCGCCCACGATGACACAGCACCAGGCCCAGGGCCGCTTCGAGCTGGCTCATGTAGGTGCTGATGGCCGACGTGGAGAGGTTGAGTTCGTGCTGGGCATTGGCGAACCCCTGGTGCCGCACCACGCTGACGAAAATGCGCAGCAGTTTCAGGTCGGGTAAAGCGTTGGCCATGGGGAACTCCAGATTACACAATGCATAGAACTTGCCGTGCCCTTGTGGCGAGGGAGCTTGCTCCCGCTCGACGGCGCAGCCGTCGCAAAACCTGTCGACGCGATTTAACTGATGCGCCGAGGTGAATGATTTTGGGGCTGCTTCGCAACCCAGCGGGAGCAAGCTCCCTCGCCACAGGGGGGCATCATGTCCCCCAGGACTGCGCTGAAGCGGAGTCTATCGCCCCATCCCGCATTAGTTTAGAAAAATCTGAACTAAGTATTTGCCCTCAGCGATTCTTCCCCTCCCGAGCTTTTCGCAGAATCGACCCCTGATAAATAAAACAACGATGAGGCCCTACCCGTGGACAAGATTCTTCACCAACCACTGGGCGGCAACGAAATGCCGCGCTTCGGCGGCATCGCCACCATGATGCGACTCCCCCATTTGCAAACCGCTGCCGGCCTGGATGCTGCTTTCGTTGGCGTGCCGCTGGACATCGGCACCTCCCTGCGCGCCGGCACCCGCTTCGGGCCTCGCGAGATCCGCGCTGAATCGGTGATGATCCGCCCCTACAACATGGCCACCGGTGCCGCGCCGTTCGACTCGCTGTCGGTGGCCGATATCGGTGATGTGCCGATCAACACCTTCAACCTGCTGGACGCCGTGCGGATCATCGAAGAGTCGTACCACAAGATTCTGGAACACAACGTCATTCCCCTGACCCTGGGCGGCGATCACACCATCACCCTGCCGATCCTGCGGGCCATCCACAAGAAACACGGCAAGGTCGGGCTGGTGCACATCGACGCCCACGCCGATGTGAACGATCACATGTTCGGTGAGAAAATCGCCCACGGCACCACCTTCCGCCGCGCCGTGGAAGAAGGCCTGCTCGATTGCGACCGCGTGGTGCAGATCGGCCTGCGGGCCCAGGGCTACACCGCCGAGGATTTCAACTGGAGCCGCAACCAGGGTTTCCGCGTAGTCCAGGCCGAAGAGTGCTGGCACAAATCCCTCGCACCGTTGATGGCCGAAGTCCGCGAGAAGGTCGGCGGCGGCCCGGTGTACCTGAGCTTCGACATCGACGGCATCGACCCGGCCTGGGCGCCCGGCACCGGCACCCCGGAAATCGGTGGCCTGACCACCATCCAGGCCATCGAAATTGTACGTGGCTGCCAGGGCCTGGACCTGGTCGGTTGCGATCTGGTAGAAGTCTCGCCGCCTTACGACACCACCGGTAACACCTCGCTGCTGGGCGCCAACCTGCTGTACGAGATGCTCTGCGTACTGCCCGGTGTGGTCCATCGCTGAGGCGCGGTCATGAACGATCAGGATCAAGTACTCAAGGCCGCCGCTGAACTGGTGTCGGCCTTCGCCCGCAATGACCGTGACGCCTACTTCGGCGCATTCACACCCGACGCGAGTTTCGTGTTCTACACCCTCGAACAGCCTCTGTTGTCTCGCAATGCCTACCAGGCGTTGTGGGACCGCTGGCGGTCCGAGGATGGCTTCGAGGTGCTGTCGTGTACCTCGAGCAACGCCTTCGTCAGCCTGCAAGGGGACGTGGCGATTTTCATCCATGACGTGGCCACCGAGTTGCGCATGCAAGGGGAGCGACACTTTAGCCAGGAACGCGAAACCATCCTGTTCCGCAAGCAGGAAGGGCGCACACAAGAACAACAGGGCCTATGGCTGGCCTGCCATGAACATTTGTCCGCGATGCCGGAAGGGCTGCCACCCCCTTAGCCAAACAGACGACGCTCGCACACGATGAGCGCGCCTTTATGATCGGAGCAGATCATGCATAACAATAACGACAACAGCCTTACGCGAATCGAAACCAACGGGGTTGAACAGATCCCGGACCATGAACGAACCGCTGGCCCGACGGATCTGTTTCGACTGATCTTCGGCGGCGCCAACACCTTTGCCACCGCCGTGCTCGGCAGTTTCCCGGTGCTGTTCGGCCTCTCGTTCCAGGCCGGGGTCTGGGCGATTGTGCTGGGGGTGGTGCTCGGTTCGATCATCCTCGCGCCCATGGGTCTGTTCGGCCCGCTCAACGGCACCAACAACGCGGTGTCCTCCGGGGCGCATTTCGGCGTACACGGGCGGATCGTCGGCTCATTCCTGTCGCTGCTGACGGCCATCGCGTTCTTCTCGCTGTCGGTGTGGAGTTCGGGAGATGCGTTGATCGGTGGCGCCAAGCGCTTGATCGGCGTGCCGGAAACCGACCTGAGCCTGGGCCTGGCCTACGGCCTGTTCGCCCTGCTGGTATTGACGGTGTGTATTTATGGCTTTCGTTTCATGTTGTGGGTCAACCGCATCGCCGTGTGGGCCGCCAGCCTGTTGTTCCTGCTGGGCATCGTCGCCTTCGCGCCGACCTTCGACAGCCAGTTCGCCGGCACCGTCGGCCTCGGCCAGCCAGGCTTCTGGGCGGCGTTCATCGGCGCGGCGCTGGTAGCCATGAGCAACCCGATTTCCTTCGGGGCGTTCCTGGGTGACTGGTCGCGCTACATCCCGCGCAATACGCCCAAGCGACGCATCATGCTGGCGGTAATCGCCGCTCAACTGGCGACGCTGATCCCGTTCCTGTTCGGCCTCGCCACCGCCACCATCGTGGCGATCAAGGCACCGGACTACATCGCCGCCAACAACTATGTGGGCGGCCTGCTGGCAGTCTCGCCGGCCTGGTTCTTCCTGCCGGTGTGCCTGATCGCGGTGATCGGCGGCATGTCCACCGGCACCACGGCGCTGTATGGCACCGGGCTGGACATGTCCAGTGTGTTTCCACGGCTGCTGTCGCGGGTCAAGGCCACGCTGCTGATCGGCGTGCTGTCGATTGCCTTCATCTTCATCGGGCGCTTCGCCGCGAACCTGGTGCAAAGCGTATCGACCTTCGCTGTGCTGATCATCACCTGCACCACGCCATGGATGGTGATCATGATCATCGGCCTGCTGGTGCGCCGCGGCTTCTACTGCCCGGATGACCTGCAAGTGTTCACCCGTGGCGAAACCGGCGGCCGCTACTGGTTCACCCACGGCTGGAACTGGCGCGGCCTGGGAGCCTGGATTCCCAGCGCACTGGTGGGGCTGTGCTTCGTCAACCTGCCCGGGCAGTTCGTCGGACCGCTGGGCGAACTGGCCGGCGGCATCGACATCGGCCTGCCGGTGACCCTGGGCCTGGCCTCGGTGATTTACCTGGTGCTGCTTGGGTTGTTTCCGGAGCCGGCGCAGGTATATGGGCCGGATGATCCGCGTAGCAAGGGTTCTTCGGTGCCAATCGATAAACCCTCCCTCAGACAGACCGCCTGACCCGAGATCAACGAAATACCCGTGGCGAGGGAGCTTGCTCCCGCTCGACTGCGCAGCAGTCGCCATCAGGGGCCGCTTCGCAGCCCAGCGGGAGCAAGCTCCCTCGCCACAAAAGCGCGTTCACACAGAGGTTGCGGTGCCAGGGACGGTGCCAGCCGACTTCACTATAAAAAAGACAATCGGAGACACGCCATCATGGCTTTGGATTTAATCGTCGTTCTCATCTATGCCACCGGCATGATCGCTCTGGGCTGGTACGGCATGCGCCGCGCCAAGACCCGTGACGACTACCTGGTCGCCGGACGCAACCTCGGCCCGGGCTTTTACCTGGGTACCATGGCGGCTACCGTCCTGGGCGGCGCCTCCACCATCGGCACCGTGCGCCTGGGCTACGTCCATGGTATTTCCGGTTTCTGGCTGTGCGGCGCCATCGGCCTGGGCATCGTCGGCCTGAGCCTGTTCCTCGCCAAACCGTTGCTCAAACTCAAGATCTACACCGTGACCCAAGTGCTGGAGCGCCGCTACAACCCGGCTGCGCGCCACGCCAGTGCGCTGATCATGCTGGTTTATGCGTTGATGATCGGCGCCACCTCGACCATCGCCATCGGCACCGTGATGCAGGTGTTGTTCGGCCTGCCGTTTTGGGTGTCGATCCTGGTGGGCGGCGGTGTCGTCGTGCTGTATTCCACCATTGGCGGCATGTGGTCGCTGACCCTCACCGACATCGTGCAATTTTTGATCATGACCGTCGGCCTGGTGTTCCTGCTGATGCCGATGTCCATCAGCGATGCGGGTGGCTGGGACGCGATGGTGGCAGCCCTGCCGGCCAGTTACTTCGACTTCACCGCGATTGGCTGGGACACCATCCTCACCTACTTCCTGATCTACTTCTTTGGCATCTTCATTGGCCAGGACATCTGGCAGCGGGTGTTCACCGCCCGTAGCGAAGGCGTGGCGAAAGTGGCCGGTACCGCCGCTGGCCTGTACTGCGTGTTGTACGGCCTGGCCGGGGCATTGATCGGCATGGCGGCGAAGGTATTGCTGCCGGACCTGGAAAACGTCAACAACGCCTTTGCCAGCGTCGTCCAGACCACCCTGCCCAACGGCATTCGCGGGTTGGTGATCGCCGCGGCCCTGGCAGCCTTGATGTCCACCGCCGCGGCCGGCCTGCTGGCAGCCTCCACCACCGTGGTCCAGGACCTGCTGCCGCGTCTGCGCCAGGGCCGTGAAAGCGGCAATGGCGACGTTCACGAGAACCGCATCGCGACCCTGCTGCTGGGTGTGGTGGTGTTGGGCATCGCCCTGGTGGTGAGCGATGTGATCAGTGCCCTGACCCTGGCCTACAACCTGTTGGTGGGCGGCATGCTGATTCCGCTGATCGGCGCCATCTACTGGAAACGCGCAACCACGGCCGGCGCGATCACCAGCATGTCGCTGGGCTTTCTGACCGCGCTGTTCTTCATGATCAAGGACGGCCTGGACGCCAACACGCCGATCTACTACAGCCTGAGCGTGGCACTGGTGAGTTTTGTGGTGGTAAGCCTGTTGTCGCCCCGGTCGAAGGTGGTGGCCAAGGCGGTCTGAAAGCAGTTTTCTTCGAAGGGTGTGGCGTCGGTGGCCACACCTTTTTTTTGCTTTTTTACCGAAGCGCGAGTCCAAACACTGTCCCCGGGGCAAGGGAGCTTGCTCCCGCTCGACTGCGCCGTAGTAGCTGTGTTGTGTAGGAGCTGTCGAGCTCAACGAGGCTGCGATCTTTCCCCTGACACTTGAATCTCAAGCGAAAGATCAAAAGATCGCAGGCTTCGCCAGCTCCTACAGAGCCCAGCGGGAGCAAGCTCCCTCGCCACAGGTTTAGCTACAAAACAAAAAAAAAGATCGCAGTCTCAGGCTGTTTCAACTGAAACAGCCTGAGACTGCGATCTCTCCGATATTCTGCGGTGTCTTTACCGGCGGCGCGGCTGGCGGCGGCGTTGCTCGTCATCGGTGCGGATAGGGATCGGTTGCATAGGCGGCTCGATCAGGCCGAGCGCGACACCCAAGTCATGAAGCCAGTTCTGGATTTTCTCTTTCATCGTGGTGCCCCCTTCAGGGTAGTACTAGCGGCAGAATTCTGTGGCCCCTTCGCACTGATAATAGTCCGAAGTGCTAAGCAATGCTCGTCACACATTGCAATGATCTGTTACTGAATCCATCAAAATCCAACGCCGGGCGCTCAAGCTGATCGTTCCACCATCAGAGGCACGCGCGGCCAGGCCTGTTGCTGCAGTTCGATCCAAGCGTTGAGGTTGGCCCCAACCATCCCTTTGCGCCACATCAGCCAGGTCGTTGCACGGGCAAACGGTTCGGCCAACTGATGCATCCTCACACGCTCGCGGCCCGGCAGGCTGGCGAGCATCGACTCGGACATCAGCGCCACCCCGGAGCCGGCAATCACACAGGCCAGCATCCCCTGATAAGACTCAATCTCCATCGCCCGGCCCATGGCCGCATGGTCATGGGCAAACCAGGCTTCCAGGCGCATGCGGTAGGAACAGCCCTGACGAAAGGTGAATACCGACCGGCCCTGAACATCCAGCGCACTGCGCACTGGCGGGTGATCGGCTTCGGTGATCAGCACCAACCGCTCGTCGCACAACGGCACCCCGTCCAACCCCGCCAGCTCCAGCGGGCCGTCCACCAGCGCCGCGTCAAGGCGCCCGGTGAGCAAGCCTTCGAGCAACTCACCACTGGGCGCCGACTGCACCTGCAGGTTCACCGCCGGGTAGGTGCGGTGATAACCGGCCAGCAGGTCCGGCAAATGAATCGCCGCCGTGCTGTACATCGTACCCAACACAAAATCCCCGGCCGGTTGCCCGCCCCGCACGGCAGCATGGGCTTCGTCGTGCAAGGCAAAAAGCTTGATCGCATAGTCCAGCAGGACTTTTCCCGCCGGCGATAGCTGCAAACGCTGACGCTCGCGCAGGAAAAGATCCACGCCCAGTTGCTCCTCAAGCTGCTTGAGCCGGGTCGAGAGGTTCGACGGCACCCGATGCAGCCGCTCGGCAGCGCGGGTAATGGAGCCTTCCTCGGCTACGGCCTGGAAAATCCGCAATTGGCTGAACTCCACGACATTCTCCAAAAATGAACAAGTTACTCACTATTATTCATTTTTAATGAAAGTCAATCAGTCCTAGCCTGACGGTCATTCGCCTCACCCTGGAGAACGACCATGTCACCTCTTATTCGTCTGCTCGGCAGTTTGATCGCCCTGATGATGGCCATGGGCATTGGCCGCTTCGCTCTTACGCCCCAGTTACCTCACTTAATCGGCGAGGGCCAGCTCGACTTGACCTCCGCCGGTCTGATTGCCGCGGCCAACTACCTGGGTTATTTCCTCGGTGCGCTGGACGCCATGTTCGCCCGCCGCCCGGAACAGGTGCGGCGGCGTTTGCTCGGCGGCTTGTGGCTATGCGTGTTGCTGACCTTGGCCTCGTTCTGGGCCTGGGGTTTCTGGCCACACCTGGCATTGCGCTTTGGTACCGGCGTGGCGAGTGCTTGGGTGGTGGTGATGATCACCGCCCTGAGCCAACCCTTGGCAGCGGCGGCGGGACGACCACGGCTCGGCGCCCTGGTGTTTGCCGGCCCGGGGTTGGGGATTTTCCTCACAGGTTTGCTCGCCCTGGGCTCGAACCTGTTGGGCCAGACCTCCGCGACCCTGTGGCTGGTGTATGCCGGCGTGGCGTTGGCGATGCTGCTGGTGATCCTGCCGATCCTGCCGCAACCCGCCACAACCACGACCGTCGCCGCGCCGGTCACTTCCTCGCCGAACCGTGGCATCGCACGACTTGGCGTGGTGTACGCCCTGTACGGCTTGGGCTACATCATCCCGGCAACGTTCCTGTCGCAGATGGCTTCGGCGCAGTTCCATGGGCAATGGCAGGCCGATCTGTTCTGGCCCTGCTTCGGCCTGGCCGCCGCCACCGGCGTGCTGCTGGTCAGCCTGCGGCGGCCGAATCCGAACACCACCGGCCGCTGGCTGATCGGTACGCTCTGGCTGCAAGCCGCCGGCGTATTTGCCTGCCTGCTGGGTAGCGGGCCGGGGCTGGCGTTGGGGGTGATCCTGTGTGGCACGCCGTTCCTGGCCTGCATGCAGCTGGTGATGTTGCGCTCGCGGGAACTGGCGCCCCACGCTACCCAGCGCAACGCCGGCCTGTTGACCGCCTGTTTTGCCGTGGGCCAACTCAGCGGGCCGCTGCTGGCGGCGCTGAGCAGCCATTTCAGCGGCGGGTTGCAACCGGCGCTGATCGTCGCCGGCAGCGGTCTGCTGCTGGCCGGCGGACTGTTGCTACGCCCCGCCAGTCGCAGCGCAGTAACCCCCTGCACCCAGACCGCCCTGCGTTGATCAGGCCTGGCCGGCCGGGCTGAGCGATTTGTTCAACTGCACGGCCGGCTCGCGTCGCGCCAGAGCGAAATACAACACTCCACCCAGGAAGCAACCGGTGAACCAGGCGAAATTGGCCATCGGTTGCAACATCGGTGTGAAGGTAATCGCCACGCCCATCAACGTCGCCGGCACCAGCGCCTTGACCGCCGTCCAGTTGATGCCGCCACTGTAGTAATAGCGTCCGCTTGGCCCGTCGTTGAACAACGCGTCCACATCGATCTGCTGCTTTTTGATCAAGTAGTAATCCACCAGCAGAATCCCGAACAGCGGACCAATGAACGCTGCCAGCACGTCCAGGGTGTAGTGGATCACTTCAGGGTTGTTGAACAGGTTCCACGGCGTGATGAAAATCGACGCCACCGCTGCAATCATGCCGCCGGCACGCCAGCTGATCTTGCTAGGGGCGACGTTGGCGAAGTCGAACGCCGGGGAGACGAAGTTGGCAACAATGTTGATGCCGATGGTGGCGGTCACGAAAGCAAAGGCGCCCAGCAAGACGGCCACATTGTTGTCGATGCGCGCCACAGTGGCGATCGGGTCATGGAGCATTTCACCGAACACCGGCAAGGTCCCGGAAACAATCACCACGGTCACCAGGGAGAACGCCAGGAAATTCACCGGCAACCCCCAGAAATTGCCCCGGCGCACGTCAGACATGCTCCGGCAGTAGCGACTGAAATCGCCAAAATTGAGGGTCGGGCCGGAGAAATACGACACCACCAACGCCGTCGCCACAATCACCTGACCGAACGCTTGCCAGCCGGACAAGGACTTCTCCGCCAGGGTGAAATTGATATTGCTCCAGCCGGCTTTCCATACGATCCAGCCAGCCAACAGGAACATCACGGCATACACCACCGGACCGGCCCAATCGATAAAGCGGCGAATCGACTCCATACCGGCCCAGAACACCAGCGCCTGGACGAACCATAAGCTGAGGAAACCGAACCAGCCCAAGTAGGACAAACCGGCAAATTGCGACGTGGCATAGACTTCCATGGAAGGAAAAAACCGCAGCACCACGATGATCAGCGCGCTGGAAGCCAGGTACGTCTGAATGCCGTACCACGCCACAGCGATCAAACCGCGGATCACCGCAGGAATATTCGCGCCGAATACCCCAAACGCCAGCCGACAGATCACCGGATACGGCACCGCCGCTTGCTGGCTCGGTTTGGCAACCAGGTTGGCGATCAACTGCACGATGCAGATGCCGCAGAGCAACGCAATCAACACCTGCCAACTCGCCAGCCCCAACGCGAACAGGCTGGCAGCGAACACATAACCGCCGACGCTGTGCACATCACTCATCCAAAAGGCGAAAATGTTGTACCAGTTCCATTTCTGCGGCAGCGGACCCAGGTCTTCGTTATAGAGACGAGGGCTGTAGCCGTTGGGCAATTGCTCGGACATTGCGGGGCTCCTTTTGAGTACCGCCGTGCCCCCGCGTCGCCCTGCTCACCATACTGCGCACGGGAGCCGGCATGGTTTGTATACGGGTTGCTACGCAGAATGCGTGCCATAGGTGGGGAATGTGAGACAAACTGCGGTGTGTGGCGGGGGGATAAGCCGGTCAAGAGCAGGAGTGCGCCCACGAACAGGGCGCAGGTGCATGCTAAAGGTGCAGGGTTTTGTATACACACCCTGTGGCGAGGTAGCTTGCTCCCGCTGGATTGCGCAGCAATCCCAAACCTGAGAACGCGCAGTGTCAGGGTGAATTGAACACAGCTTCTTAGGACCGCTTCGCGGCCCAGCGGGAGCAAGCTCCCTCGCCACAGGGTTCTGTGTTCAGTCAGCTCAACTCAACTCAACTCAACTCAACTCAACTCAATCCGATCAGCATGGATGACAATTTGCCCATTCTTGTACAGCGCACCAATGGCTTTCTTGAAGTTGCCCTTACTCACGCCGAACAAACTGCTGATCAGCACCGGGTCGCTCTTGTCGCTGACCGGCAGCGTGCCGTTGTTTTCGCGCAACTTGGCGAGGATCTTGGCGTTGAGGCTGGTCGCCGCTTCCTGGCCCACCGGTTGCAAACTCAAGCTGATCTTGCCGTCCGGGCGAATTTCCTTGATGAAACCTTTTTCCTGCTTGCCGGCGCGCATGAACTTGAAGATTTCGTTCTTGTGAATCAGGCCCCAGTGCTTGTTATTGATGATCGCCTTGAAGCCCATGTCGGTGGCTTCGGCGACCAGCAAATCGACTTCCTGCCCCGGCGTGTAGTTGGCCGGGGTCTTGTCCAGATAACGGTCCAGGCGCGCCGTGGCGGTGATGCGGCGGGTGTGTTTGTCGAGGTAGACGTGCACCACGCAATATTCGCCGGCGGTCATCTGGCGCTTTTCTTCGGAATACGGCAGCAGCAAGTCCTTGGGCAGACCCCAGTCCAGGAACACGCCGATGCTGTTGACTTCAACCACTTTCAGGCTGGCAAACTCACCGACCTGAACCTTGGGTTTTTCCGTGGTAGCGATCAGTTTGTCGTCGCTGTCCAGATAAATAAAAACATTGAGCCAGTCTTCATCTTCGCTGGGAATATCCTTGGGAATATAACGATTGGGCAGCAGAATTTCGCCGTCCGCCCCGCCGTCCAGATATAAACCGAAGTGAGTGTGCTTAACCACTTGCAAACTGTTGTAGCGCCCGACTAAAGCCATTTCCAATACCCTCATTGCGTGGGCGGCATTCTACCCGGTTTTGCGGCGTGTTTCGTGGCCTCTGGCGCGGGCGGCCAGAAGGGCCTTGTGCAGCCGTTGATTTCCGTGGGTTTTCCTCGCGTATGCAGCCATTCGTCAGGCAGACAATGGCCCACTAGGCCGTTTCGGCCAGCCGATTTTAAGTTATACAGTCCAGAGGGTTGCTATTTAAAACAGTGGCTTAGGGCAATAATGACGGCATTAATCGCCCCTTATTCCAGCGCCCGGCGTGATAATTGAGGGGTATATTTGCCAAGCAATTGTCAAGTATTTCCTGTACGATGCCTGGCCCAATTAATTATTTACAGGTTAATGGCCGTCATGCGCGTAAAAGCATCCAACAGCAAAGCAAAGCCCGCTCCAGCCGTTGAAACCAGCGAGTCTATCAACGACCAGATCGCTGCATTCCTCAAGTCCGGCGGTGAAATCCAGCAAATTGCCAAGGGCGTCAGCGGCCAGACATTCGGTCCGTCCAAGCAGATCAGCCTGGGCAAGAAGTAACCCGCGCGTCACCTAGTCCCAAAGCGCTTTGAGCTTCGAAGCGCTTGGACTGGAACCTCCCCGCTTACCCTCATCCTGCAAAAAACGACGAACGGCCTTCGCTGCCGAGCATTCGCCGGTATGCTTGCACCTCTCTAGCTCAAGTGTTTCAGCTTGATGTCCGTTCCTGCTCCTCGCTATCCATGGAGTGAAGCGTGCGCTTTCCCATTGTCTCCCTGACGCTCAGCCTGCTGGCGTGCCCCTTCGCCCATGGGCAGGTGTTTCAGCACGAGCTCGGCGACTTCGACCTCAAACTCGGCACCACGCCCAGCCGCAGCATGGCCCAGGGCCTGGTCACGCCGTCGAGCACCGGCTCGTTTCATGGCGGCCTGGACCTGAGCCACGACAGCGGCTGGTACGTAGGCCAGTGGTCGCCCAGCGTTGGCCTGAGCCCCTCGAGCAATCTTGAAGTCGATTCCTACATGGGCTTTAAACAGCCCTTCGACCAGACCCTGGGTTACGAAATCGGCCTGATCCACTACAGCTATCCCACTCTTGACACGCTCGACAGCCAGGAATTCTTCGGTGGCCTGACCATGCTGGGCAGCCGTTTCGGCGCAGCCTTCAGCAACGACCCGGACAAACAGAACAGCACCCTGTTTGCCGACCTGGGCGGCAACGTGCCGTTTGGCATTGGCATCAGCGCCAAGTACACCACCCACCAGTACAACTCACCGGTGTCGGTGGAGGACGGTTACGTAGGCAGTTTCAGCGACTGGTCGTTGAAAATTTCCCGCCCCTGGAGAGGCATCGACCTGGACCTGATCTACAGCGACTCAAGCCTGAGCGGCAGCAGTTGCTCGGCGTACTCCGGCCACAACAGCGAATGCGACGGCCTGCTGACCCTCAAGATGGCACACCCTTTTTACTGACCCTTTTTACCAAGCGTTACTTATTCGATCGGCTGAACTGCCGCGCACCTGCCATGCTCAAACAAGACAGTTACACCTTCGCAACCCATGCCTTCGCAAGGACTCGCTATGTCGCGCTGGTTCACTCGCATCGCCCTGCTCATGGCCCTGCTGCTCACCGTCACCGCCTGCAGCCGCGTGGGTCTGGCCTACCGCAACCTCGACCTGATCATCCCCTGGACGCTCAACGACTATCTGGACATCAATGGCGAGCAAAAGGACTGGTTCAACGACCGTCTCAATGAACACCTGAACTGGCATTGCACCACACAACTGCCCGGCTACCTTGACTGGCTGGACCGCTTGAAGAACATGGTGCAAACCCACCAGGTGACCGACCAGGCCCTGCAACAGCGTACTAGGGAGGCCAGGGCCGCCATCGCCGAAACCGCCCGGGAAATCACGCCGTCGGCCATCGAGTTATTGCAGGGGTTGAACGACGATCAGGTCGCCGACATGGACGCCGCGTTCGTCAAAGACCAACGCAAACGCCAGCAGCAATACCTCAAGCCGACGTTGCAACAGCAGATCCAGGAGCGCAGCGAACGCATGGAGAAACGCCTGAACGACTGGCTCGGCCCGCTCAGCGAAACCCAGCGCCAACGCGTGCAAGCCTGGTCCCGCGCCTTGGGCGATCAAAACCAGCAATGGATCGCCAATCGCGCTCACTGGCAGAACCAGTTCAGCGAAGCCGTGGCCCAGCGCCACCGCCCCGATTTCCCCAAACGCATCGAGCAACTGCTGGTCAACCGCGAAAGCCTATGGACCCCCGCCTACCGCCAGGCCTTCGACAAAACCGAAGCCCAGGCCCGCAGCCTGCTGGTGGACGTGATGGCCGACAGCACCCCGCAGCAGCGCGAACACTTGTTAAGGAAGATCGACCGGGTGAAAAAGGATTTCAGCGACTTGAAGTGCCTGAAAGCAACCCGTTCATAAAACCACTGAGATCCAATGTGGGAGCGGGCTTGCTCGCGAAAGCGGTGTATCAGTCGACATAATTGTTAACTGACACACCGCTTTCGCGAGCAAGCCCGCTCCCACAATATCTGCGCCCGGCTCTAGGCAATTTGCGCCTTCGAAGCCACCTCATCAAAGGTAAATTCATCCAGCGCATCGTCCTGCTCATCCAGCACCTGGCGCGGATGATCATTGCCCGGGATGCTGCTGTCGATCAGGCTCAACAACCGCGAGCCGCGCACCGTCAGCACAAAGTTCTCGCCGTTACCGCCGTCTTCCTCTGGCCGAGGCTCGATATAGCCGCGCTCCAGCAGCAACTTTTCGTACTCCCCGGCGACCGTTTTCAGATGATCGAGGTTCTCGATCTCCTCGCCTGCAGCCGCTTTCTCGGCCGCGTACTGCTCCGCATAAGGCCGAGGGGTAAAGCTGTGGCCGGCGCCGTTCTGCACTTCGTGCAACAACCGTTCGATCAAGTCCCAGTTATAAGTCGTCATCCTGGTCCATCCTCCAAAGAGTGAGATGCCTACTTAAGGTGTGACCGAGGCGCTACGCCGCCGTTCAGCCGGGCTTACCGATGGGCTATTTCACAAGCCGACCAACGGCTTGTCGAATTCATCCAGGGCCAGACGACCACTTACAGAAAGTGCCGACTCAGCGGCTCTGCCACGCAGGAGAATTCACCATGAACGTAGAAAATCATGCCGTCGTCTCGCGGGAAGAATGGCTCGCCGCCCGTCGCCAGCACCTGATCCACGAAAAAGCCTTCACCCGCGAACGCGACAAACTCAGCGCCGAACGCCGCGCCCTGCCCTGGGTAAAAATCGACAAACCCTACCGCTTCCAGGGCCCCCACGGCGAACTGAGCCTGGCCGACCTGTTCGGCGGCCGCAGCCAACTGATCATCTACCACTTCATGTTCGGCCCCGGCTGGACAGAAGGCTGCCAGGGCTGCTCGTTCCTGTCCGACCACATCGACGGCGCCAACCAACACCTGGCCCACCACGACGTCGCCGTGGTCGCCGTCTCCCGCGCGCCGTTCGCCGAGTTCCAGCCGTTCAAACGTCGCATGGGCTGGACCTTCGACTGGGTCTCGTCAGAAGGCTGCGACTTCAACTACGACTTCGGCGTCAGCTTCAAACCCGAAGACGTCTCAGCCAAAAAAGCCACCTACAACTACGAAAAAACCGACACCACCGAAGGCGAACTCCCCGGCCTGAGCGTCTTCTATCGCAACGAAGCCGGCGACATCTTCCACACCTACTCCACCTATGCCCGCGGCCTCGACATCCTGGTCGGCACCTACAACTACCTCGACCTCACGCCCAAGGGCCGCAACGAAGACGAAATCATGGATTGGGTGCGACATCACGATAAATACGAGGAAGCGAAGCCTCATAGCTGCTGCCATGGCTGATACGCCAACCCGCGCAAGTCGAGCGCGAACCCTGTGGCGAGGGAGCTTGCTCCCGCTCGACTGCGCAGCAGTCGCCTGCGTTGCCTCAGCCAAAGCCGACAACTGCCAGGCCAAAGGTCCTACATGAAGCTCGGAAAGCGGTGTCTTGTAGCTCAAGAGCGGGTCGCCCTATAGTCCCTCGTCCCCCAAAAAGGCGACCGGGTTTGGCGACCCGATCTACAGAGAGACTCATCAACTTTCGAGACTCTGATTATGACCAGATACATGCCCATCACCGGAATCGACTGCACCCCGGCCACCCTGCTCATCGACACCGAAGCCCCGCTGGACGTCCTCTTCGAAACCGCCGACTACCGCATCCGCACCGTGACCCAGTTACTTGAAAACATCGCGTTCCGGTCGGATATCAGCTCCGATACGGTGGTGCTTACGGACTTCTGCAAGATGCTGACGATAGCGTTGCGTGATGGGTGTGATGTGCTGGATGTGATTGGGAGACGGTTGCGGGCGCAAGCTGCTGAGTAACGAAAACGGGCGACCTCTGGGTCGCCCGTTTCACTTTCTAATTAATGGAATAACAAGGCACACGCTTGACCCTAAATATGCAGCCTTGCTTTTTCTGTATTTTACAGACTACATTTCATGAAGAAGATCGAATCTAGCAAATTCCGATCCTGGCTGAAAAAGCTCAAGGATGGCACCGGCAGAGCTCGTATCACCTCACGGATCAATCGACTGATAGTAATACGGGGACAGACCACGCTTCTACATCACAGAAAACGTGGTCTGTCCCCGTTATCTGCAGTAAGCAGATAAAACAACACCGGCACAGGGCCGGTGTTGAGTGAAGTCTATGCAGAACAACTACTCATAAACTTTCGATGCACACAATATCTTTGCAAAAGTACTCCAGCTAGGGCTAGCAACATCACTATCGCCAGAGTTTTTTGCATACATATCTATTGACCTAATCCAGGCTTCCATTGCAGCTAAAAATCTCTCTAAGTCCGGATTTTCCCAGTCATTGGGATTAAGTACCAATCCTTCTCTGAACTCTCCAACAAAATCCGCAAGATCTTCTTTAGTAATACGGGGACAGACCACGTTTCTACATCACAGAAAACGTGGTCTGCCCCCGTTATCTGCAGTAAGCAGATAAAACAACACCGGCACAGGGCCGGTGTTGAGTGAAGTCTATGCAGAACAACTACTCATAAACTTTCGATGCACACAATATCTTTGCAAAAGTACTCCAGCTAGGGCTAGCAACATCACTATCGCCAGAGTTTTTTGCATACATATCTATTGACCTAATCCAGGCTTCCATTGCAGCTAAAAATCTCTCTAAGTCCGGATTTTCCCAGTCATTGGGATTAAGTACCAATCCTTCTCTGAACTCTCCAACAAAATCCGCAAGATCTTCTTTTGTCTGTATATCTCTAACTCGTTCAAAACTCATACGACCCTCACTTACAAACGCCTCGAACACAGATAATCGAACCATTATTGGGCGTAGTCATTTTCCATCCTTCCTTGGCAACCTCTGCTGGCGTAGCCGGAACAACTTTAATTGGAACGCCCGCCTCAGACGCAGCAAGCAATCGTCTATTATCCAAACTGTAAACCGCTCCGTCCTTCTCAAATACCCGGATAGGAGGCAAGTCATCTGGAGAAATTCTCCCTGACTTCAGCCCGTCAATTGTTGACTGGAGAGCTTGGCCATCCTTGAAGGTATTCGAAACACTATCTTGCGTGAACCGGATATCTTTCGGGTTCGCATAACCAGTCAAGTTATCTGGTAAAGCAGATGGCAGCTTTTGGCCTGCGGCTCCTACACCTTTTGCCCCCCCCCGAGACTAGCACCGAAGCCCCAGTCCCATCCAGATACTTCCCTGCCCCCTTCAGCAACGCAATTTCCAACGCAGCCTTAGCGGCCTCTGTCCCGTAATCGCGAAGCGGATTCACATCGCCGGGATAGGTGGCACTGCTAAAGAAGGGAATACGGGGACAGACCACGTTTTCTAACTAAGGCAATGAGCGCCTTCCCGGACGCCCCGGGCGGCCCCGCTGAGCTCGCCGTCCGATCATCGCTTCAATTTCAGTAGCAAATCGCGAGCCACCAAGCACATAGTTACCATTGGTCGCGGCCCGAATTTGGTCAACCAGCCCTACACCCAAATCGTTTCTAAAAAGCTCCCTGTAAGCTTCTGCAGTCGATATATTCGCCCCCCCAAGCGACAGGTACTGAGCATGCGGGGTAATAAAATACGAAGATTCTGATTGTGCGTTAGCACGATAACTCGACCAACGATATTCCGCCGGATGCGTTACCATCTTTGCCCGGACAGGATTCATTTCTATATAACGATAACAAGCCAAAACATAGCTATCACTTTGAACAAGACATGAGCGAAAGCGCCCCTCCCATAGGGTCCCACTGCGTCCATATGTACGATTCACGTACTGCACATATCTCTGCCCTATGCCCTTCATAAGCGAGCCCGCACTACTTTGCTCTTGAGGACTGACCAACAAATGGACATGATTACTCATTAAACACCACGCATGAATATCACATCCGCTTTTACTGGCTTGCTCAGCGAGCAGCTCCATATAAAAAAGATAATCATCATCCGAAAAAAAACAAACCGATCGATTATTCCCTCGCTGAATTAGATGCAAGGGTACACCCGGTATCAAGACGCGCGCTCTGCGTGGCATATAGGGAGAGTCCTTTTCATACAAGTCGAGTCAAAAGCTTAGCCCCCCCAAGAAAAGACATCACCTCGTTATATTTCCTACTGTTTCAGCCCCTAAAAATACATCACAGAAAACGTGGTCTGTCCCTGAGGGATCCCCGAATTTTCTTACAGAAAATCAAGAGGTTGGAATATTGAAG
>NZ_JAKNQY010000020.1 GCF_024494355.1 Pseudomonas sp. Q11 | reverse complement strand
CCGGGATAGCCGCGCTGGGCCATGGATGGCCCTTCGCGGCGGGCCCACGGAGCAACGCCGGAGTGAGGGCATGCCGAGCCTAGGCGAGGTGCCGAGTGGTGGGGCATGAGCGTTTTGCTTACTTTTGACTGGGCCGGCTCCCGGGCTTTTCAAAAGTGAGCCGCCGTCAGGGCGGAACCCTAAGCGGCCGTTACCGCAGAAACGGATATGTACGCAATCAACAAAACCCTGGCTAGCTGTAAGGCCGCCTTCGCGAGCAGGCTCGCTCCCACAGAGATTACATCCATCCAATCAGTTTTTGCCGTTCGATAATCGCCCAAAACCCGTAAACGGCAATTGAACCGATCCCGGGTGGCCCTTCACCATCGCTCGCACAAAACCAATAACAACAGGTTCGACGCCATGCCCACACGCCCTACTTCGTCCGGCTGATCAACTGACCGCCCAGTTCCACCGCACCGTCTGCAACCCAAGGTTGCGGCAGCGACCCGCTTTGCCCACAAAAACTAGAGACATGCCCATGAAACCTACACAGCATTTGTTTCCCAGCCTTATCGCCATCGCCCTGTCTGGCGCCGCCCTGCCCGTTCTGGCCGCAGAGTCGGGGTTTGTTGAAGACGCCAAGGTCAATCTCAACCTGCGCAACTTCTACATCAACCGCAACTTCACCAACCCGGACAACGCCCAAGGCAAAGCCGAGGAATGGACCCAGAGTTTCATTCTCGACGCCAAGTCCGGCTTCACCCAGGGCGTGGTCGGTTTCGGCGTGGACGTGCTGGGCATGTACTCGGTCAAGCTCGACGGGGGTCGCGGCACTGCCAATACCGCATTGTTGCCGGTGCACGATGATGGCCGTCCGGCCGATGACTTCGGTCGACTGGGTGTCGCCCTCAAGGCCAAGGTGTCGAAAACCGAACTGAAGGTGGGCGAATGGATGCCGGTGCTGCCGATCCTGCGCTCGGACGACGGTCGCTCCCTGCCGCAAACCTTCCGCGGCGGCCAGGTAACCTCCACCGAAATCAGCGGCTTGAGCCTCTACGGCGGTCAGTTCCGCGCCAACAGCATGCGCAACGACGCGAGCATGGAAGACATGTCCATGAACGGCCGCGGTGCGTTCCTTTCGGACCGCTTTAACTTCGGCGGTGGCGAATACGCCTTCAACGACAAACGCACCCAGGTCGGTGTCTGGTATGCCGAACTGTCCGACATCTACCAGCAAAAGTATTTCAACCTGACCCACAGCCAGCCCGTCGGTGACTGGACCCTGGGCGCCAACCTCGGTTACTTCATCGGTAAGGAAGAAGGCAGCGCCTTGGCCGGCGACCTGGACAACAAAACCTTGTCCGCCATGCTCTCGGCCAAATACGGTGGCAACACCTTCTACGTCGGCCTGCAAAAACTCAGTGGCGACGACGGCTGGATGCGCGTCAACGGCACCAGCGGCGGCACCCTGGCCAACGACAGCTACAACTCCAGCTATGACAACGCCGAGGAAAGATCCTGGCAAGTGCGCCACGACTTCAACTTCGCCGCCGTCGGCGTACCGGGCCTGACCCTGATGAACCGCTACATCAGCGGTGACAACGTACACACCGGCACCATCACCGACGGTAAGGAATGGGGTCGCGAAAGCGAACTGGCCTACACCGTACAGAGCGGTGCGTTGAAGAGCCTCAATGTGAAATGGCGTAACTCGACAATGCGCCGGGATTACAGCACCAGTGAGTTCGATGAGAACCGCTTGATCGTCAGCTATCCGATCAGCTTGCTGTAAAAACCAACATGGATGGAGGCTGTACCACCGTCATCGCGAGCAGGCTCGCTCCCACAAGGGGATCAGCGTCGGGCACAAAATGTGTGCTCACTGAAGATCCACCGTGGGAGCAAAGCTTGCTCGCGATGGCGGCGTCCCATTCAACCTCAATGCAAACTGACCCACCACTTCGCGAGCAAGCCCGCTCCCACAGGAGGATCAGCGTCGGGCACAAAACTTGTGCTCACTGAAGATTCAGTGTGGGAGCAAAGCTTGACTCCCACAGGGGATGGCGGTGGATGTTAAGTCCGTGATTCGACGCCCAGTTCATCCCACACCGACTCGGCCAGGTGGAAGGTGGCGTTGGCCGCCGGGATACCGCAATAGATGGCGCTTTGCATGATCACTTCCTTGATCTCGCTGCGGCTCACGCCGTTATTGGCGGCGGCGCGCAGGTGCAGTTTGAGTTCTTCGTTGCGGTTCATGCCGATCAGCATGGCGATGGTGATCAGGCTACGGGTGTGGCGCGGCAGGCCCGGGCGGGTCCAGATGTCGCCCCAGGCATGCCGGGTGATCATCTCCTGGAACTCACTGTTGAACTCGGTCAAGGCATTGAGACTGCGGTCGACGTGGGCATCGCCCAGCACCGCGCGGCGTACTTGCATGCCTTCGTCGTAACGTTGTTTCTCGTCCACAAAAAACGCCCTCAAGAACGACTGGAATCGAGCAGGAAAGCCAGTACCCGCTCGCTGAACGCAGCGCCGGCCTGGACATTGGACAGGTGCGCGGCATGAAATTCGGCGTACTCGGCCCCGTTGACCCGCTCCTGGATAAAGTGCCCGCCCGACGGTGGCGTCACGGCATCTTCGGTGCCGGCGACCACCAACAGCGGTACGCGAATCGACGACAGCTGCTCACGGAAATCGGCATCGCGCACCGCCGTGCAGTTAGCCGCATAGCCCTGGGGCGAAGTGGCGGCAAGCATGTCGGTGATTTTCCTGGCCTTCTCTGGATGAGCCTGGGCAAAGTCCGGTGTGAACCAACGGGCAATCGAGGCACCCCGCAGCGCGACCATCGCCGCTTTGCCATCACGCAGTACGGTTTCGATCCGCGGGTCCCATACGGACGGGTCGCCAATCTTGGCAGCAGTGTTGCACACCACCAGTTTGTGCAACCGCTCGCCGGCATTGATCCCCAGCCATTGACCGATCAATCCGCCCATGGACAACCCACAAAAATGCACCTTGTCGATGTTCAACTGATCGAGCATCGCCAGCACGTCGCGGCCCAGCTGTTCAATGCTGTACGGGCCCTCTGTGACCAACGACTGACCGTGGCCGCGCGTGTCGAAACGCAGCACGCGAAAGTGTTCACTGAAGGCGGCGATCTGCTCGTCCCACATGTGCAGGTCGGTGCCCAGGGAGTTGGAGAGCACCAGCACCGGGCCATCTTGCGGCCCATCGAAGCAATAGTTCAGTTCGCCTTCGGCGAGTTTGACCAATCCCACAACAATCTCCTTTCAGGCGTTCAAGGCAAGGTGTTCAGCTACTGCGCGAGCGACCCAGGTCTGGGCCTGGCCCAGGTAATGGGCGGGGTCGAGCAAATGATCCAGCTCAGCGACGGACAGTTGTGCGGTGACTTGGGGCTCATCCCCCAGTACAGCCCGCAGATGACGTTGTTCGGCTACGGCACGCTTGCAGCATCGCTCCAGTAAATGGTGCGCGGTGTCGCGCCCCACACGCTGGGCCAGCACGATGCTCACCGCCTCGGCCAGCACCAGTCCCTGGGTCAGTTCCAGGTTGCGAGCCATGCGCGCCGCGTCCACTTCCAGACCTTCGGCCAGCAGTCGCGCCTGTTGCAGGGCGCCGGACACCAGGCAACAGATCTCCGGCAAGGTTTCCCATTCGGCATGCCACAGGCCCAGGCTGCGTTCGTGTTCCTGGGGCATAGCGCTGAACAGCGTCGACAACAGGCCAGGGACCCGGGTCGCGGCACCAATCAACACCGCCGCTCCCACCGGGTTACGCTTGTGCGGCATGGTGGACGAACCGCCCTTGCCCGGTGCCGAGGGTTCGAAGGCTTCACCGGCCTCGGTCTGCATCAATAAGCTGATGTCGCGGCCCAGTTTGCCCAGGCTGCCAGCGATCAACCCCAGCACCGAACCAAACTCAACCAGACGATCGCGCTGGGTGTGCCAAGGTTGTTCCGGCAAGCTCAGTTGCAGCTCGGCGGCCAGGGCTTCGGCGATGGGCAAGGCCTGTTCACCCAGTGCGGCAAGCGTTCCGGAGGCTCCACCGAACTGCAACACCAGTAAACGCGGCTTGAGCTCATTCAGGCGCTGGCGGCTACGGGTGATTGCTCCCAGCCAACCGGCGATTTTCATGCCCAGGGTCACCGGCGTTGCGTGTTGCAACCAAGTGCGTCCGGCCAGCGGTGTAGCAGCGTAGCGTTCAGCTTGCCTGGCCAGGGTTACGGCAAGTTGCGCCAGTTCGCCTTCAATCAGGTGCAGTGCCTGGCGTAATTGCAGCACCAGCCCGCTGTCCATCACGTCCTGGCTGGTAGCGCCCAGGTGCACGTAGCGTTCAGCCTCCGCGTCTTGCGCGGCAATGCGCTTGCCGAGGGCCTTGACCAGTGGAATCGCTGAATTGCCAGCACTGGCAATCGCTTCGCTCAACGCCAGAAAATCGTACAACCGGGCGTGACAGGCGTTCTCGATCGGCGCCACCACGCTCAGGGGAATCAACCCTACCCGCGCTTCAGCCCTGGCCAATGCTGCCTCGACATCCAGCATGGCCTGTACCCGGCCCGCATCGCAGAACACCTCGCGCATCTCGCGAGCCGTGAAGTAGGCATCGAACAGCTGATTGCCCGGTCGTTCGTTCATAAACAATCCTTGGATGCGCCCGCCTCTCGGTCGGACGCGGTTGGGTCAAAGGTCGTGATGCAAATACGCCGGTTGCTTGGGCAGGCGGAAGCTGAACAGAAACGCCACCACCATCATCACCGTGACGTACCAATAAAAGGTGTTTTCCATGCCTTGGGCCTTCAGGCTCAGGGCGACGTACTCGGCCGAGCCACCAAAAATCGCATTCGCCACCGCATAGGCCAACCCTACTCCCAGCGCCCGCACTTCAGGTGGAAACATTTCAGCTTTCACCAACCCGCTGATGGAGGTGTAGAAGCTGACGATCGCCAGTGCCAGGGTAATCAGCACAAACGCCAGGAACGGGCTGCTGATACTTTTGAGGGTCAGCAGGATCGGCACTGTGCACAACGCGCCCAGAGCGCCAAACCAGAGCATGGAGTTACGCCGACCGATCTTGTCCGCCAGCATGCCGAACAGCGGCTGCATGCACATATAGAGGAACAACGCACCGGTCATGATGTAGCTGGCGGTCTTGGCGTGCAGGCCGGCGGTGTTCACCAGGTATTTCTGCATGTAAGTGGTGAACGTGTAGAAAATCAGCGAGCCGCCAGCGGTGTAGCCCAGCACGGTGATGAATGCGGCCTTGTGGTCGCGAAACAGCGCGGCGATGCTGCCGGCGTCCTTGTTCTCACGCATTTCCTTGCTGCTGGTTTCCTTCAGGGAGCGGCGCAGCAACAGAGAGATCAACGCCGCCACCGCGCCGACCACGAACGGGATCCGCCAGCCGTAGGCGCGCAGTTCGTCTTCATTGAGAAACTGTTGCAGGACCACCACCAGCGACACTGCCAGCAATTGCCCGCCGATTAGCGTTACATACTGGAATGAGGCAAAAAAACCGCGCTGGCCCTTGAGAGCGACTTCGCTCATGTAGGTGGCCGTGGTGCCGTATTCACCGCCCACCGACAGGCCTTGCAGCAAGCGCGCGAGCAACAGCAGCACCGGCGCCCAGACGCCGATGTCCTTGTAGGTGGGCAGGCAGGCGATGAGCAACGAGCCGAAGCACATCATCAGCACCGAAATCATCATCGAGTTCTTGCGCCCGTGACGGTCCGCCACCCGGCCGAAAATCCAGCCGCCGATAGGTCGCATCAGGAACCCGGCGGCGAACACACCCGCGGTGTTGACCAGTTGCACCGTGGGGTTGTCCGACGGGAAGAACGCTGGCGCAAAATAAATTGCGCAGAACGCATAGACGTAGAAGTCGAACCATTCGACCAGATTGCCGGATGAGGCGCCGACGATGGCGAAGATGCGCTTGCTGCGTTCTTCGCCGGTGTAGTGACTGATTGGGACGGCCATGGGTTACTCACTCGTTGGGGACTGAACAACTCTAGACACACTTTGTAACAGTCCCGTTCCACAAACAGTCTTTCAAGCAGTGGCGCCGCCATCGCGAGCAAGCTCGCTCCTGTAGGAGCTGCCGAGCGAAGCGAGGCTGCGATCTTGTCCCAATCACTTGAGTTTCAAGTGAAAGATCAAAAGATCGCAGGCTTCGCCAGCTCCTACAGAGCCGAGCGGGAGCAATCTCTGCCCACAGGATGCCCCGTCACTCAATAATCGAAGAACACCGTCTCGGCATCTGTCCCCTGCAGGACCACGTTCCACTGATACACGCCCGAAGCATCGGGCTTGCTCACGATAGTGGCGCGACGTTCCTCGGGCACGCAGGCCAACAGCGGATCGGTCTCGTTGGCCTGTTCGCCATCGAAGTAGATTCGCGTCAGCAAATGCTTGACCAGGCCGCGGGCGAACACCAGCACGACAAGGTGCGGTGCCTGGGTCGTACCGCCAAGGCCCGGCACGGAGCCCGGCTTGATGGTGGTGAAGCGAAAACGTCCTTCGGCATCCACCGGCACCCGGCCAAAGCCTTCGAAATTCGGGTCCAGGGGTTTGTCCTGGTCGTCTTCCGGGTGCGCGTATTTTCCGGCGGCGTTGGCCTGCCAGACTTCCAGCATCGCGTCATTGACGAACTCGCCGTTGCCGTCGATCACCTGCCCGGTGATCGCCACGCGCTGGCCGAGGGTTTGGGCGACGGTCAGGTCTTCGCGGTTCAGCCACGTCAGGCCGATGTGGTAGTAAGGACCGACGGTGTGGGAGGTGGTGGCGGTGAGCGTCATCTTATTTCTCCATCGGCGTGGCATCGCGGCCGCGCAATACGATGTCCCAGCGATAACCGAGGGCGTAGTGAGGAATGGTTTTTTCCAGGTCGAAACTGGCGATCAGGCGTTCCTTGGCGCGGGTGTCCGGCACGCAGTTGTAGATCGGGTCGTAGGCCAGCAGCGGGTCGCCGGGGAAATACATCTGCGTCACCAAGCGCGTCAGGATGCTCGGGCCAAACAGTGAGAAATGGATATGCGCCGGGCGCCAGGCATTGTGGTGGTTGCCCCAGGGATAGGCGCCAGGCTTGATGGTCTGGAACTGGTACCAGCCTTCGGCGTCGGTGACCGTGCGACCGGTGCCGGTGAAGTTCGGATCCAGCGGCGCGTCGTGCTGGTCACGATCATGGTTGTAGCGACCGGCGGCGTTGGCCTGCCAGATCTCTACCAGGATGCCCGGCACAGGTTGGCCATGCTCATCCAGCACGCGTCCATGAATGATAATGCGTTCCCCCAGTGGCTCGCCGACATGCTGGGCAGTCAGGTCGCTGTCCTTCTCCTGCAGGCGATCGGCACCTACGGTCGGTCCGGTAATTTCCGACAGCGAATGGGGCAGGTACACCAACGGCTTGGACGGCGAACGCAGGTTGGTGGACTGGTACGGCGGGTGCAGGTACTCCGGTTGGCTGCCCGCTTGGGGGCGACGATAACCAGGCTTGTCAGTCATGAAGCATTCCTCGGTTTCTTATTAGTAGAACGACGTGTCAGACGCGTTCGATTGCCAACGCCAGACCTTGGCCGACGCCGACACACATGGTCGCCAGGCCTTTCTTGCCGCCGGTCTTTTCCAGATGATGCAGCGCCGTCAGCACCAGCCGCGCTCCGCTCATACCCAGCGGATGGCCAAGGGCGATCGCGCCGCCATTGGGGTTCACCTGCGGCGCATCGTCCGCCAGGCCCAGATCGCGCAGCACCGCCAGGCCCTGGCTGGCGAAAGCTTCGTTGAGCTCGATCACATCAAAGTCTGCGACCGCCAGGCCCAGGCGCTCAGTAAGCTTGCGCACTGCGGGCACCGGGCCGATGCCCATCACCCGGGGTGCCACGCCAGCGCTGGCCATGCCCAACACTTTGCCCCGAGGCGTCAACCCGTGCTTCTTCACCGCTTCGGCTGAAGCCAGGATCATAGCCGCCGCGCCATCGTTCACGCCCGAGGCGTTGCCGGCGGTGACAGTCTTGTCCGGACCGTTGACCGGCTTGAGTTTACTCAAGGTCTCCAGCGTGGTGTCGGCGCGAGGATGCTCGTCCTGCTCGACCACGGTTTCGCCTTTCTTGTGGGCAACGCGCACCGGGACGATTTCTTCGGCGAAAAAACCTGCGGCCTGGGCCGCCGCCGTGCGCTGCTGACTGCGCAAGGCGAAAGCGTCCTGGTCGGCGCGGGACACCGCATAGTCATCGGCCACGTTATCGGCAGTCTGGGGCATCGCGTCCACGCCGTACTGGGTTTTCATCAACGGGTTGATGAAACGCCAGCCAATGGTGGTGTCTTCCAGTTTCATGTTGCGGGAGAACGCTGCGTCGGCCTTACCCATCACAAACGGTGCGCGGGACATCGACTCCACGCCGCCGGCGATGGCCAATTCCATTTCGCCGCTGGCGATGGCGCGGAACGCCGTGCCGATGGCGTCCATGCCCGAGGCGCAGAGGCGATTGAGGGTCACGCCGGGAATGCTCTGCGGCAGGCCAGCCAGCAGCAGCGCCATGCGCGCCACGTTACGGTTGTCTTCACCGGCCTGGTTGGCGCAGCCGAGGAACACTTCGTCCACGGCATTCCAATCCACTGACGGGTTACGCGCCATCAACGCCTTGATCGGTACGGCGGCCAGGTCGTCGGCGCGCACCGCGGACAAACCGCCACCGAAGCGACCGATGGGGGTTCGAATCGCATCACAGATATAAACGTCACGCATCACGCTTCTCCCGGTGCCTGGCCGTGAGCCGCGGCGGTGCGAGCTTCCAGATCGCGCAGTGCGCGCAGCTCTGTTTCGGTCGGCTCGGCGGTGATTTGCACCTGGTCGGCAAAACGAATCGCCCAACCGGTGGCGGCAACGACTTGCTCGCGGGTCACGCCGGGGTGCAGCGCGGTGACCACGAACTCATGGCTGCCGGCTTCCGGTTCCATGATGCACAAGTCGGTGATGATACCTACCGGGCCTGCGCCCGGCAGGCCCAGGCGTTTACGGGAGTCCCCACCCTCGCCGTGACCGACCGAGGTGATGAAATCCAGCTTATCGACGAACGAGCGCGCCGACTGCTTGAGGATGATCAATACACTCTTGGCCGAACCGGCGATTTCCGGGGCGCCGCCGGCGCCTGGCAGACGGACTTTTGGCTGATGGTAGTCACCCACCACCGTGGTGTTGATGTTACCGAAACGGTCGACCTGGGCTGCACCGAGGAAGCCGACGTCGATGCGTCCGCCCTGCAACCAGTAGCGAAAAATCTCACCGGTGGGTACGACAGTGTCTGCAGTTTCAGCCAGCTCACCATCACCGATGGACAGGGGCAATACGCTGGGTTTGGCCCCGATCGGACCGGATTCGTAAATCAGGACGACATCCGGTGACGAGGTCAGCCGCGCCAGGTTGGCTGCCTTCGATGGCAGGCCGATGCCCACGAAGCACACAGCATTGTTCTGCAATCGACGGGCCGCGGCGACGGTCATCATTTCATTGGTGGAGTACGTCATTATTTCACCTGCGAAGTGGCAGCCAGTCGGGCCTGGAATTCACTGAAATCTTTCGTTGCGTGGATGTATTCGTTGATCCATGCGGTAAAGGTCTCACGGTCCCGGGCGATCGGATCCCACGCCTGGTAGAAACGGTTGTCACGTTCGGTGTAGCCGTGCGCGTAAGAAGGATGAGCGCCGCCCGGTACGTGGCACACCGCGCTTAACGCCCAGGTCGGCAGGACGCAGGCGTTCATTGGCGCGTTCAGGTCATCGACAATCTCTTCCACGGTGACGATGCAGCGCTTGGCGGCCAGGGCGGCTTCTTTCTGCACCCCGAGAATGCCCCACAACAGGACGTTGCCCTTGCGGTCGGCTTTTTGAGCGTGGATCACCGTAATGTCCGGGCGCACAGATGGCACGGCAGCCAGCACTTCACCGGTGAAGGGGCAGGTCACGCTTTTGATCAGCGGATTGACCTTTGGCAGGTCGGAGCCGGCGTAGGCCCGCAGCACCGCGAATGGCAGGCCCGAGGCCCCGGCGACGTAGGCATTGGCCAGGTCGGCGTGGCTGTGCTCTTCGATTTCCAGCGGGTGCGGCCATTGCTTTTCCACGGCATCGCGCAGCCGGTGCAGGGAGCCCACCCCAGGATTGCCGCCCCAAGAGAAAATCAGCTTGCGAGCACAACCGGCACCGATCAACTGATCGTAGATCAGGTCAGGCGTCATCCGCACCAGGGTCAGATCTTTCTTGCCTTGGCGAATGATTTCATGACCTGCTGCCGTCGGAATCAGGTGAGTGAAGCCTTCGAGCGCGACGGTATCGCCGTCATTGACGAATTGCTTCACCGCGTCGTGCAGCGAAAGGATTTCAGCCATGGGGCAGGCTCCCGTTTTTCAGTAAACCGATATGAAGAATAAGGCGCGAGGTCAGGCGCCGGAGTGACTGAAGATTAAGCTGAGGGTGAAAGCCAAACAATCCGATAATCGACTGAGTGTTCGTTTATCGAACAGATTGTTGTTTGGCTATCGATTTCTCCGACACCCCTGAGCCTGTGGGAGCGAGCAGGCTCGCTCCCACAGGTCTCCCGCCATGGTTCAGATCATTGCCTCACGTCGCATCCGCATGACTGACCATGCCCTTGATCACCACCGCTGCAGTCGCCAGGGCCGCGGGAATGACCAGGGCAGTCAGGACCTGTTCGAAGTTCCAGCCCAGGCCCAACAGCGTGGCGCCCATCCAGGCGCCGAGGATCGCGCCGAAACGACCGATGCCCAGCATCCACGACACACCGGTGGCCCGGCCTTGGGTCGGATAGAACCGCGCCGCCAGCGACGGCATCGCCGATTGCGCGCCGTTGACGCACATACCGGCCACCAGCACCAGCGTGGCGAGCAAGGTGATGCTGCCCAGGCTCTGCCCTACCGCGTAGGCAAATATCCCGGCCATCAAGTAGAAAATGCCGATGACCTTGTGCGGATTGAATCGGTCCATCGCCCAACCCACACCGACCGCGCTCAATACGCCGCCGAACTGAAACAACGCCCCAATAAACGCCGCCTGCTCCATGCTCGCGCCGCTGTCGCGCATCAGAGTCGGCAACCAACTGGTCAACAGGTAAACAATCACCAGCCCCATGAAGTAGGTCAGCCACAACAACAAGGTACCGGCGCTGTAGGTGCCGGAGAAAATCACCGCCAGCACATTGCGCGCTTTTACGGTTTTCTGTTCCGGCACGCTGAAGCTCGCCGCTTGGGCGACGGTATTCGGGTCGATCGGGGCCAGGGTCTTGCGCACTTTGTCAGTGCCGCGATTGCGCACCACCAGATAACGGGCCGACTCCGGCAGCCAGAACACCAGCACCACCGCCAGGATCAACGGCAGGATCCCGCCGATCAGCAGCAGGCTGTGCCAGCCGAATGCCGGTATCAACTTGGCCGAGATGAATCCACCACCGGCCATACCCAGGTTGAAACCGCAGAACATGCCGGTCACCAGCAACGACTTTTTACGCTCCGGGGTGTATTCCGACAGCAAGGTGGTGGCGTTCGGCATGCCGGCGCCCAATCCCAGGCCGGTCAGAAAACGCAGCACCAGCAATTGATCGATATTGGTGCTGTAGGCCGATGCCAGGCTGAACGCGCCGAACAGCACGACTGCGCCTACCAGCACAATTTTTCGCCCGAAGCGGTCCGCCAACGGACCGGAGCCGAGTGCACCGAAGACCATGCCGATCAGTGCGGCACTCATAACCGGCCCAAGGCTGGCGCGATCAATGCCCCAGTCCTGGGAGAGCGCCGGAGCGATAAAACCCATGGCCGCGGTGTCGAGGCCGTCGAGAAAAACAATCAGAAAGCACAGAATCACTACCCGCCACTGATAGCGCGAGATGGGTTGAGCGTTGATGAAGGACTGCACGTCAAGGCAATTGCCTACGGAGGTCTGGGGTTGGTTCATCTTGTTTTTATTCCACGCAAGAAAACGCAGGCGAACAGAGGCCGGCAAAAAACCGGAAGGCTGTAAAGAAGGTGTTGGGTTAGCGAACGATCTGGCAGGCCGGTCGATCGTCAAGGTGAAGGCCGAGGGAGGTATGCATGGCAGGTGTGCCTCTCATTATTATGGGGTCGCCATCCATCGCTCGAGCCAGGCTCGATCACGCCGGATGACGCTGTCGCGACATTAATGAGCCGAGGCAAATACCGTCAATTCGTCAGCGGCAACTCTGTGCGTTTATCGAACAGCTTAAGTGAACAGTTGCGCGCTCAAGTCGCGGCTGGCCCCCAACAGGCCCGGCAGGAAGCGCTGTTCCAGTTCGTTGCGGCTGACCCGCCCGGCATGGGTACTGACATTCAGCGCCGCCACCACCTGCCCGGACGCATCGTAGACTGGCACGGCAATGGAACGCAGCCCCTGTTCCAGTTCCTGGTCGACGATGCACCACCCCTGCTGCCGCACCTCTTGCAAACACTCCAGCAAAGCTTGGGGGGTATGCAGGGTCCGGCTGGTCTTGGCTTGCAGGTCGGCATGGTCGAGGTAATCACGCAAGGAAGCGTCGTCCAGCGCCGCCAGAAGAATCCTGCCCATCGAGGTGCAATAGGCCGGCAGGCGTCCACCGACGGACAGGTCCACGGATATCAACCGCTGGGTGGTGGCTGAACGGGCGATATAAAGAATGTCGTCGCCTTCTAGCGTCGCCATATTGCAGGCCTCATGCAGCTGTTCGCTCATGCGATCCAGATACGGTTGCGCGGACACGGCCAGGGGCGTCGATGACAGATAGGCATGACCCAGGGTCAATACTTTGGGCAGCAGCGAATAGGTCCGTCCGTCAGTGGTGGCGTAGCCAAGCTTGATCAAGGTATGCAGGCAACGCCTGACGGCGGCGCGGGGAATTTCCGTGCGGTGGCTGATCTGGGCGATGGTCAGGTGCCGCTTGCGCTCCTGGAACGCCTGGACCACGGCCAACCCGCGGGCCAGGGACGTCATGAAGTCCGGATCTCCGGTCAAAGCCTGGATCCGCTTGGCCGGCGAGGCGACGATCGGTGGCGCTACAGAAGTGAAGGCATTGCGCATTTGGTCGTTCATGTCTGGTCCTTCCGGGGAATGACGGCTATTACAAGCGGCTGCCCAAGGACAGACAAGAGCTGACCACCAGGACCGTTCGATTATCGAACCCTCAACCGATAATCGCAATCAGCGCGATACCATCGACCTCCGCTTTGACCTTAGCGGCGTGGCTGGCTTGATAAATAAGTTGAGGCACGACACGCAGTATTGAACGTATTGCCGAGTTTGGCGTCAGGATACCGACATGGCCTGTCAACACCCGAGACCTAATGGCCACAAGTTGCTCATACAAATATTGATTCACACAACAACAAACTCTTTTAACTTTTCCCGATAGTGTTCTTCGGGCAGGCCGCTATAATGCACCCCAGTGACGGAACGGCAATCGACCGCTCCCGTCCGCAGGCATTGCAGGTTTCTATCCTGCATGGTGCCGGCAGCCGGTGCCTGAAGCACCCGGATGGCGCTTCCCCGTATCGGCGATATACGAAAGTTCTGATGCTACGTCAGCTGTCAGTTCTGGTGCCGTGGCCGTCTGCATGTCTACATGCAGTGCGTATCACCAGATCAATTCAATCCATTAGGTAAGACTGTGACGAAAGACGAACTGCGCGCGGAACTTGAGCGCCAGGAACAACGTTACAAGGAAGTTTACGGCGGGGAAATCACCACCTACGCCGCGCAACCTGAACCAGAACGCAAGCCTTGGCGTAAACGCGCCACCGTTCAGGACCAGGCCTTTACCCAGGAACTTCAGAAAATGGAACAGGAACTCAAAGCGGAAGAGCGATGACGCTCCGGGTTTGATGTTCTTGTGAAGCGGCATCCGGTCAACACCCTGGCCGCCCCCCCCGTACTGGACGCCCGTCATGAGCGGGCCGCCATTTCCCCGACAACCGTCGAGGAATACCCATGACTGACCTTCATTTCAGATTTTTCGCACAACCGCTCAAGGCCCTTTCAGCGCCGGGGCAACCCCAGCCCTTTGCTCTTTCCACTCAAGAATCAATGGGTTGCACAACCCGTTAAAACCCTGGGTCCGATGGGTCTCCGACAAATTATTTCATTGAAGAATGTTACCGATGAGCAGGCAATGCATCGATTACCGAGGTTTTCTGGCATAATCGCGCCCCCTTACGACCGGGTCAGAAAACCTTCATGATCGATTTATTCAGCGGACTGGATGCTTGGGTGCTTGTGAGCCTCTTGCTCGCCCTGGCCTTTGTCCTCGCCTTCGAGTTCATCAACGGCTTTCATGACACCGCAAACGCGGTGGCCACTGTTATCTACACCAAAGCCATGCCGCCTCATCTGGCGGTGTTCTTTTCCGGTGTGTTCAACTTCCTCGGCGTGCTGCTGGGCGGTGTGGGCGTGGCGTATGCCATCGTTCACCTGCTGCCGGTAGAACTGCTGATCAATGTGAACACCGGACACGGGCTGGCCATGGTGTTCTCGCTGCTCGCAGCAGCCATCACCTGGAACCTGGGCACCTGGTACTTCGGTATCCCGGCCTCCAGTTCCCATACGCTGATCGGCTCGATCCTCGGTGTGGGCCTGGCGAACGCGCTGATCAACGATATCCCGTTGGCCGACGGGGTGAACTGGCAGAAGGCAATCGATATCGGTGCCTCCCTGGTGTTCTCCCCCATGGCAGGCTTCCTGGTTGCCGCCCTGGTATTGATTGGCCTGAAGTGGTGGCGCCCCCTGTCGAAGATGCACAAGACGCCGGAACAGCGCCGCAAGATCGACGACAAGAAGCATCCACCGTTCTGGAATCGCCTGGTGCTGGTGATTTCGGCCATGGCTGTCAGCTTCGTCCACGGCTCCAACGATGGCCAGAAAGGCATCGGCCTGATCATGCTGGTGCTGATCGGTATCGTACCCGCACAGTTCGTGCTTGACCTGAACAGCACCACCTATCAGATCGAGCGAACCCGCGACGCGACTTTGCACCTGAGCCAGTTCTACCAGCGCAACAGCGAATCCCTGGGTGAATACCTGGCGCTGGGCAAAAGCGTGAAGGGTGATCTGCCAGAGAAATTCCGTTGCAACCCGCAGCAGACCGAACCCACCATCGCAGCCCTGCTCGACACGCTCAAAGGCGTGGCGGATTACCACTCGTTGCCGTCGGAAAGCCGCATCGAAGTGCGTCGTTACCTGCTCTGCCTGGACGACACGGCGAAGAAGGTTGGCAAGTTGCCAGGGCTCGCCGCCCGTGAAAAAGATGACTTGAACAAGCTGCGCAAGGACCTGACCGCCACCACCGAATACGCCCCGTTCTGGGTGATTCTGGCAGTCGCCCTGGCCCTGGGCCTGGGCACCATGGTCGGCTGGAAGCGTGTGGTACTGACCATCGGTGAGAAGATCGGCAAGCAAGGCATGACCTACGCCCAAGGCATGTCTGCGCAAATCACCACCGCGTGCATGATCGGTGCGGCGAATATCTTCAGCCTGCCGGTATCCACCACCCATGTGCTGTCGTCCGGCGTGGCAGGCACCATGGTTGCCAACAAGAGCGGCCTGCAAAGTGGCACGGTACGGACCATCCTGCTGGCCTGGGTACTGACCCTGCCGGCGACGGTGGCCCTCTCGGCCGCGCTGTTCTGGCTGGCGTCCAAGGCCCTCGGCAGCTGATATCAGCGGCTCGTAAAAAAGGTGCGACCCTTGCGGATCGCACCTTTTTTTATGCCCAAGACACCACCCTTCCTGTGGGAGCGAGCCTGCTCGCGATAGTGTCGGGTCAGACACATCTGCATTGTTTGATGCATCGCCATCGCGAGCAGGCTCGCTCCCACAGTTGTTGTGTGTGGAACAAAAAAATGTAAAAAAAAGGGCGACCGAAGTCGCCCAAAATGCCTTGCGTGCTCGTTGTCGCCGGAAAAACCTATGGCTTTTTGCGCTTGTGTGCGTCTTTCCAGATGAATAATCCAAAACCTGCGAAAAATACGAACATGAGGCCGACGGTCAACACCCCGGCAAACACCACATTATCGAAAAACATGACTGGCCTCCTGGTCTTGCCCCCGTTGCGATGGGTTCAAGTTAACCAATCAGGCCTGGATGAAAATTGACCGGGGTCAATAACGCTCGCAACGCGGCGAAAAGGAGAGGAAATAACTGATCTGCATCAATGGATCGAGGGGGTAGTGTCAGCGTTTCTTCGGTTTTTTCTTCGGCTTTTTCTTGGCCTTGCCTAATGGCATGGCTTGCTCGAAAGCCTGGCGGACTTCGTTAAGGCGTTTTTCGTTGAGGTCGTGAACGCGTTTGGCGCGCTCAGCGCTGAGGTCGATCAGTTTGTCGTCTTGGCTCATGGCGTGTCGGCATCGTACGGTGAACTGCGGATGTTCCCATGATGAGGGCTGTTGACCGGGTTGACCAGCCTGCGTGCGTCGACAAAAACCGGGATCAGACCTGGATATCGACCCACAAACCCTGACGCTCCTCCCCTTCCACCAGCGGCACCACTGGCACAGTGTTATCGGCGTTCAGTTCAGTACCCGGTACGGCCAGGTGCTCTTCGGGATCTTCGTCGGCTTCGCGGCGGCGCTTGTTGCGTTCCTGCTGGCGGCGCTGCTCCTCGCGCAATAACAGCGCGGTCTCTTCCGGGTCACGCTTTTGCAGGTCGATGGTGCTTTCGTTGGAGCTTTGCTGCACCGGGACCACGGGCGGTATGTCCGGTCGCTGGCGGACCGGATCCTGTTGAGCGGTGACGGGTACGGCGCTCAAGGGGAGCATGGGTGGCAACATAAAGGTCTCCTGTCTTCAGGTTGTCGGCTGAGGCGGTGACAGCTTGAACCGCTGGTCTGAAACTTGTGACCCGGTTGGCATTATCACAATAGGCCGGGCCGAGCTCGTTTGATCACTCAATACACTTTAGTTCCGCACCGCCGGTAAGCAATCAATGCCGATGGCAGCCCGATGTCTACGTAAATCCTTTGGTCTGAGGGATCATTCCGTTAAGATAACCGGCTTTTTCAAGGCGGGAGTCAGGCAGCATGGCGCAGCAGTATCAACCGGGGCAACGCTGGATCAGTGACAGCGAAGCCGAGCTGGGTTTAGGCACCGTTCTGGCACAGGACGGCCGCTTGTTGACCGTGCTCTATCCGGCCACTGGCGACACTCGCCAGTACGCGCTACGGAATGCGCCCCTCACCCGTGTGCGGTTTTCGCCGGGCGATGTGATCACTCACTTCGAAGGCTGGAAAATGACTGTGCGCGAAGTCGATGACGTCGATGGGCTGCTGGTCTACCACGGCCTCAATGGGCAGAACGAAGTTGTTACCCTGCCGGAAACCCAGCTGTCGAACTTTATCCAGTTCCGCCTGGCCAGCGACCGTCTGTTCGCCGGCCAGATCGACCCGTTGGCGTGGTTTTCCCTGCGTTACCACACCCTGGAACACACCAGCCGCCAGTTGCAATCGCCGCTCTGGGGCCTGGGTGGCGTCCGTGCCCAGCCCATCGCCCACCAGTTGCACATCGCCCGGGAAGTGGCCGACCGCATTGCGCCACGGGTATTGCTGGCGGACGAAGTGGGCCTGGGCAAGACCATCGAAGCCGGCCTGATCATCCACCGTCAACTGCTCTCCGGCCGCGCCAACCGCGTACTGATCCTGGTGCCGGAAAACCTTCAGCACCAGTGGCTGGTGGAAATGCGTCGGCGTTTCAACCTGCAGGTCGCCTTGTTCGACGAAGAACGCTTCATCGAAAGCGATGCCAGCAACCCGTTCGAAGACACTCAACTGGCTCTGGTGGCGCTGGAGTGGCTGGTGGACGACGAGAAGGCCCAGGACGCGCTGTTTGCCGCTGGCTGGGACCTGATGGTAGTCGACGAAGCCCACCACCTGGTCTGGCACGAAGACCAGGTCAGCCCGCATTACGCCTTGGTCGAACAGCTTGCCGAGACAATCCCGGGTGTGCTGCTGCTGACCGCGACCCCGGAACAACTGGGCCAGGACAGCCACTTCGCGCGTCTACGCCTGCTGGACCCGAACCGTTTCCACGACCTCAAGGCCTTTCGCGCCGAGAGCGAGAATTATCGCCCGGTGGCCGAGGCCGTGCAGGAGCTGCTGGACAAGGGCCGTCTCTCGCCCGAAGCCCACAAAACCATCCACGGCTTCCTGGGCAACGAAGGCGAAGCGCTCCTGACCGCCGTCAATGATGGTGATGTAGAAGCCAGCGCCCGCCTGGTCCGTGAGCTGCTGGACCGCCACGGCACCGGCCGCGTGCTGTTTCGCAATACTCGCGCCGCCGTCCAGGGTTTCCCGGAGCGCAAGCTGCACGCCTATCCGCTGCCATGCCCGGATGAATACCTCGAACTGCCCCTGGGCGATCACGCCGAGCTGTACCCGGAAGTCAGCTTCCAGGCTCAGCCGGACGCCAGCGAAGAACAACGCTGGTGGCGTTTTGACCCACGGGTCGAGTGGCTGATCGACACCCTGAAGATGCTCAAGCGCACCAAAGTGCTGGTGATCTGCGCCCACGCCGAGACTGCCATGGACCTGGAAGATGCCTTGCGGGTGCGCTCCGGCATCCCGGCGACGGTGTTCCATGAAGGCATGAACATCCTGGAGCGCGACCGCGCGGCGGCTTACTTCGCCGACGAAGAGTTCGGTGCCCAGGTGCTGATCTGCTCGGAAATCGGCAGCGAAGGCCGCAACTTCCAGTTCGCCCACCATCTGGTGCTGTTCGACCTGCCGTCGCACCCGGACTTGCTGGAGCAGCGAATCGGTCGTCTGGATCGGATCGGCCAGAAACACACCATCGAGCTGCACGCGCCGTATCTGGAAACCAGCCCGCAAGCGCGGTTGTTCCAGTGGTATCACGAGGCCCTGAACGCGTTCCTCAATACCTGCCCGACCGGCAACGCCTTGCAGCATCAGTTCGGCCCGCGCCTGCTGCCATTGCTGGAAGAAGCCGACGATGGCCAGTGGCAAGCACTGATCGACGAAGCCCGTGCCGAACGCGAACGCCTGGAGGCCGAGCTGCACACCGGCCGCGACCGGCTGCTGGAGCTCAATTCCGGTGGTGCCGGTGAAGGCGATGCGCTGGTGGAGGCCATTCTTGAACAAGACGACCAGTTCGCCCTACCGATCTACATGGAAACCCTGTTCGATGCATTCGGCATCGACAGCGAGGACCATTCGGACAACGCGCTGATCCTCAAGCCGAGCGAAAAAATGCTCGACGCCAGCTTCCCGCTGGGCGACGACGAAGGCGTGACCATCACCTACGACCGCAACCAGGCACTGTCGCGCGAAGACATGCAGTTCATCACCTGGGAACACCCGATGGTGCAAGGCGGCATGGACCTGGTGTTGTCCGGCTCCATGGGCAATACCGCCGTAGCGCTGATCAAGAACAAGGCCCTCAAGCCCGGCACTGTGTTGCTGGAACTGCTCTATGTCAGTGAAGTGGTTGCCCCGCGCTCACTGCAGTTGGGCCGTTATCTGCCGCCGGCCGCCCTGCGCTGCCTGTTGGACGCCAACGGTAACGACCTCGCAGCCCGTGTCTCGTTCGAGACCCTGAATGATCAATTGGAGAGCGTGCCCCGAGCCAGCGCCAACAAGTTCATCCAGGCCCAACGTGACCAGCTCTCGCCACGGATCAACGCCGGCGAAGAGAAGATCGCCACGCGTCACGCCGAACGCGTGGCCGAAGCCCAGCGTCGCCTGGCGGCCGATACCGACGAGGAACTGGCGCGCCTGACCGCCCTGCAAGCGGTCAATCCGACCGTACGCGACAGCGAGTTGGTGGCCCTGCGCCAACAGCGCGAGCAAGGTTTGGCGATGCTTGAGAAGGCAGCGCTGCGTTTGGAGGCGATTCGGGTGCTGGTGGCGGGCTGATTGCCACAGCGACTCAACAAGAGGCCCGCAGCGATGCGGGCCTTTTTTGTGCATTGTTTCGTCCCGCTTGCCGATCAGCGCAAGGATCAGCTCGTCCACCGGTTTGCAGCGGCTGAAAATTTGCAGGCGCCAACGGCTCACAATGTGGGAGCGAGCCTGCTCGCGATGGCGGTGGCACATCAGTCACTGATGCAAACTGACTGAACCCACCGCGCGCGACTACAGCTTCGTCACTGAGCCCGGCTGCCGAGTTGCTGCTGCAGGTTACGGATCTGCGATTGCAGCGTGTTGATGTTGCGGGTGACCTGGCCGCGGAAGGCGTCGAACTCTGCAGTGCTGGTGCCACCGTTGTCCTGCTGGCTCTTGAGCACGATCATGTCCTGTTCCAGGCGGTCGATGGCAGAGTTGGAGGTGGCACGTTTCAGGGCGGTGATGTCGGCACCGATGCTCTTGAGCCGGGCATCGAGAGCACCATCCTCACCCTGGTTTTTCAGGGCGGAAACTTCAGCCGCCAGCGCCTTGACCTGGTCCTGGAGCTCCTTGTTGGAAGCTTGCAACTGAGTGTTGGTGTTCTGCTGCTCAGTGGTCTGGGCAATGATCTGGGCCAGTTCCTTGTCCAGGTCGGCGGACGGACCGAACGCGACCATCTGTTGTTTGTACTGCTCCTGCAGCTTGCTGTCGAATTGCTTGCCCTGATCCTGAAGCTTTACTTCCAGCTGTTTGATCTGCAACTTCAAGGCTTCACTGTCGCTCATGACGTTGGACTGACCGGCTACAACCTTGCCGGAAATGTCCTGCAAGCGCCCCGCCGCATCCTCACTGATACGGGCGAAACTTTCCTGGGTGGCCACCAGTTGCTGTTCCATCAGGGATATCTGCTGGAAGCTCCACCACGCCAGGAAGGCAAGCGCACACAACAGCGCACCGACCAGCGCCCACAGCGGCCCGGTGCTGGGGCCCTTGACCTTGGCCGCCGCAACGGGTGCCGGGCGCGCTTGCACGTGGGGCGGACGTTCGCGCTCAGGCAGAAAATCATCGTCATCGGGAATGTCGGCCCGCATCCGCAAGCTCGGTACATCATCGAAGTCGTCGTTGGCATCGTTACGCATGGGCATTGGGTTCAACCTTTGGGAAACCGGTGATGGCTTGATGCGGCGAGTATAACCCCCTCGCCCGCCGCACCGATTGACCCCGAACCTGGCACTCGGTTCATGACGGGGCGATCAGCGGGCATCCTGGGCTTTCCACCAGGCGCAGAACTCATCAAGAGCGGTCCACAGGCTGACCTGTGGATCGTAATCCAGATAATGCCGGGCCCGACTGATGTCCAGGGTGAAATTCCTGTTCATGACCTGCATGCCCAGCCGCGACAACGTCGGTTCGGGACGGCCCGGCCATAACGTGCAAAAGCTTTCATTAAGGGCGGCGACGCTGTAGGCCAACCCGTAGGAACGATAACGCCGGACCTGTGGGACTTCCATCTGTCGCATCACATAATTGACCACATCCCACAACGGCACCGGCGTGCCGTTGCTGATGTTGTATGCCTTGCCAAGGGCCGATTCACTGGCCAAAAGACTGCTGAGCAGCGCTTGATTGAGGTTCTGCACGCTGGTGAAGTCCACCTTGTTCAACCCGTTGCCGACAATGGCCAAGCGGCCCTTGCGCTGCATCTTCAACAGCCGGGGAAAAATGCTCATGTCGCCGGCGCCGGTCACGAAACGAGGGCGCAGGGCCAGCACTTCGAGGCCGAACTCCTGGGCACCGAAGACTTTCTGTTCGGCCAGGTATTTGGTGGCGGCGTAGGGATGTTTGAAGCGCTTGGGCACTTGTTCTTCGGTCAGGTCCAGATGGTCGCGGCCGTCGAAATAAATGGAGGGCGACGACAGATGAACCAGGCGCCGGACCTTCTGCTTGAGGCAGGCTTCAACAACATTTTCCGTGACCTGGACGTTGCCCTGATGAAAATCCTGGTAGCGGCCCCAGAGCCCCACGGCCCCGGCGCAATGCACGACGCTGTCTACGCCCAGGCACAGGTCGCGGGCCAGCAATGGGTCGCTCAGATCCCCCTGGATGAACTGCGCCCCGCGACGCACCAAGTGCTCCACGCTCTCGGCCCGGCGACCGTTGACCCGCACATCCAGGCCCTGCTCCAAGGCAAAACGCGCAAAGCGCCCGCCGATGAAGCCGCTTGCGCCGGTGACCAGAATTTTCATGAAGACTCCTAAAATCAGATTCGAGCTAAAAGCCTCAAGCCAATCGCTTTCAACTAACTGCTTGTAGCTTGCTGCTTGCCGCCTTGATCAATCGTTCAGTCAACAAACCAAGCAACTGCCCACCATTGCGCCAATGATGCCAGTACAACGGCACATCGATCGGTTTATCTGCCAGCAATTCCACCAACTCGCCCCGCTCCAGTTGCTCACGCATTTGCAACTCCGGCACCAGCCCCCAGCCAAGCCCCGCTTCGGCGAGCCGAATAAAACCTTCGGACGACGGGCACAGATGGTGCTCGAAACCACCTTCCACCCCCAGGGAAGCCAGGTAGCGATGCTGCAGGAAATCATCCGGGCCGAACACCAGCGCCGGCGTGCGCGCCAGTTGATCGGCGCGAACCCCATCGGGGAAGTGCCTGGCGATGAACGCCGGACTGGCCAACGCCCGGTAACGCATAGCCCCCAACAGTACGCTACGGGCACCGGCCACCGGACGTTCACTGGCGCAGACGCACGCCGCCACCTCACCAGCACGCATGCGCTTGAGCCCGACGTTCTGGTCTTCCACCACCAAGTCGAGCAACAGATGATGTTCAGCGCAGAAATCCCCAACGGCCACCGCCCACCAAGTGGCCAGACTGTCGGCATTCAGGGCGATGCGCAGTCGCTCGGGCAGGCCCTCTTCATCCAACGCCGGCACCAGGCTTTGCAGGTCGCGCTCCAACAGACGCACCTGTTGCACGTGGTTGAGCAAGCGGCGACCGATCTCGGTCGGTGCCGGCGGCGTGACGCGCACCAGCACAGGCTGGCCGACCCGCGCCTCCAACAGTTTGATCCGCTGTGAAATCGCCGACTGCGACAGCCCCAGCACTTGGGCGGCGCGCTCGAATCCGGCCTGTTCGACAACCGCCGCCAAGGCAGAAAGCAATTTGTAATCGAACATCATTTTTCCTAATGGGCAATCAGCAAGATTGGTTTTTCTTATAACGCTTCCCACCGGAGAATGGCCAGCATTCATCCATACATGGGGAGTAAATCTATGTGGCAAAGCTACATGAACGGACTGCTGGTGGCCCTCGGGCTGATCATGGCCATCGGCGCTCAGAACGCCTTTGTGCTGGCCCAAAGCCTGCGCCGCGAACATCATTTGCCGGTCGCCGCCCTGTGCGTCACGTGCGATGCGCTGCTGGTGGCCGCCGGGGTGTTCGGGCTGGCGACGCTGCTGGCCCAGAGCCCGGTGCTGCTTTCGATTGCCCGTTGGGGCGGCGCGGCGTTCCTGCTCTGGTATGGCAGCCTGGCACTGCGCCGGGCCTGTTCGAAACAGAGCCTGCAACAAGATGAAAAGCAGGTGGTGCGCTCGCTACGGGCCGTGCTGCTCAGCGCGTTGGCGGTGACGCTGCTCAACCCCCACGTGTACCTCGACACCGTGCTGCTGATCGGCTCACTCGGTGCCCAGCAAAGCGTGCCCGGCGCTTATGTCGTGGGAGCGGCCAGCGCCTCGTTGCTGTGGTTTTTCACCCTGGCTATCGGTGCGGCATGGCTGGCACCGTGGCTGGCCCGGCCGAGTACCTGGCGGATACTGGACGTGCTGGTGGCGACAATGATGTTCACCGTGGCAATACAGTTGATTGTCTCTGGCTGATTATTCCAAACCGCTCTGGAACCTCTATTCCACACAGTTGTTGCGTGGTTATGCCGTTCCCCCGGTGCTATGATCCGACTCCTGCGCCGCAATGAGTACAAACTCCCCGGCGCTAGTCTGGCCGCCCGTGATCGGCCTTGCGCTCACCGCAACTGACCTGGTTAGGAGAATCACCATGGCTTTCGAATTGCCGCCGCTGCCTTATCCACACGATGCACTGCAGCCGCACATCTCCAAAGAAACTCTGGAATACCACCACGACAAGCACCACAACACCTATGTCGTGAACCTGAACAACCTGGTGCCTGGCACCGAGTTCGAAGGCAAGACCCTGGAAGAAATCGTCAAGACTTCCTCGGGCGGTATCTTCAACAACGCCGCTCAGGTCTGGAACCACACTTTCTACTGGAACTGCCTGGCGCCAAACGCCGGCGGTCAACCTACCGGCGCGCTGGCAGAAGCCATCAACAGTGCCTTCGGTTCGTTCGACAAGTTCAAGGAAGAGTTCACCAAGACTTCCGTCGGCACCTTCGGCTCCGGCTGGGGCTGGCTGGTGAAAAAGGCTGACGGTTCCCTGGCCCTGGCCAGCACCATCGGCGCCGGCAACCCGCTGACCAGTGGCGACACCCCGCTGCTGACCTGCGACGTATGGGAACACGCCTACTACATCGACTACCGTAACCTTCGTCCGAAATACGTCGAAGCGTTCTGGAACCTGGTCAACTGGAAGTTCGTGGCCGAGCAGTTTGAAGGCAAGACCTTCACCGCTTAAGCCGTGATGCCAGACAAAAGAACCCGGCGCGTTGCCGGGTTTTTTTTACCTGGCACAAAACGCCCGGATTTGATCCGGGCGAATACCTCGCGTCTGAAACCCAACAAAAATAAAACCCAGGCCTCAAGTTGCGGCTCCTTCCATCCGACACAATGGTCGTAGAGCAATAGCTCGGGAAACACCGTATAACGGCCAGGTTTCAGGCGAAAACCCTTGTGTTTGATTGTCCCTTTGACTGACATCACAGGATTGCCAATACTCATGGCAACTTGACGCTACCCGCACGGAACAAGGAACCCCTCTTTGAAGCTGGAACTCAAGAACAGCTTGTCTGTGAAGTTGCTCCGGGTCGTGCTCCTTTCGGCATTGATCGTCGGCGTGGTATTGAGCTGCGCCCAGATCGTGTTCGATGCCTACAAAACCGACCGTGCCGTCGCCAGCGACGCCCAGCGAATTCTTGATATGTTCCGGGACCCTTCGACCCAGGCTGTCTACAGCCTTGACCGGGAGATGGGCATGCAAGTGATCGAAGGGCTGTTTCAGGACGAAGCCGTCCGCATGGCCTCCATCGGTCACCCTCATGAAACCATGCTCGCTGAAAAAACCCGGCCCTTGCAGCAATCGGGGAGCCGCTGGCTGACCGACCTGATCCTCGGCAAGGAACGCACATTCACTATCCAATTGGTGGGGCGTGGGCCCTACAGTGAATATTACGGCGACCTGAGCATTACTCTCGATACCGCCACCTACGGTCAGAGTTTTATCGTCAACTCCGTGATTATCTTTATATCGGGCATGCTGCGAGCCCTGGCGATGGGACTGGTGCTGTACCTGGTCTATCACTGGCTGCTGACGAAGCCGTTATCGCGGATCATCGAACACCTGACCGAAATCAACCCCGACCGTCCCAGCGAACACAAAATCCCCCAGCTACGGGGCCACGAGAAAAACGAGCTGGGTTTATGGATCAATACCGCCAACCAATTGCTCTCATCCATCGAGCGCAATACGCACCTGCGCCATGAAGCGGAAAACAGCCTGCTGCGAATGGCCCAGTACGACTTCCTCACCGGCCTGCCCAATCGTCAACAGCTTCAACAGCAACTGGACAAGATCCTGGTGGATGCCGGGCGCCTGCAGCGTCGGGTGGCAGTGCTGTGTGTGGGGCTGGATGATTTCAAGGGCATCAACGAACAGTTCAGCTATCAAACCGGCGACCAGTTGCTGCTGGCCCTGGCCGATCGACTGCGAGCCCACAGCGGACGCCTTGGCGCGCTGGCGCGACTGGGGGGCGACCAGTTCGCCCTGGTCCAGGCCGATATCGAACAACCTTACGAAGCCGCCGAGCTGGCCCAAAGCATCCTTGATGACCTGGAAGCACCGTTCGTCCTCGACGATCAGCAAATCCGCCTGCGGGCCACCATCGGCATCACCCTCTTTCCTGAAGACGGGGACAGTACCGAGAAGCTGTTGCAGAAAGCCGAGCAGACCATGACCCTGGCCAAGGCTCGCTCACGCAATCGCTATCAGTTCTACATCGCCAGCGTCGACAGCGAAATGCGCCGCCGGCGCGAACTGGAAAAAGACCTGCGCGAGGCCCTGCTTCTCGAGCAGTTCAGCCTGGTGTACCAGCCGCAGATCAGCTATCGCGACCTGCGGGTGGTCGGTACCGAGGCCCTGATCCGCTGGCATCACCCCGAACATGGCCTCGTGCCGCCGGACCTGTTCATTCCCCTGGCCGAGCAGAACGGCACCATCATTGCCATCGGCGAATGGGTCTTGGATCAGGCCTGCAAACAGTTGCGCGAATGGCATGACCAGGGCTTCGTCGACCTGCGCATGGCGGTCAACCTGTCGACGGTGCAATTGCACCACGCCGAACTGCCGCGAGTGGTGAACAACTTGCTGCAGATGTACCGTCTGCCGCCGCGCAGCCTGGAGCTTGAAGTCACGGAAACCGGCCTGATGGAAGACATCACCACAGCCGCCCAGCACTTGCTCAGCCTGCGCCGCTCCGGCGCGCTGATTGCCATTGATGACTTCGGGACCGGCTATTCGTCCCTGAGTTATCTCAAGAGCCTGCCGCTGGACAAGATCAAGATCGATAAGAGCTTCGTCCAGGACCTGCTCGATGACGAGGATGACGCAACCATCGTCCGGGCCATCATCCAGTTGGGCAAGAGCCTGGGGATGCAGGTGATCGCCGAGGGTGTCGAGACGGTCGAGCAGGAAGCCTACATCATCTCCGAGGGTTGCCATGAAGGTCAGGGGTATTACTACAGCAAACCGCTGCCGGCACGAGAATTGGGCATTTATCTGAAGCAGGCCGAGCGCAGCAAGGTTTCCATCATCTGATTCCTCCCCCATCTGCCACGTCCCTGTAGGAGCTGGCGAAGCCTGCGATCTCTTGATCTTTCGCTTGAGACTCAAGTGCCGGGGGAAAGATCGCAGCCTCGCTTCGCTCGTCAGCTCCTACGGACGTTTGCCGAAAGCGGCAATCTCGTCTCATTAAATAAGAAATATTTACAGCCACAACCCTTTACACATAATGCAAATCTTTCGCATTATGTCGCAGCTTTGCGCACCTCGCGCCTGTCCCATCCATCACCGAAGCAGGATGTTCGCCATGATTCGTATGCCTCTGGCTACCGCCAGTTTGCTGGCCATCGCTATTTCCCTCGCCGGTTGCGGCGAAGGCAAAGACAAAGCCGCCGCGCCGCAAGCGCCAACGCCCGCAGCCAGTACCGCCGCCCCAGCCGCAGCCGGAAAAATCGACGAAGCCGCTGCCAAGGCTGTTGTCGCGCACTATGCCGACATCGTCCATGCGGTCTACAGCGATGCCGAATCCACCGCGAAAACCCTGCAAACCGCGATCGATGCGTTCCTGGCCAAACCGAACGACGAGACCCTCAACGCCGCCAAGGCCGCTTGGGTCGCTGCGCGCGTCCCTTACCTGCAGAGCGAAGTGTTCCGCTTCGGCAACACCATCATTGACGACTGGGAAGGCCAATTGAACGCCTGGCCGCTGGATGAAGGCCTGATCGACTACGTCGACACCTCCTACGCGCACGCATTGGGCAACCCGGGCGCCACCGCCAATATCGTCGCCAATACCGAAGTCCAGGTGGGCGAAGACAAGGTCGACGTGAAAGACATCACCCCGGAGAAACTCGCCAGCCTGAACGAGCTGGGCGGCTCCGAGGCCAACGTCGCCACCGGCTACCACGCCATCGAATTCCTGCTCTGGGGCCAGGATCTCAACGGCACCGGCCCTGGTGCCGGCAAGCGTCCGGCTTCCGATTACCTGGAAGGTGCCGGTGCTACTGGCGGCCACAACGACCGTCGTCGCGCCTACCTCAAGTCCGTGACCCAACTGCTGGTCAGCGATCTGGAAGAGATGGTCGGCAACTGGAAGCCAAACGTGGCTGACAACTACCGCGCCACCCTGGAAGCCGAACCTGCCGAAACCGGTCTGCGCAAAATGCTGTTCGGCATGGGCAGCCTGTCCCTGGGTGAACTGGCGGGCGAGCGCATGAAGGTGTCCCTGGAAGCCAACTCGCCAGAAGACGAGCAGGACTGCTTCAGCGACAACACCCACAACTCGCACTTCTACGATGCCAAAGGCGTACGCAACGTTTACCTGGGCGAATACACCCGCGTCGACGGCACCAAGATGACCGGCGCCAGCCTGTCGTCCCTGGTGGCCAAGGCTGACCCGGCCGCGGACACCGCCCTCAAGGCCGACCTGGCCGACACCGAAGCCAAGATCCAGGTCATGATCGATCACGCCAACAAGGGTGAGCACTACGACCAACTGATTGCTGCAGGCAACACTGCTGGCAACCAGGTCGTACGCGACGCCATCGCCGCACTGGTCAAGCAGACCGGCGCGATCGAACAGGCCGCGGGCAAACTGGGTATCAGCGACCTGAACCCGGACAGCGCTGATCACGAGTTCTGATCAATGCCAGCTGACGGGTTATGCCCGTCAGCCAAGCCATAGAAACCCTGTGGGAGCGAGCCTGCTCGCGATAGCGATGTACCAGCCAACAGCAATGTGACTGACATGACGCTATCGCGAGCAGGCTCGCTCCCACAGTTGGTTTCGGGTGTTCATAGATACGATGCACACCACAACTCTCCTTGTGGGAGCGAGCCTGCTCGCGAAGACGCTGGGTCAAGCAACAGCGATGTTGACTGTGCCGACGCTTTCGCGAGCAAGCCCGCTCCCAGAGGAAATTTCATCGCTTATGATCATCACTACAACCCCGCAAGCCGCCCCTCGATAAACCGCCTCTCCGGCAATTGCTGCGTTAATTCGAGCGCGCGTCGATACGCCACCCTCGCCTCCTCCAAGCGTCCCAACTGCCGGCAAAGTTCTGCCCGCGCCGAATGGGCCAAGTGATAGTCGAGCAATTCACCACGGCCTAGGATCGCGTCGATCAGCCGCAGTCCCGCTTGCGGTCCATCGCGTTTGGCCAGGGCCGCGGCGCGGTTGAGTTCGATCACCGGCGAAGGCACCCCACGCAGCAACACGTCATAGAGGCCGACGATCTGCGGCCAGTCGGTCTCCTGCGCCGTGGGGGCTTCGGCATGCACAGCCGCAATCGCAGCTTGCAGGCAATAAGGCCCGAACCTTCGGGTATTGAGCGCGGCTTCCACCAAGGCGCAGCCTTCGGCGATCATCTCGGCATCCCACAAGGAACGGTCCTGCTCATCCAGCAGAACCAGCTCACCGCTCAGTGAGGCTCGCGCCCGCCGCCGCGACTCGTGCAGTAGCATCAACGCCAACAAACCCATGACTTCGGCTTCAGGCAACAGCTCCATCAACAAACGGGCAAGGCGGATGGCTTCGCGGGTCAGGTCTTCGCGCGTGAGCTCGGTCCCCATCGAGGCCGAATAACCTTCGTTGAATACCAGGTAGATCACTCGCAACACGCTGTCCAGCCGTTCGGGCAGCTCCGAGCGGGACGGCACCTGGTAGGGGATCTTCGCATCACGAATTTTCGCCTTGGCCCGTACGATGCGCTGGGCGATGGCCGTCGGGGCGGCGAGAAAAGCCCGGGCGATCTCTTCGGTGGTCAGGTCGCACACTTCCCGTAACGTCAGCGGCACCTGGGCATCAGCCGCCAGGGCCGGGTGACAACAGGTAAAGATCAGCCGCAGGCGATCGTCTTCCACGTCCTCATCACTCCAGTCGCTCTGCTCCAGTTCTTCGAGCTGGGCGATCAGCATCGGCCGGGACGCTGCGAAGCGAGCGCGCTTGCGCAAGCTGTCGATGGCCTTGAAACGCCCGGCCGATACCAGCCAGGCCCGAGGGTTGTCTGGCACCCCGTCGCGCTGCCAGCGCTCGACCGCGATGAAGAAGGCCTCGTGCAAGGCCTCTTCAGCAAGGTCGAAATCCCCCAGCAGACGAATCAGCGTCGCCAGGATGCGTCGCGAGTCTTGCCGATAAACCTGCTCGACCCGTGCGCTGACTTCTTCGGCCGACATCAGTCGGGCATGCCCTGGGTTACCAGCGCCTCGAGTCGGTCAAGGCTCTGGCCCCAGCCGTCATGAAAGCCCATGGCTTCGTGCGCCTGGCGGTCTTCTTCGTTCCAGTGCAGCGCGCGGGCGGTATAACGGGTTTTACCGCCGACCTCCTCAAGCAACACTTCGCACGTCATGAAGGCTTTGCCGGAGGGAATCCAGCCGGGCACAAACGCATCGGTGAACACCAACCGCTGCGGGGCGACGATCTCCAGGAACACACCCATGGTCGGATACTCACTGCCGTCCCGGGCGCGCATCAGGGTGCGAAACTGACCACCGACCCATAGCTCCATTTCGCACTCCGGCGTGGCCATGCCGTGGGGCCCCCACCATTGGACAAGCAGCGTCGGCTCGGTCCAGGCACGGAAGATTTTCTGGCGCGGGGCATCGATCAACCGGCTGATGGATAACTCGAACGAGGCAGGTTTGAGGTTCATGAAAGAAATCCTGTTTGTGATTGTTGTTCAGGGGTTCAGTTGGCGCACCGGTCGGACCTCGACGCAGCCGACCCGGGCCGCCGGAATGTTACCGGCGACCTGGAGCGCTTCATTCAGGTCCTTGGCGTCGATCAGGTAGAAACCCGCCAGTTGCTCCTTGGTTTCGGCAAACGGGCCGTCCGTGATCGACAGCTTGCCGCCGCGCATGCGCACCGTGGTAGCGGTCTGTACCGACTCCAGGGCCTCGGCTGCAACCATCCGCCCACTGCCCTGGATTGATTCGGCATAGGCCATGCATTCAGCGTCCTGCGGGCTGTCGGGTGAATTGTGCAGCGCGTGTTCGTTGCTATAGACCAGGCATAAGTACTTCATGGAAAGCTCCGTGATCGAACTGATCAACTATGGACCGCAGAAAGACGCTCGGCGAAAAAACCGACGATCAGGGCTGCAGGTCGAACATCACCGTACCGGCCATCGGATCAAACGGTGCGGACCAGTGCTCGTGGACAATTTTCCATTGCCCGGCCACCCGTTGATAGCAGGCCGTCGTGCGCATCCAGCAAGCCTGCTCTTCACCTTTTTCATTGGTACCGCCGCAATAAGTCAGCCAGTGAGCGAAGGCGATAGTGTCGGCCGAGGTAATCTCGACTTGATGGAAGTCGAACTTGTGCGGGCCGGGGCACATTTCCATGCACGCTTGCCAATGAGCCTGGTAAGCGACCTTGCCCTTGAATTGCAGGGCCTGGATGGCATCGAACGAAACGATGTTGTCGTCATAGAGCGCCATGACTTTTTCAACGTTCTTTTCCATCACGGCCTGGCGATAGGTCTCGATCAGGGCCTGGATTTCGGTTTCGATGGTTTGGGTATTCATGGTGATTCTCCGCAGGTTTTTGTTGAAGACACCCTTTGTCGTTTTAAGAAACTGTGAATCGACACCCCAAACAAAAATAATTCAAAGAAAAAAATTCGCTAGAATCCCAGGCCCATTCTGTCGGCAAACAATGGACGTTTTTGTGACCGCTCAGCTCGTACCCTATGAAGACCTCACCGCGCTTCAACGCACGCAGGTCGAAGCCATCGAAATCCACCCCGAACAGATCAAGTTCGCCGGCGATATCCACGGCGCGCTGCACACGCTGCTGTCCAGGCCCGGCCCTGGCGTCAAGGGGTTTGCATTACTGGCCGGCGACGTGCCAGTGGCGTTCCTGTTGCTCAAGCGCCCGCCAGTGTTGCCAGCCTGGGCCAACGAACACAGCGCCACCCTGCACGCCCTGCAAGTCGATTATCGGGCCCAGGGCAAAGGTTACGGCAAGGCTTGCCTGCAAGCGCTCCCTGCCGTGGCTCGGGCGGCATGGCCGCAAATCAGGGGGCTTGAGCTTTCGGTCGACGCCGATAATGACTCGGCCATTGGCCTGTACACCCGGCTGGGCTGGGTCGACAGTGGCGAGGCGTACAAGGGCCGCATCGGTTATGAGCGGCGGATGGGGTTGGTGTTTTGATACAGGCTGTGGGAGCAAAGCTTGCTCGCGATACAGGCGCCTCGATTTCCGAACGACCGCATCGTCTCCATCGCGGGCAACCCTTGCCCCCACAGGGACCCCGCGTCGATCAGTTCTGTTTGAGAGGAATCCAGATTTCCAGAGAGCCTTCGCCAGTCCTGGGATTGAAGTCTTCGCTGTAGCGTTCGAACTCCGGTGCGTCCGCAGCGGTGTGGCCCGATTGCGGCAACCACTCCTTCCAGATGTAGTGGAACGTCTGCGGCAGGCTTTTCAACGGGCCTTTGTGTTCGAACACGGCGTAGTGCCCGGGCTGTATTTCGATCCAGCGGAATTGTTCGGGTAAATCGTCGAGCCGACTGATTTCCACTCCAGCAATGTATTCAAACCCACCTTCCCCGTCCGGGTTGCAACACACGCCATAGGTAACCTCGTTTTTCTGCCCTGGCACCTTACCGAGCCAGGGCAAAAACTTTTCCCAGAGCAGAGGGATATCCTGGGCGGTGTCTTGGGTAAAACGGCCACCAAAACCGGCGATGAGCTGAAAGCGTCCCTGTTCGAAGCGTGGTTGGGCTGCGTTATCGGGTTCGTGCTTTTCCATGCGTCAACACTCCAGAAACATGAGGTCGGGTCTGGCAGTATAGAAGCGAAACGGTGATTGCCAGGGCCGTTTCGCTTGTCAGAGTCCAGGCACAACGGCCCTGGCGGTTTTACCGACAAACTCGTTGTAGCCAGAAACAATCACGTACACCGCGAAATAGCAGAAGATCCCAGCCGATACCCAATAGCAATAGCGCAGCAGTTTATCGCCCAACAGCTTGCCGCCCTGGGTCGCTGCCAGGCACAACCCCGCGCACCACAGGAGCCCGGCGCAGAGAAAACCGCTGAGAAACAGCGCTGAGCTGAGAATGGTTGCGCCACCTGAACGAGCAATCAATGTGCCACCCACCGCTGCGAACCAGAGGATGGCGCTGGGCGACGACATGGCCAGGAAAATCCCGCGAAAAAACTCCTGCCCCGCTGAATTGCCCCGCACCTCACCGGCCTCGGCCAGCACCGCGTCGTGATAGACCGCCGAATGAATCATCTTCGCCGCAAAGTACAGCAGCAACACCGAACCGCCGATCCACAGCACCCAGCGCACCGTTTCGTATTGCAGCAGCACCGTCATGCCGGCCAAGGCCAGGACCGCGTAGACCAGGTCCCCCACGCACGTACCCAGGCCCAGGGCAAAACCCTGGAAATAGCCACGCTGCATGGCCAGGGTAATCATCGCGATATTGGCCACGCCAATGTCCAGGCACAAAGAAAGGCTCAGCAGGAAACCGCTGGAAAATTCCATCATTCAGTCCGTTCGATTTTTGGGTACGGCGAGTCGTACAGGGCGCAGGCGTGACTGAAAGTCCCACGAGCGGGTCGACAGTGTCGTCGAAAATAGTTCCGGGCCGCTACTGGACAATTGGCCATCAGCCCCTTTATCTTGCGCCGCAGGCCACCGCAGTGGCCGACGTCGCTCGGACGGTTCCGGGCGCTCACGTATCTCGAGGCAACAATGGCCAACCAAGGTTCGCCGCGCCGCTTTGCGCGCATCGATCGACTCCCCCCGTATGTATTCAATATCACTGCCGAGCTGAAGATGGCTGCGCGTCGGCGCGGCGAAGACATCATTGACTTGAGCATGGGTAACCCCGACGGCGCCACGCCGCCACACATCGTGGAAAAACTGGTCACCGTCGCCCAGCGTGAAGACACCCACGGTTATTCCACCTCCAAAGGCATACCGCGCCTGCGCCGCGCCATTTCGCGCTGGTACAAGGACCGTTACGAGGTGGACATCGACCCGGAAACCGAAGCCATCGTCACCATCGGTTCCAAGGAAGGCCTGGCGCATCTGATGCTGGCGACCCTGGACCAGGGCGACACCGTGCTGGTGCCCAACCCCAGTTATCCGATCCACATCTACGGCGCGGTGATCGCCGGCGCCCAGGTGCGTTCGGTGCCACTGGTACCGGGGGTGGACTTCTTCGATGAGCTGGAGCGCGCCATTCGCGGCTCGATTCCCAAGCCGAAAATGATGATCCTGGGGTTTCCGTCCAACCCTACCGCGCAGTGCGTGGAGCTGGATTTCTTCGAGCGGGTCATCGCCCTGGCCAAACAATACGACGTGCTGGTGATCCACGACCTGGCCTATGCCGACATCGTCTACGACGGCTGGAAAGCCCCTTCGATCATGCAGGTGCCCGGTGCGAAAGACATTGCCGTGGAATTCTTCACCCTGTCCAAAAGCTACAACATGGCCGGCTGGCGTATCGGCTTCATGGTGGGCAACGCGGAACTGGTCAACGCCCTGGCACGGATCAAGAGCTACCACGACTACGGCACCTTCACACCGTTGCAAGTGGCGGCCATTGCCGCGCTTGAAGGCGACCAGCAGTGCGTGCGTGATATCGCCGAGCAGTACCGCCAGCGCCGCAATGTGCTGGTCAAGGGCCTGCATGAACTGGGCTGGATGGTGGAAAACCCCAAGGCGTCGATGTACGTCTGGGCCAGGATTCCCGAGGCTTATGCTCACTTGGGTTCGCTGGAGTTTGCCAAAAAACTGTTGGCCGAAGCCAAGGTCTGCGTCTCACCGGGCGTGGGATTCGGCGAATATGGGGATGATCACGTGCGCTTTGCCCTGATCGAAAACCAGGACCGGATCCGCCAGGCTGTGCGCGGGATCCGCGGGATGTTCCGGGCGGATGGGTTGGTGAACAAACCTAACGCCTGACAGCAAAACCATTGTGGGAGTTTGCCCCCACTCTGGATTTTCAGATCACCAGAAGCCAATGTGGGAGCGAGCCTGCTCGCGATTGCGGCCTGACAGTCGACATCGTCGCTGACTGTCAGTGTGCTATCGCGAGCAGGCTCGCTCCCACAGTTGTTTTGTGGTGTTTGTTAGATCACCAGCGACAACAACAGGATAAAGACCAGCGCTACCACGGACAGGATGGTTTCCATCGCGGTCCAGGTCTTGAAGGTTTCGGCCACAGTCATGTTGAAGTACTGCTTGACCAGCCAGAAGCCGGCATCGTTGACGTGAGAGAGGATCAGCGAACCGGCACCGGTCGCCAGGACCAGCAGCTCACGGTTCACGCCCGGAATCATCCCGACCACCGGCACCACGATCCCCGCGCCAGTAATGGTTGCCACGGTCGCCGAACCTGTAGCGATGCGAATCACCGCCGCCACCAGCCAGGCCAACAGGATCGGTGAAATCTGCGCACTCACCGCCATGTGACCGATCACATCACCCACGCCGCTGGTGACCAGCATCTGCTTGAAGCCACCGCCAGCACCGATGATCAGAATGATCGCGGCGGTCGGCGCCAGACTCGCGTCCAGCCATTTGAGCATCTGGCTGGAACCGATGCCCTGCTTGTAGCCGAAGGTATACAGCGACAACAGTAATGCCAACAGAAGTGCAGAAATCGGATGCCCGATCAGGTCCATGAACGTGCGGAAGAAATTGCCTTCCGGCAGCACCACATCGGCAAAGGTCTTGAGCAGCATCAGGAACACCGGCGACAGCACGGTGATCAGCGTGATGTTGAAGCTCGGCAGATCGGCAGAATCGGTCTCACGCGCCAGTTGATCCACCAGTTCCTGATTCGGATGGCCGGGGATGTGCTTGGCAATGAATGTACCGAAAATCGGCCCGGCAATAATGGCCGTTGGCAGCGCCACGATCAGGCCGTAGAGAATGGTCTTGCCAATGTCGGCACCGAACACACCAATCGCCAGCAGTGGCCCCGGGTGCGGTGGTACCAGGCCGTGGACTGCGGAAAGACCGGCCAGCAGCGGGATACCGATCTTGATGATCGAGACACCGGTGCGGCGCGCCACGATGAACACCAGCGGGATCAGCAGCACGAAGCCGATTTCGAAGAACAGCGGAATACCCACCAGGAAGGCGGCGAACATCATGGCCCACTGCACTTTATCCTTGCCGAAGGCGCGGATCAGGGTCTGGGCGATCTGATCGGCACCGCCCGATTCGGCCATCATTTTGCCGAGCATCGTGCCCAGCGCCAGGATGATGCCGACAAAGCCCAGCACGCCACCGAAGCCGTCCTGGAACGCCTTGATGATAGTGTCGATCGGCATGCCCGAGGTCAGGCCGAGAAAAGCAGCGGCGATGGTCAGCGCAATGAACGGATGGAGTTTGAACTTGGTGATGAGGACGATAAGTCCGATCACCGTGACCACTGCATCAAGCAGCAGGAACGTCTCGTGGGACATGCCGAACATGGGAGGTGTCTCCTGATTTGTTGTTGTTATTGAAGCGGTTATTTGTAAGCCGTCGGGACAGCGCTATCTTTCTGACGCAAATTTTTGAAACTCAACAGGCAAGCTTCAAACCGTGGTCTACCCACCAGACGTAAGCCTGTTGAGCCAGTTCATCGACGCTGTGGCTGGACGCGTCCAGAGCCAGGGTCAGAGGCTCGCCAACAGGGGATTGAAGGGTGGCAAACTGGCTGTCGATCAGGGTCGACGGCATGAAATGCCCCGGGCGATGGGACACGCGCTCGGCGGCCACCTCAGGGGTCAGTTCAAGAAATACAAAGCCCAGGCCCGGCAAGGCACTGCGCAGACGCTCGCGATAACTGTGCTTGAGGGCCGAGCAGGTCAGCACCGGGCGCTCGCCCGTGGCATCGACACGGCGCAACTCGTCACACAGGCTGTCGAGCCAGCCGGCACGGTCGTCGTCGTTCAAGGGGATACCGGCGCTCATCTTCTGGATGTTGGCCGCAGGGTGGAAAGTGTCGCCTTCAATGGCGGTGGCGCCGCTCAACTGGCACAGGGCCTGGCTGACGCAAGTCTTGCCGCAACCGGCAACGCCCATGATGACCAGGGCGGTGATGGGATTATTCATGTAACACCTCAGCGCGCAGACAGCGCTACCTTTGCAAGTTGTGACACCAGAGCAAAAGCAGAAGTTGCCGACGCCTTCTTGTCATTTTTGTGGTTGCAGCATGTTCGTTCACAACGCCAACGGTCAGGGCTCAGGCAAACCCCGCTCACGCATTTGCAGCCGCGTCGAGACAGCGCTACCTTAGTGCCTTGATTTTTGTTTGGCAAGCCGCCCTGATGACCGTCACTAAAAACGATAAAAATACCCGCACCACCGGTCGCCCTACGCTCAACGAAGTCGCACGCCTGGCCGGTGTCAGCCCCATCACCGCCTCCCGTGCCCTGCGCGGCGTCAGCACCGTTGCCGAAAGCCTGGTGGAAAAAGTCCGCCAGGCCGCCCGCGACCTGAACTACGTGGTCAACCCCGCCGCCCGAGCCTTGGCTTCGGCCCAGAGCCATTCGGTGGTGGTACTCGTGCCGTCGTTGTCCAACCTGTTGTTCATCGACACCCTGGAAGCCATTCATCGGGTGCTCAGGCCCAAGGGCTTCGAAGTGGTGATCGGCAACTATCACTATTCCCGGGACGAAGAAGAAGACCTGCTGCGCAACTACATGGCCTATCAGCCACGCGGCCTGTTGCTGACCGGCTTCGACCGTACCGAAAGTGCCCGACGCATGATCGAGGCCAGCAACATTCCCTGCGTGTACATGATGGAACTGGACCCCGGCGCAGGCCTGAACTGTGTCGGCTTTTCTCAACTCAAGGCCGGCGAGACGGCGGCCGAGCACCTGATCTCCCGGGGTCGCAAGCGTCTGGCCTATGTCGGCGCGCAACTGGACCAGCGCACGCTGCTGCGCGGCGAAGGTTTTCGCCGCACTCTGCAGAAAGCCGGCCTGTACGACCCGGATCTGGAACTGCTGACCCCACGGCCATCCTCGGTGGGCCTGGGTGGCGAATTGTTCCTGCAGCTACTGGCCAGTCATCCGGACGTCGATGCGATCTTCTTCGGCAACGACGACTTGGCCCACGGCGCGCTGTTCGAAGCCCTGCGCTGTGGCATCAAGATTCCCGAGCAGGTTGCTGTCCTGGGCTTCAACGATTTGCCCGCCTCGGCCTACATGGTGCCGCGCCTGAGCAGCATCAACACGCCACGGGAAGCCATTGGCCGTCGCGCCGCCGAACAGATGCTCACGTTGATGGCCGGCAACCGCATCGCTCAGCCGGTGGTGGACATGGGGTTTGAACTCAAGGTGCGCGAAAGCACCTGAGCCCGACGGTTACGTGCGGTCGATCCATGCCGTCCAGCGGCAAGGATTAGCCGCCATGATCGCTGTCCATGGCTGCACAGCCCTTTGGATCCGGGGCTCGCGTTGGCGGCATGGGAATTGCTCCGGCACATGGCTCAGCCATCACCACAGGTATCCATCATGTTGATCAGTGCACAACAGCAAAAGATGATTTTGCTGCCCAAACGTCCGGGCGAGGATCCCACCGCAGAAGCCGCCGGCGGTCTGCAAAGCGCCGCGCTGCAGGCATTGCGCGATAACGTCCAGGCCCAGGCCAACCAAGGCAGCACGCAGGTGCAGGCTTCGATCGCCCGGCAAGCCACGCAGCAGGTCAATGCGAGCACCGCCATCACCGACAAGGTCGACGAGGCGTTCGCCAAGACCCGGGTTCAGTTGCAGACCGTTGCTTCTTCCACATCCGATGCGGCCAAGGTGCCAGACAGCACTGCTATGGCGGACTTCAAGGAATACATGAGCAAGACGCCAGAGGAGCGTCTGCGCGACAGCATTCTTCAAGAGATGGGCATAACGCAGGAAGAGGTCGATGCGATGCCGCCCGAGAAGCAACTGGCGATCGGCCAGGAAATTGCCCAGCGCATGCAGGACAAGATGGCGATGGCACAAGTCGAGAAGGACCAGCAGAGCCGAGCCACTGACAAGGAGCCGGCTACGGACATGTTCCTCGCCTCGCTTTGATCGGCTTCGGGGTTTTCAGCGGGCGATGGCCGGGATGCGACCCTGGCTCGTTGCCCGCTGGCGTCAACTCAATGACCGAACAGATTCACCTTCTTGGCCTTTTTGTCGGCGCGCTTTTCATCGGCGGTTTTCGCCGGTTTTTTCTTTGCCGCTTTTTTTGAATCCATGCCTTTGGCCATGATACGTACTCCACTCCTACGGGATGTGAAGTCAGGTATACACCTATCGCCGCAGACATGTTCTTTTATAATCGCCCTCCCCTCACCGCACCCTGACTTTGCCATGGCCCAGATCCACTACACGCTGCTCGATGAACCCTTGTGGCCGCTGATGAACAAGTTCTATCGCGCCCACCAGTCCTCAATGAAAGCGGTGCGTGAAGCTCAGCTGTGGGTGGCGCGACAGGATGAAATCATCGCAGCCCTGTGCTTGCGAACGGTGTCGGGTGGTCATTGGCTGACGGGGTTATTCGTCGACCCGGCGTATCGCATGCAGGGGATTGCGGCGCGCTTGATCGACGAAGCGGTGAAAGGTGTGGGAGGGCCGGTCTGGTTGTTCTGCCATCCTGATTTGCGCGGCTTTTATGAGCGACAGGGATTCCGCTTCGACCCCGTGCTGCCGTATGCGATGGCCGAGCGCCTGAGTCGTTATGCGCGCAGCAAGCCGATGATCGCAATGGAGTTGGAGCCGAAAACACTCTCCTGAAGTGGCAACACAGTCCAATGTGGGAGCGAGCCTGCTCGCGATAGCGGCGTGTCAGTCAACAGCTTCATAGCTGACTCACCGCTATCGCGAGCAGGCTCGCTCCCACAGAGGGTTTGCGTAGGCTAGTCGTCCGCCGCCGGGTCCAGGTCCGGAAACATGACCTCGGTAAAGCCGAACTTACTGAAATCGGTGATGCGCGAGGGGTACAGCCGCCCGATCAGGTGGTCGCACTCATGCTGCACCACCCGCGCATGAAAGCCCGAGGCCACGCGCCCAATGGCTTCGCCTTTGGGATCAAAACCTTCGTAACGAATATGCTGATAGCGATCAACCGCACCGCGCAGGCCCGGCACCGACAGACAACCTTCGAAGCCTTCTTCCACCTGCGGGCTGAGTGGCGTAATCAGCGGGTTGATCAGGATGGTCTGGGGCACCGCCTCGGCGTCCGGGTAACGCTCGCTGTGCTCGAAACCAAAGATCACCAGTTGCAGGTCGACACCGATCTGCGGCGCGGCCAGGCCGACGCCGCCCACGCTCTCCATGGTCTGGAACATGTCGTCGATCAGTTGCCACAATTCTGGGCTGTCGAACATTTCCGGCGGCACCGGCGGGGCAATACGCAGCAGGCGTTCGTCGCCCATTTTCAGGATTTCACGAATCATGGTCAGGTTTCGTCAGTGTGGGGGTGAGGAATGGAATGGTCACGGCCCAGGCCCGACACATGCTGTTTTTCGTGCTCGCCCGGAGCCTTCTCGCCACGGTCCTTGCCCTCGGCGGACATGTGCTCGATCACCGCATTCATCTCCGCTCCGAGTAACAGCACCGCCGAAGAAATATAGAAGTACAGCAACAGCACAATGATCGCGCCGATACTGCCATACATGGCGTTGTAGTTGGCGAAGGTCTTGACGTAAAACGCGAAGCCCAGGGACGCGATGATCCACACCACCACCGCCAGCACCGACCCCGGCGTGATAAAGCGAAACTCCTGCTTGACGTCGGGCATCACGTAATAGATCAACGCCACGGCCACCATCAGCAAAAACACGATTATCGGCCAGCGTACGATGGTCCAGAGCGTGACGATGAATTCCTCCAGCCCGACCTGGGCCGCGATCCAGCCCATCACCTGCGGCCCGAGCACCATCAGCGCCGCGGCGGCCAACAACATGCCGGCGATGCCAATGGTGTAGAAAATCGACAGCGGAAAGCGCTTCCAGACCGGACGGCCCTCCACCACATCGTAGGCGGCGTTCATCGCACTCATCATCAACCGGACACCGGCCGAAGCCGTCCACAACGCAATGACGATACCCACCGACAACAACCCCCCCTTGGATTGCTGGAGCTGGTCGATCACCGGGTTGACCTGCTCCAGGGCCTGGGGCGGCAACACCAGTTCCGATTGCAGGCGCAGCCATGAGAAAAAATCCGGCAGGTGCAAGAAACCGATCAGTGCGATCAGGAACAGGATGAAGGGAAACAGCGAAAACAGCATCTGGTAGGCCAATGCCGAGGCGTAGGTCGACATCTCGTCGTCGAGAAACTCAGTCACGGTGCGCATCATCACACGATGCAAGGGCAAGCCTTTCAAGGCCGGGAACATCATGAGCGTCTCCTTTCGCCGCAAAAAAGGAAGGTCGCCTGGCGACTCAGGGGGTTGCTATCCAAGACAAAAGTAACCTGTTGGCGACTTTGGAACAATTTCCCCGGTGCAAGTTCGAGCCGACATGAAAACGGCCACCCGCGGATGGCCGTTCCAATCGCTTATTCAACAGGCGATTATGCCTCGTCAACGCCTTTCTTGACTGCATCCTTGGCCTTGCCCACGGTTTGCTGGGCCTCACCTTTTTTCTCCTGGACCACGCCCTCGGCGCGCATGCGGTCATTGTCGGTGGCCTTGCCGACGCCTTGCTTGATGTTGCCGACGGCTTCGTTGGCAACGCCCTTCACTTTATCGCTCGTGCTACCCATGATGTCTCTCCTGTGAACAACTGTACGAAAAATCATTACATAAGGGTTGACCGAGGCCGTTTGCGGGGAGTTTCATTTTTTCAGCAGCGCATTTCATCGTCAGATGCAGGTTGCGCTTTATGTTTGCCAATCCACCCCCGAGAATGCCTCACGTATTCAGGCTGCGGCCTGAAGCTCCAATCTCGTAGGAACGTTATGAAACTCGATAAAAAGCAGGCCATCGCCCGCAGAAACCAGGAACTGGGCGGCGCCGTACTGGGCGTCAATAACTGCCACTTCAGCGAATTGAACCGCAACCGCAACATCTTCTGGTTCGATATCCCGGTGGCTCGCCTGGCCATCGGTCAGTACGAATGGATTCATCTGCTGCTGCACACCCCGGCCACCGATGAATTGCTGCACCTTAAAGTGCCGACGGTGTTCCTGCGCGAAAAACTCGAGGGCCTGGAAGTGCGTAACCAGGGCAAGCGCAAGGCGGCCCTGAGCCTGGAACTGAGCGCCGACAAGGATTCGTACCTGCAGGACATGCGGCCAGGTGGCACCAACCTGGATTTTGCCCAGTTTCGGTTATAACCAATCGCCAAGTAACAGATTTCTTCTGTGGCGAGGGAGCTTGCTCCCGCTGGACGCGTAGCGGCCCCTTGCAGTGGATCAGCTGGATCAGAGGGGCTGCTGCGCAGCCCAGCGGGAGCAAGCTCCCTCGCCACAAAAGCTACCCCACCCCAAGACATCGCTGCGTAACAAAAAGCCCCGCATTTGCGGGGCTTTTTATTGGCAGCGGGCTTACTTCTTCAGACCCAACTTCTTCAGCTCTTCATCACGCAACTCACGCCGCAGGATCTTGCCCACGTTGGTGGTCGGCAACGCATCGCGGAACTCCACCGTCTTGGGCACTTTGTAACCCGTGACGTTGGCGCGCATATGCTCCATCACCTGTTCCTTGGTCAGCGTGACACCGGGGCGGGCAACAATGAAAATCTTGATCGCCTCGCCGGACTTCTCATCCGGTACACCGATGGCCGCGCATTGCAGCACGCCCGGCAGGGTCACTAGCACGTCTTCCAGCTCGTTGGGATACACGTTGAAACCGGAGATCAGGATCATGTCTTTCTTGCGATCGACGATGCGCATGTAACCGTCCGGCTGGATCAGCGCGATATCACCGGTCTTGAGCCAGCCTTCGCTGTCAAGGATCTCGTCGGTGGCGTCCTGGCGCTGCCAGTAGCCCTTCATGACCTGTGGACCTTTCACACACAACTCGCCGATTTCGCCCAATGGCAGTTCGTCGCCCGCGTCGTTGATAATCTTGCACAGCGTCGACGGCACAGGAATGCCGATGGTGCCAATGTGAATTTTCTGGATCGGGTTGACCGTGGCGACCGGGCTGGTTTCGGTCATGCCATAACCTTCGCAGATCGGGCAACCGGTCACCGCTTTCCAGCGCTCGGCCGCCGCCAATTGCAGCGCCATGCCGCCGGACAACGTCACCTTCAATGCCGAGAAGTCCAGGTTGCGGAAGGCTTCGTTGTTGCACAGGGCCACGAACAATGTGTTGAGGCCGACAAAACCGCTGAACTTCCACTTCGACAGTTCCTTGACCATCGCCGGGAGGTCGCGCGGGTTGCTGATCAGGATGTTGTGGTTGCCGATCAGCATCATCGCCATGCAATGGAAGGTGAAAGCGTAGATGTGATACAGAGGCAGCGGCGTGATCAAGACCTCGCAACCTTCATTGAGGTTGGAACCCATCAGTGCCTTGCACTGCAACATGTTCGCCACCAGGTTGCGGTGGGTGAGCATCGCACCCTTGGCCACGCCGGTGGTGCCGCCGGTGTACTGCAGCACGGCCACGTCGTCGCTGGTCGGGTTGGCTTCGGTCACCGGCTGGCCGTGGCCCTTGCTCAGCACATCGTTGAACTTGATGGCCTTGGGCAAGTGATAAGCCGGGACCATCTTCTTGACGTACTTGATCACGCTGTTGATCAGCAGACGCTTGAGTGGCGGCAGCAGATCGGCGACTTCGGTGACGATCACATGCTTGACGCCCGTCTTGGGCACCACAGCCTCGGCCAGGTGCGCCATGTTCGCCAGGCACACCAGCGCCTTGGCACCGGAGTCGTTGAACTGGTGTTCCATTTCCCGCGCGGTGTACAGCGGGTTGGTGTTGACCACGATCAGGCCGGCACGAATCGCACCGAACACGGCAACCGGATACTGGAGAACGTTGGGCAGTTGCACGGCGATTCGATCGCCTGGCTGCAAATCGGTATGCTGTTGCAGGTACGCAGCAAAGGCACCGGACAATTCGTACAACTCACCGTAGGTGATTGTCTTGCCAAGGTTGCTGAATGCCGGCTTGTCGGCGAAGCGTTGGCAGGACTGCTTCAACACCGCCTGAATATTCGGATACTCGTCTGGATTGATGTCGGCAGCAATCCCAGCTGGGTACTTATCCTTCCAAAAGTCTTCGATCATGGAAGCCCACTCCTCAGCAACGCGAATTCTCACCGCATTTGATGCGATTATTATTGGTGTGTGTTTATTGGTGAATCTGGCCTAATTCAACGCCGAGAAGTCACAAAAGCGCGCCGAGAGTAGCAGCTTTGCCAAGGGTCGCCTAGAGCCAAAAGTGGCCCCTACAGTCATAAACATGACTCAAGAATGTGCAATGGTCATTTTTAGAGTAAAAATTCTAAGCGCCGGTTAATCCCTGCGAATACATAAAAAACCGAGGGAGCGAGCCTGCTCGCGATGGCGGCGCCTCAGTCGACATCTCTGTCACTGATACACCGCTATCGCGAGCAGGCTCGCTCCCACAGGGTTTATTCCAAAGGATGGCCGGCCTCAGGCGATATCCCGCAACTCGCGGCGCAATATCTTGCCCACTGGCGTCATCGGCAACGACTCTCGCAGCACGATGTGCTTGGGTATCTTGTAACCGGTGAAGTTCTCCTTGCAGTACGCCTTGAGCTCTTCAAGGCTGACGCCTGTCTCGCGGGGCACCACGAACAGTTTCACCGCCTCCCCCGAGCGTTCGTCCGGCACGCCGATCACCGCGCAGTTGGCGACTTTCGGATGGGCCATCACCACGTCTTCGATTTCGTTGGGGTACACGTTGAAACCCGAGACGATGATCATGTCTTTCTTGCGATCGACGATGCGCACGAAACCGTCCGGGTCAATCACCGCGATATCACCGGACTTGAACCAGCCTTCACTGTCCAGCACCTCGGCGGTGGCTTCGGGCTTGTTCCAGTAGCCTTTCATGATCTGCGGGCCCTTGATGCACAATTCGCCGCGCTCGCCCAGGGGCTGTTCGACGCCACCGTCGTCGATCACTTTCATCAGCGTGCCCGGCACCGGCATCCCTACCGTGCCCAGCCGGGATTTGCCGCCATAAGGATTGGCACTCGCCACCGGTGAGGTTTCGGTCAGGCCATACCCCTCGGTAATGCCGCAACCGGTGATCTGCTGCCAGCGCTCGGCGGTGGCCTTGATCAAGGCGGTGCCGCCGGAGTTGGTGACCTTGAGGTGGGAAAAATCCAGGGTCTTGAAATCTGGATGATCCATCAACGCCACGAACAGCGTGTTGAGCCCCAGCAGCAACGAGAAACGCCAGTTCTTCAGTTCCTTAATGAAGCCGCCGATGTCCCGCGGATTGGTGATCAGCACGTTGTGGTTGCCGGTGACCATCATGCACATGCAATTCGCCGTGAACGCATAGATATGGTACAGCGGCAGCGGCGCGATCATGACCTCCTGGCCTTCACGCAGCAGTGGATGGCCGTCATCGCCGAGCTGGCCCAGGCATGCCCGGGCCTGCTGCATGTTCGCCACCAGGTTGCCATGAGTCAGCATCGCGCCCTTGGCCAGTCCGGTGGTGCCGCCGGTGTATTGCAGCACCGCAATGTCATCGAGGCTGACTTTCAACGGTTTGATGCCATGGCCTCGACCCAGACGCAACGTGCTCTTGAAGGAAACGGCCTGGGGCAGCGAATAGTCCGGGACCATCTTTTTGACCTTGCTCACCACCGTATTGACCAGCCAGCCCTTGGCGGTTGGCATCAGGTCGCCCATCTTCGCCTCAATGAGATACTGCAGATCGGTGTCAGGCAGTACTTCCTGGACTTTCTGTCCGAACAGATTCATGTACACCAGTGCCCGGGCGCCGGAGTCCTTGAACTGGTGACGCATCTCCCGCGGGGTATACAACGGGTTGGTGTTGACCACGATCAGCCCGGCGCGCATGGCTCCGAATACGGCGATGGGATATTGCAGGACGTTGGGCATCTGCACCGCGATGCGATCGCCAGGCGCCAGGTCGGTATGGGCTTGCAGGTAACCGGCGAAGGCGGCGCTGTAGCGTTCGAGTTCGGCGTAGGTCAGGGTGACCCCCATGTTGCTGAACGCCGGACGGTCGGCGAATTTCTTGCAGGAACGCTCGAACACCTCGATCACCGATTTGTAGGCCCCCAGGTCAATGTCCAGGGGCACGCCGGCCGGGCGCTTGTCATTCCAGAAATCAGGCTGCATTGTTTTTATCCTCTTTACCTGAACGTGTCCGGGCCGCTTCTGTGGCTCTTGCACAGGCGGTGCTCTTGGGACACTAGCAGCTATGGCCAATCAGGCAAATATGGCGACCTGCGTCATAGATTGTGTGAATCTTCCTGCCTCGACGTAGCCTGATCAGGCGAGACGCAACGGATGCGCTATACAATGCAGCGACGCTGTGTTTGCCCTTGTGTATGCCCGTGAGTAAAGGAATGACCATGATCCACCAAACGTTCATGCTCAGCGCCACCGACCACAGCCGCCTGTTCGTCAATCAATGGCTGCCTGAAACCGCGCCTGAAGCGGTGATCATGCTGGCCCATGGCATGGCCGAACACAGCGGCCGCTACGCGCGTCTGGCCCAGGCGCTGTGCGATGAAGGCTACGGCGTCTACGCGCCGGACCTGCGCGGTCATGGCAAAACCGGCGAAGCGGCGACGCTCGGCCATTATGCAGACGAAGACGGCTGGGCCAAGGTGATCGGCGACCTGGCCAGCCTCAATCAACACATCGGCCAACAACATCCCGATGTCCCCATCGTGTTGCTGGGCCACAGCATGGGCAGCTACATCGCCCAGGGTTACCTGCTGCATCACAGCGCCAGTCTGCACGGGGCAATTCTCAGCGGCTCGAATTTCCAGCCCGTGGCGCTCTATCGCGCCGCGCGCCTGATCGCTTGCTTCGAGCGCAAGCGCCAGGGCCCCAAGGGCCGCAGCGCCCTGATCGAGTGGCTGTCCTTCGGCAGTTTCAACAAGAAATTCAAACCGACACGCACGCCCTTCGACTGGCTCAGCCGCGACCCGGCCGAAGTCGACAAGTACCTTCACGACCCGCTGTGCGGCTTTCGTTGCACCAATCAGTTGTGGGTCGACCTGCTCGGCGGGTTGCAGCAAATCAGCAAAGCGTCCAATCTCGCCCAGATCGATCCGGGCCTGCCCCTGCTGGTGATCGGCGGTGAATGTGATCCGGTGAGTGAAGGCAGGCGTCTGAAGGATCTGGCTGACGCCCTGCGCGGCGCCGGTAGCCAGCACTTGCAATTGACGATTTACCCGCAAGCCCGGCACGAACTGTTCAACGAAACCAACCGCGATGAAGTGACGGCCGACGTGCTGGCCTGGATTGCCCAGGCCCTGAGTCACAAGCGACCGCCACGCAGCGAATAGGTTTGCAGCGTTTTCCTTTACTCGTCACAGGATTTGATAGATGACCCAGGTTACCAACATCCCCTACGAAGCCCTCGAAGTCGGCCAGACCGCCAGCTACAGCAAGACCGTCGAAGAGCGCGACATCCAGCTGTTCGCCGCGATGTCGGGCGATCACAACCCAGTGCACCTGGACGCCGAATTCGCTGCGGCGAGCATGTTCAAGGAGCGCATCGCCCATGGCATGTTCAGCGGTGCGCTGATCAGCGCGGCGGTGGCCTGCGAGCTGCCTGGGCCGGGCACCATTTATATCGGCCAGCAGATGAGCTTCCAGAAACCGGTGAAGATTGGCGACACCCTGACCGTACGCCTGGAAATCCTTGAGAAACTGCCGAAATTTCGCGTACGCATTGCCACTCGCGTGTTTAATCAGCGCGATGAGCTGGTGGTGGACGGCGAAGCTGAAATCCTCGCGCCACGCAAGCAGCAGACCGTGACTTTGCCGACGCTGCCGGCGATCACCGTCGGCTGAAACAATCACCTGTAGCGACGCAACACTCTGTGGCGAGCCGCAGTGTGGGAGCAAAGCTTGCTCGCGATGAACATGACTCGGACTCTCAGGGAGCCGAGGCGCCTGCATCGCGAGCAAGCTTTGCTCCCACACAGGTCCTCGCCACAATGACGGTGGTGCGGCAAGTTATTGATGGTTCTCCCGCACCTGCACGCTCGCCGTCATCCCCGCGCTCAGGTTCACCCCTTCCGGTACCTTGTCCAGCTTGATCCGCACCGGAATCCGCTGGGCCAGGCGCACCCAATTGAAAGTCGGTTCGACCTCCGCCAGCAACTGCGCATCGGGATTGGTGTTGCGGTCAGTGATGCCGCGGCTGATGCTTTCGACGTGGCCTTGCAGGGCATGACCGGCGCTCATCAACCAGACGTTGACCGGATCGCCCACGCGGATCCTGGGCAGTTTGGTTTCTTCGAAATAGGCCTGCACATAGAACGTTGAATCGTCGATCAGCGCCATGACCGGTTGCCCGGCATTCACGTAGTTGCCCTCGGCCAGGCGCAGGTTGGTGATGTGGCCACCCCGTGGGGCCAGCACCTGGCTGCGGGCCAGGTTGAGTTCGGCGACCTTGGCCTCGGCCTGGGCCTCGCGCAGTTCGCCTCGGGCGATGCCGGCGTTGATCTGGGCGTTTTCCCGCAACTCGGCGCTGATAGCCTGGGGCCCCAGGGCGGCGCGTCGACTGGCTTCGTGTTCGCGCAGGCTCAATTGCTGCTGCCGGGTCTGGACCACCGCCCGGGCTTTCTCCAGCGCGGCCTCGAAACGTTCGCGATCGATGCTCAGCAATACATCGCCAGCCTTGACCTGCTGGTTATCCACCGCCTTGAGCTCGCGCACCCAACCCGACACGTCGGGCGCGATCACCACCACGTCGGCGCGAATCCGCGCATCCCGGGTCCAGGGCGTGAGCATGTAGTACTGCCACAGATGAAACCCGGCGAAGATCGCCACGGCCACCACGCTCAGCGTGACGGCAACACGTACGGAGGTACGCATGTTCAACTCCTTATAGCGGTCCGAGGACCACGGTAATAACAGTCAGGACACAGACATACAGGGCGCAGTCGAACAGGGCTTCATGCCAGATCCAGCGCCCGGCCGGCACGAGGCTGAGCAACAGGCGTAGCCCACCGGTCACCAGCAAGGCCAGCACCACATAAATCAAGAACGGGCTGAGCAATACCCCGCCTATCGACCACTCACGCAAGCCCATGGCTGTGCTCCCGTTGTTCAGGTTCATGCTGACGGCACCAGGCGCGCCAGCTGTTCTGCAATTGCACCACCGCACCCTGGGCCAGTTTCAGCGCATCGCCGGGCGGTTGCGTCGACAACACGTTCAGGAACTCGTCGCTCGCCGGGCCCAGTGCTTCGGCCTGATCAACGGCCGGACCGCGCTCAAGCGCTTGCTCCAGCGCTTCGAAGTAACGACGCTGGGCTCGGGTGTCGGGCATTTGGGCGACAGCCAGACTCAAGCGCAGATGCAGCAATTCATCGCCGATGTCCAGGCCAAGCAATCCGTCATCCCAACGGCTACGCGCCGGCACCGACAGTTCGGGGTAATGCCGCGCCAGTTGTAACAGCCGATCGGCCATGCGTCCGCCGAACCAGCTCTCGGCGCCCCGCAGGTTACGGCGCGTCAGGCGCACCAGATCGTCAAGCGTGGCGGCCAGCAGGCGACGGCTATGCCAGGCTGGGTCGCGCAGGATCAGCAGATTGAATGCCAGCACCGCCGCGCCAACACCGATCATCATCGCCTGAGCATTGTTGAAGAACGCCGCCACGTCATATTTCATGGCGTTGAGCGGCGATATCAGCACCACGAAATGCAGGCAAAACGAGGTGGCCGTGGCGAAAATCTGCGGTTTGGCCATGCCCAGCGCCCCCAGGAACAGCGGCACGCCCATGGCCATGCACAGCATCGCGAAACTGCTCCACTGCGGCAGCAAAATCTCACCGATCACAAACGCCGTCGGCACCGCCAACACAATTCCCCTAAGAAAGCTCATGCCGATCTGCGCGCCGTTTTCACGACTGGCGAACAGACTGCACACCACGCAAGTAAGCACCAGCGCGCCTGAGGCGGCCGGCCAGGCAGTCGCCAGCCAGAAACAGGCGACCGCCAGAAACGCCAGGGCGCTACGCGCACCGAACACCATGGCCAGGGGCAGGTCACGATGGGGAGCCAGGGTCCTCGGCGGATCCACCGCCTCCCTGCCCTCTTGCACCGCCTTCAAGGCTGCGCAGGCAGCCAGGGCGGTATCGAGCAACAAGGCGAAGCGCGCCAGGCAATAACTTTGCGCCGGGCTGATCAGTGGATCGTGGGATGCATCCAGTACCCGAGGCCGCAGGGCTTGCAGGGTCGCGCTGTCGGCGTCAAGGGCTTGTTGCACCTCGCTCATCCACGGCTTGAGGGCCTCGGCTTCCTCGGGGTCGAGTTGTTTCCATTGCCGCCGCACCGAGCGGGAGATGCGCAGCAGCATCAACAGTTTCTGGCTCAGAGCGCTGATGGCCCGGGCCCGCTGGCGACCCTGGCTGCCTTCGAACCAGGCGTGTTCGCGCTGGGCGTCCACGGCGACGATCTTGCCGAGGATTTCCAGCAGCCCTTTACGAGCCTGGGCATCGCCCGTCAGGGTGGCTCGAGCCGCCTGCATGCCGCTTTGCCAGGCGGCACGGGCCTGATCGGCCAATTGCCGCTCGACCCGCAACGGCCAGAGCAACGCGCTGGCCGCCGTGGCGCAGACAATGCCCAGGCTGATCTCCGTACAGCGCGCCACGGCCTGATCGAACACCCCCAACGGATGGGAGATTGCCGGCAAGGCGATGATTGCCACCGTGTACCCGGCCAGCACGAAGGAATAGGACCAGGCGCTGCGCAGCAGTGTGGAACAAGCCGTGCACAAGCCCAGCCACAAGGCCAGCGCCAGCAGGAACAACCAGGGCGCCTGGCCGAACAGCCCCATGAACACCACGGACATGACGGTGCCCACCAACGTTCCGAGCAGCCGCGCCAAGCCTTTCTGCACCACCATCCCGGACAGCGGTTGCGCCACGATGATCGCGGTCATCAACGCCCATGAAGGCTGCTCCAGCCCCCAGCGCAAAGCCAGCCAAAGCGCCAGGCCGCCACCGAGCACGGTCTTGATGGCGAATTGCACAGCGAGGCGGTCGGGAGCGAACAGGGCCTGGAAAGTAATGGGCACGCGAAAAACTCTTCTGGGGACGCAGTAACGATAGATGCAATAAAGGGTGATGGAGGGTGCAATTATTAGCTGGCTATCTATTTGAGTCCAGAGCCACAGTTACATGATGGGCATAAAAAAACGCCAGACAGGCTGGCGTTTTTTGTACAGCGCGTGTGTTTAGCTGGCGCGCGCCTGATTACGCAGGAATTTTACCTGGTCATGGTTACGTTGCACGCCATGGTACTGACGCTCAACCAGGTCGCGAATGCCTACCAGGTTGTGCTTGCTGATCTTCTCCATGGCTTCCTTGTAAGCCTTGAGAGCATGGTCTTCACCGCGCTCAGCTTCGTTGAGCACCGCTTCTTCGTCCTTGCCAGTGAACATGGATTTCACGTCCACCCAACGGCGATGCATATCACCGGCAACGCTGGTGGAAGTTTCCGGGTCGCCACCCAGCGAACGTACGGCAGCTTGCAGCTCAGCCGCGGCAGCTGCGCAGTCTGCGGCGCGCTGGACGAACAAATCCTTGAGTTCTGGATGCTTGATGTCTTCAGCGCAAGTCTTGAAACCTTCCTGACCATCTTTACTGGTCTCGATCAGGTCGTTCAGGACGGAGATGGATTCTTTATTGATGTCGGTCATTTTTCAATTCCTTTGCTCGGTGAATAAAAAACCTACAAGGAGTATTGCATTGGCCGTGCCAGTCGCCATCTCAAATAAAATAATTAAAAATCAATTAGTTATACAATCACTCGATCACTGTATCCGTGTTCTTTGCATGATCTGTCATTTGGCCTGCATGCAGAATGCCTGTATTTTCCGGGTTGACTGAATCAAGACCCAATACCATGAACCCGGAAAAGCTCGAACTGCTGGTGACACGCCAGATGCCCTTCGGCAAATACAAGGGCCGAATCCTGGCCGACCTGCCCGGGCAATACCTGAACTGGTTCGCTCGCGAGGGTTTTCCGCACGGGGAACTCGGCGGTTTGCTGGCGCTGATGCAGGAGATCGACCACAACGGTCTGTCGGATCTGCTTGACCCCCTGCGTGCCAAACACGGCAAACCCAAGCCCCAACATTGATTGAGCCCCGCCATGCCCGAGAACACCCTGCGCGCCCACGATGAAGCTTTCTGGAAGACTTTCGTGGGTCGCTACGATGTCGACCCCGATGGGCCGCTCAATCTGGAAAACGGCTACTTCGGCCGCATGTCCCGGACGGTGGTCGAGGAGTACCAACGCAACATCGAGTTCGTCAATCGAGGCAGCTCAGTGTACGTGCGCCAGCATTTCGACCAGGACCATGGCGAAGCGATTCGCCAGCAAGTGGCGCAACTGATCCACGCATCCCCCACTAGCGTAGCGCTGGCCAACAGTGCCGGAGACGCCCTGCAAACGCTGATTCGCAACTACAACGGCCTCAAGCCTGGCGATCAGGTGCTGATCTGTGATCTGGAATACGCTTCGGTCAAAAGCGCGATGCGCTGGCTGGCCCGGCAGCGTGGTGTGCAAGTGATTGAACTCGTCCACCCGCACCCCGCCAGTTTCGAAAGCCTGGTGGGCACTTATCGCCAAGCGTTCATTCGCTATCCGCGCCTCAAGCTGATGGCGCTGACCCACGTCAACCACCTCACAGGGCTGGTGATGCCGGTCCAGGCCATCGCCGAGACTGCTCGTGAGTTTGGCGTCGATATCATTCTCGACGGTGCCCACGCCCTGGGCCAGATCGATTTCGATCTGAAGAAGCTGGGTATCGAATTCGCCGGCTTCAACCTGCAGAAGTGGATCGGCGGGCCATTGGCCTCGGGCTTTTTGTACATAGCACCGCAACGGCTGGCCGACATCGACCCGGACATGGACGAAGATCATTATCCTGCCACTGACGTGCGCTCGCGAACGCCCCACAGCACACCCAATATCCCTGCCTTGCTCACCCTGCCCCTGGTCTTCGAAGAACACCGGGCCCTGGGCGGAGCTTCGGCCAAAGGCGCGCGCCTCTGTTATCTGCGCGACCTGTGGGTGAACGCCGTGCGTGATGTACCGGGTATCGAAATCATGACCCCGGACGATCCGCGCCTGTACTGCGGCATCACGTCGATGCGCTTCACCGCCCAGCCCGATCAACAGGCGATGGCTGATCGATTGCTCAATGACTACGGGATCTTCACCGTGGTGCGCCACACCAGCGTTGGGCCGTGCATTCGCATTACCCCAGGGTTGATCACCTTGGCGAATGATATCGAGCGGTTGACCAAAGCACTGCTTGAACTGAGCCGTACCTAGATCCCTTGTGGCGAGGGAGCTTGCTCCCGCTGGGCTGCACAGCAGCCCCAAAAAGGCACAATGAGACTGACCTGGCGGACCGCGGTGACAGACTTCAGGACTGCTTCGCAGCCCAGCGGGAGCAAGCTCCCTCGCCACAGAAAATTTTTGCTGTGCAATAAAAACCCAGGCAAAAAAAACGGTGCGCCGACCAAGCGCACCGTAAAACCGTAGAACACCCAACGAAGGTTCGGTAAGACAATCAGTCCAGCAGCGCCAGCGCCTCGGCGGTGCACTCCTGGATGCGGGCCCAGTCGCCGTTCTTGATCCACTCAGGATCAAGCATCCAGCTACCGCCCACGCACATCACGTTTTTCAACGCCATGTAGCTCTTGATATTGGCCGGGCTTACGCCGCCGGTCGGGCAGAACTTCACTTCGCCGAACGGGCCGCCCAGGGCCTTGATGGCCGCGACACCGCCGCTGACTTCCGCCGGGAACAGTTTGAAGCGGCGATAGCCCAGGCCATAGCCTTCCATGATGCCGGAAGCGTTGCTGATGCCCGGCAGCAACGGGATCGGGCTGTCGACGCTGGCTTCCAGCAGATCACGGGTGATGCCAGGGGTGACGATGAACTGCGAACCGGCAGCCTCGGCAGCGGCCAGCATATGGCGGTCCAACACCGTACCGGCACCGGTCACCAGTTCCGGACGTTGCTCACGCAGCACCTGGATGGCCTTGAGGCCGTACTGGGAACGCAAGGTCACTTCCAGCGCCGTCAGGCCACCGGCGGCCAGGGCATCGGCCAGCGGCAGGATGTCCTGCTCACGGGCAATGGTGATCACCGGCAGGATCCGCGCCTTGGCACAGAGGCTGTCGATCAGGGTAATTTTGTCCGCCATGGAAACGGTCGGGGATGGGTTTGTCATAGCGGCTGATCCTTGGTTCATGGGCACCAGTAAATCTCTAACGTTGGTTGCAAAAACGCGCGAACCGGCATTTCGGCGACGTTGTCACCGGCCACCGCAGCGTTCAGGGTGGTCAATTTCGACTGACCGGAAATCGACAGCACTTTGTGTTTCGCCGATGCCAGCAAGGCGCGACTCATGGTCAGGCGCTGGTGCGGCACGGTGGGCGCCAGCATCGGCCAGCAGCGGCGAGCGCCATTGGCATCCAAGGCCTGGGCCAGGTTCGGGCTGTTGGGGAACAGCGAGGCGGTGTGCCCGTCATCGCCCATGCCCAATACCAGTACGTCAATGGGCGGCAACTCGGCCAGCAAACGATCGGCCTGCTCGGCTGCGGCTTCCAGGTCAGCGCTGGCGCTGTACAGGCTCAGGAACTGGGCCTTGGCCGCCGCACCTTGCAGCAGATAACGCTTGAGCAGACCGGCGTTGCTGTCAGCGTGCTCAACCGGCACCCAGCGCTCGTCAGCCAGGCTCACCACCACGTTCGACCAGTCCAACGCCTGTTTGGCCAGGCTCTGGAAAAACGCCACCGGGCTGCGACCGCCGGAGACCACCAGGGTCGCCGTGCCGCGCGCCTCGATTGCCGCGCGTAATTGCTCGGCCACTTTCAACGCCAAGCCCTCGGCCAGCAGCACCGGGGTTTTGAAGGCGTGGGCGGTGACGCCCTGCGGCAGTTTCACTTCAGATATCGCCATACCATGACCTCCCATCCCGCGTGATCAGTGCAATGGAGCTCATCGGCCCCCAGGACCCGGCCGCATACGGCTTGGGCGCATCGCCGGATTTCTTCCACCCGGCAATCAACTGGTCACACCACGTCCACGCGGCTTCAATTTCATCTTTACGGACAAACAGGTTCTGATTGCCGTTCATGACTTCCAGCAACAACCGCTCGTAGGCATCGGGAATCCGCGCGCTACGGTAGGTGTCGGAAAAGTTGAGTTGCAACGGACCGCTGCGCAATTGCATGCCCTTGTCCAGGCCTTGCTCCTTGGTCATCACCCGCAAGGAAATGCCTTCGTCCGGTTGCAGGCGGATGATCAGTTTGTTGCTGATCTGCAAGCGCTGCTCGGGGGCGAAGATGTAGTGGGACGGTTCCTTGAAGTGAATAACGATCTGCGACAGTTTCTGCGGCATCCGCTTGCCGGTGCGCAGGTAAAACGGAACCCCGGCCCAGCGCCAGTTGCGAATGTCGGCGCGCAGGGCCACGAAGGTTTCGGTATCGCTCTGGGTGTTGGAGTTGGGCTCTTCCAGATAACCCGGCACCGACTTGCCTTCGCTGTGGCCGGCGATGTACTGGCCGCGCACCACCTGGGTGGTCAGGCCTTCCGGGCTGATGGGCGCCAGGGCCTTGAGCACTTTGACTTTCTCGTCGCGAATGCTGTCGGCGGACAGGTCGGCCGGCGGGTCCATGGCAATCAGGCAGAGCAACTGCAACAGGTGGTTCTGGATCATGTCGCGCAGTTGGCCGGCCTTGTCGAAATAGCCCCAGCGGCCTTCGATGCCGACCTTCTCGGCGACGGTGATTTCCACATGGGAAATGTAATTCTGGTTCCACTGGGTTTCGAACAGGCTGTTGGCGAACCGCAGCGCGATCAGGTTCTGTACCGTCTCTTTGCCCAGGTAGTGGTCGATGCGATAGGTGCGGTTTTCCGGGAAAAACTGCGCCACCGCGTCATTGACCTTGCGCGACGATTCCAGGTCCGAGCCGATGGGTTTCTCCAGCACGACACGGGTGTTTTCACACAAGCCGACCTTGGCCAGGTTCTCGCAGATTGCTCCGTACACCGCCGCAGGGGTGGCAAAATAGGCAATGACTTGCTGGGCCGAACCTGCCTGTTCGGCCAGGGCGACATAGTCCTCGGCCTTGAGGAAATCCACGTGCAGATAAGTCAGTCGCCCCAGGAAGCGTTCGACCACGGTTTCGTTCAGGTCCTTGTCGCCCACATAGCGGCGCAACTCAGCGGCGATGAACGCCAGGTGCTGCTGCTCGCTACCGGGTTCCCGGGCCAGAGCAATGATCCGCGTGTCCTCGTGCAGCAGGTCCGCGCCATCAAGCTGGTAAAGGGCAGGAAACAGCTTGCGCAAGGCCAGGTCGCCCAACGCGCCGAACAAGGCGAAGGTGCACGGTTCAACCGTAATCGAATGCATGATGTTTGTTCTTTTATCAAGTTAAGCTACAAATACCTTTTTTCAAGGCATCACTCAAGGAAAAATGTAGTAATAACCACAACATTTTCCGAAAATACCGATTCCGAGTGGTGGTACACCGGAGCCATCAGTAGGATAGGCCACCGCAAAGGGTCGTATCAAAGACCCGTCTTTCTAGGAATCTTGTATGGACCGCGTGCGAAATTTACTGGAACAGATCCAGAGTCGCCTTGAAGACCTGAACAAGGCAGAACGCAAAGTGGCCGAAGTGATCCTGCTCAACCCACAGCAGGCCACCCGCTTCAGCATTGCTGCCCTCGCCCAGGCCGCTTCGGTCAGCGAACCCACCGTCAACCGCTTCTGCCGCTCATTCGGCGTCAGCGGCTACCCGGAACTCAAGCTGCAACTGGCCCAAAGCCTGGCCAGCGGCGCCGCTTATGTCAGTCGGGCGGTGGAGGCCGACGACAACCCGGAAGCCTACACCCGGAAAATCTTTGGCAGTGCCATTGCCTCATTGGACAGCGCCTGCCAGGCCCTTGATCCCAATTTGATCAGTCGCGCCGTGGATCTTCTGATCCAGGCCAGGCAGATCCACTTCTTCGGCCTCGGTGCTTCGGCACCGGTGGCACTGGATGCGCAGCACAAGTTTTTCCGCTTCAACCTGGCGGTGACCGCCCACGCTGATGTGCTGATGCAGCGCATGATCGCGTCAGTGGCCCATACAGGGGAGCTGTTCGTGATCATTTCCTACACCGGACGCACCCGCGAGCTGGTGGAAGTGGCGCGTATCGCCCGGGAGAACGGCGCGTCGGTACTGGGGCTGACTGCTGAAGGTTCGCCCCTGGCCAAGGCCAGCACCCTGAGTCTGAACATCCCGCTGCCCGAAGACACCGACATCTATATGCCGATGACCTCGCGGATCATCCAGCTCACCGTGCTGGACGTGCTCGCCACCGGCATGACCTTGCGCCGCGGCGTGGACTTCCAGCCGCATTTGCGCAAGATCAAGGAAAGCCTCAATGCCAGCCGGTATCCGGTGGGGGATGAGTTCAACTGACCTGACTTGGGTGTTTGATCGCCTGACAGGCCGTCATCGCGAGCAGGCTCGCTCCCACAATGGATCTGCGCCCAATGAAGATCTACTGTGGGAGCGAGCCTGCTCGCGATGGGGCCAACTGCTACACCCCAACCCTTGATTATGCCCCCACCCGCGCCTGCAAACTCAAATGCGCCCGCTCCCCCGGGGCCAGGCACAAGCTGTCGGTGCCGCCGCTGGCCGCTTCGACGCAGACGAATTCGCTGACTTCATCCCAGCTCACCCCCAACAAAGGCCGGGCCCCGGGATGCCATACCACGGTATCGGCGCTGGCACCGGTGTCGATGCACAGCTCACGCTGCCAGGCGTGGTCCTTGAGCTGCAATTCACCTTCATGCTGAAAGACCCGCTGACAACCGCCCTCAACCCGCAAATCACCTTCCTGCTGGCAAACCGCACGGTTCAGTTGATCGTAACCCTGCGCGCCCTCGAGCCCAGACAGCGCTATCTCTCCGACGTCACCAATACGCCAATAGGCGTGCAGAGCCTGGCTCAATTGGCACGGCAGACTGTCTTGATGCTCGGTGCTCAAGCGTAATTCCATGCGCTCGCCCAGATCGGCGTACAGATCGACCTGCCAGTCGCACAACTGGAGCTGCCAGTGCAGGTGCACACCGTCTGCATCGCTGCGGCTGTCGAGCAGTTTCCAGTCGATCAACCGTGCCCAGCCATGGGACGGCCAGGCGTTTTCACTCGGATGACGGCCATACCACGGCCAGCACACCGGCACCCCACCGCGTATCGCCCCGACCTGTGGCCACTTGGCCGCACACCACAACCAGGGCTTCTGACCCCGCGGCTGGAAGTGCAATAGCTGCGCGCCCTGGCGACTGAACACCGCCTGACACAGCGGATGATCGATCACCAGCACATCGCGTTGCTGATAGCGCTCCCACGCAAACACCGGGCGCTCGCGCAAAGATCTGAAAAAGCGTTGTAGCGGATGCTCATGCATGAGCTGCGGTCCTGGAAATCATTGAGTTGCTCATCTGTTTGCAACGCATTTTTTGTGGCGAGGGAGCTTGCTCCCGCTCGGCTGCGAAGCAGTCGTAAACAAGGCAAATGCGGTCTAGCTGAGGCACCGCAGTGAATGGCTTTGGGGTCGCTTCGCAACCCAGCGGGAGCAAGCTCCCTCGCCACAAGTCCAGCGTCCAACCAAACACACTCCGCAAAAAAAAGCGGACAGCCTTGGCCATCCGCAATATGCGCACATTGAGAGAAGCTTATCGCAACAGCGTTAGAACACCGACTGAATTTTCAGACCGGCGACCAGCGCATCGTCGACTTCATTCACACCACCCGGATGAGTGATGTATTGCAGGTTAGGGCGTACGGTCAGCCAGTTGGTCACGTGGAAACCATAGTTGATCTCGTAGTTGTATTCGGTGCCACGCAACGGCGAGAACAACGGATCGTCGTAGTCGCTGACACCATTGGCTGCGTTGACCAGCTCGGCGTTTTTCTTCACATCTTCGTTGACATGGATACGGGAGAAACCGATCCCGACGTCATCCTTAGGACGCGCATTGAACGGTCCCTTGTACACGAACATCAGCGACTGGTAGTTGTCGACGACGTTGGTTTCCTTGTCATGGAAGGTGGCGTTGGCCGCAATGTTCAGACCGCGCGAGGCGTCACCGTTGTGGGTGGTGAGCTGTTGCTGCGCCACGAACCAGTAGCCATCCTTGCTGCTGTGACTACGGTAGGCGTTACCGGTTGTCGCGGCATCCTGGCCATTGTCATCTTCGCGGACGTCATCAGCCTTGGCCGTACTTTTGTAGTAACCGATACGGTATTCGCCTGGCAGGCTATTGAGCTTGGGCGACCAGACCAACTCGATCGGAATGAGCGTGCCCTTGGTGCCACTGCCGCTGAGCTTGTAGCGGTTTCCGTTTTCCAGCTGCGAAGGGTTCTGGTTGTAGGCACCAATCTGCGCATAGAGCTCGGGCGTGAGGTTGTACTTGACGCGAATCGCCGCCTGCATGATCGGCCAGTTGTACCAGATGCCGGTTGCCCAGTTACCCGCTTGCGAACCGCAGAACGCCAGGTTCTGGAACTCGCACGGGAACGTGTTGAAGTCTTCGCCGACCCCGTAATAACCGGCTTTGACATCCAGCTTGTTGTCGAAATACTGCTGTTTGATCCACAACTGCGTCAGACGGGTGGTTTGCCCACGGCCCCAGACTTCCTGGGAAGAGCTGAGGGTGCCGGCACGTGGATCACCGATACGGTCGTTGGAGATGTTGCGACCGTCACGGCGAGTGAATTGAATCTTGGCCGTGGTGTCACCCCAACCTGCCAGTTTTTCCAGGTCGAGGGCTACGCCCAAGCCAAACTGCTGGGACCAACGCGCAGTCTTGTCATCGTTGTAACCGCCGTCGAGGTTGGCCCCCATCTCACCGACGAAGTCAGCCTTGATGTCGATACCTTGCTCGATCAGCCTGGTCCGCTCGCCACCCCAGTCGCCCGTCATCCACTGCGAGTCGGCGCTGAAAGCGTCAGCCGCGTGCACGCCGCCAGCCAAAGTCATCGCCGCCGCAAGCGCCGAAAGTTGGCAGATGCGCCGGGCGTTGGTGTTGTTCTTCTTCATCCCTACTTCCTCGTCTTTATTGTTATTAACTGTTTTTATCTAACGCGGTTTACAACGATTGCGCCGGATGGTCCCCCACTCGCCGCATACTCCTTCCGGCGGGAAAGAGCTTGTGTGGGAGCTGAGCTTGCTCGCGATGAAAGCGCCTCGGTCTTTCGAATGACCGCGCTATCGTTCATCGCGAGCAAGCTTTGCTCCCACAAGCCCCCTCCCCCATTTGTTCTTCATCGGCCTTTGAACTGCGCCACGTTGGCGCTCCGGGCGTCGGCTTGCGGCTGGCCGGCAACGCCCAGGCGTTCGCCGGACTTGGCGTCGAACAGCAGAACTTTTGATGGATCGAATTGCAGCGTGAGGGTCTCCCCTACCTGCGGCGCCATGTCCGGTGCCAGGCGGCAGCAAACCTTGGTCTCGTTAAGGTTGACGAACACCAGGGTGTCCGGCCCGGTAGGTTCGGTGACCTGGACTTCGGCGCGAATGGTTGGCAAACCATTGGGCTCGTTGCCCGCCAGCATGATCTGTTCCGGGCGCAGGCCGAGGATCACTTCGCGGTCTTCCAGGCCTGCGTCCTGCATGCCCATCGGCAGCTCGCAACGGGCCTGGCCACTGTCGAGCAGTGCCAGCAGGCGGCCGTCCTTGCGTTGCAGGCGCAAAGGGATGAAGTTCATCGGTGGCGAACCGATGAAACTCGCCACGAACAGGTTGGCCGGGTTGGTGTAGATGTCTTTCGGCGTGCCGAACTGCTGGATGATGCCGTCCTTCATCACTGCCACTTTGTCGCCCAGGGTCATGGCTTCGATCTGGTCGTGGGTGACGTACACCGTGGTGGTCTTCAGACGCTGGTGCATCAGTTTCATTTCGGTGCGCATCTCGACCCGCAGCTTGGCGTCGAGGTTGGACAGCGGTTCGTCGAACAGGTAGATCTTCGGCCGCCGCGCCAGCGCCCGGCCCATGGCCACGCGCTGTTGCTGACCACCGGAAAGCTGGCCGGGCTTGCGGTTGAGCAAATGTTCGATCTGCAACAGCTTGGCCACGCGGGTGACTTCTTCGTCGATGGCCGACTGGCCCATCTTGCGAATCTTCAGGCCGAACTCGATGTTCTCGCGCACGCTCATGGTGGGGTACAGCGCGTAGGACTGGAACACCATGGCGATGTCGCGATCCTTCGGGCTCATGCCGCTGACGTCCTGGTCACCGATCATGATCGCGCCGCCGGTAATGGTTTCAAGGCCGGCGATGCAGTTCATCAGCGTCGATTTTCCGCAGCCCGAAGGACCGACAAGGATCAGGAACTCACCGTCCTTGATCGACAACTCGATGTTCTTCAGGGTGTCCGGCAGGCCGGCACCATAGGTCTTGTTTACGTTGCGAAGTTCGAGCGTTGCCATGATTACCCCTTGACTGCGCCGGCCGTCAGACCGCGCACGAAATACTTGCCTGCCACCACATAGACCAGCAGGGTCGGCAGCCCGGCGATCATCGCCGCCGCCATATCAACGTTGTATTCCTTGGCCCCGGTGCTGGTGTTGACCAAGTTGTTCAGCGCCACCGTGATGGGCTGCGAATCGCCGCTGGAGAACACCACGCCAAACAGGAAGTCGTTCCAGATCTGAGTGAACTGCCAGATCAGGCAGACCATGATGATCGGCGTGGACATCGGCAGGATGATCCGCCGGAAGATGGTGAAGAAACCCGCACCGTCCAGCCGCGCCGCCTTCACCAGCGCATCGGGAATGCTCACGTAGTAGTTGCGGAAGAACAGCGTGGTGAACGCCAGGCCGTAGACCACATGTATGAACACCAGACCCGTGGTGGTACTGGCCAGGCCCATCTTGCCGAGGGTGAACGAGGCTGGCAGCAGGACGGTCTGGAACGGCAGGAAGCACCCGAACAGCAACAGGCCGAAGAACAACTGCGAACCGCGAAAGCGCCACATCGACAACACGTAGCCGTTCAATGCACCGATCGCGGTGGAGATCAGCACCGCCGGGACGGTGATCTTGATCGAGTTCCAGAAGTACCCATCAACCGTGGCCCAGGCCTTGACCCAACCGATGCCGGTGACCACGGTCGGCCAGCTCAGCAGGTTGCCGGTGCTGATGTCTTCCGGTGTCTTGAAGCTGGTCAATAGCATGACCACCAACGGCACCAGGTAAAGCAATACGGCGAGGATCAGTACCGCATAGATCGCGATGCGACTCAGGCTGATGGATGGTTTTGCAGCGAGACTAGTCATGGCGCTTGGTCCTCAGCTCGGAGTACAGGTAAGGCACGACGATTGCGAGAATCGCACCGAGCATCAGAATCGCACTGGCCGAGCCCATGCCCATCTGGCCGCGACTGAAGGTGAAGGAATACATGAACATCGCAGGCAGGTCAGAGGAATAACCCGGGCCGCCGGCCGTCATCGCCGCCACCAGGTCAAAGCTCTTGATCGCGATGTGCGCCAGGATCATTACGGCGCTGAAGAACACCGGGCGCAGGCTTGGCAGCACCACTTTCCAGTAGATGCGCGGCATGCTCGCGCCATCGATCTGCGCGGCACGGATGATCGATTGATCCACCCCACGCAGGCCGGCCAGGAACATCGCCATGATGAAGCCCGAGGCCTGCCACACCGCGGCGATCACCAGGCAATACACCACACGGTCCGGGTCGATCAGCCAGTCCAGGCGAAAGCCTTCCCAGCCCCAGTCACGCAACAATTTGTCCAGGCCCATGCCCGGGTTGAGCAACCACTTCCAGGCCGTACCGGTGACGATCATCGAGAGCGCCATCGGGTACAGGTAAATGGTGCGGATGAAACCTTCACGACGAATGCGCTGGTCAAGAAACACCGCCAGCAGCACGCCGATCACCAGGGTGATGCCGATGAACATGCCGCCAAAGAGCGCCAGATTCTTGCTCGCCACCCACCAGCGGTCGTTGTCCCATAGCCGCGCGTATTGCGCCAGGCCAGCCCATTTGTAGTTCGGCAGGAAGGTCGACGTGGTGAACGACAGGACAAACGTCCACAAGATATAACCGTAGAAGCCCACCAGAACGATGAACATGCTCGGCGCCAGCACCAGTTTCGGTAGCCAGCGCTGCAATGCATCGAACGGCGAGGCCTTGCTGAACACAGCAACAGAACTCATGGGAAGATCCAGTACAAGAGAAAGACTAAGGGCAGCTACAAGTGACAAGCTGCAAGCGGCAAGATAAGCAGTGCCCCTTGCAGCTTGTAGCTTGTAGCTTCTAACTGCTTTACTTGGCCGACTGCACTGCTGCGCCAAGCTTCTTGGCGGCGTCGGCAGGGTCGGCTTTCGGGTCGTTGATGAAGTTGGTCACCACATCGAAGAACGCGCCCTGCACCGCCAGCGTGGTCGCCATGTTGTGCGCCATGCTCGGCTGCAAGCCACCGGACTTGGCGTCAGCCAGGAAGTCCTTGGCGGCGGTCTGGGCGCAGGAATCGAAACCGTACTTGGCCATGTCGGCCAGCATGTCGTTGCGCACCGGGATCGAACCCTTGTTGATGCTGAAGACTTTCTGGAAGTTCTCACCCAGCACGACCTTGGCAATATCCTTCTGACCGGCCGCGGTGCCTTCGTCTTTCTGCTTGAACACCGCCAGGGAGTCGATGTTGTAGGTGAAGGCCTTGTCAGTGCCCGGGAAAGCTACGCACTCGTAGTCCTTGCCGGCGACTTTCTTCGCGGCGGTCCATTCGCTCTTGGCCCAGTCACCCATGATCTGCATGCCGGCCTTGCCGTTGATGACCTTGGCCGCTTCCAGGTTCCAGTCCTGCCCCTTGCCGTCAACGTCCATGTAGGTCGCGACTTTCTTGAGCTCGGTCAACGCCTTGACCATGTCCGGGCCGGTCAGGGCTTTGTTGTCCAGATCGACCAGGGCTTTCTTGTAGCCATCGACGCCCATGACCGAGAGCACCACGGCTTCGAACACGGTGCTGTCCTGCCAAGGCTGGCCGCCGTGGGCCAGCGCAATGAAGCCTGCGGCCTTGAGCTTGTCGCCAGCGGCGTAGAATTCTTCGAGGGTGGTCGGGTTTTTGGTGATACCGGCTTTCTTGAAGACTTGCGGGTTGATCCACAGCCAGTTGACGCGGTGGATGTTCACCGGCACGGCGACGTAATCACCTTCGTACTTCACGGTATCGGAGACTTTCTTGTCGAGCAGGCTGTCCCACTTCTCTTCTTTGGCAACATCTTTCAGGACGTCGGTGTCGAGCAGTCCGGTAGACGCCCACTCCTGGATGTCCGGGCCTTTGATCTGGGCTACACCCGGTGGGTTACCGGCCACGGCACGGCTCTTGAGTACGGTCATGGCAGTGGAGCCACCACCACCGGCAACAGCGCCATCCTTCCAGGTAAAGCCGTCTTTCTCTACCTGGGCCTTGAGCACATCGACCGCGGCTTTTTCGCCACCGGACGTCCACCAGTGAACGACTTCCACACTGCCTTTGGATTCGGCGGCAAGGGCGCTGACAGGGAATGCTGCGACGGGAAGCAGGGAAGCAAGAGAAATGACAGTAGCGAGGCGAGAAATCGCATTCATCTAGAAGTACCTTTCTTGTTGTTATGCATGCAAGTCTGATGCTTGCGCTGCATGGATTCTAAACAGGGGAAATCCCTTCGCAGGTAACGAAGGGACGCGTAAATGTCACGGCATGGTTACACAGGTGCGGGACTGGAGAGTTTCGCCAACGCCGTCGCCATGCTGGGCGCCAGGGGCAAGCGTGGAATCAGCACCGCCTGCCAGGCGTGATACAGGTCCGGTTTGCCCGGCCAGATGTCGGCGCTGGGACGGTTTTGCGGATCGAGCTCGTGGTGCCAACTGCCGTCGCAACGGTCGATGAAATGTTTGTCACAGAACTCCCATAACCGTCGGTACCAGGCTTCGTATTGCGCCTCATCGGTGCGCTTGAGCAAGGCGCTGGCGGCGGCCGCTGCTTCGGCATGCACCCAGTGCAGGCGATGGCGAACTACGGCGCGGTTGTCCCAGTCCAGGGTGTAGACAATGCCTGGGGCACCATCGACCTCCCAACCGTGACGGCAGTTCTGCTCAAAAAGTTTTTGCGCATCCTGGGCCAGCCAGCCGGGCGTCAACATGCCGATCTGCACCCGTGCGGCTTCAAGGTGCAACAGCAGCCGCGCCCATTCGAAACCGTGGCCGGGCGTGGTGCCGTAAGGGCGAAAACCGTCGGCAGGATTGTCGTGGTTGTACTCGCGCAACGGCTGCCAGTCGCGGTCGAAATGCTCCACCACCAGATAGTCATTGGCGGCGGCGTGACCATGGATGACCCGTTCAACGATACGCAGTGCACGGACCAGCCAGCGAGGATCATCCGTGACATCGGCCAGGGCCATGAAGGCTTCGGTGGCGTGCATGTTGCTGTTGGCGCCACGATAGGCTTCTTCGCCGCTCCAGTCGCGGTCGAAGGACTCGCGTAGGGCACCCTCCTCTTCACTCCAGAAGTGCGCATCAATCACTCGCACGGCTTCATCCAGCAGCGCCTGGGCGCCGGGACGTTGGGCCACCACCGCGGAACTGGCCGCCAAGGCGACAAATGCATGCAGGTAGGCCGCCTTGCCGGTGTCGTTCTCATGGGGTTGCGCCGTGGCGAACCAGCCGCCGTGCTCGGCGTCCCGCAGGGGGCCACTGAGGGCCTCGATACCGTGATCCACCAGTTCGGAGAAACCCGGCAAACCCTGGATGTGGGCCATGGCGAAGCTATAGGTCATGCGCGCGGTATTCATGGTTTCGGCCCGGGCATCGTCCGGCAGACGGCCCTGGTCGTCCAGGTTGCCAAAGCCGTCCGGCAGCTTCGATGCCTTGGCGAACGCCAGCAGACGCAAGCCTTCAGCGGCAAGCCATTGCTGATGGGCAGGCGCATTCAGCCAACTGCTGAAGGCCGGTTGGAAGGTGTCCATTGGGTGGTACCTTTTTTTGTTGTTTTGACGCAAGGAGTCTAAACAAGGGTTGGCGAGGGGCAGGTAACGAAAGGGGTGAGTTATGTCACCGAGCTGTGACATTCCCCTTGAGAGCTGTGTTGAGGCTAATGACGCCATCGCGAGCAGGCTCGCTCCCACATTGAGCTCCAGGGTGTACACAGTTTTTGTGTCCACCACCGAACCCTGTGGGAGCGAGCCTGCTCGCGATAAACGCCAACGCGGTCTGACTAATCGACACTACGGGGCAACTGCAACGTCACCCGCAACCCACCTTCGCGCAGGTTCTGCAGGCTGACTTCGCCGCCATGGCTATGGGCGATGTTGCGGGCGATGCCCAGCCCCAATCCATACCCCTGCTGCTGCCCGGCCAGGCGAAAGTGCGGCTCGAAGACTTGCTCCAGACGCTGCTCCGGCACGCCCGGCCCCTCGTCGTCAACGTGCAGGATGAACACGGTTTCATCGTCATCGATGTGCAGGTGGGCGTTCTGTCCGTATTTCAGGGCGTTATCAATCAGGTTACCGATGCAGCGCTTGAGGGCCAGCGGCTTGCCGGGGTACGGCGCCAGCGCCCGACCATCCTGGGTCACCCGACCGTTGCCGTTGGGCGCCAGGTACGGTTCGACCAGGCAGTCGAGCACATGGTTGAGGTCCACCGGCTCGATGTTTTCGTGGATGTCGGTGTCCTTGACGCATTGCAGAGCGCCTTTGACCAGCAGCTCCAGTTCGTCCAGGTCACGACCAAACTTGGCCTGCAGGTTTTCGTCTTCCAGCAACTCTACCCGCAGCCGCAGACGGGTGATGGGCGTGCGCAAGTCGTGGGAAATCGCGCTGAACAATTGGCTGCGTTCGGTCAGGTAACGGCTGATGCGCTCACGCATGGCATTGAATGCCCTGCCCACTTCCACCACTTCGCTGCCGCCGCCTTCGGCTACCGGTTCCACTTCGGCGCCCAGGGACATGTCGCGTGCCGCCCGGGCCAGGCGTTTGAGGGGCCGGCTCTGCCAATGCACCAGCAAACCGATGAACAGCAACAACAGGCTGCTGGTCAGCACGATAAAGCCAACCTGCTGCGCTGGCAGGTCCTGTTCTTCAAGGCTGGTGTAGGGTTCGGGCAGCAGCGAAGCGATGTACAGCCATTCGCCCGGGGCCATCTGGATTTGCGTGACCAGCACCGGCGGATTCACCGGTTCGAGCGTCAAGGCGTAATGGGCCCAAGAGCGCGGCAATTCATCAAGCTTCAGGCCGCCGTTGAAAATCCGCAGGTCTTCGGGGCTGACAAACTTCACCGAGATGTCGGCGCTATTGCCCAGGGACTTGCGTAGTACGTCGTCCACCGCCTTGAGCACCGCCAGTTTGCGCGGGGTGACCGGCAGCACGTCCATGCCCAAGGGTTTGTCGTTGAGCGTCACGACAAACCGCGTGCCGCCCATGCTGCGCAATTGATCCAGCACCAATGGCCGGTAAGCCACCGGCAACGAGCGCAGATAGCTGACACTGGCGGTCATCGAATGGGCCAGGCTACGGGCGCTGGTGACCAGGCCTTCGAGCTGGGTGGCGCGCAGTTGCGAGACCCAGATCAGACTGGACAGGGTCTGGGCGAACAGCACCACCAACAGCGTCAGCAGCAGCATTCTTCCGAGCAACGAACGCGGCACCGGCACCCGTCGGGCGATTTTCTTGACCCAGTCAATGACCATTGCTGGCAACCACACTGGCCGCCAGTTGATAACCACTGCCGCGCACCGTGCGGATCAGCCGTGGCGGCTTGTCGGTGTCACGCAGGCGCTGGCGCAGGCGACTGACCGCCATGTCGACGATTCGGTCCAGGGGCATCAACTCCCGGCCGCGAGTGGCGTTGCCGATGGTGTCGCGGTCGAGGATTTCCTGGGGATGGTCAAGAAACAGCTTGAGCAAGGCGAAATCGGCGCCGGAGAGAATCACTTCTTCGCCGTCGGCATGGAACAGCCGATGACTGACCATGTCCAGCCGCCACTCGTCGAAGGCCAGCACTTCGCCGCCGGCGCGTTCCTGGCCAAACTGCGCCCGACGCAGCAAGGCCTTGATGCGCGCCTGTAATTCCCGCGGACTGAAGGGTTTGCCCAGATAATCATCGGCTCCCAGCTCCAGGCCAATGACCCGGTCAGCCTCGTCGGAACTGGCGGTGAGCATGATGATCGGCACGTGGGCCTGGCGCGGGTGCTGGCGAACCCAGCGGCAGAGGCTGAAGCCGTCCTCGTCGGGCAGCATCACGTCGAGGATCACCAGATCGCTGGGGGCGTCGTTCAGTGCCTGGCGAAACCCGGCGCCATCAGGGGTAGTACGCACCTGGAAACCCGCGCGACTGAGGTAGGTGTCCAGCAGTTCGCGAATCTCCTGGTCGTCGTCGACCAACAAAATCGATTTGTTCACTGAACTCACGGGGCCTCGTCCTTGTTGTTTGGGTTGGGGCGGATTATGCCTGATGGACGGAATCTACAAACACCACAGAACCTTTGTGGGAGCGGGCTTGCTCCCACAGTGCTCACCCGCAAGATCACGCACATCTTGTGGGAGCAAGGCTTGCCCGCGATGCAAGCGACTCGGTCTTAACTTTGCTCCAACGCCACACCCGCGCCCATCAGCCCGGAATACGGCGCCGTCACCAGCCAGACCGGGATGCCCTTGAAGTAATCGCTCATGCAGCCCTTGTCGGCGAAGCAGCGGGCGAAACCACTTTCAAGGAAAAAGTCGGCGAACCGCGGAACCACCCCGCCGACGATGTATACACCGCCCCGCCCGCCCACCGTCAACACGTTGTTACCGGCAACGCGCCCCAGCCAGCGGCAGAACTGCTCGAGTACTTCCAGGGCAATGGGGTCTCCGGCCAGGCCGGCGGCGGTAATGGATTCGGGCGTATCGAGCACCGGCGTATGACCATCCACCGCGCAGATGGCGCGGTACACCCGAGGTAACCCGCTGCCGCTCAGGGCGGTTTCGGCGCTGACATGACCGATCTCGTTGTAGATGTGTTGCCAGAGCTGGGTTTCCCGCGGGCTGCTCATGGGCAGGTCGACATGGCCGCCTTCGCCCGGCAACGCCGCAAACCGGCCCTCACCCAAGTCCAGCAACGTACCGACACCCAACCCGGTGCCAGGACCAATCACCACCGCCGGACGTAACGGCTCCGGCGTGCCCTCGCAGACAACCCGGTATTCATCGGGGCGCAAGCACGTCATGCCCAGGGCCATGGCCGAAAAGTCATTGACCAGCAGCAACTGCTCGACCTCAAGGGTCTTGCAAAATGCCAGGTTGCTCAGGCGCCAGTGATTGTTGGTGAAGCGAAACTCATCGCCGCTGACCGGCCCCGCCACCGACAGGCACACCGAACCGATCGAACCCGGTTTCATGCCCATACCGCTCAGGTAAACCTTGATGGCATCTTCGGGGCAGGCGTAATCCGCGGTCGCCAGCACCTGGATATTTTCCAGGTTGTGGTTCTTCCACAAGGCGAACCGTGCGTTGGTCCCCCCGATGTCACCGACCAAAGCCAGTTTCAATTAAGCGTCTCCAGGGCAGAAGTGAAGGCGCTGGCACCCTGCTCTGCAGAGCTGAAGGCCATGCGCATGAAACCAAACAGCTCGCGACCGGTGCCAATGTTGTTGCCCAACAAGCCCTTGGCCGGTGTGCGCGCAGCGAATTCCTCGGCGTCCACCTTCAACTCCAAGGTGCCTTTGACGCCATCGACGCGGATGATATCGCCCTCCTGCACCCGGGCCAATGCGCCGCCGACATAGGCTTCCGGGCTGACGTGGATAGCCGCCGGAATTTTCCCCGACGCGCCGGACATGCGTCCATCCGTCACCAGCGCCACTTTGAAACCGCGATCCTGCAACACGCCGAGGAACGGCGTCATCTTGTGCAGCTCCGGCATGCCGTTGGAGCGCGGGCCCTGGAAGCGCATCACCGCGACAAAATCTTTTTCCAGCAGGCCGGCCTTGAACGCATCGGCCAGGTCCTGTTGATCCTGGAAGACCATGGCCGGGGCTTCGACGACCTGGTTTTCCAGGGCCACCGCCGAGACTTTCATCACGCCACGCCCCAGGTTGCCTTCCATCACCCGCAACCCGCCCTCGGCTGAGAACGCTCGGGCCACCGGGCGCAGGATGTTCTCATCGAGGCTTTCGATCGGGCCTTCGCGCCATACCAGTTCACCGTCTTCGAGAAACGGTTCCTGGGTGTAGCGGCTCAGGCCGTGACCGAGCACGGTGTTGACGTTTTCGTGGAGCAAGCCGGCTTCCAGCAATTCGCGGATCAGGAACGACATGCCGCCCGCCGCCTGGAAGTGGTTGATGTCGGCCTTGCCGTTCGGGTAGACGTGACTCAGGGTCGGCACCACCTCGGAGAGGTCGGCCATGTCCTGCCAGGTAAGCTGGATGCCAGCGGCCATGGCGATGGCCGGCATGTGCAGCGTGTGATTGGTGGAGCCGCCGGTGGCGTGCAGCGCGACAACTGAATTGACCAGCGACCGCTCATCGACGATTTCGCCGATGGGCATGAAATTACCGCTTTGCTTGGTCAGGCGCGTGACCTGGAACGCCGCTTCACGGGTCAGGGCATCACGCAGCGGCGTGTTCGGGTTGACGAACGAGGCGCCCGGCAAGTGCAGCCCCATCACCTCCATCAACAACTGGTTGGTGTTGGCGGTGCCGTAGAAGGTGCAGGTGCCGGGGCTGTGGTAGGACTTCATCTCCGACTCCAGCAGCTCCTCGCGGGTAGCCTTGCCCTCGGCATAGCGCTGACGCACATCGGCTTTTTGCTTGTTGGAAATGCCCGAGACCATGGGCCCGCCTGGCACGAAAATCGTCGGCAAATGACCGAAGCGCAGCGCGCCCATCATCAGGCCTGGCACGATCTTGTCGCAGATGCCGAGCATCAGTGCACCGTCGAACATGTTGTGGGACAACGCCACCGCCGTGGACAGCGCGATCACTTCGCGGCTCGGCAGGCTCAGCTCCATTCCCGCCTCACCTTGGGTCACGCCATCGCACATGGCCGGCGTACCACCGGCGAACTGGCCGACCGAACCGATCTCGCGCAGGGCCTTCTTGATCTGTTCCGGGAAGGTTTCGTAGGGCTGGTGGGCCGAAAGCATGTCGTTGTAGGAGGACACGATGGCGATGTTGGCGGCGTTCATCATCCGCAGGTGATGCTTGTCTTCGGTGCCGCAACCGGCCACGCCGTGGGCAAAGTTGGCGCATTGCAACTGGCCGCGCATCGGACCGTCGCTGGCTGCACCGCGGATCAATGCAAGGTAAGCCTGACGCGTGGCGCGGCTGCGGGCGATAAGCCGTTCGGTGACCTCAAGAACGCGGGGATGCATGTGTAGAACTCCAGGCTAACGGGTGTGGCGACCTGATTGTCTATGCTGGTCAAAACCCCGCCACGCATTGGGCGACAGCGGATTTCTTGACCATTCGGACCAGTTGATTCAGGTCACTCGTTGTAGATAAAACAAAATATTGCCACTAAAAAGGCTTGTTTTCTATTTTTATGCGAATAATCTTGTAATTCCAACAACAAATCGACGGCGGCGCAGTTAATGACTCTTCGAATCGCAATCAATGGTTTTGGCCGCATCGGCCGCAACGTCCTCCGTGCACTGTATACCCAAGGCTATCGTCGCGACTTGCAGATCGTCGCCATCAACGACCTGGGCGACAGTGCAATCAATGCTCATCTGCTCAAGTTCGACACGGTCCATGGCACCTTCGATGCCGAGGTGCAGCACGATCACGAAAGCCTGACGGTCAATGGTGACCGTATCTCGGTCAGCGCCATCCGCAACCCGGCCGAACTGCCTTGGGCCGCCGAAAAGATCGACGTCGTGTTCGAATGCACCGGTTTGTTCACCGACCGCGCCAAGGCCGCCGCGCATATCAGCGCCGGCGCCCGCAAGGTAATCATCTCGGCCCCGGCCAAGGGTGCCGACGCCACCGTGGTGTATGGCGTGAACCACGACATCCTGCGCCAGTCCCACCAGATTATTTCCAACGCTTCGTGCACCACCAACTGCCTGGCCCCGGTGGCTCAGGTGCTGCACCGCGAGCTGGGCATCGAAAGCGGCCTGATGACCACTATCCATGCCTACACCAATGACCAGAACCTGACCGACGTCTATCACAGCGACCCGTACCGCGCCCGTTCGGCGACCCAGAACATGATCCCGAGCAAGACCGGCGCCGCCGAGGCGGTGGGCCTGGTGTTGCCGGAACTGGCAGGCAAGCTGACCGGCATGGCCGTGCGCGTGCCGGTGATCAATGTGTCCCTGGTGGATTTGACCGTGCAGCTCAAGCGTGAAGCGTCGGCCGAAGAAGTCAACGAACTGCTGCGCCAGGCCAGCCAGCATTCGAAGATCCTCGGCTACAACACCCTGCCGCTGGTCTCCAGCGATTTCAACCATAACCCGCTGTCGTCGATTTTCGACGCCAACCACACCAAGGCCAGCGGCAAGCTGCTCAAGGTACTGGCCTGGTATGACAACGAATGGGGCTTCTCCAACCGCATGCTGGATAACTGCCTGGCGCTGTGTAACGCCGAATAATGTTCGGCACCGTAGGAGCTGCCGAAGGCTGCGATCTTTTGATCTTGATGTTTCGCTTGCGACTCAATTGAGCCGGAAAAGATCGCAGCCTGCGGCAGCTCCTACATGAAATCAGGCCTTGACCATCGCGGTAGATGATAAGCATTATCATCCAGTCAAACCGGATCGGGCCCTACCGTGAGTCAATCGCGCTTTCATCACGTCTTCCTTGCCCAGCGTACGCCACTGCTGCGCACCCTCCAGCGCATGGTCAACAACCCCAGCACCGCCGAAGACCTGCTTCAGGAAACCTACCTGCGGGTCACTCGCGCCTTGGGCGAGCGTACGGTCGAGCATCTCGAACCCTTCGTTTTCCAGACCGCCCGCAACCTGGCGCTGGACCACTTGCGAGCGCGGCGTATTCAATCCCGCACCCTGCTGGACGACGTGCCGCAGGAAGTTGTCCACAACGTGGTCGCTCCCCAAAGCAGCGCCGAGGACGCCGCCCATGCCGAGCAGATGCTCGAACGCCTCAATCTCAGCCTGCAAGCGCTAAGCCCGCGACAGCAGCAGATTTTTATCCTCAGTCGCCTGCATGGCCACAGCTACCAGGACATCGCCAAACAACTGGACGTGTCGCTGAGCACCGTGCAGAAGGAACTGAAGCTGATCATGGCGATCTGTGTGGGGCAATTGCAGCTATGAGCTTCAAGCTTCAAGCTGTGCACGAACTTTGTGTCTTGCGGCTTGTAGCTTGTAACGAGCCGCTAAATCCGAGGAACCACCGTGACAGACAAACAACGTGCCCCTGAGCACGCTGCGGCGCAGGACACCGCCCATGCCATGGAACAGGCACTGGATTGGCTGATTCTGCTGGACAACCCCAGCGAGGAGCAGACCCGGCAGTTCCAGGCCTGGCTGGCGGCCGATCCGCGCCATGGCCAGGCATTCAAGCGAGCCCAGGCAATCTGGAACGGCCCGCAAGTGATGCAAAGCGCCCGGCAACTCAAAGCCCGTCCCCAAACCGGCGCACTGTCACGCTTGCGCGCCCATTGGAAACCCTTGGCCACCGCTGCCGTGCTGTTTCTCGGGCTGTTCAACTTCAGCGACCTGCCCCTGCGTCTGCAGGCCGATCACCTGACCGTGGTCGGTGAACGCCAGCGCCTGCAACTGGAGGATGGCTCCAAGGTCCTGCTCAACACTGATTCGGCCTTCTCCAGCACGTTCAACGAACAACAGCACATGGCCCGGTTGTACAAAGGCGAGGCGTTTTTCGACGTCCCGGACACTCGCAACCTGCCTCTGCAAATCGACGCCGGGCCGGTCATCGCCAGCGTCAGCGACACCACGTTCGCGGTGCGCTACCTCGATGGCGTGACGCAAGTGCAGGTGCAGCGCGGTGATGTGGATTTGCGGGCCACGCGCTATGACGCCCACATCAGGTTGTCGGCAGGCGAGAGCATCCGCATCGGCCCCAACGGCTTCGACCGCCCTGCCCGGATGGATGCCAGCACCGATCTGGCGTGGGTCCAGGGACGACTGGTGTTCGAGAATCGACCGCTGAACCAAGTACTGGCCGAGCTGCGACGTTACTACCCCGGCTGGATCATCAACAACAACGAGCAGTTGGCCCAGGTCGCAGTGACCGGCAATTACCGCCTCGACCAGCCGCTGGACGTGGTCCGCTCTTTGGCCCACATCACCTCTGCCCGCCTCCAGGAGTTCCCGGCGCTGGTGATTCTGAACTAAATGAGAATTATTTTTACTCGATAGGCTTCGCTGGTTCGTCTCGTTATAGCCAATGCAATTGATTCGCATCTAGCGAGATCATCTGCACCTATAACAGATGCGACACGGAGCGCTATCGATGTCCTCTCGTCTTACCCGCCGGGCCCTTGCCCCTGCCTGCACGCTGTCGTTGCTGACCGCCGCCATCCTGATGGCCGGCACCGCGCCGGCCGCACTCGCCGACACCACCGTGCAACCACCTGCGCGCAATATCGGTGACTACACCTTTGCCATTGCCCAGCAACCGCTGGTCTCGGCGCTGAATGCGTTCACCGCCGTCACAGGCTGGCAGGTCGGCTTGCCCGCAGAACTGGCCGAAGGCGTTGCGTCGCCGGGCGTCAACGGCTCGCTGCCAGCGGAAACAGCCCTGGAGCGCCTGTTGGTGGGGACCCACCTGAGCTACCGCAAGCTGGGCAACACCAGCATTGTTCTGCAAAAACGCAGCGCCAGCGGCGTACTGAACCTGCAACAGGTGACCATCAGCGCCACCCGTCAGGAGCAGGACATCACCAGCGTACCCAGCAGCGTCAGCGTCCACGAGCGGCGCGAACTGGACCGCAACAACGTCAACACCCTCAAGGACCTGGTGCGCTATGAACCCGGCGTTTCGGTGGGCGGGGCGGGCCAGCGCGGCGGGATCAGCGGCTACAACATTCGCGGAATCGACGGCAACCGGGTCCTGACGCAGGTCGACGGGGTGGAAATTCCTGATGGCTTCTTCAACGGCCCATACGCCAAGACCCAACGCAATTACGTGGACCCGGAAATCGTCAAGCGCGTAGAGATCCTTCGCGGCCCGGCTTCGGTGCTGTACGGCAGCAACGCCATCGGTGGCGCTGTCAGCTACTTCACCCTCGACCCGGACGACATCATCAAGCCTGGCAAGGACGTCGGCGCCCGCCTGAAGACCGGCTACAGCTCCGCCGACGAAAGCTGGCTCAAATCCGCCACCCTCGCAGGTCGCAGCGGGCCGTTCGACGGCCTGTTGCATTACAGCCAGCGCGACGGCCATGAAACCGAGTCCTACGGCAATAACAACGGCACCGGCCTGGACCGCACCACGGCCAACCCGCAAGACGTGCGCACCCACAATGTGCTGGCCAAGCTCGGCTGGAACTACAACGATGACTCGCGCCTGGGCCTGGTCTACGAGAAGTACAAGGATGACCGGGACACCGATCTGAAAAGCGCCTATGGCGGCCCCTACTCCAACGGCCAGCCGGCGATTCCTGACTTTGTGCTGCCCGGCGGCATGTATCAGTGGCGCACCGGTAACGACACCATCAGCCGCGAGCGCTTCGGCCTGGAGCATAGTTTCGCCCTCGACAGCCTGCTGGCCGACAACGTGAAGTGGAGCCTGAACCACCAGATCGCCAAGACCGACCAGAGCACCGCCGAGTTTTACTTCCCCCTCACCCGCCAGGTGCTACGCACCCGAGAAACCCTCTACGAAGAAAAACAGTGGGTTTTCGACGCCCAGCTGGACAAGGCCTTCAGCCTCGCCGACACCGATCACGCGCTGACCTACGGCACCACGATCAAGCAGCAGAAAGTCACTGGTTCGCGCAGCGGCAATGGCGTCTGTCTGGCCGTCGGCGCGGGTTGCTCCGCCGTCGGTGCCACCAGCACCCGGGACGTGCTGGAAAAAGCCAGTGACTTCCCGGACCCGACCATCAACACCTACAGCCTGTTCGCCCAGGACCAGATCAGTTGGAACCGGTGGACTTTCACGCCGGCCCTGCGTTACGACTACACGCGGCTCAAGCCGCACCTGACCGAGGCATTCCTCAATACCGTGGACCCCACCAGCGGCGGCGAAGTCAGCGACAAGAACAAGACCTGGCATCGCGTCTCGCCCAAGTTCGGCCTGACCTATGCCTTGAGCGACCAGTACACCTGGTACGGCCAGTACGCCGAAGGTTTCCGCACGCCAACCGCCAAGGCCCTTTACGGTCGTTTCGACAACCCCGACGCCGGCTACAGCGTGGAACCCAACCCCGATCTGGAACCGGAAAAAAGCAAGAGCTATGAGACCGGCCTGCGCGGCCGTTTCGATTCCGGTTCATTCGACGTGGCAGTGTTCTACAACAAGTACCGTGATTTCATCAACGAGGACGCCATCACCCCCGGCGCCGACCAGTTGACCTTCCAGAGCAATAACATCAAGCACGCCACCATCAAGGGCGCCGAAGTCAAGGGACGTCTGGACCTGGACGTGTTTGGCGCACCACAAGGCCTCTACACCCAAGGCTCGGTGGCCTATGCCTACGGTCGCAACAACGACACCGGCGAGCCGGTCAACAGCGTCAACCCGCTGACGGGCGTATTCGGCCTGGGTTACGAACGGGACCGGTTCGGCACATTGCTTAACTGGACCTTGGTCAGGAAAAAAGACCGCGTCGACGACAGCAATTTCAATTCGCCCGATGGCGTCAGCAGCCAGTTCAAGACCCCGGGCTTCGGCATCCTCGACCTGAGCGGTTTCTACAAGGTGACCGACGACATCACCGTCAGCGGTGGTCTCTACAACCTCACCGACAAAAAGTACTGGCTGTGGGATGACGTGCGCGGCTACGACAGCGTTGGCGAAGCAGCGGCACTGAACCCCGCCAACCTCGACCGTCTGACCCAGCCCGGGCGTAACTTCGCGGTCAATCTGATCTGGGATATCTGATCCAGCGTTCAGGCAAAACAAACTACCTGTGGCGAGGAGCGTCATGTGGGAGCAAGGCTCGCCCGCGATGAACGTGATGCGCTCTTTGAAGAAATCGAGGCGCCTGTTCGCGAGCAAGCTTTGCTCCCACAGCCCCACGCCACAATGTCCTAATTCGAAGGAATTTTTCATGACCACACAACGCCCCGTTTCACGCGCCCAACGCCTGAACCAGATCACCCACGAGCCCCACAGCAAGCTCGACGCGCTGGTCAAGGCGCATGCCCCGTTCGAAACCCCGGCCAGCTTCGCCCGTTTCGTCGTCGCCCAGTACCTGTTCCAGTCGGAGCTGGTGGCGCTGTACAACGACGCAGAACTCTCCGCGCTGATTCCCGACCTGCCGGCCCGTTGCCGGGCAGAAGCAGCCAAGGCGGATCTGGCAGACCTGGACACCGCAGTGCCTGCACCGGTGGCCGGCGCGGTAAAACATCCGACCCAGGCCGAAGCCCTGGGCTGGCTGTTTGTCTCCGAAGGCTCCAAGCTCGGTGCTGCATTTTTGATCAAGCGTGCCGTGGGCCTGGGGCTGAGCGAAACCTTCGGCGCCCGGCATTTGGCAGAGCCTGCTGGCGGGCGCGCCGAAGGCTGGAAAACCTTCACCCGCACCCTCGACGACCTGGCCTTCACCGAACAGCAGGAAGCCGAAGCGGACAAAGGCGCGATGGATGCCTTCAATCGGTTTACGGTGTTGCTAGAGCATGCCTATGAAGCTGAACTGGCCTGAAAATTCACCACTATTCCCTGTGAGAGCGGGCTTGCTCCCGAAGGCGGAGTGTCAGTTAGCGAATATGTTGGCTGACACACTGCCTTCGCGAGCAAGCTTTGCTCCCACACTCAATCTCCAGTGAACACAAAATTCAATGTCCGACACAGAACCACTGTGGGAGCAACTGTCTTGGATGATTTATTTAGCCATCGTCGTGCCCGGCCTGCCGACCACCGAGTTCATCCTCCTGGCCGCCTGGGCCGCGACCCGCAGTTCGCCGCGCCTGAGCACCTGGCTGGAGAACCATCGGCTGTTCGGGCCGATGCTGCACAACTGGCGCAACGGCAAGGTCATCCCGCGCAGGGCCAAGGTCGGGGCTACCGCCAGCATGCTGTTCTGCGCCGGTTTGATGCTGCTGATGCTCGACCACGGCTGGCCGGTTTACCTGGTGCTCGCGGGCATGGGCCTGGGCAACCTGTGGATCTGGTTCCGCCCGGAACAGGTGCGGGGGCTTGCTGTGGCGAGGGAGCTTGCTCCCGCTGGGCCGCAAAGCGGCCCCCAACGCGATTTTGAACTATGATCGCCCTCTCGTACTGGAGGGCTTTCGATGTCAGATCTGCTCACGTCCATGCAAGCCGCGCTTGGTTTGCCCACGACCCCGATCACCTTTACCGGCAACGGAGGCCTGCCCTCGGCGTTCGCTGTCACGGAGCTGGCTTGCGCCAGTGTCGCCGCAGCCGGCCAAGCCGCCGCCGAGCTGATCCGCCAGCAAACCGGTCGCCTGTCGCCTGTCGAAGTCGACCGACGCCTGGCCTCGTTCTGGTTTTCCACCTCCCTACGCCCCATCGGCTGGAGCGTACCGCCGATGTGGGATCCGGTGGCCGGCGACTACCCCACCGCCGACGGTTGGATTCGCCTGCACACCAACGCGCCGCATCATCGTCTGGCCGCGCAAACAGTCCTCGGCACCTGCACCGATCGCGCCGACATGGCGGCCAAAGTGGCCCTCTGGAACAAAGCCGAACTGGAACACGCAGTAGTCGATGCCGGCGGTTGCGCCGCCGAAATGCGCGCGTGGCAGGCGTGGCAGATTCATCCCCAAGGCAGGGCGGTGAATGCCGAACCGCTGGTTCATCTGGACGCCACCGCCGGTCAACAGCCCAAGCCCTGGCTCGGCACCGTGGCCCAGCCATTGGCCGGCCTCAAGGTGCTTGACCTGACCCGCGTGCTGGCAGGCCCCATCGCCAGCCGTTTCCTTGCAGGCCTGGGAGCCGACGTCCTGCGCATCGACCCGCCGGACTGGAACGAACCCGGGGTGGTGCCGGAAGTCACCCTCGGCAAACGCTGCGCCCGCCTCGACCTGCATCAGCCGGGCGACCGCGCTGCGTTTGAGGCGCTGCTCAAAGACACCGATATTCTGCTCCATGGCTACCGCGCGGATGCGCTGGAACGCTTGGGTTACGGCGCCGAACAACGCCAGCGAATAGCCCCTGGCCTGATCGATGTCAGCCTCAACGCCTACGGCTGGAGCGGCCCATGGCAGAACCGCCGCGGCTTCGACAGCCTGGTGCAGATGAGCAGCGGCATCGCCGAAGCCGGCATGGGCTGGAAACAGACAGACAAGCCGACCCCGCTGCCGGTGCAGGCCCTGGACCACGGCACCGGATACCTGATGGCCGCCAGCGCGATTGTGCTGTTGTCCCGACGATTGATGAGCGGCCAGGGCGGCTCGGCACGTTTGTCACTGGCGCGCACAGCGAAACTGCTGATCGAGCATGGCGCGGGGAACCCGACCCCATTGCGGGCCGAGGTCGAGGATGATCAGGGATTGGTGGTCGAACAGACGCCGTGGGGACCGGCTCATCGACTGCAGGTGCCCTTGAAAATCACCGGGACGCCGCTGCAATGGACCTTGCCGGCGGCTGAACTGGGCGCGCATCGGGCACGGTGGTGACGACCGTCCGTTGTGGCAAGGGGATTTATGTGGGAGCAAGGCTTGCCCGCGATGCAGTTTCTGTGGGAGCAAGGCTTGCCCGCGATGGTATCGCCTCGGTCTATCCGCTACACCGAGGTATTTGCATCGCGGGCAGCCTTGCTCCCACAGCCCCACCTCAACTCCAGGTGACCTTCGCCTCAAAGCGCCAAAAACCCACTGTACAACCCATACGCCGCCACGCCCGCCCCAGACATCACACACGCAAAGACGCCCTTTTCCACAGGGGTGAACAAGGGCTGTCCCTGTTCTCGCTTGGCTTGGGCAAACAGGATCACCCCGGGGGCATACAACAGCGCCGACAACAGCAGGTATTTCACCCCGCCGGCGTACAACAGCCACACGGCGTAGCACAACGCGACGCCACCAATGCACAGGTCTTTCATGCGCCGGGCCGAGGCCTGCTCGTAGGTTTCACCCCGGGCGCATAGCAGCACCGCATAGGCCGCCGACCACAGGTACGGCACCAGGATCATCGAGGATGAGAGGTAGATCAGGCTGGTATAGGTACCGGCGGAAAACAGCGTGATCAGTAAGAACAGCTGGATCATCCCGTTGGTCAGCCACAGCGCGTTGACTGGCACATGGTTGGCGTTCTCCCTGGCCAGGAATGCCGGCATGGTCTTGTCCCGGGCGGTGGCGTAGAGGATTTCCGCGCACAGCAGTGCCCAGGACAGCAATGCACCCAACAAGGACACCGCCAACCCCAGGCTGATCAGCAACGCGCCCCAGGGCCCGACAATGTGCTCCAGTACCCCGGCCAGGGACGGATTCTGCAACCGCGCCAGTTCCGGCTGGCTCATGATGCCCAACGACAACACGTTTACCAGCACCAGCAGCGCCAGCACCCCGAGAAACCCGATGACCGTCGCCCGGCCTACGTCCGCACGCTTGTGCGCCCGCGCCGAATACACGCTGGCCCCTTCTATGCCGATGAACACGAACACCGTCACCAGCATCATGTTGCGCACCTGATTCATCACGCTGCCCAGGTCCGGGTTCATCGTCCCCCAGATATCCCGGGAAAACACCTCGGCCCTGAACGCCACCGCGGCGATGACAACGAACATCACCAGCGGTACCACCTTGGCGATGGTGGTCACCAGGTTGATGAACGCGGCTTCCTTGATGCCGCGCAGCACCAAAAAATGCACGGCCCACAGCAGCAACGACGCGCAAGCGATGGCCACCGGCGTGTTGCCCTGGCCGAACACCGGAAAGAAATACCCCAAGGTGCTGAACAGCAACACGAAGTAACCGACATTGCCCATCCAGGCGCTGATCCAGTAACCCCAGGCCGACGAGAAGCCCATGTAGTCGCCGAACCCGGCCTTGGCGTAGGCGTACACGCCCGAGTCCAGTTCCGGCTTGCGATTGGCCAGGGTCTGGAACACGAAGGCCAGGGTCAACATGCCCACCGCGGTGATCCCCCAACCGATCAGCACCGCACCGACATCAGCGCGGGCCGCCATGTTTTGCGGCAGGGAAAAGATCCCGCCGCCAATCATCGAGCCCACCACCAGTGCGATCAATGCACCGAGTCGGAGCTTTTGCATCGGCTGTGCCATATTTTTCTCGCTACTAATTAATCAGATAAAGCGTCATAACTTTTTTAAATAATGACATCCATTTAAAGTCTGTAAGTTTATTAACACAGTTAATAGTCAACAATAACACTGGAAAAGACCTGGATGGCTAATTCACTCTGTCATGAAAGCAACCTTCAAATAATTGCAAATTCGTAAAAGCCAACTAGCGTGAATATTCCGATACGCGACAGGACGGCTTGCCTGCCCTGGCAAACCTCTCTGAATCGGACATTACAGCCCCACCTTGATCGTCCCCGAGGGAGCATTAAGTCTTTCATCAACAATGGAATGTTGTCATGCACTGATCCAGATCAGCTATTCAATTTTAAAATCGACTTAGTCTGTTGACTCTCTTCTCCTGCACTGGAGTTTTGCAAATGTCTGATGCCCGCGGAAAACTTCGACTGGGTGCGCTGGTTGCTCTCGTGGTCGGTTCAATGATCGGCGGGGGAATCTTTTCCTTGCCACAAAACATGGCCGCCAGTGCCGATGTCGGCGCCGTCCTGATCGGCTGGGCGATTACCGCCGTCGGCATGCTGACCCTGGCCTTCGTGTTCCAGACCCTGGCCAACCGTAAACCCGATCTGGACGGCGGTGTATATGCCTATGCCAAGGCCGGTTTTGGCGACTACATGGGCTTCTCGTCGGCCTGGGGTTACTGGATCAGCGCCTGGCTGGGCAACGTCGGTTATTTCGTGTTGTTGTTCAGCACCTTGGGCTACTTCTTCCCGATTTTTGGCGAGGGCAACACCGTAGCCGCGGTGATTGGCGCCTCGGTATTGTTGTGGGCGGTGCATTGGCTGGTGCTGCGCGGCATCAAGGAAGCCGCGTTCATCAACCTGGTAACCACCGTCGCCAAGGTCGTGCCGCTGGTGCTGTTCGTGCTGATCGCAGTGTTCGCCTTCAAGCTCGATATCTTCACCGCCGACATCTGGGGCCTGAAGAACCCAGACTTGGGCAGCGTGATGGATCAGGTACGCAACATGATGCTGGTCACCGTGTGGGTGTTCATCGGCATCGAGGGCGCGAGTATTTTTTCTGCCCGCGCCGAAAAACGCACCGACGTGGGCAAGGCCACCGTCATCGGCTTCATCACCGTGCTGCTGTTTCTGGTGCTGGTGAACGTGCTGTCGCTGGGGATCATGACTCAGCCTGAACTGGCAAAACTGCAAAACCCGTCCATGGCTGCGGTGCTGGAGCATGTCGTCGGCCATTGGGGCGCGGTGCTGATCAGCGTCGGCCTGATCATCTCGCTGCTCGGTGCCCTGCTGTCCTGGGTGCTGCTGTGCGCCGAGATCATGTTCGCCGCGGCCAAGGACCACACCATGCCCGAGTTCCTGCGCCGCGAGAACGCCAACCACGTACCGGCCAACGCCCTGTGGCTGACCAATGCAATGGTCCAGCTGTTTTTGATCATCACTTTGTTCTCGGCCAGCACTTACCTGTCACTGATCTACCTCGCCACCTCGATGATCCTGGTGCCGTACCTGTGGTCGGCGGCTTACGCAGTGCTGTTGGCGGTACGCGGCGAGACCTACGAAGGCTTCGCGGCCGAGCGGCGCAAGGACCTGACCATCGGCGCCATCGCCCTGATCTACGCGGTGTGGCTGCTGTATGCCGGCGGGATCAAATACCTGCTGCTTTCCGCCCTGCTCTATGCCCCCGGCGCGATCCTGTTCGCCAAGGCCAAGCGCGAGCTGGGCAAACCGGTTTTCACCTCTGTCGAGAAGCTGATTTTCGCCGCAGTGATCATAGGCGCCCTGGTGGCTGCCTATGGGCTCTACGACGGCTTCCTGACTCTGTAACCGACTGATTGTTTTATCTGGAGGATCTTTGTAATGACCACGGAAAAAGTAAAGTACGGCGTCCATTCCGAAGCCGGCAAACTGCGCAAAGTCATGGTCTGCTCCCCAGGCCTGGCCCATCAGCGGCTGACCCCCAACAACTGTGACGAGCTGCTGTTCGACGATGTGATCTGGGTCAACCAGGCCAAGCGCGACCACTTCGACTTCGTCACCAAGATGCGCGAGCGTGACGTCGATGTGCTGGAGATGCACAACCTTTTGACCGACATCGTCGCCATCCCCGAGGCACTGGACTGGATTCTTGAGCGCAAGATCACCCCCAACTCGGTGGGCCTGGGCCTGGTGCATGAAGTCGATTCGTGGCTGCGCAGCCTGGAACCGCGCCACATCGCCGAATTCCTGATCGGCGGTGTTTCCGCCGATGACTTGCCGGACAGTTTCGGTGGCAAGACCATCCAGATGTTCCGCGACTTCCTCGGCCACTCCAGCTTCATCCTGCCGCCGCTGCCCAACACTCAGTTCACCCGCGACACCACTTGCTGGATCTACGGCGGCGTGACGCTCAACCCGATGTATTGGCCGGCGCGCCGCCAGGAAACCCTGCTGACCAGCGCCATCTACAAATTCCACCCCGAGTTCACCCAGGCTGACTTCCAGATCTGGTACGGCGACCCGGACCAGGAGCATGGCAACGCCACCCTCGAAGGCGGCGACGTGATGCCCATCGGCAACGGCGTGGTGCTGATCGGCATGGGCGAACGCTCGTCCCGCCAGGCCATCGGCCAACTGGCGCTGAACCTGTTCAAGAACAAGGCCGTGGAGCGAGTGATCGTCGCCGGCCTGCCGAAGTCCCGCGCAGCCATGCACCTGGACACCGTGTTCAGTTTCTGCGACCGCGACCTGGTCACGGTATTCCCCGAAGTGGTGAACCAGATCGTCGCATTCTCCCTGCGCCCCGACGAGAGCAAACCCGGCGGTATCGACGTGCGCCGCGAGGAAGGCAGTTTCCTCGATACCGTGGCCGCCGCCCTCAAGTTGCCAGCGCTGCGCGTGGTGGAAACCGGCGGCAACAGTTTTGCCGCCGAACGCGAGCAATGGGACGACGGTAATAACGTGGTGGCCCTGGAACCGGGCGTGGTGATCGGCTACGACCGCAACACCTACACCAACACCCTGCTGCGCAAGGCCGGCGTGGAAGTCATCACCATCAGCGCCAGCGAGCTGGGCCGAGGCCGTGGCGGCGGCCATTGCATGACCTGCCCGATCATTCGCGACCCGATCGACTACTGACCTTTGAGCCCGGGTTGCTGTTTATCCAACACAACCCAGGGGATAACCGAACCCAAGGAGATCCACATCATGGCTTTCAACATGCGCAACCGCAGCCTGCTGAGTTTGATGCACCACACCAACCGCGAGCTGCATTATCTGCTGGACCTGTCCCGGGACCTCAAGCGTGCCAAATACACCGGCACCGAGCAGCCACACCTCAAGGGCAAAAACATCGCGCTGATCTTCGAGAAAACCTCGACCCGCACCCGCTGCGCCTTCGAAGTCGCGGCCCATGACCAGGGCGCCCACGTCACCTACATCGACCCCGTCTCTTCGCAGATCGGCCACAAAGAGAGCATGAAAGATACCGCCCGGGTGCTGGGACGGATGTTCGACGCCATCGAGTATCGCGGCTTCGAGCAGGAGATCGTCGAGGAGCTGGCCAAGTTCGCCGGCGTGCCGGTGTTCAACGGCCTGACCGCTGAATTCCACCCCACCCAGATGATCGCCGACACCCTGACCATGCGCGAACACAGCGATAAACCACTGCACGCCATCAGCTACGCCTATCTGGGCGATGCCCGCTACAACATGGGCAATTCGCTGCTGATGATCGGCGCCAAACTGGGTATGGACGTACGTATCGGTGCGCCAAGAGCCCTGTGGCCGCACCAGGATTTCATCGACCAGTGCCAGGCCTTCGCCGCCGAAAGCGGCGCACGCATCACCATCACCGAAGACCCGCAGGAAGCCGTCAAGGGCGTGGACTTCATCCACACCGACATCTGGGTGTCGATGGGGGAACCGGTGGAGGCATGGGACGAGCGCATCGAGCAACTGCTGCCGTATCAGGTCAATGCACAAATGATGAAAGCCTCGGGCAACCCCCGGGTGAAATTCATGCACTGTCTGCCGGCTTTCCATAACAGCGAGACCAAGGTCGGCAAAGACATCGCCGCGCGCTATCCGAATCTGGCCAACGGCGTGGAAGTGACCGAGGAGGTGTTCGAATCCCCGGCCAACATCGCCTTCGAGCAAGCAGAAAATCGCATGCATACCATCAAGGCGATCCTGGTGTCGGCGCTGGCGGATATCTAAACCCAACACAGCTTGCTCTCCGTGTAGAAGCAGATCTCTGGGAGCAAGGTCTGTGGGAGCTGACCTGTGGGAGCAAGGCTTGCCCGCGATGGCATCGCCTCGGTCCATCAGCTACACCGAGGTGCCTGCATCGCGGGCAAGCCTTGCTCCCACAGCCTTGCTCCCACAGGTCAGCTCCCACAAGGGGACCGAGTCGTCCGATATTTCTCTGTTAGAGGACAGCATTATGCGCATCGTCGTAGCCCTGGGCGGGAACGCCCTCTTGCGTCGGGGTGAACCCATGACCGCCGACAACCAACGCAGCAACATCCGCACGGCGACCGAACAGATCGCCAAAATCCACCCCGGCAACGAGTTGGTCATCGCCCACGGCAACGGCCCCCAGGTCGGCCTGCTGTCGCTGCAGGCCGCGGCCTACACCTCGGTTACGCCGTATCCGCTGGACGTGCTCGGCGCCGAGACCGAGGGCATGATCGGCTACATCATCGAACAGGAACTGGGCAACCTGCTGGACTTCGAAGTGCCGTTCGCAACGCTATTGACCCAGGTCGAAGTGGACGCCAACGACCCGGGCTTCCAGAACCCCACCAAGCCCATTGGCCCGGTCTACACAAAGGCCGAGGCGGAAAAACTCGCGGCCGAAAAAGGCTGGGCGATTGCCCCGGACGGTGACAAGTTCCGCCGCGTGGTCGCCAGCCCCAGGCCCAAGCACATCTTCGAAATCCGCCCGATCAAGTGGCTGCTGGAAAAGGGCAGCATCGTGATCTGCGCCGGCGGTGGCGGCATTCCCACGATGTACGACGCCGACGGCAAGCTACAGGGCGCGGAGGCGGTGATCGACAAAGACTTGTGCTCGGCGCTGCTGGCTGAACAATTGGAAAGCGATCTGCTGGTGATCGCCACCGACGTCAACGCGGCGTGCGTCGACTTCGGCAAACCGACCCAGAAAGCCATTGCCCGGGCCCACCCTGATGAAATGGATAAGCTGGGGTTTGCCGCCGGCTCCATGGGGCCAAAAGTCCAGGCCGCCTGCGAATTTGCCCGCAACACTGGCAAGGTCGCGGTGATCGGCTCACTCTCGGACATCGAAGCCATCGTCCAAGGCACCGCCGGCACCCGTATCAGCACGGCCCAACCTGGCATCGTTTATCGATAACAGGAAACTTGCGAGGCAGCTTCACGGTCTGCCCTACACCCCACGCCTTCCACGGAGAGTCGTTTATGGCCATGTTCGAACCCGGTCACCTGCACATGGAACGCCACGCGCTGAACAAGGATGATTTCAGCTACAACCTGTGTATCGACTATGAGCTTGCGCAAGACCCCGAGGAGGGTCAGGGCATGTCATTCCGGTTGCACGGCGCGATCGAAGACAAAACCGTGAACGAGACTTTTTTCCTGGCCAAGGACCAGGCCTTCGACTTCGCCCGCCATGCCACGCGCATCGCTCAGACATACGGCATGCCCAAGAGCGCCAGCATTGGCTCGATGCACAAGTATTACGACGAGATGTTCGAAGACATACGCAAGCAACTGGACGTTAAACCGGGCGACCCGATGAAGCCTGAGCACCTGGAATAATCACCCGAAAGCCCCCTATTCCCTGTTTGTGGGAGCAGGCCTGTGGAGCAAGGCCTGCTCCCACAGGTCTGCTCCCACCAACAAGGAGTTATCAGCGTTCTGAATATCGGGTTACACACAAAGCCTGCCTGACTGGCAACCCGCTACGGCTGACCTATGCTGAAAGTAGTACCCCCGGGTATTCGTTCAGAGGTCACCGCCATGAACATCAAAACAAGAAGACGCCTCGCCATTTTTGTCACCTGCACTGCCACGCTTGCGCTGTATGGCACGGCGGCCTATCGGGTCGAACAGGCCAGGCAGTTACCGCGTGAATACGCCAGTTGCAACTTCGAACGCTGCATTCCTCACACAGCGACCCTGAACGCCCTGCGCTGAGGCGTGCTCAGTCGTCCGGCTGATCGGTCTTGAGCCGGTCACGGAAAGCCTTGGGGGAAATACCAACCCGCCGGCGAAACAACCGGGTGAAATTGGTCGGGTCGGAAAAGCCGAGCATTTCGGAAATCTCGTAGATGGTCATGCCCGTGTAGGTCAGCAGCCGCTTGGCTTCCAGCAACTGGCGCTCATGCATGATCTGCAAGGCCGGCTGCCCCGCCAGCTCCCGGCAAGTGCCGTTGAGATGCGATACCGAGATGCCCAGGCGATGGGCCAGGTCTTCGACCTTGACATGCTGACGATAGGTTTCTTCCACCAACTGAATGAACCCGTTGAGGTACTCGCGCGCGCGTTGTGGGCGCTGGGCCTGCGTACGCCGCTGCATCACCTGACGACTGACCCAGACCATGATCACGCTGACCAAGGCATGCATCAGCATTTCCCGGGCCGGCTGATGCCCCATGTATTCAGCCTGCAAGGCACTGAACAGGCTATTGAGGTACTCGGCATTATCAACGGCCGGGTAGTTTTCGGCCTGGGCCAGCACGTTGACCGAATGGCCCAGCTGCGATTGCAGGTGCGTCACCAGCGGTGCCGCCAGGGTCACCACGTAACCTTCCACATCCTCGGAAAAACGGAAGCCATGCACCGACAATGGCGGCAGGATCTGCACCGCCGGCTCGTCGAGCTGTGTTCGCCGGCCTTCGATTTCCAACTCCGCCTGCCCCTTGAAGACAAACAACAACTGACAGAGATCGGCATGCCGATGGGGTTTGATCTCCCATTGGTGCTCACGGCTGCGCTTGGAAATGGTTTCACAGTGCAGAAGGTCCGGAGTCGGCCAATCCTGGCTCTCGCCGTAGAGTTTGAATACCGGGATCGAAGGCAGGTCTGTTTTTTTCATCACGAGGATCGGCCTGGGGTTGCGGGCGATAATCGCACCGATTGGTAGAAAGTACAGGTATCGGCTCAGTTTTCCCCTTCAATTGACAGATCCGCAAGCGAAAAATGCAAGCACCCAAACAACACCGACCTTGGTCGCGTGCCTCGTGCGAGTCATAACAACAATGAAAACCCTCAAGACCCAAGTTGCCATTATCGGTGCCGGCCCCTCTGGCCTGCTGCTCGGCCAGTTGCTGCACAATGCCGGAATTGACACGGTCATCCTCGAACGCCAGACCCCGGACTACGTGCTCAGTCGCATCCGCGCCGGTGTGCTGGAGCAAGGCATGGCCGAACTGCTGCGCCAGGCCGGCGTCGGACAGCGCATGGACGCCGAAGGACTGCCCCATGACGGCTTTGAGCTGGCGCTCAACGGTCGTCGGGTGCACATCGATCTAAAGGGGCTGACCGGCGGTAAAAACGTCATGGTCTACGGCCAGACCGAAGTTACCCGCGACCTGATGGCCGCCCGTGAAGCCGCCGGCGCCCGCACGCTTTACCAGGTCGGCAACGCCCAGCCCTGCGACATGCAAACCGACAGCCCTTTCGTGACCTTCGAGCACCAAGGGCAAACCTGGCGCCTGGACTGCGATTACATTGCCGGTTGCGACGGTTTCCATGGTGTGGCGCGCCAATCGATTCCCGCGGAAAAACTCAAAGTCTTCGAGCGGGTCTACCCGTTCGGCTGGCTCGGCATCCTGGCCGACACCCCGCCGGTCCACGAGGAGCTCGTCTACGCCCGTCACGAACGTGGTTTTGCCCTGTGCAGCATGCGCTCCAAAACTCGCACCCGTTATTACCTGCAAGTGCCCGCCGAGGAGCAAGTGGCCGATTGGCCGGACGAGCGCTTCTGGTCTGAACTGAAAAACCGCCTGCCAGCCGACCTGGCCCAAGCACTGGTGACCGGTCCCTCCATCGAGAAAAGCATCGCGCCGCTGCGCAGCTTCGTGGTCGAGCCGATGCAGTATGGACGGATGTTCCTGGTGGGTGATGCGGCCCACATCGTCCCGCCCACCGGCGCCAAGGGACTGAACCTGGCCGCCAGCGACGTCAGCACGCTGTTCAACATTCTGCTCAAGGTCTATCGCGACGGCCGTACGGACTTGCTGGAAAAATATTCCGCCATTTGCCTGCGACGGGTGTGGAAAGCCGAGCGCTTCTCTTGGTGGATGACTTCCATGCTGCACCGCTTCGACGACGACGCCTTCAACCAGCGCATCAGCGAAGCGGAGCTGGAATATTTCGTCGATTCTGAGGCCGGTCGAAAAACCATCGCGGAAAACTACGTCGGACTTCCTTATGAGGCTATCGAATAGCCGGCTATCGATTTAAACTGCGGGCAGTCCCCTTCGCCACCCAGGCGTGATGCCCGCAGGTTCTGCCTTGACTCAAGCCCATACCCCCCAAGCTCCACAGCCCGCCATCCGTAGTGTGCTGGTGGCCCTGATGCTGGCGATTTTTCTCGGCGCACTGGACCAGACCATCGTCGCCGTCTCGATGCCGGCCATTTCCGCCCAATTTGGCGATGTTAGCCTGCTGGCCTGGGTGATCTCCGGCTACATGGTCGCCATGACCGTGGCGGTGCCGATCTACGGCAAGCTCGGAGATCTCTATGGTCGGCGGCCGTTGATGCTGTTCGGCATGGGGCTGTTCACCCTGGCCTCGCTGTTCTGTGGCCTGGCGCAAAACATGGAACAACTGGTGCTGGCGCGCATTTTCCAGGGCATCGGCGCCGGCGGGATGATTTCCGTGAGCCAGGCCATCATCGGTGACATCGTGCCGCCGCGCGAACGCGGCCGCTACCAGGGGTATTTCAGTAGCATGTACGCGGTAGCCAGCGTGGCCGGGCCGGTGTTGGGTGGCTACATGACCGAGTATCTGTCCTGGCGCTGGGTATTCCTGATCAACCTGCCCCTGGGCCTGGGTGCCTGGCTGATTGCCCGGCGCACCCTCGTCGGGTTGCCGGTGCCGCACCGTAAGCCGATCATCGATTACCTGGGCACCGTGCTGCTGATCATCGGCCTGACCGCATTGCTGCTGGGGATTACCGAGGTCGGCCAGGGCCACGCCTGGCACAGCCGCGACGTCCTGGGGCTGCTGGGTTGCGCCGTGGTGGCGTTGGGAGTGTTCGTCTGGCAGGAGCGCCGGACCCGGGAACCGTTGTTACCGATGCACCTGTTCCTCAACCGCAGCGCGGTGTTGTGTTGGTGCACGGTGTTTTTCACCAGTTTTCAGGCCATTTCCCTGACAGTGCTGGTGCCGTTGCGCTATCAAAGCGTGACAGGTGCGGGTGCCGACAGCGCAGCGTTGCACCTGTTGCCATTGGCGATGGGGTTGCCGATGGGTGCGTATTTCGCCGGACGCCGGACCTCGATCACCGGTCACTACCAGCCGATGATCCTCAGCGGCGCCCTGCTCTTCCCGTTCGCCATCCTCGGCATGGCCTTCACCCCGCCCGGCGCGTTCTGGCTGAGCAGCCTGTTCATGCTGCTCAGCGGCATCGCCTCCGGCATGCAGTTCCCGACATCGCTGGTGGGGTCGCAAAATTCAGTGCAACAGCACGACATTGGAGTCGCCACCAGCACCACCAACCTGTTCCGCTCCCTCGGTGGCGCCGTGGGCGTGGCGCTGATGTCGGCGTTGCTGCTGGCCTTGCTGCAGGACTCAGGCTTTGCCCAACTCGCCGGTTCGTCGCCGATGGGTGAAGGACATTCCGGCAATGTGTTGCTGGATGGATTGAACGCTGCACCCGGCGAAGCACTGCACGCCTTACGTCAGGAGTTGCAGACAACGTTCCGGCATTTGCTGCTGATCAGCGCAGCGGTGTCGTTGTTGGGGCTGGCGGCGGCAGTGGCGATGCCCAATCGCGTGTTGCGTGGGCGGGATGACAAGGCTCAATAACCTGTAACACACGATCTCTGTGGCGAGGGAGCTTGCTCCCGCTCGGTTGCGCAGCGACCGCAACATTTTTGGGGCCGCTTCGCAGCCCAGCGGGAGCAAGCTCCCTCGCCACAAAAGCATCATTGCCACAAAATCTCTTCAAGCCGGCGCCACCACTCCCTCCAGCGGCGCCAACCCACTCATCCCATTCTTCATCCGCTTGGCATCGCGCCCGAAACAGCGCGACGCCAGGAACAGGAACACCATGGTCAGGAACAGCGCCACCGGGATCAGGAACATCGCGTCATGCAAGCCAATGGCCTTGAACGCCTCGGTCATCTGCACAGAGCCGGCCGCAGCCATGGCCGAATGGGCAAAGTAGTCAGACAAACCACCCACCACCACCGGCCCCATGCCTCCGCCCAACAGATACAACCCGGCAAAGAACAACGCCATCGCCGTGGCCCGCAGGCGCGGTTCGACCACGTCCTGGATCGCCGTGTACACGCAGGTATAAAAGGTATAGGCAAACAGCCAGCCGACGCTGAACACCGCGACGAACACACCGATTTCAATCCGCCCGGCATACAACGCCCAAGCGGTGGTGGCCGTGGAGATCACCAGGCTGAAAGCGGCGAACAGCAGGCGTCCGTTGGGCACCCGTTGATGTATCTTGTCGGCGATCCAGCCGCCGAGGGTCAACCCGAACAACCCGGTCACGCCCACCATGATCCCGGTGGCAACTGCCGCATCGTGCAGCGGCATCAGGAAGTAGCGCTGCAGCATTGGCACCAGGAACGAGTTGCAGGCATAGGTGGCGAAGTTGAAGCACAGTCCCGCCAGCACCAGCCACAGGAAAGTTGGGATCGCCAACACCCGCCGGATCGGTCTGTCGATTTTTTCCTGGGAGATCTGCACAGATTCCGCCGCGCCGCGCTGGGGTTCCTTGATGAAAAACATGAACACCGCCAGCACCAGTCCCGGCACCGCCGCGATAAAGAACGGCGCGCGCCAGCTGTCGAAGGCCTTGACCATCGCCCCGATGGTAAAGAACGCCAGCAGCAAACCGATCGGCAGGCCCAGCATGAAAATGCCCATGGCCCGCGCCCGGCGGTGGGCGGGGAAAAGATCGCCGATCAGCGAGTTGGCCGCCGGCGCGTAGCTGGCTTCGCCGATCCCCACCCCCATACGTACCACGAGGAACGCCCAGAAACTGCCCACCAAACCATTGACCGCCGTCAGCCCGCTCCAGGTCGCCAGGCCCCAGCCCATCAACTTACTGCGCGAACCGGTATCGGCCATGCGCCCCAGCGGCAGCCCGGCGATGGCGTAGACGATAGTGAAAGCGGTGCCGATGATGCCGATCTGGAAGTCGCTCAGACTCCATTCCATGCGGATCGGCTCGATGATGATCGCCGGGATGGTGCGGTCAAAAAAGTTGAACAGGTTGGCCAGGAACAGCAGGAACAGAATGCGCCAGGCATTCGCCGCTTGGGTCGAGTTCTGCATGGGTCCGTCTCTTTATTGTTATGGGGCACGGCGAGGCATCCGAACCCGGAGCCTGCAATCTAGACAGCGGCGCGCGAGCTGTCTCCGATCATTCGCATGGCTGATACCCGACCATGGCGGGCGGCGTGTTTAGTGACTATGGTCAATTCCCTGAAGCAACTGCCATCATTTCGCCTTATTTCGACTAAAGATCGCCTTCTGATGGCCGATTCAATCTATCAGGAAAAGATTTTCCCGAGCGCTGCTCAGGCTGAAACCCTGAACGCTTGGGCCGACCTTCGCGCCACCAAGGGCGCGAGCTCCCATCCTCGACGGTCCGATGACAGCGCTCATCGAACCGACCAGTTCAGGCATATGGCGCACAATGACCTCTAAAAAAACAGCCACTGCAGTATCCGATCTGACGCTGAGCCCGGCGGCCAACGGCCCTAAAACCTCGACGCCATCGAGCCGCTCGCGTCCCCTGGCGACTCAGCAGTATCTGTACTTCACCGAAACCAACACCGACCGCATCCTCGACAACCTCGATGGCCTGCGTAACAGCGTGTTCCCGCGCCCGCCGCACCTGGTGGACGACGAAAGCGAACGCGACCAGCAGGAATTCCCGTCCGTGTGCCTGATCGGCCTGGGTCGCTGTGGCTCCAACATCGCTCTGGACGTTGCCGAGCTGGTGTACAACGCCCGCAAGTTCTATCTCAACGAATTCAACGCCGAAGACAAGGGCTACAACGACAAGGGCTACAGCCCGGCGCAGTGGATCCGCAACAACCTGCGCCTGGGCGCCAGCAAGGCGAGCAAACCGGTGTTCCTGGTCGAACCCCTGGTGATGCTCGGCGACCTGGACAAGGATATTGCCGGACGCATCCGTTTTTCGCGCAAAGGCGAAAAAAGCGGTTTCTTGCGCGACTACAGCAAAATGAAAATCATGGACCTGTCGGAAGTCCATGCCGGCGGCGCCGGTAACGCGCCGATCCTGGGGCAGTATCTGGCCAAGATCATCCTGAACAAAGACACCCAGCGTTTTTCCAGCCCCGACTGGAAAATGATCCACTCGTACCTGATCGACAGCTGCGGCATCAAGGCGAACCAGTCGCGCCTGTACTTCTCGATCTTCAGTGCCGGCGGCGGGACCGGTTCGGGCATGGCCTCGGAGTTCGGCCTGGCCCAGCAGTACTCGTACATGAACAAGACGTTCGACACCAAGCCGATGGACGAACACGACAGCAAGAGTGGTCATTCCTTCGTCTTCGAGCCGATCTTCACCAGCGGCATTTGCGTACTGCCGAACATTTCCGATCACCGCAGCGAAATGTCCGAGGCGCTGCACATCAACGCTGGACGCCTGCTGTGCAAATACCTTTCGGAAGAATGGGATTTCTCGTACAACTTCGCCAACGAAGACAGCAGCGAAGCCAGCGTCATGGGCCGAATTCGCCCCTGGAACGCGATGATGCTGATCTCCAACGACATCATGCGCTACGCCGAGGAGAGCGATGACGGCAACATCCAGAACATTGACGTCAATGCCATGGAGAAGCACGCCAACCAGTACATCTCCCAGCAGATTTTCAACATCCTGACCGCCCAGGCCGTGACCACCGACTACGACCAGAACTATTTCCGTCGTGCCGGCATCGACATTGGCGAGACCATCCGCCTGGACGCCAATGACCTGTTCATGAGCCTGGCCGGCCCGGTGGCAATTGCCTATGCCGAGTCCGTCGTTCCGGAAACCCCGGCGCCCAGCGGCGACAAGTTCAAGGTGTTCGAGAAAGAGCCGCCACGCCTGAATATCGATGACCTGTTCTTCCGCTCCATCGACCTGCCGCACTTCAACAAGGTCACCCAGGCCATCGAAGGCATCAGCCTGTTGCCGATCGAGTCCAAGCGCTACCGGGCCTCGCTGGAGCAGTACAAGAACTCCGGCTATGACGCCGCCGCGTTGCATGACCTGCACTTTTTCAAGAACTGTTCGTCGGTGGTCTCGATCGTCTCGTTGCCCAAGGACTACAAGCTGTCCTACATGGACCTGAACCGGCTCAAGACCCACCTCAACAGCCTGTTCCCCAACACCACCCTCAAGCGCTACGCACTGGTGATCGGCGCCTCGGCCAACCTGTCGCTGACCACCCTGATCGCTAAGAGCCCCTGCCTGTCGGATGATTTCCTGACCCTGATCGTGGCGTTCATCAAACGCTGCTTTGCCCGCACCCCGTACCGCTTCGATGACACCCTGGACAACTCGATCCTGGACTTCATCATCAATGAAGACTTCGACGAAGAACGTATCGACGATCTGCTCAACGAGTTCGAAAACCCGGCGAAGATCCTCGACACCAACTGGTACGCGATCAAGCCGATGTACGAGAAGAAATACCGCGAGCTGATCAGCGACAAAGACAAGTTCGTCTCGATCAACGACATCCGCCTGTCCCGCGACTGCGTGAAAAAGGCGATCAAGTATTTGCGTGAGATCTACCGTCACCGCATCGGCAAGACCAAGGTTATTTCGCTTAATAACCATACGGGCAAGACGTATTGAGGTAAGCCTTGAAAGATCGCAGCCTTCGGCAGCTCCTACAGGCTGCGGTTCACTTGAATTCGCGGCGCGCCCCTGTAGGAGCTGCCGAAGGCTGCGATCTTTTGATCTGCACAACATCCAGAAACAATTAAGCAGCCCACCGGCTGCCCCATAAACTGTTCCCGTTACGTATACGTCACCCTCCCCTGTGGCGTTTCACCACGGCAGGATGCCATCACGCTACTCACCTACACACTTTTAGCCCGGAGGAAATACGAACCAAGTTGGTGCGCAAATTAAATCGACGCCCTTTCCTGGATCATAATCCACGGCGAAACCACCACGGCCCATAGCTGCGGATCGCGCTCGAAAAAATCCAGCGCCCGCGTTTCAGAGAGCTTGGCGAGCTGGTCGGCAGCCAGCCAGGCGGCGACTTTGGTACCTTCGTCCCGGGCAACGGCCTCGGCAGCAACGATCAAATCCAGGGCCGGATCGACCCACAATAGGGCACCCTTGGCAAAGAACGGCTCCAGCTCCTTCCAGGTGATGGATGCGGTTTCACCAAGCAGTTTGGCATAGAGGGTGCTAGGTTCTTGATTCATGGGAGCTGTCCGGAAAAGAAATCGGCGCAAATGATAACGTCGGTGGTCTGGCAGAAAAACCCGGTAGCAATTGGAGTACCGATTGAAAAGCGCAGGAAAGCCAGGGATTGCCGATTTGTCCGACGAACCCCGCCGCCATTCTGTCTTTTTCTTTCAATTAAGCGACACCCTCAGGTTTTGCCCCCAAGCGCCAGCTTCCCTTGCCAACAATCGGCGCTCTACACTGTACCGGTACAGTTGCCGGGGCATTTTCCGCGAGGATATCCAAGATATCTGACCCGGTTCTGCTGCTTCGGCGCCAGGACTATAAAAACTACAACAGCATGAGTGGAGCACTATGACTAAGGCTACTAAGCAGATTTCCAAACTGTTTGCCGCTATGGTTCTGGCCGGGGTTGCCAGCCATTCGTTCGCCGCCGACACCATCAAGATCGGTATCGCCGGCCCTAAGACCGGCCCCGTAGCCCAATATGGCGACATGCAATTCAGTGGCGCCAAAATGGCCATCGAGCAGATCAACGCCAAGGGCGGCGTGAACGGCAAGCAACTTGAAGCCGTTGAATACGATGACGCCTGTGATCCAAAACAAGCGGTCGCGGTCGCGAACAAAGTCGTCAACGACGGCGTCAGTTTCGTGGTCGGCCACCTGTGCTCCAGCTCTACCCAACCGGCTTCGGACATCTATGAAGACGAAGGCGTGATCATGATCACCCCGGCCGCTACCAGCCCGGACATCACCGCTCGCGGCTACAAGATGATCTTCCGCACCATCGGCCTGGACAGCGCCCAGGGCCCTGCCGCCGGTAACTACATTGCCGACCACGTCAAGCCGAAAGTCGTCGCGGTCCTGCACGACAAGCAGCAATACGGCGAAGGCATCGCCAGTGCCGTGAAGAAAACCCTCGAAGACAAAGGCGTCAAGGTTGCCGTGTTCGAAGGCGTGAACGCCGGCGACAAAGACTTCTCCTCGATGATCGCCAAGCTCAAGCAAGCCAACGTCGACTTCGTCTACTACGGCGGCTACCACCCGGAGCTGGGCCTGATCCTGCGTCAGTCCAAGGAAAAAGGCCTGGACGCCAAGTTCATGGGTCCGGAAGGCGTGGGTAACGACTCGATCTCGCAGATCGCCAAGGAAGCTTCCGAAGGCCTGCTGGTGACCCTGCCGAAATCCTTCGACCAGGATCCAGCCAACATCGCCCTGGCTGACGCGTTCAAGGCCAAGAAGGAAGACCCGAGCGGTCCGTTCGTGTTCCCGTCCTACTCGGCCGTTCAAGTGATTGCCCAGGCCATCACCGAAGCCAAGAGCGAAGACACGGAAAAAGTGGCTGAAACCATCCACGCCGGTACCTTCAAGACCCCAACCGGTGACCTGAGCTTCGACGACAAGGGCGACCTGAAGGACTTCAAGTTTGTGGTTTACCAGTGGCATTTCGGCAAACCTAAAACCGAAGCTTCGCCTCAGTAAGGCCTGGCCTGACTGACTGCCAATAAAGCCCACGGCGTGCCGTGGGCTTTGTTTTAAATGTATTGGGCCGCGCTGGCGTGATCCGCCAGTCTCCCCACCTGAAAATCTCAAAACCGTCATCAGCGGTTCGCTGGCAAACCTCGTGCTCGAAGTGGATGCAGATCCACGGGGCCCGGGCGGGAAAATGACTCCACCAGTGAAATGCGTATCAGGTTTTTAGGAGCGCTGTAATGCCTGACATCTATCACTTCTTCCAACAGCTGGTTAACGGCCTGACCGTTGGCAGCACGTATGCCCTGATCGCCATCGGCTATACGATGGTTTACGGCATCATTGGAATGATCAACTTCGCCCACGGCGAGGTGTACATGATCGGCTCCTACGTGGCGTTCATCGCCATCGCCGGGCTGGCCATGATGGGACTCGACAGTGTCCCGCTGCTGATGACCGCGGCTTTCATCGCGAGCATCGTGGTTACCAGTTCCTATGGCTACAGCATCGAACGGATCGCCTACCGCCCCTTGCGCGGCAGCAACCGTTTGATCCCGCTGATTTCCGCCATCGGCATGTCGATCTTCCTGCAGAACACGGTTCTGCTATCGCAAGACTCCAAGGACAAATCCATTCCCAACCTGATTCCGGGTAACTTTACCTTCGGGCCAGGGGGGGCACAGGAAGTGCTGATTTCCTACATGCAAATCGTGGTGTTCGTGGTGACCCTGGTCGCCATGCTCGGCCTGACACTGTTCATCTCCCGCTCCCGCCTGGGCCGCGCCTGCCGCGCCTGTGCCGAGGACATCAAGATGGCCAACCTGCTGGGCATCAACACCAACAACATCATTGCCCTGACCTTCGTCATCGGCGCGGCCCTGGCGGCCATCGCCGCAGTGCTGTTGAGCATGCAATACGGTGTGATCAACCCCAACGCCGGTTTCCTCGTGGGCCTCAAGGCCTTCACCGCCGCGGTACTGGGCGGCATCGGCAGCATCCCCGGAGCCATGCTCGGTGGGCTGGTGCTGGGCGTCGCGGAAGCCTTTGGCGCCGACATCTTCGGCGATCAATACAAGGACGTCGTGGCGTTCGGCTTGTTGGTTCTGGTGCTGCTGTTCCGGCCGACCGGCATCCTGGGCCGTCCGGAGGTTGAGAAGGTATGACTAAACATCTTAAATCGGCGCTCTTCAGCGCGCTGTTGGTCTGGGCGGTCGCGTACCCGGTACTCGGCCTGAAACTGACCATCGTGGGCATCGACCTTGAAGTACACGGCACCAGCCCGACCATCCTGGCGACCATCGCCGTGTGTTCGGTGCTGATGTTCCTGCGGGTGCTGTTCAGCACGCAGATCAGCGCCGCCTGGAAGGCATCGCCCGGCCTGCCGATAGTCCCGGCCAAGGCCAGTAACTTCCTGACCCTGCCGACTACCCAGCGCTGGATCATCCTGGCCCTGGTCGTACTGGCACTGGTCTGGCCGTTTTTCGGTTCTCGCGGTGCGGTGGACATCGCCACGCTGATCCTGATCTACGTGATGCTGGGCCTGGGCCTGAACATCGTGGTAGGCCTGGCCGGTCTGCTGGACCTGGGTTACGTCGGCTTCTATGCCGTCGGCGCCTACAGCTACGCGCTGCTGTCCCATTACTTCGGCTGGAGCTTCTGGATCTGCCTGCCAATCGCCGGGATGATGGCCGCCACCTTCGGTTTCCTGCTGGGTTTCCCGGTGCTGCGCTTGCGCGGCGACTACCTGGCAATCGTGACCCTGGGTTTCGGCGAGATCATCCGTCTGTTCCTGCGCAACCTGACCGACATCACCGGCGGCCCGAACGGCATCAGCAACATCGAGAAGCCGACGTTCTTCGGCCTGACCTTCGAACGTAAAGCCGCTGAGGGCCTGCAGACCTTCCACGAGTACTTCGGGTTGCCCTACAGCTCGATCAACAAGGTGATTTTCCTCTACCTGGTGGCGCTGTTGCTGGCCCTGGCCGCATTGTTCGTCATCAACCGTTTGCTACGCATGCCTATCGGCCGTGCGTGGGAAGCGCTGCGTGAAGACGAGATCGCCTGCCGTGCCCTGGGTCTCAATCCTACGGTGATCAAGCTGTCGGCCTTCACCCTCGGTGCCGCTTTCGCCGGTTTCGCCGGTAGCTTCTTTGCCGCCCGTCAGGGTCTGGTAACGCCGGAATCCTTCACCTTCATCGAGTCGGCGATCATCCTCGCTATCGTGGTGCTGGGCGGGATGGGGTCGCAGTTGGGTGTGATCCTGGCGGCGATCGTGATGATCCTGTTGCCCGAAATGATGCGTGAATTCAGCGAATACCGCATGTTGATGTTCGGCGCCTTGATGGTGCTGATGATGATCTGGCGTCCTCAAGGTCTGCTGCCTATGCAACGCCCGCACATGGAGCTGCGCAAATGAGCCGCGAGATCCTGAAAGTCGAAAACTTGAGCATGCGCTTCGGCGGCTTGCTGGCGGTCAACGGCGTGGCCCTGACCGTGAAAGAGAAACAGGTCGTTGCATTGATCGGGCCCAACGGCGCGGGCAAGACCACAGTGTTCAACTGCCTGACCGGCTTCTACCAGCCTACCGGCGGCACCATCCTGCTGGACGGCGAGCCGATCCAGGGCCTGCCTGGTCACCACATCGCCCGCAAGGGTGTGGTTCGTACCTTCCAGAACGTGCGGCTGTTCAAGGACATGACGGCGGTCGAGAACCTGTTGATCGCCCAGCATCGTCATCTGAACACCAACTTCTTTGCCGGCCTGTTCAAGACCCCGGCGTTCCGCAAGAGCGAACGCGAGGCCATGGAGTTTGCCGAGTACTGGCTGGAGAAGGTCAATCTCAAGGAGTTCGCCAACCGTACCGCCGGAACCCTGGCCTACGGTCAGCAACGGCGCCTGGAAATCGCCCGCTGCATGATGACCCGTCCGCGGATCCTCATGCTCGACGAACCGGCCGCCGGCCTGAATCCGAAGGAAACCGAAGACCTCAAAGCGCTGATCGGCGTGCTGCGCGAGGAGCACGATGTCACCGTGCTGCTGATCGAGCACGACATGAAGCTGGTCATGAGCATTTCCGACCATATCGTCGTGATCAACCAGGGCACGCCGCTGGCCGACGGTTCGCCGGAACAGATCCGCGACAATCCTGAAGTGATCAAAGCCTACCTGGGGGAAGCGTAAATGCTGCAGTTCGAAAACGTTTCCACCTTCTATGGCAAGATCCAGGCCCTGCACAGCGTCAATGTCGAAGTCCGCCAGGGCGAGATCGTGACGCTGATCGGTGCCAACGGTGCCGGCAAATCCACGCTGCTGATGACGCTCTGCGGTTCGCCCCAGGCCCACAGCGGCAGCATCCGCTACATGGGTGAGGAGCTGGTGGGCCAGGACTCTTCGCAGATCATGCGCAAGAGCATCGCCGTGGTGCCAGAAGGCCGTCGGGTATTTGCCCGGCTGACCGTGGAAGAAAACCTCGTCATGGGCGGTTTTTTCACCGACAAGGGCGACTTTCAGGAGCAAATGGACAAGGTACTGCACCTTTTCCCACGCCTGAAAGAACGCTTTAGCCAGCGCGGCGGCACCATGTCCGGCGGCGAACAGCAGATGCTCGCCATCGGCCGTGCGCTGATGAGCAAGCCCAAGCTGCTGCTGCTCGACGAACCTTCCCTGGGCCTGGCGCCGATCATCATCCAGCAGATCTTCGACATCATCGAACAACTGCGCAAGGATGGCGTGACGGTGTTCCTGGTGGAGCAGAACGCCAACCAGGCGCTGAAAATCGCTGACCGGGCGTACGTGCTGGAGAACGGCCGCGTGGTGATGCAAGGCACCGGTGAAGCGCTGCTGACCGATCCGAAAGTACGCGAGGCCTATCTGGGCGGTTGAGTCTGTTGCTGCATGAGAAAACGGCCTTCGGGCCGTTTTTTTTTGCCCAATGTAGGAGCTGTCGAGCGAAGCGAGGCTGCGATCTTGTCCCGGACAATTGAGTCTAAAGCGAAAGATCAAGATCAAAAGATCGCAGGCTTCGCCAGCTCCTACAGGTCTCAGCGCGAGCTTGCTTCCTCGCCACAGGTTCCGGGGTCATTCAAAAAAATCATGCGCCCGTTGTAACACTCCTCCACCTCCCCTCTCTAGTTCAGCAGACCGGCGCTGTCGCCGGTTCATTTCCTGAACCTGGAGAATCATCATGACTGCTTCGACCCGCACCCTGTCCGCCGCCGCCCTGGCCCTGGCACTTGGCTCTGCCTTGAGCATGACAGGCGTCTCGACTGTCCATGCCGCTGACGACACCATGGAAAAATGCTTCGGTGTCGCCCTCAAAGGCAAGAACGACTGCGCCGCCGGCGCTGGCACCACCTGTGCCGGCACCGCGAAAATGGACTATCAGGCCAACGCCTGGAAATCGGTCCCTAAAGGCACTTGCACCACCAAGGAAAGCAAAACCTCCCCGACTGGTTTCGGCCAGCTCGAAGCGTTCAAAGCCAAGTCTTGATCGCACCTGCCTGAGGCCAATCTCCATGTCGAAAGCCCCCTCCCTCGCCACCGATACCCGGCTACCGCCAAGGGCTGGGTTGGGGCTCAAGACCGAGCATTTTCGTGAAGTGCTCCAGACCCGACCGGATCTGGGTTTCTTCGAAGTGCATGCGGAAAACTACATGGTGGCCGGCGGGCCGTTTCATCACTTCCTGGGGCGGATACGCGAACAGTATCCGCTGTCATTGCACGGCGTCGGGTTGTCGATCGGTGGAGAGGGACCGCTGGATGTTGCGCATTTGCAGCGCCTGGCCACACTGATCGAACGCTATCAGCCCCAGTCTTTTTCCGAACACCTGGCCTGGTCCAGTCATGGCCCGGTGTTTCTCAACGATCTGCTGCCCCTGGCCTACGATGAAACGACGCTCAAGCGCGTCTGCGAGCACGTCGATCAGGTCCAGTCCAGCCTCAAATGCACGCTGCTGCTGGAAAACCCAGCCACTTATCTGGCGTTCGAGGATTCAACCCTCGACGAGCCTGACTTCATCAGTGAGGTCATCCGTCGCACCGGCTGCGGACTGCTGCTGGATGTGAACAACGTCTACGTTTCATGCATCAACCATTGTCGTGATCCCTTGGCTTACCTCGACGCACTGCCACTGCAGGCCACCGGGGAAATTCATCTGGCCGGATTCGCCGAAGACACCGACAGCCTGGGCGAGCGTTTGCTGATCGATGACCACGGTGCGCCAATCGATAACGAGGTTTGGCGCTTGTATCGCACGGTATTGGCGCGGACCGGGCCGGTCGCCACGCTGATCGAGCGTGACAACCGCATCCCGGCGTTGGAAGTGCTGCTGGCCGAAGCCGGTCAGGCCGACCAACTGTTAAACGCCGCAGGGGGCCGGCCATGAGTCGCTACAGCGAATTTGCCGCCGCCCTGCTCGACCCGCGCAAGGCTTGTCCGCAGGGTTTGACCTGCGCCACTGGCGCCGATCCAGAGAGCCGGTTTGCGGTGTATCGCAACAACGTGCTCAGTTCATTGATCAACGCCCTGGCCGACAACTATCCGGTGGTGGCGCAACTGGTGGGCGAGGAATTCTTCGGCGCCATGGCCGGAATCTACGTCCAGTCGGCCGCACCGCGAAGCCCGGTGATGAGTGACTACGGTGCCGACTTTGCCGGGTTCATCGAACATTTCGAACCCGCCGCCAGCGTGCCGTACCTGGCGGATATCGCTCGACTGGAGCGCTTGCAGGTGCAAGCCTGGCACGCCGCCGACGCCCGGCCCATGGATGCACAACAGGTCATGCAAGTGCTGTCATCGCCCGCCACCCATGATCATCTGAGGGTCGGTCTTCACCCGTCACTGCACCTGTTGCAATCGCCCTTCGCCGTGGTGGCGATCTGGGCGGCCCATCAACAAGATCCCGTCGCGCCGTTCGACCCCTTCTCACCGCAATGCGCCCTGGTGCTGCGCAACAACCTGGACGTGGAAGTGTTTGCGATCAGTCCCGGCGCCCATGAGTTCATCAAGGACCTGCTGCAAGGGTTGTCCCTGGCCGCGGCCATTAATGCCGCAACCGGGCGCGACACTGAGTTGGAACTGGAACATACCCTGGCGCAGCTCATCAGCCACCAAGCCGTCACCCATCTGTTAGCCGAGCAGGTATTGCCATGAACGCCCTGATCACTCGCGCCATTCAATGGCTGGATAAAATCCCTCACAGCCTGATCGCCTTCGTGGGACGATTTTCCATCGCTGCGGTGTTCTGGAAATCCGGCCAGACCAAAATCGAAGGCCTGGCCATCGATCTGGTCGACGGCACCTTCCAGCTCGGCCTGCCGCGGCTGGCGGATTCAACCATTCCCCTGTTCAAAAGCGAATACGCCTTGCCGCTGCTGTCACCAGAACTGGCGGCACATCTGGCAGCCGTGGCCGAGCATGTGTTCCCGATCCTGATCCTGTTTGGCCTGGCGACACGCTTCTCGGCCCTGGCTCTGCTGGGCATGACGTTGACCATTCAACTGTTCGTCTACCCCGCTGCCTATCCGACCCATGGCACCTGGGCGGCGGTATTGCTTTATCTGATGGCGCGCGGGCCGGGCAAACTGTCAATCGACCACCTGATCGCCAGGCGCTACGCTTGCTGATCAAAGCCGGGAATCCTGTGGGAGCGAGCCTGCTCGCGATAGCAATATCAGCCTCAACGCCGTTGTTGACTGGCCCACCGCTATCGCGAGCAGGCTCGCTCCCACAAGGGCGTGTTTGACGCCTCGCTACCGCTGAAGCCGATCCAGCGCCTCGCCACTGCGCTTGAACCAGTCGATCAAATAATCGGCCAGCACCTGGGTGCGCTTGGGCAACCCGCCCTGGTACGGGTGCACGAGGTACATCGGCATGCGCCGGGTCTGAAAATCCCTTAGCAACCAGCGCAAACGTCCATCAGCCAATTCTTCATGCAACAGGTAAGACGGTAGCCGGGCGATCCCGGCGCTGGCCAGGGCGGCTTTTTTCAGCAGGCTGTAATGGTTGCTGGCAAACGGCCCCGATACCCGCACCCGCAGCAATTCGTGTTGCTGGTGATAGAGCCATTCCTCCCGGCCACTGTAATGACTGTTGAGCAGGCAACGGTGTTCCGCCAGCCCTTGGGGTGTCAGGGGTTCACCGTAGTGTTCGAGGTAGGCCGGGGTGGCGCACGTCAGCTCATGCCAGGCCAACAACGGACGCGCCACCAGGCGCTCATCGAGGGCTGCGTCGGAACGGATCGCCAGGTCGAAACCATCACGGGAAAGATCCCGGTAGCCGTTGTTGAGCTCCAGTTCGATCTGCACGTCGGGGTAGCGCTGGGCGAACTCCGTCAGCAAACCCTCAAAGAAAGTTTCGCCCAGCGACACCGGAACCGTCATACGCACCGGCCCGGAAATTTCATCCTTCAGGCGAGCCAGCGCCTGACGCGCCCTTTGCACCTGCATCAACAATGCCTGGGCCTGGGGCAATAACGCAGCCCCCGCAGCCGTGAGACTCAAGCGCCGCGTGGTGCGCTGCAGCAACACCACCGAAAATCGACTCTCCAGCAGGCTGATGCGCTTGGACAACTGGCCCTTGCTGCAGCCCAACTGCTGGGCCGCCAGGGTAAAACTCCCCGCCTCGATCAACACGGCGAACGCCGCCAGGTCGTCCATTTCGCTCATCAGATTGTTTCCAATTGAAAACCAAAGGTTGCCTATTACCACGATTATCAAGAGAAAGAACCTCTCTAGACTGCAATCTCATCCAGCCCATTGAGGAACAGCTAATGAAAATCCTGTTGATCGGCGCCAGCGGCACCATCGGTTCGGCCATTGATAACGAGCTGTCGCCGCGTCACGACATTGTCCGTATCGGCCGTCACAGCGGCGACCTGCATGTGGATATCAGCGACAGCACTTCGATCCGTGCCCTGTTCGAAAAGACCGGCCGCTTCGATGCGCTGGTCTGCGCAGCAGGCAACGTCACCTTCGCGCCCTTGGACGAGATGACGCAGGACAGCTTCGCACTGGGTTTGAAAGACAAACTGATGGGCCAGGTCAACCTGCTGCTGATCGGCCGCGAATTCGCCAACGACGGTGCGTCCTTCACCTTCACCACTGGCGTGCTCAGCCACGATCCGATCAGGAGCGGCGCCTCGGCGGCGCTGGTCAACGGTGCCCTGGACAGTTTCGTGCGTGCCGCGGCAATCGAATTGCCCCGGGGCTTGCGGGTCAACTCGGTGAGTCCGAACGTGCTCCTCGAAGCCATGGACAGCTATGCCCCGTACTTCCGTGGCTATAAGCCGGTGCCAGCGGCCGATGTCGCATTGGCCTACGCCAAGAGTGTCGAAGGCCTGCAGACTGGTCAGACTTTTCACGTAGGTTGACCCCTTGTGATGCAGGATCAGTCTGCGTAACGTGGCGGCACTTGTCTGGAGACTCAATGATGCGTGCCGCCCGTTCCCTGCTGTTTGTCGCCCTCCTGCCGCTCTTCGCCGGCTGCCAGTTGCTCGACGCTCCACACCAGAGCGTTTCCCATGCTGGCCAGATGCGCATGCAGGGCGAACTTACAGCAGCCGATGGCAAGCTGGTATTCCAGCCGTGCCAGGAACAGCGTCGCTACATCGTCAACGACAGCGGCGGCACCAGCGTGCTGCAAGAGGCCGCCAACCTGGCTGATGACCAGGGCAAACTGTTTGCCGATGTGCGCGGCCGTATCGTCACCAGCGCAGCGGCCGGCACCGACAGCCAATTGAACCTGGAACAACTGTATCGCCTGGAGCGTTCAGGCAACGCTTGCGACGACACTAACTTCAAGCGGCTGCTCCTGCGCGCCACCGGCCATGGCCCCGAGTGGAATCTGGACGCCGGCGGCAAGGGTCTGGTGCTCGAACGTGAGGGCCAGCCACCTCTGGCAGTGCCTTTCGTTGAAGAACAACTGGGCGATGGCCGCTTCAATCTCGGCACCGAAGCCAACGGCCAGAAAGTCGAGCTGTGGGTCACTCCCCAGCGCTGCGTTGACAGCGTGACCGGCAGCGTGCAGCACATGAGCGCCGAGCTGCGGGTCAACGGTCAGGTCCAGCGCGGCTGCGCTTACTTCGGCGGTGCGCGCAACGACTGATTCGAAGGTTTTTGGCTTATAATCGCCGCCTCACGCCCTGGCGCAGTTGTGCGTCCCGCGAACCGGATCCTGTCATGTTACGAATCACCGAACTCAAGCTGCCGATCGACCATCCCGAAGAAGACCTGCGCCCAGCCATCCTGCAGCGCCTGGGCATCGCCAGCGATGACCTGCTCGACTTCACCCTGTTCAAACGCAGCTACGACGCGCGCAAGAAATCCTCCGAACTGTGCTTCATCTACACCATCGACCTGACGGTGCGCGATGAAGCCAGCCTGCTGCGCAAGTTCGCCGATGACCGTAACGTCAACCAGGCGCCGGATGTCAGTTACAAAGTCGTGGGCCAGGCACCGGCCGACCTGAGCGAGCGGCCGATCGTGGTCGGCTTCGGCCCGTGCGGGATCTTCGCCGCCCTGTTGCTGGCGCAAATGGGCTTCAAGCCGATCATCCTCGAGCGCGGTCCCGAAGTGCGCCAGCGCACCAAGGACACTTGGGGCCTGTGGCGAAAAAGCGTGCTCAACCCCGAATCCAACGTGCAGTTCGGCGAAGGCGGTGCGGGGACGTTCTCCGATGGCAAGCTCTACAGCCAGATCAAGGATCCCAAGTTCCTGGGTCGCAAAGTGCTGCACGAATTCGTCAAGGCCGGCGCGCCGGAAGAGATCCTCTACGTCAGCAAGCCGCACATCGGTACGTTCCGTCTGACAGGCGTGGTGGAAAACATGCGTGAGCAGATTCGCGCCCTGGGCGGTGAAGTACGCTTCCAGCAGCGGGTCACGGATGTGTTGATCGAGGACGGCCAGCTGGTCGGTGTTGAGCTGGCCAGTGGCGAACGTATTCATTCCAGACATGTGATTCTGGCCCTGGGCCACAGCGCCCGGGACACCTTCCGCATGCTCCACAGCCGCGGCGTGTACATGGAAGCCAAGCCGTTCTCTGTGGGTTTCCGTATCGAACACCCGCAATCGCTGATCGACAGCGCGCGCCTGGGCAAGTACGCCGGCCACCCGAAGCTTGGCGCCGCCGATTACAAACTGGTGCATCACGCCCGCAATGGTCGCTCGGTGTACAGCTTCTGCATGTGCCCGGGCGGTACCGTGGTGGCGGCCACCTCCGAGCCGAACCGCGTCGTGACCAACGGCATGAGCCAGTATTCACGCAACGAGCGCAACGCCAACTCCGGTATCGTGGTGGGCATTACCCCGGAAGTGGATTACCCGGGCGGCCCATTGGCGGGCATCGAATTGCAGGAGCGTCTGGAATCCCACGCGTTCGTGCTCGGTGGCAGCAACTACGAGGCCCCGGCGCAACTGGTGGGCGATTTCATCGCCGGCAAAGCGTCTACGGCGCTGGGCAGCGTCGAGCCGTCCTACAAACCGGGGGTGTCTTTGGGCGACCTGGCCCTGGCCCTCCCCGACTTCGCCATCGAAGCCATTCGCGAAGCCCTGCCGGCGTTCGAAAAGCAGATTCGCGGCTACTCGCTGCACGACGCCGTGCTGACCGGCATTGAAACCCGCACCTCGTCGCCGCTGCGCATCACCCGCGACGAAACGCTGCAAAGCCTGAACATCAAGGGCTTGTTCCCGGCGGGCGAAGGCGCCGGCTACGCGGGCGGGATTCTGTCGGCCGGCGTGGACGGGATCCGGATTGCCGAGGCGGTGGCACGGGATATCCTGGGCCTCCAGGCCTGACCCCTACCCACTGTGGGAGAAGCTTTGTGGGAGCTGGGCTTGCCCGCGATGCAGGCAACTCGGTCTATCAGGTGAACCGAGGTGATGCTATCGCGGGCAAGCCCAGCTCCCACACAAGCCCGCTCCCACAAGGGAATTCAGTGCTTTCAAATATTCAGATATTGGCCCGGAGCACACTTTCCGGCAGCGCCTCACCCCGCTCCACACTCGCCGCCACGGCGTCCATCAATCCACTCAACTCATAGCCCTGGGCCTTGAGCCACGCCGGATCGTAATAGGTCGTGGCATAGCGCTCTCCGCCGTCACACAAAATTGCCACGATCGAGCCCGTCTCCCCTGCTTCCACCATCTGCCTGGCGGCGATCAGCGCACCGATCAGGTTGGTGCCGCTGGATCCGCCGACCCGTCGGCCCAATCGCTGGGCCAGGTAGTGCATGGCTGCCAGGGACAAGGCATCCGGCACTTTGACCATCGCATCGATCACCTTGGGCAAAAACGACGCCTCGACCCTTGGCCGGCCGATACCTTCGATCCGCGAACCGCAATCCAGGCGCAGGCTTGCATCGCCGCTGCGGTAGTAGTCGAAGAACACCGAACGCTCGGCGTCGGCACACAGCACACGGGTACAGTGCTGGCGGTAGCGTACATAGCGTCCCAGGGTGGCAGTGGTACCGCCCGTGCCAGGGCTGGAAATCAGCCAGCTTGGCTCGGGATGCCGCTCAAAGCGCATCTGCTGGAAGATCGATTCGGCAATGTTGTTATTGGCGCGCCAGTCCGTGGCGCGCTCGGCGTAGGTGAACTGGTCGATGAAGTGGCCGTCATGCTCACGGGCCAAGCGCTCGGACTCGGCATAGATCTGTGTAGGATCGTCCACCAGATGACTCTGGCCACCATAGAAGGCTATCTGTGCGATTTTTTCCCTGGAAGTGGTTGCCGGCATCACCGCAATAAAGGGCAAGCCCAGCAGCCTCGCGAAGTAGGCCTCGGAAATGGCCGTCGATCCGCTTGAAGCCTCGATCACCGGGGCACCAGGCTTGAGCCAGCCATTACACAACGCGTAGAGGAACAGCGAGCGGGCGAGTCGATGCTTGAGGCTGCCAGTGGGGTGGCTGGACTCATCCTTGAAGTACAACTCGATACCCGCCAGTCCTGGCAGCGCCAACGGAATCAAATGGGTATCAGCGCTGCGCTGGAAGTCAGCCTCGATGATGCGGATCGCTTCGCGCGCCCACTGGCGGTGGTCATTCATGGTGTTTTCTCACTGGATCGAATCAACGCGGGGGTAACCTGATCGTCAGGCAGGCACGACTTGTCTCGGAAAAACCAGTCGCAAGCTTAGGAAAAAACCGACATCGCGCACAGGTACAGCTAAGGTCCAATATGGCCTGTCACTGCCTGACCACATGCTGCATGCGTTGTAACGACATATAACAAAAAAGAATATAACTTTTGTTTTAACAACTAACAGTACCGGTTAGGGTGGACCATCTTTTTGATTTGATCCATGGAGAGCAACCGTGCCTCTACGCAATACTTTGACCCGTTTCCTCCAGCTGGAAGCTGCCAGCGGCCTGCTGTTGATCGCCGCTGCCGCCTTGGCCCTGATACTCAATAACTCACCGCTGTCCTGGCTTTATACAGACTTTCTGGACACGCCCGTAGTGGCTCAGATCGGGGCGCTGAAAATCGCCAAGCCGGCGTTGTTATGGATCAACGACGGCCTGATGGCCATGTTCTTCCTGCTCATCGGCCTCGAAGTCAAACGTGAGGTTCTCGACGGGCAGCTGTCGAAACCTTCGCAAATCGTCTTGCCGGGTGCGGCAGCGATTGGCGGCATGGTCGTGCCCGCGCTGATCTACTGGTTCCTCAACCGCGACAATCCGGCTGCCCTCGCAGGCTGGGCGATTCCAACGGCCACCGATATCGCATTCGCCCTTGGCGTCCTGGCCCTGCTGGGCAAACGGGTGCCCGTGTCGCTCAAGCTGTTTTTGATGACCCTGGCGATCATCGACGACCTGGGGGCCATTATCATCATTGCCATCTTCTACTCGGGCGCCCTGTCGACCTTGTCACTGGTGCTGGCTGCCGCCTGCATCGCGGCACTGGTGGCAATGAACCGCGCGGGAGTGGTCAAGCTCGGCCCCTATATGGTTGTCGGCCTGATTCTCTGGGTCTGCGTGCTCAAGAGTGGCGTCCATGCCACCCTGGCCGGGGTCACCCTGGCGTTCTGCATTCCGCTGCGCACAAAAAATGCCGAGACCTCGCCGCTGCTGACCCTGGAACATGCCCTGCACCCCTGGGTGGCCTACGGCATCCTGCCGCTCTTCGCTTTCGCCAACGCAGGCTTGTCCCTGAGCGGCGTCACCGTCGAGAGCTTCACCCATCACGTGCCGATGGGCATTGCCATCGGCCTGTTGCTGGGCAAGACCGTGGGTGTCTTCGGCCTGACCTGGCTGGCGGTCAAGATCGGTATCGCCAGCCTGCCCGCCGGCGCCAACTGGGGGCAGATACTGGGCGTGGCAATCCTGTGCGGCATCGGTTTCACCATGAGCCTGTTCGTCGGCTCCCTGGCGTTCGCACCCGGCGCCAGCGAGTATGCCGGCATGGACCGGATGGGGATTCTCACTGGTTCGATCCTGGCGGCGTTGCTGGGTTATGCGGTGACAGCGGCGGCTAGTCGTAAGCAGACTGCATTTAAAGCCAACTAAAATCACCTGATCGTAGTGATGTTTGTTGTGTATTTATTGGTGTGTATATCCGCTTCTTCGGTGACGGCCACTTATGGTTCCGCTCTTACAGCGGGTCACTTTTGGAGGAGCGCCAAAAGTAACCAAAAACGCTTTGCCCCACCACTCGGCACCTCGCCTAGGCTCGGTGTGTCCTCACTCCGGCCTTGCTCCGTGGGCCCGCCGCGAAGGGCCATCCATGGCCCAGCGCGGCTATCCCGGCATCCATGCCGGGATGCCCACTGCGCAACGCCTGCGTTCGGCCAGCGTGGTTAACGGGGCGTCCAAGATCAACGTCCACCGCGAGGCGGCCTTATAGCCGACCTGATTTTTTGATGATCGCGTTTTTCCTGTGGGAGCGAGCCTGCTCGCGAAGAGGTCGACACATGCAACATCTTCGTCAACTGTGTAGCCGCCTTTTCAGCCTTGCGATAGTTCAGTTACATAGCGATTGAATGGACTGCCGTCATCGCGAGCAGGCTCGCACATTCGATCTTTCAGTGAGCACAAATTTATATCCAACACAGAACCACCGAGGGAGCGGGCTTGTTCGCGAAAAGGCCAACACACCCGACATTTTCATCGACTGTGATACCGCTTTCGTGAGCAAACCCGCTCCCACAGGAGAAACGCGGTCCGACCAAGAATCAGGCCGGCTATAAGGCCGCCTCGCGGTGGACGTTGATCTTGGTCGCCCCGTTAACCACGCTGGCTGAACGGAGGCGTTGTGGAGTGGGCAACCCGGCATGGATGCCGGGTTAGCCGCGCTGGGCCATGGAT
>NZ_JAKNQY010000001.1:285126-500021 GCF_024494355.1 Pseudomonas sp. Q11 | reverse complement strand
CCGTTACCGCAGCAACGGATATGCACACTACCCGTCTGGAAAAAGGCGAGTAGATGTTTCAAAAAAAGTGAACAGCATTACCCACAGTGTTCAGGGTCTCCTCAAGACAGCATTTGCGCCACGGACGGCGCGTCGGCCTCGACGGTGACTTCGCTGAGCTTGCCATGTTCGATGCGAATCAGCCGGTCGGCCAGGCCGAAATAGGCGTCGTCATGGGAGATGACGATCAGTAGTTTGCCGCGCTCGCGCAGGTCCGGCAGGATCCGGGTGTAGAAGAAGTGCTTGAACACCGGGTCCTGGTCGGCCGCCCATTCGTCGAACAGGTAGCACGGGCGATCGTCCAGGTACGCACTGAGCAGCGCCAGGCGCTTGCGTTGCCCGGTGGACAACGCCAGCGTCGTCAGCTTGCCGTCCTCGATCTGCACCTTGTGGTCCAGTTGCAGGTGCACCAGGTAGTCTTGTGCCTGTTTCACCATGTGCGGGTCGTCGCCATCGAACAGGTTCTCGAACAGGCAGAAGTCGGTAAAGATCGCTGAGAAGTGCTGCCGGAAATGGTGATTGTCATTGCTCGAGGACACTTGCTCGTCGAGCATGATGTCGCCGCTTTCCGGCCGGTACAGCCCGGTCAGCAACAGCGCCAGGGTGGTCTTGCCGCTGCCGTTGCCGCCGGTGATGAACACCACTTCACCGGCATTGAGGGTGAGGTCGATCGGGCCCAGGGTGAAATGCCCGTCCTCGCGCTCGCGGTAGTAAGTGTGGGTGACCTGGCGGCACACCAGGCTGCGAACCTGGGTCGGCGAGATTGTGTCAACGGTCTCGTCGGCGGTTTGCATCTCGCCTTCCAGGGCGCGGATCTTGTTCAGGGCCACGCTGGCCCGGCCGAGGGTCGGCAAGGCGTGCATCAGTTCCGACAACGGCGTGATCATGTAGAGGATCGCCAGGATATAGCCGGTAACCAGGCTCGCGCTCAGCTCGATGAAATGCGGCGCGGCGAACAGCACCACGCCGATCAGCATGTAGAACACCGCGTTGCCCCAGTTCAGGACCAGGGCGTAGATGCTCATGCCCCGAACAAAATCGCGGCGGTATTGCTGGCTCACCGGTATCAGCAGGCGGGTGAAGAAGTGCTGCCGGCGCGGATGGTTGAGCTGCAGTTCCTTGCTGCCATCGGTGAGCAGGCGGTATTGATTGAACAACTGGTCCTTGAGCTCGCGAGCACGGGAAATCGAGGTCAGTGCCCGCCGTTGTGGCCAGTGGAAGCTCAGGCTGCCCAGGACGATCAGCAGCAGCGTCAGACCGAGCAATGGCATGCTGAGCCAACCCAGGTAGCCGAGGCACGCGGCGATGATCCCGACGTTGACCAGCAGGATCGGCACCAGCTCCACCGCCTGGCTGATGGTTTGCGTATCGTCGGTGAGCATCGCCAGCAGGCGATGCTTGCCCAGGCGCTGCAATTGCGCGTAGGGCGTGTCGATCAGCTTGGCGCTCAGGTGCAGGCGCATGTCGTTGACCGCAGCCTGGCCCAGGCGCAACAGGCTGATGTCGGAGATGATCCGCGACACTGCGACCAACACCACCAGGCCGGCGAAGAGCAGGCCATCCACCGGGCGCAGCTGATCGAACACCTCCAGGCTGTGGTTGATGTTGGCGATCAGACCGGCTGCCGCGAGGCCGCAGATCAACCCCGTCAGGGTCGCCACCAGCAGTGCGCGCCAGGAGCGTTTAGCCATGAGTAACAACAGATCCATTTCAAACCGCTCCGTGTGTAGCAATGGCCGTGAGACGCGCCGCCAATTGTTCGTGCAAGGCGCGTTGCTCAAGGATGGTCAGGTGTTGCGCCGTGATGACCTCGCGGGTCAACGGCCCGCTGCTCAGGTCTTGCCAACGTGGGTCGGCGAAATCAGCCTGGGCCAGGGTGTCGCTTGCCCACCAGACATGTACCGGGCAGTTCAACCGTACGGGCCTGAACGTGGCCAGCAGATGCTGGGTATGCTGCTGGTAGTTTAGCCGCGTCTGCAGGTGCTCCCAACTGTCGCCATCGAGTTGCAGGCCTTGCTGGCGTGCCCACTGCACCAGCTCCGGCAGGCGTGCCGCTGGGGGCAGGGCGTCCAGCTGCTCCCGCAATGCGGCCATGATCGGTGGCGGCAACTGGCGCAACACGCTCTGGCTGTCCGGTGTCAGCGCTTGGGAGGCTGATTCCAGCAGCGCCTCGACACTGTCTTCTGGCGCCTGGTGCTGGTACTGCGAGTCGATGATACCGAGAAACGCCACTGCTTCGCCCTGGCTTTCCAGGCGCGCGGCCGCGGCAATCGCCAGCAGACCGCCGAGGGAGAAGCCCAGCAGGTGGTAAGGCCCCTGAGGTTGTTGTTGGCGCAGGTGCTCGACATAGAGCGCGGCGAGGCTCTCGATATCGCCGCCCAGCGTTGCGCTGTCATCACTCAGGTACGCCGCCTGCAAGCCCCACAGATGCCAACCCGACAGCGGCGCCAGCAGCGTGCGGTAATCTTGCACGTGGCCGGTGGAGGGGTGGAAGCAGAACAGGTTGGGGGCTTCAACGGCGTTGGGCGCCGACAACCGTACCAGCGGCGAGAGCTTGAGTTCGGCCTGCACCAATGCTGCAAATGCCGAGACACTCGGGGCGTTGAACACCGCATTGACCGTCACCGGTGCCGACAGCGCGGTCTGCAGGCGACTGGCAAGCGTCACCGCCGCCAGGGAATGGCCGCCCAGCTCGAAGAAATCATCGTCGATGCCCACTCGCTCCAGGCCCAGCACCTGTGCCCAGACCTCGGCGAGCAGGGCTTCCAGCGGCGTGCGCGGCAAGGCACTGCCAACCGTGTCGAGGACTTTGTCAGCCCATTGCTGCAAGGTCTTGCGGTCGAGCTTGCCGTTGCCCATCAGTGGCAAGGCTTCGACGATCCGCAGGGTCGGCAGCATGTAGTCCGGCAAGCAATCCTGGGCCTGGCCATGCAGCCGGGCGACCGTGGTCGAATGTCCGGGGGCCAGGGTCATGAAGGCGAACAGTTGCTGGCCGAGCTCGCCGCGGGGGATGCATTCCACCGCGGCCTGGGCTACACCGGGGAGGCCGGTCAGTTGCGCCTGGATCTCGTCGAGCTCCACGCGGAAACCACGGATTTTCACCTGGCGGTCCGCACGTCCGGTGATTTCCAGGCTGCCGTCGTGGCGATAGCGGGCCATGTCGCCGCTGCGATAGAGACGTTCGCCCGGCAGGTGCGCCAGCTCGATAAAACGCTCGGCGCTTTGTTGCGTGTCCAGGTAACCGCGGGCCAGTTGCGGGCCGGCGATATACAGCTCGGCGCTTTGCCCGGGGGCGGCCAGCGCTTGCTGCTCGTCGAGCAGGTACAGGCGCATACCGTCGAGACGGTCGCTGAGGGGCAGGCGACGATAATCCACGTTCGGATCGGTTTTGTGCATCACCACCCCAACAGTGGTTTCGGTCGGGCCGTAATGGTTGAAGACCGCCAGCGCCGGAGCGAGGCCGCGAATGCTTTGCAACAGGCGCCGCGAACAGCTTTCGCCACCGAGGATCAATTGCTTGCGTGGCAACACGGCAGCGCTTTGGGCGTGAATCAACCAGGCGTCGAGCAACGACGGCACGATCTTCAAGTGATCGATCGGGTACTGCGCCTGCCAGGCGGCCCAGGCTTGGGCGTCCATGGCCGTTTCCTTGTCCAGCAGGTGCAATTCGCCGCCGCTGAGCAGGGCCGGAAACAGCAACGTGTAGCCCAGGTCGGCCGCCAATGAAGTGACCACTGCGCTGCGTTCGCCTGCGGCCAGTTGCAAGCGCCGGGATACGCTGGCGACATAACTGGCCAGTTGTCCGTGCTCGACGATGACACCTTTAGGCGTGCCGGTGCTGCCGGAAGTGAACAGCACGTAGGCCGCGTCCTGTGCCTGGATCTCGACGCTCATGGCAGTCGTTGGCGCTTGCTGCCAGGCCGCTTCATCGCGCAGGTCGAGGCCGCCGATGCCCGGTAGCGCGGGGGCGCTGCCGGCCGAACCAGTCAGGATGAAGACCGGCTGGGCTTGTTGCAGGATCGCCAGTGAGCGCTGTGCCGGCTGATGCACATCCAAGGGAACGAACGCCGCGCCGCTCTTGAGCACGGCGAGCATGGCCAGGACCATCTGCGCCGAGCGATCCAGATACAACGCCACGCGATCTTCGCGACCCACGCCCTGGGCGCGCAGGTAATGCGCCAGTTGGTTACTGCGGGCCTGCAGTTGGGCATAGCTCAGTTGCCCATTGTGGTCGCGCAGGGCCAAGTGCTCGGGAAACTGCGCGGCACACGCATCGAAGCTCGCCGGCACGCTGGTAAACGGCAGCGCTGCGACGTCGACTGACGCCTGCAGGGCGGCCAGCGTTGCGCTAAAACTCGGCGCCTGCACTGACAGTTCGGCCAGGGGCTTGCCTGGGTTGGCAAGGGCATCGAGCAGCAGCGATTGGAATTGCTCCAGCAGGACCAAAGCGGCCTGTTCGCTGTAGCGGCCCGGCAGGTGGCAGAGGTTCAGGCGATAGCCGCCAGCGGTCGTTTCGGCCACCAGCAGCAGCTCCATACCGGCGGGGATGGCCTGTGCGTCCAGCACGGTGAGCGTCGACGCCATGCTGCCCAAGGTGTCGAGCCGATCGGGCAACTGCCCACCCCACTGGAAGCCATACTGCAAAGCGGCGGCCGGCAGTGCAGCGCTGACGCCGCAGTATTCCTGCCATTCGGTGGCTTGCTCGCAGAGCGCCTGCAGATTCGCCAGGGTCTGGGCAAACTGGCTGTCCGCTGCTGCTTGCCAGCGCAGGGGCAGGGGCTTGGCGAACAATCCCCAGCAATCGGCGAGTTCTTCATAGTCGTCGCGGCAATCGTGGACCCAGTTCAAGGTCAGTGCCGGGCTGTCGCCGCTACTCAGGCGCTGCAACAGCACGCCCCAGGCCGTCATCAGGACTTGCTCGGGCGAAGCGTCGTGACGTTGGCAGAAGCTGTCGAGGGCCATGCTCAACTGTGGGTTGGCGCTCAGGCGAGTGGTCACCGGGGCGTCGCAGCGGTCGCTGCGTACCTGACGGTAGAGCAACTCGCTGGCGGCCGCTTCGTCCAGGGCCTGGCTGGCCCAGAAACGCCGGCCAGGCTCGGCGTCTTCATCGGCCTGCAATTCATAGAGCCAGGCGCTGTACTGGGTATAGGTCATCGCCTCGTCATCCACCGATGGCGCGTCTATCGAGCCCAATGCCTGTGCCAGGCGCAGCAAGGTCCCGCGATCCGCGCTCAGCGCCGGCAATTGCAGTGTCACCCGCTGCCGATCGCCGTCGAGCGCTTGCACCTCGACGCTGATGGCGTCCGCAGCCATGACGGTGGATTCAACCACCTGCAAGGGCATCAGCAAGCCCGGCTCAGCCCGTACTCGCAGGCGCAGGGCCTCGTGACACGCGCTCAGGGCGGCAAGTCGTTGGTGCAGGCGCTCCAGGGCCAACGGGCCTTTTATTTCCAGGTCCAGGCGCGCGGCTGGCAACCCCGCCAACCACTGGCTGCGTTGTTGGGGCGAGAGGGCGAAAGCTTCTTCACGGGTCTCAAAGGCGCTCATGCCTGCACCTCCGCAGCCAGCGCCGGCTGTGCTTCGGGCAGGCAACCGGTCAATTGTTCGCGACGCATCATCTGGCCCATGGCGACACAGATCTTGCGCTCACCCTCGAAGGGGTCCCGAGCGTGGGCCACCAACATATTGTCCAGCATCACCATGTCACCCTTTTGCCAACTGAAACGTACCGCGCAGTCTTCATAAGCCTCGCCGATCACTTGCATCACCGCGTCTTCGATCACGCTGCCGTCGCCGTAGTACACGTTGCGGGGCAAATGTCCGGGGCCGAACAGGCTGATCAGATTGTTGCGCACTTCCGGCTCCAGGCAGGCGGTGTGGTGCAGTTGCACCTGGTTGAAGAACGACAGTTCCAAGGTCTCGGGATGCTCGACGATGGCCGGGCAGTGCTGGGCGATCCGCAGGTTATCGGCCTCCAGCCATTCCCAGCGCATGCCCGACGCCAGGCATTGACGTTCGACTTCTTCGCGTTGCTCGGTCTTGAAGAAGTCCTGCCAGCGCACATCCAGCTTGTCGGTGAAGTGCCGCACGTACAGCAGCCCCAGAGCCTTGAAGCGAGCGACGATGTCCTCGGGCAAGCGCGCCAACACCTGCCGGCAATCGACGATGGGCGTGCAGCCACCACGCGGTGCCGGCGTTTCGCAATAGAACCACTGCTTGCGTGGCCACTGCGGCAGATGGGAACTCTCGTTGTGGAAGAGAATCATGTGCTGTTCCGGGTACGGCGTGGAGTGGTAGATGTTCTTGCCGGATTTGTTTTTTGGCAGGTCGCCGTAGGTCCCGTAGAGGTCGGGTTCGATGGCCTGGGCGAACTGTTCGAAAGCACCCGCATCCGGCAGGTTGAAACCCCGGAACAGCAGGCCGCCGTGGGTCAGCAACTGGGCATTGATCCATTCCCGCGCTTGCAGCGCCCAGTGCACCGGGTCCAGGTCGCCGAGCAACGGCTCGATCACCAACGGCAAGGCTTGCCCGGCGTTGAAGGTGCGGGTACGGACCTGCTCATGGGCCACCTGGCTCACGGCGGTTGCACGGGTCTGCTTGAGCTTGCTCAATTTGGACTGCTTGCGCGCGCTGCGGGCCGTGGCCTCGTCGAGCGACGAATCCGCCAAGGACGCCGCGCTGGCGTTGCCGCCCTCAAGGCGCCACGACCAATTGTCCAGCGCTTGCCCCGGGGCCGAGACGATCTGCTCCAACAGGCTCTCGAAGCCTTGTTCGAGGCGCTGGATGGTCGGCTCCTGCAACACGCTGGTGCGATACACCCAGCGCACGTTCAGGCCTTGATCTTCGTCCTCTTCGACAAACACGGCGAGGTCGAACTTGCTGCTTTCCTGGCGTGATACCAGGTGTTCCACCTCAAGGTCCGGCAGGCTGGCATTGCCGCTGGGGGTGTTCTGCATGACGAACAGCACCTGGACCAGTGGATTGACCCCTGGTGTACGCGGCGGTTGCAGCTCCTCGACCAGTTTGTCGAACGGCACCTGCTGGTGCTGGAACGCCGACAGGCAATCCTCGCGCAAGCGTTGCAGACGGGCGTCAAAGGTTTCGCCCTCGCTCAGGCGGGCACGGATCGGCAGCACGTTGACGAAGAAGCCGATGAGGTGTTCCAGGGCCGGATGTTCGCGGTTGGCCAGGTCGGTGCCGACAATAAAGTCGTTGGCCCCGGTGGCCCGTTGCAGCAGGCTGTTGAAGGCATTGAGCAGGACCATGAACAGCGTCGCCCGCTGCTCTTGAGCATAGGCCTTGAGCACCTGTGCCTGGGCCGGTGTGAAGCGTTGCTCCAGGGCCGCCCCCTGGTAGTCGGGACGCGCCGGGCGTGGCTGGTCAAGCGGCAGCGGGATCAAGGTTGGCGCGCCGTCGAGCTGGCGGCGCCAGTAATCGATGGCCCGTGCCAGCAGGCGCTGTTGGGTTTCGCTGCGTTGCCAGAAGGCATAGTCGGCGAACTGCATCGGCAACACCGGCAGCACCGGTGTCGAGCCACTGGTGCGGGCCTGGTACCCGACGATCAGTTCTTGCATGAGGATGCCCATGGACCAGGCATCGGTAGCGATGTGATGCAACACCAGTTGCAGCACATGATCGTCGGTGCCCAGACGTAGCAAGCTGGCGCGCAACATCGGCGCCTGTTGCAGATCGAACGGGCGTGCCGCCTGCTTATCGATCAAGCGTTGCAGGGTTTGCGCCTGTTCCTCGGTATCGAGGTGACTCAACTCGGTCGGCGTCAGGTCAACCTGCGGTGCGGGGCTGATGACCTGGCAAGGCTGGTCGCCATGGAGGTGGAACGCCGTGCGCAAGGACTCATGGCGTTCGAACACGGCCTGCAACGCCGCTTGCAACGCTGCGATGTCCAACGCCCCACGCAGCCTGATGGTGGTGGTCATGTTGTAGGCGGCGCTGGGGCCTTCGAAGCGATCCAGGAACCACAACCGTTGCTGGCTGTAGGACAGCGGCAATGGCTGGTTGCGTGGCGCCAGGGCAATCTCGCTGTTGCCGTCGGCCTCGGTCTGGGCGTCGCGCTGCTGATCGACCGCTTCGGCCAATTGTTCGAGGGTGCCACGCTCGAACAGCGTGCGCAGCGGCAGGTTCACGTTCAACCGTCGGCGAATCCGCGACAACACCTGGGTGGCCAGCAGCGAGTGACCGCCGATGGCGAAGAAGTCGTCGTGCACACCGACATCGTCCAGACCGAGGATTTCCTGCCAGAGTTCGGCGAGCACTTTCTCGGTTGACGTGCGCGGTGCCATGCCTTGCGCCTGCGCCGTCTCGTCCACGGGCACACCCAGCGCGGCGAGGGCGCGACGGTCGACCTTGCCATTGGCGTTCAGCGGCAATTGTTCAAGCACCAGCCAACGGGCCGGAACCATGTAGCTTGCCAGTTGCTGGCCCAGGTAAGTGCTCAAGGCTTGTTGCGCGGACTCGCCGCCGAGGTCGGCCGCTTCGTCGAGCACGTACCAGGCCACCAGTTGCAACGCCCCGCGCGCGTCGGGCAGCGCCAGTACCACCGCGCTGTCCACTGCTGGGTGTTGCATCAGGCGGTTTTCGATTTCGCCCAGTTCGATGCGGTGGCCACGGATCTTCACTTGCTGGTCGCGCCGCCCGAGGTATTCGATCACGCCATCGGCGCGCATCCGGCCGATATCACCGCTGCGATACAACCGCGCATCGGCCTGGAACGGGTGCGGAACAAAAGCTTCGCGGGTGCGCTGCGGGTCGCGCAGGTAACCGCGACCCACGCCGACACCACCGATGCACAATTCGCCGGGTACACCGACAGGGACCAGGCGCAGCGCCGAGTCGAGCACGAACACCTGGTTATTGGCGGTAGGCTTGCCGATGGGCATGTGCAGGCAATCGTCGGCGGGCGCTTCGGTGATGGGATAGAAGGCAACGTCGTCCGAGCATTCGGCGGGACCGTAGGCGTTCATCAACGGGATCGCCGGGAAGCGGGCGAACCAGTCCCGCGCCAGGGCCGGCGGCAATGCCTCACCGGTGGGCAGGAGCCAGCGCAGGCTCGCCAGGCTGTGGTGCGCCAGGCTTTCCTGGAGCATGCCGCGAATCAGCGCCGGCACGGTTTCCAGCAGGGTCAGTTGCTGCTCTTGAACCGCATCGAGCAGGGCCACAGGGTCGTGGGCCTGGGCATCGGGAAGGATGTGCACGGTGGCGCCGAACAGCGGCGCGGCGAGGAACTGCCACACGCTGATATCGAACGCTGCCGAAGCGGTCTGGGCAATCCGGTCGTGCTCACCCAGGCCCAGGCTCGGGACCTTGCCGAACATGTTGTTGAGCATCCCGCGCTGTTCGACCATCACACCTTTGGGCGTGCCGGTGGAACCGGAAGTGAAGATCACGTAGGCCAGTTGATCCGGGTCGTGCGCATAGCTGACCGGCGGCTGTTCGCGACCTTGCCAGAGTGCCTGGGCGATCAGGCAGGTGGGTTGCTGGCGCATCTGCGGCAGGACGTTGTCCAGCGTTGAGCTTGCGTGCTCGCAGACCAGCAACAGTGGCGCTTCACCGAGGTCCAGCAACTCCGCCAGCCGTGTGTGGGGCTGTTGGATGTCCAGGGCCTGGAACGCCGCGCCGACCTTGAGCGTGGCGATCATCATCGTCAGCAAGGCCAGGCCACGCTCAGCGAACAGCGCCACCAGGGTTTCCGGGCCGGCACCGACCGCTTGCAGCGCATGGGCGATGCTGTTGGCGCGGCGGTCCAGTTCGGCGTAGGTCAGCGATTGCCCCTGGCATACCGCGGCGAGGTGTTGTGGACGGTTGCGCACTTGTTCGGCGAACAGCGCCGCATAGCCGCGCTCCAGCGGGAAGTCGACGTCGCTGCGGTTGCAGTCGATCTGCAACTGCCGGCGTTCCGCCTCGGGCAGCATGTGCAGGCTGCCCAGTGGCGCCTGCGGCGTCTCCAGCATGCCCGAAAGCAGCTGCACCAGATGGCCGAGCATGCGCTGCACGGTGTCAGTGCTGAAACGCATGCTGTCGTAGGACAGGCGAATGCCCAGGCGGTCGCCGGGGTACAGCACCACCGTCATCGGGAAGTTGGTGTGCACGCGGTCTTCATAGATGTCGATGCTGAAGGCATCCAGTTGCACGCTGCTGATGTCCAGCGGCGCGTTCTCGAACACCACCAGGCTGTCGAACAACTGCTGGCCGCGCGGCACCTGGCTGCAACGCTGGATGTCCACCAGCGAAGCGCTTTCGTGTTCGCGCAATTGCGCGTTGTGGGACAGCAGCGCCTGCAACCAGTCGGCCACTGGCATCTCTGGGTCGACATCGATGCGCAGTGGCAGGCTGTTGATGAACAGCCCGACCATTTCTTCTACACCGGCAAGGTCAGTCGGGCGGCCGGCGACGGTCACGCCGAACAGCACATCGCGGTTGCCGCTGTAGCGCGACAGCAACAGCGCCCAGGCGCCCTGGATCCAGGTGTTGGGGGTCAGTTGGTATTGCTGGCACAGCTGCTGCAGCCGCTGGGTCTGGGCGATGCTCAGGGTCTGGTCGAAGTCGCCGACCTGTTCCGGCGCCTGTTCCGGGCCGGCCACGGGGCTGTCTACATGCAGTGGCGTCGGCTCGCTGAAACCGGCCATTTCGGCCTGCCAGAACGCGTGGGCGGCGGCCATGTCATGGCGTTCCAGCCAACTCATGTAGCCGCGGAACGAGCGCAGGCGCGCGCGGGCCACTGGCTCCTGGCGCACGATGGCCTGGTAGATCGCCAGCAGGTCTTCCATCAGCAGGCCGAAGCACCAGGCGTCGGTCAGGATGTGGTGGAAGCTGCGCACCACGGCGAAGCGTCGCTCATCGAGTTGGAACACCCGCAGGTGGGTCAGTGGCGCGCAGGCCATGTCGAAACCTTGCAGGCGTTGTGCTTCGAGGGCCTGGTCCATGGCCAGGCGCTGCTGCTCCTCGTCGAGGTGGCGCAGGTCCTGCCAGTCAAACGCCCGGTGGGTCTGGCGGTACACGCATTGCAGCGGCTCATGATCGTCCTGCCACCAGAAGGCGGTGCGCATCATCGGATGGCGCTCGAGGAACAGTTGCCATGCGGCCTCCATCGCCGGGCGCTGCAATACCCCGTCCCAGCTGTAGCGTTGTTGCATCAGGTAGATGCCGCTGTGGGGTTGCAACAGGGTGTGCAACAGCATGCCTTGTTGCATGGACGACAGCGGGTAGACGTCTTCGATGTTCGACCAGTCCAGCGGTTCGGATGCCAGGGTCGCCGCTTGCTTGTGGCACAGCGCGAATGCCTGGCTGGCGGGGCGCAGGTCGGCTGCGCTGGCCAGTGCGGCGAGTTCGTTCAAGCGTTGCGCAAGGCGCGGTGCCCAGTCGGCGGCGAGGGTGCCCTGGCTGCGCAGGTGCAGGCAGTCATCCAGCCACCAGGCGTCCAGGGTCAGCGGGCAAGGCGAGGCCGCCGATGGAGTTGCGGCTTCGACCTGGGCCAGGATGCCGCGCTCTTCACGATGGCTGTCGAGGTTGCCGAGCCAGCGAATGGCCACCGAGGCCGCCGGCAGGTCGCGTAGTGGCTCTTGCAGGTAGGTGTTGTCCGACAGGAAGCGCAGGGCGCCATAGTCGACGCCGTGCTGCGGGTAGGCGCGCATCTGTGCGGTCAGGGCCTGCAAGCGTTGCAGCAGGCTGTCGCCTTCGGGCTGGAGGAAGTACGGCACCGCCAGGGCCAACGGCCCGATGATGCGTGTCGGGTCGAGGTCGGCCACGGCAATCGGCGCATCCACCGGCAGGCGCTCGGCGTTCGGACGGGCAGCGTGCATGCTCAGCGCCACCAGGCCATTGCCGCACCGTTCACGGCACTGTTCGACCACGGCAGCGGCCAACAGGCTGTTCCAGTCCAGTTGCAGCACTTCGCCCAGGCGCTTGAGTTCGCCTGAGGTGGCGGCCGCCAGGGTCTGTTCGACCACGCTGGCCGGCTGCTGGCTGTCAGGCAGTTGCAGCGTTTCCATGCCGGCGTATTGCAGCCAGTGTTCCCAGGCGTCGTCCAGAGCGTCGCCCTGTGCATGGGCTTGTTGGTGCCGCGTCCACTGGGTGAAATCGCCACCGGTATAGGACAGGCGCACCGGCCGCTGATAGCGTAGTTGCGCCAGGGCCAGGTTGAGGTCCGTCAGCAGCAGCGACCAGGAGGCTTCGTCCAGGCACAACGGATGAGCGGCCAGCAGCAGGGCGTGCTTGCCGTCCACCTCCAGCAGGCGGGCATGCACGGTTTGGCCGGCGTCCAGTTCCAGCGCGTCGACACCGGCCTGGGCCAGGGCTTGCAACTGCGCCGGCGTACAGGTCTCCAGTTTCTCGGTGGTGATGACCGGGGCCTTGGCCGCGACCAGCACCCGTTGTTGCCACTGGCCCTCCGGCTGGGCCTTGAGCGCCAGGCGCAAGGCCTGGTGGTGTTGCTGCAACGCCGCGATGGCCTGACTCAGCAGCTCGCTGTCGATGGCCTGGGTCAGCGCCACGCAACGCCAGGTGGCGTGCAACGGCCCTTGTTGCAAGCGGGCCAATTGCCCGGCGGCCAGCGGCAGGTCATAGCCATCGGCAATCTCGTGTGCCACGCCATGGCTGGCATCGGCGCCCAGCACCCGGGCGATATCGGCGATGGTGCGGTTCTCGAAGAGCTGGCGGGGCGTGAGCTTCAGCCCTTGCTGGTTGGCGCGGGCGATGATCTGCAAGTTGATGATCGAGTCACCGCCCAGGGCGAAGAAGTTGTCATGCACGCCGACACGTTCCAGCTTCAGCACGTCCTGCCAGATGGCCGCCAGCTGCGCTTCGACTTCATTGCGCGGGGCGACGTGGGTGGCGCTGTCGTCCGTGGGTTTTTGCGGGAGCGGCAAGCGCTGGACATCGACCTTGCCGTTGCGGGTCAGGGGCAGTTCGTCGAGGGTGATGAAGTGCGCCGGCACCATGTAATCCGGCACTCGCGCGCCCAGGTCATTGCGCAGCTTGGTGGCGGACAGCGACTGGCTGGCGACCAGGTAGGCCACCAGGCGCAGGCTGCCGTCCAGGTCCACGGCGCGGACCAGCGCCTGTTCGATCAGCGGTGACAAGCGCTTGAGCTGCGCTTCGACTTCGCCCAGCTCCAGGCGATTGCCACGGATCTTGACCTGGCTATCGACCCGGCCGAGGAACGCCAGTTGGCCGTCTACTTGCCAGCGTACGCGGTCGCCAGTGCGGTACCAGCGTTGCTGATTCTCGTCGAGATGGAAACGTTCGGCGGTCAGGTCCGGGCGGTGCAGGTAGCCCCGGGCCAGGACGCCGCTGATCAGCAGCTCTCCGGATACCCCGGTGGGCACCAGGCGACCGTTGGCATCGACTACTTGCAGTTGACGGTTCGGCAGCGGCCGGCCGAGGGCGATGCTGCGCAGGCCCGCGGGCAGTTCGGTGGCAATCGCCCCGACCGTCGCTTCGCTCGGCCCATAGTGGTTGAACACCCGGAGCCCTGGCGCCAGGCGGTTGACCTGTTCCAGCAGCGCCGGGCTGAGGGCGTCGCCACCGAAGACCAGCAGGGCGCTGGGCAGCAGGCGGTCATCGGGCAACGCCTGCAACAGGCCGGCCAGATGACTTGGGGTGATCTTCAGCACATCCACCGGGTGTTGCTCGAAGAGTTCGGCCAGTGCCAGTGGGCTGAAACCGCTGTCTTCATCCACCAGCAACAAGCTGGCGCCGCTGCACAGGGCGCCGAACAGCTGGGTGTGGCCGAGGTCGGCGGCGATGCTGGACAGCAAGCCGTAGCGAGCCGCCGGTGGCGGGTTGAGCACTGCGTGCACCGCCGTCAGGTAATCGACGATGGACTGGTGCTCGACCACTACGCCCTTGGGGGTGCCGGTGGAGCCCGAGGTGTAGATCACGTAGGCAGCATCGGTCGGGCTGTGGACCACGGCAGGTGGCGTGTCTGGCTGGGAGGCGATGGCGTGGGCCTGTTCCGCCAGCCACAGCGTCGGCGTGTGCTCGGCCAGGCCTTTGAGCAGGGGTGAAGCGGCGGCACCGATCAGCAGCGCGGCGCGGCTGTCCACCAGCACGTCGGCCAGGCGCCCGGCCGGCTGCTTGAGGTCCAGCGGCAGATAGGCGGCGCCGGCCTTGAGGGTGGCCAGCAGGGCGATCACGAACTCGGCGCTGCGTTCCAGGGCCAGTGCCACCACGCTGTCGTGGCCGATGCCCTGGGCGCGCAAATACTGGCTGAGGCGGTTGGCCTGTTGGTCCAGTTCACGGTAGGTCAGGGCGACCTGACGGTCGCGGACCGCCAGTTGCTCAGGGTGAGCGGCCACCTGTTGTTCGAAGCGCTGGTGCAGGCACGCAGGGGGCACCGGCAGTTGCACGCCGCGCCCCTGCATGAGCAGTTGCTGGCGTTCTTCCGGGCTCAGCCATTCAAGCTCGCTGACCCGGCACTGCGCGTGCGCCGTCATCGCCAACAGGATCGCGCGTAATTGTGCCGACAGCACCGCCACCTCGGCATCGCTGAAACGGCTGCGGTCATAGCTGATCAGGTAGTGCAGCTGTTTGTCCGGCACCACGATCAGCGACAACGGAAAGTGGTTGCGGCCTTGGGTGAGGGTAATGCCATCGGCCTGCTGGTCGCTGCTTGGGGCACTGAAACTCAAGCCACCGGTGTCCTGGTTAAGCGCGTCGGTGACCGGGAAGTTCTCGAACACCAGGATCGAGTCGAACAGCGCCTGTTCAGCGGCGATGCGCGTCATCGACTTGAGCTTGCCCAGCGGCAAATAGGCGTGGTGGCGCAGATCGCTGTTGGCTTGCTGCAAGTGTTGCAGCCAGGCAACCAGCGTTGGCTCATCGGCCCATTGCACGCGCAGCGGCAAGGTATTGATGAACAGCCCGACGGTGCTGTCCACCGCCGCCAGGTTCTCCGGACGCCCGGCGACGGTAACGCCATAGACCACGTCGTCACGCCCGGCGTGTTGGCCCAGCAGCAGTGCCCAGGCGCCCTGGATCAGCGTGTTGATGGTCAGGTCATGCTGACGGGCGAAGTGCGTCAGTTGCTCGGTTTCGCTGGCCGTCAGCAGACTTTCCCGTTCGGCGAACGGCGCCCCTGCCGGTGCCGGCTGGCGTACGGCGAAGCTGGGCAGTGGGGTCGGCTCGCTGACGTCCTGCAACTGTTCGCGCCAGAAGCTTTCGGTGGCGGCCATGTCCTGTTCCGCCAGCCAGGCAATGTAATCGCGATAAGGGCGGGTCGGCGCCAGGTTGGCGGGGCGGCCATGGGCTTGTTCGTAGTACAGCGCCAGCCACTCCTGGACGGCAATGCCGACGCTCCAGCCATCCATGAGAATGTGATGGAAGGTCCAGATCAGGTGCCAGCGTTCAGGTGCCAGGCGCACCAGGCACACGCGCATCAGCGGTGAGTCATTCAGCTCCAGGGGTTGCGCGCGTTGTTCCAGTGCCAACTGTTCCAGCGCGGCCTGGGGTTCGGCGCGGTCCTGCCAGTCCAGTTCGGTCAGGGGCAATGCCACGTCCTGCTGCATCACCTGATAGGCATCGTCCAGTTCCTCCCAGAGAAAAGCACTGCGCAGCACGGCGTGGCGCCGCATCAGCGCCTGCCAGGCACCGCGAAACGCGCTCAGTTGCAGCGGGCCGTTCATGTCCAGGCTCAACTGCTGGTAATACACCCGAGAATCCGGTTCATAGACGCTGTGGAACAACAGACCGTGCTGGGTCGGCGAAAGGGAGTAGATGTCTTCGATGTTGTTCATGCTTGCTTGGTCCATTTCAAAGTCTTGAAACTTGAGTGAGCGTCGATCAAGGCGCCGCGCCGGTCTCAGACCTGCGCGGGCGCGGCGTCGCTCGCTAGCTTTGGGAATTGGGTTTGGTCTTGAGTTTGCCCAGCAGCTTGTCCAGGGACTTCTGGTTCAGCGCCTTGGCCAGCGGGAAATCGGCTGGCATCAACGAACCGGCCTGCGGGTCGAGGCAGTGCTCGACCAGCGCCTGCAAATGTTCCAGCAGACGAGCGGGCAAACGGCTGTCGGCGTTCGGCGTGACGCTGTGCCATTCGACACGCAAGACGCCGTCCTCCAGCCAGGCCACCACTTCACGGGCATGGGTCACTCGGTTCACCGGGGCTACCTCCGGCGGCGGGGTCAGGCTACTGGCGCGCAACCAGCCCTCGGGTGTTTGCTCATGCCCCAGGTAGTTGAACAGCACATCGCCGCTGCTGGCCGGCAACTCGCCGCGCTGGCGCAGCAAGCCGTAGCCAAGGCCCTGGCCGGGTACGTCACGCAAGGCTTGCTTGGTGTTGCGCACCTGCTCGCCTGCGGCGCCGCTGGCGTTCACCCGCAGTGGGTACAGCGTGGTGAACCAGCCGACGGTGCGACCGACGTCCAGCCCGGCAAACGGTGCGTCACGTCCGTGGCGCTCCAGGTCCACCACGATGTCAGTGCGCTGTTCGACTTCGGCCAGGGTCGCGGCGAGGGCGGCGATCAGCAGTTCTTCCGGTTGCGTGCGGTACGCCGCGTGGGACTCGGTCAGCCATTGCTGCGTGCGGCTGGCATCCCAGCGGGACGCCAGTGTCTGGCGCTCGGCGACCGTGGCCATGGGCGGCCGGTTCGTGCCGATCTGGGCATGCCAGTAGCGATGCTCGGTAGCAGCCTTCGCGGCATGGGCTTGCAGGTGCTCGGCCCATTGACGATACGAGGTGGTTTTTGCCGGCAACGTCGGCTGCTCTCCACGTTCCAGGGCGGTGTAGAGCTGTTGGAAGTCTTCCAGCAGCGGCGTCCAGGACACCGCATCGACCACCAGGTGATGGGCCACCAGGTACAGGCGCTGCGGGGTGCCTTCCAGCAGGGCCGCGGCAAACAGCGGGCCGTGTTGCAGGTCCAGGCTTTGCGCAACGTGCAGCAGTTGTTCCGGGTGCTCGCAGCGGGTCAGTTGGGCCGGGGCTACCGGCGCGATGTACGCCTGCCATTGGCCGTCGACGTTGGTGAAACGCAAGCGCAGGGCGTCGTGGTGGGCGACCAGTCGATCCAGCGTGGCTTGCACGATGGCCGGTTCCAGGCGACGGTCGCTGTCGGCCAGCACCGATTGGTTCCAGTGTGCGACCTGGACCTGCTGCTGGTCGAAGAACCACTGGTGCAACGGCATCAGCGGCATTGGCCCGGTCACGTCGCCTTGCTCGGCCTGGGTCAACAGTGTTGTGGTCACGTGGGCCAGCGCCGCCGGGGTCGGCGAACGGAACAGGTCCCGTGGCGTGAGCGAATAGCCCTGTTCACGCAGGCGCGAGATCAGTTTCAGGCCGAGGATCGAGTCACCACCCAGGGCAAAGAAACTGTCCGAGGTGCCGACTTCACGGCCGCCGGTCAAGGTGTCGCCGAGCAGTTCACCGAACAACTGGCAGAGCAGGCGTTCCAGCTCGTTGCGTGGTGCCGCGTAGTCTTTCTGGCTGTGCGGCAAGGGCAGGGCGGCCAGGGCCTTGCGGTCGATCTTGCCGTTGGTGCTCAGGGGCAGGGCCGGGATTTGCACCCATACCGCCGGCACCATGTACGCCGGCAGTTCGGCCGCGAGCTGGGTGTCGAGGTCCGACTGTGCGGTGCTACTGCTGTAGAACGCCACCAGGCGGTTGTCGATGACCAGCGTGCAGGCGCCGGTGATGGCCGGCAGGTTCAGCAGCGCAGCGTCGATTTCTCCCAGCTCGATCCGCTGTCCACGCAGTTTTACCTGATGGTCGAGGCGCCCCAGGTACTCGATGTTGCCATCGGCCAGGAAGCGGCAGCGGTCGCCGGTACGGTACAGGCGGTCACCTTCGATGAATGGGCTGGCGAGGAAGCGTTCCTCGGTCAGGTCCGGGCGTTTCAAATAACCTCGGGCCACGCCGACGCCACCGATGTACAGCTCGCCGATGCTACCAATCGGCAACGGTTGCATGGCCTCGTCGAGGATGTACAAACGCAGGTTGGCGATGGGCTTGCCGATTGGCACGATCACGTCGTTGGCCGAGCAACGCCAGACCGAGACGTCGATGGCCGCTTCGGTCGGGCCGTACAGGTTGGCCAGCGCGGCTGGGTGCAGGCCCATGAAGCGCCGCACCAGATCCACCGGCAGGGCTTCACCGCTGGCGAACACTTGGCGCAGGCTGTGGCAGTTGACCAGGCTCGGCTCCTCGACAAAGGCACGGAGCATCGACGGTACGAAGTGCAGAGTGGTGACCTGTTCCTGCTGGATCAACTGACTGAGGTAGGCGGGGTCGCGATGCCCGTCCGGCCGCGCAACCACCAGGGTCGCGCCGGTGATCAGCGGCCAGAAGAACTCCCACACCGACACGTCGAAGCTGTACGGAGTCTTTTGCAGAACACGGTCGTTCGGGCCAATCGGGAAGGCCTCCTGCATCCAGTGCAGGCGGTTCATCAAGGCGCCGTGTTCGTTCATCACGCCTTTGGGTTGGCCGGTGGAACCGGAGGTGTAGAGCACGTAGGCCAGGTCGTTGGCCTCGACACTGATGGGTTCGAACGCGGGTGCCTGGGGCAGGGCGTCGAGGGTCCAGGCCTGATGCCCGGCGGGCAGGCGCGACAGCCATTGCGCTTGGGTCAAGGTGACCCGGGCGTTGGCGTCTTCGATCAGGAAGGCTAGGCGTGCGGCCGGCAGTTCCGGATCCAGCGGCAGCCATGCGGCGCCGGCATGGACGATGCCGAGCAAGGCCACGACCATCTCCACCGAACGCTCCATGCACAGCGGCACGATGCTGTCGCTGCCCACGCCGGCGGCGCGCAGGGCCCGGGCAACGGTTTGTGCGCGTTGATCCAGTTCGGCATAGCTCAGGCGCTGGCCTTCGAACACCAGCGCTGGGGCGTTGGGGCTCAGGGCTGCCTGTTGGCTGAGCGCGGTGTGCAGGTTGGTCGGGCCGTTGTACTCACGTTCAGTGGCATTCCAACGGTCCAGTTGCTGCTGATCCTGCTGTTGCGGGAACAGTTCGACCAGGGTGCGCCCAGGGCTTGCCACTAGGGCGTCGAGCAGCGCGCACCACTGCGCGCTCCAGCGTTGCATCGTCGTTTCGTCGAACAAGGCCGATTGGTATTCCAGCGCCAGCGTCATGTCGCTGCCGTCGTCCTGGACTTCCCAGCTCTGTTCAAACTTGGCGTCGATCACCGGCAGCATCTGCTCTTCGACGTTCAGCCCCGGCCATTGGCTGCTGTCGACGTGGCCGTAGTTGAGGGAGAACAGCACCTGGAACAGCGGTGTACGGTTCAGGTCGCGGGTTTGCGCGATGGCGCCGACCAGGGTGGCGAATGGCAGGTCGGCGTGGGCCTGGGCGGCGCGCAGATCGGCCTCGAGGTTGGCGAGCAATTGCTCGGCCGGGGCCCGTTGGTCGACGTCGCTGCGGATCACCAGGGTGTTGACCAGACAGGCCAGCAGTGTCTGGGCTTGCGGTTGATCACGTCGGTCCGCCGGGGTGCCAAGGCGAATCTCCCGTTGACCGCTGTAGCGCGCCAGCAGCGCGCTCAAGGCCGTGGCGAGCACCACATAGGTGGTGGTGCCGCGCTGACGGGCGAACTGGCGGATGGCTTCGGCGCGCTGGGTGCCGAGGCGGACGGTCAGTTGCCGGGCGCGACGATCGGCTTCGGCTCCACGCGGATGGTCGATGGGCAGGTCGAGCTGGTAGTCGTCCTGGCCCAGATGGTTTTTCCAGTAGTCCAGGCTGTCACTGCGTCGGGCCTGGGTGTCCGGGTGCTGTTGCCACACGGCGAAATCGACGTAGTCGATCTCCAGCGGCGTCCAGGCCGGCGATTGCCCGTTGAGGCTGGCGGCGTAGGCCTGGGTCAGTTCATCGATGAGCAACTGCATGGCCCAGCCGTCGGTGGCGCTGTGATGCAGGCACACCAACAACAGGTTTTCGTCGCTGCCCTGGCGTTGCAGCAGATGCGCACGCCAAGGCGCGGCGGCGGCCAAGTCGAACGCTGTCATCAGTTCGTCCTGGGCGTTGGCGCAGGCCGCGGTCCAGTCCTGGGTCGCGACGCCAGTGACCGCGAGTGCCGGCCCGTGGTCGTCGATCAGCAGTTGCGGCTCGCCGTCGACGTCGACAATCCGGCTGCGCAGCACCAGATGGCGCTGGCTGAGCTGCGCAAAGGCCTCGCGCAAGACCTGGACCTGCAGCTCGCCGCGCAAGGTCAGGGCAAACGGCATGTGGTACTCGCGGGATTCCGGCACCAGGCGACTGAGCATCCAGAACCGGCGTTGGGCCAGACCCAGGGGCAATTGCGTCGGGCGCGGTTGTGCGCTGATTGACTCACCGGGCATGGCCGCGCGCAGATGCTCGGCCAGGGCCGCCACCGTTGGTTGGGCGAACACCAGCGGCAAGGGCAGGGATACCCCAAGGTGCTCACGGACCCGGCTGACCAGGCGGGTGGCCAGCAAGGAGTGGCCGCCGAGTTGGAAGAAGTGATCTTCGATCCCGACCGGCGAACAACCCAGCACTTCGCCGAACAGTTCGCAGAGTGCGCTTTCAGTGGCGTTGCGCGGTGCTGTGCGCGGCTGGTCGCTTTGGCTCTGTGGCAGCGGCGTGGCGGCCAATGTCTTGCGGTCGAGCTTGCCGTTGCTGTTGAGCGGCAGGCTGTCGAGCTGCACGAACAGGCTTGGCTGCATGTGCGCGGGCAGGCTGTTGTTCAAGTCGGCCCGCAGGGTTGCCTCGTCGGCGTCACCGCACCAGAAACTCACCAGGCGCTGGTCGAGCAACAAGGTGGCGGCATCGCGAACACCGGCCTGCGCCAGCAGCGCAGCGTCGATTTCACCCAGCTCGATCCGCTGTCCTCGCAGTTTCACCTGATGGTCGAGGCGCCCCAGGTACTCGATGTTGCCATCGGCCAGGAAGCGGCAACGGTCGCCGGTGCGGTACAGGCGGTCACCTTCGATGAATGGACTGGCGAGGAAGCGTTCCTCGGTCAGGTCCGGGCGTTTCAGATAACCCCGGGCCACGCCGACGCCACCGATGTACAGCTCGCCGATGCTGCCAATCGGCAACGGTTGCATGGCCTCGTCGAGGATGTACAAACGCAGGTTGGCGATGGGCTTGCCGATTGGCACGATCACGTCGTTGGCCGAGCAACGCCAGACCGAGACGTCGATGGCCGCTTCGGTCGGGCCGTACAGGTTGGCCAGCGCGGCCGGGTGTTGGCCCATGAAACGCCGCACCAGATCCACCGGCAGTGCTTCACCGCTGGCGAACACCTGGCGCAAGCTGTGGCAGTTGACCAGGCCCGGTTCTTCGACAAACGCCCGGAGCATCGACGGTACGAAGTGCAAGGTGGTGACCCGCTCCTGCTGGATCAACTGGCTGAGATAGGCCGGGTCGCGATGCCCGTCCGGACGCGCCACCACCAGGGTCGCGCCAGTGATCAGCGGCCAGAAGAACTCCCACACCGAGACGTCGAAGCTGTACGGGGTCTTTTGCAGGACACGGTCGTTCGGGCCAATCGGGAAGGCCTCCTGCATCCAGTGCAGGCGGTTCATCAAGGCGCCGTGTTCGTTCATCACGCCCTTGGGTTGGCCGGTGGAGCCGGAGGTGTAGAGCACGTAGGCCAGGTCATGGGGCTCGACGCTGATCGGCTCTGCGACCTCAGCGTTTGGCAACGCATCCAGCGTCCAGACGTCATGCCCGGCGGGTAGGCGCGACAGCCACTGCGCCTGGGTCAAGGTGACCTTGGCATCGGCGTCTTCGATCAGGAAGGCCAGGCGTGCAGCCGGCAACTCCGGATCCAGCGGCAGCCACGCGGCGCCGGCATGGACGATGCCGAGCAAGGCCACGACCATCTCCACCGAACGCTCCATGCACAGCGGCACGATGCTGTCGCTGCCCACGCCGGCGGCGCGCAGGGCCCGGGCCACGGTTTGCGCCCGTTGATCCAGCTCGGCATAGGTAAGGCGCTGGCCTTCGAACACCAAGGCCGGGGCGTTGGGGCTCAGGGCTGCCTGTTGGCTGAGCGCGGTGTGCAGGTTGGTCGGGCCGCTGTAATGACGTTCGCTGGCGTTCCACTCGATCAGTTGGCGATGACGCTCTGCCGCCGGCAGCGGTGTCCAGTCCCCGAGGCGGGTTTGTGGCGCTTCGAGCATGGTTTCCAGCAGTTGTTGCCATTGTTCCAGCCAACGCCGGACCGTGGATTCGCTGAACAGCGCAGCGCGGTACTCCAGCAACACCGACAGCACTTCGCCGTCGTGCACTTCCCAGTTCAGGTCGTACTTGGTGGCCTGGGCGGTTACCGCCCGTTCGCGCACCTGCAACTGCGGCCAGTGAGCCGAGGACGAGTCAGCGTTCTGCATGGCGAACAGCACTTGGAACAGCGGCGTCTGGCCGAGGCTGCGCGAAGGCTTCAAGTGCTCGACGACCTGGTCGAACGGCACGTCCTGGTGCTGTTGGGCATCCAGCACACGGTTGCGCACCTGGCCCAACAAACCTTCGAAATCCAGCGCCGGATCCAGATCGGCACGCATGACCACGGTGTTGACGAAACAGCCGATCAGCGGTTGCAGCTCGGCGAATGGACGCTGGGCCACCGGGCTGCCGACCCGTACGTCGTGCTGGTTGGCGTAGCGCCCCAAGAGCAACTGCGCCGCACCGAGCATGAGCATGTACAGCGTGGCACCGCGTTGCTGGGCGAACTGCCGCAGGCGTTCCACCAGGGCGGGCGGCAATTGCAGTTGCACTGCGCCGGCCGCCGGGGCGAGCTGGTTTGGCCGGCCCTGTTCGGTCGGCAGGTCCAGCAGGTAGTCGCCGTCCTCCAGTTGGTTGCGCCAGTATTCCAGTTGGCTGCTGAACGCGGTCTGTTGACCGGGCTCGCGTTGCCAGAGGGCATAATCGGGGTATTGCAGCGCCAGCGCCGGCAGTGCCGCCGGAGTGCCCTGGCACTGGCCGGTGTAGAACTGTCGCAGTTCATCCAGCAGGTTCTGGCTGGAGGCGTCATCGGTGGCGCAGTGGTGCACGCTGAGCAACAGCAGCGACTGGGCGCCGCCGCTGCGTTGCAGCAGTGTGGCACGCATGGGCACTTCGGCGGCGAGGTCGAAACGGCGGCCGGTTTGCGCGTGGATCGCCGCGTCGGTGAGTTGTTGCCACTGCTCGTCGCTGGCGGCCTGCAGTGCCGTGACGTGCAAGGTGATATCGACTTGTGGTTCGACAATCAGCGCCAACTCGCCGTCGGTATCGCGCACGATGCGGCTGCGCAGGATCTCGTGGCGTTGGACCACATTGTTCAGGGCCGTTTGCAGGGCCTGGACATTGAGTTCGCCGTCCAGTTGCACGGCGCTGACCACGTTGTATTCACCACCGCCGGCGCTCAGTTGTTCGAGGAACCACAAGCGTTGCTGTTCGAACGACAGCGGCAGGCGCGCCGGACGTGCCGGTGCAGCGAAGGTTGCCGTCGGAGCTTGCAGGGGATCGCCCAACAGCGCGGCCAAGGCATCAAGGGTCGGGTGTTCGAACACCGCCCGCAACGGTGGCACGCTGGCGAACTGTTGGCGCAGGCGGGCAAACAGCGCAGCCGCCAGCAGCGAGTGGCCACCGAGGTAAAAGAAATGACTGTCACGGCCGATCTGCGACGACGGCACGTTCAACAACTCTGCCCACAGGGCGGCCAATTGCTGTTCGGCGACGCTTCGGGGTGGTTCCAGAGCGTCTGGCGCGGCTTGGATGTCCGGGGCCGGCAAAGCCTTGCGGTTGAGTTTGCCGTTGTCGGTCAGCGGCAACTCATCGAGCAGCACGAATGCCGAGGGCACCATGTAGTCGGGCAGGGCGGCGCCAATGGCTTTGCGCCAGGCGTGAATATCGGCCTGCTGATCGCAGGTCACGTAGGCCACCAGGCGCTTGTCGCCGGGCACGTCTTCACGGGCCAATACCACGGCCTGGCGCACGCCCGGTTGGGCGCCGATCAGGGTTTCAATTTCCCCCAGTTCGACGCGGAAGCCACGAATCTTCACTTGATGATCCATGCGTCCCAGGTATTCGAGCTGGCCGTCGGGCAGCCAGCGCACCAGGTCGCCGGATTTGTACATCCGCGCGCCGGGCAGCGACGAGAACGGGTCTTCGATGAACACCTTGGCGGTCTGCTCGGCACGGTTGAGGTAGCCCAGGGTCACGCCGGCACCGCCGATGTGCAGTTCCCCCGGGACGCCCACCGGCATCGGGTTGAGGAAAGCATCGAGCACGTAAGTGCGCACGTTGGCGATCGGCCGGCCAATGATCGGCCGCAGCGGGAAGTCATCCACCGCGCAGCCGGTGGCATCCACGGTGCATTCGGTCGGGCCGTAGGTGTTGAAGAAGCGGCTGCCGGCAATCGACGGCAGCCGTTGCCACAGTTGCGCGTCCACCGCGTCGCCACCGAACAGCACGAAGCGCGGCAGGTACACCTCGCCACGGCGAACGCCGTCGCTTTCAAGCAGGGCCTTGAGCTGTGCCGGGGTGCACTCGAAGGCTTCCAGACGGGTGTCGCGGAAGAACCCGGCCAGGGCCTCGGGGTCGTAGCGCACGTCTTCCGGGGTCAGGTACAGGCTGTGGCCGTCGAGCAGCAGGATCAGCTCGGCCACCGAGCTGTCGAAGGCGAACGAGTAGTTGAAGCTGGTGCGCATCGGCTGGTCGGTGTAGCGGCGATACAAGCCATGGATACGCGCCCAGGCCAGATTGACCACCGAGCCGTTGGTCACCAGGGTGCCCTTGGGCTTACCGGTCGAGCCGGAGGTGTACATGATGTAGGCCAGGTCGTGCGGGCCGGCGAGCGGGGCCGGGTTGCTGTCTGGCTGGTTGGCGAACAGCGCTGCGTCGCTGTCCAGACGCAAGCGTGGCAGTTCGGCGCCCAGCTGTTCCAGCAGGCCCTGCTGGCCGAGGAACAGTGCCGGTTGCGCATCTTCGAGCATGTACGCCAGGCGATCCACCGGGTAGGTCGGGTCCAGCGGTACATAAGCGCCGCCGGACTTGAGAATGCCCAGCAGGCCGACCAGCAGTTCCAGCGACCGTTCGACACACAGCGCCACCGGGCGGTTGGCGCCGACGCCCCGGCTGCGCAGGTAATGCGCCACCTGGTTGGCGCGCCGGTTCAGTTCGCCGTAGCTCAGGCTGCGGCCTTCGAAACACAGGGCGTCGCGTTCCGGGGTGCGCTCGGCCTGTTGTTCAAACAGCTGGGCAAAGGTCAGGTGCGTCGGCACCTGCATCTCGGTGCGGTTCCACTCGACTACGGTGCGTTGCCACTCCGCGTCCGTCAGCAGCGGCAACGCGGCGACCGGGCGCTGTGGCTCGGCGAGCATGTGTTCGAGCAGATGCTCCAGGCGCTCGAGGGTCTGGCGGGCGCTGTCGGCGACGAACAGGTCGAGGGCGAACATCAGCTCCAGCTGGATCGGCGCATTGGCCGGGCACAGCACGTGCAGGTCCAGGTCGCATTCGGAGTGCCGCAGCGGTGTGTCCAGGGCTTCGAATTCCAGCCCGGGGAAGCGCAACCGCGATTCCATGGCCAGTTGCTGGGCGACCATCACCTGGTACAGCGGCGCATGGCTGAGGCTGCGTGGCAGTTGCAGGCTGTCCACCAATTGTTCGAACGGCAGGTCCTGATGCAGCAAGCCACTGCGCAGACGCTCGGCCACTTGTTTGACCAGGGCGCTGAAGTCGGCTTGCGGCTCGAAGTCGGCGCGGATCGCCAGGTTGTTCAACAGAATGCCCAGCAGGCCTTCGGTGCCCGGTTGTTCACGGTGGGTAACCGGGGTGCCGACCAGCACCGTGGCGTCGCCGCTCAAACGGTGCATCAGCACGGCAAAACCGGCGAACAGGACGGTGAACGGCGTGGTGCCGAGGCGACTGGCAAAGGCTTGCACCCGGCCACTGAGGTCGGCGCTGAGTTCGCGCTGTACGATCCCGGCGCGGTAGCTTTGCACCGACGGCCGAGGATGATCGGTGGGCAAGGCCAGCAGCGGGCTGGCGTCACTGTCGCGACGGTCCAGGGTGGTGGTCCAGTAATCGAGCTGGCGCTTGAGTTCGGCGCCTTGCAGGTGTTCGCGCTGCCAGAGGGCGAAGTCAGCGTATTGCAGTGGCAGGGCCGGCACGTCGGCGGGGGCGCCATTGCAACGGGCTTCATAACCCAGGGCCAACTCGCGCAGGGCGATGGTGGCCGACCAGGCGTCCGAGACCAAGTGATGCAGGGCGATGCCGAGCACATGCTCGCCCGGTGCCAGGCGCAGCAAACGCGCACGCAGCAGCGGTGGGCAAGTCAGGTCAAACGGCTGCTCGAAGGTGTCTTGCAAGGCATTGAACTGCGCGCCGGCGCGAGCGGTCGCGGTCAGCCCCGACAAGTCTTCGAAGGGCAGCGCGATGTCCAGCGATTGACTGATGCGCTGGCACGGCACGCCGTTGGTGCTGTGGATACCGGTGCGCAGGATTTCGTGGCGCACCAGCAGATCGTTCAGGCTGGCGTGCAGCGCCTGGACGTTGAGTTCACCCTTGAGGTGCAGGGCGAACGGGATGTTGAACAGGGTGGTGCCCGGCGTCAGTTGCTCGATGAACCACAGGCGCTGTTGCGAGAACGACAGTGGCAGCAGCGTCGGGCGTGGTTGGGCCTTGGGCACGCTGATCGCACTGGCTTGCGGTGCGGCGGCCTGGGCCTGGCGGGCGCCGATGGCTTCGGCCAGTAAGGCCACGGTCGGCTGCTCGAACAGTACCCGCAATGGCAGGTCCAGTTTGAACTGGGTGCGCAGGCGGGCCACGATCTGGGTCGCCAGCAGCGAATGCCCGCCGAGGGTGAAGAAGTTGTCTTCCACGCCCACCGTGTCGCGCCCCAGGACCTCGGCCCAGACAGACGCCACGCTGGTTTCCAGCGCGTTGCGCGGAGCGATGCTGTGCTGGGTGTCGGCCTGCCAGTCCAGTTCTCGGGCGGCCAGGGCCTTGCGGTCGACCTTGCCATTGTTGTTCAGGGGCAGCTTGTCCAGGCAGACGAAGGCCGCCGGCACCATGTACGGCGGCAATTGCGCCCGCAGGTGCTCACTCAGGTCGTCGCTGCCCAGGGCCTGGTCATGGGCCGACCAGTACGCCACCAGCCAGGCTTCGCCGACGGTGTTTTCCCGCAACAGGACCGCGGCTTCACGCACGTTCGGGTGCTGGGCGAGACGGTGTTCGATTTCCGTCAGCTCGATCCGGTGCCCGCGCAGTTTGACCTGCTGGTCGCGGCGGCCGAGGTATTCGATCACCCCGTCTGCACGCCAGCGCCCCAGGTCACCGGTGCGGTACAGGCGACCTTCGAGTTGAGGATGGTCGATAAAAGCCTCGGCGGTGCGTTGCGGGTCGTGCAGGTAGCCGCGGCCGACGCCGACGCCGCCGACACAGATTTCCCCGGCCACGCCAACCGGCACCGGGCGCAGGGCTTCGTCCAGCACATACAGACGGTTGTTGGCGGTCGGCTGGCCGATGGGCATGTGGCTGACTTCGGCCCCCGGCGCTTCGAAGATCGGCTGGAAAGCCACGTCGTCGGCGCATTCGGCCGGTCCGTAGGCGTTCATCAGGGCGATGTCGGGGAACCGGGCGAACCAGTCACGGGCCACGGTCGGCGGCAGGGCTTCACCGGTCGGCAATACCCAGCGCAGGTCCGGCAGGTGCAGGTCGCACGGGCACAGCGCGAGCACGGTGCGCATCAGGCTCGGGACGACTTCCAGCACGTTCAGGCGCTCGCTGGCGAGCACCTGCAGCAGGCGTTGCGGGTCGTGGGCGACTTCATCCGGAAGAATGTGCACGGTGGCACCGAGCACCGGCGCGGCGAGGAACTGCCACACCGAAATGTCGAACGCCACCGAGGCGGTCTGGGGTATCCGGTCGGCGGCGCTGAGGCCCAGGGCCGGTACTTTGCCGAAGATGTTGTTGAGCATGCCGCGCTGTTCGATCATCACACCCTTCGGAGTGCCGGTCGAACCGGAGGTGAACAGCACGTAGGCCAGGCTGTCCGGACCGGCGAGCACCGGCAGAGGCGCGTCGTTGCCGGACGTCCAGCAGGCCTCGGCGAACAGCGACTCGGGCGCCCGGTCGAGGCCGCTGAGCAGTTGATCGAGCAGGCCGCTGCAGGCTTCGCTCGCCACCAGCAGAGGCGCGCGGGACAGCCCGAGGATTTCCCGCAGGCGCTCGGGCGGGTGATTGACCTCAAGGGGCAGCATCGCTGCGCCCGCCTTGAACACGGCCAGCATCATGGTCAACAGCGCCAGGCCACGAGGGGCCACCAGCGCGACCAGTTGATCTGCACCGACGCCGGCCTCGCGCAGGGTATGGGCCAGGCGCGTGGAACGCAGGTCCAGCTCGGCGTAGGTCAGTGACTCACCGGCGCAGATCGCGGCGACCTGATCACCGCGCTGGGCCACCTGGGCGGCAAACAGCTCGGAGTAGCTTTGATCCAGCGGGAAATCGTGGCGGTTGAGTGCCCACTCGCCCAGCAACTGTTGGCGTTCCTCGGCGGCCAGCAGTTCGAAGCTGGCCAACGGCGCGTCGGGGGCGGCGAGCATGCTGCGGACCAGGCTGGCGATGTGGCCCAGCAGGCGTTGCACGGTGGCGGCCTCGAAACGTTCGCGGTCATAGGACACGCGGATGCCCAGCTGTTCGCCCGGCAGGATCACCACGGTCAAGCCGTAGTGGGTGTGCACGCTGTGGTCCATGCCTTCGAGGCTGAACTGGAAGCCGCCTTCGAGGATCTGTTCGTCGATGGGCGCGTTTTCGAACACCAGGATGCTGTCGAACAGGGTCTCGCCCCGGGGGAAATCGCTCCAGCCCTGGATGTCGGTCAACGGCGTGTGCTCGAAGTCACGCATGTCGACGTTGAGCTTCTGCAAGTCGCCCAGCCAATTGCCGAGCGTGGCATTCGGGTCCACCGACACCCGCAGTGGCAAGGTGTTGATGAACAGGCCGATCATTTGTGCGACGCCGGTCAGGTCGGCCGGACGCCCGGCCACGGTGACGCCGAAGACCACGTCCTGTTGCCCGCTGTAGCGCGACAGCAGCAGTGACCAGACGCCCTGGAAAAACGTGTTCGGGGTGATCCGCCGATTGCGGCAGAACGCCGCCAGTGCCTGGGTTTCCTGCTCGTTCAGGTGAATCAGTTGGTCGTCCACCAGTACCGCATCGGTGTAGCGGTCGCGGGTCACGCCGTTGTCCACGGTCAGTGGCGTGGGCGCGTTGAGGCCTTGTAGCTGTCCGCGCCAGAATTGCTCGGCCTTGCCGGCATCCTGGCGTTGCAGCCACTGGATGTAATCGCGAAACGGCCGAGGGCTTTTCAGCTCCGGCGTGCGGTCGTTGCACAGCGCTTCGTAGACTTTGAGGAAGTCCACGGTCACCAGGGAAATGCACCAGGCGTCCATCAGGATGTGGTGGAAGCTGCGAATGAACTCGTAGGACTCGTCAGCCAGGCGCACCAGCCGGAAGCGAATCAGCGGTGGTTTGGACAGGTTGAAGCCGACTTTCTGCTCGTCTTCCAGCAGGCTGCGAATCCGCGCTTCCTGCTCATGGGGGGCGAGCCCGCGCAGGTCGAGGGTGTCCAGCGGTACCTTGACCTGGCGATGGATCACCTGCACCGGTTGCTTCTGGCTTTTCCACTGGAAACTGGCGCGCAGGGAAGGGTGCAGCGCCACCACCTGGCGCCACGATTCGAGGAACGCCCCTTCATCGATGGCCCCGCCGATGCGGTAGCGATCCTGCATCAGGTAGACACCGGAGTCTTCGTGCAGCAGGGAGTGGAACAGCATCCCTTGTTGCAGCGGCGACAGCGGGTAAATGTCTTCGATCGGGTTACCGGTGGTTTTTTCGCTGGTCATTGCAAGGGTCCTGCGTAAATAGGGGCGACGGTGATGGCGTGGTGACGAGAGGAGCCGTTCACAGGTCGGCCTCGTCCAGTTCGGCCATCAGCGCTTGCATTTCGTCATCGGACAGGCCCGAGGCGCTGAATTCGGTGCTGTCGGCTTGCGGCTCGGCGGCGTTCGGATCCAGTGGTTGCGCGACCTCGGCCATGGCCGCGATGGTCTGGCGCTCGAAGACTTGTTTGGCGGAGAGCGCGATGCCTTGCTCATGGGCCTGGGCCACCACTTGCAGGCTCAGGATCGAGTCGCCGCCGATGGCGAAAAAGTTGTCGGTGACGCTCACCGTCGAGAGCTTCAAGACCTTGGCGACGATCGCTTGCAGGGCGGTTTCCATCGCGTTGCGCGGCGCCACGTGGGCGCTTTCATCGAACGAGTCGGGGTCGGGCAACTGCCGGGTGTCGAGCTTGCCGTTGGGTGTGCGCGGAAAGCTCGCCAGGGTCAGCACCAGGGCCGGCACCATGTACGCCGGCAGGCGTTCACCGAGGAAACGCTTGATCGCCTCCGAGTCCGGTGCGTAGCCGTGGGCGGCCAGGATGTAGGCGAGCAGGCGCTTGCCAGCGGCGTGTTCCTGGACGATCACGGCGGCTTCGCGCACGTCGCTGTGGCTGCACAACTGCCGTTCGATTTCGCCCAGTTCGATGCGGTAGCCGCGCACCTTGACCTGATGGTCCTTGCGGCCAAGGAACGCCAGGCGCCCGTCGGCCAGCCAGCACGCCAGGTCACCCGTACGGTAGGCACGAGTGCCGTCGGCCAGGGTGACGAAGGCCTTGGCGGTTTCTTCGGGCTTGTGGCGATAGCCGCGGGCCAGGGTGGGGCCGGCGAGGACGATTTCACCCGGTTCGCCAATGCCGCAAGCCGTGTCGAATTCATTCAGCAGGCGCAGGTCCATGCCGGCGATCGGACGGCCGATGCTGACGTTCCGGCGTGGGTCCAGCACCTCATAGGTGGCCCAGACGGTGGCCTCAGTGGGACCGTATTCGTTCACCAGATGTGCGCGTGGCAGGGTCTTGCTGTGTTGCGCGATCAGCGACGGCGGGCAAGCCTCACCCGCGACGATCCAGCAGGCGAGGCTGTCGGTTCCCCCGCTGCGCTGCAATTGATCGAGCAGGGCCTGGTACAGCGACGGCAGCGACAGGCCGTGGCTGACCTGGTGCTGGGCAATCAGTTGCGCCAGGCGCGACATCTCCAGCTCTTCGCCCGGGGCGGGCAATACCAGGCGCCCGCCTTGGGCCAGGGTCCAGAAAATCCCGGCGACCGAACTGTCGAAGGCAAACGACGACAACAACAGGTAGGCGCGCACCGGGTTGTCATAGGTGGCCATGCGCACCTGGGTCGAGAAGCTCAGGGCGCCGTGGCTGATTTCCACGGCTTTCGGCGCACCGGTGGAGCCGGAGGTGTAGATCAGGTAGGCGAGGTCGTTGGCGTCCGGCAACGGCAGCGCCGGCCAATCGCCGAGGTCCTGTGTTGTCAGCTCACCGAGCACGAAGCGTTGCAGGTTGGCCGGCACGCTGTCGGCCAGCTCGGCGCTGACCACGATGTGGGCGATGGCGCTGTCGGCGAGCATGTAGGCGCGGCGGTCGGCTGGGTAGGTCGGGTCGATCGGCACGTAGGCGCCACCGGCTTTCAAGACGGCGAGCATGGCGACAATGGCCGCGTTGCTGCGGGTGAACAGGATGCCGACGGGCACCCCTGGACCGATGCCGGCGGCGACCAGTCGGTGGGCCAGTTGCGTGGCGCAGGCGTCGAGGCGACTGTAGCTCAGGTCGCCGTCCTTATCGCTGAGGGCGATGGCGTTCGGCTGGTGGCGAACCTGGCGGGCAATCAATTCCACCAGCGTCACCGGTTCGATGGAGGGTGCGCTCGCGCCGGCGCCGATCAACTGCGATTGCAGCGCGCCACCCAGGGGCAATTGGGCCCAGCCCCGTTGCGGTTCGGCCAGGGCGCCTTGCAGCAGTTGCAGCCATTGTTCGGCGAGGCAGCCGGCAGCATCGGCGCTGAGGACATGGCGGTCGTAGACCAGCTGCGCGTGCAGGCTGTCGGGCAACTGGCGGACGTTCAGGCACGCCTTCAGCGGGCTCATCACCGCGCCGGCCTGGCGCTCCCGGGCATCGCCGGAGCGCCAGGAAAAAGCGTATCCGGCGTGGTGGTTGCCGGTGTAATAGTCCTGCCAGCCAATCAGCCGTTCCAGGTTGGCGGCCACGTGCGTGCTTTGCTCCAGCAGAGTCGCCTGGGCATCCAGTTCGATGCTCACGGGCAGGCACTGTTCGAACAGGCCCAGGGCGTTCTCCAGTTCCGCGCCGCGACTTTCATGGATCAGGGTGAGTGGCACCTGTTGCTGGCCGGCCAGTCGTCCCAGGACCGCTGCCCATGCCGCCAGCAGTAGGTTTGGGGGCAGAGCCGAGTGACGGGCGAGGTTGCTCGGCAGGGTCAGCTCCAGTCGGGTTGGTGCAAAACCGCCCTCGAGGGCCGATTCGAGCGGCAGTTGCAAGGTGGCCTGTTCGGTGTCGCCCGCAGGTTTCCAGAAGCTCACGCCCGGATGGTCCGGCGCGTCTTCAACCAGGCTCCAGCGCCATTCGGCGTAGTCGGCGTACTGCAAGGTGTCGGACAGGTCCGTGGCGGTGTCCTGCAGCAATGCACCGGCCAGCCATTTCAGGCTGGCGAGGTCGAAGTGGCTGCTGGCCGCCGCGAGGTCCAGCACGCCTTGCTCATCGGACAGGCGCACCAGGGTCACGCACAGGGGGGGTGTCCAGTCACGGGGCTGGGTGGCGAGCTGAGCGAGCGCGGCGTCCTGGTCGGCGCGGCTGTGCTGGCGCAGGTCCAGGAGGTTCACCGCCAGCGAGCCGGCTTCGTCAATCACCTGCACCGGGTGGCGCAGGCCGGGCACGGGCATCAGGCGTGTACGCAGGATTTCGCTGCCCGCTACCAGTGCCTGCAGGCGGTTGTTCAGTGCATCGACATCCAGCGGTCGCGACAGCGACCATTGCAAATGACAGCTGAACGGGTGCTGCGCTGCGCCGTTGGTGTGGGGGTAAACCGATGCCTGTTGCGGCGAAATACGAAAACCTTGAAGTCCGCTCATGTTCATCTCGACTGGAAAAGGGCTTGAGCCTGGATCACCGCACAGACGCCGGGGCTTGCTGGACTCGTGTCAGGCAAGCCGCCTGCGAACGGCGGGTGGACCCGTTGAATGTCAGACGGCAACGTCGCTCGACAGCAGGGCTTCCGCCATGCCGGTCATGATGGCGCGCTTGCCGGTAAAGGGTTCGCGACCGTGCACGGCGAGCATGTTGTCGATGAACAACACGTCCCCCTGTTGCCAACTGAAGCGCACCAGCGAGTCGAGGTAGGCCGCACGTAGCGACTCCAGAACCTGCGGCTCGATCGGTTCGCCATCGCCGTAAAAGGTGTTGGTGGGCAGGTCGAGGTCGTTGAAGTTGCTTTGCAGCGAATCGCGGATTCGCTCAGGCAGGGTGCTGATGTGGAAGAACGTGGCGTGGTTGAACCAGACCTCTTCGCCGGTGCGCGGGTGGCGCACCACGGCTGGCCCGCGTTGACGGGTGCGCAGGCGATTGTTGTCTTTCCATTCCACTTCGATGCCGACGCTGGCGCAGTAGGCCTCTACTTCGCGGCGATCTTCGGACTGGAAAACGCTCTGCCATGGCAGGCCGAAACCGTCGCCGTAGTTGCGCACGTACAGCACGCCTTTTTCCCTGAACCGCGCTTGGATCTGCGGGCTGATCCTGGCCTTTACGGTGCGGGTCGAGCCGATCGGGGTTTCACCGCCGGTCTCGGACGGCAGTTGGCAGTAGAAGAACAGCCGCAGCGGGAAACGCGGCGAGTAGGAGTGTTCGTTGTGGGGGAAAATCATCTGGTCGGCCGGGTAGTCGGTCGAGGTGTAGATGTTGCCGCCGACCCGTGTCCGGGGTGAGGCGCGGAACATGTATTCCAGCGCTCCGGGGGAGAGGGCGGCGATCACCTGGTCGAACTGCTCGACGGACGCGACGTTGAAGCCGCGAAACAGCAGGGCGCCGTATTGCAGCAGTTTTTTTTCCAGCGACTCGCGTTCCCCGGCGGCCCAGGCGATCAGGTCGACGCCACTGACCGCCGGCTCGATCACCAGGGGCAGGGCGTGGTCCGGGCTGAGCAGGCGCTCGCTGACCAACTGTTGTTCCGAGACGTTCATGGCTTTGCGACGCACGGCGCCAAGGGCGCGTGGCGATGGGGGCACGATAGACATAACGGCATCCGACTCGGTTAAAGGGACAAGGAGCGACGTTTGGCTTGCATCATCTGGCTGCGACCGGCCAGCGCCTGGGACTGTTGTCGCTCCCGGGCAAAGGCCTGGTCCCAGCCGTCGATGCGCTCGGCCAGTGCCGGCAACGGTTCGTCCAGCAGGCTGTGCATCTGCTCCAGCAGGCGCGTCCACAGGTGTTGCAGGCGCACGGCACGGTCGCGGTCGAAGTATTCGCCGCGATACTTGAGCGTCGCGGCGAGGCCTTCGCCGCCGTGCACGAGGTCGAGCACCAGGTGGAAATCCCCCGGTGCCTGGGCCACGTCCAGCGCGGACAACTGCGCGCCGGCGATGGCGGTCGGGGTCACCCGTGACGGTTGATAGTTGAGCTTGACCTGGAACAGCGGCGAGTGACCGGGACGGCGCTGCGGCGCAAGGGCCGAGACCACCAGGTCGAAAGGCAGGCCTTGATGGGCGTAGGCCAGGCGCGCTTCATCGCGAACCCGCTCGAGGAAACCGGCCAGGGTCGGTTCGCCGTGCAGGTCACAGCGCAGGGTCAACTGGTTGACGAAGAAACCGATGACGTCGTTGTGCTCTGCCAGCGGCCGGCCGCTGACGTCGGTGCCCAGCAGGAACTGCGGCTGGCCGCCCAGTTGCTTGAGCACCAGTTGGTAGCTGGCCAGCAACAACATGAACAACGTCATGCCTTGTTCACGGGCCAGCGCTGCCAAGCGCTCGCAGCCGGTCTGCGGCACGTTGAAGTCCAGGCTGTATTCGCCCGGGGCCTGGCCGCTGCCACCCAGTTCCAACGTTTGCGGCATGCCGGTCAGGTGTTCGCGCCAAAAGTCTTGCTCAGTGGCGATCCGCTGTTCGCTCCAGTGCCGGGCTTCCCATTGGGCGAAATCGAGGTATTGCCCCGGGAGCGCGGCGTCCGCCGCCCCCGCCAGTTCCGCCAACAATATTTGCGCCGAGCGTCCGTCGAAGGCGATGTGGTGCAGGGTCAGCAGCAGGTCATGCTGTTGGTCGTGTCGGCTGAGCAACTGCGCCCGTAGCAACGGTCCGGCTTGCAGATCGACCGGGGTGGTGTGTTCGTGGGCCAGGCGTTCGTTCAGCGTCTGCTGTTGCTGCGCTTGGCTCTGCTCACGCACATCATGATGGACCAGCGCTACCGTCGTAGCCGGCAACACCTGTTGTTGCGGGCCATCGACACCGTCGCGGTACACCGTGCGTAATACGCCGTGACGCTCGACCAGCGTGTTCAGTCGCAGGGCCAGCGTCTCGATGTCCAGCGGACCTTGCAGGCGCAGGTGCAACACCAGGTTGTGGCGGGTGTCGTCCGGGTTCAGTTGTCGCAGGAACCACAGACGACGCTGGGCGAACGATTGATGCCCCTGGCTGAGGTTGGCCTGCTCGGTCGAAGCCTCGGCCGTTGGCGTTGGCTCATTGAGGAAGGTTTGCAGGGCCAGCGCCCATTGCCCCAGGGTGGTTTCCCCGAACAGGTCCTGAATATCGAGGTTCCAGCCCAGGTCCCGGTGCAGGCGCGCGGCGAAGTCAGCCACACCGATGGAATCCAGGCCCTGGCCGATCAGGCTGAGGTCGAAGTCGGCGGAAAAATACGGGTTGACCGCGTGCAGCGTCTGTTCCAGCCATTGGCGGCAGGCGGCTTGGGCCTGTTGCGGTGTTTCGGTCGCCAGGCGCTTGAGCTGGGCAAGGTCAAGGGGCTCGCCGTTCGAGGCCTGCTGCCCACCGCTCTGGGCGATGATGCTCAACGTGCCGGCGACCAGTTGCTTGCGCGCACCTTGACGGGCGATCTTGCCGCTGGTGGTCATCGGGATGGTGCCGGCTTGCACCAGCACAATCTGGTCGATGCCACAATCGGCGGCTTCGCGCACGGCGTTTTGCATCGACGCGAACAGCGCCGGATGATGCGCCGGGTCGACGAACTTGCGCTGCGGCTCGGCGACGATCACCAGTTTCTCGCGGCCCAGTGCCGGGTCCATTTCCGAGAAAGCAGCGATGCGTCCGGTACGGATGCCCGGCTCGGCGTCGGTAATGGCGAATTCGATGTCGTGGGGGTAGAGGTTGCGCCCATTGAGAATCAACAGGTCCTTGAGCCGCCCGCAGATCACCACCTGGCCTTCGTACATGAAGCCCAGGTCGCCGGAGCGCAGGTAATGTTCCGATGAGCCGACTATCCGTGCCTCAAAGGCCTCACGAGTGGCCTCGGGATTGTTCCAGTAGGATTCGGCGTTGCTCGGGCCCTTGAGCCAGACTTCGCCGATGTGATCGGCGGCGCAGCGCTCGAAGGTGTGCGGGTCGACGATGGCGATGCTGTGCAAGGCTTGCGGATAACCGCAGGCGACGAACTCCACCGCGGCGGCGTCGGCAGCCGCCAGCGCCACGCGACCGCTCTCCAGCACGGCTTTGTCCAGGCGCAGCACCACCGGCAGCGCATCGGCCGGCGTGGCGCTGACGCACAGCGTTGCTTCGGCCTGGCCATAACCGGGGCTGATGGCCAGCGGGTTCAGGCCGCAGGCGGCAAAACGCTGGGCGAAAGCTTCCAGGGTGCCGGGGTGGATCGGCTCTGCGCCGTTGATCGCATGTTTCCAGGCGCTCAGGTCGAGCTGTGCGATCAGGTTGTCGCTGACCACACGGTTGCACAGGGCGTAGGCGAAGTTGGGGGCGAAGCTGGCGGTGGCCCGGTAGCGACTCAGTGCCTGCAGCCAGGTCGACGGCGCATTGACGAAGGTCTGGGACGCCATCAGGTAGCACGGCATGCCGCTGTAGAGCGGGGCCAGCATGCCGCCGATCAGGCCCATGTCGTGGTACAGCGGCAGCCAGTTGACCATGGCGCCGTGTTCGTCGAAAGCGTACGCCTGACGCATCAGCTCGACGTTGGCGATCAGGTTGCGCTGACGCACCTCGACGCCTTTTGGCGAGCCGGTAGAGCCCGAGGTGTATTGCAGGAAGGCCACGGTCGAACCGTCGATAGCCGGGCGTTGCCACTGGCTGGCCGGTGGTGTGCCCAGGTGCTGGACGGTCAACACATCGACGCGGCCCTCCACCAGTTCAAGCAGACTTTCGCAATGCTCCGCCGGTGCCAGAATCAGCGCCGGCTCGGCATCCACCACCACGTTGCGGACGCGGTCGAGGTGGCGCGGTTTGCGCGACGGCGGTGGAAACAACGGCACGGCAATCAGGCCCGCATACAGGCAGGCACAGAAGGCGCGGGCGTAGTCGAGGCTGCTGGGCAGCATCAACAGCACACGATCCCCCGGGGCATAACGCGCTTGCAGCGCGGCCGCCAGGGACTGGGACTGCTCGTGCAGTTGGGCAAAGCTCAGGGTTTCGCCGATGTTGACACCGTCCGGCAAGAAATGCAGGGCAGCACGCTGAGGGAAGTGCTGGGCGTTGGCTTCCAGCACCTCGATCCAATGTTTGAATGAAAACATGTGCAATTCACGCCATGGCCACGATGACTTTGCGGTCACCGGTGAAAGGATTGCGACCGTGTGCCACCAGTCGGTTGTCGAGCATCAGGATATCGCCCGGCTGCCAGGGGAAACTGATGGCCGTCTCGCGGTAGACCTCGCGCACGGTGTCAAGGATGTCGTCGGCAATGGCCGAGCCGTCGCCGAAATAGACATGGCGCGGCAGGTTCTCTTCACCCACGGCTGCGAGCAGGCTGGCGCGTACGCTCGGTTCGATGGCTGAGACATGGAACAGGTGCGCCTGGTTGAACCAGACCCATTCACCAGTATCGGGATGCTGCTGCACGGCGGCGCACCGCTGGCGGGTGCGCAGGTCGCCATCGGCTTTCCATTCCCACTCGATGTCGTTGTCCCGGCAGTAGCGTTCGACCTGGGCACGATCCTGGGTGTTGAAGACTTTTTCCCAAGGCAGGTCCAGGGCGCCGCTGTAGTTGCGTACGTAGAGCAACTCGCGGCTGGCGAACAACTCGCGGATCTCGGCGGGCATGCGCTGGTAGATCAGGCGGCTGTCGGCAATCGGGGTCTCGCCGCCGGTTTCACTGGCCTTGATGCAGTGAAACCAGATGCGCGAAGGCCAGGGGCGGGTGTAGGCCTGCTCGTTGTGCAAAGGGATGAATTGATGGGCCGGGTATTCCGTGGAGCTATAGACCCCGGCGAAGACTTTGCTGCGCGGCGTGGAGCCGAATTCGTAACTGGCCAGCGGTGCCCCGAAGCTGGCAGCGAAGCGCTTGAAATCGATGGGTGTGGCGACGGTGAAACCGCGAAACAACACGCCGCCAACCGTGGTCAGGGCATGGGCCAGGCTGTCGCGAATCGAGGCGTCCAGATCGTGGATCGACTGTCCCGATGTCCCCTCCACCAGCAGGGGTAGCGACTGGGCGCTTGCATCCGTGGGCGCCATGGAAAAAAGCTCGGAACGCCCGGTCAGGTGTTCGATTGAGGTCATCCTTGTGCATCCTCTTTTGTCTTCTTCGACCAGTCACAAGACCTTGAAAGCAGGGCAGCGGTCGGTTGTGTAGGACTCGTCTGTAATGTATTCATATCAATACAAGACGTCATACTAGGTACAAATGAGAGGGATTATCAATACTATTTATTTAATTTTTTTTTTGGATTAGACTCCGCTCCGCTGGCACCAAACAGCCTTCGGCCAGCTCAAAAAACCTAAAAAATATCTGTCGCAGGGGAGCGGGGCGTGAATTTCAAAAAGAACACAATTGCGTTGGCTGTAGGGTCGGCCATAGGCCTGAGCAACGCTGCATGGGCGGCCGAAGAAGCCGGCACGATGGAAATTGCTCCGATCACCGTGACAGGTGAAAAAATCGACCGCACGCTTGAGCAGACCCAGTCCAGCGTCGTGGTCCTCACCGACAAGAATCTGCGTGAGCACGGCGACAAGGACCTGGTGGATGTATTTGCCCGCACGCCCGGCGTCTATAGCCAGGCCGGCAATGAAAACTGGGGTATCCGTGGTGTGCCGGTGTCCGGTTTTGACGATCAGGGCCCAGCGACCCTCAATGGTGCCGTGTCCGTTTATGTCGACGGTGCCGTACAGCCGAACCGTGCGCTGACCCTCAGCCCGGTCCCGCTCTGGGATGCCGAGCAGGTCGAAGTATTCCTTGGCCCGCAATCCACCACCCAGGGCCGTAACTCCCTGGCCGGCGCGGTGGTTATCCGGACCAAGAACCCAACCTTCGAACCGAGCTTCTCGGCGCAAACCAATGTGGGCAATTATGGTGAGCGCGGGGCGGCGGTGGCCGGTGGTGGCTCGATCGTCGACGACAAGATCGCCGGGCGTATCGCCGTGGACTACGGCGAAGGTGACGGCTACATCCGCAACACCACGTTCAATGACGACGCCAACCCGCGTCGCACCAGTAACACCCGCGGTAAATTGCTGATCCTGCCCAACGACGACACCGACGTCCTGCTGACCTACGCCCACAGCGAGCATCGCCAGGGCGACCGTTCGACCATGCGCGTCAACGGCAAGCCGAGCTATTACGATATCGCGTCCAACACCAAGGCGTTCGACAACCTCAAGCAGGACACCCTCAGCGCCAAGGTGGATTACCGCCTGAATGATGACTGGTCGCTGACGAGCATGACCGCCAATACCAGTACCGACTACAGCAACCGTCTGGACTTCGACCAGAATGCCGTGGACAACGAGGTCGTTCTGCGCAAGCAAGACGGTAACCTGTTCAGTCAGGAGCTGCGCTTGAATTACACCTCGGACACGGTGAAGAGCTTTGTGGGGGCGTACTACGGCCACAACAGCAACGACTTCCACGACCGGCTGTTTTTCGATGACGTGCTGTTCGGTACGGTCAAGGGCGATACCACGATCGAGAACAAGGCCGTGTTCGGTGAAGTCAACTGGACGTTCGCACCGCGCTGGACCTTGATCACCGGCCTGCGTTACGACCACGAGACCAACGACACCGACGTCGAGCAGGACGATTTCTCCGAATCCGCCAAAGTCAAAAAGTCATTTGACGCCGTGCTGCCGAAACTCGGCATCGACTACGAGCTGGCCGCGAACCAATACCTCGGTTTCATGGTGCAAAAAGGCTACCGCGGCGGTGGCGTCAACCTGCGTTCCGGTAGCGGTCACCAAGCCTACGATCCGGAATACACCACCAACTACGAGCTGTCCTACCGCGGTTCGTTCTTCGACAAGTCCCTGCGTACCCGCGCCAACCTGTACTACACGGATTGGAAGGACCAGCAGGTCAGTGTTAGGCGCAACGGCAGCGACTTCATTGATGTCTTCAACGCCGGTCGCAGCGATATCAAGGGGCTGGAAGTCTTCGTAGAGAAGGACATCACCGAGCAACTGACCTTGAACGTCGGCGCCGCCGTGACCGATAGCAAATATAAGGACTTCGTCACAGGCAGCGGTCAGGACAGGAGCGGCGAGTCGTTCCTCTATTCGCCTAAGTACAAGGCTTCGGTAGGGGGTGTCTATCGCTTCGACGACCGTCTGATATTCGGCACGGACATTGTCTATCAGGGTACCGCGCCTTCGGAGTATGAATTCGATTCAAACGGCAAAGTCACTGGTGAGCGTAAGAGCGACGCCTATGTGCTGGTGAATTTCAACACCGAGTACAAAGTCACCAAGAACGTCGCTGTGTCCGCTTACGTCAAAAACGCCTTCGACAAGGAATACGTCACCAACAACCGCAACGATGACATCATCGACGTCGGCGCACCGCGCACGGTGGGCATGAGCCTTCGTTACGATATGTAAGCGACGACATGTAAACCCAAAGGCGCGGGGAGGCAATCTCCTCGCGCCTGTCCTGCAACGTTTCGGATGTTTGTTTCCAGGCTGTTCGTTCCCTTCCAAACCCAGCCTCCATGGAGGAAATCATGAGTGCTTTTTCGAATGTCACAGCGGGTGGCGCGCAACAGTTGCGCCTGTTGCACACCGGTCTGTCGAGTCCTTACTGCCTCGATTCGACACCCCTGCTGGAACGTCAGCAACAGCAGGAATCCAACGCCCGCAGTTACCCGCGACGCATTCCTCTGGTGCTTGAAAGGGCTCATGGCATTTATGTGCAGGACAGCCGGGGGCAAGTGTTTGTCGATTGCCTGGCCGGTGCCGGCACCCTGGCGCTGGGCCACAACCACCCGGTGATCATCGAAGCCATCACCCAAGTCATGGCGGCCGGTGTGCCGATGCACACCCTGGACCTCATGACGCCTGTGAAGGACGCATTCGTCCAGGAAATTTTCGCTTGTCTGCCCAGCGAGTTCGCTCGCCATGCACGCATCCAGTTCTGCGGCCCGAGTGGGGCCGATGCGGTCGAGGCCGCGCTCAAGCTGACCCGCACCGCCACGGGGCGGCATTCGGTCCTGGCGTTCGAAGGGGCCTATCACGGGATGACCCTGGGTACGCTGGCCATCAGCGGCAACCTGTCACCGAAAAATGCCCTCGGCGCATTGATGCCAGGTGTGCAGCGCCTGCCGTTCCCGCACGACTATCGTTGCCCGTTCGGGGTGGCCGGCGATCAGGCAGTCACGTTGAACGTGCGTTACCTGGAACACTTGCTCAACGACCCGGAAAGCGGGGTGACCGCACCGGCGGCGCTGATCCTGGAGCCGATTCAAGGGGAGGGTGGGGTAATCGCCGCGCCGGACCGCTGGCTGCAGGAACTGCGCCGATTGACCCAGGCCCACGGCATTCCGCTGATCGTCGACGAGATCCAGTGCGGCATTGCCCGCAGTGGCCGGATGTTTGGCTTCGAGCAATCGGGGATCACGCCGGATGTCATCACCCTGTCCAAAGCCATCGGCGGCGGGTTGCCGCTGTCGGTCATGGTCTACCACGAGTCGCTGGACGTCTGGCAGCCGGGTGCCCACGCCGGCACGTTCCGCGGCAATCAGTTGGCGATGGCGGCCGGCACTGCGACCTTGCGGTTTATCCGCGATGAAGGTCTGGTCCAGCACGCTGAAAAGGTCGGCGCTTATCTGCAAAAACAACTGCAGGCGCTGCAAAACGAGTTCGCCTGGATCGGCGATGTACGGGGTCGCGGCCTGATGCTCGGGATGGAAATCGTCGACCCCCAGGGCACCCTCGATGTACAGGGCCATCCGCCGGTGGACACAGCCCGGGCCAAGGCTTTCCAGCAGGCTTGCCTGAAGCATGGCTTGATCGTTGAACTGGGCGGGCGCCACGGCGCGACGGTGCGCTTCTTGCCGCCGCTGATCATCACTGAGCAGGAGATCGATTTTGTGGGGCAGATCCTGTTTCAGGCCGCGAGCACGCTCAGCGAACGTTCCGCGCAATGATCATTTGATCCGCCGATGTGCACCCGATGTAATAACGGATTGTGCTTTGCTGGTGTTGAGCGCAGTTCGATAGTCAGGCTGTCATTGCACGATTCGTGGCAACAATTTGCTCATGTGTAAACTGACCACCGGGAGCCATGAACCTGGCCAACAGTGCGTCCCGGTTTTGAGGCGCCCTGATTTTATCAGCCGCACACAAGGCCAGTTTTAGCTCCGGCAGTGTTAGTTCGGTGCAGTATGCAGGCGTGCCTGGTTGCTGATGCCATGAGCCCATAAGGCTGCCAGCGGCAAGCGCGGTGAAGCCGGTATCCTCGACAAGATCCTGCACGATTGCCTCAGCATGGGGGTCATCCCCAGCTACTGGTAAGGCTATGCGTGTTGAAGACCCGGCTGGTTGGCCTTTCTCGGCAAGAGTCGCTGCGAGGGCGGCGTTCCATGCCTTGACGACCGGGCGGCCAATCTGCTCGCTTACCCAGATGCTCTCGGGCTTGCCGTCGTCTACCTCTTCGATCGCCCCGTCTCGTCCCGGATAGTAATTGGATGTGTCAATGACGACGACCTTCTCAGGAACACTACTCAACGTCTGCCTGAGATCAGGATGGCTAGCGAATGGAATCGAGAGGATAACGACGTCCACCCCGGACACTGCGTCTTCCTTGGCCACCGCCTGTACACCGATTTCGTTGGCGAGGTTCTGAATACTCTGAGGACCCTTCGAGTTGGCCAGTTTCACTTCATGACCGCACGCAGCGAGCTTACGGGCAAGCGTAGCCCCAACGTTGCCCGCGCCGATAATTCCGATTTTCATGTCAATAACCTCCTCGCATATAAACCCTATTCGATTACCGTTTGGCTGGGTGTGAGAATGCATTAAGCGTGTCGCGACGTATCAGACGCTACCCACACGGTTAACATCATTCTGCCGGTGGTTGGTATCCCGCAAGCATCTTCAAGACCTCACTGTGTGAGCCGCTCGCTTCGGCAAACCGTAATGGCTTTGCGCGCTCGACGACAAGTTCTTGTGGGGTCGGAGAGATCTTGAACAGTTCGAAAATTTCATCCAAAAACTCCTCCAGAGGCATGGCGTGTTCGTCATTTTCCTGTCCAAGCAAAGTGGTACGCACACCCGGCGGCGCAAGCTCGATAACCTCGACTGATGAGGCCTCTAGCTGCACTCGAAGACTTTGGGTGAAGGAATGAACCGCCGCTTTGGTTGCGCTGTAGGTCGCAGTTGCAGGCAGCGGGACGAATGCCAAAGCCGAACTGACATTGATGATCGTTGCTCTTGCCTGCTTGATCAGTTGGGGAGTGAAGGCATACGTCATGCGAATCGTGCCAAGCAAGTTCGTTGTCACGATGTCTTCGGCTGTACTCAGGTTTTGCGGATCAGTCAGGTCCTCCCAGTGCATGATGCCAGCGTTATTTATGAGAACGTTCAGATTCGGGTGACTGATCGCAAGCGCTTCACTGGTGCGCTGGATGGATGTTGGATCGCAGATGTCCAGCAATACTGATTCAATACCCGGGTGTTCCGATTCGATTTTGTCTAGCAGATCCTTACGACGTCCCGCGATGATTACTTTGTTACCCGCCTTGTGAAGCCTTAGCGCCAGGCCAAGGCCTATGCCCGAGGTGCTGCCGGTAACCAGAATCGTGTTGCCTGTGCTGTTCATAGTAAACTCCAGTAAGAAGAAGTAAGCGGACAGGTGTCCACTTAGACAAAAATTACCGGACAACTGTCCGCTTTGCAATGCAGCGAAGGAAATAACTTTGCCCAGGAATGACGAATTGGCGATGCGCTCTGACGCCAAGAAAAATCGAGAACGAATACTGAAGGTCGCTGTGGCAGAGCTGACACTCGATCCTGCGGTCCCGCTGAGTGCGATTGCGAAGAAAGCCGGAGTGGGACAGGGCACTTTCTATCGCCATTTCGCCAACAGAGAAGAGCTGGTATTTGAGCTCTATCAATTTGAAATGCAGCAGGTAGCCTTGTTGGCAGAACAACTGCTCGCTACAAAACCACCTAAGGAGGCCCTTCGAGAATGGATGGACTGCCTCGCTGAATATGCAATGACAAAGGTGGGACTTGCGACCGCGATACGACAAGCAGCTTCTATTTACGAGTTCCCAGGGAAATCGGGGTACGCGCCAGTCCAGGCAGCAGCCGAATTGCTTTTGAGGGCAAATGAAAAGGCCGGAACGATTCGTAGCGGCGTCACTAACGACGATTTTTTCCTAGCCATAGCCGGAATATGGCAAATGGATTCCCAGAGTGAATGGCGCTCACGTCTCGCCAGATTGATGAACCTGGTCATGGATGGCCTATGCGCTGGCAGCCCTGAAAGCTTGAAAAAGAGCGTGTAGAAAACCAGGTGCCGCGTCGAGGCGCTGGAGTAGGAGATTCCACCGACAAGCCGCGCGCTCTCCAGCACGGTGGCCATACTCCGACCACCTGTATTGGATGTGCGAGTCGCCGCTGATCCCTAGCCAGAATCGCGGCGATTCGTTGAGCCTGTCCGCTACTTGTAATGTTGTTCAAACACCGCCAGTTGCTCAGGCCTGATCAACTGAAAGGGCACCCAGACGTCTTGTTCTACCGCTTCTCCCTTGATCATTTTGAGCGCTGCTTGTACCGCGCTGGACGTCTGGGCCTTGGGGTCCTGGAATACCGAGGCGACCAGCATCCCGCGCTTGATGGCCGCCAGGCCGTCAGGCAAGCCGTCGATGCCGACAATCGCGATCTCGCCCTTGGCTTTGCCGGCCTGCTGCAACGCCATGGCCGCACCGATGGCCATTTCGTCGTTGTTGGCGACGATGGCATCAAAACTCGTGCCGGCCAGCAGCCAGTTGCTGGTCAGGTCCATGCCTTTGCTGCGCTGCCACTCGGCACTTTGCTGCTCGACAATCTTGATGCCGGGATAATCCTTGAGCACCTGTTTGACGCCTTCGGTGCGGTCGCGGGTAGCGTTTTGCGCCAGGTCTCCCATGATGATCGCGAGGTTGCCCTTGCCGCCGAGTTTTTCGGCCAGATAGCGCATCTGTAGTTCTCCAGCCTCAATGTCATTGGACGCCACGGTGACGACGCCTTTGGGCAGGGTACGTTCGTCCGGGTGACGGTTGACGTAGACCAGCGGTGTCTTCGCTGCGACTGCCGCGCGCGTGATGTTGGCGGTGGCGGAGGTGTCCACCGGCAGGACAATCACCGCATCCACTTTCTGGTTGATAAAACCCTGGACCTGGTTGAGTTGGCGCACCACATCGCCTTGCGCATCCTCGAATTGAATCTGCACGTTTTCCTTTTTCGCGGCCTCATCCAGGCCGTTACGCACATAGGTCATGAAGTTGTCGTCGACCCTGGCGATGCTGACGCCGATGCGATAGTCGGCGACGGCCCATTGGCTCAAGAGCAATAGCAGGGTGGCGAAAAGCAGTGTGCAACGACGCATGATGGTTTTCCTTTTGTTGTTATGAGTTGAACGTCATCAAGAAATGAAAATTTGCCGCGGGTTCTAATGAATCCAGTGCCGGCTTCATCCATCAAGCGTGAAGGCCTGCCTGAAACGCTCAAGCGCGACTTCGCTGTCACCGCTGGCCCAGCCTTCGAGGCCGACGACACCGCTGTATCCCATACCGAACAGGGCCCTGGCAATGGCGGGGTAATGGATCTCACCGGTGCCGGGCTCCATGCGGCCCGGAACGTCAGCGACCTGGATTTCGCCGATGGCGCTGCCGGCGCGCTGGATCAGTTCGATCAGGTTTCCTTCGCCGATCTGGGCGTGATAGAGGTCCAGGTTCATCTTCAGGTGCGGGCTGCCCACGGCCTCGATCAGCGCCAGGGTGTCGTCAGCGCGGGCGAACGGCGTGCCCGGATGGTCGACTTCAATGTTGAGGTTTTCCAGCAGGAATACCCGGCCCGCGTCCTCGCCCAGGCGGGCTATTTTTTCCAGCGTCTTGCAGGCGCTCAACCACATGCGGCCAGTGGTCTGGGCCACGGGTTTGACCGGCAAGCCCTGATCACCCAGGCCGGTGCCATGCAGGTTCAGGCTCGGGCAACCCAACTGGGCTGCGACGGTTAAAGACTCCTGGGCGCTGTCGAGCAGTTGCCGGATATCCTCGGGGTCGGTCAGATTGCCCGAGATGTAGCCGGTCATGGAGGTGAAATCCGCGCCGGTCGCGACAAGGGCCTGGATGTCTTTGCTCGTCCAGTTCCATATCTCGACGCTGAAGCCCAGCGCATGGATGCGTTTGACTCGCTCGGTAAAGGGCAGGTCGAGAAAGACCATCTCGGCGCTGATCGCCAGTTTGAACGGTGTGAAACTCATGACAGAGCTCCTTGCACACGCACCGTTTTGCCCTGCTGAAAGGATTCGATACAGGCACGGGCAATCGCCAGCGCCGCCCGGGCGTCTTCACCGCTGGCCAGAGGTTTTTCACCGCTGCGCACGCAACTGACGAAGTGGTTGAGCTCAGCCACATAGGCATCACGCAGCAGGTCGGTGTCCATGCGCTGGGTGTCGGCCTGGACCCCATTGGCCAGGTACCGCAGCAAGTCAGAGTCGTTGACGTTGCCCATGGTCAGCATGCCCGCGCTGCCGAACACTTCGCCCCGGACATCGTAGCCATACACGGCTTGGAAATTCGCCTCGGCTGTGGCGATGGCCCCGTTGTCGAAACGGATCGTGACCACCGCCGTGTCGAGAAATCCCTTGTCCTTGTAGGCCGGTGCGATCAGGGCATCGGCCATCACAAACACTTCAACGGCCTCGGCACCCGGATTCAGGTAGCGCAAGGTGTCGAAGTCATGAATCAGGGTTTCGAGGAAGATCACCCATTGTGGCGATGCGGCCGGGTTGTTCAGCGCTGGATCACGCGTTAGCGAGCGCAGCAGTTGTGGCGTACCGATCCGACCGGCAACCACGTCCAGATGAGCGGTGCGGAAACTTCTGGCAAAGCGGCGATTGAAGCCCACTTGCAGCGTCACCCGTGCATCGGCAGCGGCAGCGATGGCGCGGTCCGCTTCGTCCAGGGTGATAGCCATCGGTTTTTCACAGAACACACCTTTGCCGGCCTGGGCCGCACTGATCACCAGTTCGGCATGGCTGCGCGCCGGGGCGGCAATCAGCACGGCGTCGATGTCCGGGTCATCCAGCAATTGCTGTGGGTCGGTGTAGACCTTCTGCACGTCCAGTTCTGCCGCCAGGCGCGCGGCCTGGCCGGGGGTAGGGTCGGCGATGGCGGCGAGGCACGCGCCGGGGATGTGCCGGGCGGCGCTCAGGCCGTGAAAACTGCCCATGCGGCCAGCGCCGATGAGGCCAAGGCGGATGATCCTGGATGTGCTCATGAACATGACTCCCTTATTGTTTTTACGACTTGGCGCTAAGAATGTCCTCGTCTGTTCAAGCAGGGAGCAAGCGCTGTGCCAATAATTAACTAATTGATATTAAACAGATTTTATTCTTTGTCGTTTGCATTTATGTTCATTTTGATTACATGTCTATACTGACATGTCGAAAATATGAACATGGCCGAATAATGAATCAGCAACCTGCAGCCTTGAGCGCCGAAGACCGCGATTACCTCACCGCGCTTGGCCCTGCGTCATTGAACGAAGGGCCCAGCACTGTGCTGGATGAGGCCTGGCGAGCGTGCTTGCAGGGGGCTATCGAACGGCCTGCCGGGATCCGGCGGGTGATTTGGGCGTCCTGGTTGCGCAGCGTCCATGCCGGCCTTGATCCAGAAGACGGTGAGTACCGTTTTGTCGCGCCCGACGACCTCGCCGCGACACTGGCAGCCAACCGGGTGCTGATCGCCGCAGCGGCGCAAGTCATGCGCGGTTTGCTCGCCTACAACCCCAAGGGCCATATCAATTTGACCGATACCCAAGGCACGACTTTGTATTTTTGTGGCCTGGACCTCACCCCCATAGGCAGTCGCCTGCTGGAGTCGGTACAGGGCACCAATTGCACCGGGCTGGCGATCGTCGAAGACCGTTTGGTGTATGTGCTGGCCGAGGAGAACTTCGGGCTTGGCCTGCGCCAGCGCCGCATGCATTGCGCCGCCGCGCCTATCCGGGATACCCGGGGGCGGACGCTGGGCATGTTGACCTTGACGGCAGAGCCAGGCTGGTTTCATTTCCATACGTTGGGCACCGTCCAGGCCGCGGCCGAGGCGGTCTCGAGGCAGATGGCGCTGCAAGCCTTGCTGGAAGAACAACAAACAGTCCTCGAGGTGCTCAACGAAGGCTTGGTGGTCTTGGATGAGCAGGGCTGCATCAAGGCGCTCAACCATTACGCCCGGCAGTTGTTCCGCGTGGGCCGTGACCTGCTCGGCAGTCCCTTTAAGAGCCTGGGGGAGAGCGAATTGACCGATGCAGTTTTGTTTGGGGGCGGGGAAGGGGTGCGGGATCTGGATTGCACCTTTGAACTGCACGACCGCAGCCATCTGGCATGCCTGGTGTCGGTCTGCCCGCTGGAGCAAGGCGGGCGGATCGTTTCGTTGCGCGAAAACCGCCGCATCCGGGAAATCACCCGGCGGATCATTGGCACCCAGGCCAGCTACACCTTCGAAACCATCCTGGGCCGTTCACAGGCGATTCAGGGTGCAATGCACCTGGCGCGGATTGCCAGCCGCAGTGACTCGACCACGCTGATCCTCGGCGAGAGCGGCACGGGCAAGGAGCTGTTCGCCCAGGCGATCCATAATGCCAGCGACCGTTGTGGCGGTCCTTTTGTGGCGGTCAATTGCGGGGCCATTCCCCGTGACCTGGTGCAGAGCGAACTGTTCGGTCATGTCGAAGGCGCTTTCACCGGATCGGCGCGCGGTGGCTCGGCAGGCAAGTTCGAATTGGCCGATGGCGGGACGATCTTCCTCGACGAAATCGGTGACATGTCCTTTGATGCGCAGGTCAGCTTGCTGCGCGTCCTGCAGGAAGGCGAGGTCACCCGAGTGGGGGCGAAAAAATCGCTGCGGGTCAACGTTCGTATCATCGCCGCCACTCACCGCAACCTGAGCCAGGCGGTGGCTGAGGGCGCCTTTCGTGAGGACCTTTATTACCGGCTCAACGTCCTGAACCTGACCGTGCCGCCACTGCGGATGCGCCGCGAGGACGTGCCGTTGCTGGCGCGGCATTTTCTCGCGCGTTGTGCCCGGTCGCTACGCAAGTCGACGCAGGACCTTTCAGCCGGGGCGCTGGATATGCTTGGCGCCTATCATTGGCCGGGCAATGTTCGCGAGCTGGAAAATGTCATTGAGCGGGCGACCAACCTGGCGATGGGCGAGCTGATCGAGCCGAGCGATCTTGCGCTGGAGATCAGGCAGCGAGGGCGACCATCGACGTGGGGAAGCGCCCCTGAGCCGCGGACGGCTCCGGACCTTGGCACCCATGAAATGAATGCAATCATCGCCGCCCTCACAGACACGCGCGGAAACATCCGCCTGGCTGCTCAACGGCTGAATGTGTCGCGTGGTGGGTTGTACAACAAGATGAGTCGGTATGGACTCAAGGTTGATGCGTTCCGTGCCTAGCCGGTGGCGCAACGCTGACGGTGAAACGGACGTCCAGTCGCCGCCCGATGCTGGTTTTATGCATTCTTAAGCTGGCGAGACGAGAGCACCCAGCCAAAAAGAGCCGGGTTGCTCTGTCACTTGCGATGCGGTAATCCACATGGCGGCGTAGGGGGGACGGGCGATAGTCGGTTGAGTACGTTGCATTTCCTATTCCCATTCCCCTTCTGCTGTGCGATCAGCCCGCGGTTACGGTCATGCCGCCATCGGCCATAACCACCGAGCCGACCATGAAACTCGCGCGGTCCGAGGCGAGGAAGGCGACGATTTCGGCAATTTCTTCCGGTTGCGCAGCGCGGCCGATCGGTGCCGCTTCGCCGTGTTTGGCCAGAAAACCGGGGCCGTCGTCGACCACGTCATTGAGGATGTTGGTCACCACATCGCCGACGCCGATGGCATTGACGCGGATGCCATGCTCGATCACTTCGAGCGCCAGCGTGCGGGTCAACTGGGCCAGCGCGCCCTTGGACGCGGTGTAGGCAGCGATCGTTGGAAAGGCGAAGTAGGATGCGTAAGAGGCGATGTTGACGATTGCCCCGGATCTGTTGGGCATCATCGCCTTCACCGCCTCGCGGCAATGCAAGAAGGCCGCAGTGGCGTTGACTGCCTGAATGCGCTCCCAGTCTTCGCGGGTCATGTCGATGACAAGCTTGTTGATGATGATCCCGGCGTTGTTAACCAGGATGTCCAGCCGACCGAACTGCTCGACGGCCAGGCCGACCGCGCGCTCGGCGGCTGCGTCTTCGCTGATGTCCGCCACCAGCGGCACCAGCCCGGGGCGGGCGAGCTCTTCGACGGTGGGGTTCAGGTCTTCAGCAACGACCTTGGCGCCACGAGCATGCAGTAACAGTACGATGGCTTTGCCGATGCCACTGGCCGCGCCGGTGACCAGCGCGACTTTGCCGGCGACTTCGTGGGGAATGCGGTAGGTGATATCAGTCATGATGCTCTCCTGCGTTGCGAGCCGAGGAGACATTCGCCGGCCCGGCGCCCGTGAGGCGCTGTCGTTATCGACGGCTTCACTGTCTCTCAACGTGCATGTTCGGGCTTTCGCAGGCTTGCCTGGACTGTTGGGGTTTTGCTCCAACATGCGAGACCCAGGCGCACCCGGTCTGTCCCGCGACCTTGCTCATGGCCGCCGCCGCGTTATCCTATCGACACCAGCCCTCGTCAGAGGGCTTTGTCGATGGAGCATTCTGTGCACCAACCCGATCCGCAAAACCTCGCAGCCAGCGATGCTCAACGCATCACGGGCGAATCGATGCTGCACTATTTGCCGGGAACGCCGCGGACATTACCGCCGCGCCCGCAGATGCGGGACGTGGTGATGTTGCGATTCAGCCATCACAGCATCGCCAAGCCCATCCTGGTGCCCGCTGTGGTCGAGCCTCTGCTGGTGTGGGTGCTGGCGGGCGCGGCTCGGGTCGAGGAGCGCGTTCTGGGTGGGGAATGGGTCGCGTCCGACGTCAAGACCGGCGACTTCTTTCTCACCAACACTGGCGAGCCCTACGAGATGCGCTGGCAGACCCAAGGCTGTGACACTTTCGAGGTGTTGCACCTGTATCTCGGCCTGCCATTGATTGATCAAGCCGCGCGCGAGGTACTGGGCGAGCACGCCGACCCGGTCACCTTCCTCGATGTTTCCGGTGCCCGGGATGACCGAATCAGTTTCCTGTTGGAGCAACTGCGCCAGGAGCTCATCGACGAGCGCCAGCCCAGCCCCTTGTTTGCCCACAGCCTGGCTCAGGCGCTGGCCGTGCACTTGGTGCGGCGCTACCTTGACCCCAACCGCAGTGCCCGGCGCAACAACGCGTTGCAGGCCTACAAACTGCGCCGCGTCATCGAGGCAATGACCGAGGGGCTGGGCGCAGATTTCAGCCTCGCGAATCTTGCGCGGGTTGCGCAACTGAGCGAGTACCACTTCAGCCGCATGTTCAAGCGCGCCACCGGGCTTTCACCCTCGCAGTACTTCATCCGCCTGCGCATGAGCCGGGCCCGGCATCTGCTGCTGGAGACGGACCGAAGTATCATCGATGTCGGATTGGAAGTCGGCTACTCGAGCCCCAGCCATTTTTCCCAGGTATTTCGCCGCGAGGTGGGCGTCACGCCCAGCGCCTATCGCCGGGCTTGACGGCTGTTTCAGAGGTTCTGCGGTTTGCGGTGTTCATTCGGATGGTGTGAAAGGCTGCGCCGTTGGTCCGAGTGATCCATGGCTGAAGCCGCAACGGCCTGCCAAAAAAATAATTGCGTCAGGCTGTCGATTTCGACCCTTGCCATTCGATTAGTCCGTAGAGCCACCACAAGGGCGGCTTAATCCATCCACTCTCAGGAGATAAGCGCATGCGATTTATGGTGATCGTCAAAGCCAGCCCGGAATCGGAAGCCGGACAGATGCCCAGCGAAGAATTGCTCGCCGCCATGGGCGCCTACAATGAAGAATTGCTCAAGGCCGGGGTGATGCTCGCCGGGGAAGGGCTGCATCCCAGTGCCAAGGGTGTGCGCGTGCAGTTTTCCGGCAAGAACCGGACCGTCGTCGAGGGGCCTTTTGCGCAAACCAGGGAATTGATTGCCGGCTTCTGGATCTTCCAGGTCCAGTCGCTGCAGGAAGCCATCGACTGGGTCAAACGCTGCCCGAACCCGATGATCAGTGACAGTGAAATCGAGATCCGCCAGATCTTCGAAGCCGAGGATTTTGGCGAGAGCTTTACCCCCGAGTTGCGCGAGCAGGAAGAGCGTCTGCGGGCGCAGTTGTCCAATCAATCGTGAAGCCGACTACTGGAGTTGCGAGCATGAAAATCATCCCTTACCTGACCTTCAACGGCCGCTGCAAGGAAGCCTTTGCGTTGTACAAGGAGGTACTTGGCGGCGAGCTGTTTTCCATGTCCTTTGCCGAGGCGCCGGAGGACGTCGGCATGCCCAAGGACGCCGACCTGATCATGCACACCTGCCTGACCGTGGGCAATTTCAGCCTGATGGCTTCCGATTGCCCGCCAGGCCAGCCGTATCGCCAGCCGCAAGGCGTTTCGGTTTCCCTCAACGTCGACAGCGTGGAGGAGGCCGAGCGGCTGTTCAACGGCTTGAGTGCGGGTGGCAACGTACAGATGCCCTTGGCGAAGACCTTTTGGGCGGAGCGCTTCGCCATGTTTGAAGACCGTTTCGGGATTGCCTGGATGGTCAACTGCGAGGGCGGGAAATAAGCCGAATAATGCCTAGGTCGTCGGCCTGTAGTTGGCCGACGACTTGAGCATCGGATGGGCATTCGGTTCATTAAACTAATTTGATGGGCAACCGGGTCAATAATGAGGACCGTTTCCGCGCCCAGGTTTATTCGATCGCGTATGTTTTCCGCGTTGCATTAGGAGCAGAGTAGGGGACAACGTGCAGACCAACCTATTTCTCAGCGCTTGTCAGGTACGGAGTCAACAAAGCTCTTTCGATGTCTGGTACGCGGAGCGGTTTGCGCGTCTCGATATCGAGAGTCACGATGGTCGTTCGTGCCTGAACACACGGCCGATCGTTCTGCCACAACTCCTGTAGGAAGCAGACGGAACTGTTGCCGATTCTTTCGACGGCGGTTCGCACTGTAACCAGCGATCCCCAGTGAAGCTCACGGCTGAAATCGACGTTCAGGTTGACGACCATTGTCGGTACCCGGGATCCTAGTTCTTCACGAAATAGCGCTGCACGTCCGTCCGCCAGCCAGACAGGGATCACGGTGTTATTGATATGTCCGCGCATATCGGTTTCGCTGAAGCGAGGCTTGATCGATGCTTCAAAATAAGGACTCATGTGCCTGTCCTATGACTGAGTGGGTCGATGAACCCGACTGCAAACGCTGTTGTCAGCCGGGCTGAAACGGGCATCCTGGCTGCAGGGTTTACGCCTGCGTTTATTTCACGACGTCCGTATCAGGTCAGAGGCGCTCGATGATGAGTGCCACGCCTTGGCCTACCCCAACGCACATGCTGCAAAGCCCATAGCGGCCTTGCTGGTGGTCCAGTTGGTTCAGGGCGGTCGTGACCAGTCGCGCACCTGACGCGCCCAGAGGATGACCAATGGCAATCGCGCCCCCGTTAGGGTTGACCCGCGGGTCATCGTCCCTCAACCCCAGACGTCGACACACGGCGATGGCTTGTGATGCGAAGGCTTCGTTGAACTCGATGACGTCCATCTGTTCGATGTGCAGGCCGGACATGCGCATGACTTTTTCCACCGCAGGTACCGGGCCCATGCCCATGAGGCGGGGGGCGACACCCGCGGTGGCCATGGCGACTACCCGGGCGCGCGGAGTGAGCCCGTGCTTGTCAACGGCGTCGGGGCTGGCCATCAGCAGCGCGCAGGCACCGTCGTTGATACCCGAAGAGTTACCGGCTGTCACCGTACCTCCTTCCTTGATGACACCCCTCAAACCACTGAGTCCTTCGAGAGCGCTTTGCGGGCGAGGATGCTCGTCCAGGGTAATGATCCGATCGGGCTTGCGCGGCTGTTTGATTGTCACCGGGATAACTTCGTTGGCAAAGAAGCCAGAATCCTGGGCTCGTTGCCAGCGCTGCTGGCTGCGCAGGGCAAAGGCGTCCTGGTCCGCACGCGACACGCCTTCCTCTTCCGCCACGTTCTCGGCGGTCAGTGTCAGCGCGTCGACTCCGTACATCGACTGCATTTTCGGGTTGATCAGGCGCCAGCCTATGGTGGTATCTTCCAATTGTTGGTTACGCGCAAACGCTTGCTCCGCCTTGGCCAGCACATAGGGAGAGCGGCTCATGCTTTCGACACCGCCGGCGATCATCAGCTGTGCGTCCCCACAGCGCAGCGCTCGGGCGGCACTGCCCACTGCGTCGAGGCCGGAGCCGCACAGGCGATTGAGCGTAGATCCAGGCACCGAAATCGGCAGGCCGGCCAACAGCGACGCCATTCGGGCGACGTTGCGGTTGTCTTCACCGGCCTGGTTGGCGCAGCCATAGATCACATCGTCGATTTGGCTCCAGTCCAGCGTCGGGTTACGACGGATTAACGCTTCGATAGGCAACGCTGCCAGGTCGTCCGTGCGAATCGATGACAGGGCGCCATTAAAACGGCCAAATGGTGTGCGGATAGCATCGCAAATGTAAGCTTCTGACATTGTTGTCACTCCTTTGCGCGATTGGCATCAAGTTTTATCAGGGCCGCATCACCACGTTCCTGACCTTTGCCAGAGACTTCGACGAAACGGTCCAGAGCGGCATTCAGTTCAGCCAACTCCATCTTGCGGGCGATGAAGATCGGCCCACCCCGCCAGCGGGGAAATCCGTAACCGTGGGCTAAGGCGATATCAATATCCTCCGGGCGCTGGCAGACGCCTTCTCCGAGCAGCAGCAAGGCTTCGTTGATCAACGCCAGCATGGCGCGCTGCTGTATTTCTTCACGACTGAACGGTTTTGGCTCGATGCCTTTTTCAAGACGGTAATTGGCGATGATCTCGGCGACTGCAGCGTCGGTCTGCGGCTGGCTGTCTCCGCTATACCGGTAGTAGCCCTCGGCAGTCTTGCGCCCCAGACGACCGGCTTCGCAGATCAGGTCCGCAATGCCTACGTAGCGACGCTGGTGACGCGTATCGATGGTCTGCTGACGCATCCTCCAGGCGATATCCAGCCCCGACATGTCGGCCACCTTGAACGGTCCCATGGCGAAGCCGTAACTCTCGATGGCTGCGTCGATCTCTTCGGGGCTTGCACCTTCTTCGAGCATGAACTCACACTGGCGACGATAGGCGGCGTATAGCCGGTTACCGACAAAGCCCCAGGCGTTGTTGACGACGATTGCTTTCTTCTTCAGGCAGCCAGCGAACTTCAGCGCTGTACAAAGCGTTTCATCGCTGGTCGAGCTGCTGCGCACGACTTCCAGTAGCGACATGCGATGCGCTGGGCTGAAGAAGTGCAGACCCAGCACGCGCTCCGGGTGTGGGATACCCGCAGCGATCTTGTCGATATCGAGATAGGACGTGTTGGTCGCCAGCAGAGTATCTTCGCTCACCAGTGCGGCCAGGCTATTGAACAGCGACTTTTTGGCACCCAGCTCCTCGATGATCGCTTCGATCACCAGGTCGGCATTTGAGACGACGTGAATATCCTGAGTTGCAGTAAGGCGGGAAAGGGCGGCATCTCGGCTGTTGGCGCTCAAACGCTGCCGGTCGACTTCTCGTTCCAGTTCGCTCTTGATGCGGCTTACGCCTGCTTCGAGAGCTTCCGGGTTCAGTTCAATCAGGTCGACGCTGTATCCGGCATTCAACGCACAAAGTGCGATGCCGCTGCCCATGGTGCCGGCACCGATGACCGCTATTCGCTCGAGCGTGCGTCCCGCAACTTGCTGCTCTGGAGTATATGGCTCAGTACGCTCTGCAAAGAACAGGTAGCGCAGGGCCTCGGCCGATTCGCTGCCGCGTAGGGCAAGAAAGTGTGAGCGCTCCCTGACGATGGCATCTGCGAAGCTCAGCTCATCAGCTACCAGGACCACCTCTGCCGCAACGGCTGCCGCGGGGAGGCCGCGGCAGCCTGACACCAGCTTGTGGGCCAGTGCTTTCAGTGCTGCCTTGTCCTCAAGGGGAACCGCGCGCGCGCTCAATGGTCTTTTGCCCCCTTTATAGTCGCACGCAAAGGACAGAACTTCAGCGTGCTGAGCTTGAGCATCGGTTTCCATCAGCAGATGATCCACCAGACCAAGCTTCAAGGCTCTGCCTGCGTTGACCGGTTTTCCGGTTACGATCATGTTCAGTGCTGTGGAAACGCCGACCGCTCGAGGTAAGCGTTGAGTGCCACCCGCGCCGGGGATGATACCGACCGTTACTTCCGGTAGGCCCACGGTGGCATTTGCCGTTGCCAGCCTTACATCACAGGCCAGGGCCAGCTCCAAACCGCCGCCGAGCGTGTATCCCTTTACGACTGCAATCACCGGCAGAGCGCAGGTTTCCAGGGCCGATGTAACCTGGGGCAGGGTGGGTTCCGTTGGTTCGTTTTCAAGCTCGCGCAAATCGGCGCCGGCCATCAAATTCCGCCCGGCGCCGGTCAAAACGACCGCGCGCGTCTGCTCGACATCGATGTCCGCCAACGCGGACAGGATTCCTCTTCTTACCGCTTCAGTGCTGCTGTTGACGGGAGGGTTATCGATGGTTATGACCGCGATATCACCTTCATATGCAAGATGAACCCGGCTGTCATTTTGTGCTTCAGCCATAGCGCCTTTCTCCGGTGACTGGGTGGGCGCTTGCCTGGCTCAGGACCAGTACGGCATCGGCCGCCACAACACCCTGGCCTTCGGGCTGGACGAAGAGTGGGTTGATTTCGGATGTCACCAGACGGTCGCCAAGCGCGGCGACCAGGGCCGAGAAGTTAACGATTGCCTGGGCAAGTGCCTCGGTATCCCGGCGCACGGAGCCACGATAGCCATCGAGTAACGGCCAGGTGGTCAGTTTCTGCATCATCGCCCTGGCTTGCTCAAGCGTCAGCCCCCCCTGTTCCGGCAACATGCACAGAGTGGTGTCTTTGAACAGTTCGGCGGTGACACCACCGGCCCCCAGCAGGATCGCCGTACCTAGGGCATCACGGTTGGCGCCGAGAATGAGTTCGTGGCCGCCCGCAACCATGGCTTCGACCAGGAACCGATCTGGGCGGTAACCTACGTGACTGCCCACATCCATGATCATCTGGTCGAAGCGCGCTCCGATGGTGTCTGCAGTCAGATGCAGGGCTACGCCACCAATATCGCTCTTGTGCAGGAGGTTAGCGTCCAATACCTTGAGGACTACCGGTTGGCCCAGTTCGCGAGCGGCATGGACGGCTTCCTCACGGCTGGTGACCACACGGCTTTCCGGCACGCTGATACCCACTTGACTAAACAAGACCTTGGCGGACGCTTCATCGATCGAACCCTCTGCCAGCGCGGTCATATCGGGAAGCTGGGCACTGGGTACCGCATGTGTGGAAGGGAGAGGCTGAGCGGAGAAGTACAAGGCTTCGAGCACGGCACTGCAGCTTTCCGGGGAGCAGAATCCCGGAATCCCGGCGCTGTTGAGGCGCTTGAGCGTCTCCGGTGCATAGGGGCTGACGTACGCAAGCACGGGTTTATTGTTGGTGTTCAGGCAATCCTGGATGGCGCAGACGACCAGATCGGGCATGGCCAGACCTGATGATCCGATAATTACCACGAGCGCATCGTAGCTGTCGCTTTTCAACAGCGTGCGGATCGCTTGGCGCAGCAGGTCAGGTTGAAGCCCGGCCAGAGTCACGTCGATCGGGTTGCGGTCGAGAGTGGTGGGGGTATCCCCCTGCAGTGCACGCAGCTTCTCAGCGGTGTCGGCATCCGGCTTGGGGGTGTCGAAATGGGTCATCCCCAGACTGTCGGCAATCAGCGTTCCTGCGCCTCCGGTGGAGGTCAGAATGGCTACACGGCGGCCAGCCAACTGGCGACCGGCAACCAGCACCGCGGGAATGTCGAGGAACTCGTCGAAGGTGTTGGCACGAATCACGCCCAGTTCCCGGAAGAAGGCATCGTAGACTCGGTCTTCACCGGCCAGTGCGCCGGTATGAGAGCTGGCCGCAGTGGCGCCGGCTTCGGAACGACCAATTTTGAACACTACCAGCGGTTTACCCGCTTCCCGGGCACGCAGCGCGACTTCACGGAAGCGCTGAGGATTGCGAATACTCTCCAGATAGAGCGCGATTACCTTGGTGTTTTCATCATCCACCAAGTAGTCAATGAAGTCGCTGACCTCAAGGTCTACCTCGTTGCTGGTGGATATGAGCGACGAGAGGCCGATGCCGCGGCCTGCTGCGCGGGAGAGCAGGGCACCGAGAATCCCACCACTCTGGGAGACCACAGCGACATGGCCAGCGGGCAGATCGCTGATCTCAAGGGCGCCGCTGGCGGAGAGTGGGATGCGTGCGGACAGGTTGACTAAACCGATGGTATTCGGACCCAGAAGGCGCATCGAGCCTGCGGCTGCTTTGAGCTCCTGCTGCAAATCATGTCCGTCTTCACCGGCCTCGGCAAAACCGCTGGCCAAGACGACGGCCGCTTTGCAGCCGAGCTTGGCAAGAGCGCGGACGGCCTCAATGCTGCGTTTTGCGCTGAGCAGCACAAGACCCACATCAGGGGCTTGCGGTAATGCCTCGATACTGGCGTAGCAGGTTAAGCCTTGGATCTCGGTAGCTTTGGGGTTGACCGGGTATATAGCGCCACCGAAGCCGTGTTTCAAAAGATAGGAGATCGGACGCCCAGAGGTTTTATTGCTATCTGCTGAGGCGCCAATGACGGCGATGCTTTTCGGGTTAAGTAGTGCATGGAGTTGTTGTTTCATTTGCCTGCCTCCTTGGCGGCAGTGAGGAAGGCCTGCACCGAGGCGCGGTGTTCCCGGGACGTATAACAAATACCTTGGGCTTTGCTGCCTTCGGCGAACACCTGGTGTTCTGACATCTCGTAGCTGTGGTTGATGATGGACTTGGTCAGGGCAATCGCAGTGCGCGAACCGCTACTCATTTCATCGGCTATGGCGATAGCGGTACTCAGCAGATTGTCAGCCTCACACATCCGGTCTGCGATACCCAGTTGGACTGCTTCCTCGGCTTCAACACGACGACCGCTAAATATCAGAGCCTTGGCACGGGCTAGGCCGACACGCCGTGGCAGAAAGTACAGGCCGCCACCATCAGGGATGAGGCCACGAGCGATATAAGCCCAAGTGAAGGTCGCTGGACGGGCGGCCACGACAAAATCGCAAGACAGTGCGAGGTCTGCGCCGAGACCTGCGGCAGCTCCATTGACGGCAGCGATAGTCGGGATGGGCAGGTTGAGCAGCAGGCTGGCGGCATAATGCACGCCTTGCTGGCGCTCCCAGCCGTTAAACCCAACGACCGCTGGATCCGCTTCCATGCGGGCTTGCATGCCGGATATATCTCCGCCAGCACAAAACCCTTTACCGGTGCCTGTAATGATCAGAGCGCGAACATTACGGTCACCACGCAAGCCCTCCAAAAGCTGTACCAACTCAGTGCGCATGGCATCACTCATCGCATTACGTTTTTCTGGCCGGTTTAGGGTCAGGATGGCAACCCCGTTCTCTTGGTGGTAGGTGATGAGATTGTTCTGACTCATTTTTTGCTCTCTTGTAATTTAATCAAACCGATTCGAGTTATGCCTGGCGGAATGACAGGCTGACTGTGTGAGTGCCAACTAATCTGGCGCTTGAGACAGTTAGCCCTTCATTCATCCTATTGAGCATTCTTGAGTTAACGAGTCAGCTGTTCAAATGACTAAACATGCCGATTGGTCTAACAAAACGTTGGGATGTCGTTCGGGTTGTCCAGCAACGGGTGGACTGTGAGCACTAAGTTGAGGGGTGCGGATCTGTCTGATGCACGGATTCTGGGCGGCTGAGCGTCGGCCCAACTGAGGTTCTGATAGCTGATGCCAAACAACCGGCTGCTCTAGACCAAATAAATGCTCAGTTCAGGGCTGCTGCGCGTTCAGTCATAGTGGGGGCGCGGTAAAAAGACGGGTTGAGTTCTGCTGGTCGTTAAATCTACAGCTGGAGCTGGGCAAAAGTTTGCCTGGCGGCATCAGGAAGTAGGCAGCCCAAAAAATAAAAACAATCGCGCCACTGGCAGGCGTGGAAAATCCGAGACTTTTGTCGCGGTGAGAGGTAATGCAAATGAACACATCGAGTGCATCGACGACTCCAGATAGGCCGAAGGAATCGGCAAGAGATCAGTGCTGTATGGGTCGTGTAGTCAAAGCGCCCTTTGGCGTGTTGGATGTTCTTGCAGGGGTTGCCCTGTTGTGCGTGTTTGGGGGGTATTGTTGGGATGCCATGAACCTGCCTGGACCGGTAAGCCCGAATGGAATAGGCGTGGGTGAATTTCCCGTAATAATCGCCGTTTCAGCTCTTCTTGCTGTGGCTCTGATGCTTTGTCTCGGCGTGATCAAGTGTTTTCGCAAGAGCAATCAAGAAAAGGTCGCGATTTTTCGACCCCTGTCGGTGGTACTCGCAGTTTTGGTGCTGCTAAGTATCGGTAGCTATTTGGATACCCTGGGGCCAATTATTGGGGTGGCAGGACTTTCCTCTCTCATCATGCTTGTTGTGGGTGAGCGTCGATTTGTCCAGATCATTGCTGTTTCATTGGGCTTGAGTCTTGGGTTGTATGCGATCTTCGTTCTGGCCCTCGGTGTCAGCTTTTCTTGAGGTATCACCATGTTTGATAATATATTGATCGGGTTTTCGGCTTTTGCCGACCCTCTGGTGTTGGTCGGTTTAATTGTGGGTGCACTACTAGGATATATGATAGGTGCGCTCCCGGGGTTGGGCCCGAGTCTCGGTGTTGCTTTGTTGATTCCGTTTACGTATAGCCTTGATCCTCTTGTGTCAATCGTAACTTTGGTCTCTCTCTACGCTGCTGCCGAATATGGCGGCGCTATTTCTGCAATACTGATCAACTCGCCGGGGACCGCGGCGGCAGTAGCTACCTCTTGGGATGGCTTTCCGCTAACCCAACAAGGCAAGGCTGGCGTTGCGCTGACGATATCAATAGTTTCATCGGGTATTGGCATATTTATCAGTGCGGTCCTGTTGTTCCTGACAGCCGTTCCTCTTTCGGAATTTGCGCTGAACTTCGGGCCTACAGCCTATTTTGCGTTGGCCCTTGTGGGGTTGAGCCTTGTATCTACTCTGTCGAATGGTTCGCCTGTCAAAGGCGCTATCGCGATGGCCATTGGTCTGGCGCTTGCGACGGTCGGTCTTGATTCGCAGACCGGTATTCCCCGATTTAGCCCAAATCCTGAATTTTTCGAAGGCTTTCCACTGGTGCCGGTGCTGTTAGGTCTTTTTGCACTTTCGGAGGTTATTTTTATGGTCGAGGCAGGGCCTTCTGCCAAGACCAAGAGTCATCCGGTGAACAGCATCCTTGCAGTGCCTTTGAAAACGTTTGGGAAATTGAAGTTTAACTTGTTGAGAAGTTCTATTATTGGATATGTCATCGGCGTTGTGCCGGGTGCCGGAGCCTCTATCGCGTCATTCGTTTCGTACGCCGTAGCCAAGAAAGTATCGAAAACGCCCAATGAGTTCGGCAAAGGTAGTCTAGAAGGGATCGCCGCAGCGGAGTCTGCCAATAATTCCGCGGTGTCGGGTGCGCTTGCGCCACTCTTTGCGCTGGGTATTCCGGGTTCTCCGACAACAGCCATCATGATCGGTGCCCTGATGATTCACGGTATTCAGCCGGGTCCTTTGCTGTTCACGACGAATCCCGAGATTCCCTACACCGTTATAGCGGCCCTTTGGGTCAGTGTGCCAGTGATGATTTTCATCGGCTTGGCAGGGGCGAGGTACTGGGCGAAAGTAGCTGATATTCCTCGTCCGGCTATTGCGGCTGCGGTCTCGGTCATCTGCCTGATGGGGGCCTACGCTTCCGAGAACTCAATGTTTCCTGTTTACGTCACACTGGCCTTCGGTATTGTCGGCTATGTCTTGCGCAAGCTTGATATCCCGCTGGCTCCGATCATCCTGGCTCTGGTGCTCGGGGAGATGCTCGAAACCAATTTCCGCCGAGCGCTGGTTATTTCCAATGGTGAGTATGATGTTTTCTATAGTAGCCCGCTGACCCTGGTTTTACTGGCGGTTGCAGTGCTCTCTTTCGCGACGCCTGCCATACGCTTCCTGCATGATAAGTTCAGCAGAGGACGCTTGGTGTGATGGATGCTTAAATAAAAGTAACAACGTTGTCAGGTGATCGCAAAGTTTGAACTTTGACGAAAATTTGGACCGGTTGAGGCCCGATACCTCAAACCAATCATGGTTTGCTGTGTCGGGCTGTTTTATGCTTGGAGGTTGCTTTCTTTTTTTACCGGTTGCAGGTGGCGAATACTGTGAGTATCACGATTGTTTTGCTGGGATGCTATTGTAACTACCTTCATTCTAGAATAATGGGTCATGGTGCGAGTTAGAAATTGAGGGTGTCGTGATGGGTATAAATGTTTTCGGCGTTTTCCGGTTGTTGTTGCTGTATGTTCTCTGCTTTTGTGTGGGGCAGGTATTTCTAGAGATTGGGATGCCTTTGCCGTTCATGATTGGCCCACTGTTGTTAACGGCCTTTCTTTATATTACCGGTTTGATGAGGGCGACTGTTTCGGCGAAAACTCGACCCTATGGCCAAATGATAATTGCTTCTACCGTGGGATTGGCATTTACCAGCGATGCGTTGGCCGTTATTTTTGAGATGGGGTTCGCTATTGTTGGATTGGCTGTTCTTACAGGTCTGAGTGCCCTGCTTGTTTCATTATTGCTTAAACGATTTACACGTCTTGATTATTCAACGGCATTGCTATGCACCATACCCACCAGTCCGGTGGAGGCTGCCGTGATCGCTGAAAGGTTCGGGTTGAATAAGGGAGTGGTGGTACTGTCTCAAACAATCAGAATAGCGAGTGTCGTGGTCATCGTCCCGATCGCACTGTATGTGTTGGATGGTTGGCCAGGAAATGCTGAGCGAAATAGTGGGGTGGTTAGCCAGTTTGATCCTGGCGGTGTTTTGCTGCTAGCCATCTCTGCTTTGGCTGGTGCTGTGCTGTTTAAACTTCTCAGGTTGCCCAATCCCTATTTTTTTGGTGCTTTACTGGTTTCTGCCGCAGTATCCAGTAGTGGCTTTCATATTGCTCCTTACCCCTCGATAATCATGGCTGTAGCTCAAGTTGTCCTGGGTACTTGGTTAGGGTCGGTGTTTACAAAGGATCTATTTCTGGAGGTTAGACTGACGCTCTCCATCGTCATTTCCATGCTCTTTTTCCTTTTATTGACAAGCTTGATGGCCGTTGCGTTTGCTGTCCTGTCAGGGTTTCCATGGGAGGTCATGGTGCTCAGTGCTGCGCCTGGAGGGGTTACTGAAATGGCATTGACTGCGCAGTTCCTTGGCTACAACGTTGCAGTTATTGTTTCATTTCAAATTGTGCGGATATGCATATTCATGCCGGGCGTTCATTGGTTCATTGCAGTGGCTCGAAGGTTCGAGTTAGGGCGTTCATCCTAGCGAGTGGCAAAAGCGCTGATGAGAGGTGCACGCCTGTTGAGCTTCATGAATCATTCCGGTCGCTCAATTGGCTCCTGATCGTCTCGGTCAACTCAAGCAGAGGCCCCGAATAGCGCGTGATCACCTTGTCGATACTTTCGGTGGTTGAGAGGCTGATATTGAGTGCATGGGTGCGATAAGTGGGTAGATTAAGCGGGGCGGCTATTGATACCACTTGAGGCTGCCAGGAGGCTGCGCAGTAACCATGGCACATAACGCTTTGAATGGCATCGTTGATCTCTCTGCTCAACTCTGCCCAGCGGGAAGCACATCGCCGTGCTTTGAAATGTTCCAGCAGCGATTCGCGTCGAACCTCATCCTGAACTGACAGATAAGCCCGTCCCAGTGCGGTCAGGTCTATGGGCAGACGCTGCCCTGTTCCCACGATGCGCGGAGACTTGCGCGCGCCGAGCCTAATCGACTCGATATACACCATCTCATCGCCGTCCGCGGCCGCTAATCCAACGTTCACTTGGAGTTGTCTGGCGACTTGACGCATCAGCGGTTCCGATATCCGTACCAGAGAGCTTCCGTGATACAGGGTGTGCGCCAGACTTAGCAAGGAAGATGCTAGCCGATAGGCACCACTGATTGGGTCGTAGTCCAGGAAACCTGCACGGACTAGCGTTTGTGTGAGGCGGCTTACGGTCGACTTGGAGAGGCCGGTCCTTTCGCTTAGATCCCCGTTAGTCAGGTATTCACTACCCGGACGAAAAGCCCTCAACAAATCCAGGCCGCGCTCCAGGGACCGATTTGGTGTTGACTTGCCTTGACCGGGAATGCCCGGGAGCATCGCACCGTTGTTGGCGTCTTCCAATGCGTAAAATTGTTTGGTGGTCATTGTCATGGCGCTCTGTGGGTTCCGGATGAGCGGTACTGCCGGTAGGCGCACGGCGGGCAAATGAGCGACACCGGCACGGCGCAACCTTTGGCTGGCTTATTGCGGTCGCGACTGATGCTCTGCCCTCTTTTTGGCAACGCAGCATCAACGCATGGTCGTTCAGTTGCGTCAAGGCGCAGCTCGCTTGAACAGGTCCTCCAGGTGGAACGCGGGCACCGGCTAATTGAATCAAAACCAATCCTGCACCCAGGCGGGGGGAATTCCAGATGACCTGATGTCCGTCCTCCAGGCAGCTTGCTGTTCCAAGGAGTGGAACGGCTCGGTTGACCATTCGAATTTCGATTGCATAATCGATGAACGTTTCATTTCAGACTCATAACAACAAATAGGTCGCTATGAACATTCCCTATCTTAAGGCTCCGTTGCGGCGCTCCTCGGTATTTGTATATTGCTTGGCGCTCGCCCGTGATGATCGAGTCGTAGTAAATCTCATGTGGCGTCATGTCAAGTATTCAGTGTTCTGTTTAATAGGCTCTTTGTCTCCGGATAGGCGTGTTCTCCATATTAATGAATAATCAATTCCAATCATGCAGTCGCCTATTTGAATTGATTCCGATTGGGTAATTCCTAGCGAGCCATCATGCGCGTGCGAGTTGGCGCGCCAGGTCTCGGCTTGCCGAGTGATTTGTTTCGTTTTCCTCCACCCACCCTTGACCAGTTCCGCGGTTGGCTGCGGTGTCCGGTCCATTTAGGTACTTGCAATGACACTAATAAAAAAGATGCCCTTGTGCGTAGTAGGGGCGGGACTTGCTGCCAGTGTTCCATCGGTCTTCGCAGAAGGCATTCTAAATGACAGCAAAGCCTCGCTTGAACTTCGAAACTTCTACATGAATCGTGACTTCAGGGAGGGGAGTGGGCAGTCGCAGCGAGAAGAGTGGGCCCAAGGTTTTATTCTGCGGTACCAGTCTGGCTACACCCCTGGGACGGTGGGTATTGGCTTCGATGCTATTGGTATGCTCGGTGTAAAGCTTGATTCCAGCCCCGGTCGGGCTGGTACTGGGCTTCTGCCGGTGCAGGATGACGGCGAGGTGCCTGATACCTACTCAAAGGCCGGTGGTACCTTCAATCTGCGTGCATCCAATAGCGAGTTCAAGGTTGGGACCCTGTTGCCCAAGTGGCCCACGCTGCAGGCTAACGATGGCCGCCTGCTGCCGCAAACCTTCGAAGGGATGCAACTCCAGGTGCGAGAGTTGAAAGGGCTTGAGTTCACGGGGGCGCAAATCCAGCGCACCGTTCAACGCGATCAGACTGGCGACGAAGGCTTGGCGCTCAATAACAAAAATCGCCGTTTTAGTGGATCTCTGGATGGGGGGGAATTCGATGTGATGGGGCTCACCTATCAGTTTTTGAAGACCACTAGCCTCAGTTACCAATACGCTCGCTTCGAGGATATCTATCGGCAGCAGTTCTTTGGTATTACCGACCGGCGTAAGGGAGATTGGGGGGCGTTCAACAGCGATATCCGCTTTTTCCTGAGTGACGATGAAGGGCTGGCGCAGGGCGGAGCTATCGACAACCGGGCGTTTAGCGCGATCGGTACATACAAGTTGAACGGACATTCGCTGGGCGTTGGTTACCAGTTGATGTCGGGCGACTCGGCTTTTCCCTATGTGGCGGGTTCCAACCCCTTCCTGGTCAACTTTGTTCAGATCGGAGATTTCGCCGAAAAGGATGAGCAATCCTGGCAGCTACGCTACGACTTTGACCTCGCTAAAGTGGGTATTCCCGGCCTGACCTTTATGACTCGTTACCTGCGAGGCAGTGGTGCGGAAGTCCGGGGCGCTGACTCAGGAGGTGAGCGCGAACTCGATATCGAGTTGCAGTACGTGATTCAGAGTGGGGCGCTAAAAGGACTGGGCATGCGCTTGCGTAGTGCTACCTATCGGTCTGACTTCTCCCGTGACGCTAACGACGCTCGAGTGATCGTCAGTTACCCGCTCAACCTCCTTTGAATCGGACCTCCCCTCGGGGCAGGTTCGATGCATCAGGTGCTTTAAACGTGGTTAATTGAATGTGGCTGATATCTTTAGTGATGAGCGTTGCTCTTAAAGCTATGAAGATGTTTTTTCTATTTGGAATAATTACCGCGTTTACGGGTGATTGAATGAAATATCCACTTCCCCCGCTGAATCCTTTGAGAGCTTTTGAGGCTGCTGCCCGGCTTTGTAGCCTGACAACGGCTGCAGAAGAGTTGAACGTATCGCAGGTCGCCGTCAGTCGTCAGGTGCGGGTGCTCGAGGAGTATTTTAGGGTCGCCTTATTTCGACGCTTGCACAGGGGGATCGAGCTGACGCGGGAAGGCAAGGAACTTTACGAGGGCATTACGCACGCTTTCCAGGACATCAGCAACGCGGCGCGTAAAGTTTCACGCAGAGGAAGACGGAATATTCTTTCCATCCAGTCCTATACCACCTTCTCGCAGAGATGGCTGATTCCCCGGCTCGCTAACTTTCATGATGTCAACGAATCAATTGAGGTCAGGCTTTCATCCTCGTTGGCTCCGGTGGATTTCGAAACACAAAACATTGATGCATCGATTCGCTCGGGCCATGGGGATTGGCCTGACCTGCATGCGGAAAAGCTCGTCGATATTGAGCTGATTCCCATATGCTCGCCGATGCTGATGGAGTCCGCGAAGCTCGAATCGCCGCAGGATCTTTCCCATATACGTCTGCTTCACTCCATGGCGCGCCCAAACGATTGGGCAAGCTGGCTGTCATCGGTCAATGCGGGCGTCGACGCCGATGCAGGTATTCGCTTTGATAATTCAGCGCTGGCTTACGAGGCCGCATCGATGAATATTGGGATGGCTATCGCCGTCAAGGCCTTTGTCGAACGCCAGATTAAGAATGGAAGTTTTATCGCCCCTTTCGAGCATACTTATAAAACCGGTGAGAGTTATTATCTGACGTGGCCGCGAAAAATGCGGCCATCTGAGCCGTTGCTGAAATTCCTTTCGTGGATGCGAGAGCTGTTGGCGATGACGGATTAATTATTAACACTGTGGAGTTGCTGATCGTGGAGCAGTAGTACAAGAGGGCGATCCGTTGATGTTCTCTCGGTGCTGTTAAGCCATAGCGGTCAACTGCTTCCATGTTTATCTGCTAACGCTGAGGGCGTGCAAAGTAACGCTGTGCTGAAAAGGTCAGATGCTGCCCTCATTTGTTTACTGCTCTGCCCAATATAAACGCCGCCTTTGGCTGACAAATCGTCAGTACCGTTTCGGGTTGCTTTTTGCGAGCCTTGGTGCAGGGGCTGGCCCCATATCGAGTACTAAAAAAATAAAATCGTAGGAGTGTCAGAAGATGCTAAGTAAAACTGTAAAGAGCGCTCGCCGCTACCTGAGTGCAACCACACTTGCTGCCGTGACAATGCTCTGTGGTATTGACGTCGCACTGGCCGAAAGCAACTGGCCCAGCGGTCCCGTAAACATGATTATGCACACGGCAGCGGGTGGCAGTGCAGATGTCTTCATCAGAACGCTGGCAAAGACTTTAGAGCCGGAGATTGGTCAGAAAGTGGTAGTCATCAATGCACCTGGTGGTGGCGGCGCAGCACAGATGACGCGAATTCTCTCTGCCAAGCCAGATGGCTTGACGCTCGGTGTCAACACGTTGTCGCACTTTACGAGCATGCTTACGAATCTCAGAGGGACATACTCCATTGATGATTTCTCTTGGATAGCGTCGACACAGGAAGACGCGATCTTGCTGTTCGTCAAGTCTGGTTCCGATATGAAGAATTTGAATGACCTGGTGGCGATGGCCAGGGCAAAAAATGGGCAGGTCAATGTGGGTGGCTTTGGGCCGGCAGGCTCCATGCAGAGCATTGGCATCACGATGCTAGAGAAGGCCGCTGGTGTAAAGTTTAATTGGATCGCATTTAACTCTACCCCGGATATTGTTGCGGCACTGTTGGGGGGACACATTGATGTCGGTGTCTCAAATCTAGGCGCCGTTAGTTCCTTCTTCGATGCAAGTCGTTTGGTCGGCCTGGGCGTACTGGGAGAGGATCGTCTCACTGGTTTACCTGATGTGCCTACCTTTGGAGAGCAAGGATATCAAGTCGACACCAGTTGGCTGCAGGTTCGTGGAGTGTTTGGACCTGCGAATATTCCAAAGGAGACACAGCAGAAGATTGCTGATGCTATTCACAAGGCGATGCGGTCAGAGGAGTATCAGAATTATGCTCGCAATGCCGGTGTCGTGGACTCTTGGATGGGCCCAAGGGAGTACACGGATTTTGTCAATCGCGTAACGGATGTAGCGCAAACCCAGCTTAAAGCAGCCGGTTATATTCAGTGAAGTTGCTGGTTTTCAACGGGTGTCAGGTTGAGTCTGAATGGGTTAACGCCTCGCTAAATGATCGACTGGTGGGTGGGCCGGTTTCAAGTTAGGCGCCAGTTGCCAGGAAAGTTCTAAAAACAGATTTCCCTGTGAAGACGGATCAACTGAGGGCTGCTGCCTCCGGGATCGCTTTCGTGAGAGAACGAGAGCAAGACTTGACTGGCAAGTTCGTCTTCCGCACAGGGTTCGCGTAGTGATAAGTGGGTGAGGATCCATGTCTAAAGCATTTGATGGAATTCGTGTCGTGGATACGACGCATGTACTCGCAGGTCCCTTTGCCAGCTATCAGATGGCCGTCTTGGGTGCTGAAGTCATCAAGGTCGAGTCACCCAATGATCCCGACCAAGCGCGCATGCAGGGCTCTGATCGCGCGCTGAACGATATTGGCATGGGTACTGCTTTCATGGCCCAGGCATCCAATAAGAAAACATTGGCTCTAGACCTCAAAACTGCTGAGGGACGCGAGGCGATGAAGCGGCTTATCTCTACGGCCGATGTGTTTGTGGAAAACTATCGCCCGGGTGCTTTCGATGAGTTGGGGTTGGGTTACGATGAGTTGTCAAAGCTCAATCCCAAGCTGATTTATTGCTCTATTTCGGCTTTTGGCTCGACCGGACCTCGGCGGGAGCAGACAGCCTATGACAACGTGATCCAGGCTTTTTCCGGCATGATGTCGATGACCGGCCACGGCGATGGCAGACCCTTGAAATCAGGGGCGCCTGTTGTGGACTATGCGACGGGCACGACAGCGGCGTATGCAATCGCGACAGCGCTTTTCCAGCGGGAACGAAATGGAGGGAAGGGCCAGTTTATTGATGTTTCCATGCTGGATGTAGCGCTGATATTGACCAGCTCTCACCTCACCGGATTCCTCTGGAATAGCAAGCATCCAGAGCAAAAGGGCAACACTTTCCCATTTGCAACGATCGGCTGCTATCAGGCGACCGATGCCCCGCTGATGATTGGTGCCTCAAACCTCAATCAACAGCGTCGTCTATGGACGGCACTCGGTCGCGAGGACATGATCAAGACCGATAACAATCAACGTCTGGACGCGCATGCGCAAGAGGCACAGGTGCTGAAAAAAATCATCGGTACGATGTCTGCGGATTATTGGGAGGCATTTTTACAGTCAAGGCACATCCCAGCTGCTCGCATTCGCCGTCTGGAAGAAGCCCTTTCTGACAGTCAGGTCGCTAGCCGGCATGTGCTGCATAGACACGCAATAGAGAACGGCGCAATCGATGGACTGACGGTTCCAGTTGCGGCATTCAGTCTGTCTGACAGCCCTGCGCAGATCACCCTTACACCGCAACCCGTTGGTGCTCAGAGCGCCGAAATTCTTGCAGAACTCGGCTACGGGAGCGAGGAGATTGAAGCATTGCGAGTAGCGGGTGTTGTCAACTGACTGTCAAGGGGCTCTCGATGACCAATCCAATTAAAGTGCTGGCCAATGCAGCGGCCAGTTGGCAAAGCCGCGACCTGACCGAAAACGTGACGTGGGCTACGCGCCGCGTCATCCTCGATTGGTTTGCCACAACATTACCCGGCTGTGTATTGCCCCCCGCAACTCTGCTGGCTGAAGCCCTTTCCTCCCAACTAGGACAGGGTAATGCGATCTGCTACGTGAACGGTCAGTTCGGTTCTGCGCGGACTTCTGCGCTGCTCAATGCCATTGCAAGCCATACGGTCGAATTTGACGACATCTTTAAGGACGGCGGGTATCACCCGGGCAGTCCGACCGTTTCCGCCGCGCTGGCCGTCGCTCAGGACAAAGGTGTGTCACTTGCACAACTGCATCGCGCGATCATCGCTGGCTATGAGGTCGGATGCCGGATCTCCCTGGCTGTTCAACCCAGCCACTATCGTTACTGGCATACCACCTCGACCGTTGGCACGATAGGTGCCGCAGTGGCGACTGCCATGATCTTGGGTGCTGATGCGGATCGAATCGCGCATGCTATTGCTCTCTCGAGCAGCTTTGCTGGTGGACACCAGCAAAATCTCCAGGACGGTGGTATGGCGAAGGCGCTACACCCCGGCCATGCCGCGGATGCCGGTATCCTCGCGGGTATCGCTGCGGCTAATGGCGTGACGGCTTCTCTGGATAGCCTTCATGGTGACAAGGGCTTTGCTGCGGCAACCAGCGTCTCCAACGGAGACTGGCGAACGGCACTCGAGGGAATTGGCGAGTGGACGCCCATTACGCGGATGACGGTCAAGAATCATGGTTGTTGCGGGCATATCTTCCCAGCACTCGATGGCCTGAAGTTATTGCAGGGAAAAGAAGGTTTTGATGTCGACGCTATCGACTCAATCCGTGTAGACGGGTACGGCGCTACCTATCAGATGTGCAACCGTGCCGATCCCCAATCAGCCCAAGAGGCCCGCTTCAGTATCCAATATTGCATCGCTGCGCAGTTACTGCTTGGCGGTGTTCGTCTGGCTGCGTTTTCACCCGACGCCTTAGCGCGGTCAGACATTCGTGCACTAATGCAGAAAGTGACCGTCACCGAGGATGCAGAACTGGCGGCAGCCTATCCAAAAAAACGCATGGCCAGGCTTCTTGTACGGCTAAAGGATGGGCGTCAGATCGACCACTTTCAGGAAACCCGAAAAGGAGACCCGGAGGATCCCCTGTCGGATGAGGAGCTGGTCGCCAAGTACAATGAGCTGGCCGGGTCCGTTCTCTCTCCGCAGCAGCTCAGTGCACTACATCAGACAATACTCTACGGGGACGTACTACCAGGCACTATCAGGCTGGGCACCTAGGCTCTGTTTCAAGTCCTGTGGCATAACCAAGGCACGTTCGACCTGGAAACAAGGATGATCAACTCCACGGCATTACGCGCAACGGGTTTGTGTCACTCCATGTCTCTGGCCTGCACCCACAGCACCGCGTCTTGCGACAGGGCTTTGCCTTTGTGGGTTTTCGTTGTCCCAATGTCGAGTGCTGCAATGCCCCACCACCCGGCGCGGGGCAGGCCAATGGTCACAATGCCTTGGGAGTCCGAGTAGGTGCTAAGGGCTTTGAAGGAAGCCTGAGGGGCCGTTATGTAGTCCTGCTGGCCGAAGGCGTTTTTCTCGACATCAACGGAATGGTTGAGGTATTCGATTTCGATCTCGGCGAACGGGACGGGCTTGCCGTCGGCCAGCACCAAGGCGCGGAATACTCCGCCGGTCCAGTTGGCATAAGGTTTGTTCAGGGGCTGGATCTCAACCGGCAACCCTTGTGGTTCTGCCCAGTGACCGGGTACTCCACCCACGTTCACGATCAGCTTGGTGAATTGCTGGATGTAGACACCTTCTTCGATTTCCATATAAGGCTCGGGCTCGAGTACGAAGATATGGTCACCCAGTGAGCGCACCAGCTCACGTGGGATCGATGCTCGATAGGCCGTCGACCGGTTATCGCGACTCTGCCACTCGACTGGACGTAAGTATTCGAGCAGATTGATTTTTTCCCCGCCGTGCGCGCTGGTGTGGTTAAAGGCCCGGGGTTCATCCATGGCCATGGTGGGGCCGCCGGAGAAGGGGTGAGTGAACACTAGCGCGAACTCCAGTTTTTCCGCACGCTGCAGCGCTGTTTCCTCGAGGTAGAGCATCTGGAAATGCGCTTGTGCAGCGCCGGTCAAGCCACTGAATGTAGTCGCGGCAATGGCTTGGAGCAGTTTTCGTTTGAACGTCATGGTCATTTTCACCTTGATATGTCGGAGGACTGAATGGTTACGTCATGGCCGGCTCCACCGAGGAACACCACGGAATAGTTTCCGGTGGGGGGCTGGAAGGTGTAGGTGTTGTCCTTGCCGACCTCGCCTTCGAGCAACACCTTGTCGCTTGGGTTTTGGATATGGATTTTTCTGCCGGCGGCCGAGCTGCCATCGGTGAATCCTGCCTCGCACTTCACCTGGTCATCGCGCTCGATATAGCAGTCGAGCACGGGGCCATGAGCCAACGCTGTCTGGCAGAGCAAGAGGGTGCCTGCCATCGATATTCGAATGGTTGAAGTTATGTGGCTCATAGGATCTTTGGTCTCAACGGACGAGGTTGATCATTGGAAGGCGATTGATCATCGCCGCTTGTAGTGTCGTTGCCAGCCGGGGCGAAGGCCGCCAGCAACGCTTCCAGGTTCGAGCGCAGAAGTGCGGTGTAGTCGCCGGCTGCGTCGGCGAGTTCTCCCGGGTTGCCGGTGTCCAGTAGCAGCAACCGTGCGCCGCCATCCTGGATGGCCCTGGCGATCTTTTCATCCGGCATCCACTTGTGGACCACTACGCGGATGTCACGCTCGCGCAGGTATCGGGTCAGTGCGGCGCGATCGGCGTCGCTCCAGTCAAGGTCCTGGCGCACGAACCAGCCGTCGACAAAGATGCCGAACTCGCCAAACAGGTAGGTGAACTCGTTCGCCAGCGACAGTACGCGCACATCCGGCAGCACTACCATTCGCGCGCCGTAGTCGGCCTTGAGCCGGCGCAGGCGGCTTTCAAGTGCGGCGAGGTTGCTCTCGATTCGAGGCGCATCGGCGGGGGACAGGCGTGTCAGGTCGGCAGCGATCAGCGCCGACATGCGCATGCCGTTGACGGGACCGAGCCAGGCGTAGGGCGACGGGCCGCTATCGATGTTGCTCGCGACGGCCCAGGGCACGTCGTTCGGTGGCACGCGCATCACGGCCACGCCGGGCTTGATCGTGTCCCATGAACGCGAGGCATCGATCTCGATGATGCGCAGGTTGTGGCGCCGGGCCGTTGCATACAATGGGTCCGCACGCCAGAGATGACTCAGGGTCACCACGGCGTCGGCTTGCTGGAACACGGCCGGATCGAGACGCGACAGCGCATTGGCCAGGCTCTCCATGGGCACGGGGCTGTCCGGCGGTAGCCGCACGGCCTCGATGAGCGTGCCTTCGCTGAGCGCCGACGTAAGTGCGTACACCGCCGGCAGCGCAACGAGCACCCGCTGGCGGCCGGTATCGGCAAAGACCGGGAACTGGGTGCCAAGCAGCAGGGCCAACACCGCCAGCCAGGATCCACGTGACAGGCAAAGCCATTTCATACGTTGGTCCCTCTGAATCGCGACGAGGTCGCACGGATGATGGTGGTCAAGACAAACACCAGAGCGGCGACCAGCACGATCGCACCGCCGGTCGGCACTGGGATGTGGAATTGCATAGGCGCCAGGATGCCGACCACGCAGGAAAACGTCGCAATCAGGATGGCCAGCGTGACCAGTGCCGCAAGTGAGCGAGTGACGTTGCGAGCCGCCGCGGCGGGTATCAGCAGAAGGGCCTCGACCAATACCGCGCCGATGATTTTCAGGCAGGCCACCGTCACCAGAGTGACCAACACCACAAACATGTACTCGACGCTACGCACCGGCACGCCGCGCGCATGTGCCAGGCTCGGATTAAGGCTGGACAGCAACATGCCGTTGTACAGGGGCAGCCCGATGAGGGCGCAAATGACCGTTACGCCGAGCAGTACATTCATGTCGGTGTGGTCCACGGCCAAGATGGAGCCGAACAGCACGCTTTCCATCACGTGGGTGTTGATCTTCGCCGACACGAACAGCAGCAACGAGGCGCCGACTGCCAGCGAAATGGACAGGAACACCCCGATCAGTGTGTCGTTGGCCAGCGTCGTGCGGTGCTGGGTGTATTTCAGCGTCAGCGCAAACAGCAGGCAGAAGCCGAACATCGACAGGTAAGGAGAGGTATAGGACTCGCCAATCAGCACGCCAATGGCGACGCCAGTCATCGCCGCATTGCCAACGGACTGGCTGAAGAAAGCCATGCGCTTGATCATCACCATTGAGCCCAGCACACCCAGCAAGGGGCCGATCAGAACGGCGCACATCAGCGCATTGATCACGAACTCGTATTCGAACGGTTGCGGCAGCATCTGGCGCGCGGCGAGCGTCTGGAGGTGATCGCGGATGAAGTCGTACAAGGCACTCATCGAATATCCTCCAATCGGCAGTCGATCTGATCGGCCGGGCCATGAAACAGCACCCTTTGATTGATAACGGTCACGGACTGGGCGATACGCCTGACCTGTTCGAGATCGTGGTTGACCCACAGGACGGTGACGCCGCAGTCGTGCAACTCGGCCACCAGTGCTTCCACCAGGCGCACACCGGCTTCGTCGATACCGGCGGTGGGTTCATCGAGGACCAGCAGCCACGGCGCGGGGCTGATCGCCTGGGCCAGCAGCACGCGCTGGCGCTGCCCACCGGACAGGCTGCCAAATGGTTTTGTACCTATTCCGGCCACACCGGTACGCGCCAGGGCCTCGGCCTGCGCCGCCCTGGCGGAGCGACTTGAGCCCAGGAAAGCCGGCCGGCGTTGAGTGAGCAGTGCCATCACATCGTTGACCGTCATCGGCACGTTGCGGTCGAAATCCAGCAGTTGCGGCACGTAGCCCACCGGCTTGGCGACACCCTCGAAGCGGATAACCCCGGAATGCGGCATCTGGCCCAGCAGCGCGCGCACAAGTGAGGTCTTGCCCCCTCCGTTCGGGCCGACCAGGCAGTGCAGCGCACCGGCTTCCACCCGAAAGCTCACCGCATCGAGTACCTGTGTACCGCCCAGTTGCAGCGAGACGTTATCGAACATCACGGCAGGTCCGCGCATCGCTTGATCCTTCTTCATCGTTGCGTGAACTCGACGGCTTCGGCCAACGTTTCAAGGTTTTCGCCTATGGCTACCTCGAATTCGTCCGCGCTGTAGGTGCTGCCGGTGATGTGGGACAGGGTGAAGACTTTTACTCCGGTGGCTGCCTCAATCGGTTTGGCCAGATCCATGGAAAAGTTCTTTTCGGCGAAAAGCACCCTTACATTGGCCTTCCTGATGGTGTCGATCGTGGTGGCCAACTGGCGGGCAGTCGGCGCCACACCGTGACGCGGTTCAATCACGGCGCTCACAAACAGGCCGAACTCTTGCATCATGTAGTCGTAACCGCCGTGCAACGTCGCGCAACGAAACGGCGAAAGATCCAGCGCGGCAAAGCGATTCATGAAGCGTGCGCGCAGGGCGCGGATCCGTCCGGCATACGCCAGGGCGTTCTGTCTATAGGCTGCCGCGTTGTCCGGGTCGCGCTCGCCCAGGCGGCGGGCGATCTCGAACACCTGTTGTATCGCCGCCGTGGTGGAGACGAAGGTATGTGGGTTCACCACTTTGACGCCGTCCTGGTCGCCGCCGATGGGAATGAGTGCCACCGAGGCATTGGCCTGAATGATCGGCAGCGTCTCGCGGCGGCCGGCGGCCTTGATGATCTCGAAGGCCCATTCGTCGTGGCCAATGCCGTTGACTACCAGCACATCGATGTTCATCGCGCGGGTAATGTCGTCGGGCTGCGGCTGGTAATTATGCGGATTGGCCTGCGCCGGGATCAGCGCAACGACGTCCGCCCGATCACCAACAATGTTGGCCACGAAGCTGTAGTAGGGATGCAATGTGACGCCGACTTTGAGCCGCTTGCCGGCGGGGTGTTCCGGGCTGGCGCAGGCGATGGCGGGGATCAGCAGCAGCAACGCCAGGCAACGGCGCAACAGTGTGCGGTGTTTTATAAAGGCATTCATGGTTGGGTTCCTTTTACGCGTTCGATTTCACTGGTGCCGTCGTAAGGAATGACTTGTCGCCAGCCGTCGCCGACCAGCGACTCGGCCTTGACGATGGAGGGGTAGGGCGCGTTCGGATTGGGGTGGATCCAGATCGTCGCCTGGTTGGCCCACATCACCCCGGCATGGGCATGACCGATGACGAGCAGGTAGGCGCTCTGGCCCGGCACGCTGCCGCCGGAGCCGTAATAGACCGTGGCGCCCTGGCCCTGAGTGGCTTGCGACACCTCGCTGGAGGGGGGAACCGTGGGAGCCGCGGCGGCGTCGGCATGTGTGTCGTTGTCGGTGTGTTTGTCGGCAGACTGCCTATGGGACAGGTGGGTGCCGGGCAGGATCAGTTGCCAGTGCACCTGACCATTGGCCTTCCAGAAGGCGTCCCGATAGAAGGGCGGCAGCACAAGCTCTTGGGCACGATCCAGGGTGATCCAGCCGCCGGTGTCGTTGTTGTTCCAGATGATTTCTTCACCGGCAGGCAACAGCGCACTATGGATGGCCTGATCGACCGAACCCAGGCCATCGAAGGAGCGCACCTGCCAGCTCAACGCGGTGGGTGGGCCGACTTTCTGTGGCCGCAGCAACATATAACCGGCCACGCTGGCGATGATGATCAGCGCCGCAAGCAGCATGCCCACGGTTTCCCATCGGCCGGAGCGCGGGTGCACAAGCGTGAATGCGCTGCTGGCCACATCACCGGCTGTGCCGTTGGCGTGGTGCCTGCGTGGCGATAGCCGGGCCATCAGATAAACGCAATCCAGCGGCCGAGGCAGATCACGCCGATCCACAACGCCATCGAACTGAACCCGGCGATACGCGCCTGGCCGGGGGGTGGTAGCACGGTGTCCCATTCGTCGATGCGGCGAAAGGCGCCCAAATGGAATATCACCATGTTCAGGCCCGCCAGCATCAACACGGCCATTTTCCACAGGAACACGGGGTTCTGCGCATAGGTGATGGCATTGGCGGCAAACATGAGCGAACCGGTGATCACGCACGCAACGAAAGCAAGCCAGGTGTAGGGCAGCAGTTCCCGGATCAGCCGTACTGCGCTGCGGCGGTGGGAGGCAATGCCGAGCAGGCGCAAGTCCACCACCGCGATACTCCCGAACACCAGTGCGATGCCGATCACATGCACCGATTCCAGGGCCGGAAAAGCCGTGCCCGACTCACGGACCAGGGTGGCGAGCGAGCTGGCCTCGATGGCTTGCAGTATTGATTGAATGTCCATGACGAATACCTGAGAACTGGGGTTGAAAACGTTTAGATCGAGTAGGCGATCCAGCGACCGCAGATGATCACCACGCACCACAAGGCGATCGACAGCCAGACCAGCGCCTTGACCGGCGGCTTGTCGTCGTCACTGTGTGCAGGGACGGCAGGGCGCAGAAAGGGTCGCCGCAGCCGCCAGGCCAAGGTGAACGCGCCGATGACCAGGGCCATCTTCAGCCAGAACGTGTTGTTGAGGAGAACGCGGTCCGGTTCGCCGATGGCCATGATCAACCCCGTGGCAAGCAGGACGACAAGCGCATTGCGCATCCACGGGTAGTAGCGTTGAACCACGCCGCGCAAAGGCTCGTCCGTGGCGAGTACGCCGGCCAGGCGCAGGTCGGAAATGACGGCGGAGCCGAAGATCACCGCGATGGCAATGATATGAATGCTCTGCACAGTGGGCACCACCCAGAGCAAGTCCCTGATGGCGGTGCTCACCGGTGTCGCATAGAGCCAGGCAATGACAGGTATGGAGGACATTTGTTGCTCTCCCGCAGGGTCAGAGGGTTAGAAATCTTCAGGTTTTGCGATCGTGTGCAGGCCTGCCGCATCTTCCGGCAGCAGATACCCTTGCTCGATCGACACGCCCTTGGCGTCTTCGAATGCCTGTTGGTAGTGGCTGAAACTTCCATAGCGTCGGCGCAGCGCATCCTGCGAATAAGCCACCTTCGTGTCGTAGATCAGGCCGCAGCCGGTCTCTTGATCGGTGAGGTAGGTCGCACTCGGCACCTGGACCCACGGCGGGCGTACGCCCCCTTGCAGATTGCCGGTAGCAGGGTCGCGCGCTGCCACCTTGCCGTCGCGCACGACCCTGGGTGCCTTTGGCATCGGCTTGCCCTCGCGTACCCATTTGTCCATGCCATCGAGTAACGCCGACACCACCATTTCCACCGGCTCGTCGTACAGCGTCCGGCACTGTGGGTCATCGCCTTTGCCGATGTCGGCAGCGAGGTGCTCGGTGTGCTCGGTGCCGAGGTCGGCCAGGCGCAAATGCGGCATGCCGGTCACTTCGTAATAACGCAACTGCGGGCTGTCGGTGTCCGGCGGCAGGTCGATGCCTTCGATCACGTCGTGCATCAGTTCCGACTGGCTGTAAACGGTCACGAACGGCACGCCTTCGGGCATCTGGCGCGGCACTCGAATGACGTCGCCGCCCACTTCGCCGTAGGCCATGCGACCGGTCATGTAGCCATCGATCAGCGCGCTTGCGTCGGGCATTCGCCATTGCTGGTGCCGGCCCTGGTCGAGGTAGTCCATCCAGACTTGGGCGGTGACGGCCCAGCTGTCGACATACACGCGTTGCACGTCCAGACCTGACAACGGGCCTTGTGGCCCATTGCTCTTGAGTAATAGCGCCAGCTGCGCACCGATGCCTTGGGATTGCGGTGCGAACGGGTCCGGCGTGTCACCGCGGATGAAACGTTGCGGATCGTAGTAGGCGCCCAGCGGCGCATAGCGGGCGTAGTCGAAGCGGCGCATGAACTCGAAGTTCACGATCCGCCCGTACTGGGCGATCTGCTCGGCCTCGGCGTCCGGGGTGTCTGAAAGGAACTTGGGATCGACTGGCGGTTGGTTGATATTCAGCGTGTACCCGACATACGCGTAGCCGCGTCGCAGCAAGTAATCGCGGGTCAGAATCCAGCCGGCAGCACGCTCGCCGAACCAACTGAACGGCTCGATCACGACGGTGCCGTTGAAGCGTGCCGGGTCCGTCGGCTTGCGAATCAGGATACGGGTGGTATAAGGCGCCTCGAGCAAAGGCTTGCCCGCGGCAGTGATTGCCGGGGCAATGCCTTGCAGGTAGAACTCCTCCTCGACGTAACCGTAGCGGTCGAGGTCGCTGTGTTCGGTGCCCGCGCGCTCTGCCGATGACAGAGGCAGTTGGCCGGACGGCGGCACCGCAATGGCCGTGGGCATCCGGGGCACCTCGGCGGACGCGCTGGAGATCAACACGAGTGACAGAAAGGCGCTTTGCATCGACGGCCGCAGGATGCTGATTTTGATCAGTCGTTCCATTAGGTCACCTCCAAGTGGTTATCGATGAGGGCATCGGTTCAGTCGCGTTTGAGGCTCGTCTTGCCCTCGCTGTCGATCACGATCTGGTTGTTCTCGCAGACATATTCGTGAATGCGGTAGTCGGAGCGCTTGTAGTCGAACGTGAAGCGGTAAGGGCTGTTGAGTACCTGCGGGTCCTCGATCACTACCTGGTTCTCCAGGCGATCCGGCGCCTTCAGTCTGATGCGCTCGGTGATTTTCATTTCCTTGCTGTGCGGAACGTCGTAGAAGGCCACATCTGTGCGCACGCCTTGTGTTTGCACCACCAGCGTGTCGCCCTCCCAGCGGCCGCGCGAGTAGCCCTGGTAGCTGGGGTCCAGCGTATCCAGCGCAGGCATGGCTTCGTTGAGGATGATGCGGCGCACTTGCTGGAGATATTCGCCGAGCACCACCACTTGCTTATCGTCATGAATGAGTTGGATGGGGAAGAGCGCCGCCATCAATACCGGCATGCCTTCGGGCAGGCACATGGAGCTGGTGGTGGCCAGTGGCGTGCCGGCCTCGTTCGCGGCGGCCTGGCGCTTTTTCAACGCGACGTATTCGCTGGCATAGGGCTCCTTCAGGTCCATCGGGCCACCGGGGTGCACCGGATTGTCCGGGTCCTCTCCGAACCAGTCGTCCGGAGTCCGCTCCCACGTGCCGCTGATGTCGGGGCGTGTGCCCGCGCCGTGTTTGGCGTCCTGGGTTTTAGAGGCGGCCGCGCTGCTCACCCCGGCGACAGTCATGAGTAGCACGCCCAGGAAGAAGCTTGTCAGGTTCAAGGTTCGTGTCGGTTTCATTGAAAGCGTCTCCATCCCGTTGGTCTGTTCATTCAGGTCTCATGGCGTAGGAATGCGGTTTCTCAGCCTCCACCGGACAGCACCACGTCACCGATCTTGATCTCCACGAGCAGCCCGCCCGGATCACCGTTTTTCAGCGGCTTGAAGGTGATCTCGGCGGCATCGCCGGCCTTGATCAAGTCGGACTTCCAGCCGGTGCGGCTTAAGGCGTTGACACTGCCGGTCTCGATCTTGAATTGCTGAGGCGGGGGCCCTGGCGAATCGAAATAAATCGAGACGTGGGGGTTGCTCCAGACGAAGCGTCCGACCACGCCCTTGAGCGTGATCGTTTTGGTCTGGTCGAAAATCGCGAACGAATGGTGGGCAGAGACCACGGAGGGTAGGGCGATGCAGGCGGCAATGGTCAGCAGACCAAGCCCCTTGCGTAATAGCGGGGACGACAAAGGTGTCATGGCGAGTGCCTCGGTTTTTATACGTTCTTATGGGCCCAGCATAGGGGGATGGGAGCAGGGGCCGTAGCCCAAAACGGCAACCGCTGCCCGTCGTGGAAATGTTTATTGCAGAGAAGGGATAACGCGCACGAAGAAACGGGCATCGAGCCCCTGCAAGTGCTGATTTGGGTTACCGCTTGCGCAACCCAGGCGGAACACTCGCGCCTCGCCTCATAAATATAAAAACAGGAGAGACGTCATGCGCACCCCCCCTTACGCCCCATTGCTTTCGCTGGTCGCACTCTGTGCATTTGAGCCCCAGGCTCATGGCTACGAGCTCTACAATGAAAATGAAGGTGCCACCGTGCTGAACGCCGAGCTGTGGGCGGGATTTGGCTGGTTCGGCAGCGAAAAGAATTACATCGGCGACCCCGAAGCAGAGCCCGGCAGGATGCGATGGCAGGAAGGCTTCGCCAAGTATGGTGTAAACGGCACGACGGATAAGATCGGTGCAGGTTCGATCTACGGCGGATTCAGTCTGATCAGTACGGGATCATGGGGTGATGGGGACGCAGGATCACTCACCGCCGGGAATGAAAGGGAAACAGCCGTGGAAGACGCCTACCTGGGCTGGAAGTCGGGTGATCTGATTCCGGCGCTGGGCACGGACGGCGTTGATTTCTCCTTTGGCCGACAGGTCGTTACGGTGGACGGTTTTCTGATCACCGATGATGGGTTCGCCCCCGGAAATGCCTTCAACCCTATCGAGGGCGTAGCGGATGGCCGGTTCAATCGCGGCGGAGCCTTTTACCTGGGCCCGCGATTGGCGTTCGGGAACACCGCTGTCCTCAAGGTGGGTGGTACGCAGGGCCTTCACGGTAGCCTGATATGGTTGAAATCGGATAATCCCGGGCAGTCGAAGACCGAAGTGGCGGCCGCCACCATCGACTACACGACGCCCATTGGCTCGATCGGTTCGACGTACGTGCGTGGCCTGGATGTCGAAGAGCGATACGTTTTTGCCGATCGGGGTGAGCGCAAGGGCATGGATATCTACAGCATCCGTGGCCAGGGCAATGCTGGCATCGAGAATGCCGACTTCGCGTTCGAGGTGGCGCGCCAGGAAAAACGTTCGGGCTCGCAGCGGGCGATGTTCTTTGATGCGGGCTACACCTTTGCCGATGTCAAATGGCAACCGACGGTGAGCTATCGCTACGCGCGTTACTCCGAAGGGTGGGACTTCCTGTTTCAGGGCGGCTACCGCAAACGTTACCAGGGTGAGATCGGTGTGAACTACGCCGGCTCAGTCACCTCGAACATGCGTATCAGCGACGTGCTGCTCTCAGTCAACCCGACCGATAAGTTGACCCTTAACGCAATGTACTTCGACTACCATCAGCTCTCTGATCGGCAAGATCAGGATTACAGTGCGCGTGAGGTCAATCTGTTTCTGGATTGGATGGTGACGGATAACATCACGCTCTCGCCGCTCGTTGGTTTCTACAAGCCTGACAAGTGGCTCGGCAACGGAGGCAACCAGAGTGGTAGCGCATCGCTCAACACCTACTTCCAATTCATTGTTTGGGTCGCATTCTGAGCCGCTGTTTGCGACGTAAGAATAGTTAGACCAGGGGCGTCACCAACGGTGGCGCATCCCTGCATTCACCGAGCCGTGATTCAGTCACAGCATGCGCCGCAAGACGTCGTTTCGAGGGTCCCGGTCGAGGAAGCGGTGCTTGAGGGCGCCCACGACATGCAACAGGATCAGCCCGAGCAGGGTATAGGCCAGCACTTTGTGCAGCCATTGGAACACGACGAACAAATCGTCATTCTTCGCCAGCAGCTCCGGGAGGTTCACGCCAAAAAAGAACACGCCGTCGCTCATGGTGTAGCTGCTCGACATCGAATAGCCCATCAACGGTACGGCCACGATCAGTACGTACATGGAACGTTGCACAAAACGCGACAGGAATCGCTCATGCCCGGCCAGTGTTTGCGGTGGTTGCGGAAGCGTGGGGGTACGCCAACGCAGGGCGATCTGGACCAGCACCAACAGGAATGCCAGCACCCCGAAGGATTTGTGCCATGGGTAATAGAGCTCATACTTGCTCGCCACTTCATCATCAAGCCCGGTCATATGCCAGCCGGCCCAGAGCAGGCCGGCTATGACGATGGCACGCACCCAGTGCAGCATGCGCAGGGAGGTCGGATACCGATCAATTGTCGCTTGTTTTAGGGTGTTCATCGCAGTCTCTTCATTGATCATCAAGGCATCGAAAATGCACGATTCATACCCCCTCGGGACCCAAGGCCCTGAGAGGGTAGGTGCAGTGAGTTTTCTCAGGTGGGCAGTAGCACGGTGATGACTTTCTCCTCGGTGTAGGCCAGCGCACCGGCAAGCCCACCTTCACGACCAATGCCGCTGGCCTTGACGCCGCCCCATGGCAGGTTGGCGTCCAGCGGGCTCCAGCAGTTGACGCCGATGGCGCCGGCCTTTACCGCAGCGGCCACGCGGTGCGCACGTACCAGATCGGTCGTCCAGACTGTGGCCGCCAGGCCGTAGGCGCTATCGTTGGCCAGTGCCACAGCCTCTTCTTCGCTGTCGAACGTGATGACCGTGCCGACGGGGCCGAAAATTTCGTCCTGGGCAATCGTCATGTCATTGCGGGCGTTGGCGAAGATCGTCGGTCGCACGAACCAGCCTTGCTCCGGGGTGGATACACCGCCGGCCAACAAAGAGGCGCCTTGGTCGATACCCATCTGGATGTAACGGTTGACGCGATCGAACTGCGCTTTCTTGGCTACCGGCCCCATCTGTACGCCAGGCTCGCGAGGGTCGCCTACCTTGACCGCGCGCGCGGCCTCGGCAAGCGCCGCGGCGAAGCGCTCGGCCAGGCTGCGGTGTACCAGGATGCGCGAGCCGGCGGCACAGATCTGCCCCTGGTTGACGAACAGGCCCAGCGTGCAGCCAAACAGCGCGTCATCGAAGGGCGCATCGTCGAACACAATCTGTGGGCTCTTGCCGCCCAGTTCCAGCGCCACACGCTTGAACAGGACTCCGGCGGTACGCTGGATCTCGCGCCCGGCCTCGGGGCTGCCGGTGAAGCTGATCTTGGCGACGTGCGGGTGTTCGCACAGGGCTCGACCCACCTGCGCACCGTAACCGGTGACCACGTTGATCACGCCGTCGGGAAATCCCGCTTCTTGAGCCAGTGCTGCCAGATGCAGGGCCGATTGCGGGGTTTCTTCCGAGGGTTTGATGACCACGGTGCAGCCTGCCGCCAGCAATGCGGCGAGCTTCCACACGGTGATCATCAGCGGTGAGTTCCACGGCACGATGGCACCGACCACACCTACCGGCTCACGTACGGTGTACGAGAGGGTTTTGCTGCCGAAGTAGCCGCCGGTGGGAATGGTGCGCCCTTCAAGCTGGTTGGCCCAGCCGGCGGCGGCGCGCAGGTTGGCGATTGCGTTGGGCAGGTCCATCCGGCGTGGTTCGAGCGGTGAGCGACCGATGGCGTTGGCGTCCATATCGGCCAGCAATTCGCTGTCGCGCTCCACCAGGTCAGCCAGTTTCGACAACAGGCGACCGCGCTGGGCGCCGTCCAGGCGGCTCCAGGCGCCCCCCTCAAGTTGGGCGCGCGCCGCTGCCACGGCGCGGTCCACATCCTCGGCGGTACCGCTTGCGCAGCTGCCGTTGACCTGTTCGGTCACGGGGTTGATAAGAGGAATACGACCTCCGTCGCTGGCTTCGAAGGGCGCACCCTGGATGAAGTGTTTCAGGTACTGAGTCATGTAGGTGTCCATGCGTGATGGGGAATGGTCGGAGGTGACACACCTCATGCCTTGAGGGAGGCCAGGGCGTCGCCGAAGATGTCCAGGGCCTTGAAGAACAGTGAGCGCGGGATCGTCAGCGAGGGCATCACGCGCATCACGTTGCTGTAGCGTCCGCACGGGATCATCAGCACACCGTGGTTCATCAGGTAGCCCATGAGCTGACCGATCTTGGCGCCTTCCAGCGGTGTCTTGGTGATGGGGTCTTCGACGAGTTCGATACCGATCATCAGACCGCGGCCGCGGACTTCGCCAACGAATGGGCTGTTGAAGCCACGGATACGTTCCTGCGCCTCCAGTCCCAGGGTGTGGGCACGCTCGAGCAGACCGAGCTCCGGGTCCTGCAGTATGCTGATATTGGTCAGCGCCACGGCCGCGGACAACGAGTTGGCGGCGAAGGTGTTGGGCATTGAGCCGTCGGGAATCAAGGCCGCGAGGTCCGAGCGCATGATCAGCCCTGCCATTGGCAGGTCGCTGCCGATGCCCTTGCCGAAGGTCAGCATGTCGGGTTTCACGCCGGAATGTTCGACTGCCCACATCTTGCCGGTACGCCCGGCGCCGGACTGTACTTCATCCACGATCAGCAGCGCGCCGGCGCGATCACAGGCCTTGCGCAACAGTTGCAGGAACTCTGGCGAGGGCGGCACGTAGCCGCCTTCGCCCTGTACCGGTTCCACGATCACGGCCGCCACGTCATCGGCGGCGGTGTAGGGGCTGTTCAGCAGATAGTCCACGTAGTCGCCGGCGATCTGCTCGGCGCTTTTGTGCGTGGTGTCGAAGGGAAAGCGGTAGGCATAGGGGTAGGGCGCGTGAATCACGCCGCCCATCATCGGACCGTAGCCCTTGCGGTAGGCCGTGCCGGTAGTCAGGGCGCCGGAGGCGTTCCACACGCCGTGGTAGCCGCCGTGGAAGGCGAGGATCTGGTGGCGCCCGGTGATGCGCTTGGCGAACTTGATCGCGGCCTCCAGCGCATCGCTGCCGCTTTGCGTGAAGAAGGTGATGCAGTCGCCGCGCAGGCCGTCGGGAGCGATCTCCGAGAGCTTGGCGGCCAGTTCGGTGCGCCGGGTGCTGTTGATTTCCAGGGCATGCATCAGCACCTCGGACTGTTCGCGGATCGCTTGTACCACCTTGGGGTGGCAGCGGCCTACGCTGCTGACGCCCACGCCTGCGGACAGATCGATATAGGTGTTGCCATCCGGGTCCTTGAAAGTCGCGCCGAACGCGCGGTCCATGGCGATGGGCATGCGGCCGCCGCCACGCGCCATCGACTCGGTACGCGCCGATAACGCCAGGGCCTCGCGGGTCAGGGGGCCGGGCAGTGTGCTGGAAATAATCCGCGGGGCATCCGCGAAGTGTAGGGATTCTAGTTTGGATTCACTCATGACGAACTCTCTGGATGGCGTTTTCAGTGTGCCGATCATTCTCATGGAGCGTCCCTGGCCGTTATCCCGAATCGGCAAATAGACGAGCCGACCCCACCCGCCGGTTTCGACGAGTGGCAGATACGAGAATTAGCTATGCGCTATTTTATCTATGTGCGAATATCGCAAATAAACGCGGGCAAAAAACAATAATATCGGCCGAGGTTTTCGCGCATCATGAAAAACCACCAGATCAGCCATTTTCGCGATATCCATGTCCATGCGGCCACCATTCAGGAGTGGAACCAGGACTACAGCCAGTTAACCGCCGGCCTTGCCGAAAGTTCTTTGATGCAGCTGAGCACCGCGCGTTGCCACGTGTTCAGCGAGCAGATCAACCAGCGTGTGGTGCAGCACGGCGTGGCTCCGCGCGGCAAGATGTGCTTTGCCGTGCCGATCAACGTGCCGGGTTCGACGCGGATGCAAGGTCGCGAGGTGGACGACAGCAGCCTGTTCTTTCTGCACGGCGGCGAGGAGTTCATGTTCCATATGCCGATGGGCATGGAACTGTTGTCCATCACATTCGAACGCGAATGGTTCGAGCAGGCGCTGGAGCAAACAGCGTCGGCCAGGGAAATCAGCCGGTTGCTGCGCCAGCCGGTGATCCGGGTGTCCGCGCAGCGCTTCGCCCAGGCCCGGCGTCGATTGCTGGCGGTGCTCTCTCTGGCCGTTGTCGACGAAGCGCTCGACAGCGTGGGCGAGCAGGGGCTGGAGCAGGCGATGCTCGGTGAGTTGTTGCAACTGCTCACCGACCCGGCCTGCGACAAGCAGCAGCGCAGCCCGAGCTCCACGCGCAGCTTTATTGTCGAGAAGTGCCACCGTCTAACGACTGTCGAGATGCTCAATGTGCCCAGCGTGATCGAGTTGTGCCAGCGCCTCCAGGTGAGTCGGCGCACGGTGCAGAACAGCTTCCGCTCGGTGGCCGAGACCACCCCGCTGAACTACTTGCGTTCGGTTCGGCTCAACGGTGTGCGGCGCACGTTGATGTCTACCCCGGCCTCCCATCTCTCGATCGGCGATGCCGCCGCCCAATGGGGCTTCTACCACCTCAGCCATTTTGCCGAGGAGTACCAGGCGTTGTTCGCAGAGTTACCCTCCCAAACCGCCCGTGCCGCCATCCCTGTCTGCGCGCGTGCCTGAACAACAACCCCGCTGTACCCGGCAGCGGGGGGAGCTGTCACTTCATCAGGATCTCAAGAAAACATGAATAGCCTTCGCCGCCTGCTCCAGGTCTTCGACCTCTTTCGCCCGGAACAGCCGCTCATTGACGTGGAAATCATTTGCCGGGAGCTTGGCTACACGCCCGCCACCGCCTACCGCTATCTGCGCGAACTGGGCGATGCCGGCTTGTTGAAACGCTTGCCGCGCGGTTACGCGCTGGGCCCGCGAATCATCACGCTGGAGCATCAGATGGCGAACTACGATCCGCTGCTGGCGTGCAGTCGGGACCTGGTCGACAAACTGGTCGCCGACACCGGTCTGGATGCGTTGGTCAGCGAGTGGCATGGCGACTCAGTGGTCAATGTGCTGATCCAGCGTGGCTCCGATGCCGGCCCGGTCGGTGGTGGCAAGGGACGACCGATCGACCTTTTCCATAGCGCGACCTCCCGGGTGGTATTGGCTTATCTGCTGCCACGCCAGATACGACGCCTCTATGATGCCCATGCGGACCAGGACCAATTGCTGCATCTGGGGCTGGAATGGAAGCCGTTTACCAAGAGCCTGCTCGCCATTCGCAAACAAGGTTACTGCATCAGCGAAAGTGAGCTGTACCCGGGACGCAGTGGCGTGGCGGCGCCGATCTTCGACGAAAAGCGGCGAATCCTCGGGAGCATGACCCTGGTTGGGCGCAGTGAGCGGTTCCACGCGTTTCAGCGCAGCTACCTGTGTGACCTGGTGATGGGCGCGGCGGCGCAACTGACGACACGTATCGCTTTGCAATGAGGTGATAAGAGCCGGGTGGATGGCTGGCGGTATTAAAAGCCAGGCGGCTATCTCCGAATAAGCAGAAATAACCTGCGGATTGACTGACTTTTTTGGGGCGAGCTCTGCGAGTTACCGATTTGGGATAGTGGGGTGCACACGGGCGGGCATAGGATCGAAGCCCGCGTGCGACAACACGACACGCTATTGGGTGACGGTAGCGATTGACCTCACCGATCTCACAGCGACTGCCTCATACAATAAGGTCAATAACATGAGTGTATTTACCCCGGTCAACAGCTCCACGGAGCTCAAGCGTGGCGCCCTGGGTGTCGGCTTCATCATCTTCTTCGTGGTTTCGGCGGCGAGCCCCTTGAGTGTCATCGCCGGAGGCTTCCCCATAGGCATCATGCTAGGCAATGGCGCCGGCACACCGGCATTGTTGCTTCTGGCTTTGCTGGTGTTACTCGCGTTTTCAGTGGGCTACACCACCATGTCCCGACATCTCACCAACGCCGGTGGTTTCTATGCGTTCACCGCCCGAGGCCTGGGGGGGATGGCCGGAGGAGCGGCAGGGGTGCTGGCGATGTTTGCCTACAATATCCTGCAGGTCGGCCTCTATGGCATGTTCGGGGGAGTGGTCAGTGGCACCATGGCCAGCGTCTTCGGCCTGGAGTTGCCCTGGTGGTCCTACTCGTTGATGGCCATGGCCAGCATCGCGATTCTGGGTTATCGCAAGATCGATCTCTCGGCCCGGCTGCTGTCGATTGTGGTCATTGCCGAGTATCTGGCCATCCTGACCCTGGATTTCGCCATTCTGAAAACCGGTGGCGACAGCGGCATCAATCTGGACTCGTTTGATCGCAGCCATGTGTTCAGCGGCACGCCGTCAATCGGCTTGCTGTTCTGCTTTGCGGCGTTTATCGGCTTTGAGGCCACGACTATTTATGGCGAAGAGGCCAAGAACCCGCAACGTACCATTCCGATTGCCACCTACTGCTCGGTATTGCTGATTGGTGGTTTCTACGCGCTGTCGGTCTGGTCGATGGTGGTGGGCGTCGGGGCAGACAAGATCGTTGCAACGCTGCAAGCCCTGCAGGATCCCACCACGTTCATTTATGGCATGTCCGACCATTTCGTCGGCCCGTATCTGACTCAGATTATCCGGGTGCTGTTCATGGTCAGCATATATGCCGGCCTGCTGGCTTTTCATAACGCCGCGGCGCGTTACTTCTACGCCATCGGGCGTGACGGCCTGTTGCCGCGCCAGTTGGGTACTACTCATCGCGTCCACCAAAGTCCCCATATGGGGTCGGCTTTGCAGAGCCTGATTTCTGCCGTGGTCGTGCTGATTTTCGCCGCCATGGATGCCGATCCGATCCTGCAGCTATTTGCCTGGCTGTCCAACTTGGCGACGCTTTGCGTGATTCTACTGATGGCGATCACTTCGGCAGCAGTCTTCGTCTTCTTCCGGCGCCACCCTGAGCTCAAGCTGGGCGTTTGGCGTGGGCGGATTTTCCCCGGTTTTTCTTGTCTTGCCCTATTGTCGGTCCTGGTCATCGCGGTCATGCATTTCGATGTGTTGACGGGCGCCAGCAAGGCCTTGTCATACGGTCTCTGCGCGATTATTCCCGTGGCCCTGTTGGCGGGTGTATTTCTGGCGGCCCGACTTCGTAAGGCGTCACCGCAGCGGTACCTGGCATTGGGCAGCCACAAGCTCTAAGCCACCATGCAGTCCGAGCGGTAGTGGGTCAACGAACAGGCTCGCCTTCGTCAGTGAGAGTGGCGCGGCTCACCGCTGCGGGCAATCACTCTGAGGTGCAACGTGGCAGGTTCAAGGCAGCCCCCCGTGGATAGCTGGCCCACCAACTGCCGATAAAGCTCCTGCCAGGGCGTTTGCGATGGCGGGATGTTCGGCGTCCATTCGAGTCGGCGCCGGGTCATCTCGGCCTCGTCGATCAGCAGGTTCACGGTGCGTGTGTTCAGGTCCACTTTCAGGCGGTCGTTGGTTTTCAATAATGCCAAGCCGCCTCCCACCGCCGCCTCAGGGGACATGTTGAGGATTGACGGGCTCGCCGATGTGCCGCTCTGGCGCCCGTCACCGAGGCAGGGCAGGGAGTCGATGCCCTGTTTGATCAGCGCGGCCGGCGGGGCCATGTTCACCACTTCGGCACTGCCGGGGTAACCCACGGTGCCAACACCGCGGATGACCAGGATGCAGCGTTCGTCGATGTCCAGCGCCGGGTCGTCGATCCGGGCGTGGTAGTCCTCCGGTCCTTCGAACACGATGGCGCGGGCTTCGAAGCTATTCTCGGCGCCGGGTTCGGACAGGTAGGTCTTGCGGAACGCTTCACCAACAACCGACATTTTCATGATCGCGCTGTCGAAGAAATTGCCGCTGAGCACGATGAAGCCGGCACGGTGCTTGAGCGGGGTGTCGAAGGGATAAATCACATCGGCGTTACTGGTCAGGCTGCTGCGTACGATTTCGCCGATGGTTCTGCCGCTGACCGTGGCACAGTCTTCATGCAGGCGCCCGGCTTTTTGCAGCTCATGCATGACCGCTGGTACGCCCCCGGCCCGGTGGAAGCCTTCGCCCAGGTACTGGCCCGCCGGCATGCAATTGACCAGCAATGGCACCTCCTCGCCGATCCGTTGCCAGTCATCCAGGCTCAGTTCGACGCCCATGTGCCGGGCGATGGCGATCAGATGCGGGGGGCAGTTACTCGAGGCACCCAATGCCGAAGCGACGGCAATAGCGTTCTCGAACGCCTGGCGGGTCATGATCTGTGACGGGCGTACGTCTTGTAGTACCAGTTCGCAAATGCGTTTGCCGGTGGCATAGGCCATTTGCCCGCGCTCGCGATAGGGCGCTGGAATGCTCGCACAACCGGGCAACGACATGCCCAGGGCTTCGGCCAGGGCGTTCATCGACAGGGCGGTGCCCATGGTGTTGCAGTGGCCCACCGACGGCGATGCCGCAGTGGTCATTTCCATGAAGCCTTCGTAGTCGATCTCGCCGGCAGCCATCAGGTTGCGCGCATGCCAGAGCACGGTGCCGGAGCCGATCAGCTCGCCCTTGTGGTGACCGTCGAGCATCGGGCCCCCGGACAGCACAATGGCCGGCAGGTCGGTTGTGGCCGCGGCCATCAGGCAGGCCGGGGTGGTCTTGTCGCAACCGGTGGTGAGCACCACGCCGTCCAATGGATAACCGTGAAGGATCTCCACCAACCCCAGGTAGGCCAGGTTCCGGTCCAGTGCCGCAGTGGGGCGGCGCGACTGCTCGGCGATCGGGTGCACCGGGAATTCCATGGGAATGCCGCCAGCATCACGAATACCGGCCTTGACCCGTTGCGCCAGCTCCAGGTGATGACGGTTGCAGGGTGTCAGGTCGCTGCCAGTCTGGGCGATGCCGATGATCGGGCGTCCCGATTGCAGCTCTTCGCGAGTCATCCCGTAGTTCATGTAGCGTTCGACATACAGGGCGGTCATGTCTGCGTGGGCAGGATCATTGAACCATTGCTCGCTGCGCAGTCGGCGTTTTGGCGTGTCAGTCATGATTCATTTCTCTCTTGTAATTGGGCGAATCGGCAAACGGTTCTGCGTCAGCGGGCGAGCAACCCCCGGGAGGCGAGATTGTGCAGCAGAGCGCTCACGCCAAAGGTCCAGGGTGCGGCGTCAGCGCTGTGGGTCACCTGGTTATGCAGGCTGCCAAGCAACGGGCTGCTGATACTGACCCGGTCACCCAGTTTGTGGGTAAACCCGCCGCCGGCCTGATCACGGTCTTCTGTGGGGGCGAACAGGGTACCGAGAAACAGCAGAAAACCATCCGGGTATTGGTGATTGGCATTGAGTGTCTGCCTGACCAGGTCCTGCGGGTCGCGGCTGATCTGGCTCATGGAGCTCGACCCATGCAGCCGGTAACCGTCTTCACCTTGTACCTGCAGATCGACCACGCAGGCCCGCACATCATCCAGGCTGAAGTGCTCGTCGAACAGGCGAATAAACGGCCCGATGGCGCAGGACGCATTGTTGTCCTTGGCCTTGCTCAGCAGCAGCGCGCTGCGGCCTTCGAAATCCCGCAGGTTGACATCGTTACCCAACGTGGCGCCGTGGATCTGGCCACGGCTGTTCACCGCTAGCACCACTTCCGGTTCCGGGTTGTTCCATTGGGAGCCGGGATGAATGCCGATGCGGCTGCCGCTGCCGACGGCGGCGAGAACCGGTGCCTTGGTGAAAATTTCCGCATCCGGGCCGATGCCGACTTCCAGATACTGCGACCACATGCCTTGTTCGATGAGCAAGGCTTTCAGGCGCATGGCCTGCTCAGAGCCCGGCACGATCGAACGCAAGTTGTCGCCGATTACGCTTTGCACGGTGGCGCGTACGGCTCGGGCTTTCGTTGAGTCGCCGCCAGCCTGCTCCTCGATTACCCGCTCGATCATGCTGGCGGCGAAGGTCACGCCGGCGGCCTTGATGACTTGCAAATCCAGGGGGGGCAACAGCGACGGTTTGGACGGGTCGGCGTCGAGGCCGCTGTTGGCCAGCAGGGCCTGGACAGTAGCGATGAAGGTGCCGGGTGTCTGCCGCACTGCAGCCAGTGGTGATTCTGTTTCCAGCAAGTCACTCAAGGTCGCAAAACGCTCCGACAGATCAAACACCCCGTCGCTGCGCAGCACAATGGGCGAAGGCCCGGCAATCCGGCCCGGCACCCAGGCACGGCCAATCAGGGCTCCGGCCACGCCATCGACCGGCAGGGTATTTTCGGGAGTAAGCAGTAGCGACATGGAAAGGTTTCCTGATTCGTAAAGCCTTCACGCTAGGGTGGGTGGTCGATAAACTCCAATGAGATATATTCAGTATTTGATAACGTCAGGTTATTGCTGATCCGAGGAACGTCCATGTCAGATCTGTCCTTTTCCAGCTTCTGCGGCTGGCTCAAATTTCGCCACCTGATGTTGATCGATACCTTGGGGCGCACACGCAATATGCATTTGGCGGCGCAGCAGATGAACCTCAGTCAGCCGGCCATCAGCAAGATGCTCAAGGAAATAGAAAGCCTGCTTGGCTTTGCATTGTTCGAACGGCTGCCCCGCAGCATGCCACCTACGGCGCTGGGGGAGCATGTGTTGCGTTATGCGCAAATCGCCTTGAATGATGCACGTTCGTTCGTTGAGCAAATCAGCAGCCTGCGCGAGGGCGGTCACGGTTATCTCAAGGTCGGCGGGATTTTTGCCGCCACGGCGGTGGCCTTGCCCGAGGCGATCCTGCAGATCAAGCAACGATGGCCGCTGCTATCGATCGAGGTCGTTGAACAGACCAGTAACCATTTGATGGAGATGCTCGAAGAAAAAACCCTCGATCTGGCAGTGGCCCGCTTTACCGATCAAAGCCAGCAGCAGCGCTATGACTTCCAGGCGCTGGCGCCGGAGCCGTTCTGCATCGTGGTTAACAACCGGCATCCGCTGGCAAACGCGGGGCCCACGTCCTTGCAGCAACTGGTGGACTTGCCCTGGATTCTCTACCCGATAGGCACACCGATTCGCGCACGCATGGAACTGGCCTTTGCCGAGGCCGGGGTAGGCATGCCGCGTAACACCATCGACACCATCTCCATGCAGACTTTCCTCCAGGTTCTACAGCGCGGACCCATGATCGGCATGCTGCCCAATGCCATGGTCAACCCGCTGCTTGAAAGCGGCCAGTTGATAACCCTCGATACGCCCTTGCACCTGGTGCCGCAGGATTACGGCATCCTCACGCGCAAGGGCGAGCAACTGGTGGGGGCGGCGCTGGAGTTCGCCGAAATCCTCAAGGAAAACGCGCGCCTGGCCGCACCATCGTCCACTCAAGAAAGTAGGTGAATCTGTAGGAGCAAGGCTTGCCCGCGATGAAGACGACGCGGTCAGCGCAAATACGAGGCGCCTGCATCGCGGGCAAGCCTTGCTCCCACAGATAAATCCCCTCGGCACAAGTTGAGCACTTGTCGGTGTCACTCCGATAACTGACCGTTATCGCTTAATCCAAAAATGCCATTGGGAAAGAATCAGATCCCGCCAGTAGAGTGACTGACTCAATAAAAACAATCAGGCATGCCCACATGCCCAGGGGTGACCTCATGCAAACCGTATCCGAGCATTTACCCGCGCAGTCGCAAGCCAGCGGACTCGATTTTGAGGACCGGACCTACCGCAAGGTTATCTGGCGCATCCTGCCTGTCCTGCTGTTGTGTTACATGGCAGCCTACCTTGATCGGGTGAACATCGGTTTTGCCAAGCTCGATATGCTCAACGAGCTGCAATTCAGCAACACTGTGTATGCCTTGGGCGCCAGTATGTTCTTCTGGGGCTACTTCCTCTTCGAGGTCCCCAGCAACCTGTTGCTGCATCGCTTTGGCGCACGGTTCTGGATTGCCCGGATCATGCTGACCTGGGCGGTGGTCTCCATGGCCGTGGCCTACACCGTGCCGTTGGCGACTTTCTTCCACATCGAATCGAGCACGATGTTCTATGTGCTGCGTTTCCTGTTGGGGATCTGCGAAGCGGGCTTTTTCCCTGGCGTGATCCTCTACCTCAATTACTGGTTTCCGACCCACCGGCAGAGCCGGGTGATGTCCGGGTTCCTGCTGGCGTTGCCGGTCAGCCTGACCTTGGGCGGCATTCTCTCCGGCTGGCTGATGAACAGCATGCACGGGGTACAAGGCCTGTCCGGCTGGCAATGGATGCTGCTCATTGAAGGCATCCCTTCGATCATCATGGCGTTTGTGGTGATCGTCTGCCTGGCCGACAACATCGATAAAGCCAAATGGCTGAGCGTCGCGGAAAAAGCCATGCTCAAGGCCAATCTGCAAACCGACAACCAGGGTAAGGCCACACGGCTGAGCGAAGTATTTTTCAACCCGCGGGTGTGGTTGCTGGTGCTGATTCTGCTGACCTTCAATACCGGCTTCTACGGCCTGGCGTTCTGGATGCCCTCGATCATCAAGAGCACCGGTATCACCAACAGTTTGCACATCGGTTTGCTGACGGCCATCCCGTACTCGGTGGCAATCGTGGCGATGCTGCTCAACGCACGCCACTCCAACCGCACCGGTGAGCGACGCCTGCACGCGGCGATTCCGGCCTTCATTGGTGGTGTCGGCCTGATCCTCAGTGCCTTCTTCGCCGACAACCTGGTGTTGTCCGTGCTTTTCCTCAGCGTCTCCGCCTCGGGAATCCTCAGCCTGATGCCGATTTTCTGGACCTTGCCGGGCACCGTGCTGTCGGGCGTCGCCGCCGCGGCCGGCATCGGCATGATCAACGCCATCGGTAACTTGTCGGGTTTCACCGGTTCGATGATCACCGCCGTGGCGGAAACCCTCACGGGCAACATCAACAACGGCACCTATGTACTCGCCCTGTGTCTTTTGGTCAGCGGCGCACTGATCCTGGCCATCCCTGCCTCGATGCTCGGCAGGACTCCCAAGCACGCCGACACGGCAGCGCAACTGGAGACTGCATGAATCTGCAGAATAAGCGGGTGCTGGTGACGGCAGCGGGGCAGGGCATTGGCTTGGCCAGCGCCATTGCTTTCGCCCGGGCCGGCGCCGAGGTGTTCGCCACTGACATCGATATCCATGCCCTCACAGGCATTGAAGGGGTCACTGCCATCACCCTGGACGTCACGTCGACCGTTGCCATCAGCGCCGCTTGCGAGCGTATCGGTGGGCTGGACGTGCTCTTCAATTGCGCCGGTTACGTTCACAGCGGCAACATCCTGGAGTGCGACGAAGCCGCCTGGGCGCGTTCGCTGGACCTCAACGTCACGGCCATGTACCGGATGATCCGCGCATTTCTGCCAGGCATGCAGGCGCGGGGCGGCGGTTCGATCATCAACATGTCGTCGGTGGCCTCCAGCATCAAAGGCGTGCCCAACCGTTTCGCCTATGCGGCCAGCAAGGCGGCGGTAGTGGGCTTGACGAAGGCTGTGGCTATCGACTTCGTCACTCAGGGCATCCGTTGTAACGCCATATGCCCTGGAACCGTGGACTCTCCGTCACTCCGTCAGCGCATCGCCGCCCAGGCTGCGCAACAAGGGGTGGATGAGACACAGGTTTACCGGCAGTTCCTTGAGCGCCAGCCCATGGGTCGTATCGGCAGTACCGAAGAAATCGCGCAGTTGGCCGTGTACCTGGGCAGCGATGCGTCGAGCTACACCACCGGTGGTGTGCATGTGATCGATGGCGGCATGAGTATCTGAACCCGGTTTTTACTTTGAATCTGAACAGGAGAACGCCATGAAACTGTTGCGCTACGGCGAAAAAGGTTCGGAAAAACCCGGCCTGCTGGATGCCGATCAGCAGATCCGCGACCTGTCGGGCCATGTGCCGGATATCGCCGGACAGGCCCTGGGCCCGGACAGCCTGGCAGCGCTCGCTGCTCTCGATCCGTACAACCTGCCCCTTGTTGCCGGCCAGCCTCGGATCGGTGCCTGTGTCGGGCAGGTCGGCAAATTCATCTGCATTGGCCTGAACTATGCCGACCATGCGGCCGAGTCGAACATGGACGTGCCGAAAGAGCCGATTATCTTCAACAAGTGGACCAGCGCCATCTGCGGACCGAACGACGACATCCAGATCCCCCGTGGCTCACTCAAGACCGACTGGGAAGTCGAGTTGGGCGTGGTCATCGGTAAGGGCGGGCGCTACATCGACGAAGCCAACGCCATGGAGCATGTCGCCGGCTACTGCGTCATCAATGATGTCTCCGAGCGCGAATGGCAACTGGAGCGCGGGGGCACCTGGGACAAGGGCAAAGGTTTCGACACCTTTGGCCCTCTTGGGCCCTGGCTGGTGACCCGGGACGAAATCGCCGACCCGCATGCACTGGACCTGTGGCTGGAGGTCGACGGGCACCGCTATCAGAACGGCAATACCCGAACGCTGATCTTCAGCGTGCCGCAATTGATTGCCTACTTGAGTCGGTGCATGAGCCTGCAACCGGGGGATGTGATCTCCACCGGCACGCCGCCTGGTGTCGGCCTGGGCATCAAGCCCCACCCGGTGTTCCTGCGTCCGGGCCAGACCATGCGCCTGGGGATCGAGGGCTTGGGCGAACAGCGTCAGGTCACGGTGCAGGCGGACTGAGATGGCTGGGCTCGCTGCCGTCTTCGCGAGCAGGCTCGCTCCCACAGTTGATCTTCGACAGGCACAAAACTCATGTGCCCCTCAAACTCCTGTGGGAGCGGGCTTGCTCGCGAAGGCGGCGTCACCGTCAATGAAGATGCTGAATGTGCTGGCCTCTTCGCGAGCAAGCCCGCTCCCACAGAAGGACTTCGGATGCACGCGGATAGGGTGTCTGCTGAAGATCAACTGTGGGAGCGAGCCTGCTCGCGATGGCGTTGCTCCGGCCTAGCCTCACTTGGGATCAACACGCCTGGCACGCTTCATCACCACCACAAAAAACACCGGCACGAACACCACCGCCAGCGTGGCTGTGATCATCCCGCCGATCACCCCGGTGCCGATGGCCTGCTGGCTCGCCGAGCTGGCACCGCTGGCAATCGCCAACGGCACCACCCCAAGGATGAACGCCAGCGAGGTCATGATGATCGGCCGCAGGCGCAGGCGTGCGGCCTGGAGCGTGGCGTCGATCAGGTCGTGGCCCTCGTCGTACAGGCTCTTGGCGAACTCGATGATCAGGATCGCGTTTTTCGCCGACAGGCCGATGATGGTGATCAGCCCGATCTTGAAGAACACATCGTTGGGCATGCCGCGCAATGACACGGCCAGTACCGCACCGAGCACACCCAGCGGCACCACCAGCAGCACCGAGGTCGGGATCGACCAGCTCTCGTACAGCGCCGCCAGGCACAAGAACACCACCAGCAGCGACAGGCCCAACAGGATGGGTGCCTGGCTGCCGGACAGGCGTTCCTGCAAGGACAACCCGGTCCATTCCTGGCCCAGGCCCGTCGGCCCTTGGGCCACCAGCCGTTCGATTTCGGCCATGGCTTGCCCGGTGCTGTAGCCCGGTGCCGGTTCGCCGGAAATGCTCACCGCCGGATAACCGTTATAGCGGGTCAATTGCGCCGGCCCCTGGGTCCAGCGGGCCTGGACGAACGCCGACAACGGGACCATTTTCCCGCTGTTGTTGCGCACGTGGATCTTCAGCAAATCCTCGACCTGGCTGCGCTGGTCGCCTTCGGCCTGGACCACCACCCGTTGCATGCGGCCCTGGTTGGGGAAGTCGTTGATGTAGGCCGAACCCACCGCCGTGGACAACACGCTACCGACATCTGCAAAGGAAATGCCCAGGGCATTGGCCTGCTTGCGGTCGACCTCCAATTGCACCTGCGGTGCCTCCGCCAGGGCGCTTTCGCGCACATTCATCAGCATCGGGCTTTTTTCGGCGGCGGCGAGCAATTCGCTGCGGGCCTGCATCAAGGTGGCATGGCCGAGGCCTCCCCGGTCCTGCAAACGGAACTCGAAACCGCTGGAAGTGCCCAGGCCATCCACGGGCGGTGGCAGCACCGAGAACGCCATGGCGTCCTTGATTTGACCCAGCGCCAGGTTGGCACGGTCGGCAATCGACGCTGCCGAATCCTCGGCACCGCGTTGCGACCAGTCCTTGAGGGTGGTGAAGGCCAGCGCCGCGTTCTGGCCACTGCCGGAAAAGCTGAAACCGAGGATGACCGTGCTGTCGCTGACCCCCGGCTCGCCGGCGTTGTGGGCTTCGATCTGCTCCACCACCTGCACCGTACGGTGTTTGCTGGCACCCGGCGGTAGCTGGATGTCGGTGATGGTGTAGCCCTGGTCTTCCACCGGCAGGAACGAGGAGGGCAGGCGACTGAACAGCAGGCCCATGCCCACCAGCAGCACGCCATAGATCAGCAGATAACGACCGCTACGTTTCAGCGCATAGGCCACCCAGCCTTGATAGCGGTCGCCGAACCGGTCGAAGCCACGGTTGAACCAGCCGAAGAAACCGCTTTTGGCGTGGTGATCACCTTTGGCGACCGGCTTGAGCAAAGTCGCGCAAAGCGCCGGGGTCAAGGTCAAGGCGAGAAAGGCTGAGAACAGGATCGACGTCGCCATCGACAGCGAGAACTGCTGGTAAATCACCCCCACCGAGCCCTGCATGAACGCCATCGGAATGAACACCGCCACCAGCACCAGGGTAATGCCGATGATCGCGCCGGTGATCTGCCCCATGGCCTTGCGTGTGGCCTCCTTGGGCGACAAGCCTTCCTGGGCCATGATCCGCTCGACGTTTTCCACCACGACGATGGCATCGTCCACCAGGATGCCGATGGCCAGCACCATGCCGAACATGGTCAGCACGTTGATCGAGAACCCCAGCGCGAGCATCGTCGCGAAGGTGCCCATCAGCGCCACCGGCACCACCAGGGTCGGGATCAGGGTGTAGCGGATGTTCTGCAGGAACAGGAACATCACCGCGAACACCAGCAACATCGCCTCGCCGAGGGTGTAGATCACCTTGGTGATCGAGACTTTGACGAACGGTGAGGTGTCGTAGGGAATCTTGTATTCCACGCCGGCCGGGAAATAGCGCGACAGCTCGTCCATTTTGTTACGCACCAGGGTCGCGGTGTTCAAGGCATTGGCGCCCGGCGACAGTTGCACGGCCACGGCGGTGGACGGCTTGCCGTTCAGGCGTGTGGAGAACTGGTATTCCTGACTGCCGATTTCCACCCGTGCCACGTCGGCGATGCGCACCGTCGAGCCGTCGGGGTTGGCCTTGAGCACAATGTCGGCAAACTCTTGCGGCGTGTTGAGCTGGCCTTTGACGACGATGGTCGCAGTGATTTCCTGGGTTCTGCGGCTCGGCAAATCCCCCAGGCTGCCCGCTGACACCTGGGCGTTCTGCGCCACGATGGCGGCATTGACGTCGGCCGGGGTCAGGTTGAAGCCGACGAGTTTCTGCGGGTCGATCCAGATCCGCATGGCTCGCTCGGCCCCGTACAGCTGGGCCTTGCCGACACCGTCCAGGCGCTTGATCTCGTTCATCACGTTGCGCGCGAGGTAATCGCTGAGGGCCACGTCGTCGAGCTTGCCGTCGCTGGAGGTGAGGGTGATCAGCAGCAGGAAGCCGGCGGAGACTTTGTCCACTTGCAAGCCCTGCTGCGTGACCGCTTGCGGCAGGCGCGACTCCACCGCCTTGAGGCGGTTCTGCACGTCGACCTGGGCCAGTTCCGGGTTGGTACCGGGTTGGAAGGTCGCGGTGATGGTGGCGCTGCCCAGGCTGCTTTGGGATTCGAAATACAGCAGGTTGTCGGCGCCGTTGAGTTCTTCCTCGATCAGGCTGACCACGCTTTCGTCCACGGTTTGCGCCGAAGCACCCGGGTAGACGGTGTAGATCTCGATTTGTGGCGGGGCCACGACCGGGTACTGCGCCACCGGCAACTGTGGGATGGCCAGGATACCGGCCAACAGGATGAACAAGGCGACGACCCAGGCGAACACCGGGCGGTCGATGAAGAATTGCGGCATGGCTTAGTGTCCTGCCTGTGGCCCGCGAACCTGGGCGAGGGGAAGTGGGGAATCGTCGACCTGGACGTGCTCGCCGGGACGGGCGTGTTGCAGGCCTTCGATGACAATGCGGTCGCCGGGTTTCAAACCCTGCGTGACGACCCAGCGATCGTTTTGCGCGACGCCCAGCTGCACCGGTTGCTGGCTGACTTTCTGCTCGGCGTCCAGCAGCAACACCTGGGCGACCCCGGCGCTGTCGCGCAGGATCGCCCGTTGCGGCACGGTGATGCCTTGGTTGTTGACCGCCTGTTCCAGGCGCACGCGGATGAAACTGCCCGGCAGCAGGTCCAGGTCGGGGTTGGGGAATTCGCTGCGCAGGGTGATCTGGCCGGTGCTCGGGTCGACGCTGAGGTCGGTGAACAGCAACTTGCCGGGCAGCGGGTAAGGGCTGCCGTCGTCCTGGATCAAGGTGGCCTTGGCCTGGCCCTGGCCAACCGCTTGCAAAAGCCCTGCGCGAAAGGCGCGGCGCAGGTCGTTGAGTTCGCGGGTCGATTGCGTGAGGTCGGCGTGGATCGGGTCCAGTTGCTGGATCAACGCCAACGGCGTGCTTTCGTTCTGCCCGACCAAGGCGCCTTCCGTCACCAGGGCGCGACCGATGCGCCCGGAGATCGGCGCAGTCACCGTGGCATACCCAAGGTTCAGCTTCGCCCGTTCCACAGCCGCCTTGCTGGCAGCGACGTCAGCGGCCGTCTGGCGCACGCTGGCACGGGCGTTGTCGTAGTCCTGGCCACTGATCGCCTTGTCATCGATCAACTGGGCGTAACGCTGGGCTTGCAAGCGGGCCTGGAACGCATTGGCCTCGGCCTTGCGCAATGCCGCCTCGGCACTGTCCAGGTCGGCCTTGAACGGCGCCGGATCGATGCGAAACAGCACCTCGCCCTGTTTGACGTCGCGGCCTTCACGAAACACCCGCTGCAAGACTACGCCGGCCACCCGCGCGCGGACTTCGGCGACCCGTGGCGCGACGATCCGGCCGCTCAGCTCGTTGCTGATCGACAGGGGCCGGGCCTGGACGGTTTCGACACGCACACTGGGCAGCGGGGCGGAGGCTTGCGGGGGCGAGGCGCTATCACAGCCACTGAGCAGCAGTGCCCCGACCAACAGGCCGAGTGTGACGAAAGGAATCTTGGACATGGTGCTTCCCCACTATTGAGCCGCCCATGGTAGGGATCGAGGCCAATGACAGGGGTGAAGCTTTGTAGGCGCTCTGTGAAATTGTGTAACCACACAGGCCACTAAGTACGAAAGTGCCCCACCAGTTGCTGTTGATGATTGGCCATGGCATGCAACGAGTGGCTGGCCTGCGAGGCTTCCTCCATCCGGCTGCTCAAGGTCTCGCTGATCCCGCGAATGTCACTGACGCGATGGCTGATGTCTTCCACGACAGCGCTTTGCTCCAGGGCTGCGCTGGCGATCTGCTGGTTCATGTGTTCGATCACTTCCACGGCGTCGGTGATGCGCTGCAGCGCCACATGGGTCTTTTCGACTTGAGCGACGCTGTCCCTGGCCTGTTCTCGGCTCAGTTGGGTGCTGTGCACGACCTCCTGGCTCAATTGTTGTAGCGCTTCGATCACCGTGCGTATCTGCTCGACCGAGTTCTGGGTGTTGCTGGCCAAATGGCGAACTTCGTCGGCCACCACGGCGAAGCCGCGTCCCTGTTCACCCGCCCTGGCCGCTTCGATGGCGGCATTCAAGGCCAGCAGGTTGGTCTGTTGGGCAATGGCACAGATCACATCCAGCACCTGGCCGATGTGTTGGCTGTTGCCGGCCAGCGCCTGCACTTGTTCGAGGGTGGTTTCCAGGCGTCGGTCGAGGCTGTCGATGCTGTTGACCGCGTTGGCGAACAATTCGCGCCCCGATCGGCTTGCGTTTTCGGCGACGGTGGCGGCATCAGCCGCCTGGTGGGAATGACGGGCCACTTCCTGGGCGCTGGTGCTCATTTCATGCAGGGCGGTCGCTGCCAGTTCGACTTCCCGGTACTGCGTATGCATCCCCGCGCTGACTTCCCCGGCCACCTGCGCCGACGTATCGGCGGTGTTGCGGGTGTCCAGGGAGGCTTGCTGGATATCGCGGATGATGGGTTGCAACTTATCGAGAAAACGATTGAACCCCCGCGCCAGATGGCCCAATTCATCGTGACGGTCGTTGGGCAGGCGTTGGGTGAGATCGCCGTCGCCGTCGACAATCGCATCGAGCATGTGCGCCACCCGCAGCAGCGGCCGGGTCACGCCGTAAGCGGTGAGCCAGATGAGCAACAGCCCCAGGCCGGCCGCCAGCAAGCCCAGGCTGAGGTTGAACCAGTTGGCCTGGCGATGCTTGTCGTCCAACTGGGCCTGCATGTGCAGGGCTGGCGCTTGCACGAGCGCTTCAGGCACGCGTATCTGCAATTGCCAGGGGGTGTTGGCGGGGACGGTTTGCACGGCTTGCCGAACGTCGACCGAGGTGCCGTCAACCGTGCCGCTATGGCCGGCAACTTGCCCTGACGGGGAAAGAATGCTGATCTCGCTATGGCCGGGATACAGGTCGTTGGCAAGGCTGGCGGCGAGTTGCTGGAGGGTATCGAGGCTGATGTCCATGCCCACCACGCCGATGACGTTGCCCTGGTCCAGCAACGGTATGGAGATGCTGCTCATCAACGTCTTCTGGCCTTCGACCTCGATCGCGTAGGGCTCCGTCACGCAGGTGCGCCCCTGTGTCTGCGGGCAGACGTACCAGGCGTTGGCCGGCTCGCTGCCCGGTGGTGCGGTGTTGGCGCTGATCTGGGCTTCGCTGAGCACCTCTTGCACCAAATGGCCGGGTTGGCTTTGCGACCAGTACAGGGCAAAGCGACCTTTTTCATTGCCGGCCAGATCGCGTTGACCAGTGAAACCGGCATCTTCACCGACCAGCGCGTCGGGAAGCAGCACCACGTAGAAACCGAGGACTTTTTCGCGGTTCTGAAGGGCTTGGCGGGTCGCGGCGATCAAGTCCCGGCGCAGTTGCCCTGGCGTCAGTCGCCCGTTCCACGCCTGGGCGCGCAGTTGCAGGACCTGTTTGGCAAAACCTTCCCCATAGATCGCTGTTTCGCTGAAAAAGCGTTCCACCCGCTGACCGTGTGCCAGGCCCTGTGCCTGCAAACCTTTCAGGGCCGAGTGCCCGAGCAGTTGACTGCTTTGCTGCTTGAGCAGCGTGGCGCCTTGCTGGTTCTGGTACAGGGAGGCACCGGTCAAAGCCCCGACGACGGCCAGCAGGCACAGTCCACTCAGGAGCGTGATCCGCCATTGGATAGAGAGACGAGCGAAGAACATGCTGAAGTTTTCCTGCGCGTGGGGGCTTTTATTGTTTTGGGCCCAGCACTGTCTGAGCGGTGGGTGAGGTTATCTTGCGGCAGGTGGCATTTTCCCGTTATCCCGAATCGGCAGCCGTTGTGCTCCTGCATAGGGCAATACGGTTCTGCCAAGAAAACCCAGAACCTGTGGCCAGAGATTACTCGCTGGCCCGGTAGGAGCTGTCGAGCGAAGCGAGGCTGCGATCTTTTGATCTTGATCTTTCGCTTGAGACTCAATGGTGCTGAAAAGATCGCAGCCTCGCTTCGCTCGACAGCTCCTACAGCGCCAGCTCGGTCCAGCGGGAGTAATCCCTCGCCACAGGTGGTCAGCGTTCCGGCATTGGGCCGACCTGTTTTGGGGCACGGCTTCGGATGCTGCCGTTTTGGGATAGCGAAGGGTTTTGGCAAGGGCCTAGCATCGAATCCAGCGTGCAACCAAAACAATAAGCGTCTGGAAAGCGGCGAAGCTGGCCGCGGCCCGATCCTACAGCGACTGCCTCATACAATAAGGTCAAGAGAAATGAGTGTGTCTTTCCCGATCAGCAGCTCGACGGAGTTGAAGCGAGGCGCCCTGGGCGTTGGCTTCATTATTTTCTTTGTGATTTCGGCAGCGAGTCCGCTGAGTGTCATCGCCGGGGGCTTTCCCATTGGCATTATGCTGGGCAATGGCGCCGGCACACCGGCCTTGCTGATCCTGGCGCTACTGGTGTTGCTGGCGTTCTCGGTGGGATACACCGCCATGTCCCGCCACATGACCAACGCAGGCGGTTTTTACGCGTTCACCTCCCGTGGCCTGGGTGGCCTGGCCGGTGGTGCGGCGGGGGTACTGGCGATGTTTGCCTACAACATTCTCCAGGTCGGCCTGTACGGCATGTTCGGTGGTGTCGTCAGTGGCACGATGGCCAGTGTTTTCAGCCTGGATCTGCCGTGGTGGACGTATTCGCTGCTGGCGATGGCGAGCATTGCGATTCTGGGTTATCGCAAGATCGACCTGTCGGCCCGGGTACTGTCGGTAGTGGTCATTGCCGAGTACCTGGCAATCCTGACGCTGGATTTCGCCATTCTCAAAACCGGTGGTGACAGCGGTATCAATCTCGATTCCTTCGACCGTAGCCATGTGTTCAGCGGGACGCCTTCAATCGGCTTGCTGTTCTGTTTCGCCGCCTTTATCGGCTTTGAGGCCACCACCATTTACGGTGAGGAAGCCAAGAATCCGCACCGTACCATTCCGATTGCAACCTACAGCTCGGTCTTGTTGATTGGCGGTTTCTACGCCTTGTCGGTCTGGTCGATGGTGGTCGGCGTGGGGGCAGACAAGATCGTTGCGACGTTGCAAGCCCTGCAAGATCCCACCACGTTCATTTATGGCATGTCCGATCATTTTGTCGGCCCGCACCTGACGCAGATCATCCGGGTGCTGTTCATGGTCAGTATCTACGCCGGACTGTTGGCGTTTCACAATGCCGCCGCACGTTACTTCTTTGCCATCGGGCGTGACGGGCTGTTGCCTCGCCTGCTGGGGACTACCCACCGCGTCCACCAGAGCCCGCACATGGGGTCGGCGCTGCAAAGTCTGATCGCTGCGGTGGTGGTATTGATTTTCGCCGCGTTGGATGCCGATCCGATCCTGCAATTGTTCGCCTGGTTCTCCAACCTGGCCACGCTGTGCGTGATTTTGCTCATGGCACTGACCTCGGCTGCGGTGTTTGTCTACTTTCGGCGGCACCCGGAACTGAAGGTGGGAGTCCTGCGTGGCCAGATCTTGCCGGGCTTCTCTTGCCTGGCGTTAGTGGTGGTCCTGGTGCTTGCAATGATTCATTTCGATGTTCTGACCGGCGCCAGCAAGCTCTTGTCGTATGCCCTCTGCGCGGTCATTCCCGCTGCGTTGATCGGCGGCGTATTTCTGGCCGCCCGACTGCGCAAGGTCGCACCCGAGCGGTTCATGGCCTTAGGCAGCCACAAGCTCTAGGGCATCACGCGGCACTGTTCAACTCTCACGAATATACCGATCCACGTTGTTCGGGACGGCCCGTCAGCGCGCGAAAGGGAGGCTCTTATGCACGACTATCACATGCTCATCAATGGGGTCCAGGTCAGGGGTGAAAACGGCCATTTTGATGTGCTCAACCCTGCGACCGGTAGCGCATTCGCCCAATGCCCCGCCGGTTCCCTGGCTCAACTGGACCTTGCCGTCGCGGCAGCGCAGGCAGCCTTTGGCGAGTGGCGTCACAGCACTCACGAGGACCGTTGCGAGCGCCTGTTGAGCATCGCGGCGGATATCGAGCAGCAAGCACAAGCATTGGCGCGGCTCGTCGTCCTGGAGCAGGGCAAGCCATTGGCGCTCGCCCTTTCCGAGGTCATGGGCGCGGCGGCCTGGACGCGCTATGCCGCCGAGCAGCAGATTCCCGTGGAGCTGGTGGAAGAAACCCCGACTCAACGCATCGAGTTGCATCGCAAACCTCTGGGGGTCGTCGCGTCGATCACACCCTGGAACTGGCCGTTCATGATTGCCGTCTGGCACATCATGCCGGCCTTGCGTGCCGGCAATTGCGTGATCAGCAAGCCGTCCAGCCTGACCCCGTTGAGCACGCTGCGTCTGGTGGAAATCATCGCGCGTCATGTTCCACGGGGCGTGATCAATGTCGTGACCGGTGAGCAAGGTTTCGGCAGTGCGATCACCGCGCACGCCGGTATCCAGAAGATTGTCTTCACCGGCTCCACCGCCACGGGCCAAAGCGTGATGCGCGGCGCCGCGGGCAATCTCAAGCGCTTGACGCTGGAACTGGGCGGCAATGATGCCGCCATCGTCCTGCCTGACACGCCGGTCGAGGCAGTGGTCGAAGACATTTTTCAAGCGGCCTTCCTGAACATGGGGCAGACCTGCGCCGCCCTCAAGCGTTTGTACATTCACCAATCCCAATACGAAGCCTTTGCCCAGGCCCTGACGCGCATTGCCGCGCGTCAGACCGTCGGCGACGGTCTGGAGCCCGAGGTCACTTTCGGCCCAGTGCAGAACCTTGAGCAACTGGAGCTGGTGGAGGCGCTGGTGGCTGACGCACGCACCCAAGGCGCGCGTGTTTTGTGCGGTGGGGCGCGTCTGGACCGACCGGGCTTTTTCTATCCGCCGACCCTGGTCGCCGATGTGACGGACGGACACCGACTGGTTGATGAGGAGCAGTTCGGCCCAGTGCTGCCCCTGATTGCCTATCAGGATGTCGAGGACGTCCTGCGCCGCGCCAATGCCAGCGACATGGGGTTGGGCGGGTCGGTCTGGGGCCCTGATGTCGAGCAGGCACAGGCATTGGCCAGTCGCCTTGAAAGCGGCGTGGCCTGGGTTAATTGCCACGCACAAATACAGCCGAATACGCCATTTGGCGGCAGCAAGATGTCCGGGTTCGGTGTCGAGTTCGGCCTTGAAGGGTTGCTGGAATTTACTGGCCAGCAACTGCTGTATGTACGCAAGCGTGAAACTGAGTGAGGACTTGAACCATGTATGAGAAATACAAGACAGCGCAGAAGAAGTTCTGGCACCCGATGAATTCTTCGGCGCCAGCGCACCGTGCCAAGACGTTGGTCATCGCCCGTGGTGACGGCAATTACATCACCGACATCGAGGGGCATCGCATGCTCGATGGTGTCGGCGGCTTGTGGAACGTGAACGTGGGCCATAACCGCGCTTCAGTGAAGGCGGCCATCGCTGCGCAGATGGACGAACTGGCTTACTACCAGACCTTCGACGGCATCGCTCATCCCCGGGTGTTCGACCTGGCGGAGCGACTGACGTCGATGTTCGCCCAGGAGAACATGGCGCGGGTACTGTTCAGTTCCGGCGGCTCCGATGCGGTGGAAACCGCATTGAAAATGGCGCGTCAGTACTGGATCGCCAGCGGCGAGCCAGGGCGCACCCGCTTTTTGTCGTTACGCAACGGTTACCACGGCGTGCACATAGGCGGTACCTCCGTGGGCGGCAATGGTGTCTATCACTACAACCACGGGCCGCTGTTGGCGGGCTGCCATTTGCTTGATACGCCCTGGCTGTACCGCAATCCCTGGGATTGCCGTGACCCGGAGGAGTTGACCGCGCACTGCATTCGCCAGTTGGAAGACCAGATCGCACTGCTGGGTGCCCAGACCATCGCTGCGCTGATCGCCGAGCCGGTGCAGGGCGCGGGCGGGGTGATCGTGCCGCCGAAGTATTACTGGAAGAGGTTGCGCGAAGTGTGCGATCGCCACGGCATTTTGTTGATAGCCGACGAAGTCGTGACGGGTTTCGGCCGCACCGGTTGCATGTTGGGCAGTCGTGGCTGGGGTGTCGCGCCAGACGTGCTGTGCCTGGCCAAGGGCATTACCGCCGGATATATCCCGATGGGCGCCACTGTCTTTAACCAGCGCATCGTCGATGCAATCGAAAATGGCCCGGGTTTCAGCAGTGTGATCATGCACGGCTACACCTACAGCGGTCATCCAACCGCTTGTGCGGCGGCCCTGGCAGTGCTGGATATTGTCGAAGCCGAGGATCTGCCGGGCAATGCCGCGAAGATCGGTGGCCAGTTGCTGGAGCAACTGCAACCGCTGGCCGAACGTTATGCGGTGGTGGGCGAAGTGCGTGGCAAGGGCTTGATGATCGCCGTGGACCTGGTGGCGGACAAGACCACGCGCGAGCCGCTGGACCCTGCTACCGGCCTGGCTTCGCGCATCGCCGAGCATGCGCGCCGCGCCGGCGTATTGATGCGTCCGATCGGTAACAAAATCGTCCTGTCGCCACCGCTGACCCTCACCTCTGACGAGGCCGCCATGATGGTCGGTGCATTGGATAGCGCACTCGCCAGCTGCCGTTAGCCCGGCCAGCCGGCGCCGCGTGCGGTGCCGGCTCCTGAATATAAAAACAGCCTACAAAGGCGCACCACAAAGGAGCTCAGTCATGCGGTACCTATCGCGTATGGAATTTCTTGGCAGCGGTCTTGCCTGTTCGTTGGCGCTTGGCGCCGCGAGTCAGGTCCAGGCCTATGAGTTGTATGCCGATGAAGACACTCACCTCAACGCCGACATGTTGGCCGTGTTCGGTCATTTCAATAGTCGCAAGAACTACGACGGCAGGCCAGGCGGCTCAACCTGGCGCGAGGGCTTCATCAAGTATGGATTAAGCGGCGACCAGACATTGGGCGGCCGTGGCACTGTCTATGGTGCGTTCAGCCTGGTCAGTTCCGCCACTTGGGGCGATGGTGACCCTTCCGGGAACACGCTTGGAAGCGAGCGCACGACGAAGATTGAAGACGCTTACCTGGGCTGGCGTTCCGCGGATCTTTTCCCGGTGTTGGGGCAAGATGGTGTCGATATCTCTGGCGGGCGCCAGGTGGTCAAGGTGGGTCGAGGTTTCCTGATCAACGATGACGGGCCGAACCTGGGCAAGGGGCCTGCCGATGGCCGCTTGAATCGGGGTGGCGCCTATTACCTGGCGGCTCGGCACGCGTTCGATCAGACCGCCGTACTGCGTCTGGGCGGGCAGGATGGCATGCATGGCAGCGTGGCGTGGCTCAAATCCGACAACCGCGCCCAGGCCGAAACCGAACTCGCCGCCGGTACGCTCGATTACACCGCCAAGGCCGGTACGTTGGGGCTGACGTGGGTACACGGCGTCGACGTGAATGACCGCTGGGCCAGCGATTTCCAGAAACAGCGCAAGGGTATGGATGTCTACAGCATTCGCGGTGAAGGTGATGCGGGCATCGAGAATGCCAGCCTGGCATTTGAATACGCCTGGCAAGACAAAGACGCCGGACCTGAGAAGGCCTGGTACGCCGAGGCCGGATATACCTTTGCAAGCGTTGCCTGGGCGCCGACGCTGACCTATCGCTATACCCGCTATTCGCAGAAGTGGGATTCACTCTTTACCGGCCAAAGTACTGGCTATGGCACCTGGTTTCAGGGCGAAGTCGCGGGTAACTACGCCGGGCCCTTCAACAGCAATACGGGTATCCACCATGTCGGACTGAAAGCCACGCCGTTGGAAAACCTGACCCTCGGTGCGTTGTACTTCGATTACAGCACCGTGCGTAAAAGCAATGCCCTCAACCTCGACGCCCGTGAACTGGATTTTTATGCCGAGTGGGTCGTCAATGAGCACTTGATCGTCACCCCGCTGATAGGCTTCTACAAGCCGGATCGGGATGCCACGACGGGGGGCAATCAAGTGGCGGGCAATGGCACCAACGTGTACAGCCAGGTGACGGTGGCCGTGCCGTTCTGAAGTGAAGGCTGTTAGATAAACCCTGTGGCGAGGGAGCTTGCTCCCGCTGGACTGCGCAGCAGGCCTAAAAAAGGGGCCGCTGCGCGCCCCAGCGGGAGCAAGCTCCCTCGCCACAGGTTCAGTATTTTTCTTAAGTTATCGGTATGGCGCAACATCCCTTTCTAGTTGGTAGCAGGCGGATGTTGCATCCGCTCGGCAATCCGGCGGGTGGTGTCCATCACCATTTCAACCACGGTTTCCTGGCGCAGCAGCTTGAAGCTGTCGGTGCTGCCCACGGCCGAAAGGCTGCCCACCACTTCGTCGAGCTCCGGGTTGATGATCGGCGCCGCGATACCGGTGAGCCCCAGGTTGAGTTCGTCGTGGGTCATGCAATAGCCGTCTTTGCGGATCTTTTTCGCGGCCTTGGAGAAACTTGTCCAGTCATGCCCGCTATCGGGGTCGTTGGCCAGGTGTTCTTCGTACAGGCGTTGCAGGCGCCGACCTTTCTGGAAGGCGATCAACACTTTGGATTGCGCACCGCGAAAAAACGGCAGCGGTTGGCCGCGGCCGAATGAAAACTGATAGGTGTCACTGGGTTCGGCGATATAGGTGTTGATGATGCGGCCGTCGTAGAAAACGCTGGCGAACACCGCCAGGCCGGTGGCATCTGACAGCTCGTGCATCAACTCGCGGCCTGCCACCAGGATCGGGTCGTACTGACGCATCATCCAGTCCAGCTCAATGATACGGGGCCCCAGGCCGTAGCTGCCGGCATCGACCCGGACCAGAAGGCCGGCATCGCATAGATCCTTTACATAACGGTACACGGTCGCCCGTGACAGGCCCATGTGCTCGGCAATGGTGTCGGGGTCGATCTTCAGCCGTTGCGGACCGAACAGGTCCAGGACACTCAGCATTTTACTCAGACTGCTCATTTGGCTCCTAAAAGGGGGAGGGCGCGCGGGTGGCCGTTCGATGAGCACTATAGGTAGACGCGCCGGTGATGGAAAGCCTGCTCGCTCGATGATAAACGCGCTGTCACGGTACCCCAGCACTTGAGAAATACAAACATGTTTAGTGTGCATTTTTGTCTTAAAAAATCTATTTCGTCTCAAAATACGAGTATTTCGTAACAAAACAGCTTGTTTTGTCAGTTGTTGTGTGTGATAAATCTCAGTCACTGCAAACGCTCGATGAAGAGGGCTGGAAATGAATGGTGCGCAACTGATAGTGAAGGCAGCGGTAGCGAGCGGTATCGAATACTGCTTCGCCAATCCCGGAACGACCGAAATCCCCTTAGTGGCCGCCATGGCCAGCGCGCCTGCCCTCAAGCCGGTGTTGTCCTTATTCGAGGGGGTATGTACCGGTGCTGCCGACGGTTATGGTCGGATTGCCGGCAAGCCAGCGATGACCCTGACTCACCTCGGCCCAGGCTTTGCCAATGGCATTGCCAACCTGCACAACGCCCGTCGCGCCAATACCCCGATCGTTAACGTCATCGGCGATCACGCGTCATGGCACGTTAATTACGATCCGCCGCTGGCCAGTGATATCCAGGCGCTGGCCGGGAGTGTTTCCGGGTGGGTGCGCACATCGCGCACCGCCTCAGGCGTAGGGGAGGATTTCCAGGAAGCCGTGCGTGCGGCCTGGCAAGCCAAGGGCCAGATTTCCAGCCTGATCCTGCCGATGGACTTGCAAGCCAATGAGGTAGAGCGCGAGCGCGCCTTCACCGCATTGCAGGCCCCGGTTCGTCGTTTTGCCGGTGACCGGATCGAAGCCGTGGCCCAGGCACTGCGCAATGGCCAACGCCTGGTTTTTATCGTGGGTGATCAGGGGTTGTCTGTCGCCGGCCTCGAAGCGGCGGGGCGTTTGGCCCAACTGCCGAGTGTGCGGATGTTCGCCGAAACCTTTCCGCGCTTGAGCTATCGCGGTGGTGGTTTGCCTGACCTGGATCGCTTGCCGTATTTCCCCGAGGTTGCCATTGAGATCCTTGACCAATACGACGCCGTGGTTTGCGCCGGAGTCCCGGATCCGATCAGTTACTTCGGTTATGAAGGCATTCCTTCGCGCCTGGCGGAACGTGATCGCCTGCTTTACCTGGCAGAAGTGGGTGACGACGTTGCGGGTGCACTCACTGCGCTTGCCGATGCGCTTGAGGCACCGGCTTATGTGCCAACGTCGATGGCTATCGAGCTACCGCCAGGCAGCGCCGAGCTGACGCCGCAGTCGATCGGGCAGGTGTTGGCCGCCTCGCTGCCGGACGACTGCATTGTCTCCGTAGAGGGTGGGACTTGCGGTTATCCGTTCTTCACCGCTTCGGCCCATGCCGCACGGCATCGGGTGTTGACCAACACCGGTGGGGCCATCGGCCAGGGCATCCCGGTGGGATTTGGCGCCGCCCTGGCGGAGCGCGGCAACACGGTGTTCTGCCTGCAATCGGACGGCAGTGCCCAGTACACCATCCAGACTCTGTGGAGTATCGCCCGGGAGCAACTGCCGGTGGTGATCCTGATTGCCGCCAACCATCGCTACGCGATCCTGCAGAACGAGTTGCGCCGCTTTGGTATGACCGAGCTGGGCCCTGAGGCCCTGAGCCTGACAGTGCTGGACCGACCGCGCATTGATTGGAAAGCCCTGGCCAAAGGCTACGGTCTGCCGGCCAGCACCGTACACACCAATGCTGAATTGCAGCGCGCCCTGGCCAACGCCAAGGCCGATGGCGGTCCGTGCCTGATTGAAATGGCGCTGTGAAGGAGGAACTATGAGTCAGATCCAATTGTTACCTGCCGTCGAACGATTCCTGTCACAACCCGGGCGTCTGTTTATTGGGGGCATTTGGCAGGACGCTGCCAGCGGTCGCCGGTTTGCCGTGGAAAACCCGGCCACTGAACACGCTCTCGCTGAAGTCGCCGAAGGCGGCGAACGCGATGTAGATGCTGCGGTCGCTGCCGCCCGCGCGGCCTTCACGGGCGTTTGGGCGCAGCAGTCGCCGGCCCAGCGCGGCCTGTTGTTGTGGCGCCTGGCTGAACTGCTCGACCAGCATCGCGAAGAGCTGGCCCAACTGATCACTCTGGAGAACGGCAAGCCGATCGCCGCGGCCCGTGGTGAAGCGGCAAGCGCGGCCAATATCGTGCGTTACTTCGCTGGCTGGCCGACCAAGATCGAAGGCAGCACGCTGCCGGTATCGCCTTCCAGTGGCGCGCCGATGCTCAACTACACCTTGCGTGAGCCAGTGGGCGTCTGCGCGTTGATCGTGCCGTGGAACTTCCCGTTGACCATGTGCGTGTGGAAGCTCGGCCCGGTATTGGCGACCGGCTGTGTCGCGGTGCTCAAGCCTGCTGAGCAGACGCCTCTGGTTGCGATTCGCCTGGTGCAACTGATCGAGGCCGCCGGTTTTCCGGCCGGGGTGGTCAACCTGGTCACTGGCCTGGGCGTACATACCGGCGCACCGCTGGCCCAGCACCCGGACGTGGACAAGATCGCTTTTACCGGCTCGACCCAGGTGGGGCGGCTGATAGCCCAGGCGGCCACCGGCAACATGAAAAAAGTATCGCTGGAGCTGGGGGGCAAGTCGCCCAACATCATCTTGCCGGACGCCGATATCGTCCGTGCGGCCAAAGGCGCCGCCGATGGCATTTTCTACAACCAGGGACAGGTATGCACCGCCGGATCGCGCCTGTACGTGCACGCCAGTGTTCTTGACCAGATACTTGAAGAGCTCCAACGCCACGCCGCCGCCCATGTGCTGGGGCCGGGGCTGGATCCGGCCAGCAGCATGGGACCGCTCGTTTCGGCACGTCAATTGGCGTCGGTCAGCGGCTACCTGCAACGCGGCCAGGAGGAGGGCGCCGAGCTGGTCTGCGGCGGCGGTCGCCCGGCACACCTGGAGCGCGGGCACTTCATCCAGCCCAGCGTATTCCTTGATCGTGCCGAGCGCGCCTGCATCGCCCGGGAAGAAATCTTCGGCCCTGTGCTGACCGTCATGAGCTGGACCGAAATCGATGAACTGGTGCTGCGCGCCAACGACTCGCCCTACGGTCTGGCGGCCGGTCTGTGGACCCGCGACTTGCGTTCGGCCCATCGCGTGGCGGCACAACTGAAGGCCGGGTCGGTGTGGATCAATTGCTGGAACGTCGTAGACCCGGCCTCGCCGTTTGGTGGTTACAAACAATCCGGATGGGGCCGGGAAATGGGTAAGAACGTGATCGATGCCTACACCGAAACCAAAAGTGTCTTCGTCGATCTCGCCTGAGCCGAACAATCACAAGAGGAACTGCTATGGATCTGGAATTACAAGGCCGCGTGGCGATCGTCACCGGCGGTGGCATGGGCATCGGCAAGGAAGTCGCGCGTTTTCTGTCCCAAGAAGGGTGCAAGGTCGTGATCTGTGCGCGGCGCATGGAGTATCTCCAGCAGGCCGCCGAAGAAATCATGGCAGAGACCGGCAACGAAGTGTTGCCGCTGTTCTGTGACACCAACCAGATGTCGGCGGTGTCTGACATGGTCGAGGCTGCCCACAAGCACTTTGGCCGCATCGACATCCTGGTCAACGGCGCTGCGGCCCCGTCCGGCGTGGTGCGCAACGACATCGAGCACGCCGGCGACGACGAATTGCTCTCGGACCTGAACACCAAGGTGATCGGCTATTTCCGTTGCGCCAAGGCCGTGACCCCGCACATGAAGACCGGCGGCTTCGGTCGCATCATCAACATCGGTGGCTTGACCGGGCGCGGCAGCAAAGTCCTCTCGGGCATGCGCAACCTGGCCATCGCCCACATGACCAAAACGCTCTCCGATCAACTGGGCCCATCGGGCATCACCGTCAACCTGATTCACCCCGGTGTGGTGGACACCCCGCACATTCAGGAGCTGTACGAGCGCGAAGGCATCAAGCAGGGCAAGACGCCGGAGCAGGTGGAGCAGGGCTACATCGACGCGACGCCGATCCGACGCACCCTGGCACCCATCGAGATGGGCTGGCTGATCGGCTTCCTGGCGTCGCCCAAGGCGGGCGCCGTGACGGGAGAGTCCATTGGCATCGATGGCGGTCTGACCCGTGGCATCTTCATTTGAGGAGCAACTGTGATGAGTAACGGAACCCTTTTGGTCGCCACCGTGGGACAAGCGGTGATCCGCAGCGCCGACGATGGTCATACCTGGCATCGCCTGGGGCTGGGACAGGATCTGGAGTTTGATGCAATCACTCGATCCTTGAGCGTTCATCCCGGTGCGCCTGAAGTGATCTATGCCGGAACCGACGTCGGCCTGTGCGTCAGTCATGACACCGGCGGCCATTGGCAGCGAGTGGATTCTCCATTCAACGGCCAGACCGTCTGGAAGGTGGCCGTGGATCCGCAGGATGCGCAGCGTATCTTCGTGGGTACAGGCGCACCTTCACGCGCCGTGCTGTGGCGCACCCTCGACGCCGGCCTGAGCTGGGAGCGCGCGCCGGTGGATATTCCGGAGTTCTGCGAAGGTGTCAGCCGGCCGCGCTTGCTGGCTTTCGCTTATGACCCGACTGATCGCGACCAGCTCTGGTTCGGCCTGGAAGAGGGCGGGTTGTTCCACAGCCGTGATGGCGGTGATTCCTGGACCCGTGTCGATGATCGGCTGCTGTGGGACTTCAACTCGGACGTCCACAACATCCTGGTCCTGCCCAACCATGGCCAGAAGGTCATCGTGGTGGTGTGCGTCAACGCCGTTTACCGCAGCCTCGATGAAGGGCAAACCTGGACTGGCATCATTGCCCGGGAAACGTTCGGCCTGTACTACGTGCGCGCCATGAACGCACCGCTGGGCAGTGAAAACACCCTCTACCTGAGTATTTCCGACGGTACGCCTGGCACGACCAGCAAGGTGCTCATCTCTCGGGATGCGGCCCTCAGTTGGGAGGTGCTGCCGCTGCCACAACAACCCAACTCGTGTGTCTGGGCAATTGCCTTCAACCCTGGCGACCCTCGCCAGATCGTTGCCGGGACCAAGTACGGACATCTGTTCACCTCCGAGAACGGTGGTGACGGCTGGCAGAAGCAGTGGCGTGAGTTCAGTGAAATCGCTGATGTGCTCTGGACGCCCGCCGTGGCTCAGATCAAGTCCGGGCATCAATCCATCGTCAAAAAGAACTGAGGTATCGCGCGATGAAAGTCGAGGTCGTTCGAACTCACCTGTCGCTGTTCGTGAGCGACCCTGAAACGTCGGCACGTTGGTACGCCGATGTTCTGGGCATGCACGAAAGCGCCCGGGGTGATAGCTGGGTCATGATGGCGTTTGGTGCCAAGCATCACGATATCGCTTTGATCCGCGCAGAGCCGGGGGCCCATCAGGGTGGCCTGGGCTTGCAGCACTACGGGCTGGAAATCGCCGGCGACATGACCACCCTACGCCAGCTCTACGGCATGTTGCTTGCCAAAGGAATTGAGGTGGTGAAGATCACCGATCACGAAATCGGTAACGGCGTGTACTTCAACGACCCCGATGGCAATCGCATGGAATTTTTCCTCGAGACCGAACATGACGACGCGCGAGGCAAGGCCCGTTTCAAGGCCGCCGGAGCGCCCAGCCGAAATTTTGATCTCGACCCACTTTGAAAGAGACCTGTCTGATGAAAACCGCAAATTTCGCCAGTTACCACATCCGAAAATGGTATAGCTTCGTCGAGGAAACCCTGGCCAACGAGAGTGGTCAGTTGGCCGATGGTGAACCGTTGTTCAAATACGCCATTGGCGCCGTGATCGCCAATCCCTACGCCGGACGCTACAGCGAAAGCCTGTCCGAGTTGGTCGAGCCATCACCTTTGTTGGGTCAGGAGTTTGGTCGTCGCATCCAGGCACTGGCTGGCCAGCGTGAGATTGTCAGTTATGGCAAGGCATGTCTGGTGGGCAGCCAGGGCGAGTACGAACATGGCAATGCACTGCTCACCAATCCAGCAGCGGATCCGATTCGGGTGGCATTGGGCGGTGGCAAATCCTGGGTCCCCTCCACGGGTAAGCGGGGCGGGCCTGGCGCGACCATCGATGTACCGCTGGCCCACAAGGACGCGCTGTACGTCCGCTCGCATTACGACAGCATTTCGCTTTCGTTTGGTGATGGCCCCTCGGCGGACGAGCTGATCATCATTTGGGCTTTCGCCACGCGCGGGCGTTTGCATGCGCGCCTGGGTGGCCTTCAGGCTGCCGACATCAAGGGCACTGATGGCCTGCATTGAGGTGGGTTGATCGTGGAGACCAAACGAATGTCTGCAGAAAGCCATTTTTTTACCAATCGCTCGCAGATGCGCCTGCATTATTTGTCGTGGGGCAACCCGTCGGGCATTGCGGTGGTGTTGCTGCACGGGCTGCGCTCCTATGCCCAGACCTGGGATGGCCTGGCCAATGCGCTGGGCGAGCGGTACTGCTGCTATGCCCTTGACCAGCGTGGTCGTGGCTACAGTGACTGGGCGCAGGCTTCCAGTTACCGGACCGAGGCCTATGTCAACGACCTGGAGGATTTGGTAGCGCATTTGGAACTGCAGCGTTTCGTCCTGGTAGGTCATTCTCTCGGTGGTACCAATGCACTGGAGTATGCGCGGCTCAATCCGGGACGACTGCAAGCCATGGTGATCGAGGACATCGGTCCTGGCTCTTCGGTCAGTGGTGATGGCGCCGAGCGTATTCGGCGTGAAATGAGCCAGACGCCGCTGGTGTTTCCTGACTGGGAGAGTGCCGCTCAATTCTGGCGCCAGGCCCGACCTGGCCTGTCGCTGGAGGGGCTGGCTTCCAGGTTGATGCACTCCATGAAGGAAACGCTGGCCGGAATCGAATGGCGTCACGACCAGCAAGGTATTGCCCAGGCGCGCCTGAGTATTACCCCGACTGACCTTTGGCCTGCGGTACGGGCACTGGATTGCCCGACGTTGTTCATTCGCGGCGCGCGTTCCGATTTCCTGCCCTTGGCGACTCTTGAGGCGATCAAGCAGGCCAGTCCATGGGTGCGGGCAGAGGAAATCGCCGACGCCAGTCATTACGTCCATGATGACCAGAGCGAAATGTTCAACCTTGTCGTCATGGACTATTTGTACGACCAACGCCTACAACCACAACAACAAAGCGGTGAATAGCGATGAAGCAGGAGAAAACCCAGGTTGTCATCGTGGGTGGCGGCCCGAACGGGATCACGGCCGCCCATTACATGGGGCTGTACGGTATCGACTGCGTCGTCCTTGAGCTGGCTGACGGCATACTGCCGTATCCGCGTGCGGTGGGCATGGATGATGAGGCGCTGCGGGTATTGCAGGGCATCGGCATCGCTGAACGGGTCGCGCGCGACATGATCTGCGATGTCCCGCTGCGTTATTACAACGCGCGGGGCGTATGTTTTGCCGAGGTCAAGCCGAGCACCGCCCATTATGGCTGGCCGATGCGCAACATCTTCATGCAGCAACTGCTTGAGGCGACGTTGCGTGAACAGCTGGGCAAGCACGCGAGTGTCGAATTACGCCAAGGTCATGAAATGCTTGATCTGGAGCAGGATGCGCAGGGCGTGACATTGCAGGTGCGCGATGCCGGGGGCGAGCTGTATCGGCTACAGGCGCACTATGTGATCGGTGCGGACGGCGGGCGTTCCAGTGTGCGCAAGAAGCTTGGCATCGAGCTGCTGGGGCTGACTCATCCGCGTAAGTGGGTGGTGGTCGATACCGCCAACGACACGCTGGATGCGCCTTATACGGCTTTGCATGCCGACCCTGAGCGCCCCTTCGTCTGCATCTACCTGCCCTACCAGCAGCGTCGTTGGGAGTTCATGCTCCTGGAGGGAGAAGACGAGACCAGGATGTGCGAGGAGGTCACTATTCGGAACCTGATTCGCGGACACATCGGGGACGCGGTCGACCAACTGGAAATCATCCGTATCCGCGCTTACACCCATAACTCCCGGGTGGCGGCTCGTTTTGTCGAGGGGCGTGTGGCGTTAGTAGGGGATGCGGCACATATTTCCCCGCCCTGGGCCGGGCAGGGGCTCAACTCGGGCCTGCGTGATGTTGCCAACGTCGCCTGGAAAATCGCCGCGATCATCCAGGGGCGCGCATCGGCATCGATTCTCGCCAGCTACGATCAGGAGCGTCGCGGGCATGCGACCGACCTCATTGCCCTGGCCGACAATATGGGCGCCGTACTGGGGCTGACCAATCCGTTGATGGCAGGTGTACGGGACTGGTTGTTCCAGGCCGTCAACAGCGTCGACAACCTTCGCTCGCACTTGCTTGAGTTCAAGTTCAAGCCCAAGGCGACCATCACCAAGGGCCTGGTTTACCACGAGCGTGCCGAGCTGCACGAGGATGATCTGGTCGGACAGTTGTTCATTCAGCCGTCCATCGAAGATGCCCAAGGGCAGAGGCGGCGCCTTGACGAAGTGTTGGGCCACTCTTATGCGGTGCTGGGTTATCGGGTCAATCCGAGCGAGCAGCTCAGTGAGCGAACCGCAGCCTATTGGGCACGCTGGGATACACGCTTCATTCAGATCAACCGCTCGCGCAGCGGCAAAGGACGCGATCAACCGTTGACTGTCACCGGCGCCCTTTGTGTCGAGGACGTGGATAACCGGCTGGGAGAGTGGTTTTCCAGGGTGCGCGATTGCATTGTTGTCGTGCGACCAGACCGTTTTGTGGCAGCTATCACGACCCCCGAGCGGCTCGAAGGCGTATTGCGCAAACTGGCGGAGCAACTCTCATGAGGCGCGAAGACGATCTCCTGGTCCGGCTTCATGATGCCGCGCAGGCCGTACACGCCTTGCCTTCGTTGGAGCCTCAGGCCTTCGACCTGCCGGTGGGCTACACTTTGCAACGCGAGGCATTGCGCCGACGTCAGGTCGCTGGTGAACAGTTGACCGGATGGAAGGTGGCCTTCGCTGGCCGCGCCGCCCAGGACCGCTTCGGTACTGATGAGCCGGTATTGGGCGGGCTGACCGATGCCATGGCGGTGGAGCCCGGCAGTGCGGTGCCGCTTGCACGGCTGATCCAGCCCAAACTGGAAATCGAGTTGGCATTTGTCCTGGGGCGTACCCTGGAGCCCGGTTTTTACAGCGACGAGGACATTCTGGCCGCCGTGTCACAAGTCGCGCCGGCGTTCGAAATTGCCGATTGTCGCTGGCAGGGCTGGCGTTTCGGTGTCGGGGCATTTCTTGCCGACAACGCCGCCGCGGGGCTTTATTGCCTTGGCTCGCGGATCAGGTTTCATCCTGAGCAATTGGCCCAAGTGACCTATCGCCTGGAATGCGACGGGGCGCTTTGCGGCGAAGGCGATGCCCAGGCGCGCGAGGACACCCCCCAGACAAACCTGTGCTGGCTGGTCCGGCGCTTGCTGGCCGACGGCCAATGCGTTGAAGCGGGCCAGGTCGTGCTTTCCGGGGCGTTGCTGCCACCCATGGCTATCCAGGCGGCCGAGTACCGGTTGCACATGCTTGGCACGGAACTGGCTTTGGCTTTCCAGCAATAAGCGCTGTTCACCGTAGGAGCTGCCGAAGGCTGCGATCTTTTGATCTTTTGATCTTTCGCTTGAGATTCAAGTGTCTGGGGAAGGATCGCAGCCTCGTTGCACTCGACAGCTCCTACACAGCTCCTACACAGCTCCTGCACAGCTCCTATGCAGCACAAGGGTTAAGTACAGCGCCACCTAGGAACGATGACCATGCTCGCCGAAGTCCGTACCTTCAATGATCCCCAGCAACACGCCGGTTCCATCCTGGGCTGGCAACAAGTCTATGACCAACTCGGCCGTGGATGTCTTTCCAGTGAGCTGCGACAGATTTGCGCCGATCGTTTTCAGATTTTCCAGGAGGTGCTGGATAAGCGTGTGGTGCAGCGAGGTTGCGCACCAAAAGGGCGCTTGTGCATTGCCATGTCGCTGGGCAGCGCGCCGGTGGTCCAAGGCCATCAGGTGGGCGCCCACAGCGTGGTGTTGCTGCGAGATGGGGAGGACTTTGTCTTGCATGCCCCGCAAGGTACGCACTTCTTTGCGGTCAACGTTGACACTGTTCGTTTCGCCAAACTGGCGGCTTACGAATTGTCGGGCGAACAGCTCAAGCGTTTGAAAAGCGAATCGCAGATCAGCGTGGATGAAGCGGTATTGCTGAGCGTGCAGCAAAGGATCCATCCGTTGTTCCGTCACCTTCTGGAACAAGCGGATGCCATCACTCCAGCCTCAGAAAAAATGTTGGAGGAGGTGCTGCTTAACGCATTCCTCGATCTGTTCAGTCATGCCTCGGACGAGGTTCGTGGCCGTCGCGGCAACGTCGCGGTCAGCGCCTATCTGGTCAAACGTTGCCAGGAGCTGGTCATAGACAGCGGTGAAACACCGCTGAGCATTCTTGATTTGTGCGAGCAATTACGGGTGAGCCGCAGGACCCTGCAAAACAGTTTCCAGGCGGTAACCGGGATGCGTCCGGTCGAATACCTGCGTAACTTGAGGCTTAATGCCGTGCGGCGGCGCTTGATCACGACCCATGCAACCACGCTGAATGTCGGCGAGATCGCTGTAGCCATGGGGTTCTTCCATCTGAGCCACTTCGCGGCTCATTACCGAGCGCTGTTTGGTGAGTCTCCCTCAGAGACTCCCAGGGCTGGATGATTGAGTGTTACCTGGCTACCGCAGTGCACAGTAATGGACGTCGCTTGAGCCATTTGGTAGCACGTCCACCCAATTAACGCCGGGCTCCTGCACGCCCCGTAGCAAGACCCTTTCCTTCAAATCAATCACTTGCACATCAATCCATTCAGTTGGCACGCATTCTGCTATTTTGAATTTATGGATAATTGGATACAAAAAAACAGAGGTTGCTGCCATGCAATTCGCGCCGAGTTACGTTGAACGCCCGCCGATGACGGCCGAGGAGGAGGCTTACAACTTCCTGCTGGACGCCATTTGCGGCGGACGATTGCGCAAGGGTGAGCGGCTGATCGCCGAAGACATCGCCAGCGAGATCGGTATGAGCCGGATGCCGGTGCGCGAGGCGTTTCGTCGATTGGACGCCCAGGGCCTGGTGACCCTTCGGCCCAATCGCGGGGCCGTTGTCAGTGGTCTGGATATCGATGAGCTGCACGAAGTCTTCGAGATGCGCAGCGTCCTCGAAGGGCTGGCGATCCGTGTCGCGGTAGCCAGGATAGGCGAGCGCCAATTGGCAGCCTTGGAGCGTCTGCTGGATGAGATGGACGATTACCGGGAGGAAAGTGCCGAGTGGGTCAGCCGGCATCGCGCCTTTCATGAATACCTGTGCAGCCTCAGCGGTCGTCCCCGGTTGCTGAAGCAGATCAGTGCCCTCTATTCCCTGATCGAAGCGCCCATGCGCCTATGGCTTGAGCACGTGGAAAAGCCCCTGAGTGCGCGCCAGGAACACGCGGTGATCCTCGAGGCGATTCGTACTGGCGACGCCGATAAGGCCGAGGCAGTGGTGCGCGCGCACATAGAAGGCACCGTTCCTGAGTTGATCCAATTTCTGCAATCGAAAAAATAACCAGAGCGGGCCCCGAGCCTGCCGGTGTTTTGACTTTGAGTACTGCCCGTTACTAACTGAACTGGAGTGTCTGGTCATGCATAAGCCTCGCCTGTTGGTTGCCGCCCTATCCTTGGGATTCTGTACTCAGTGGGCGGTTGCCGCGCCCGTTGTTCCGGAACGCTTGCTCAAGGTCGAAAAACTCGTCTATTGCTCAGGCATGGATTCGCCGCCCCTGGTGTCCTTCGATGAAGCGCAGAAACCCAGGGGCTTGACCGTTGACCTGGGCCTGGAAATCGCCAAGCGCCTGGGCGACAAGAAAGTCGAGTGGCGGGTGATTCCCTTTTCCGGACTGCTCCCGGCTTTGCTCGCCAAACAGTGCGACATGATCGTCGACCAATTGTTTGACAAGCCCGAGCGCCGTGAGGTGATCGATATCGTCAACTACATGTACTCCAGCCAGGCAGTGGTCGTGCCCAAGGGCAATCCGAAGGGTCTCAAGACGCTGTCGGACCTGTCCGGGCATAAAGTTGCGGTGCTCAATGGCTCCACCATCAAGACCCTGCTCGACGCCGAGAATGAAGCGCTGGCCAAGGCCGGCAAGCCTGGGATGAAACTGGTGGTCTACAACACCGACACCGATGCATTCCAGGCCTTGCGCATCAGCCAGGTCGATGCTTACGGCACCACGGTGGAAACCGCCGGTTATTACGCCACCATGGCTCCCGATTTGTTCGAGGAAGGGGTGCCCGCCTTCAGCCGGATTCTTACCGGCCTGGGTATTCGCAAGGACGATGCGCAACTGACCGCCGCAGTGCAGCAGGTGATCAGCGACATGCGCAGTGATGGCAGCTACAGCCAGTTACTGAGCAAATGGCATGTCGCCAGTGACACTCTCGATTGAGGTGAGCGTTGATGAACTTCAATTGGGATGTGTTTTGGCAGTACCTGTTGCAGCCCAGTGATGTTTACCTCACCGGGCTCTGGCTGACCTGCGTGATCAGTGTGTTGGCGATGCTGCTGGGTTGCTTCCTGGGACTGGCTGCGGCGTTGCTACGGTTGTCGAACAATCCGTTGCTGCATTTACCGGTGCGTTTTTATGTGTGGCTGATGCGCGGCACGCCGTTGCTGGTGCAGATTGTCTTTCTCTATACAGCACTGGCGGCAGGCGGGATTTTCCGCTTCGAAGACATCGATCTGTTCGGCCTGGTGATTCCCGGCAATATCCAGGCGGCGATCATTGCTCTGGGGCTCAACGAAGGTGCCTATATGGCCGAGATCATCCGGGCCGGCATCGGCGCGGTAGACAAGGGCCAATACGAAGCCGGGCGTTCCCTGGGCATGACATTCGCCAAACTGATGCGCCGCATTGTCTTGCCCCAGGCGTTCCGGGTCATCGTCCCGCCGCTGGGCAACGAGTTCAACGTGATGCTCAAGAACACCACGTTGGTCAGTGTGATCGGCGTGCAGGAACTGTTGCTCAGTACCCAAATGGTCACGTCGGCGACGTTCCGGGTGTTCGAGTTGTACCTGGTGGTGGCGATCTATTTCCTCTTGCTGACCACGCTCTGGGGCTTTTTCCAGCGCTGGCTGGAGGCCCGTTTCGGCCAATCGGACCGGCCCTCGTCACCACCGCCGGCGTCGACGCGAATGTTCGGACGCAGCACCCTGAACCTGCTGAGGGCACGTTAGCCATGGCGCACAAAAGTGAAGAGCTGATCATCGAGGCACTGGATGTGCACAAGTCCTTTGGCAACCTGCAGATCCTCAAAGGTATTTCCCTGCAAGTACGGCGCGGCGAAGTGGTGGTGCTGATCGGTGCCTCCGGCTCGGGCAAGACCACCTTTATCCGCTGCATCAATCTGCTGGAGGACATCCAGGGCGGGCGCATCCGCGTCAATGGCCGGGCCATGGGCTATCGCGAACGGGCTGACGGCAGCCTGGTGCGCGATTCGGAGCGCAACATCGCCCGCCAGCGCCGTGACATTGGCATGGTGTTTCAGCGCTTCAACCTGTTCCCCCACATGACGGCCCTGGAGAACATCATCGAGGCGCCGATCCAGGTGCTCGGGATACCGCGCGGCGCAGCGCTGGAACAGGCCCGCAACCTGCTGGAGCGGGTCGGCCTGGCGGACAAGGCCAACCACTACCCGTCGATGCTTTCCGGCGGGCAACAGCAACGGGTGGCTATTGCTCGGGCCCTGGCGATGAAACCCCAGGCCATGTTGTTCGACGAACCCACCAGCGCCCTCGACCCGGAAACCGTTGGCGAGGTGCTGCAAGTGATGAAAGCGTTGGCAGAGGAGGGCATGACCATGGTCGTGGTCACCCATGAAATGGGCTTTGCCCGCGAGGTGGCAGACCGTGTGGTGGTGCTGGACCAAGGTGAGCTCATCGAACAAGGCCCGCCGGAGCAGATATTCAGTCACCCCACGCACCCTCGAACCCGGGCCTTCCTCAGTCGCGTGTTATGACCGTTCCACGGTGTTTGCCCTAAGTCCTACTCATCAATCCTTGTGCTGAAGAGCCTTTGCCATGCTGAAATTTTCTGCTCACGAGTACCCTTATCCATCGCAACGCCAGAGCGTTTTTGCCCGCCGGGGCATGGTCGCGGCTTCCCAGCCCCTGGCTGCCCAGGCGGGCATCGAGATCATGCAAAAGGGCGGTAACGCCATTGATGCCGCCATCGCCACGGCGGCGGCGCTGACGGTGGTCGAGCCCACGGGTTGCGGCATCGGCGGCGATGCTTTTGCCTTGGTCTGGTGCAAAGGCCAATTGCACGGCCTCAACGGCAACGGTCACGCACCGGCTGCCTTGAGTATCGACGCGGTCAAGGCGGCCGGCCATGAACAGATGCCGCTCTATGGCTGGACGCCGGTAACCGTCCCGGGTTGCCCGTCGGCCTGGGCCGAGTTGTCGCAGCGTTTTGGCAAGCTGCCTTTTGCCGTGTTGCTGCAGCCGGCGATCAGCCTGGCGCGGGACGGTTTTGCGCTGTCGCCGGTGGTTGCCCGTCAATGGCAGATCGCTCTGAACGAGTTCACGCCCCAGCGTGATCAGGTCCTGGATGCCTGGTTCGAGACTTTTCTGACCGATGGGCGTGCTCCACGGGCCGGGGAAATTTTTCGCAATCCGGCCCAGGCTCGCACCCTCGAAGAGCTGGCCGCCACCCGTTGCGAAAGCCTCTATCGCGGCGCCTTGGCCGAACGCCTGGATGCCCACTCCCGGGCCAGCGGCGGCTACCTTCGTGCCACGGACCTGCAGGATTATCGCGCCCAATGGGTGGCACCGATCCACGTCAACTATCGAGGCGTCGATGTCTGGGAAATCCCGCCGAGCGGGCAGGGCCTGGTGGCCTTGATGGCGCTGAAAATACTGGAAGGCTTCAGCTTCGATCACCGCGACAGCCAGCAGACCTGGCATCGCCAACTGGAGGCCATGAAGCTTGCCTACAGCGACGGTTTGCACCACATCACCGACCCTCTGCACATGCGCGTGGCAGTGGCTGACCTGTTGAGCGACGAGTACAGCGCCTCCCGTCGTGCCCAGATCAGCGAACAGGCCCAGGCGCCCAAACCCGGCGATCCCCACGCCAGCGGCACGGTGTACCTGGCGACCGCTGACGGGGAAGGCAACATGGTCTCGTTCATCCAGAGCAACTACCACGGATTTGGCTCCGGCGTGGTGCTGCCTGACAGCGGGATTGCCTTGCAGAATCGCGGACAGGAATTCAGCCTGGATCCAAGCCACGCCAATTGCCTGGCCCCGGGCAAGAAGACTTTTCACACCATCATCCCTGGTTTCCTCACCCGGAATGGCCAGGCTCTTGGCCCTTTCGGCGTGATGGGTGGCTACATGCAGCCCCAAGGCCATGTGCAGATGGTGATGAACCTGGTGGACTTCGGCCTGAACCCGCAAGCGGCGCTGGACGCTCCGCGCTGGCAGTGGCTTGGTGAGATGAAGGTTGGCATCGAACAGGGCGCCTCCGGCGACTTGGCCAATGCCCTGGCGCGGCGCGGTCATGAAGTGCAGATCGCCAGTGACCTGACTGATTACGGACGAGGCCAAATCATCCTCCGCGACCCGGTCAGCGGTGTCCTGTGTGGCGGCACCGAGCCCAGGGCGGACTCCCATATTGCTGTGTGGTAGGCACGATTGCGCTATACAGAAACCACCTCATGAACGGGCCGCGCTCGCAGGGACTCCCGGCGGCAGATGACTGGGAAACCGGGATGACGAGCGCCGCCGCAGGCAACACTCAACGACCGACGAACACACATTGCGTCGTGATAACACTCAAGTGAATAAAACGATTGAAAAAACCCGCTAGACGCTATACACCGAAGGCTCACTGGCATATTGCCCGGCAATCAGTCATTTAATCTCGCCGTTGTGGCGCAGGGAGCGCTGATGAGTTTTCGCCCATTGAGCGATCCCCCGCAGCAATCGAACAGTTACGGTGTAGCAACTCACCTACTGGAAAGCCCGGATGCGGCCGGCATGGCATACGTTGGCAACGAAGACGCAATCGAACAATTACTGGAATCAGCGCGCAACTGGGCCCACACCACTCAGTGGGTGGTTTATCGCGCCGGTGAACAACTGCATCTGGTGGGGCAGGGCGACCCACGGGTGCAGTGGCCGGCAAGCGTTGCGAACGCAGAGTTCGAGACCTTCTGCCGGACCAGACGGTTGTGTCGCTGGCCGACCGGTCGGGGCGAAAGTGTGCTGGGTTGGCTGCTGGCGCCAGCCACCGAGACGGAGGAGCCAGCCCTCGCTGAGTTTGCCCGATGCCTGGGCATCCAGGTACAGACCAATACCCTGGCACGGGCCCAGATTACTCAGCGTGTGCTGTATGAAATTACCTACCTGGCCAGTTCTACCCGCGACCGCTCCGTGTTCCTGGTGGGGGTCCACCGGCTGCTCGCCAGCCTGATCGATGCCGAGAACTTTTATCTTGCGCTGTATGACCCGCACAGCGGAAAAATCGACTACCCGTACTACGTCGACATCATCGACGTCGATGCCGTGGAGTCCCAACACTACGAATACCTTGACCCTTCACATCTGTCGTTGACCGGCCAAGTGTTGACCACCGGTCAGCCGTTGCTGATCGACGCCGCGGGCATTTGCGCCGCTCAGTCTGAGGGGCGTTTCTACTGCGTGGGTGATCGTCCCGAGTTCTGGATGGGCGCTCCGTTGAAAAATGCCGCCGATGAAGTGTTCGGCATGCTTGCCATGCAGGTCTACGACGTTGCGCGCATCTACAGCGCCGAAGACCGCGCGCTGTTTCTGGTGGTGGCCCGGCATGTAGCCATGGCGCTGGACCGGATTCTGCACCGTGAGGGCATGGAAGAGACGGTGATGCGTCGCACGCTGGAGCTGTCGGCAGTCAACGACGCGTTGAGACAGGAAGTGGCAGACCGAGAGCGCGCCGAACACCTGCAGAGCGCGCTATTTCAGATTGCAGAACTGTCGAGCCAGCCTGGCGACATGGCGGAGCTGTTCCAAACCTTGCATGGCATTGTCGGTGATTTGCTGTTCGCGGAGAACTTCTACATTGCGCTGTTCGACGACGCAATCGGTGAGGTGACCTTTCCGTATTATGTCGATGAGCGCAAAACCACCCTGCCGGCGGCACGACGTGGGTGCCGGGGCCTGACCGAGTACGTGATCCGTCAGCGTTGTCCTTGCTTGATTGACCCTTTCGACGCGGATCGGTTGTCCGCGCAGGGTGAACTCGAAGTGGCCTACGAGTCGGTCCGATTCCATTCCTGGCTGGGCATTCCGTTGTTCGATGGCGATGTGGTACGAGGTGTGCTGGCGGTGCAAAGCTATACCTCCCAGGTGCGCTACACCCTGCGCGACCAGGAACTGCTGACATTCGTGTCACGGCACATTGATACGGCATTGTCGCGCCGCACGGCCGCAGAAGCGATCCATGCCGCCAACCTCAAGCTCGAAGCCAGGGTGCAGGACCGCACCCGTGAACTGGATCATGCCAACGCCAAGCTGCAACACGAAAACGCTCACGATGCGCTCACCGGGCTGCCGAATCGTACCTACCTGCAGCAGCGCCTCAATCTGGCCTGGTCGCGGTTCGAGAACGAAGGCGGGCAACTGTCGGTGATGTTCATCGACCTCGACCGTTTCAAGAGGGTCAACGACAGCTTCGGCCACCATTTTGGCGACCTGCTGTTGATGCAAGCCGCCCACCGCTTGCGCAGTTGCCTGCGAGACACCGACATGCTCGCCCGCCTGGGAGGCGATGAGTTTTCAGTGCTGGCGCCTGAGGCGACACTGGAGGTGGTGATCGAAATCGCCGAGCGGATTCTGGCGGTGTTCGACCTGCCGTTTTTCATCAATGGCCACGAAGTTTTTTCGTCTTGCAGCATCGGCATTGTCAGCGCCGACAGCCAGTTCCATTACGAACCCGCTGACTTGCTGCGCGATGCCGATGTGGCGATGTACCGCGTCAAGAGTGCCGGGCGCGACAGTTACGCGGTGTTCAACCAGGAAGTGCGTCGTGAAGTTTCGGACCAGGTCGAGCGTGAAGGGGCTTTGCGCAATGCGCTCAAGCGTACCGACGAACTGCTGCCGTATTTCCAACCTATTGTCAGCGTCGAAAGCGGCGAGCTGGTGGCCCTTGAAGCGCTGGTCCGCTGGCATCAACCGGGCGGCCGGATCATCTCGCCGGGGGAGTTTCTGCCCGATGTCGAGGGGTTGCGTCTGATCGGTCGACTGGACCTGTACATGCTTACCAGCATCGCGGTGATCCTCGCACAACCCCCACACGCCAATTGGCCACCGGTGCATGTCAATTGCTCCAGCTACAGCATGACGCGCCCGGATTTTGCCGATGAGGTGCTGGCACTGTTGGCCCGCTACAACGTTGCACCGTCGCGGATCTGCCTGGAGTTGACCGAAGGTGCGCTGGTGGCGGAGCCCGCCATCGCCCGACGGACCATGCAGCAACTGGCCGACAACGGCATGTCGGTGGTGCTCGATGACTTTGGCGCAGGGTTTTCATCCCTGAGCTATGTGCATCAATACCGTTTCAGCGGTTTGAAAATCGACAAGTCGTTCATTTTCGAACTGACCACCAGTTCCCGCAGTCGCGCGATCGTCCGGGCGATCGTGCGTATGGCCGAATCACTGGACCTCAGCGTGGTGGCCGAAGGGGTCGAAGATGAAGCGACGTTGCTCTTGCTGCGAGAGATGGGGGCAGGGCAGGCCCAAGGTTATTATTTTGCCAAGCCGATGGGGCTGGAGGCATTACTGGCAACTTCGCTGGTCGGTGGCTAGTGGCCCAGCTTGGCCCAGAACTCCTCGGCAGAGGGGCTGATTGGGGCAGTGGGACGTGTGAGATGGATCTCCAATGGAATATCCCAGCTTTCGTCGAGCGCCCTGACCAGCCGCCCATCAGCCGTCTCCTGTTCTGTCAGGCTTTTGGGCAGCCACGCAACTCCTTTGCTTTCCAGGGCCATGGACATCAGCACTGCTGCAAGGTGACTGCTGAAAAGAGGTTTGAGGTGAAGGTAATCCTGCTTGCCATGGAGTCGGTGAGCGACGATGCGGCCAAGACCCGATTCTTGGGTGTATGCCAGGTAGGGCAGTGTTTCAGGCGAGTTGCCGAAATTGGCAGAGGCGCTTGCCAAGGGCATGAGTACATCCTCGCCAACCTTCTTGCCGATGAACTGATCAGGGGCGAGTAACGGTGGCACATCGGGATGACGGTGGCACAGCAGAAACTGAACCTGGCCATGGATCAGCATTTGCTCACAGACAGCCATGCTATCTGAATGCAATTGCACCGCCTCGATTGGGGCACCGTTTTCCGTGCTTCTAAGCCACCTTGGAAAAAAGGTAAACGACAAGGAATGGGTTGCAGCGAACTGCAGCGATTTAGCGGCCATTCCGGCCACTTCCTGAGCTTCGTTGCGCATCCTGTACAAGCGTCTGGCCGCCTCCTGAGCGCTTGGCAAGACCTGTCTTCCGGCCTCGGTCAGGGTCGCTCCCTGTGGCGTGCGCACGAACAACTCCACCCCCATCCAGTTCTCCAGTGAGCGGACTCTGCGACTGAAGGCCGGCTGAGTAACGTGCCGTGCTTCGGCGGCACGAACAAAACTGCCGTATTCCGCGAGCGCTGAAAAATCTTCGAGCCAGACGAGTTCCAAGGGCAATGCCTCCTGTGCATAGGGCGCGGCATTAATAGCATTGGGCGGGTGCCATCGCAAAGCATAACGTGAGGCTACAAACAACAAGAGGACCCCGTCATGCGCATCGTAGACATCCGCGAAAAAACTGTTTCCATTGCCTCCCCAATCGCCAACGCCTACATCGATTTTTCGAAGATGACCTGCTCGGTTGTCGCTGTCGTCACGGATGTGATTCGCGATGGTAAACCTGTCATCGGCTACGGTTTCAACTCCAATGGTCGCTATGGCCAAGGCGCACTGATGCGTGATCGCTTCCTGGCGCGTATCACCGAAGCAGATCCAGAGTCTCTCATCGATCATGAGCACAACAACCTGGATCCGTTCGCCATCTGGAAAACCCTGATGACCAACGAAAAGCCAGGTGGCCATGGCGAACGCTCAGTCGCAGTGGGCACCATTGACATGGCCGTATGGGATGCCGTTGCCAAGATTGAAGGCAAACCCCTGTATCGCCTGCTGGCTGACCGTTACCGTGACGGTGTGGCAGATGACAAAGTCTGGGTCTACGCCGCGGGCGGCTACTACTACCCCGGCAAAGACCAGACCAAGCTCAAGGCGGAAATGCAGAGCTATCTGGATCGTGGCTACGACGTGGTCAAGATGAAGATTGGTGCGGTGCCCCTGGACGAAGATATCCGTCGTATCGAAGCGGTACTTGAAGTGGTTGGGGACGGTCGTCGACTGGCGGTCGATGCCAATGGTCGCTTCGATCTGCAGACCGGCATTGCTTACGCAGAGGCCATCAAGAAGTACAACCTGTTCTGGTACGAAGAGGTTGGCGATCCGCTGGACTATGCGCTCCAGGCCGAGCTTGCAAATCACTATGAACTGCCGATGGCTACCGGTGAAAACCTGTTCTCCCACCAGGATGCCCGTAACCTGCTGCGCCACGGTGGCATGCGCCCTGATCGCGACTACCTGCAGTTTGACTGTGCGCTGTCCTACGGGCTCGTGGAGTACATGCGCACCCTGAAGGTGATGGAAGACATGGGTTGGTCTTCCCGCCGCGTAGTTCCCCATGGTGGTCACCAGATGTCCCTGAACATCGCAGCAGGCCTGCACCTGGGCGGTAACGAATCGTACCCTGATGTGTTCCAGCCTTTCGGCGGCTTCGCAGACGGAATTCGCGTGGAAAATGGCTACGTAGGTCTGCCGGATATTCCAGGTGTCGGCTTCGAAGCCAAGTCCGCTTTGTACGCAGTCATGCGTGAGTTGGGCGAAGGCTGATTCCCCCTCGATCTGCGGTCTCTGTGAAGAGGCCGCAGTGTCAGGCGTCATCCACTGACGCCAAGCCACATGCCCATCACAACAATAAAATGAGGTGCTTTCGTGGAAATCTCCAAATCCCGCTGGTATAGCCAACTGTATGTGCAAGTGCTGCTCGGCATCGTGATCGGTGCTGCGATCGGTTACTTCGTGCCTGATATTGGAGCCAAGCTCCAACCCTTCGCCGATGGCTTCATCAAGCTGATCAAGATGCTGTTGGCGCCCATTATTTTCGGTACCGTCGTCGTGGGTATCGCCAAGATGGGCAGTATCAAAGAGGTCGGGCGCATTGGCGTAAAAGCGCTGATCTACTTTGAAATTCTTTCAACCATCGCCTTGGTCGTCGGCCTGATTGTGGTCAACGTCGTGAAGCCAGGCGTGGGCATGAACATCAATGCCAGCGCGCTCGATGCAAGTGCTATCAGCAAGTACAGCCACGCAGCCAGTCAGCAAGGCGGCACCGTTGATTTCTTTCTCAACATCATCCCGCACACCTTCATGGGTGCATTCTCCAATGGCGTCATGCTTCAGGTCATCCTGCTTTCGGTCTTGATGGGGATTGCCCTGGTTCAAATGGGTGAAACCAGCAAGCCGCTGATCAACACCATTGATCTGTTCCTGCAGGGCCTGTTCAAGATCGTGGCCATGGTCATGCGCTTGGCGCCGATTGGTGCTGGCGCCGGTATGGCGTTCACCATTGGCAAGTACGGGATTGGCACCTTGCTGTCGCTCGGCCAGTTGCTGGTCGCGCTCTACATCACGACCTTGATTTTCATCGTGGTCGTGCTGGGTGCGGTTGCCCGATGGTCGGGGATGCCGTTGATGCAGTTTCTGCGCTACTTCAAAGATGAAATTCTCATCACGCTTGGCACCTGCTCGACCGAAGCCGTGCTTCCTCGAATGATGGTGAAGCTTGAAAAACTGGGCTGCAAAAAATCAGTCGTGGGCATGGTGTTGCCAACGGGATACACATTCAATGCCGATGGCACCTGCATCTATCTCACCATGGCCGCCATCTTCATCGCCCAGGCGACCAATACGCCGCTGACTTTCATGGACCAGATGATTTTGCTCGGTGTATTCCTGCTGACGTCCAAGGGCTCGGCTGGCGTAGCGGGCGCGGGGTTCGTGACGCTTGCTGCAACGCTCACCACCATCCACTCCATACCGTTGACAGGTCTGGTCTTGCTGCTGGGCATCGACCGATTCCTCAACGAGGCACGGGCAGTGACCAACCTGATTGGTAACGGGATCGGCACTATCGCGATTGCCAAATGGGACAACTCCTTTGACGTCGAAGCCTGCGAGCGTGAGATAGCCGCAATGAAACACGAAAAGGCCGAACGCAAAGCGTTACTGGCGCAAAAGTAGTCCGCACCGCTTCCGCGTCTCGGTGTTGCTGCCATGGGTGGGTTGGGCCTAAAGCTCGACCCCAGTCCTGATCATGGACACTGAAAAATCAGTGTTCCCATTGTTCAAGCAATATCGAGACAAACTTTTCCGCTGCCGGGGAGAGCGATGCGCCCCTTCGATAGACCAGGCCCAGCGATCGGTTTACCACCGGTTCAATCAACGGCACGCTGACCAATGTCGGATGATCCTCGGCCGGCATTGCCAGGCTGGGCATGGCCGACACCCCGAGGCCTGCCTCGACCAACCCCAACGACGTAGACAAGTGCTGCACTTCGTAGAACCACTGCGGCCGCCAGCTCAAACCTGATAAAGCATGGTCCAGCAGCATTCGGTTGCCGCTAAGACGGCCGACACCGATGAGTCGGTAATCGCTGAGCTCAGACCAGCTTACCGAGCTGCGTCCGGCCAGTTCATGGTCGCGTCGACAAGCTAAAACGAAAGGTTCGTTGACCAACGGCACGAACTCTATATCCGGGTGCTGGCCACTCATCATATTGATACCGAAATCGGCTTCGCCACGCAGTACCGCCTCGAGCCCTTCGTTTGCGCTGAGGTCGAGCAGGCGGATGCGGATCTTTGGGTAGCGCTCGTTATAGAGGCGGATCACTGAAGGCAGGAAATAGAAGGCTGCGGTGGGGATGCAAGCCAAGGTCACCCGGCCGATCTGGCGCTCCGCCAGTTCGCGAATGTTGAGAATCGAATCGTCGAAATCATCCAGCAAGCGTCGCGCCTTGGGCAGGAAATCGCGCCCGACGCTCGTCAGGCTGACCTTTCGGGTGGTGCGATCGAGCAAGGCCGTCCCCAGGCCTTCCTCCAGTTTTTTCATGCGCCGGCTCAGGGCCGGTTGAGAAAGATGCAGTGCATCGGCTGCTTCGTGGAAGCTGCCTAATTCAGCGATTTTCACGAAAGATCGTATGTCCTGAAGCTCGTATTCCATGTTCTTTCTCACTGGGGCAAGAGCAATGCGCCGGGAAATCATCGTAAATTAATTCATTCGTGAAACGCAATAATTGCTCTGATATTTGCATTGGAAACACTTTTAAAACCCTGACACTCTTGTGTCCAGAACATCAATTATCCAGATTGATCAACAAGAGTTAGTGTTCATGCAGCGAATTCCTTGTGTGCTGATGCGCGGTGGTACTTCCAAAGGGCCCGTATTTCTTGCCTGGGATCTGCCCAGTGCCATCGCCGAACGTGATGAGCTGCTGCTCAACCTGATGGGGTCCGGCCATGAGCTGGAAATCGACGGCATCGGTGGCGGCAGCCCTCAAACCAGCAAAGTGGCAATCGTCAGCCCATCGCTGCACCTTGACGCCGATGTCGACTATCTGTTCGTCCAGGTCATGGTTTCCCAGCGCCGGGTCGATACCGCACCCAACTGCGGCAATATGCTGTGCGCCGTCGGTCCGTTTGCCATTGAGCAAGGGCTGGTCAAGGCTTCCGGTGATCTGACCCGAGTGCGTATCCGCAACCTCAATACCGGGACCTTCGTAAATTCAGAGGTGCAAACCCCAGGGGGCAAGGTCAGCTATGAAGGGGACACTGCCATCGACGGTGTGCCTGGCACGGCAGCTCCGGTGCAACTGACCTTTCTGGATGCGGCTGGCAGCAAGACCGGCAAGCTCTTCCCGACGGGGCAATCTCTGGACCTGATCGATGGCATCCCGGTGACCTGTATCGACATGGCGATGCCGATGCTGATCGTCGAGGCCAGCCAGCTGGGCAAGCGCGGCGATGAAAGTCCCGCCGAACTGGACGCCGACAAGGCGTTCCTGCAACGCCTGGAGTCCCTGCGACTCAAAGCCGGCCTGGCCATGGGCTTGGGTGATGTCAGTGACAAGGTCATCCCCAAGCCGGTGCTGGTGTCGCCGGCCAAGTGCGGCGGGACCCTTCAGGTGCGCTACTTCATGCCGCACAGCTGTCATCGCGCCTTGGCGATCACCGGTTCCATCGGTTTGGCGACGGCTTGCGTGACCAACGGCAGTGTCGCGGCCAACCTGATCGGTGGCGTCAGCGAGCCACGTTTGCAGCAGGTTCGCATCGAACACCCCAGCGGGGGTATCGATGTCGTGCTGTCCTATACCGGCGAAAAGGGTGAGACCATTCGTGCCTCGGTGGTGCGCACCGCCCGCCGGCTTTTCTCAGGTTACGTCTACGCCACGGTTTCCCAGCGCCTGGCCGGATAGCCCAGGCAGACCTCGTCATTGCATCAGCGACTCAATAACAACAAGAGATCTGACATATGCTCGCTTTACTTGGCTTGGCCATGGTGGTGGTCTTCACCTTCCTGATAATGACCAAACGTTTGTCACCGATCGTCGCTTTGACGGTTGTGCCAATAATCTTTGCAGTGATCGGCGGTTTTGGCGGTACCACCGGCAAGATGATGCTGGACGGCCTGAAGATGGTCGCGCCGTCGGCGGCACTGCTGTTGTTCGCGATCCTGTTTTTCGGCCTGATGATCGACGCCGGTCTGTTCGACCCGCTGATCCGCAAGATCCTCAAGCGGGTCAACGGTGATCCGATGAAGATCGCAGTGGGCACGGCGCTGCTGTCGCTGTTGGTGGCACTGGACGGTGACGGCACGACCACGTACATGATCACCTGTGCAGCGATGTTGCCGCTGTACAAGCGCATCGGCATGAACCCGATGATTCTGGCGACCATTTCCATGCTCTCGTTGAGCATCATGAGCGGCATGACACCCTGGGGCGGCCCGGCGACCCGTGCGATCGCCGCGCTGGGCCTGGATGCCGGTGAGTATTTCGTACCTTTGCTGCCGACCATGATCGGCGGTGCGGCGTGGGTGGTATTCACGGCATTCCTGCTGGGGCGTGCCGAACGCAAGCGCATCGGCAACACCCATCTGCAAAGCGGTGGGGGTAACTGCTACATCAAGGCGATTATTGAAGACACGCCGCACAAGCGCCCGAAACTGGCCTACGTCAACCTGCTACTGGTGATCGTGGTGATGGTTGCGCTCGTGATGGGCCTTATGCACTCGGCGATCCTGTTCCTGATCGGTTTTGTCCTGGCGTTGATGATCAACTATCCGCAACTGGATATTCAGAAAGAACGGATCCTCGCTCATTCGGGCAACGCCATGACCGTGGTTCTGCTGGTGTTTGCCGCGGGTATCTTCGCCGGGATCTTCTCCGGGACGAAAATGGTCGATGCGCTGGCGCAAACCCTGGTCGACTGGATTCCGCCATCCTGGGGCCATCTGTTCCCGCTGGTGGTTGCGATTACCAGCATGCCGCTGACCTTCGTACTGTCCAACGATGCCTACTACTTCGGTGTCGTGCCGATCCTGGCCAACGCTGCCGCGGCCTATGGCATTGATCCGGTCGAGATTGCACGGGCCTCCATTCTCGGCCAACCGGTGCACCTGATGAGTCCGCTGGTAGCCTCGACCCTGCTGCTGGTCGGCATGGTGGACCGTGATCTGGGCGACTTCCAGAAAGCCACCGTGAAGTGGGCGGTGCTTACCTCCCTGGTCGTGACGGCGTTGGCATTGCTGACTGGTGCGATAAGTCTGTTCTCCTGATCACCTACGCCTCTTTAACTGCCTGACGCCCCACGCCAGTGGGGCGGACGGCCAGCTGCATTCCAAATAACAACAATGAGTAGTTTGATATGATCTCTGTTTATAACCGTGGAGCTTTATTGACGCTCCTGGCTTTGTTGCCGCTGGCCAATGCCAGTGCGCAAGGTTTTATCGACGACAGCAAACTTAAGCTGCAATTGCGCAATGTTTACATCAATGAAAATTTCCGCGATGAACATGGCATGAGTACGCGCGCGGCAAATACCGCCAAGAGCGAGCGAACCGAATGGGGCCACGGCTTTTTGCTTGATTATCAGTCGGGATTCACGCCTGGCAGCCTCGGCCTGGGTATTGATGCTATGGGCCTGCTGGGGATCAAGCTCGACTCTGGCCGCGGTCGTAGCGGCACCGGCCTGCTGCCGTTGCATGATGACGGCCGTGCCGCCGATGAGTTTGCGAGCTTCGGGATGACCGCCAAGGCCCGATTTGCCAAGACCACCGTCAAATACGGTACGTTGCTCCCTAAAACGCCGGTACTCATTTACAACGATTCCCGACTGCTGCCTCAGACCTACGAGGGCGGCCAGTTCACTAGCACCGACATTGACAACCTGAGCCTGACGGGCGGCTATCTTGATCGTTTCAAGTTGCGAGATTCGAGCGACAGTATGCCCATCGTGCCAGACGGCTACAGTGGCGATAAATCAGGGGACTTCAGTTACCTCGGTGCCGATTACAAGTTGGGCAAGACGATTCGCCTCAGCTACTTCTATGGCGAACTGGAAAACTTCTATCGTCAGAACTTCGCGGGTGTCCAGCATGATCTACCGCTCGGCCCAGGCGTGCTGACCAGTGATCTGCGTTACTTCCGCAGTGTTGATAGCGGTTCTGCCTATGGCGGTAAAATCGACAACCATATGCTCAGCGGTCAACTGTCTTACGCTGTCGCAGGTCATACCGTAGGCGGCGGCTATCAAACACTGAAGGGCGACGCCGGGCTGCCCTACATCAGCGGCGCCTCCGTTTATTCTTTCAGCAACGCGGGCATAGGCAAGTTCATAGAGGAAGATGAGAAGACATGGATGCTCAACTACGGTTACAACTTCGCCGCCCTGGGTGTCCCCGGCCTGACGTTCTCCACTCGTTACCTTAGCGGCGACGATGGGGAGTCCAACACCACCATCAAAGAATGGGAGCGCGATGCCGAGCTGGCTTATGTGGTGCAGCAGGGCTCCTTCAAAGGGTTGGGCGTGAAGCTGCGCAATTACGTCTACCGCTCTGAATTTTCGAGAGGACGGGACAGTAACCGGCTCTACCTGACCTACGATATCGCCCTTTGGTGATCGTTCGTCGCCCGCCTGACGGGGGTGATATGCGCCAGTTCTTCGGCAGTCGAATGCGTTGCTTGTGCGCAACGCGTAGCGCAACTGCCGTTGCACTTTTTCGGCCCCAATGCGAGCACATTTACATGAAATTAACTTAATTCAGAATGCCGCCATAACGCCAGAACTGTCATGGGACAGAAATATTTAAAGAATTAAATCGTCACTTCTCAGATAGGTGGGTACTTCCACTCACCCCCTTCAATTGAGGTGCTTTCGTGACGTTGCTGACAAAAAAGAGTCTTTCTGTCCTGCTCGCTACTCTGTGCATGAGCGGTCTTGCCCATGCAACCGACGTAACAGGTGCAGGTTCCAGTTTCGTATATCCGGTCTTGTCCAAGTGGTCACAGGACTACAGCAAAAACTCCAAAAACCGAATCAACTATCAATCTATTGGCTCGGGCGGCGGTATCGCTCAGATCAAGGCTGCAACGGTAGATTTTGGTGCGTCCGACGCGCCCTTGTCTGCTGAGGATCTTAAAGCCAGTGGGCTGGGCCAGTTTCCAAGTGTGATTGGCGGGATCGTGCCGGTGATGAACATCGAGGGTATTTCGCCGGGCCAACTGAAGCTCGATGGTGAAACCCTGGCGAAGATTTACCTGGGTGAAATCACCGTCTGGAACGATCCGGCTGTCGCAGCCCTGAACCCCGGCATGAAATTGCCCGGCAGTAAAATCACCGTCGTTCACCGCTCCGACGGCTCTGGCACCTCCTATAACTTCACCAACTACCTCGCTAAAGTGAGTAATGGCTGGAAATCAAAAGTCGGTTTCGGCACCACTGTGCCTTGGCCGGTCGGGGTAGGGGGCAAAGGTAACGAAGGCGTCAGCGCTTACGTCAAGCAAATCAAAAACTCAATCGGTTATGTTGAGTACGCCTACGCCCTGCAAAACAAGATGACTCACGCGCAGTTGAAAAACGCTTCCGGGAAATTCATTCAGCCCAACGCCAAAGCGTTCCAAGCGGCAGCCGACACGGCGGACTGGGCTAACGCCAAGGACTTCAACCTGATCATGACCAATGCACCTGGCGATAACGCATGGCCGATCACGGCGACGACCTGGATCATTATGTACAAACAGCCAAAAAATGCGGAGCAAAGCCAAGCCGCCTTCAACTTCTTTAAATGGTCACTAGAGAACGGCCAGCAACAAGCTTCGGCGCTGGACTATGTCGCCTTACCTGATTCCTTGGTCAAGCGGATTGAAGGTTACTGGAAGTCTGATTTCGCCCATTGATTCAGCACCATCTCAACCACCCCTTCGTCTGGCAGGTTTTTGCCTGCGAAGGGGTTTGTTTGTGAGCAGACGTATGATGAATGACACCGTCCAACCACTGGCCATGACCCTGCACACCAGCGATGTTGCGAGTGACAGGCGGGCGCATCTCGACCAGCGGCATGATCTCTGGTTCAAGCGTTCGATGCTGGCCGCCGCGATGCTGGTGTTGGTGCTTCTGGTGAGTATTGCAGCATCGACACTTTGGGGCGGCAGTCTTGCGCTCAAGACGTTTGGCCTCGACTTTCTGACAAGCACCGATTGGGATGCGGTTAATAACCGCTTTGGTGCTTTGGTGCCGATTTACGGCACACTCGTGACGTCTTTTTTGGCATTGCTGATTGCGGTACCCATCAGCTTTGGCATCGCGATATTCCTTACCGAGTTAGCGCCGCCTTGGCTGCGCATGCCGGTCGCTTCGGCAGTTGAATTGCTCGCGGGAATCCCATCGATTATCTATGGCATGTGGGGCTTGTTCATTTTTGGCCCGTTCATGGCCGAATATCTATCGCCCTGGATCAATGATTATCTGGGCGAACTTCCTTTGGTCGGTTCGTTGTTTCAGGGCCCTCCATTAGGTATCGGTATGCTGACCGCCGGCATCGTGCTGGCAATCATGATCATGCCGTTCATCACCTCCGTCATGCACGAGGTGTTCCGTAGCGTTCCCACAACCCTCAAAGAGTCTGCTTACGCGCTGGGCAGTACCACGTGGGAAGTGGTCTGGGACATCGTGCTGCCCTACACACGGTCTGCGGTGGTTGGCGGGATTTTTTTGGGGCTCGGGCGCGCATTGGGCGAGACCATGGCGGTAACGTTCGTATTGGGCAACGCTCAACAGTTCTCCGCTTCATTGCTGATGCCCAGCAGTTCCATCGCTTCGGTCATCGCCAACGAGTTCAGCGAAGCCTATACCGACCTGCATCGCTCCGCGCTCATCGCGCTGGGTTTCTTGTTGTTTATCGTTACTTTTATCGTATTGGCGTTAGCGCGACTCCTGCTTATGCGGCTTTCACGCAAGGAGGGTCTATGACGGGTAATGAACGGCTTTACCGGATGCGCGCCTTCAAGAATCGGTTTGCAATGCTGCTCAGTTGTGGCGCCACAGCCTTCGGTCTCATCTGGCTGATCTGGATCCTGATGACCACGGTGATCAACGGATTTGAGGCACTGAATCTTCATCTGTTTACTCAGATGACGCCGCCACCCGGTACGCAAGGCGGTCTGGCGAATGCGTTCTATGGCAGCGCGCTGATGTCCGCGATTGCCCTTTTGATCGGGACACCCATTGGGTTGATGGCAGGCATCTGGCTCGCGGAATTCGCCCGACACTCGCGCCTGGGAACCACGGTCCGTTTCATTAACGACATCCTACTTTCAGCCCCCTCCATTGTTCTGGGACTGTTCATTTACACCGGCGTAGTCCTGCCGTTAAACGTGCTGACTAACCATCAGGTCGGTTTTTCCGCAATCGCCGGTGCTCTGGCATTGGCGCTGTTGGTGATTCCAGTCGTCGTGCGGACAACTGATGAAATGCTTCAACTGCAACCCTCAACGATGCGCGAAGCGGCGCTGGCGCTGGGCGTTCCGCAATGGAAGTTGACCCTGCAGATTGTGCTGCGATCAGCCAAGGCCGGTGTGGTGACCGGGATCCTGCTTGCCCTGGCCAGAATTACCGGTGAAACAGCGCCGCTACTGTTTACGGCCTTCGGCAACCAGTTCTGGAGCAGCAATGTTCTTAAGCCGATTGCCAGCGTTCCTGTGGTGATTTTCCAGTACGCGATGAGCCCGTTCGATGACTGGCACGCTCTGGCATGGGCCGGAGCATTGGTGCTGACACTCTTTGTGCTGGTACTCAGCCTGCTGTCCCGTTTGATCCTTTTGCGCAATAGGTTGACCTGATGAATAGCCGTGACGTTGCCAACCAGAACACTAAAATTCGCGTGCGTGACCTGGAGTTTTTCTACAATAACCAGTGCTCGCTCAAGTCCATCGACATGGATATTCCAGAAAAACGCATCACCGCAATCATTGGGCCCTCGGGCTGCGGGAAGTCGACGCTGTTACGGGTGTTTAACCGGATTTACGCCATGTACCCCAAGCAGGAAGCGCGCGGCGAGGTGATGCTCAACGGCGAGAATATTCTGGCTCCCGGTTACTCCATGAATCGCCTACGCAGTCATGTCGGAATGGTTTTTCAGAAACCGGTGCCTTTTCCGATGTCAATTTACGACAACGTCGCCTACGCCGTGCGCCACCACGAACAACTCTCCCGCCGAGAGATGGATGAGCGTGTGGAACAAGCCTTGAATGGGGCCGCGTTGTGGGACGAGGTGAAGGATAAGCTCAAGCAGAGCGCACAGAGCCTGTCGGGTGGTCAGCAGCAGCGCCTGTGCATAGCGCGCACTATCGCCTTGCGACCACAAGTATTACTTCTGGATGAACCCACCTCCGCGCTTGATCCGATTTCCACTGGACGCATTGAGCAGTTGATCACCGAACTGAAGGAGCACTACACCGTTATCATCGTGACCCACAACATGCAGCAAGCGGCACGCGTGTCGGACTACACGGCTTTTATGTTCATGGGCGAACTGATTGAGCATGATGTCACCGATGCGATCTTCACCACGCCACAAAGGAAACAGACCGAGGACTACATCACCGGTCGTTTTGGATAGCTTAGCCGCGATCATGCTTTGTCAGCACTGGCGACAATTTCTGAAGCTGATGCACCGACCCGTGGCCGGTGCCTCTCGGTTGGCCCTTATTATCGCTGTTAGCTGCGTTGAGCTCAGCGCAACTGCATCGGGCTCACCCCGAGCCGTTGCTTGAACGTGCTTGCCATGTGCGCCTGGGAATTGAACCCGCAGGCGAGGGCGATTTCCGACAGCCTGGCGGTGGAATCACACATCAGTGCTCGGGCCTTGGCCAAACGCCGGTCGATCAGGTAGCTGTGTGGGCTTTTCCCTGTGGCGAGCTTGAAGGCCCGCATGAAATATCCTTCCGACAGTCCAAGCAAGCCAGCCATCGCCGCCACCCCCAGCGGCTCGTCAAGACTCGCCTCGATAAACTCATCAAGCAAGCGCATGCGCCGGGGGGTGATAGCGCCTTGGCTCGGTGTCGACAACGCCGGGTCACCCGTCGCCCGTTGCGCCAGCGCCAAGGCCCAGGTTTCCCAGTCATCTTCCACGCAGGCACGTAACAGTGCGCCACGCATTCGCCGCGCGAGGTCAATGGCCTGCTGATCAATGCGATTGTTGAATGGGCGATCCCCCGTCAGGAGGATACCGTCAGTACGGGTTATGCATAGGTATTCACCGCCCATCAAGGATTCAGAAAACACGTCGCAGCCTGCGGGAACGAATGCCAGGCCGTTGGGCATGGCCTCGAAAGGATGCACCCGGTCGCTGCCCAAGGCGTGCACGCCGCGCTGGCTGTCGAAGGCAAAACCGATCGAGGCCTGGGTCGCCACATAGCGGGTCGAGTAAGCGGCGCTGGGTAATAATTCGATCGCCCAGGTCCCGGTCTCGACACGGCGGACCGGTTCAGACAAGAGCGATGGCTGTAGACGGTTTCGATGGTTCATGAGCGTCATAGTAGTGAAGAAACGGCGCAAAAGTCAGGTCGGTTTTTTGAAAGCCGACCCACGGCGGCGATGTCTAGACTGGGTAACCACTCAGGGAGATAACTTCATGCACCGACTGACTCGTGACGACATAGAACAGGCGGCTCGCCATGTTTACCAGGTGATGCCTGCCACCGCTCAGTATGCCTGGCCCTTGCTGGCTCAGCGGCTGGGTTGCACGGTGTGGGTCAAGCACGAGAACCACACCCCCACCGGCGCTTTCAAGATACGCGGCGGTATCACCTTCATGCATTGGCTCAAGCGTGAACATCCAAATGCAAAGGGCATCGTCACCGCCACCCGCGGCAATCATGGCCAGAGCCTGGCGCTGGCGGCGAGCGCGCTGGGTTTGAAGGCGTTGATTGTCGTGCCGCAGGGCAACTCGGTGGAAAAGAACAATGCCATGCGCGGCTTTGGCGGCGAAGTCATTGAGTGTGGACGAGATTTTGATGAGGCCCGTGAGGAGGCCGCCCGTTTGGCGCAAGTGCATGACCTGTTCCTGGTGCCACCGTTTCACACGGAACTGGTCAAAGGCGTGGCCACTTACGCCCTGGAACTGTTCACGGCCGCGCCGCAACTCGATACCGTCTATGTGCCGATTGGCTGCGGGTCGGGCATTTGTGGCGTGATCGCCGCCCGCGACGCGCTGGGCCTGAAAACCCAGGTGGTGGGCGTGGTGTCCAGTGAAGCCGCGGCCGCAAAGTTATCTTTTGAGGCGGGCGAAATACACGAAACTGCCTCGGCAAATACCTTTGCCGATGGCCTGGCCGTGCGCAAACCGATTCCCGCGGCCTTCGCCATCTACGCAGCCGGGGCCGCGCGGATCGTAGCGGTCAGCGAGCAGGAAATTGCCGAGGCCATGCGCGTCTATTACACCGACACCCATAACCTCGCCGAAGGGGCCGGGGCCGCCGCCTTGGCCGCGCTTATTCAGGAGCGTGAAGCCCGGGCGGGGGGAACAGTGGGGGTGATTCTGTCGGGTGGTAATGTCGACCGGTCGGTGTATGCGGGAGTGATCGGTTAGTGACCGTCAGCCACCTTGCGCTCTATCTCCGCTATTTTTCGACTGATTTCCTCTGCCTCCTGCTCCTTGGTTTGAGTTGGGGAGGGCGTAGCGCTGTCCTCAAGATTCTTCTCGACCTGTTTGCCTGACGTATCGGCCGGAGGGGTGCTCGAGGTGGCTTCTGATTCGATCCCGTTATCGCTGTTCATAATCGCGTTACCTCTGTTGATCTACACATTGGATGCATGGGTATGGGTAGAGTTCGAGATTTTTGCAGACGATAAAATCAGGAAATTAACGCCTTTCAAACAGCTTCACCTTGAGCCCCGCAACAGCACCTGTTTACCTGCGCCGCTCGGATGGCCTCAGGCCTTGGCCTTGTTCATCGACACGTTCAACGGAGCCGAGCGGGCAATGACGCTGATGATCGTCAATGCCGCAATCACCAAACCGGGTGAAGTGGCCAGCAGGACGCCGGTGGTGCCGGCTCCGGCCGCCAGAATCTGCCCGGCCGCCAAGGGCCCGGCCACCGAGCCCAAACGACCGATCGCTACCGCTGCGCCGACGCCGGTGGCGCGCACTGAAGTTGGGTAGGAAGGAGGGGCCAGGGCATAAAGCACCAATTGCGCAGCCATCACAAACAACCCCGCTGCAAAACCGGCAATGGCCATGGGGATGATACCCACGGACAGGCCAACACCACCCAGCGCTGCCAGCAATCCGGTATACACAAACAGCACCACCTTGATGCCGTTGCAGCGATCCAGCAGCAGCCCGCCGAGCAGGGAGCCGAGGGCGCCGCCGATATTGAAGAGCATCTGTACCAGGCCTGCCTGGGGTTTGCTGAAACCCTGTTCCAGCAGCAGCGAGGGCAGCCAGTTGAGCAACATGTACATCACGGTCAGGGTGAAGAAGTAGCTCAGCCATAACGCCAGGGTAACGCTGGCCCGGCCTTCGCCGAATAAGGCCTGGCCGGTTGAAGTGCGCGTCGGGTTGACGCTGTCTTGTTGTTGGCGAAAGGCGTTGGATTCGGGCAGCAGCACCATCATCAGCGGTACCACCAGCAACGGCGCGAGGCCGCCGATGATGAAGGTCGTCTGCCAATGTTCGGGAAACAGCATGGCGACCACCGCTGCCAGTGCCCCACCCAATGGCACGCCGGCATACATGATGCTGATGGCCGTACCGCGACGTTGCTCCCCAACGGCTTCGGCGCACAGGGCGATCAGGTTGGGCAGGGCGGCGCCCAGGCCCAGGCCCGTCATGAAGCGCACCAGCAGCAGACTGGAAAAAGTGCCGACATAGGCGGTGCTGAGCGAAAATACACCAAACAGCAACACCGCTGCGATGAGGATTTTCTTGCGACCGATACGATCGGCAATCCAGCCGCCGAAGAAGGCGCCCGGCAGCAATCCGATGATGCCGGCACTGAACACCCAACCCATCATTTTCGGGTCCAGGGCGAAGGTCTGACGCAGCCCTGCGGCGGCAGTGCCGGCAGCTTGCAGGTCAAAGCCTTCAATCAGGGCGACGATAAAACACAGGGCAATGGTCAGCGTCGTGCGACGTGATGGAGTGTCCATGGCAAACCTCTTTATTGTTTTTGTGAGTGTGCTGACGGGCGCATGCAGGCTTGCTCGCATCCAGCAATACCAAGCCACAATTAAGATTAACAAATATAACTAAAAAATGAACGCTCACGGAAAATGTCTGAATTAATCGCTATAAAGCTATTTAAATCAATGTGATGTCATGTGTTTTTTGAGATTAATTGAAAATAGATACGAATATTAATGTTCGATTATCGGTCGTTATGGATTGACGGCGCCTCCGGCTTTTCCCACTCTCTGGCCTGAGATCGCGACGCTATACCTGGCGATCACGTTCAAAAAACAACAACAATAAGTGGACATCGGACATGGCGAATTCACCCCGGGGCGTCCTTGCGACGACCTCAACCTTACCTTTTTGCGCACGCGGCTTGCTCCTGTTGGGCTTATGTGCGATTGCCACTCCAGTGCTGTCGGAAGGCTTCATCGACGATAGCCGCGGCACGTTGACCTTGCGCAATTTCTACCTGGATCGGGATTACAAGGACGACGGGGCGAAAACCGCGGCCCGGGAGTGGGCTCAGGGTTTGATCATGAATGTGGAGTCGGGTTTTACGCCGGGCACTGTCGGCTTCGGCCTGGACGCTCGCGCATTGATTGGGGTCAAGCTGGACTCGTCACCGGACCGCAGCGGCACCGAATTGCTGCCGGTGTCCAGCAGCGACCAGCGCGCGGCGGATGAATATTCGCGCCTGGCCATGACTGCCAAGATGCGTTTTGCCCAAACCACGGTGAAGACCGGCGATGTGTCGATCTTCCTGCCGTTCGCCTTTGCCAGCCCGTCGCGGTTGCTGCCGCAGACTTTTCGCGGCACCACGCTCAGTTCCAAGGACATCGACGGGCTGACGCTCAATACCGGCTACATCGATCGCATCAACAGGCGTGACTCCACCAACTACCAGCCGATGAGCATCGCTTCGCCGAACGGGCGTTTCAACGGTGCGGCCACCTCATCGCACATGGCCTATGTCGGTGGCGATTATCAGGTAAACAAAGACCTTAGCCTGCGCGCCTACCACGCCGAAGTGGCCGACCTGTACCAGCAGAGCACCCTGGCCTTGCTGCATAACATGCAAGTGGGCGAGGGCACGTTGACCACTGATCTGCGCAGTTTTTTCAGCGACGAAGATGGCAGCGCCAAGGCCGGCAAGGTGGACAATCGCAACCTGTCGGCGCTGTTCGGCTATCGCTTTGGCGGTCATCGCCTGAGCCTGGGTTACATGCACGCCAGCGGCGACACGGCGACGCCTTATGTGTCAGGCACTGAGTTGATGGGCATGAGCGAATTGACCATGAGCTCGGACTTTCTCAATGCCAAGGAACGGACCTGGCAGGCCATCTACGACTATGACTTCGCCGCCGCCGGGGTGCCCGGCCTGAAGAGCCGGCTGCGTTACGTGCGCGGTGACAACATCGCGCTGGCGGCGCTCAATGCCGATGACCGCAAGGAGCGGGAATTCCAGATGGAACTGGGGTATGTGATCCAGGGCGGTCCGCTGAAGAATGTCGGGCTGATGGTGCGCAAGTCGATCTATCGCAATGACTTCCCGGCCGGCGCGGCATTTCGTGATGAAAACCAGACCCGCTTCCTGGTGCTCTACACGGTGCCGATCTGGTAAGCCATGGGGTGAGCTGAGCTTTGCTCAGCTCACCTTGAATTGACCGCCCCGGTCAGGGCTGCTCACGACGTACCGCTACTTTACCCGCTCAAAGATGATATGAACCTTCGTGCCATCGGGACGCTGGAAGTTTTCCACCATCCGGTTGCCCTCGACTTTCAGTTGCAGGTCATCTTTAGTCCGTGTCGCGCCTACCCAATTGGGGAACGTCGATCCTTCGACGGTATTGCCGGTGAACTCGCCGTTCTGGTCGATGGTATATCGTCCGAAAAAACCGATGCTCCCCGCCATCGCTGCCCGGTTTTCCTCATCGGTTCCTTCGCCCCGAACGCTGGATCGAAACGCGGGCACTCGTGGATCGGTGAGCACCTCGACGAACGTCAACTCTTCAGTGAACACCAGCCATCCATGTGGATTGGGGCCGTACGCATCCGATTGGGTGCCCTGGCGTTCAAGGGTTGCGCTGATCATTTTCCATGTCCCGACCAGTGGGCTTTTCGTGGCGGAAAACGCTGCCGTGCACACCGAAAAGGCTATGATCGCACCCGCCGTCAGTACCGATATTTTCAGGTTCATTCGCATCTCCGTTGTTCGTTATCTGAACACTGTTGTTGAGGTTAAAAACATCACGCATTCATCAGGGCAACCAGGGCCGGAACAGACAGCACGGCTGTGTAATAGCCCATGAACTGCACACCGATGTTGAAACCCAAAAAGCGTGAGAGGAAACCGCCCAGCAGGCCGATGGTGACGATTACCAGCAACCCCAGCAGGCCACCTTCCCAGATGCCGATCACCAGGATCAGACCAACAAAGGTTGAAATCACCGCTTCGTGACTGATCTTGCGCGACACGTAGGATGCCGCTCTGTGGGCGTAATTCATGGTGAAGGGGTAAGCGATCAGGATGGCGACGACCACCGCCAACACGCCGTAGCCAAAAAACTCCCAGGTGCTGAGCAGTGAATGCAGGTTATTCACCTGGCCTGTCGCCGCGTCGACGGTAAAACGTGGCGGGGCGTTGAACAGTGGCGCTGCCGGGCCCGCTGCGACAGGGCTCAGGGGCAGGCCGAAGGCGATCAGCGGGATCAATGCTTCGGCCAGGTAGGTTGACTCCGTAACCCCGTTTCGAGCGGTGATGACCGTGGTCAGGCGATGGTAGACATGCTTGACCCTCGAACCGACGAGCTCGCCCATGATCACGGTCATGGCCACCGGGCTGAACACAAAGGTCGCGCTGGAAATCACGGCGGTAATGGCCGTCCACATGCTCTGCTTGCTGTCCAGTACCTTGAGCGGATTAGGAAAGTAGCCGCCCCAGCTTTTTACGTCGGGCGAGAGGGAGAATGTACGTACTTGCTGGCGACGCATGGTTTCCCGTTCAGCGGGCGCGAGCATTGAGAACAGTGCGGCGATCAACGGGCCAATCGCGATGCCCAGAAAGTAACTGACACTGAGCTTGACGCCGAACTGCGCGGTCATGGTTTGCAGGCCAACAATGATCATGACGAACGGGATCAGCGTCAGCACGGCCGCCAGACGGCCTTTGGAGAACCACGCGATCGCCACCGCCGCGAGCAGGAACACCCAAGGCGCAGCCTGCTTGATCATGTCACCGAACGGCGCGAGCATCAGCGCGAACAATACGGCCATTGGCACCGCGATCAGCGCGGCAATGACCGCCCCGGAAATCATTTTGCGCAGGGCAATGTGGGGCACGCCCAAATTGCGCAGAAAGTTGGCCTCGCGCATCAGTGGTGTCGCCATGGTGTCGCCAGGAATACCCAGTAGCGCCGTTGGTACGGCGTGGGTCATATGTTTGGCTACGGCGCCGGCCAGAAAGAATGTCAGCACGCCGGGGGCAGGCACGCCCAACAAGACGACCAGCAAGGTCAAGGGGGCGAGGGTAGTGGTTTCATCGCTTCCTGAGATGAGCCCGATCCCGGCAAAAATCACCGCTCCCAGGATCCCCATGCCCAGTGCCATGAGGATCTGATCCATCAGTGGAACCATCATGATTGACCTCCATGGCCACCGACTGCACCACTGGCTGCACCGACGCCAACGGACGGTGTTGCAGCGGGGCTTTCTGCGGGAGCGACCAGGCCTTTCTCGTAGTCGGCGAACAGATCATAAAGATCCATTTCCCGCAGTTCCGCGATTGTCGCCGGCGGCAGGTCAGCCAGGCTGCCCAGTGGGCCGTACTCGTTCTGCAACTCGATCAGGATTTTTGCGCGCCAGGCCGGATCAGCCAGGTGCTCTATGACATTGCGCTTGGGTTTGAAAAGCAGCGCACTGATGGTGCCACCTGCCAGGCAGCCCACAATGCCTACCAGCATCGCGTAGGCACGGGCCATCTGTGCGGAGTCCACCCAGCCGACAAACAGGTGCTGGGCGATAAAAAAAGCGCCGAGGCTGACGGCTGCACCGATGCCTATGGAGTAGATCAGGTGACGACCGTCAACGGTGTCGCCCCATACTTCAAATAATTCGGGTTTCATAAGGATTCTCCCACTGCCCCTGAGGGGTTTTATTGTTATGAACGTGAAGAGATGTGGTTGAGTTCGTTATTACGAGCCCGACTCCTGCGCGCGTTTTTGCTCAAGCAGTTCAGCCGCCTTGTCCGAGCGCACGTCCCGGGCTTCGACCATTTGCGCGACCAGCCAATTGACCTCATCGCCTCTGGCCCCCGCCGAAAGCGCAATATTGCGGGCATGCAAAGCCATGTGCCCGCGTTGTATTCCTTCGGTCGACAGCGCGCGCAACGCGCCCAGGTTTTGCGCGAGGCCGACCGCCACGGCGATCTCGGCAAGTTCCTGAGCGCTCTTCACGCCCAGGATGCGTAACGACAGTTGAGCCAGCGGGTGAGTCTTGGTCGCTCCGCCGACCAGACCGACGGGCATCGGCATTTCCAATGTTCCTACCAGATGGCCTTTGCCATCTTTTTCCCAGGTCGTCAGTGAACCGTAATGCCCATTGCGACAGGCATAAGCGTGTGCCCCGGCTTCCACCGCGCGCCAGTCGTTGCCGGTGGCGACGATCAGAGGGTCGATGCCGTTCATGATGCCCTTGTTGTGAGTGGCTGCACGATAGGGATCGACGACCGCAAAGTTGTAAGCATCGAGAATGCCTTCAATGACGTCCTCGCCCTTGTAGGCCTTGGTGGCGAGATGTTCTGGAGCAATGCGGATCTGGGCTCGGGCAAGCCGCAGATCGGCGAGGTTCGACAGAATGCGCAACCGTACCTTGCCGCCGGTAATCTGCTCCATCAGCGGGGCCACCGCTTCCGCCATCGTGTTCACGGTATTGGCCCCCATCGCGTCGCGTACATCGACGATAAGGTGGGCGACCAGCATGGGGCCGCGTGGGCTCTGGGCGAAGGTATGCACTTCGATGTCGCGGCAACCCCCACCTAACTGGTTCAGCAGTTGGTCCTTGCGGTTGGCCAGTTCGATGATTTCGTCCTTGCGGCGCAACAGACTCAGGCGGGCATTGAAGGGATCGTCGATTTCCACGATCTGCACTTGTGCGCGCATCAGCGGCAGCGAGCTGGAGGTCTGAAAACCACCGGCCTGGCGCGCCAGTTTGGCCATGAACGAGGCGGCGGCGACCACCGAAGGCTCCTCGACGACCAACGGCACGATCACGTCGCGTCCGTTGATCTGGAAGTTGCTCGCCACAGCGTAAGGCAACTCAAATTTTCCGATGACGTTCTCGATCATGCCATCGGCTATTTCCAGGGGCAGGGCGCCTGCATCGCGAAGCAGGGCAACATCCTCTTCTGCAAGCGCAAGCAGCTGTTGCAAGTGGCTCAGGCGTTCGGCGGGCGACAGGCTGCGGAACATCGGGAGGCGGGAATCGATACTCATGGAAGGAATCCAGTTGCAGTTATTGTTTTTGACTGCCTGCCACCCTATGCGCATGTGTCCTGGCAAAATAGGTACAGTTTGGACAGACAGTACCTAAGCTGTACCCTCTGCGAATAATTCATCCAGGACTTCGTACAATGGCGCGACTGACGCTTGCCCAAGAGCTGACGGCCTCATTGGTGACGCAGATCGGCAACGGTACCTACCGAGTGGGTGACCGTTTGCCGTCCCTGCGCGAGTGCATGCGCTTGTTTGGTCATTCGAAAAATACGGTGATCAACGCTTATGAGTCGCTGGCCTCCCAAGGATTGGTCGAGGCGCGTCACGGGCAGGGTTTTTTCGTGACACGAGGCGCCCCGAGCAGCAGCGAACCGGAAGAACCACTGCCCTTTACCCGGGCGATGGACACCATCTGGCTGATGCGCCAGCAATTTGTCCGTGAGCCGGGGCACTCGCCGCTTGGGGAAGGTTTTCCGCCCGTAGAGTGGCTGATGGATTTGCGATTGGACAAGTTCACCCGTCAGATCATGCGCATGGGGGTCACGACGCTTTTTCGCTACGGCAACCGGCTGGGCAATGCTGCGCTCCGTCAACACCTGGTGCAAAAACTGGCGAGCTACTCGATTACCGCCAGTGTTCGGCAAATCGTAACGACCCACGGGGCCAATCACGCACTGGACCTGATCATCCGCCGCTTCATTGCCCCGGGAGACCATGTGTTTGTCGAGGACCCAGGTTATTACCCGCTGTTTGGCAAGCTGCAACTGCAAGGGGCGCGGATGTTATCCGTGCCCCGATTGCCGGACGGGCCGGACCTGGAAGTGCTGGAGCGGCACCTTCTGTTGCACAAGCCGAAATTGTTCTTCCTTCAATCGGTTGGGCACAATCCGACGGGCTCCGATATTTCCCCCGGCAAGGCTCATCGACTGGTTCAGTTAGCCCATGAGCACAACTTTATCCTGGTGGACGACGACGCTTTGGCAGATTTCAAACCCGCGTCGGCCATCAAGGTGTCTGCGCTGGATCAGTTGAGCCGCTCACTGTACGTGGGCAGTTTTTCCAAATCTGTTTCTGCGGCGCTGAGGGTGGGGTTTATCGCGGGGAGCAAGGACGTCATCGATGAACTGGGTGATCTGAAAATGCTCTTGCACACCAGCACCTCGGAGCTGTGTGAGCGAACCATTGATGTCATCCTGATGGAGGGGCATTTTCTGCGACATCAAATCCGCCTTCAGGAGCGGCTCAAGAGTGCCACTGCGGCAGGTTTGCAGATGCTCGATGAAATAGGCGCCGAGGTATTCTTTCGTCCGGAGCAAAGTCTGTATTTATGGGCCAGGTTTGCCCACATTGACGACGCCAGGGAGCTGACCCGACAACTTCTGCCGAAGGGATTCATGATTGCGCCCGGCCACATTTTTTCACCGGAGCAGTCGCGCATAAATCCATGGACGAGATTGAATGTCGCGTACCTGAATGACCCGCTGCTTAAAGCCGTGTTGAGTGGCTGAGTATGCACCGCTCATGCTGCTAAGGCTGGGTTTGCGCGCCGGTTGAGACAACGCTTTCGTTCCGATCTACGCCCCGCGCCTCGACCGGCACCCATAGGCGTTCACTGCGGCATTTGAATTTCACGCCCTTGCGCGGTGCCATCGTCCTGGCGGAGTCCACGCACACAGCCCTGGAAGCATAAGTCGGCCCCGGCTTTCGCTCTTCGACACAACCTTCAACGCCACTGCAGATAGCCATAACCACAAAATAAACAGTCATCATCCTGAATGCTCCTGTAGAGCGATGCGATTAATACCTCTGCGTCAGGCCTGAAAATGCTGGCTATGACAGACGGATGATGAGCCTGCTTTCAGATCCCCAGCAATGGTTTGCCCGGGCCGATCGTCGGAAAAATGTCGTTTTTTCAGCTTTGTTCAGATTCTATTTTATCGGCGCCAATTGGTTGGCGTTTTGGATGGCTCAAGTTGGTATTTCCTATGGGGGATAGCTGCCTGACCAAGGATCGAGAGCATTGAGCGGTCCACTCGAAAAGATTGTAATGGGAACAATTCGCGTTTAAGGTGCGCGCGTCCGTCATGTTCAATCATGGCGTTTTTCGTGTTTGTCTGCCTGAGGCGTTCCATGTCGCTCCATGAAACGGATTCGATCGTTTCCCTCGATAACTTGTACGGCACCCATCGGGGTTGGCTGCTGGGTTGGTTGCGGCGCTCGTTGGGGTGTTCGCAGCAGGCGGCGGATCTGGTGCAGGACACGTTTTTGCGTTTGTTGGTGCGTGGCCAGCCGATCAGCGCTCGCGCTCCGCGTGCATTGCTGGTGCGTATCGCCCGTGGCCTGGTAGTCGACCACTGGCGGCGCGATGCGCTGGAGCGCGCGTACCTTGACGCACTGATGCAGATGCCCGAGGCGAGTCACCCATCCCCTGAGGTTCGGCATGAGGCGTTGCAATGCCTGGAGCGTATTGCGCAGTTGCTGGACGGTCTCAAGCCGGCAGTGCGTGAAGCCTTTTTGCTGTATCAGCTCGGTGACCTGAGCCATGAACAAGTGGCCCGGCAGCTTGGTGTGTCCAGCCGTACCGTGGAGCGGCACGTAGCGAGCGCGCTGTTGCATTGCTACAAGGCGTGCTTCGAGGCACCACAGTGAGCGCCGTCGAGGCCTTGCCGGAGGGCGTCATACGCACGGCCATCGAATGGCAGATGCGATTGCGCGCCAATGCCAACAACGCCGAACTGCACAGGCAATTGAACGACTGGCGGCGCCATGACCCCCGTCATGAACTGGCCTGGCAACGTTTGCAACAGGTCGGCGGATTGTTCAAGGCCAGCCCGTTGCCCGATGCTGCCCGCACGATTCCTCTGCTGCGCCAGGCCGAGGCCGATCTGAGTCGCCGTCGCACCCTGAAGTTGCTCGGCCTGGGGTTGGCTGCGGGCGGTGCGACGCTGCTGACCACGACGGCGCCAGCCACCTGGCGAAGTGATTTCGCCACGGCGACTGGCGAGCGTCGCCGGCTCGACCTGGGCGCGGGTGCCGAGCTGACGCTCAATACCGGGAGTGCCGTGGACGTGCAGGGCCACGAATGGGTGTTGCGTGCGGGTGAGGTATTGGTCGATGGCGCCGACTGGCGTGTGCGTTGCCGTTTTGCTGAGTGTGAGGGGCGGCAGGCGAGGGCGGTGCTGCGGGAGCGAGACGGCTATAGCGAGATTCACGTCGCGCGCGGTGAGGTATTGATTTCCACACCGTTCGGGCAGCGCCACTTGCGGGCCGGTGATGCAATGGCCATTGCCGCGACGCGGATGACGGCGTTGGGCCGCGGGCCGCTCGATCCTTTCGCCTGGGCCCGTGGCCTGCTGATCGTCAACGACATTCGGCTGGTCGATTTTCTGGCCGAGGCCGGACGTTACCGCCAGGGTTGGTTGGGCTGCGACAGCGCGGTGGCCGACCTGCGCCTGTCCGGGGTTTTCCATCTCGATGAACCTGCGCTCATGCTGCGCAACATCAGCCACTTGTTGCCCGTACAGATCGTCGAGCGCACCCGCTGGTGGGTGCGCATCAGGCCGCTGGTGTAAATAGTTTGTCGGACTTTTGCGCTTCGTCCGGTTAGGAATGATCACTTCCTCAATGGATACCGTCATGTTCCTTGCCAGACTGTCTCTGCGTGCCATCGCGCCGTTTCCGACCCGAACCTTGCCAGGCGCCGTCTGCCTGGCGTTGACCTTGCTCGTCGGCACGCAAAGCCTGCCGGTCCTGGCCGCTTCATCAATCGCTGAGCAGGTGGCCCCGAGTGTACCCGCCGGGCAGTTGCAGCAAGCGCTCAGCATCTTCGCTGAGCGCGCCGGCATCACCTTGTCGTACTCCCCGGAAGCGGTGCGTGGCCTGAGCAGTCCAGGTCTGACCGGCGGCGGCTCACTGGAACAAGGCCTGGCGACGCTGCTGGCCGGCAGCGGCCTGGTCGCGCAAAAGACCTCGTCCGGCTACGTGGTGCTGCCAGGCAAGACCGGCACCCGCTATGAACTTGAGCCCACCAATATCAATGCGTCCGCCGTTCAAAGTGCTTTTGCGCCGGTGGAGGGTTATTTCGCCAGTAATGCCAGCACGGCCAGCAAAACCGATAAGCCAATCCTGGAAACCGCCCAGAGCGTCAGCGTGGTGACGGCTGAGCAGATTGCCGACCGAAAGGTCGACCGGGTCGAAGACGCGGTGGCCTACAGCTCGGGGGTGCGGGTCGGCAGTTCGGGGCTGGACCCGCGTTTCGACATGATCAGTGTCCGTGGTTTCGAGACCACCATCGGCGCCGACTTTCTCGATGGCTTGCGCCAACCGGGCAGTGGATGGTTGTCGTTGTACTCCACCGAGGCCTACAACCTGGAGCGCATTGAGGTGCTCAAGGGACCGGCATCGGTGCTGTACGGCCAGGTCAGCCCGGGCGGCATGGTCAACCGGGTGAGCAAGCGCCCGAGTCTGCTGGCGAAAAACGAAGTACAGGTGCAGGCGGGCAACTACAACCACCAACAGGCGCAGTTCGACGTCGGTGGGCGTCTGGATGAGGCGGGAGATGTGTTGTTTCGCACGGTGGGTGTGTACCGCGATGCCGAAAACTATATCGAACAGTTGAACAACGATACCCGCTTGCTGGCGCCTTCACTGAGCTGGCAGATCGACCCCGACACCCACCTGACGCTGCTGGCCCAGTATCAGGAGCGCGAGACAGGGGCGTCGCCGATGCTGTATCAGGAAGGCGAACACCTCACCGACTTCTGGCAGGGTGATGAGTACTTCGACAAGCTCGAGCAACGGCAGTGGACGCTCGGCTATGAGTTTGAACACGCTTTCAACGATACCTTCAGCGTTCAACAAAACCTGCGCTACGGTCAGGTGGACACCACCAACCAATACCTTCAACCCAGCGACGCTGGCGATGGACATACCCTCAACCGCTCGGCGATCGGGGTTTACGAGGACACGTCGTCACTGTCCACCGATACGCGCCTGGTGAGCCGCTTTGCCACCGGGGACCTGCAACACACCTTGGTCACCGGGATGGACTACGCCTGGATCGATACATCGCTGCTGTATGCCATGGGCGATGCGCCGTCGATCGACCGCGACGCGCCGGACTATCACCAACCCGTCGACCGGCCCACGACGCCGCTGGCGGACGAAAACGGGCTGGAGCATCGCAGCGGCGTTTATGTGCAGGATCAAATCGAACTGAATCAATGGCGCTTGTCGGCCGGTCTTCGCCGTGACTGGGTCAAGGTGCGTCGAACGAACAACCTGAGCGACGTCAACAGCAGGACCCGCGATTCGGCGACCACGGGGCAGGTCGGTGCGCTCTACCTGTTCGACAATGGCCTGGCGCCCTACGCCAGTTACGCGACCTCGTTCCTGCCCGAGAGTGGCACGAACGCCAGTGGTGAACCCTTTAAACCAACCAAGGGCGAGCAGTACGAAGTAGGCCTCAAATATCAGCCGCCGGGCTCCAGCACCTTGCTGACGGCCTCCCTCTACCACCTGACACAAACCAATGTACGCACCCGTGACCTGTCGAACCCCCTCAACAGCATTCAGACCGGAGAGCAGGTCTCGCGTGGTCTGGAATTGGAGGCGGTGTCCGACCTCAGCGACCGCATGAAGATGACGGCCAGCTATAGCTACAACGATCCCGAAGTCACTCGCAGCAACGACGGCAATGAAGGCAAGGAACCGATGAACGTGCCCCGTCATCTGGCGTCGCTCTGGCTGGATTACCGCCTGCCCATGGGCCTGGGCATGTCCGTCGGTGCGCGCTACACCGGCAGCAACTACGGTGACGCGGCAAACACGGTGAAAAACGAGGATTACACCTTGGTCGATGCCGGTGTGCATTACGACTTCGGTGGCGGCCTGGACGGTGTGCGCCTGGCGTTGAATGGTCGCAACCTGTCCGACAAACGCTACATCAATTGCCAGGAAGGTTACTGCTACCGGGGGGAGGCGCGCAGCGTCGTCACCAGCCTGAGCTATCGCTGGTGAGGAATGAGACGATGATGGGTATTTTGTTCAAGTGGTTGAGTGCCATGCTGCTGATGGGTGTCTCGTTCGCCCATGCGGAGCCAGTGACACTGGATGGCACCGAGCAATGGATGATGAAAAGCGCGCAAGGGCGTGATTACCGCATCATGATCAGCCTGCCTGAAGGTGATGTGCCTTTCACCGGCGGTTACCCGGTGATCTACCTGCTTGACGGCAACGCCTATTTCCCGGCTTTCCATGCCGCCAAGCGCGCGCAGGATCGGCTGCGTGGTTCGATTCTGGTCGCCATTGGCTACCCGAGCGACACGCCGCTGGATTTCGTGCGTCGCGCCTTCGACCTATCACCGCCCGTGCCGCAGGCGCGCAACAATCCACCACAAGGTGGCCAGGATCTGTTCCTCGATTTCATCGAACAGCGCCTGATGCCGAGGGTGAACGAACGCTTCAAGGTCGATCAGGACCAGCGCAGTTTGGTCGGGCATTCTTTCGGTGGCATGTTCGGCGTCTACGCGCTGTTCACCCGTCCGGCGCTGTTCCAGCATGTTGTGGCGGTGAGCCCGAGCCTGTGGTGGCTCGACCGTTACCTGTTGGCGCCCGAGCGCGCCTTCACAAAGCGGGCGCATGCCGGGCAAGTGGACCTGACCCACAGCAGCCTGACGTTGCTGTTGGGCGAGCGCGACATGGTGCAGGAAATCCAGGACGCCCGAGCCTTGCAGTTACGCCTGCAGGCGCTATCGCAGTATGGGCTGCGTAGCGATTTCCAGATCGAGCCGGGCGAGGATCACATGTCGGTGCCGTTTCGTGTCCCCACGCGGGTGCTCGATGAGCTGCTCAGTACCCGGCGCTTCTGAACGGCGGCCAATCAAGGCTGGGCCGGGTCGAGCTTGATGATCCCCGGCCCACGTTCAACGATTTTGATTGCATGTGGCATCTATGTACCATGTGAACATGATTTTTGAGCGGCCACGGGGTATTGATGACTGCATTGTCGTTGTCGCCAGTGACCGAGTCAGAGGGGACGGTAGAGGCTCAGGCTTGATCCAGATAGGGATGATGAACAGGAGCAGCAGTTGAACGAACAGACATTGTCCCAGCGCCTGGAGCGTGTGGCCGCGCATGTTCCGGCAGGTGCGCGCCTGGCCGATATCGGCTCGGATCACGGCTACCTGCCGGTGGCATTGATGCGCCGTGGTGTGATTGCGGCGGCAGTGGCTGGCGAGGTGGCGTTGACCCCGTTTCGTTCGGCCGAACGCACTGTGCGCGAGAACGGTTTTACCCGGCAGGTCATTGTGCGCCTGGCCGACGGCCTGGCGGCGATCGAGCCGGAAGACGGGATCACGGCAGTCAGCCTGTGCGGCATGGGCGGCGAGACGATCCGCGACATTCTCGCCGGCGGCAAGGCACGCCTGAACGGCCAGGAACGGCTGATCCTGCAGCCCAACGGCGGCGAGCAGCCACTGCGTCAATGGCTGATGGAAAATGGTTATCGCATCTGCTTTGAAGAAGTGCTGCGGGAAAACCGCTTCTACTACGAAATCATCGTCGCCGAGCGCGCCGGGCCGGTGACGTACACCGCGCAGGAGCTGTACTTCGGACCATTGCAGATGCGAGCCCGCAGCCCGGCGTTCCTCGCCAAGTGGCAGCGCATGCTGCGCCTCAAACAGCGGACCCTGACTCACTTCACCCGGGCGCGGCACGCCGTACCTGAGCAGAAGGTACAGGACATCGCTGTGCAAACCCGCTGGATCACCGAGCTGCTGGCTTGAGCCTGATACACGGAGAATCACAAAGCAAACATCCCTCGTCGAGCCCGCAACCGCCCCGGGAAAACCTCGATATGAGCGTTAAGCGCTTGCAAGGGCTTGTCCCTGTCATGTGAACCTTCCGCCAATGCAGCGCTCACTTGTTAAGTCGCCGCGTTGAGTGATCGCGCTGTCTCATTGCCGATAAGGAATTCGCATGCACCCAACCTCGCCAACAATCGCCCTGGATTACCCTGTCGAACGTGAGCTCAGCCTGCGAGCGGTCGGTACGGGAATCGTGATCGGTATCCTGTTGACGCCTTCCAATGTGTACGCCGGCCTCAAGATCGGCTGGTCGTTCAACATGTCGATCATTGCCTTGCTGATCGGCTATGGCATCTGGCAAGGCCTGGCCAAGCGCTCCAACGCGCAACTGCCCTGGACACTGCACGAAAGCAACATCAACCAGACCGTGGCCTCAGCCGCTGCGTCAATCATTTCCGGTGGGCTGGTTGCGCCCATCCCGGCCTACACCTTGCTGACCGGTCAACAGTTGGACGTCGTCCCGATGATCGCCTGGGTGTTCTCGGTGAGCTTCCTGGGGGTGTGGATCGCCTGGTACCTGCGACCCTCGCTGCTCAATGACAAAGCGCTGAAATTCCCCGAGGGCATGGCGACCCTGGAAACCCTTCTGCATATCTACAACCACGGCCACGAAGCGGCGAAGCGCTTGAAGGTATTGCTTAGCGCCGCGCTGCTGTCCGGGCTGGTCAAATGGGTCGATACCTTCATGTGGGCTTTCCCGCGCTGGTCGCCGACCCCGCAGTTGGAACGCCTGACGTTTACCGCTGACCCTTCGCTGTTGTTGGTAGGTTTTGGCGGGATCATCGGGATTCGCGTTGGCTTGACCCTGCTGCTCGGCGCCTTGCTGGCATGGGGCGGCTTGGCGCCGTGGCTGCTGGAGCAAGGCTTGGTGCAACTGCCGCCGGACAGCAGCGGCCCGCAGTTCGCGGTGCTGGTGGAGTGGTTACTGTGGCCGGGGGTGAGTCTGATGGTATGTTCGACCCTGACCTCCCTGGCGATTCGCTTGTGGGCATTGCACACGTCCACCAAGGCGGGCGGCGGGGCGACCTGGGTGGTGCCCAAGACCGGACCTGCCGCCGGTTTCCTGGTGGCAATCGTTTTGGTGGTGAGCCTGCAAGCGCTGTTGTTTGGCATCAACCCCTGGATGGCGTTGTTGACCATTCCCTTGGCGATCTGCCTGGCGGCGGTGGCGGCCAGGGTGGTCGGCGCCACGGGCATTGCGCCCATCGGTGCGATCGGGCAGTTGTCCCAGCTGAGTTTTGGCATCGTCGCCCCGGGACAGGTGCCGATCAACTTGATGAGCGCCAACACCGCGGGCGGTGCGGCGGGTCAATGCACGGACTTGATGAACGACTTCAAGGTGGGCCGGGCGATTGGCGCCACACCGCACAAGCAGTTGATCGCCCAGACCCTGGGGATTTTCGTCGGAAGCATCGTTGGGGTATTGGCCTACCTGGCCCTGATCCCGGACCCGCAATCGATGCTGCTCACCCAAGAGTGGCCAGCCCCGGCGGTGGCCACCTGGAAAGCCGTGGCGCAAACCCTGACCCTGGGTCTGGACTCACTGTCAGCGAGCATTCGTTGGGCGGTCATCATCGGTGCCGTGGCCGGCGTGCTGTTGGGGATCCTCGACAGCGTACTGCCCACTCATCGGGCCCGTTACTTGCCCAGCACGGCGGCTTTGGGCCTGGCGTTCGTCTTGCCGGCCTCGGTGTCGCTGATGATGGCCCTCGGCGCGGTACTCACCTGGCTGGTGAGCTGCCGCTGGCCGAGCCTTACAGAACGCTTTGCCATCACCGCGGCGGCGGGGTTGATTGCCGGGGAGAGCATTACCGGGGTGGGGGCATCGTTGTGGCAAATGGTTGGGAATTGGTGAGGGTGGGGGAAGGCGGGCGACCCGTCTTTCTAGGGCTGCGACGTGGTCACAAGCTCGGTGTTCACGGTTGAGCGCCGATCAATGCGGGCCACGACATAGGCACACACTCCAAGTACCGCAGGGCACAGAGCCAGTACTGCGAAGCTCTTCACCACGGGCATGCCGCTGTTGAGCACATAGGCGCCGAGTAACGGTCCGCATACAGAGCCGATCTTACCCATCGATGCTGCCCATCCGGCGCCGTTGCCGCGAATGGCACTGGGGTAGAAAATCCCGGCGATACTGGTAATGCCGTAGTGGCTGCCCTTGACGAAAATAGCGCCCACCAGGCTCAGCGCAATAAAGGCATTACCTTGCAGTTCGCCGATGCCCAGGACCAGCAAAAAGGGTAACGACAGCAGGGGGTATATCATTACGGCGTAGGGCCCCCGGGTGTCGACCACTCGCATCAACACGAGCCCGGCCATGGCGCCGCTGAACGACGCGAAGGAGCTCACCCATGACGCGGTAGCCCGGTCGAAGCCTGCGTACTGGTACACCAGCGGGCTCCATGACGCGAGAAAGTACATGGCCATGGAGCTTGCTCCGAAGCCAATCCAGATCATGGGCGTGATCCATTTCAGTTTGCCGATGAACAACTGCCCGACACGGAATGGTTGGTGGCCTATGTCGATTTCATCGCCAAGAAAATAGCGATCCCCGGGGCGAAGATCGATGCCCGGATCCAGGCGCTTGAGGATCCGCGCCACGGTTTCCGGCCGTCTTTGCTTGCTCACCAGAAATCGCACCGATTCTGGCAGGGTGAAAAACAACAGCACACTGGAAAGCAACGTCGCGATGCCGCCCAGCGCAAACACGCTGGCCCAGCCGTAGTGTGGCGCCATCCACACGGTCAGGGGACCGGCCACCGCGCCGCCGAGGCTGAAGCCAACCATGATGATGGTGATCACGCTTGCACGGTAGCGCTTGGGCACAAACTCGATATTCAAAGCCCAGCAAAGTGGCAACATGGCGCCCAAGGCAAAGCCATTGAGAAAGCGCAAGATCAGCAACGAGGCGTAACTATCGGCCAAGGTGAACAGCAAGGTCATCAGGCCAAAGGCGCTGGTGGACAGGATGATGGTCGGGCGGCGGCCAATCCGGTCACCCAGATAACCGAAAAAGAATCCACCCAGCATCATGCCGAACAAACCGATGGAAAAGATGTTGCCCAATTGCAGTTTATCCAGGCCAATCTCCTCGGCCATGTAGGCGGCGGTATGGGAGAGCATCAGCAAGTCAAAGCCATCAAGGAAGGTGATCAGCACCGACACACAGATAATCAGATAGTTGAAACTCGACAGTTTGCGCCCCTCAATCAAGGCGGCGACATCAATTGCGCGTGACGGAATCATGATTGCTCTCCACACAGTAAGACCCCAGTGAGCGTGTTCCGGTATGCCGGGCTCACCACAATTTCCAGGTGTAACCGACGATCAGGCGATTTTCATCGAGCTGCTGGGTCAGGCCATCCCCGGACCGGTACGTGACGTTGCGCCAGCGCAGGTTCAGGCCTTCCAGTGCACCGCTCTGGAAGACGTAGGTCAGGTCGGTATCACGTTCCCACTCACTGCCGTCGTTTACCGTACTGGTGCGGATATCGCTGCCTTTCACATATCGGGTCATGAACGTCAGGCCTGGTATGCCGAGCGCGGCGAAGTCATATTCGTAACGCAGTTGCCAGGATTTCTCGTTGGCCTTGGTGAAGGGGTTATAGGTGACGAGGTTCGCCACATACGGAGTGCCGGTGTCGATCACTGGATACACACTGTCTCCCGACAGGTGCTGAAACGCCGCGGCGAATCGCTGGGCGCCGACGGTCAGGGTGAACATGCCATTGAAGTTGCGGTTGTCGATCTTCCCGGCCTTTGCGGCGCCCGTGTCGCTACTGTCGACGTAGCGCAAGTCGGAGCGCAGGCTCATGCCTTCTCCCAATGGCAGTATGTGAATCACTCCGGAAAAGTGCTGGCGGTAGATGTCCTGCAGCTCTCCTCGGTGGTAGCGCAGGGTCAGGTTCTTGCCCAGCGTATAGTCGCCGCCGAGCAGGTCTAGATGATCGCTGCTCTGGCCGGCGTAGCTGATGTCGTCATTACTGGAAGAGTCGCGGCCGTTGGCCGCTGTCAACCTCGCTGCGGTGACGGTCAAGTTCTCGACTTCGCTCGACGTCAGGTAGGCGCCGGTGAAGGTCGAGGGCAGTAGTCGGGTATCGCTGTAATACGCCAGCGGGTGAATCGGCATCAGGGTTCCTACCTTGAGCCGGGTCTGGGACAGACGCATTTTTGCCGTCAGCCCCAGTTCGCTGTACTCGTCAACTGGCTGGTTGCTGTCGGGTCCGTAGGGCAACAGTGCGGTGCCCCGTCGACCTCGGCCCGAGTCGAGCTTGATCCCCAGTTCGCCCAAGGCATCGAGGCCAAATCCAACGGTACCTTCGGTGTAGCCGGACTGAAGTTCGGCGAAGAAGCCTTGGGTCCATTCTTCGGCCTTGGCCTGGGGCGCGCCACTCTGGCGAAAGTCGCGATTGAGATAGAAATTGCGCGTGGTCAACGTCGCGCTGCTGTCCTTGAGAAAGTCTGCCTGGGCGTAGCTGCCGTGACACAAGAGTGCAAGTGCGGTGAAGAAGGGTAGATTCCTGTTCATTTTTTTATTGCTCTCAGGAGAGGGATGAAGATTATCCGGGGCGAGTTTTGCCTGACCGCGTCGGTGACGACGCGGCGCAGCAGGCATGGGTCTAGGTTTTGTGGGTCAGAGGCAGGCGGTCACGTCTGTGACGGTGCCGGCAATGGATCCACCGCAAGGTCGTGGCGGGTCAGGTGACCGATTGCGAACGCACAGGCGGCCAGTATTGCCGGACAGATGGCCAGGACCAGGAAGCTCTTGACCACTGGCATTCCGCTGTTCAGTACATAAGCGCCCAGCAATGGGCCAAGGATCGAACCGATCTTGGCGATCGAGGTGGCCCAGCCCGCACCATTGGCGCGGATAGCGCTGGGGTAGAAGACCCCGGCGATACTGAGGATGCCGTAGTGGGAGCCTTTGACGAACACGGCCCCTACCAGGCTCAGCATCAGGAACGCGGTGCCCTGCATGCCGGAGATGCCCAATACCAGCAGGAAAGGCAACGCCAGCAACGGATAGATCATCACCATATATGGGCCGCGGGTATCGACGAAACGCATCATCGCCAAGCCCGCCATTGCGCCGCTGAACGAGGCGATCGAGCTGACCCACGAAGCTGTCGCGCGGTCAAATCCTGCGTACTGATAGACCAGTGGGCTCCACGAGGCGAGAAAGTACATGGCCATGGAACTGGCGGAGTAGCCCAGCCAGATCATCGGGGTAACCCATTTCAGGCGGCCGATAAACAGTTGGCTGACCCGAAATTCCTTGTGGCCCAGATCCGGCTCGTCCAGTAGGACGAAGCGGTCGCCAGGTCGCACATCCAGGCTCGAATCCATGCGCTTGAGCGTTGCCGTGATTTTTTCCGGGCCTTTACGCTTGCTGGCCAGGAACCGGACCGATTCGGGCAGGGTGAAAAACAGCAGCACGCTGGCGGCCAGGGTCAGTACGCCACCTAACACGAACACCCCCTGCCAACCGACATGCGGCGCCAGCCAGACGGTGATCGGGCCGGCCATCGCGCTGCCCAGACTGAATCCGACCATGATGATGGTCACCACCGTCGAGCGATAACGCTTGGGTACGAACTCAATGTTCAAGGCCCAGCACAACGGCAACATGGCGCCCAGGGCGAAGCCGTTGAGAAAGCGCAGGACCATCAGCGACTCATAGCTGTTGGCCAAGGCAAACAGTAAGGTCAATACCCCAAATGAGCAGGTGGAAAGAAGAATGGTGGGACGCCGCCCGATTCGGTCACCCAGGTAGCCGAAGAAGAATCCACCGAGCATCATTCCCAGCAGGCCGATGGAGAAAATCTCGCCCAGCTGGATCTTGTCCAGGCCGACTTCATCGGCGATGTAAGAGGCCGTGTGCGACAGCACCAGCAAATCGAAGCCATCGAGGAAGGTGATCAGAACCGAGACCAGAATCACCACGTAGTTGAAGCGTGACAGTTTGCGACCTTCTATAAGCGCCGCTACGTCCAGGGTGCGGGACTGTGACATGTGCGTTCTCCACTGCATTTTTTATTTTTGTTGGAGTGGCGCCCCCCGTTTGAATGGTGGGCGCGTCGAACTGCTTTCAGAACTATTCCAGATTGAACGCCAGCCGCTCGCGCAATGCCGGGGCGGGTATGTCACTCAACCTGCCATCGGGGCCCGCGAGGTCCAGCGCATGGGCCGCAGCGGCCCCCATTGCGATACAGGGGCCCATCACCCGGACACTCGACAGCGCGGCCGCGTCAGCGTCGATGCAGCGCCCGGCCACGACCAGGTTATCGCTACCCTCGGCAAGCATGCTGCGCAACGGCACACTGTGAATGTGATCGTCACCAAAGGGCTCCCACTGATAACCACTGGTATTGCCGTGTAGTTCCACTGGCCAGGATGTACGGGCTACCGCGTCTGGAAATATCGTCGCCGCCCGCACTTCGTCGGTTGTCAAATGATGATGTCCGACAATCCAGCGGGTCTGGCGAATACCTGGCAGCGCGTATGCCCGTACCTTGGCCTTGCTGTAGGCCTCGGGATACTCCGACTGAAGGAAGTTGATCACCAGGTCCACCTGCTGGCGTCCGGCGATGGCGACATGGGAAGCGGCCACCGGATCCAGAGGCGTTTCGATGTGAGTCATGTTGAAGGCCGCGGTGCCACGCCCGGGGAACTGAAAGAACAGTCCGTCGTCGCGTTCGATACCGTAGCTTTTGGCCTTTTGTTTGACCCGTTCGGTGAATTGCGCGCGGGTGGGCAAGTACGCTTCATTGATATGCTCAAGGACGAACATCTGGGTGCCATAGATGGGTGTATCCGGCTCGCGACAGGCAAGCCCGGCGTTCCAGACTAATGCCGCGTCTCCGCTGGCGTCGATAAAACCGTTGGCCGCGACACGCACATCGCCGTAGCGGGTGGCCAGTTCCACTTCCCGGATCCGCGGACCTTCGCGCACTACATCGCGTAACACTGCACCGAGCACCACGGTGATCCCGGCGTCGAGGACTTTCTGGCCAATCCATCGGCCCAAGGCAACTTCGTCGTAGTAAACAACAGTCGTCAGGGGGCCAATGGCCTGATGCAAGTCCCCCGAGGCGCCCAGGTCACGAAGGATGTCGTCGGCGATACCGTGGGTCAGCAACCGGCGGTTCGGACCATTGGAGAACAACCCGCAGAACGTCCCGATAATTGAGCCGACCGCCTGGCCGCCGAGCATCGGCAGGGCATCGAACAGCACGACGCGTTTGCCGAGCGCTGCGGCCTCCAGAGCGGCGGAAATACCGGAGATACCCGCGCCGACAATGCATACGTCGGCCTGCAAGCGTTGAGCGGTGGGGGCGCTGGTACGGCGTACCGTGCGAATGACATGAGCCATAAAACTACCTTTGAGATGTAAAAAGGGCAGCCGACCCCGAGCCCGATGACCAAAGGTCACGGGAGCGGTTGTTGCGGCTGGCAGATTCCGGTTACGACAGGTCCCGCGTTCGCTCCGGGCCGGTCGGGTGTCGCGATATGAACTGATCGGTTTGCAGTTGACGCGGAGTCACTTCAACGGTCCCGGCGTCGGCATCGACGCGAACCCAATCCCCGGTTTGAATACGGCTCAATGGATCCTCTGTGAAGTCGGTCATGGCCGGCGCATGGACGACCACGGCGCCAAGGCCCATTTTTGCGGTCATTTCGTTGAACAACATGGCGCCCGGGGCTACGCCGGCGATACGGGCGATATGGAACTGCGAGGACCAGCCGGACGAGCCCTTGGCTCCGGGAAACACCAGCACTTTGCCGGCGAAGCTGATGCCCTTGAGTTCGTGACGGGTCTCAATGACGGTGCCGCTGCGCGGGTCGATGCCGCCCCAGCCGGAGATGCGGTCCCGGGTCACCAGTGCTTCGCCTTCGAAACAGCCGCCTACGACCTTGCGGCCGGTGAGGGTGAAGGTTGTGCTCATCTCAATACTCCTTTCCAACGGCCCTCAATGGCGGCCTGAACGCAATCGGCGGTGCTGCCGAACCAGGTCTGGATACCCATGATCGCAGGCAGGTAGTGCGCCTGTTTGGCCGAATCGACTGCCGCCACCCGTGTGCCCGTGGGAACCACCTTGCCAATGGCCGAGCAGGTATCGGTCATCAGATGCCCACCGGCCTGTTCGATGATGCGGGTGTAGCCGGCGACATCGGCGAGCTGTTTGATCGACGCCGCCGTAAATATCCAGAGTTCGGTATTCGGACTCAGGCGTTGGCCTTCCAGCAATTGGCAGACCTCCCAGAGTTGTTCGAGGCTGTAGTGCGGGCAACCGAGCATCACGAAGTCAATCTCGTCATCACGCGCGGTGATATTGACTTGCTCGTAGGCCCAGCGCCGCTCGGCCTCGCCGAAGCGCATTGTGGCCAGGGGCGGGGACGCGCCAAACGCCTGCTCGCTGGTTTGGGCTTCAGGTGTCACCCCAACCAGGTGATACATTTCCACCCCGCCACTGGAAGCCGCCGCTGCCCCGAAATGCTTGAGGCGAGCCAGGTTGGGCTGGTGACTCAAACCCTGGATGACCGGGATGCGGTCCTGCACCTGCTCACCGACCCAGTAGCCGAGCAACCCCCAGTCAGCCGTGGTACTTACCTCTATGTCCAGCTGGATCAGGTGGGTACCGCGACGGTTCTCCTCGATGTGCAGGCCCCAATAGGGGATCTTGCCGGTCAGCATCGCCGCGCCCGTGCTTTCCCGGCCTTCGGCATTGGTGCGGGCACCGAGTACCGAGTTGATATAGATCACCGCAGAGGATTCCATCCATGCGCAGTGTTCGCCCTTTACCGGCACGTTGCCGACCTGATAGGGCGTACAGGTATTCAAGGGTTGTACCCCCAGATCACTGCTGTAAGCCTGACCTGTTTCATAGATGCGGACCACGTCTTGCGAGATGCCTTGGCGTACAGCGTGCCGGGGGTCGATGCCTTGCTGCAGGTGGCTGCTCGGGACCTTGACCCGGGGAATCTTGACCCATTCGGCGCTGTCGAGGTTGAACTCGCTGAACACCGCATCCATGCCGCCATTTTGGTCTGCGTACTGACGCAGAAAGGGCGTGGTGGCTCCGATGGTACCGGCCACATTTCGCGTATCCACCAGACATTGCGCATCCAGGGCTTCGCCATAGCGCACCAGCAAATCCATGGCTTTTTGCACCGCCGGCCCTTGATCGCCAGCGAGCATGGCTTTTTCGTCGTCGCGCAACTTCATTGCGGTTGCTCCCCGGGCGGGGTGATGTCCAATGGCTTTATCAACACCGCACCGTGTTCCATGGAGGACACATTGTGGCGGTATATATCCAGCCAGCCACCACCGAACTGAGGGGCCGCAGGTATCCAGCGGGCGCGTCGGGCTTGCATTTGGGTTTCGCTGATATTGGCGTCAAGGGTGTTGAGATCCAGGTCGATATCGATGATGTCGCCGTCCTCCACCAGTGCGAGAGGACCGCCGACGGCTGCTTCTGGAGCCACCTCAGCCACGACCAGGCCTTTGCACACCAGCCCCGAAAGGTGACCGTCGGTCAGCATTGCCACGTGGTCACCCAGCCCGGCCCCGTCAATGGCGAACACCACCTTCGAGGCGCCACCGCCCATGGCGGGACCGCCCTGTACGCCGGCACCACGCATGACCACGACATGGCCGGGCTGGATACGTCCGTCCTGCAACGCTTGGATGGCATCGGCGGAGCGCTCGAAGCAGATCGCGGGGCCCTTGAACTGGCGTGGCTTGCGCGGGTCGATGCCGTATTTGACGATGCCTGCCTGCGGGGCAATGTTGCCGCGCAGCATCACGATGGCCGGTTGGGTGGCAAAGGGGGTGTGCAACGGGCGGATCACCTCGTCGTCGCTGACGGTTACCCCCAACAGGTTTTGCGTCAAGGTTTTGCCGGTGACGGTCAGCACGTCACCGTGCAGCAAAGGCTCAAGGCGCTTGAGCAGCCCGCGACCACCGCCTGCCGCTTCCATTTGCTCAATGCTGTGTTCGCCCACTGGTCGTACGCCGACCAGCACCGGTATCTTTTTTCCCAGTTCCCTGAAGAGTTGGTACACGTCTACGTCAATGCCACCTTCAGCCGCCACCGCCTGCATATGTTTGATGGTGTTGACCGAGCCTCCCGCGGCGAGAATTGTCGCAACGGCGTTGGCAAAGGCAGCAGGCGTCAGGATGTCGCGAGGCTTGAGATCTTCCTCGATCATTTCCACGATGCGCTTGCCAGCCTGGTGAACGAAATCGAACATCTGCGGGCTATTGGCTGCAATAGGGGAACTGCCGGGCAAGGCCATGCCCAAGGCTTCACAGACCAGGTGCATGGAGTTGGCCGTGCCCATGCCCGAACAGACCCCGGGCCCCTTGATGGCGTTGCGTGCCATGCCGGCCAGTTCCTCGACTGGCAATTTGCCGGTGACCACGTGCATGGAACTGATGAATACATCTTCGATATCGACGTGCCGGCCGTTATATTCGCCGCTTGGCTGATACCCGCACACAACGATCAGCGTCGGGATGTTCAACCGGGCGGCTGCCATCAACTGGCCGGGTACTGTTTTGTCGCAAGAGGCCAGGCAGATCATGCCGTCGAGCTGAGCGCCTTCAACCGCTACTTCAATATCGTTGGTGATGAGGTCTCGGGCGGCGAGCATATAGGCGCCTCCCGCACCGGCACCGGTGATGAAATCACTGGGCGCGGCGGTACGAATTTCGAAGGGCAGCGCACCGGCATCGCGTATCGATTGCTTGAGGCTGGCAGCGATACCATCCAGATGACTGAAACAAATCGCCAGGTTCGACGACGAGTTCACGATGGCGATTTTCGGTTTTTCCAGCTCGCTTTCCTCAATTCCCAAGGCGCGCCACTGGGCGGCACGCACAGCCCACAAGTAGGATCCGTAGGGGAAATTACTGCGTAGCTTCTTGGGCATGATTCGCTCCGTTGTTTTTATTAGATGTCGATTCGGTTAATTACCTTAACGATCTTGTACCGAGTCTAGGCTTCGACCTAGAATCCGAAAACCTTATTTTACTTATAGATAAAATCCAAAATATGGATATCAAGGACGTCGATCTCAACCTGCTGAAAGTCTTCGATGCGCTGCGCAAAAAGCAAAGCGTGACCCTGGCCGGTGATCTCATGGGGCTCAGCCAGCCTGCCATGAGCTTCGCCTTGGCCAAGTTGCGCACGCTGTTCGATGACCCATTGTTCATTCGCACTGCACGTGGCATGCAACCTACGGCCAGAGCCCTGCAGATCGCCGAGCCGGTGCAACGGATCCTGGAGATGGTCAGCAGCGAGGTGTTGCCCTCCACCGGTTTCGTTGCCGAACACTCCGAGCGCCAGTTGGTGCTGTGCATGTCGGATATCGGTGAGATGGTGTTCTTGCCCCGATTGATGCGAATGCTCGACAGTAAAGCGCCGCAATTAAGAATTCGTACCCTGGCGTTGTCCTCGGAGCAGTTGGAGGAGGGGCTGGATGCCGGCGAGGTGGACGCGGCAATCGGCTATTTTCCACGCTTGCTCAATACCTCGATCCGGCATCGTGCGTTGTATCGCCATTCGTTTGTCTGCATCGTTCGTCGCGATCATCCGACCATCGGTGACAGCATGAGCGCCGAGCAGTATCAGAGTGCATTACATGTCGCGGTCCAGCCTGACGGGCGTGGAATGAGTGGGCTGGATCGTGAGCTGGCGAGCCGCGGCATCACCCGTCGAGTGCGTTTCAGCCTGCCACGGTTTATGGGCGTACCGTTTCTGGTGGCCGAGTCCGACATGATCGCCACTGTACCCTTGGCAGTCGGACGCAGGTTTGCCGACATCACCGATGTGCGCCTGGTGCCGCTGCCATGGGATATTTGCGGATACGACATTCACCTTTACTGGCATACGCGTTTCCATCATGACCCGGCCAACCGCTGGTTGCGACAATCCTTCATTGAATTACTCGAGGATTTCTCTCCCGCTGACCAGATACAGATTTAGTTAATTTTGATAATGGTTAATTGACATAACTAAAATGACCGGTTAGTTTTTTGCTCACCTTCAAGTGCGCAAAGAGAGAGCAAAAGCCATGGAACTCAGGGCGTGAGCAGTGCAGGGCAATATTGCGCCTTTGCCGATGTGGCGATTTTCGATGCGGTGCGCACCCCCTGGGTTGATCTTGGTGGGGCCCTGGCCCAGGTTTCGCCTATCGATCTTGGGATCAAGGTCGGTCGTGAGGTGCTGGCCCGGGCCGGCATCGATCCTCTGGCCGTAGACAGCGTGCTGGCTGGCTCCATGGCCCAAGCCAGCTTTGACGCCTATTTGTTGCCACGGCACATCGGGTTGTACAGCGGCGTGGCGCAAACGGTTCCTGCGCTGGGGGTGCAGCGCATCTGCGCCACCGGCTTTGAGCTGTTGCGCCAGTCTGCTGGACAGTTGCGCGATGACGTTCAGTTAGCCTTATGCGTGGCCAGTGAATCGATGTCACGCAATCCGATTGCCGCCTACACACACCGGGACGGGTTTCGTCTCGGTGGCGGGGTGCAATTCAAGGATTTTCTCTGGGAAGCCCTGTACGACCCGGCCCCCGGGTTGGACATGATCGCCACCGCCGACAACCTGGCGCGACGCTATGATCTGTGTCGCGAGGCGGTGGACCGTTATGCCTGCGACAGTCATCAGCGAGCCTTGCAGGCACAGCGCGCAGGCGCATGGTGTGAGGAGATCGTACCCATTGATAACCAGGTGTTTGAACTGGAAGGCTATCAGCCAAGGGGCATCAAGCTGCCGCGTGGCACCGGTATCGTCACCCAGGACAGCCATCCACGACCCACTGACTTCTCGGCTCTGTCGCGCCTGCGGGCGTTGCATGTGGGTGGCGTACAAACCGCCGGTAACAGCTGCGCAGTCGTCGATGGCGCGGCGGCGGCCCTGGTAGGACGGGGCTCAGCCTGCACGCGTGTGCCCCTGGCTCGTTTGCTGGCCAGCGCGGTGGTCGGTGTGGCGCCTGAGTTCATGGGCATTGGCCCGGCACCCGCGATCCGTCTGTTGCTGCAACGCAGTGGATTGAGTCTTGATGACATTGGTCGTTTCGAGATCAACGAAGCCCAGGCGGCCCAGGTACTGGCGGTCGCGCAGGAGTTGGAGCTGGATCAGACCCGGCTCAACGTCCAGGGTGGCTCTTTGGCCGTCGGGCATCCACTGGCGGCTACCGGCTTGCGGTTGGTCATGACCTTGGCCAGGCAGTTGCGCCAGCACAATCTGCGCTACGGGATAGCCGCGGCTTGTGTAGGCGGTGGCCAGGGCATGGGGTTGTTGATCGAGAATCCGGCGTACCACGCCTGAGTTTATGCCCGCCTTGAGTGGTGGGTGGTCCGTTTTATACCCCTGACGAGGTTATTTATGTGGAGCTACCAGGCACCTCTGCGCGATATGCAATTTGTGTTCGAACACTGGTTGCAGGCGCCCGCTACATGGCGTCGCTGTCAGGCGTTCGAAGCGCTTGATCTGCCGCTGGCGATGCAGGTGCTGGAGGAGGCGGGCCGCTTCAGTCAGAACGTGCTGGCGCCGTTGAACAGCAGCGGCGATCGCCAGGGCTGCCGTTGGAAGGCAGGCCAGGTCAGTACCCCGGACGGTTTTGCCAGTGCCTATCAGGCTTACGTCGACGGTGGCTGGCCTGCGCTGGCTTGTGGCGAGGCGCTGGGTGGACAGGGGTTGCCGCAATTGCTCGATGCCGCGCTGCAAGAGATGCTCTATGCCAGCAACCATGCCTGGGCCATGTACACCGGCATCGTCTACGGTGCATACCTGTGCCTCAAGAGCCATGGCGCACCTTGGCTGCAGGAACGGTATCTGCCCGAGATCGTCAGTGGCCAAACCCTGCCTACCATGTGTTTGACCGAGCCCCAGGCAGGCAGTGATGTCGGCCTGCTACGCTGTCGCGCCGAGCCTGGCGAAGATGGCAGCTATCGCCTGCAGGGTAACAAGCTGTTTATCTCCGGCGGCGAGCACGACCTTACGGAAAATATCCTGCACCTGGTGTTGGCGCGCTTGCCAGATGCGCCGTCGGGCAGTCGTGGCATCTCACTGTTCCTGGTGCCCAAACGACTGGACGATGGCCAGGCCAACGGTGTGCGCTGCGACGGCCTGGAACACAAGATGGGTATCAAGGGAAGTGCCACCTGTTCCCTGGTGTTCGATGGCGCTCAAGGCTGGTTGATCGGCGAAGCCAATCAGGGCCTGGCGGCGATGTTCGTGATGATGAATTCGGCGCGCCTGCATGTCGGGCTGCAAGGCTTGGGGCATGCCGAGGCGGCGTGGCAGAACGCAAGGAAATATGCCGCCGAGCGGTTGCAGATGCGCGCACCGCTGAGACCCGAAGGGGTGGAGGCGCAGGCTGCCGACCCGATTCATTATCATCCGGCCATGCGCCGGGTGTTGCTGGAGTTGCGCACTGCCAGCCAAGGCATGCGAGCCATCGGCTATTGGGCCGCCCATTTGCTGGATCAGGCCGAGCATGCCGTGGAGCTACAGACCCGGCAGCATGCCAGTCAACTGGCGCACCTGTTGACGCCGATCATCAAGGCGTTCTTTACCGAGCAGGGTTTTCGCCAAGCCAGCAGCTCCTTGCAAGTGTTCGGCGGTTGCGGTTACGTCGCCGAGTTCGCCATTGAGCAGACCTTGCGCGACAGTCGCATTGCGATGATCTATGAGGGCAGCAACGAAATTCAGGCCAATGACCTGCTGCTGCGCAAGGTCCTGGGCGACCACGGCCGGGCGTTTGGCTTGCTGCTGGCGCAGATGCGCGAAGAGGCGAGGCTGGGTGGCGAATGGGTTGAGTGCCAGAGGTTCGCCGCAGCCCTGGACAGTCTTTGCAATACCCTGGCTGCGGTGGTCGAGGAAGTGGTCGAACGGACGCGGGAAGACAGCGAATACCCCTATCGAATCGCAGGGGATTTCCTTCAGTTGTGTGGCGTAACGCTGCTGGCCCTGTCCTGGGCGCGGGCAGCACGGGTCTCCAGGGCATTGCCTGAAGCGGATCCCCTGCGTGCCGACAAGCTGCAAAGCGCGGGGTTCTTTTTCGACTACTTGCCGTCCAGGCTGGCACAGCATCTGGCTGCGATCGTGGATGCCCGGGCTGCCCTGGCGTTTATCTGAGGGGCGAGCCCGGCGGGGTATTCGCACGAGCGCGGGTACTCAAAGCCGGGCAGGGTCATCCAACCGCTCCGGCCGAGACAACTCAAACAGCAGGCCCGGCTCCGCTCGCTTTGCAGACAGCGTCCAGCCATGGGCCCGGGCAATTTCCTGGCAGATAGTCAGGCCAAGCCCCGCGCCGTGATCACGGCGATGCGGCCCCCGCCAGAAGCGAGTGAATAAGTGCGGCAATTGCTCGCGATCAACGCCGGGTCCCCAATCGCGCACCCTGAGTGCGCCCGCGCTGACGTGCATCCTGACCTCAGTACTTCGGGGGGCATGTTGAATGGCATTTTCCAGCAGATTCTTGAGCAACGTGAAGAGCGCGCTCCGATCGGCCTGCCATTGGCCGCCGTCAGTAGTCTCGTCAACCAGAACGAGACGTACGTCGACGGCCTCGGCCATACGCTGCAGATAGCCGGAGGCTTCCCGGGCGACATCGGCTATTTCCACCGTGGCCAAACTGTAGTTCTGCGCTTCACTGGCTTCGGTAAGGTGCAGCAGTTGGTGAACTTGCCGGGTCATATGCGCCACGTCGTTGAGCAGGGCGTTGCGCGCGTGATGGTCGTGCATCAGTTCGATTTGTGCGCGAATCAGCGCCAGCGGTGTTTTCAACTCGTGCGCTGCGGTTGCAAGAAACTCCTGCTGGACACGATAGCCCTGCTCCAGGCGCGCTAGCGCTTGATTGAAGCTGGTGACCAGCGGCTCGACCTCGGACGGCACGGTTTTTACCTGCAACCGGGAGTGCAGGGAGCGAGGGGAGATGGCAGCCGCTGACTCCGACACTTCACGCAAGGGTTTGAGGGTGTAGCCCAGTGTGAAGTAAGCGCAGGCGCCGAAGACGAACAGCAGCACCAGGCTGAACAGCGCGATCCCGGCCCCCATGAATGGCCAGGCAAATCCCCCATGGAGCAAATCCATTAGCCTTTCGCTGGCGGCGAACTGTAGATACCAGGTCTTGCCTTGATGCTCGACAGGCGCGGTGGCGGCGTACATGACGATGCCTTCACGCTCGAATTTGAATCTCGGCTGTTCCAATGGCGGATTCGTTGCAACGGAAGACCAAAACGTCGCTTCGGTGGAGGTCAGGGCCACATTGCCCGTTGAATCCAGCACGCGGAGGCCGATTTCCCGCCCCAGACTGTCGAAGGTCCAGACTCGGTCACCCTCACTGCTGTCGAATCCGATGGGCCGGCCAGTGGCATCGAACTGGAGCTTGCTGGCCAGTTCATGGGTGCGTTCGGCGACGTCCGTGGTCAATAAAATATCGCTCTTTGACGTGACGAGTGCGAGCACTCCCAATGCAATCAGCAGGATGCTCAACCCCACGCCGACAATGTAGGCGAGCAGCACCTTGAAGCTGATGCTATTGCGCCACGTCCTCTTGACGAAGGGCATATCCGAGACCTCTGAGGTTGACAATTCGATGGCGGGAGCCAATGGCAAGCAGCTTGCGGCGGATCCGGTGAAGCGCCACATCCAGTGCGTTAGGCGTGACGGCTTCGCTCAAGCCCCAGCCTGCCGCTTCTATCGCGGTGCGACGCACGATTTCCCCTGGCTTGCGCAAAAGCAACAACATGATCTGCATTTCCGCCGGCGCGAGAGGGATGCTTTGACTGGCACAGCTCATGACGCCGATATCGGGTTGCAGGCTCAGGTCACCATGACTCGGCGCCAGTGGACGACAGTCCACGGGACGCCTTAGCAAGGCCCGCACGCGCGCGACCATCTCATCCATGGCGAACGGCTTGGGCAAATAGTCATCTGCCCCAGCATCAAGGCCTGCGACACGGTCATGCAGCGCGTCGCGCGCCGTAAGGACAAGGCAGGGCACGCCAAGCCCGGCGTTGCGCAACCGCTGCAGCAACACGAGCCCGTCGCCGTCCGGTAACCCTCGATCAAGAATCAGCGCCTGGTACGGGACCCGCCCGATAGCCGCCCACGCGCCATCGATGCGATTGACTACGTCGACGGCGATGCCGGCGCTCGCCAGGCCTTTGCACACCAGATGCGCCAATCGTTCGTGGTCTTCGACCAACAGAATGCGGCTCATCAGAAGCGGTACAGGTAGCCGAAGAGCACGCTGTTTTCGGTAGATCGGTCTACCAGCGGGCTGTCCTTGATCTCATCGGCGAGGCTCGTGGCCTTGAGGTCAAGGAATACGGAGTGATGGTCATCGAACATATAGTTTCCACGAACGCCAAGTTCGGTACTGAGACCGGATTTCCCATCATAGGCCGCTCGATCGATGCGAGCTTCACTTTCGCGAACGCCAAAATAATAATCAACGTACTTCTGGTCCTGCCATATCGCCGCCATTCGTGGCGTGAGCGTGAGGTGTTCACCCCATTGCCAGGATCTCTCCAGACCCAGGGTGAAGCGCTGGCCCTTGCTGTTGCCCGATACGTCCGCCAGCCACTGGGCGCTGACATCGGCCAGAGGGTTGCGCCACTGGACCTTGGCGCCCGCCCAGAAGCCACCTTTACGGTCGCTCATGCCATCAAGGAACCGGGCATCGTCGTCGTCATAACCACTGAAGTCGTATTCACCGACGATGCTCAGATCCAGTTGCTGGGAGTCGTTGATCGTAAAACCCGGCAGCTTGATCTCGGCGGTAGGGCCAAATACTCGCACGTAGTCATTTTCAAAGTAGATCAGCGGTATGGCCTGGCTTTCACGGTCGACGCCCTTGTACGGTTGCTGGCTGCTGACCGCCCCCATGCCAAGGCCCCAGGATGAAGTCGACTCGGCGTTGGCGGACTCAGCAGCGAGGGCGGCCATGGATGAGCACAGACCGAGCACCAGGGCTGACGAGGTGGCGCTCAACCGGGTTGCACTTGAAGCTGTAGAGGTAAACAGGGGCGTGCAATGCATGGGGTTCTCCAGATCAATAGGATGAAAACGACCCTATCGTCGAAAAGTTCTTCTTACTGGACACTTACCCATCGACCGGCATCGATTTTCTTCCTGGTAAGAGTCGCGAAAGGTTCCCTATCCGATAGTGGGCACCCCGAGGCAACCACGCCAAATGGGAGTGTGACGCCTCAGCGCGCGACGCGCCGACCAGCACCCCGCGAGCGTTGCGATCAGCGATACCTTGCGCAGGAATTCGATCTCCATGAAAAGAAAAACACGGCACACGTTACTGATTGTCGTGACGACGCTTTGCTCAATCATTGGCGCGATGACAGCGCTGGCAGTCTGGCCCACGAATGAGGCGCACGACCGCGGTAAGGGGCAAGCGTCGCCCAGGCCGGCGCTCACGGTGACCGTCACGACGCTCCAGCCGGCCATGCTACCGATCCGGGTCCGCGCAAACGGCAACATCATGGCTTGGCAGGAAGCCAGTGTCGGGACCGAGGCGGATGGTCTGCGACTGGCCGAGGTCAAAGTGAATGTCGGCGACCTGGTTCGGCGGGGCGAGGTGCTCGCCGTGTTCGCATCTGACACGGTGGCCGCCGAGCTGTCGCAAAGTCGCGCCGCGACCGCCGAAGCGCGTGCGACACTCGCTGAAGCCGCCGCCAACGCCCAGCGTGCCCGGGAGCTGCAAGCCGACGGCGCGCTGTCGGCCCAGCAGATTCACCAGTACGTGACGGCAGAGCGTACGGCTCACGCGCGACTCAAAGCGAGCAGGGCGGTGGAGAGGGTGCAGCACCTGCGCCTCGCCCAGACTCGGGTGTTGGCGCCCGACGACGGCGTGATTTCGGCCCGCAGCGCAACGGTTGGCGCCGTACTGCCTGCCGGTGAAGAGCTGTTTCGTCTGATTCGTAACGCGCGACTTGAGTGGCGCGCAGAAGTCGCGGCATCTGAGCTGGTGAAACTCAAGCCGGGTCAGCCTGCACGGGTGACCCTCGCCAGCGGCGCGCCAGTCGAAGGCACGCTGCGAAGGGTCGCGCCCATGGTCGATATGCAAACCCGCAACGGCTTGGTGTTCGTCGACCTGCCTGCGGACGGCGCGGCGCGTGCCGGCATGTTTGCTCAGGGCGATTTTGAAGTTGGCGTGGCGCGCCTGTTGACGTTACCGCAGAGTGCCGTGTTGCAACGCGACGGTTTCAGTTATGTATTGCAAGTAGGGCCGACATCCAGGGTTGTCCAGAAACGGGTGACGGTGGGGCCGCGTGCCGGGGATCGCATCGCAATCAGCGGCGGGATCGATGCGACGGCCCAGGTGGTCGTGGCCGGCGTTGGCTTTCTCAGCGATGGCGATCTGGTCCGGGTCGTCCAGGAACCGCCCGCCGTGGAGCCGGCGCGAGCAGCGTCCGGTTCCGGCTCGGTTGTCGTCAGCGAAGTGAGCCGGAGCGCGCCATGAGGCTTAATGTATCGTCGTGGGCGATTCGCAATCCGACGCCGTCAATCCTGTTGTTTATCTTGCTGACATTTGCAGGCCTGATGGGTTTTCGGGCGATGAAGGTCCAGAACTTCCCCGACATCGATTTTCCCATGGTCACCGTCTCGGTCGAGCTGCCAGGGGCTTCGCCCGTACAACTGGAGAATGATGTCGTCCGCAGGATCGAGGACTCCCTGGCGACGGTGCAGGGCGTCAAGCACATTCAGAGCACGTTGACGGATGGCAATGCGCAAGTCACGGTCGAGTTTCGCCTGGAGAAACCGCTGCAGGAAGCGCTCGATGACGTGCGCGACGCGGTTTCACGGGTACGGGCCGATCTCCCGGCCGATTTGCGCGACCCGGTGATCAGAAAAGTCGACTTTGTCAGTTCTCCGATCCTGACTTACACAGTTTCCGCGAGCCACATGGAGGCTGAGTCACTGTCGTGGTTCGTTGACAACACCCTCAGCAAAACCTTGCTGGCGGTTCCCGGGGTCGGTGCAGTCACACGTGTCGGTGGTGTAACCCGGGAAATACGCATCGATCTGGACCCGGTTCGCCTTCTGGCCCTGAACACCTCGGCCTTGGACATCTCTCGTCAACTGCGCCGCGTCCAGCAAGAGGTATCGGGCGGCAGGGTCGAGCTGGGCGATGTCGAGCAGACAGTGCGCACCATCGCCACCGTGCAGTCGGCGCAAGAGGTTGCCGCGCTTGAGATCACGTTGAGCGATGGCCGGCGCATTCGGCTCGACCAGGTCGGTACTGTCTCCGATACCGTCGCCGAACCGCGCTCGGCGGCGCTGCTGAACGGCAAGCCGGTGGTCGGTTTTGAAATCGCCCGTGCAAGAGGGGCCGGTGAAGTGGACGTCGACAAAGGGGTACGCGCAGCGCTCGATACGCTCATTGCCCGACATCCCGGTATCGTCATTGCTCAGGCGTTCAACTGGGTCGATCCGGTGATCGAGAACTACGACGGGTCGTTGCATTTGCTCTACGAGGGGGCAGCGCTTGCGGTGCTGGTGGTGTTCCTGTTTCTGCGGGACTGGCGGGCGACGTTCGTTTCGGCCGTCGCTTTGCCTCTCTCGGCGATACCGACATTCGCCGTGATGCACTGGATGGGGTTCACCCTCAACACCGTAACGCTGCTGTCACTGTCGTTGGTGATCGGCGTTCTGGTGGACGATGCCATCGTCGAAGTCGAGAACATCGGACGCCATCTGCAGATGGGTAAGAAACCCTATCAGGCCGCCATGGACGCTGCCGACGAAATCGGGTTGGCGGTGATTGCCACGACGTTCACGCTCATCGCTGTGTTCCTGCCCACCGCATTTATGAGCGGCACTGTCGGTCAGTTCTTCGTTCAATTCGGCTGGACGGCGGCGACCGCTGTGTTCTTCTCCCTGGTGGTGGCTCGCCTGCTGACGCCGATGATGTCGGCCTACCTGCTCCGTACACCGAAGCACCCACCCCACCAGAAGTCACGATGGGTGAGCGTGTATCTGTGCTGGGTACGTTGGTGCCTGGGCCATCGCGTATTGACGCTCGCCACCGCGGCGCTGTTTTTTGTCGGCGCGCTGCTGCTTGCACCATTGCTGCCGAGCACCTTCATTCCACCCGACGACGACTGGCACACGCAAGTGACGCTGACGCTCGCCCCCGGCAGCAAGCTGAATGACACGCTGCTGCTTGCCGAACGGGCACGAGGAATTGCCGAGCAAAACCGGCATGTGAAGAAGGTTTATACCGCCATCGGCGCTGGCAATGCTGCGGCCGACCCGACCGAGCAATCCGACAGTTCCGGCGCCAATGTTCGTACGGCCGTCTTGACCCTTGAACTGACGCACCGCAATGACCGACCCGGGCTGAGCAAGCAGCAGATCGAAAACCAGCTGCGTGAGGCACTCGCCATCCTTCCCGGCGCGCGTGTCAAGGTCGCAATGGACGAGTCGGAAAGCTACCAGCTTGTTCTCGCCGGCGAGGAGGGTCCGGCGCTCGCCCGACACGCGCAGAAGGTGGAGCGGGAGTTGCGTACCCTCCCGCAGATTGGCGCGGTCACCTCGAACGCCAGCCTGGTACGTCCCGAACTGATCGTGCGGCCCGACTTTGCGCGCGCGGCCGACCTTGGCGTGACATCGGCGGACATCGCTGACACGCTGCGTGTTGCCACGCTTGGCGACTATGACCAGGAGCTGGCCAAGCTCAATTTCAGCGAGCGGCAAGTGCCGATTGTCGTGCGCCTGTCCGCTGCCGCTCGTCAGGACATCGAGCTACTCAAGCGTCTGCCGGTAACCGGCGCTCGTGGCCCGGTACCGTTGGAAAGCGTCGCGACCCTCGAAGTCGGGAGTGGCTCGGCGCAAATTGTGCGTTACGACCGCATGCGCAACATCAATTTCGAAATCGAGACGAACGGCCAACCGCTGGGTGACATCGAGCAGGCTGTGCTTTCGCTGCCGAGTTTGCGGGACCTGCCGCCGGGTGTTGTGCAGACATCCAGGGGGGATGCCGAAGCAATGGGCGAGCTTGCCTCGGGTTTCGGTATCGCCATGCTGACGGGCGTGTTGTGCATCTACATGGTGCTGGTGTTGTTGCTCAAGGATTTCGTGCAACCGCTGACGGTCCTCGTCGCACTCGTGCTCTGCGTTCCCGGTGCGATCCTGGCGCTTTTCGCCAGCCAGTCGGCGCTGTCGATGCCATCGATGATCGGCCTGATCATGCTGATGGGGATTGCGACGAAGAACTCGATCCTGCTGATCGACTACATCATTCTGGCGCGCCGCCACCATGGCCTGGATCGCTGGGACGCGATCATCGACGCCTGCAGCAAGCGGGTCCGGCCCATCATCATGACGACGGTGGCAATGGGGGCGGGCATGATGCCGATCGCGCTAGGCTGGGGCGCCGATCCGGGTTTTCGGGCGCCAATGGCCATCGTGGTGCTGGGGGGGCTGGTGACTTCGACGTTGCTGAGCCTGCTGGTGGTACCGGTGGTGTTTACCTGCCTGGATGATGTCCAGCGGTGGATCCGCCCACACACACCCAAGGGATCCGAACGGGCCACCTGCGCAGCCCTTTGAGCATGCTTGTCAGGCTATTCTGACAAGAATGTCAGGAAGCGGTCAGTTTGCGGACACCTTGATTGTCTAGACTGGCGGGTGGTACCTACAGGCTACCTTGCCGGTCCTGTGCAAAAATAATGCAAACCTGGGCCCCTGTGTTTGCCTGGTTGTCCCGCTTCTCGAGAGGAATTACCTGATGCGCTTGCTCATCGTCGAGGACGAAGAAAAGACGTCCTCCTATGTGCATCGTGGCCTGAGTGAGCTCGGCTACATTGTTGATGTGGCGAGTAACGGCATCGATGGGCTGCACTACGCGCTGGAAATGGAATATGACGTCGTGATCCTGGATGTCATGTTACCGGGCAAGGACGGTTATGGCGTACTGGAGGGCTTGCGCCAGCAGAAGAAAACCCCGGTCATCATGTTGTCGGCCAGGGGGACGGTGGATGATCGCGTAAGGGGCCTGCGAGAGGGCGCTGATGACTACCTCGGCAAACCCTTTTCCTTTGCCGAGCTGGTCGCGCGCGTCCAGGCATTGATCCGTCGTCGCACCGCGGACACGGCTGACCTGACCCATCTGCGCATCGACGACCTGGAGGTCGACCTGCAAGCGCGAAAGGTGACCAGGGCCGGGCTGCGGCTGGACCTGACGGCCAAGGAGTTCTGTCTGTTGAGCCTTCTGGCGCGGCACCAGGGAGAGATCCTTTCCAAACTGATGATTGCCGAGCAGGTCTGGGACATGAATTTCGACAGTGATGCCAACGTGGTCGAAGTTGCGATCAAGCGTGTGCGAGCTAAAGTGGATGCGCCTTATCCACGCAAGCTGCTGCATACCGTCCGTGGCATGGGCTATGTACTGGAAAGCCGTGAAGCCGATGGCAGACAAAATGGTACGCCATGATGAAAGGATCAATAGCCAAGCGGCTCGCCCTGATGTTTGCGCTTTCGGTCATGCTGATCACCGCGATCACCGCGATCAGCGCGACGCTGCTGCGCTGTTCCTTGAAGACATCGCTCGAAGATCAGATGCAAAACGAGTTGATCCTGCGCCATTCCGTACTTGATCCCGTGCTCGCAAAATACGATTCGCCGGCGTTTTGGGTCGGCTTGCGTGAAAAGCTGGATGGCCTGACGCCCACGGATGAGCGGGTGCGTTATTGGGTCCTGGTTGACGACCCGGCCTACAGCTATGGCGGGGCGATGCCGGACGGCCAGGATTGGTCCAAGCGCCCGGATGGATTCTTCAGCATGGCGATACCCGACCGGCATCGTCCCATGGTGCTGCAAGTCAAGACCATCTCCGCCATGGGTAATCGCCCGGAGTTGCGCTTTATCGTGGGGCTCGATTCAACGCCATTCATGAAGACCCTGGACCATTTCACCAGGACACTGATCCTGACTTCGGCGCTGGGCGTCGTACTGGTCGCGCTGCTGGGTTACTGGATCGCGCGTTTCGGCCTGGGGCCGGTCAGGCGGCTGAGCCGTCAGGCCAACAGCCTGCCGCCGGGGGATTCGAAGCAGCGACTGGACACCGAGTCGCTGCCTGGCGAATTGCAGGAGTTGGCGGTGTCGTTCAACGGCGCCCTGGCTCGCCAGGAGGCCGCCTGGTGCCAGCTCGAAGGGTTCAACGCCAATGTGGCCCATGAGTTGCGAACACCGCTGACCAATCTGATCGGGCAGACCCAGGTCGCGTTGGCGCACGGGCGTGATGTGGCTGAGCTTCAGGATCTGCTGCAATCGAATCTGGAAGAGCTTGAACGCATGGGCACCATCGTCAATGACATGCTGTTCCTGGCAGGTGCTGAAAGCGGGCAGCGTGCAACCGAGCTCAGTGATGTCTCGCTCTACGAGGAGGCGTCAAAGACGGTGGAATACCTGGAGCCCGTCTTGCACGACAAACAGCTGCACGTGGTGATCAACGGCGACATGCGCGTATGCATCGACCGACGCCTTTTTCACCGTTCTTTGGCCAATCTGCTGCAGAACGCGGCGCGATACGCGGTGCCGCAGAGCACCATCACTGTAGGCCTGGAACGCCATGGCGTGCAGGCCAGGGTGAGCGTTTCCAATGCCGGTGAGCCCATTGACGACGTGCACCTGCAGCACTTGTTCGAGCGCTTCTATCGCGCCGATGTCGCCCGGGCGCGAAGCGACGCGCACCATGGCCTGGGCCTGTCCATTGTGCGCGCAGTAGCGTCCATGCACGGTGGACGTGTGTTCGCCCACAGCAAAAATGGCTTCAATACCTTTGGATTTTCCCTGACCAGCCAGGCAGCCCGCTAGTCGCCATCACCCGATGGCCGGCGTGGCTCGCCGGCGTTTGACATCTTCCTGTCAGTCAGCAGTCACCTTGACGTCAGGCTCCCCTCCCTAGAGTGCTACGACCATCCCGGTAAGGACAGTCGTGGAGTCCACTATGAACATTCGAAACGTGTCGATCGCCAGTCTTCTGGCATTCACCACTCTGAGCGGTTTGCCGCTGTTTGCCGAAGAGAAAGCGGATGTGCCTGCCTACGAATATGGCATGCCGCTGGACATCGCCAGGGTCATCCGCATTGAAGAACCGAAGTCGCGGGTGTGCGAGGTCGTGCGCGCAAAGATGACCTACGTGAATACGCAAGGAGTCACCGAGCGCGTCAGCTTTCTGAAGCAGTCTGAGGTGTGCGTGCTCCAGTGACCGTTCTGCGGTACCGGTTCTTCATCCAAACAGAGAGCTCAACCATGCGCATCAGAATTGCAGCAACCGAAACTGGCCTTTCGAATACCTTGAGCCGACTGGTAAAACTGGCTCGAACACTGACCGTTGGTGCCGTGCTGCTAAGCGCGGTCAGTATCGATGCGTCCAGTCGCGCCGCGCCGAAACCGGACTGGTCGACCCGCGACATGCCGTCCCAGAAAGGTCGAATTGTCCTGATCACCGGCGGCACGAGCGGCATGGGGTACGAGGACGCACTGGCACTGGCGCGGGCCGGCGCCGACGTCATCATTGCTGCGCGCAACCCGGAGCGTGGCGCGCAGGCCATCGCGCAAATCAAAAAGTCCGTACCCGACGCCAAGGTGCAGTTCGAGGCCGTGGATCTGGCCAATCTTTCATCGGTACGCAGCCTGGCCCAGCGTCTCAATCAGAGACTGCCGCGCCTGGATGTGTTGATCAACAATGCCGCCGTCATGGCGCCTCCTGAGCGGGGCACCTCCGCGGACGGCTTCGAGCTCCAGTTGGCGACCAACTACCTGGGGCACTTCGCGCTGACCGGCCTGCTGGTGCCGTTGTTACGTCAAAGCCAGGACGCCCGCGTGGTGAGCCTTTCCAGCATCGCCGCCGCTCGTGGAGCCATGAACTTCGACGACCTGCAGGCCGAGCAGCAGTACCAGCCTTTGGTCGCCTACGCGCAGTCCAAACTGGCGATCCTGCACTGGACTTTTGCCTTGCAGCAGCGCAGCGAAGACGCGGGCTGGAACATTCGCAGTATCGCTGCGCATCCAGGCGTCGCCGTCACTGAGTTGGTCGCGCGTGGTCCGGGTCTGAACAGCGAGTTCGGCCAGCGATGGGCCAAGGATCGCGACGAATACCATTCAGCCGCACAGGGGGCGCTGCCCACGCTGTATGCCGCCACCGCGCCTGAGGCGGTTGGCGGTGCCTATTACGGCCCGACCGGCGACGAGGAAAAACGCGGCCCGCTGGGCTTCGCCAGGATGCCGCCGTCCGCCACCCATGAGGCGGATGCCGAACGGCTCTGGACCGTCTCCGAGCGACTGACTGGCGTCACCTACCGCTGATCAAACCTTGGGCACGGCAATCCGCTCCGTGCCCACTCTGGCCTGTTGCCGCCTTTCAGGAGTTTCCATGAGTGCGTCTTCCTACTTGCATCGGCTGAGCCTCGCCCTTAACGCCCATGACGATGAGCTGCGTCCGGCGCTGTACGGGTTCTTGTTGTTTCTCTGCCTCTTCACCGGCTATTTCATGTTGCGCCCAATACGTGAATCGATGGGCATTGCGGCGGGCGTGGAGAACCTGCAATGGCTGTTCACTGCCACTTTCCTGGTGATGCTGGCGGCCGTTCCGTTGTTTGCCTGGGTCAGTTCCCGGGTCCCGCGCCTGCGTCTGGTCGATTGGGTGTACGGCTTCTTCGGAATCAACTTGCTGATGTTCGTTGAACTGTTCGAGTTCCAATCGGACAGCGTCTGGCTGGCCCGTACTTTTTACGTGTGGATATCGGTTTATAACCTGTTCGTGGTGTCCGTGGCCTGGAGCCTGATGGCGGATGTATTCGACAGTGAACAGGCCAAGCGTCTATTTGCCTTCATCGCTGCCGGCGCCAGCGTCGGCGGCCTGCTGGGGCCGGCCCTGAGCGCGGCACTCATTGATGCCATCGGCGCATCGGGGTTGATGTTTCTGGCGGCCCTGTTGCTCGGTGTCACGTTTGTATTGAAGCGGGCGCTGATGGGCTGGCGCGAAAAGGGCGGGGCTGGTCGGCCTGGTGCGGCACCGACGCAAAGCCCTGGGCAGCCACTGCAGGGCAATCCGTTCAGCGGTTTGACGGCGGTACTCAAGTCACCCTACCTGCTAGGGATTGCCGGGTTCGTCGTGTTATTGGCGACGGTCAGCACCTTTCTCTACTTCGAACAGGCTCGCCTGGTGGCCGAACATTTTCCGAGTCGCGAAGCGCAGGTCCGGGTTTTCGGCACCATTGACTTCATCGTGCAGGCAGGCGCCCTGGTGTCTCAGTTGTTCATCACCGGGCGCATTGCGCCGAAGCTGGGGGTGCGGGCGTTACTGGCGATCGTGCCGCTGCTCATGTGCATCGGGTTCGTGGGCCTTGCGCTGGCCCCTGGTTTCGCGCTGCTTGCAGCATTGATGATCGTGCGACGAATCGGTGAATACGCATTCGTCCGACCGGGTAGGGAAATGCTGTTTGCCCCCTTGGATGCCGAAAGTAAGTACAAGGCCAAGAACTTCATCGACACCGTGGTTTATCGCGGTGGTGATGCGGTGAGCGGTTGGGCCAAGAGCCTGCTCGACATGCTGGGGCAGGGCACCGGCCTGGCGGCGCTGATTGGCGCTGGCTGCGCGCTGCTGTGGGCCTATCTGGGATGGCAACTGGGACAGCGTGCCGATAATCGGCAGCAGGCGCTGGGCGTGGGCGTCAGCGCCGTTGAAACATAACCAGGCGTCAGAATTCACGGCCCCATAACCGGTCCAGTGAGTGACGACCGGCCCCCTTGAAGGCGATATAAGTGAAAAGAAAGCCCATCAGTACCGGGTATTCGATGCCACGGTCTATCCAGGGCCAGTTCGGGCCAAGGATGTAGGCGATCGACGCCATCTGTATGGCCATCGCCACCGCCAATGGCCGGGTGGCCAATCCTAGCGCCAGCAGCAACCCACCCAAGCCTTCAAGCCAGGCGACGAACAGGCCCAATAGCGCGGGGAATGGCAGATGCAGCACGTTTTCGATCAAGTGAATCGAACCCGCCATGGGGTCCGCCATCGAGCCGTGTGAAGTTCCCAATATCTTGGGCAAGCCATGGGTCACCATGATGATTCCCAGGCATAACCTGAGCATCGCATAAGCGAGAGGTTCGCCCCATTGATAAAAAATACCCAGGGCCGGGATGACCAGCTTCGAGGGCTGTTCTGCGTTGGGAGCATGAGAGGTTGGTTTCATCTGAATGATGTCCTGGGGGCGTTTTATCAAAAGGTTGACGAGGACAGTGTGGTGTCTTCCTGCCGATGGATAAATCGACGTGACTGCAATGACAATTCACCTCCCGTAAACAATCGGCGCACGGTGGACCTTGTGCCGTCGTAAAAGTGATACTGATTGCTTCGCAGGGATGGATTAGTCAGGCAACGCGGGTAAGACTGTTCATCCCTCAGCAATAAAAGGGCGCCACCCGATGGATAAATTCGATGCCTTGCAACTGTTCATCCGCATCATCGAGCAAGGCAGTTTCACTCGTGCAGCCAATGGTCTGAATATCCCGCGGGCTACGGCGACGCTGGCCATCAAGGAACTGGAGCGGCAGCTCGGTGCGCGTCTGCTCGAGCGTACAACCCGGCAGGTGCGGCCGACACTCGACGGCCAGGCCTTCTATGAACGATGCAAGGCTGTCCTCGCAGATCTGGAGGACGCCGAGTCTTCACTCAGCACCGTCGTGGCGAATCCGCGCGGCACCTTGCGTCTGGATTTGCACGGGACCCATGCGACCCGGATCATCCTTCCGAACATCCAGGATTTTCATCGGCGCTACCCCGAAATCGACCTGGTTATCAGCAGCGGTGACCGGCTGGTGGACCTGGTGAGCGAAGGTGTCGATTGCGTGGTACGCGCAGGTAACCCGCGTGATTCTTCGCTGGTGGCCAAGCGACTGGCGTTGATGCCTGAAGTCGTCTGTGCCAGCCCCGGTTATCTGGCCGAACACGGCACGCCGACGTTTCCACAGCAGCTTGCTGAGCACCAGGCCGTGGGCTTCTTTGCCAGCAATCACGACATACGCTACCCCTTCACCTTTGTCATTGACGGCCAAGTGGTCGAGCTGGAGCCGGGGGGCTGGATTTCAGTGAATGATGCCGAGTCTTACTGCTGCTGTGCGTTGAACGGCTGCGGACTGATCCAGGTGCCGCGCTTTCGCGTGGAGCAATACCTGGCGTCAGGTGAGTTGGTCGAGGTCCTCGGCGATTGGCCCAGCCCCGGACTCCCGGTTTCGGTGTTGTATCCCTATCACCGCCAGCTCTCCCCGCGACTCAAGGTGTTTGTCGAGTGGGTGGGCGCCCTGTATGTCGAACGCTTTGGCCCGCTGACCTGACGTCATCCACTTCATGTACTGCTCGATGGACGCAACGGCAGTTCACGCAAGCGTTGCCCCGTCAGCGCGAAGACAGCGTTGGCCACCGCCGCAGCGATAGGGGGCGTTGCGGGTTCACCCACACCGCCAGGGCTCTCGGTGCTGGGCAGCACATGCGCCTCGATCTGCGGCATTTCGTTGATGCGCAGTACCCGGTAATCGTGAAAGTTGGACTGTTGGATACGGCCTTCCTTGATGCTCATCTGCCCGAACAACGCTGCGCTGAGACCGAAGACAATAGCGCTTTCCATCTGTGCCTTGATGTTGTCAGGGTTGACCGGGATGCCGCAGTCGATCGCGCACACCACGCGATGAACGCGGATATTCCCAGCTTCGATGGAAACCTCCACCGCCTGAGCACAATAGCTGCCAAATGATTGATGCACGGCGAGGCCGTGACCGCGTCCCGGCGCTGGCGTGCGCCCCCAACCGAAGCGTTCGGCAGCAAGGTTCAACACGCCCAGGTGCCGTGGGTCCGATTCAAGCAGCAGGCGCCGATACGCCAGTGGGTCCTGTCCGGCGGCGTGTGCCAGTTCATCCACCGCGCTCTCCATGACGAACGCGTTGTGGCTGTGTCCCACGGAGCGCCAATACCACACGGGAATGTTCGAGCGGGGGGAGTGCGCTTCGACCCGATAGGCCGGGCTGCGCATGATGTAGGGCGAGTCGCTCATGCCTTCGACCGATGTCGGGTGAATGCCCGGCGCCTCCGGAAAGATCGACTGACCCGCCGTGGTTTGCGACCAGGCTAGCGGTCGCCCGTCCGGCCCCAAGGCAACGCGCAGGTGTTGTGCGAAGGCTGAACGGTAGTAACCACCCTGCATGTCGTCCTCGCGGCTCCAGAGGGTTTTCACCGGCACATTCACCGCCTTGGCGACCTCCACCGCTTCGGCAATGAAATCCTGCAGGGCCCGCCTGCCAAAACCGCCGCCCAGGAACGTGGTGTGAATACGGATTTGCTCAGGGGCAAGACCGGTGATCTTTGCGGCGGTTCGTTGATTGAACGTTTGCATCTGGCTGCCGACCCAGATGTCACAGCCGTCGTCGCTGAGCTTCACGGTGCAGTTGAGTGGCTCCATTGTAGCGTGCGCGAGGTAGGGCACGGTGTACGCCATCTCGATGACCTTGCCCGCAGTCTTCTGTGCGTGGTCCACCTCGCCGCGTTGCGTGACGACTTGACCCCGTGTGTGGGTCAGCGCGGTTAAATCCTGACGTTGCTGGTCGCTGTCGAGGATGACGCTGCCGCTTGCAGCCTCCCACTGCACTTGCAGCGCATCGCGCCCGCGCTTGGCTGCCCAGTAATGATCAGCGACGACTGCAATGCCGCTGGGGACCTGAACCACATGGCGTACGCCAGGCAGCGCCTTGGCCTGCGTCGCATCGAAGGTGCGGACGCTGCCGCCGAGCGTCGGCGCCCGTGCAACCACGGCGCAGAGCAATCCGTCGAACTGGATGTCGATGCCATACTTCGCGCGACCGCTGATCTTTTCTGGCGAGTCCAGCCGTAAGGCGCCCTTGCCGATCAGCGTCCATGCAGCCGGATCTTTCAGGGACAGTGTCGCTGGATCCGGCACCGGGAGTGTGGCGGCCTGTTCGGCCAGTTCGCCATAACGCAGACGGGTATTGCCGGCGATGACCTCTCCATGTTCTGTGCGTAATGCGCTGGGTGGCTGGCCAAGACGAATGGCAGCCGCCTGGATCAACAGCGCCCGAGCCATTGCGCCCGCCCTGCGATAACGCTCGAACTCATCACGAATGCTGGAAGAGCCGACGGTGGCCTGAAACCCACGCTGAGGGCTGGCATAGACGGCGGCGGCCGGCGCATGCTCGACCTTGAGTGTGTTCCAGTCAGCGTCCAGTTCTTCGGCGATGAGCAGGGTCAGGGTGGTCCAGACCCCCTGACCCATCTCGGAATGAGCCAGCATAATAGTGATGCTGTCATCCGGTGCTATGCGCAGAAATGCATTGGGCGCGAACTCGGAGGACTCGAGGTCTTGCGCCATCAGGCGTCTACCGGCAGGCACCGTGAAACCGACAATCAGGCCACTGCCGAGCACGGCACCAGACTTAAGAAAACTGCGACGAGAAGAGACAATCACGGCATTCATTGCAGAGCACTCCCTGGCTGAAAGGTGGCTGAGAGGATGGGGTCAGGCCTTGCTCAATTCGGCGGCGCGGTGGATTGCCAAACGAATGCGCTGGTACGTACCGCAGCGACATATATTCCCGGCCATGGCCTGATCGATGTCGGCGTCGGTGGGGGCGGGGTTGCTGGCCAGCAATGCAACGGCGGACATGATCTGGCCGGACTGGCAATAGCCGCACTGGACGACATCCAGTTCGGTCCAGGCACGCTGAACCGGATGGCTGATATCGGCTGACAGCCCTTCGATGGTGGTGATTTTTTTACCGGCCAGGGCGCCGACCGGCGTGATGCAACTGCGCTGGGGCGAGCCGTCGATATGCACGGTGCAGGCGCCGCATAGGCCCATCCCGCAACCGAACTTGGTGCCGGTCATGCTCATGAGATCTCGAATGACCCACAACAGCGGCATATCGGCGGGCGCATCCACTTCCAGTTCGCGTTCATTGACCTGTAGCTTCATTGTTGACTCCCAGTCTGCGAAGAGAAGATCCGTGGCGACATTGAAGACACTGATTGGCGATGGACACCGTCGCGTTCAAACCGGATCGATAATCCGCAATGACTCAAGGGTTTTGTCGCCAATGGGGATCGAGATGGAGCTTACAAGGCAGGGGCTCTGGCTATAAAGCCAGCAGATTTGAATGGTCTGTGCAGGACGCAATAACAATATTGGCGGATGCTGGAGGGCGCCGTGAGGCGCTCTCCTATCGGCGCGGTAGCCTCGGGCCAAGGCTACCGGCTGTGTTTCTATTGAGCTTTTGCATAGCGTCGGTCGGACTTGCCGGCCTTGAGGATTGCCCCTGGCACCGGGTGGCCGACCAGCGTCGGCAGGGTGGCCGCCGCTGCCAGTAATTTGTCCAGGTCGACGCCGGTGTCCAGCCCCATGCGTTGGAACATGTGTACCAGATCCTCACTGCAAATATTTCCGCTGGCACCGGGCGCATAGGGACAGCCGCCCAGTCCACCGAGCGAGGCATCGAAACGATCAACACCGGCGTCCAGTGCCGCCAGGGCATTGGCCAGTCCCATGCCTCGGGTGTTGTGAAAGTGCAGGGTAAACTGGGTTTTCGGCCAGCGCGCCAGGGCTTCACGGCAGATGCGTGCGACCTGCGCCGGATCGGCCATGCCAGTGGTGTCACACAAGGTCACGCCCTGCACGCCGATATCCAGCAAGCGTTGGATCAGCTCATGGACCCGCGCTTCGGCTACCTGGCCTTCGAACGGGCAGCCGAAGGCGGTCGACAATGAGGCGTTGATGAACACGCCGCTACCCTGGCTGACGGCAATGATCTGACGGAACTGCTCGAGCGATTGTTCGGCAGTCATGCGCAGGTTGGCCACGCCGTGGCTGTCGCTGGCCGACATCACCAGGTTGATTTCGTCAACCTCGCAGGCCAATGCCCGCTCACAGCCTTTCACGTTGGGCACCAGCACGCAGTATTCCACCCCTGGCACTCGACGGATGCCGCGCATCACCTCTTCGGCATCGCGCAGGCTGGGAATCGCCTTGGGCGAGGTGAAGGAGGTGACTTCGATTTTCGCCAGGCCGGTTTGCGCCAGGCGATCGATCAGGGCGATCTTGTCTTCGCTGGGGATGAATTGGGCTTCGCTCTGGAAGCCGTCGCGGGTGACGACTTCCTGGATATACAGGCGTTTGCTCATGGGGCGGTTCTCCGGGTATCGATGACGGGCGCAGGCTTTTTTGCAGGCGTGCCCTTGTTCAGATGATGCCTCGCTCGCGCAAGCCGCGGACCTGTTCGCCGCTCAGGCCCAGGCCCGCCAGCAGGTCGTCGGTGTGCTCGCCCAGCCCTGGGCCGCCGGCGCCGAGACGACCCGGGGTGCGGCTGAGTTTGGGCAGTACACCCGGCACTTTCAGCGCGCCGGCGCTGGTTTGCACGGTCTCGATCATCTGGCGCGCCAGGTAGTGCGGGTCCTGGACGATATCGGCGGCGGTGTAGGGGAAACCGGCCGGCACCAACGCCTGATTCAGTGCCTCCAGGACCTGGTCCCGGTCGTGTTGCAGGGTCCACTCGGCGATGGCCGCATCGATGCGCTCGGCGTGTTCGCCACGTCCGTCGTTCTGCGCCAGGCGCGGGTCGTCGGCCAGATCCTGGCGACCGATCAGTTGCATCAATCGTTTGTAGATACTGTCGCCATTGCCGGCAATCAATACGAAATGACCGTCGCCGCAGGGATAGGAGTTGGACGGAGTGATGCCCGGCAGGGCACTGCCGGCGGGCTCGCGAATATAACCGCAGGCGTCGTACTCCGGCACCAGGCTTTCCATCATCGCAAACACCGATTCGTACAGCGCCACGTCAATGAACTGGCCCATGCCGCTGTTCTGGCGTTCCTGCAAAGCGAGAAGCACGCCGATGACGCCATACAGTGAAGACAACGAATCGCCCAGGCTGATGCCGACTCGCACCGGTGCCTGACCCGGATAACCGGTGAGGTGGCGCAGGCCGCCCATGGCCTCGCCGATGACCCCGAAGCCGGGGCGATCGCGATAGGGGCCGGTCTGCCCGTAGCCGGAGATGCGCAGCATGATCAGGCGTGGGTTGATCTTCGACAGCGTCTCCCAGCCCAGGCCCCAACCTTCCAGAGTGCCGGGACGAAAGTTCTCGACCAGTACATCGGCTTCGGCAACCAGCCGGCGGACAATGTCCTGACCTTCCGCCGCCTTCAGGTTGAGGGTCAGGGACTGCTTGTTGCGCGACTGCACATGCCACCAGAGCGAGGTGCCGTCCTTGAGCTTGCGCCACTTGCGCAGCGGATCACCAACACCCGGCGGCTCGATCTTGATCACCTGGGCACCAAACTCACCGAGCATCTTGCTGGCGAAGGGGCCCGCGATCAGTTGGCCCATTTCCAGGACCTTCAGGCCCTGCAGCGCCATGCTGCTTACGTGTTGTTCTGTCATGTCTGCACCTTTGGGTCGTGCGCTGTTCTTTGTCAGGCAGGATGGCTCAGGCCCATGGACTGAACAATTGATCAATGACCAAGCCAGGCTTCGTATCCTGCGAAGCACCACCTGTGAGAACCTTGAAACTGTTCTTTATCGTGCTGCACGTCGTGATATTCGACTGACAGGAGGCCGCGCCTATGCGTCGTATCGATTTCGTCACTCTCAAGCTGTTCGTCGCCATCGCTGATGAGCGCAGCCTGACCAAGGCCGCCGAGCGCGAGCACCTGGCCCTGGCGGCGGTGAGCAAACGGGTCAGTGACCTGGAAAACCAGCTGGGAATCGCCTTGCTCTACCGTCAGCCCAAGGGCGTCGAACTGACCCCGGCCGGGCATGCCTTGCTGCATCACGCTCGCAATGTGATGGACAACCTTGCGCAGCTCAATGCCGACCTCAGCGAGTTCAGCGAGGGGGTCAAGGGACATGTGCGTATTCACGCCAACACCTCGGCGGTGATCGAGTTTTTGCCCGAGGACCTCAGCGCTTTTACCCGGTTGCACCCGCAGGTCAAAATCGATCTGGAAGAGCGGGTCAGCAGCGAAGCCATCCGTGCGGTGCGCGAAGGGCTGACCGATATCGGTATTTTCGCCGGGCATGTGCCTGCCGACGAGGTGCAGGTGTTCAGCTACCGCCACGATCGGTTGGTGCTGGTCACCCCACGCGAGCATCCGCTGGCCGAGCGCAGCAGCATCAGCCTGCGCGACGCCGTCGGCTACGACTTTATCGGCCTGCAGCAGGACGCCTCGTTGCACAGCCTGCTGCAGCAGGCTGCGCGTCATTTGGGCACGCCATTGCGCCTGCGTATCCAGGTGCGCAGCTTCGAGGCCATTTGCCGGATGATCCACACCGGCATGGGGATCGGCATCCTGCCGGAACTTGCCGTGCGGACCTATTTGCCGGCGCTCGATGTGCGGGTCATTGCGCTGGACGATCCCTGGGCGCGTCGCGAGTTGAAGATCGCCGTACGCAGCCTGGAAGCGCTGTCGATGACGGCACGCCAGATGCTCGAGCATCTGATTACCAGCGAGCAAAGGGAAGCGTCCATGAATAAGCCTTCGTGAAAGCCGAAGGCAGCATTGTTCAAATATGAATTTCAGTCGCGTAGGGCCGGGGGGTAGAGTCCAAACGGACTGAGGGGGGATGCGTCCCCACCGCTCGAACAACAACAATAGGAGCTCTCCATGAAGTATCCATCCGTGCGTCTTGGCCTGACCGGCCTGCTTGCCAGCTTTGCCCTGGTCGGTGCGTTGTCTGCCCAGGCCGCCGAGCCGATTCTGATCAAGTTCTCCCACATCACCGCCGACAGCACGCCCAAGGGGCAGGGCGCCCTGATGTTCAAGAAGTTAGTGGAGGAGCGCCTGCCGGGTAAAGTCGACGTGCAGGTCTACTCCAATTCGTCGTTGTACGGCGATGGCAAGGAGATGGAAGCGTTGCTGCTGGGAGAGGTGCAGATGTTGGCGCCGGCACCCTCGAAACTGGAGCAGTACACCAAGCAATTGCAGTTGTTCGACTTGATGTTCCTGTTCGACGACGTAGCGGCGGCGCAGCGCTTTCAACAGTCGGACAAAGGCAAGGCGCTGCTCAGGTCAATGGAAGCCAAGGGCATCACCGGGCTGGCCTACTGGCTCAACGGCATGCGCCAGTTGACCGCTAACAAGCCGCTGGTCAAGCCAAGTGATGCGCGCGGGCAGAAGTTCCGCGTGCAGCCGTCTGACCTGCAGGCTGCGCAATACAGTGCATTGCGCGCGGTACCGCGCAAGATGGCGTTCGCCGAGATCTACCAGGGCCTGCAGACCGGCGTGGTGAATGCTCAGGACAACCCCTGGTCGAACATCTACTCCCAGAAATACTATGAAGTGCAGAAGTACATGACCGAGTCCAACCATGCCATCGGTAACTACCTGCTGATCACCAACACCAAGTTCTGGAATGGCTTGCCGGTAGATGTGCGCAATGAGTTGGAGCAGATCATCGATGAGGTCACTGTCGAAGTGAACAAGCAGGCTGAGGCGCTCAATCAGAAGGCCAAGCAGGGCATCATCGATTCAGGCAAGAGCGAGATCATCAGCCTGACCCCGCAGCAACGTGATGCCTGGCGCAACGCCGTGCGTCCAGCCTGGAAAGCATTCGAAACCCAGATCGGTACCGAACTGATCGAAGCGGCCCAGGCGGCCAACCAATCTAACTGAAGTTCCCCAGCATCGGTCGCCCGTTCGGGGTGACCGAAGGCTTCTCCCGGAGTTTTCCATGTTGGCTTTCGATCACCTCTGGCGTCGGCTGGAGGAGGGCGTTATCGCCTTTCTTCTGGCGGCCATGACGCTTGTGACCTTTGCGTACGTCATCCTCAACAACGCTTACACCTTGTTCTATAGCGCGGGCGAGTTTCTGGGTGGTAGCCAGATCCTGTTCGCCATTGGCGACGTCATTCTCGGGCTGGCCCAATCGATGACCTGGAGTGTGGCCCTGACCAAGGCGCTGTTCGCCTGGTTGATTTTCTTTGGCCTGGCTTATGGCGTACGCACCGCCGGCCATATTGGTGTCGACGCCCTGGTCAAGCTGGCGCGCAAGCCAGTGCAACGCATTATCGGCCTGATCGCTTGCCTGTGCTGCCTGGGTTATGCCGGGCTCATCGCGCTGGCCAGTTTTGACTGGATGCTGACCTTGTTTGATGCGGGCATCGGTGCCGAAGACCTCGGTCATTACGGCATCCAGCAATGGCAGATCACGCTGATCGTACCCCTTGGCTATGCCATGGTATTTATCCGTTTCCTGGAAATCTTCGTGCGTATCCTGCGCAACCAGCAGACCGGTCTCGGCCTGGCCGATGAGGCCGCCGAAGCGATGAAACTGACTGAGCACGAGGAACCCAAGCAATGACCATCCTGTTCCTCTTTATCCTGCTGTTCGTGCTGATGTTCATTGGCGTGCCGATCGCGGCATCGCTGGGCTTGGCCGGTTCGATCACGATCATGCTGTTCAGCCCTGACTCGGTGCGCTCGCTGGCGATCAAACTGTTTGAAACCAGCGAGCACTACACGCTGCTGGCGATTCCGTTCTTTCTGCTGTCTGGCGCGTTCATGACCACCGGTGGCGTGGCCCAGCGCCTGATTGATTTTGCCAACGCCTGTGTCGGCCATATCCGTGGTGGGCTGGCGATTTCCGCGGTGATGGCCTGCATGCTGTTTGCCGCGCTGTCCGGCTCGTCGCCGGCAACCGTCGCGGCAGTTGGCTCGATTGCCATCGCAGGCATGGTTCGTTCAGGTTACCCGCAAGCCTTCGGCGCCGGCATCGTCTGCAACGCCGGTACGCTGGGCATTCTGATCCCTCCGTCAATCGTCATGGTGGTGTACGCCGCGGCGACCGAGCAGTCGGTCGGCAAGCTGTTCATGGCTGGCGTCGTGCCGGGCTTGTTGCTGGGTGTGACGCTGATGGTGGCGATCTATATCGTCGCTCGTAAAATGAACCTGCCGTCCTTGCCGCGTGCCAGCTTCGGTGAGCTGCTCAGGACCGCACGCAAGGCGATCTGGGGTCTGCTGTTGATGGTGATCATCCTCGGCGGCATTTACTCGGGCATGTTCACCCCGACCGAAGCGGCTGCGGTGGCGGCGGTCTACGCCGGTTTCGTGGCATTGTTCGTGTACAAGGACATGAGCCTGCGCGAGTGCCCAAAGGTGCTGCTGGAGTCCGGCAAGCTGACCATCATGCTGATGTTCATCATCGCCAACGCCATGCTCTTCGCCCATGTACTGACGACTGAACAGATTCCGCAAACGATCACCGCCCTGGTGATTGAAATGGGCCTGCAACCTTGGCAGTTCCTGCTGGTGGTGAACATCGTGCTGCTGGTGGCCGGTGCCTTCATGGAGCCCTCGGCGATCATCCTGATCCTGGCACCGATCCTCTTTCCAATCGCCATGCAACTGGGCATCGACCCAATCCACCTGGGCATCATCATGGTGGTGAACATGGAGATCGGCCTGATCACTCCGCCGGTGGGACTCAATCTGTTCGTCACGTCGGCGGTCACCGGCATGCCGTTGGTCGAGGTGATCAAAGCCGCCTGGCCGTGGTTAATGCTGCTGCTGGGGTTTCTGATCGTGATCACTTACATCCCGGCCATCTCCCTGGGGCTGCCGAACTGGTTGGGTATGAGCTGACGGGGGCGCCCAGAATCAGTATGTGGCAGATCCAGGGCTGATTGATGCGCATCCTATTGAGCAGGCTGACGGTCCAGAACGGTATTCAGAACATCTGGACCGTCTGGACGGTCAGGCAGGACCCCCGAGGTTGGATAAGTGGCCGGGAAGGATAGGTCCAAATATTTCAACCCAGATCTTCAGCCCGATGCCGCTCCGGCACCTGGCTCGCTTCATCGCCCCACGTGCGGTTGACTCGTTGCCCACGGATCACCGCCGGCCGATTGGCAATCTCCTCGGCCCAGCGTTGCACATGGGTATATTCGTGGGCAGCCAGGAACTCGGCAGCCGAGTACACGTTGTCGCGAACCAATTGACCGTACCAAGGCCAGACCGCGATATCAGCGATGGTATAGCTGTCTGTGGCCAGGTATCGGCTTTCGCCAAGACGGCGATCCAGGACGTCGAGCTGGCGTTTGGTTTCCATGGTGAAGCGATTGATGGGGTATTCAAGCTTATCGGGCGCGTATGCGTAGAAATGGCCAAAGCCTCCGCCCAAGTAGGGGGCCGCGCCCATCTGCCAAAACAGCCAGTTCAGGGTTTCGGTGCGCCCGGCTGGATCGGTGGGCAGGAAGGCACCGAATTTTTCCGCCAGGTACAGCAGGATCGAACCGGACTCGAAAACCCGGATCGGTGGCTCCACGCTGCGATCGAGCAATGCCGGAATTTTTGAGTTCGGGTTGATCTGGACAAAACCACTGGAGAACTGGTCGCCCTCGTTGATGCGAATCAACCAGGCGTCATATTCCGCGCCTGTATGCCCCAGCGCCAGCAGCTCTTCCAGGAGGATGGTCACCTTCACGCCATTGGGCGTGGCCAGTGAATAAAGTTGCAACGGATGTTCGCCCACCGGCAATGCTTTTTCATGGGTCGGCCCGGCGGTAGGGCGGTTGATGTTGGCGAACTGGCCGCCAGAGGCGGCGTTATCTTTCCAGACTCTGGGCGGTACATAGGGCGCTTTGCTCATGGGAGGTGCCTCATTGCCGATTTGCAGTGACCGCGTGAACCGCGGAAAAAACTCTGGCTCAAGCCTGCCATAGGAGGGTCAGCGTCAGCAAATCACCCCGCGCACAAGTACAGTATTACGCCCGCCCGCTAACGCTCTTGAGTCATGATCCGGTCCACTTCGCCTGAAGCCTTGAGCTGCGCGAAAGCCCGTTGAGCCCTGGTGACGATCTCGTCTGGCGTGCTCAGGCTAAAGGCCATGTGAACTCTGTGGGGTTGTTCATCAAGGGAAAAGACCTCTTCCAATGATGTGAAATCCACCTGGGCATCTTTGCTCATCAGGCGCGCAGTGTTCTCGGGCATCGGCAGCAACTGGACTTGATGATTCAGCAGTTTTTGAAAATTGTCGTGGTTGTCCACCGATATCACCAGGCGGGTGAAGCCTTTCTGCTGCAGGTAAACCTGCTTGGTGTCATTGCGTACCACGCCTATGCTGTATTGCTTGGCATCTTCAAGGCGGTCAACGGCTATGCCGTCACGCTCACGCAGCTTGTACAGCTTGGTCGTCGCCCGATGTATTTCGCCCACCCACTTGAACATCTGCTCACGGGCCGGCGTGCGATCAAGCGGGAAAATCATCACATTGGGTTCATGCAAGGCCTTTTCGTAGGCGCGTGCCCATGGGTACAGCAACATACGATAATCGCTGATCCCTGCGCCCTTCAACGTCTCGTCGGCTATTCGAGTACCCGGCCCGACGAGCTCGCCTTCACGCAGGTAGGCGTATAAGGAGTCTTCGGTCACGACTTCGATCGCCTCGGCGTGACTTTTCACGCTGATCAGGGTCAGGAGCATGCAAGAGCAGAGCATCAGGCGGTAGTGCATACAGACCTCGCTGCACACGATGGTTTTATAAAGCGACGCAATTGCGTCCCTGGCGTTTGGCTCGGTACAACGCCTGGTCGGCGCGTTGCAGCACTTGATCGAAGTGGTCCATGGTTTCGGTGTCCAGTTCGGCGACGCCGATGCTCAAGGTGACAAAGGGCGAAACCGCTGAGCCGCCATGGGGCAGTTCAAGTTCAGCCAGGCTTTCACGAAGCCGCTGGGCTGCCTCGCATGCCTGGCTGGCGTTGATATTGGGCAACACCACGACGAACTCCTCACCCCCCAGGCGAGCAGTCAGTTCGCCGGAGCGGCCGAATACACTGCGCAGGGCCCCGGCGATCTGTTTCAAGCACTCGTCCCCCTTGATATGGCCGTAGGTGTCGTTGTAGATCTTGAAGAAGTCGACATCGCACATCAGCACGGCCAGCGGGGTGTTGTGGCGGATCGCACGGCGGAATTCGACCTCCTTCAGTTCATCGAAATAACGACGGTTGGCCAAGCCCGTCAAGGCATCGTGACGCGACAGCGCTTCGAGGGCCTGGTTGGCGGTCTTGAGTTCCGAGGTGCGCGCCTCGACCAGTTCGGCCAACTGGTCGCGGTTGGCTGCAAGGGCCAGTTCATCCGAGCGCTGGCGCTCCAAGTGGGCGTGGAGGTTGTCTTGCAGTGCATTGACTTTGGACTCGAGCAGACTCAACTCGTCCTGGCGCTGGACCGAACGTAGCAGCTTGAGATGGACGCTGAGTGTTTGTGGTGAGAGTTTTCCCAGATGCCGGGCGATATGGACAACGTGTACGGTCACCAGGCGGTTGAACATGGTCATGACCAGGCCGGCCAGCAGCAACGACTGGATCACCTGAGTGATGACGATGCTGCGTGCTTCGTCCCAGAGACGCTCCCAAAGCAGGTTGTTATCGCCCTCGATGGTCAGTTCACCGACCTTTTCGTTGGCACCGATGTAGGGCTGTGCGACGAGCTGGCGATGCACCACCGGCGCCGCACCAGATGTATCGGTGACATAGCGATTGAACTCGATGATTTCAGGCGATTGTCCTGGCCGCAGAATGTTCAACACCACTCGACCCACCGGCGCCGCCTTCGCGACGCTGGTGATCTGTTTGTCCAGCGACTCACGGTCCATTTCCCAAATGGCATGGGCCAAGGTGTTCTGGAACACCTGGTCGATCAGGACCAGCTCCGAATTCATCTGCGCCAGATTGTTTTCCCAGGCCTGCCAGGTACGCAGCGTGACCATCGCCAGGGTGAAGCACAGGCAGAACAACAGCGTAGCCAAAACCAGACGCCGTCCCAGCGAGCTGAACGTCCTGGTGTTTGGCGGGTGGATGGGGACAGTCCGAAAATCGTCGGCCATGTCATAACCACTTGCGCATGATGGCATCGTAAACGCCATTGCGGCGGATGGTCTCAAGGGCAGAGCGGAATCTCTCGACCGTCGCGGCCGGCGTCTTGCGACTGAACGCCATGCTCAAGCCATCCTGACTGCTCAATTCGGGAAGCGCCAGCGAGCGGACCAGCACTTTATCCGGGTCTTCGCCATTCTGGCGGGTCAGGTACAGCGCGTTGAGCTCATTGGAAATCCATAGCTCCACATGATCGACCTTGAGCTTGCGGTAGTTGTGTTCGTACTTGTTGCTCGACTGAAGGTCTTTACCAATGCGGAAACCCTCTGACACCAGGTATTGCTCACCCACGTCCTGATTGACGGTGGCAATCTGGTGACCGTGCGCGTCCTCCAGTGAGTTGAGTTTTACCGGGCGCTCAGCCAGCGAGTATAGGTACCACTGGGTCGGGGCGATGGCCCCGACCCACTGGAAAAGTGCTTCGCGCGCAGGCGTTCGGGCGATCGAATAGATCAACACGTTACTTTCATTGAGCGCCAGTTCGTATGCCCGCGCCCAAGGCATGGGCTGAATGGACGCCTCCACGCCGACCTCCTTGAGCACCGCCTGGACCACCTCGGTGCTCATACCGGTCACTCGCCCGTTCTGCGTCATGTTATAGGGCGGCAGTTCTTCGGTAACGATGCGCAGCGACGCCTCTGCTGCAGCGTCTGGCACGGATCCGCTTGCAGCCAGGAACATCAGGACGCAGCACATCAGAAGGCGGTTAAGCGGCAAAGTCATTGAGAATTACCCTATGCAACCGGCAGAGGCGACGAGGTCTGGAGGCACCGTCGTTCCAATGGTTATCGGCAGGGCCGGTGGGCGCTTGAGTGTCACCCGTCGAAACCGGGAGGGTGTTGAACAGGGCGGGTCCCGACGCTGAAGCTGTTGAGTAAATATGGCGGACGTTCTTGCGCAACGGCTGTGGGTGAATGAGCAGGCGCTAAGAGCAAGGGGTAAACCTGGGCAGGATTTATCAGTTCCTGCCCCGGTGCCCGGCTTGGTTATCCGAGAATGGCGTTGAAGAACAACAGGGTGAGCAGGGAAGTGAACCAGCCGATCGTGGTCGGAACGGACCAGGTCAGCATCTGGTGCTTGGCGTTGGTGACCCCGAGCATGCGGTTGACTACCCAGAAATAACTGTCGTTGAAGTAGCCAAAGACCATCGAGCCAATGGCCGCCGCCTGAGCGGCGAAGACCATGTTAACGTCGGGAATCGAGGCCAGGATCGGTGCGGAAATCGAGGCGCCGGTGATCATTGCCACGGTGCCGCTGCCCTGGATCAAACGCACCAAGGACGCGATCACGAAGGGGATCAGCACGGCCGGCAGCGGCAAGGTGGCGACCCATTCGCCCATGTACTGGCCCGCACCGCTGTCGCGCAGCACGGCACCCAACGCGCCCCCGGCGCCGGTGACCAACAGGATGATGCCGGCGCTTTCCACGCCTTTTTCCATATGCGCGATGACTTCTTCACGCGGGCGCCGTGGCACCAGGCCATAAAGCGCCGCGACCACCCCGAGGCCGACGGCAATGACCGGGTTGCCGACAAAAGCGATGATCTGACCGAACAGGCTCTGGGTCAGGGTGCTGTCACCGTTGAGTTTGCCGAGGGCGACGACCAGGGTATTGGCGAAGATCAGCACGATGGGCAGCACGATGGGCAGCATCGACAGCCACAGTGGCGGCAGCTCGGCCTCGCGGGCATCGGCACGTTCGAGCACTTCACGGTAGGCGGTGGCGGGTTCGACCGGCTTCTGACCGCTTTGAGCGATCATCGCCTCGATGCGTGGGCCCATAAAACGGGCGTAGGCCACCAGCACGAAGGTGCCGGGAATGGTGAACACCACGCCCCAGAAAATCATCAACCCCACGTCGATATTGAAAATACCGGCAATCCCCAGCGGCCCCGGCGTCGGCGGAACCGCATGGTGGGTCAGCATCAGGCCGCTGGCCAGGGCGATGCCCAGGGTCAGCATCGATTTGCCGCTGTTGCGCGCCAGCGCACGGACCAACGGGTTGAGGATGACGAATGCCGAATCGCAGAAGATCGGCACCGAGACGATGTAGCCGGTCACCATCATCGCCCATTCTTCGCGCTTGTTGCCCAGCCAGCGCACGAAGGTATAGGCCATCCGCTCGGCGGCGCCGGAGACTTCCAGCAGGCGACCCATCATCACACCGAAACCGATGACCAGGCCGATGGTCGACAGCGTGGCACCGAAGCCGGTGGTGATGGATTTGACCAGCGCGTCGGGCGCCATGCCGCCACCCAGGCCGGCGATCGAGGCGGCGATGATCAGCGCCAGCAGGGCGTGGATGCGGGTCTTGAGAACCAGCACGATGAGTATGACGATGGCCAGGACCAGGCTCACCATCAGCTGGGGACCGGCGATAGAAGTTGCGTCCATTGGGTAATCACTCTTGTTGTTATTGAATGGAACGACGGCACCGCCAGGTGCCGCCTGGGTCAGTGATTCATGCTGAGCTGGTGCGCCCTTACCACGCTGTCGAAATCGACGTCACCGCGAAAGCCCAATTGCAGCGGCCGCTGGATGTCGAAGTCACCGGGCCAGCTGCAGACGATGCGCTGGATCCGCTCGTCCGGCTCAAAGCTGACCCGCGCGCGGGCGGCCTCGCCACCGACGCGAGCGAGACTGTCGAGCATTTCGCTGACGCGCACGCTGATGCCGGGCAGGTTGAGGGTCCGACGCAGGCCAAGCGCCTGGCCGTCCAGACGCGCGGCGTGGACCAGGTTATCGACCACGGTCTGCGGCGAAGACAGCCACATGCGGGTATCCAGCGGCACTGGACAGTTGCTCGCCTCGCCGGCCAGCGGCTCGCGCAGTATGCCACTGGCAAATGACGAGGCCGCTGCGTTGGGTTTGCCGGGGCGAACGGAAATTGTCGGCAGGCGACACACCCGGCCATCGATGAAGCCTTTGCGCGAGTAGTCGTTGATCAGCAGTTCGGCCATTGCCTTCTGCGCCCCATAGGACGATTGCGGCAGCGGTGCGAGTTCCTCGGGCATCTGCTCGGGCATCGGCCCGCCGAATACTGCCAGTGAGCTGGCGAACACGAAACGCGGTGCCTGGGCCTGCTGGCGGCAGGCTTCGAGCAGGGCGCGGGTCGCATCGAAGTTGACCCGCATGCCAAGGTCGAAATCAGCTTCGGCCTGACCACTGACGATCGCGGCCAGGTGATAGACCAGGGACGTTTCTGGGCCGATCAGCGATTTGATAAAGGCCGGGTCGCAGATGTCGCCTGTGTGCGACACCACCCGCGGGTCATCGATGGGGCAGGGTGCCAGGTCGACCGAGACGAGGCTGGCGCCGGGGGGCAGCAAGTCACTTGCAGTAGGCGCCAGCAGCGCTTCGATCAGGCGGGCGCCGAGAAAGCCAGCGCCGCCAGTTACCAGGATCTTCATGTATTGCACTCCGCTTAAGGAGAATATTCGGGGCAGGGTGCCGAACGCCCCGTATTCTTGTTATTTGACGAACCAGGTGACAAGCAGTTGTCATGTTGTATGATGAATTTAACGTGGACGCAACCGTTGCGTGTTTTCTTCTTGCTCACAGCGAGTGGCAAGGCAGCGCGGCGATTGCCGGGAGAATCTGAGTGGACAGTCTGAACGACGTTACCCCCAAGCTGGCCGAACGGCTGGCCAAACGCCTGAGTGCGGCGGTCCATGACGGCCAGTTGGCCGCCGGTAACCGCCTGCCCACCGAACAGGCGATGTGCGAGCAGTACGGCGTCAGCCGCACGGTGGTGCGCGAGGCTATTTCGATGCTCAAGCGCGAAGGCATGCTCACTTCGCGCCAGGGCAGCGGCACCTTCGTCGTGCCCAATCCCAGTGTCGCGCTGCGCCTGTCTCCGCCCCAGGGCAATTTCGAGGCCGTGGTGGAAATCCTCGAATTGCGCAGCGCGCTGGAGATCAAGGCCGCCGAACTGGCCGCGGCGCGGCGCACCAATGCGCAACTGCGGGCGATGCAAAACGCCTTGGCCGAGCTTGACGAAGCGGTCGAGCGCGGCGAAGACGGTGTGCGCGAAGACCTCGCCTTCCACCGTTCGGTGGTGGCCGCCACCGGTAACCAGCACTTTCTCGAAACCATCGATTTTCTGCACCAGCTGCTGCAACAGGCGATCAGAGTGACCCGTCGCAACGAAGCGCGTAACGCCCAGTACATGTGTCAGGTCGATCAGGAGCACCACGCGCTGCTCGCCGCCATCGCCGCTGGTGACAGTGAGGCGGCACGTACCGCGGCCTCCTCGCACCTGCGCAACGCCGAAGTCCGCCTGCGCGAAGCGCGAAGCGAGGCCGACGCGTCCGGATAACAACCACAAGAGGATTCACCCGTGACAGCAATATCCAGTATTGGTGTGGTCGGCCTAGGCTCCATGGGCCTGGGCATGGCGCGCGCTCTTTTGCGCGCCGGTCTGCCCGTATGGGGCTACGACATCCGTGAGGACGTGCGCCAGGCCTTCATCGCCGAGGGTGGCCAGCCGGTCAGTGCCCTGAGTGACAGCGCCGCGCTCAGCGACCTGCTGTTCATCGTGGTGGTCAACGCCGCGCAAACCGAGCAATTGCTGTTCGGCGAGCAGGGTATTGCCGCGCGGCTGCGTCCGGGTTCCGTGGTCATCGCCTGTGCAACCATTTCGGCGGCGGCTGCGCGGCGCATCAGTGGGCGCTTGGCCGAGCACCAGGTGCTGATGCTCGATGCACCGATTTCAGGTGGTGCGGTGCGCGCCGAGGCGGGTGAGTTGACCATCATGGCTTCCGGGCCGGAGGCGGGCTTCGAGCGGGCGCAGACGGCACTCGACGCCGTCGCCGCCAAGGTCTATCGGTTGGGTGAAGAGGCCGGGCAGGGCTCGCAGATCAAGCTGGTCAACCAGTTGCTCGCTGGGGTTCACATTGCGGCGGCGGCCGAAGCCATGGCCTATGGCATTCGCCAGGGCTGCGATCCCGAGGCGCTGTACGAGGTGATCAGCCACAGTGCCGGCAATTCCTGGATGTTCGAAAACCGCGTGCCGCATCTGCTGGCGGGTGATTACCGGCCGCGTTCGGCGGTGGATATTTTCGTCAAGGATCTGGGCCTGGTGCTCGACAGCGCCCAGGAGGCGGTCTTCCCGCTGCCGCTGACCGCCAGCGCCCACCAAATGTTCAAGCAAGCGTCGGCTTCCGGGCTGGGGCGCGAGGATGATATCGCCGTGGTGAAGATATTCCCCGGTATCAGCCTGCCTGCCGCGGCCAACGAGGAGATTTGACCATGCCCCTGATCGGATGCATCGCCGACGACTTCACCGGAGCGACCGACCTTGCCAGCATGCTCGTGCGTGGCGGCGCCCGCACCGTGCAGACCATTGGTGTTCCACACGGCCCCTTGGCGGTGGGCGAAGCCGACGCCCTGGTGGTGGCGCTCAAGTCGCGCAACCTGGCGCCGGAGGAAGCTGTCGCACAGTCGCTGCAGGCGCTGGAGTGGTTGCGTCAGCAGGGCTGCCGACAGTTCTACTTCAAGTATTGCTCGACGTTCGACTCCACCGCCGAGGGCAACATCGGCCCGGTCAGTGATGCCCTGCTTCAAGCCCTGGGCAGCGATTTCACCGTGGCCTGTCCGGCCTTTCCGGAGAACCGCCGCAGCGTGTTCAACGGCTACCTGTTCGCCAATGACGTGCTGCTCAATGAAAGCGGGATGCAGGACCATCCGCTCACGCCCATGCGTGACGCCAACCTGCTGCGCGTGCTGCAACCGCAAACACGCCACCCGGTCGGCCTGATCGACTACCGGACCCTGCGCGCCGGCGTCGAGACGACCCGTCAGCGGATCGCCGCGTTGCGCGCCGAGGGCGTCGGCATCGCCATCAGCGACGCTATCGATAATGAAGATTTGCAGGTGCTCGGCGCCGCCTGTGCCGACCTGCCGCTGGTCACGGCTGGGTCGGGGCTGGCGCTGGGCATGGCCCAGGATTGGCAGGCCAGGGGGCTGTTGCAGGCCAACGGCGAAGCCAGTCGGCTGGAGGCGAGTTGGGGGCGCCAGGCGATTCTCAGCGGTAGCTGTTCGCGAGCGACCCTCGGCCAGATCGAGCAGGCGGCAGCGCTCTATCCCGCCTTTCGTCTTGAGGCGGCCGAGCTGATGGCCCGCGGTGACGCACTGGTCGCTGAAGCCCTGGCCTGGGCTGCCGGCCACCAGGGCCCGGTGTTGATCTATGCCAGCAGTCCAGCCGACGAGGTACGCCGTGTGCAACAACAGTTCGGTGCGCAGCAGGTCGGTGAGCGCATTGAATCGGCCCTGGCGGCGATTGCCCGTGCGCTGGTCGAACAGCAGGGCGTGGGCCAGTTGCTGGTCGCCGGTGGCGAAACCTCCGGCGCGGTGGTCGGCGCGCTGGGCATCGAAGGTTTGCGCATCGGGCCGAGCATCGACCCCGGCGTGCCCTGGACCCAGACGCTCGGCCAATCCGGTCGGCCGCTGACCCTGGCGCTCAAGTCCGGTAACTTTGGCAGCGCAGACTTCATGATCAAGGCCTGGGAGATGCTGACATGAAAGAAAGCCAACTGCGCGAAGAGATCGTCGAGATTGGCCGTTCACTCTACCTTCGTGGGCTCAGCCCTGGCTCCTCGGGGAATATCAGCGTGCGACTGGACGACGGCTGGCTACTGACACCGACCAACGCCTGCCTCGGTCGCCTGGACCCGGCCGACATCGCCAAGCTCGACTGGCAAGGGAACCACCTGGCCGGCAAGCCTGCCTCCAAGGAAGCGTTCCTGCACCGTGCCGTCTACGAAGGCCGCGAAGATTCGGGTGCCATCGTGCATTTGCATTGCACGCACTCGGCCGCGGTGTCCTGCCTGGATTGCCTGGACGCTACGTCGTGCCTGCCACCGCTGACGCCTTACTTCGTCATGCGCGTCGGCCGCTTGCCGCTGATTCCGTACCACCGGCCCGGTGATCCGCAGCTGGGCGAGGCGATTCGCGGACTGGTCGGGCAGCACAGCTCGGTGTTGCTGGCCAATCACGGCCCGGTCGTTTCGGGCAAGAGCCTGGAGGCGGCCACCTACGCCATCGAAGAACTCGAAGAAACCGCCAAGCTCTACTTGCTGCTGCGCCAGCAGCCGGTACGCGCGTTGGACGACGAACAAATCGACGAACTGCGCCAGACCTTCGGCGCCCAATGGTGACTGCAATGCCCCGTTTCGCTGCCAACCTCAGCATGATGTTCAACGACGCACCTTTCCTGGATCGCTTCGGCCGTGCCGCCAAGGCCGGTTTCAAAGGCGTGGAATACCTGTTTCCCTATGAGTTCGCACCGGCCGAGCTGGCCGAACGTTTGGCCGAGCACGGGCTCAGCCAAGTGCTATTCAATCTGCCGCCGGGTGATTTTGCCGGTGGCGAGCGCGGCATTGCGGCGTTGCCGGGACGCGAGGCGGAATTTCGCGAAAGTGTCGACCGGGCCATTGAATATGCCCACGCCCTGGGCTGCCCCAAGCTGCACGCAATGGCCGGGCTGGTGAGTGACGAGAGCCAGCGTCCGCGCATGCGCGAGGTCTATCTGGAAAACCTGCGTTACGCCGCACGACGTTTGGCCGAGCACCAACTGATGCTGCTGATCGAGCCGATCAACACCCGCTCGATTCCGGGTTACTTCATCAATCGCCAGACCGAGGGCCATGCAATCCTGGCCGAACTGGGCGAGCCGAATCTGCGCGTGCAACTGGACCTGTTCCATGCACAAATCATGGAAGGCGATCTGATTGCCGGTTTCCAGCGCTTCCAGGCCGGCGTCGGGCATATCCAGATCGCCGGCGTGCCGGATCGGCACGAGCCGGACCTGGGTGAAGTGAACTACCCGTACCTGTTCAAACTGCTCGACGAGGCCGGCTACGACGGCTGGATCGGCTGCGAGTACAACCCGCGCGGCCTGACCGAGGATGGCCTGGGCTGGTTTGCGCGGTGGCGCTGAGCTGAGAGGGGGAGGGGCGTCCAGGCAGGGCGTGAGGGAATGCTACGAATGCAGACCCTCCCGTCCCAGGCGCCTGATCAGTGCGCTTACGTACTCAGCAGAACGGCCTGGTCGTCATCTACCGGCAAGGCAATATCGGGTTCGTCGGGTGTCAGGATCACCTTGCGGCAATCTTCCTGTTTTTTGTCGAATAACTTGTAGCCCTCGGCGGCCTGTTCCAGGGACATGCGATGGCTGATGATGACCTCAGGGCTAAGGCGACCGGTCTCGATATGACCAAGCAGCTCGGGAAGATATCGCTGCACGTGGGTCTGGCCCATCTTGAAGGTCAGGCCCTTGTCGAACGCGTCGCCGAACAGGAAGCCGTGGATGAAACCGGCATAGACGCCCGGTACGCTTACGACCCCACCGCGCCTGACGGCTGCAATGCATTGGCGTAACGCCTTGCCGCTGCTGCCTTCGAGTTTGAGCGTAGCCAGCACTGTCTCGGTGGTGCTGCCTTTGGCTTCAAAACCCACGGCATCCACCACGCCGTCCACGCCCCGCATACCCTCGGTCTGACGAATGATCGTGTCCGCCGGATCGTCGTCTTCATCAAAGTTGATGGGAATCACACCATAGGTTTTCTGTGCATAGGCCAGACGATAGGGGTGATGATCGACCATGAAAATCTGGTCGGCGCCCAACATCCGCGCGCAGGCGGCGCTCAACAAGCCGACCGGCCCGGCGCCATAGATAGCGATACTCGAACCGCTGCCGATCCCTGCGTTGGTGACGGCTTGAAAAGCCGTTGGCAAGATGTCCGAGAGGAACAGCACCTTCTCATCCGAGAGGGTGCCCGGCACTTTGAAAGGCCCGGTGTTGGCCTTTGGCACCCGTACGTACTCGGCTTGCCCGCCAGGTATACCGCCGTACAAATGGCTGAAACCGAACAGAGCCGCCCCGGGCGGGATTGCCTTCTTGTTCAGAATCGCACCACGGCCCGTGTTGGTCGTTTCGCAAGCGGCGAACAAATCCATCTGACAGAAAAAACAACTGCCGCAGGCGATCACGAAAGGAACCACCACTCGATCGCCGGGTTGAACGGCGGTCACGGCTGAACCTGCTTCTTCAACGATCCCCATGAACTCATGGCCGAAGATGTCGCCGTGCTCGACAGCGGGGATTTTTCCGCGATAAAGGTGCAGATCGGAACCACAAATGGCCGTTGCCGTAACGCGCAGAATGATGTCGTCACTGTCCTCCAGGACCGGGTCGGGGACCGTGTCGACTTTCACATTGTGCGCGCCGTGGTAAGTGAGTGCTCTCATGATGTCCTGCCTCTGGTGGCGTGGTGATATAGGGCAGAGGTGGGAGGGTGGGTGGAAGTTCAGAAGAGAGAGTGGGGCACGTGACTGGCGGTCTACCTACTGATGCACCGTCACCCGATTGCGCCCGGTTTTCTTGGACGTATACAGCGCCTGGTTGGCCCGGGCGATCAGGTCGGCGTGGTCGGTCGAGGGTTGGTTCAGGTCAGCCACCCCAAGGCTGATGGTGAAGCGGATGCTCTGGTCGTTGTACAGCACCTGTACAGCTGCATTTTGGAGATGCAGAGAACAACCTGATCATGCCCACCGCGGATGCGACACCTGCGCAGATCCTGGAGCAGGCCGAGCGGGTAGGGCTGAGGCAAATCAGGGTCGTCGATCAAAACTGTATTAATTGATATGGATAACCAATTTTTCCGCAGTTTTGGTCGTGAACAGTGTTGCGCCGCCCATGAGGAACATCCACTCCGGGGGGGCGTCTTTTGGCACTCTTAACCAGGTATTATCGGAATCTCCCCTATTAATAGGCTTCTCAGCCACGCGTCGTGGTATTTGTAAATTAAGAAACCTAGTGGTTTCCTTTCCGTTGTTTTTTGGCATACTCACTCAGCGAGTCGACAAAGATGTCTGCTCGAATTGGTATTTAGTGCTGTCTAATAACAATATAACCAGCAGGAACCCACCCCATGAGCATTCCCGGTCATCACGCTGCGCCAATCGACGCCGAACAACTCACTGCCTTGCTCGCACGGATGAAGCAGGCCCACTTGGTTGACGGACCGGCCAGCCTGGAGCTGCGTCGCGATCGCCTCGACCGGGCCATTGCACTATTGCTGGATAATCGTGAGGCCATCGTCGCGGCGGTGTCGGCGGACTTCGGCAACCGCAGTCGCGAGCAGACGCTGCTGTCCGATATCGCAGGTTCGGTGGCAAGCCTCAAGCATTGTCGTGAGCACCTGGCCGAGTGGATGCAAGCGCAATCGCATCCGGCACCATTCCCTGGCAGCGAGGCGCGGGTCGAGTACCAGCCGTTGGGCGTGGTGGGCGTGATCAGCCCGTGGAATTTTCCCATCGTCCTGGCGTTCGGGCCGCTGGCGAGTATCTTCGCCGCCGGTAACCGGGCCATGCTCAAGCCCTCGGAACTGACCCCGCGAACCTCGGCATTGCTGGACGAATTGATTGCCCGATATTTTGACGAGAATGAACTCACCACGGTGCTGGGCGATGCCGAAGTCGGCGCGCTGTTCAGTGCGCAACCCTTCGACCACCTGATCTTTACCGGTGGTACGGCAGTGGCTCGGCACATCATGCGTGCAGCCTCGGACAATCTGGTGCCGGTGACCCTGGAACTGGGCGGCAAGTCGCCAGTGCTGGTGTCCCGTAGCGCCGATCTGGCGACGGTGGTACAGCGGGTCATGACCGTGAAGACCTTCAACGCCGGGCAAATCTGCCTGGCCCCGGACTACGTGCTGCTGCCGGAAGAATGCCTGGAAGACTTCGTCGCCGAAGCGGTGCGTTTCGTCGGTGCCATGTATCCCTCGTTGCACAGCAACCCGGATTACACCTCCATCATCAACCCACGCAATTTCGACCGCCTGCAGGGCTATCTCGCCGATGCCCGCGCCAAAGGCGCCCGGCTGATCGAGATCAACCCGGCGCAGGAAGACCTGGGCGATCGCCAGACGCGCAAGATCGCTCCGACGTTGGTGCTTGATGCCACCGAGCAGATGCAGGTGCTGTGCGAGGAGATCTTCGGTCCGCTGTTGCCGATCAAGACCTACCGCGATTTCGCCACGGCGATCGACTACGTCAACGGTCAGCCTCGACCTCTGGCCGCCTATTACTTCGGCGAGGACGCCGGTGAACGCCAGCAGGTGCTGGAGCGCACGACTTCGGGCGGCGTGGTGGTCAACGATGTCATGAGTCATGTGCTGTTCGAGGCGCTGCCATTTGGCGGTGTCGGTCCTTCCGGCATGGGCGCCTATCACGGTGTCTACGGTTTCCGTACGTTCAGCCATGCCAAAGCGGTGGTGGTGCAGAGCGCGGTCGGTGAGTCCAACCTGGCGATGCGCGCGCCTTACGGCGCAATGATCAACGGTCTGCTGGACCAATTGCTGACTGCCCACTGAGTCATCCAGGAGTTTGACCATGAACGTGTTGCCAACTCTCAAGGCCAGGCTGCTGCGCGCCTTTGCCAAGCGCATGAAAGCCAAGTTCACCTACGACGCGGCGCAGTATCCGTTGCGCCTGTTCGAGGAGAAGCTCATCCCCACGGCGTGGGGCTCGGCCCGGGCCTTGTTCTATTGGCCCCAGACACCGTCCAGCGAACCTCTGCCCGTGTACCTGAACCTGCATGGCGGTGGCTTTGTGGCCGGGGTGCCGGAGCATGACGACAGTTATTGCCGGCGGTTGGCCCATAACCTGGGTTGCCTGGTGGTCAATCTGGATTATGTCCTGGCCCCCGAGTTTCCCTTTCCCGCCGGCTTGCGGCAGAGCTTTGCGGTGCTTGAGTGGCTGGCGGAACAGGCCACGAACCTGGGCATCGACCCACAGCGCATTGCAGTCGGTGGGCACAGCGCGGGCGGTAACCTGGCCACCGGTGTGGCCAATCTCGCGCGGGAGCACCAACGGCTGCGGGTGGTGCATCAGGTCATCGACTATCCGGCCCTGGATTTAGCCGAGGATCCCGGACTCAAGCTGTCGACTTGTGACAAACCCTTGCTCGGCCCGGGCCTTATGCGCTTCTTCAATCGCTGTTACCTGAGCGATCCGGCCCATGCCCGCGACCCTCTGGCATCGCCGTTGCTGGCAACGGTCGAGCAATTGCAGGGTATGCCCCCGACAACGTTGATCACCGCCGAGCACGATATCCTGCGTGCTGAGGGTCAGGCCTACGCGCAGAAATTGCGCCAGGCCGGTGTCGTGGTGAACGAAAAAATGTTCACCGACTGCGACCACATGTTCACCCATCTGGGGCCTGATGCCACGGCGCAGGAGGCTTGGCAACTCATCGAGGATTCCCTGCGCGAGGCGTTTGCGAGGGCGGGCTGCGCTAAGCGGGGCACCTCTGTGAAACCACTACCGGAACATATGCACCATGCTGATCAACAGGCTCCGTAATGACTGAAACCACTGAGCAGCCCGTCAGGCGCGGTCGTCCGCCGATACGCAGCCGTCAGGAGCAGATGACCTCGCTGTTGGATGCGGCGGCGCAGGCGCTTGGCAGCGGCAATTTTGCCAATGTCACCATGGATGCCATCGCCCGCACCGCCGGGATCTCCAAGAAGACCCTGTACCTGCTGGTGGCGAGCAAGGAAGCATTGCTCTCGCAACTGGTGGCCAGGGACTTGTCTACCCTGGAACTGCTATTGGAGAGCGGCATCGACTGCGCCGAGGATCTGCTCAGCGAGTTGCGCATGTACCTGACGTTATGGGCGCGCCTGACCCTGTCGCCTTTAGCTCTGGGGCTCTACCTGATGGCTGCCCAGGGGCGCGAGACGGCGCCGGGCCTTGCCCGGATCTGGTATCAGGAAGGTGCCGAGCGCTGCCTGAGCCTGTTGCGCGGCTGGCTGGGCAAGGCCGCCGGCAAGGGATTGCTGGCAGACGAAGATGTCGAGTCAGCGGTCGAGTTGATCGACTCGCTGTTGATCTCCCAGCCGCTCAAGCTGTTCACCCTGGGGGTGCAACAGAGCTGGTCCGACGAGCAGATCGAGCAGCGGGTCGAGGTGACCTTGGGCCTGTTCGGCCGCTGCTTTATCCATCGTGTGCCCAAGCCGTGAGCGCTCACCGGGGCAGCTGCACGCTCCACAAGACCCCTGTGGGAGCAAAGCTTGCTCGCGATGACTGAGGCACATTCAAC
>NZ_JAKNQY010000001.1:0-285026 GCF_024494355.1 Pseudomonas sp. Q11 | reverse complement strand
GGGAGCAAAGCTTGCTCGCGATGACTGAGGCACATTCAACATTGATGCGAGCGGAACCACCGCTATCGCGAGCAAGCTTTGCTCCCACGGAGGAGGTTTGGATGGCCGGGAAATCGAAAGCAACATAAGCCATCCAAGACAATTGCCCCCGCACTTTTCCCCGGATCGGCGATGCCGTTATTCGCCGGTCGAGCGCCGCGACAGACGATAGGACAACTGGGCACGGGTCAGGCCGAGACGGCGGGCAGCCTCAGAGACATTGCCTTTCACCTCGCCCAGGCAGTGGTCAATGATGGTGTCCTCAATCTCTTGCAATGACAGTCGGCTCGGATCCTTGCCGCCGAACATTTCCAGACTCGCACCGCTGCCCGTAGTACTGGCTGCGGCGGTCGTTGTATGGGCCGATGGCGGATCGTTGGGGCTGGCGGCCAGTTGGCCACGGGTGCCGATGGAAAACATGGGCTGGGCCAGGCGCTCGCCGCTGGTAAACAAGTGCGCCAGGTCGATTGCCCCGCCATCCGGGGCGCTGATCACGCCGCGCTCCACCAGGTTCTGCAACTCGCGGATATTGCCCGGAAAGTCATAGGCCAGCAGTGTATCGGCCGTACGCGGAGTGAAACCGCTGATCTGCCGACCATGGCGCTGGGTGAAGCGATGCAGGAAGTGGGTCATCAACAATGGGATGTCTTCCTTGCGCTCGCGCAACGGCGGCAGGTGGATCGGGAACACATTCAGGCGAAAGAACAGATCCTCTCGGAACTCGCCACGTTGCGCGGCGGCACGAAGGTCGACGTTGGTCGCGGCGACCACTCGCACATCGACCTTCAACGTGCGGCTGCCACCGACTCGCTCGACTTCGCCCTCCTGCAAGGCGCGCAGCAGCTTGCCCTGGGCCACCAGACTGAGGGTGGCGATCTCGTCGAGGAACAGGGTGCCGCCATCGGCGCGCTCGAAGCGTCCGGCGCGCGATTGAGTGGCACCGGTGTAGGCGCCACGCTCGACGCCGAACAGCTCCGACTCCATCAGGTTTTCCGGGATGGCCGCACAGTTGATGGCGACGAAGGGCGCATCGTGACGCGGGCTGATACGGTGCAGCATTCGGGCGAACATTTCCTTGCCGACCCCGGACTCGCCGGTGAACAGCACCGTCGCCTGGGTCGGCGCGACCCGTCGCAACATGTGGCAGGCGGCGTTGAAGGCTGAGGAAATTCCCACCATGTCGCTGTCTTGTGCGGGTGTCGGATCAACCAGCAAGCTTGCCGGCAGGGCGCCTTTATCGCTGCGACGGTGGGCCGTCATGCTGCGCCCGCCAGTGCTGACGAAAGGCTCGGCGTTGAGGTCGGCCAGGTCCGCTTCGGCGTCGTCCCATTCCTCCGCGGGTTTTCCAATCAGTCGGCAAATGCTGGACCCGGTGGAACGGCATTCGACCTCGCGGTAGAGAATCAGCCGGCCGACCATCGCCGAGGTGTACCCGGTGGCATAGCCGGTCTGCATCCAGCAGGCCGGTTCGGTGCCGATGCCGTATTGGGCGATGTGCTCATCGTCCTCGCTGGAGTGGTGCCAGAGGAATTCGCCGTAATAGGTGCCCAGGTTCATGTCGAACTCGAAATGCACCGGCTCGACCTTCACCGCGCCTTCGATCGCATGAATGATCGGGCCGGCGGCAAACAGCGCCAGGATGTCGGCCTCGGGGAAGCGTTCCTTGATCAGGGCGGCGTCCCGAGCCCCGCAATGGTAACCCGTGCGCAGCATGATGCCTCGGGCGCGGGCCAGGCCCATGCTTTCAATCAGCTCTCGACGTAGTGCGCCGATGCCGCTGTTGTGGATCAGCAGCATGCGTGCGCCGTTCAACCAGATGCGCCCGTCGCCCGGGCTGAACATCAGGCATTCAGTCAGATCCTGCAGGGTAGGCGGTGCCCCCGGTGGCAGCTGCTCGCTGGCACCCCGCACGGGTTTGCTTGGCGTTGCGCGAGAGAGTTCGGCCAGGGAAATCAGCTTGTTCGCCATCACAAATCCTTAAACGGGGTAATCATAATCTGCATAGTGCAGCATGAAATTGCTGAAATCATCACTTTTTTCAACCGCATTAGCCCCCCGCCTGAAGCTCATATACCCCTGTATTCGCTGGATGCCGCGTGCTTGAGCGGTTGCCGTGTGATTGCCCGGAAATGGCATATCGCTTGCTACAACTAGTTACCGAGATTAACTAATTCGGCAATAACAATATGGCTTGGCTGTCGCCGCCTGCGAGCAGGCAGCACAAGCACGAATCGGGAAGCCCGTATGAAGTTGACCAATAAGAGGATAGTCGTGACCGGGGTCTCCTCGGGCATCGGTGCCGAAACTGCCCGGACCCTGCGTGCCCACGGTGCCACCGTTATCGGCATGGATCGTAATGAGCCCCACCTGAGCCTGGACGATTTCATCCAGGCTGATCTCAGTCACCCGGATGCCATCGATGCGGCCGTGCAGCAGTTGCCGCCGGCGCTCGACGGCTTGTGCAACATCGCAGGGGTCCCCGGTACTGCCGACCCGCAACGGGTTGCCCAGGTCAATTACCTGGGGGTACGCCATCTCTGTGGGGCGGTGCTGCCGCGCATCGTTGCGGGGGGCAGCATCGTCAACGTCGCTTCGATTCTTGGCGCGCAATGGCCGCAGCGCCTGGACCTGCACAAGGCCCTGGCCGGTACCCAAAGCTTTGCCCATGGACAAGCCTGGCTGGCCGAACATCCGGTGCCCCGGCAGAGCTGCTACCAGTATTTCAAAGAAGCCTTGATCGTCTGGAATTACCAGCAGGCCCAACCCTGGTTCTTGCAGACCTCGGTGCGGATGAACTGCGTGGCGCCTGGCCCGGTGTTCACGCCCATCCTGGGTGATTTCGTCAGCATGCTCGGTCAAGAGCGCGTCGAGGCTGACGCTCATCGTATGAAACGCCCGGCCTACGCCGACGAAGTGGCGGCGGCCATTGCCTTTCTGTGTGCCGACGAAGCGCGTTGGATCAATGGCGTCAACCTGCCGGTCGATGGCGGCCTGGCATCCACCTATATCTGAACGAGGAGCCTTGGGTGAGTGACCGCCGGTCGTCTCCGGGCGAACGGCCAGTTCTTAAAACATGCTTCCAACAACAAGAACAATGAGGAACAACATGCACAATTCTCGATGCTATCCAGGCTTCAAGCGTTCGGCCCTGGCACTCTCGGTTTGCCTGGCCGGCTGGGCCTCCCAACCCCAGGCTGCGCAAATAGACTTGGGTGACAGTCAATGGCGCCTGCGTTGGGATAACACCCTCAAGTACAGCCAGGCCTGGCGTCTGCAAGGTGCCGACGACAATCTGGTCAACGCGCCGACGGCGGGCGGCCTGTATCCCTCGATCCAGAGTCAGGGCGACAAGAATTTCAGTAGCGGGCTGGTCTCCAACCGCCTGGACTTGTTCAGTGAGATGGACCTGAGCCGGGAAAACTATGGCCTGCGCCTCAGTGGGGCCGCCTGGTACGACGATATCTACAACAAGAACACCGACAGCAGCGAGCAACGGCACTTCCTCGACGATACCCGCGAACTGCACGGACGCGACGCCGAACTGCTCGATGCTTTCGTGTTCGTGCGTGGCAATGTCGGCGAGGCGAGCCAGGGCACCGTGCGGCTGGGCCGGCATAGCCTGATTTATGGCGAAAGCCTGTTCTACGGGGGCAACGGCATCGCCAATGCCCAGGGGCCGAGCGATATCGTCAAACTGCTCAGCGTCCCCGGCACCCAGTTCAAGGAAATCCTGCGTCCGGTCAATCAAGTGTCCGGGCAGTTGCAGATCAACCCGCAGTTGTCGGTGGGTGCTTACTATCAGTTCGAATGGGAACGTTCCAACCTGCCAGGGGCAGGCAGCTACCTGAGTGACAACGATGGCATCGGCGAAGGTTCCGGCGATTGGACCCAGGTGTTTGGCAACACCACCGTGCATGCCTCCGATATCGAGGCCAGGAATTCCGGCCAAGGCGGTATGCAACTGCGCTACAAGCCCGAAGGCACTGAACTGGAACTCGGCTTCTACGCCGCCAAGTACCACGACAAGGCGCCGAGCGCGCTCTATGCCTACCTGGACGGTGCAGCGGCTGCCGCCACCGGACTGCCGATCCTGGGTTCCTATCGCCAGGTCTACGCCGAAGACATCAAAACCCTGGGCGCCAGTTTCTCCACCGCCTATGGCCCGTTCAATTTCGCCGGCGAAACCTCGGTACGGTGGGACGCACCGCTGGTGAGCAACCTGCAAGTGGTGACACCGGCCATGGCGGCGGACAACAACGGCGACGCGCTCTACGCCAAGGGCAAGACCGCCCACGTCAACCTCTCGACCATCTATCTGCTGTCGCCTGGCCCGCTTTGGGATGGTGGTTCGGTGCTCGCCGAACTGGCCTGGAACCGCACCCTCAGCGTCACCGATAACCGTGCGGCATTGGACGCCAACACCACCCGGGACGCCACGGCGCTGCGCGTGTTGGCCGAACCGGCTTATTTCCAGGTGGCCGACGGTCTGGACCTGAGCGTGCCGGTAGGTTTTGGCGTGGTCCTCGATGGGCGCTCCTCAGCGGTCAGCAAGGCCGGGTTCGGCAATACCCACGCCGGCGACTGGAGTGTCGGAGTCAAAGCCACTTACCTGCAGCGCTGGGACTTCGGCATCAACTACGTGAACTTCTTCGGCAAGAAGGAGGCGGGGCTGCGCGAGGACGGCAACTTCAGCTACGGGCAATCGCTGGCCGACCGTGACTTCGTCGCCATGTACGTGAAAACCACATTCTAATAAGAGGTTTCATTCGTTATGCACAGCAACCTTTCCTTGCGTATTTCGGCCTTGGCCATTGCCTTGCTCAGTGCCGGCCTGGTGCACGCGGCCGTTTCCCCGGAGCAGGCCGCACGGCTGAACTCGGACCTCACCCCCCTTGGCGCCGAGCGCGCCGGCAACAAAGACGGCAGCATTCCTGAATGGACAGGTGGCTACACCACGGCACCGGCTGGCTACAAGAACGGCGATAAACGCGCTGATCCGTTCGCCGCCGACAAGCCGCTGTACTCGGTCAGCGCGTCCAACATGGCGCAGTACGCCGACCAATTGGCCGAGGGCACCAAAGCCCTGCTGCAGAAATATCCGGCTTACCGTCTGGACGTTTATCCCACCCGGCGCAGTGCCGCAGCGCCCCAGTGGGTGTATGACAACACCTTGAAAAACGCTACCCGCGCGAACCTTGAGGTGGCCACCGAAAAGGTCAGCGGTGCCTATGGCGGGATTCCTTTTCCATTGCCGCAAAACGGCGCCGAGGTGCTGTGGAACTACCGCCTGTCCTGGCAGGGGGGCGACACCTTCTATTCGCCTTTTGACACCTGGCTGATGACCGCAGGCGGCAAGAAAATCCAGGCCACCCGCGCGCGTTTCTGGTACCAGCAACCGTACTACTTCAAAGAAGGCAGCCTGGAGACCTTCGCCGGCAAGTTTCTGATCGGCAAACTGGCCACCGAACAACCATCCTCCAAGGCCGGCGAGGGCCTGATGACGCATTGGGACATGGATCCCGGCAAACGTGCCGCCTGGCAGTACCTGGTCGGCCAGCGCCGGGTGCGTCGTGCGCCGAACGTTGCCTACGACACGCCGGACTTCGTCACCTCGGGCGTCGGTTTCTTCGACGAGGCCTTCATGATCTTCGGTCCGACCGACCGCCACGACCTCAAGCTGGTTGGCAAGAAAGAGTTGCTGGTGCCCTACAACAACAACCGCGCGGCAGCGGCGAGCAGCGACGAGTTGCTCAAGCCAGGCTTCCTCAACCCGGATCTGGTGCGGTGGGAGAAGCATCGGGTGTGGGTCGTGAGCGCCACACTCAAGGATGGCAAACGTCATGTGGTGCCCAAGCGCACCTATTACGTGGACGAAGACTCTTGGCAAGTGCTGCTGCTCGACGGCTATGACGCGCAAGGCAAGTTGGGGCGGCATAACTATTCGCTCACGCTGCTGGCGCCTGAAATGCCCGCGCTGACCGCGCAAATGATGTGGGGCAGCTACAACCTGGAGACCGGCGCCTACTTCCTGAACTCCTCGGCCAACGACCTGGATGTGCAGTACCAGAGCTATCCGCGTCCGCCGTCCGCGTTCTTCACCCCTGACGCCATGGCCAGCGACAGCATGCGCTAAGCGATTGTGCAAGGCGCCGGAGCCCAGGCATCGGCGCGTTGTGCGATCAGCGGTTGGATAACTCTTTTGCGGCGGTTGGAGCGGACATGAAAGGTAATTTTTCACTCATGCGGGCGCTACCGGTGGCCTTGCTGCTGGCTGTGTTATCAGTATCAGGCTGGGCGACGGCCAGCCCGGGGATTGCACTACTCAACCAGTCGGCCTTGCAGAGTGCCAAGGCACCCCGTGCGGTGCTGCTGGCGGTAACCCGGGCGGGCGATCGGCTGGTGGCGGTTGGCGAACGCGGCATCGTCCTGCTCTCTGATGATTCCGGCCAGAGCTGGCGTCAGGCCCGTGTGCCGGTCAGCGTCAGCCTGACGGCGGTGCAGTTCGTGGATGCCGAGCAGGGCTGGGCTGTCGGTCATATGGGCGTGATTCTTCACAGCACCGACGGTGGCGAAACCTGGCTCAAGCAACTCGATGGCGTCGCAGCGGCGCAGCTGGCGCTGGTTTCGGCTCAACAAGGCCATGACGCCAAGCGGCTCAAGGATGCCGAGTGGCTGGTCGCCGATGGCCCGGACAAACCCTTTCTCGACCTGTATTTCAGCGACCGTCGCAACGGCTATGTGGTCGGCGCCTATGGTCTGATCTTGCGCACTGCTGACGGTGGCGACAGCTGGCAGCCGTGGATGCAGCAGGTGGATAACCCCGAGGGCCTCAACCTGTACGGCATTCGCCCGGCGGGCGGTGCGCTGTTCATCGTTGGCGAACGCGGTCTGCTGCTGCGTTCGGCTGACAATGGGAGCACTTTCCAGGCGCTCGACTCACCCTATGACGGCAGTTTTTTCGGTGTGCAGGGCAGTGCCGCCGGAGAGCTGGTGGTCTTCGGTCTGCGCGGCAACGCTTATTGGTCCGGTGACCAGGGCGTCAACTGGCGGCGCATCGAAACCGGTCTGGAGGTGGCCTTGTCAGCCGGCACCCGCTCGCCAGATGGCGCGTTGATCCTGGCCAGCCAGGCCGGCGATCTGCTGCTCAGCCTCGATCGGGGACGCAGCTTGCGGCATTTGAAAGGCCCGACCGGCACCTCGATCGCCGGTCTGGTGTCCGCCCCGGATGGCAGCTTGATTGGTGTCGGCCTCAGTGGCGTGACCCGCCTCAAGCATGACCTTTACTCGGCGCAACGTTGAAACACTTGCCAGAGCCCTATGCGGCCGTATTCGGAGTCCGATGTGAACGACCATAATCCCGCCCTCGAACAGCAAGTGGTAATCGCCCGTCTGGAGGATTTCGATCCGCGTTCCGGAAACATGGGCGAACGGGCGATCTTCAATCATCGCCCCTGGGTGATTCTGCTCTGCCTGTTGGCCACCCTGGTGCTGGGTTACCAGGCCAGCAAGATCGGCCTCAATGCCAGTTTCGAAAAAACCATTCCGACGTCGCACCCGTACGTCGCCAATTTTCTTGAGCGACGCAGCGAATTGAGCGGCCTGGGTAACTCAGTGCGCATTGCCGTGGCAGTCAAGGACGGCAGCATTTTCGACAAGGACTACCTCGATGTTCTCGCCAGGCTCAACGACGAGATCTATTTGCTGCCGGGCGTCGACAAGCCCTATATGAAGTCGCTCTGGACGCCGACCACGCGCTGGACCGCGGTGACGGAGGAGGGGCTTGATGGCGGCACGGTGATCCCGGACACCTATGACGGTTCTGCGGCCAGCCTGGAGCAGGTGCGCACCAACGTCGCCCGCTCCGGCGAGATCGGCCAACTGGTGGCGGGCAACTTCCAGTCCAGCGTGATATTCGTGCCACTGCTGGAAATCAATCCCGTGACCGGCAAGGCGCTGGATGCCGGCGAGTTCTCCCGGCAACTGGAAGCGTTGCGCGACAAATACCAGAGCGATCGAATCCAGATTCACATCACCGGGTTCACCAAGATCATCGGCGATTTGATTGCCGGGCTGGTGCAGGTCATGCTGTTTTTCGTGGTGGCCGTGCTGGTGACGGTCGTGGTGCTCTACTGGTACACCCGTTGCGCCCGCAGCACTGCATTGGTGGTGCTGTGCTCCCTGGTGGCGGTGCTCTGGCAGGTCGGCCTGCTCGCCAGCCTCGGTTACGACCTGGATCCTTATTCGGCGCTGGTGCCTTTCCTGGTGTTCGCCATCGGCATGAGCCATGGCGCGCAGAAGATGAACGGCATCATGCAGGACATCGGCCGCGGTACGCACCGGGTCGTCGCCGCGCGTTATACCTTCCGCCGCTTGTTTGCCGCCGGCATGACCGCGTTGCTCTGTGATGCGGTGGGTTTCGCGGTGCTGATGGTGATCAAGATCCGCGTGATCCAGGACCTGGCGATTACCGCCAGCATCGGCGTGGCGGTGCTGATTTTCACCAACCTGATCCTGCTGCCGATTCTGCTCAGTTATATCGGTGTCGGCGCGAAGGCGGCCGAGCGCAGTTTGCGGGCCGAAACCGCCGAGTTGAAAGCAAACGTCAAGCATCCGCTCTGGAGTTTCCTCGACCTCTTCACCCGGCGCTCCTGGGCTTATGGGGCCTGCCTGGTGGGCCTGGCGCTGGCGGTCGGCGGTTTCGCCGTCAGCCTGCACTTGAAAATCGGTGACCTGGACCCCGGCGCCCCGGAGCTGCGTCCAGACTCGCGCTACAACCGCGATGCGGCCTTCATGACGCAAAACTACGCGGCCAGTTCAGACATTTTCGTGGTCATGGTCAAAACCCCGGAAGACCAGTGCACCCGCTATCCGACCCTGGCGGCGGTGGATGCCTTGGCCTGGCAACTGGAGCAGTTGCCAGGTGTCGAGTCGACCAACTCCATGGCCGCCCTGAGCAAGATCGCCGCCGCCGGGTATAACGAGGGCAACTTCAAGTGGTACGAGTTGATCCCCAACGACGGGGCTCTCGGCGCGGTACAGACCCGTGCGCCACGTGAGCTGTTCAATCAGGGGTGTTCATTGCTCTCGCTTTACGTGTACCTGGCCGACCACAAGGCCGACACCCTGGAGCGGGTGGTGCAGACCAGCGAAGCCTTTATCGCCCAGCAGCAACTGCCGGACGTGAAGTTCATGCTCGCCGCGGGGAGCGCCGGAATCGAGGCGGCCACCAACATTGTGGTGAAGAAGGCCATGCGCGAGATGCTGTTCTGGGTCTACGGTGCCGTGATCCTGCTCTGCTGGGTGACCTTCCGTTCCTGGCGTGCGGTGCTCGCCGCGGTGCTGCCGCTGATGCTCACCTCGATCCTCTGCGAGGCGCTGATGGTTGGCCTGGGCATGGGCGTGAAGGTGGCCACCTTGCCAGTGATCGCCCTCGGGGTGGGCATCGGTGTCGATTACGCGCTTTACGTGCTGAGCGTGATCCTGACCCACATGCGCGCCGGCGCCTCGCTGTCCGAGGCCTATTACCGCGCGCTGCTCTTCACTGGCAAGGTGGTTCTGCTGACCGGCATCACCCTGGCTATCGCCGTGGCGACCTGGGCTTTCTCGCCGATCAAGTTCCAGGCCGACATGGGCATCCTGCTGGCCTTTATGTTCCTGGTGAATATGCTCGGTGCGCTGATCCTGTTGCCTGCACTGGCGTACTTCCTGTTGCCGCAACGGCTGTTCGCAAAAAAGCCTGAGGCTGCCGGCGTGTTGCAGCCGGTCAGGGAGGGTTGACTGACGGCGCGCTGGCAACCGAGCGGCCTGACCAAGGCAAGCCAATGCGGCTTGCCTGACAGCGGCGGGCGGCCCGTCACTGCCAGTCTTTCGCCGCGTTGGCGAGCATTTCATGGATCAGTTGTCCGAACCGCTGTGTAAGCAGGCTTTGCGGCCGGTCTGCCGGTAACAGCAGGTAGGTCGAGAAGCGTATCTGTGGGCGAAAGGGGCGGGTTTCGATACCGGTGTGCAGGTATTCCAACGCCACGATCGGGCTGACGATGCTCACGCCCAGACCCAGTGCCACCAGCGAGCAAACGGTGGCGGCATAAGGCGTTTCCAGGTTCAGCTTTCGATGCCCCCTGTCTTCGGGAAACGCCCGATCGACCCGAGCGCGTGAACCGTCATTCTGCGACAGCGAAATGAACTCCTCGCCTTTGAGGTCTTGCGGACCGACGCTGGTCAACGCGCTCAGTCGATGACCTTTGGGAAATACACAGACGCCGGGCACGTCGCAAATCGCCTGGGTTGTCACCCCCGGCATATCTTCACCGACATACGACGCCAGGCCCAGGTCGCAGAACTGCGAGGCGACCCAATGCGCAACCATCGGTGAGTCATTGGTATGGAGCGAGATCGCGACGTCGGGGGTTTCCTGGCGAAAGCGCTGGACCACCCGCGGCAACACGGTCAATGACAGCGAAGGAACGGCAGCGATCCGCAATCGTCCTGTACCTGCCAGCCGGATGTTCTGTGCGGACCTCTCAAGGCTATGCAGGCCGATGAAGGCCCGCTCGACATCGGCGAACAACGCGGCTCCTTCGGCGGTGGGTAACAGACGACCGGCGACCCGTTCGAACAGCTTGAAGCCCGCGTTGCGTTCCAGTTGCGCTACCAGTCGGCTGATGTTGGGCTGGGAGGTGTGCAGGGACTCGGCCGCGGCGGTCATCGAGCCGCTCAACATGACCGCGCGAAAGGCTTCGACTTGTTTGAAGTTCATGGCTTCCCATATCAATTCGGTATGAATGACTGACGAATTGTCATTTGTTTGCATGAGCTGGAGGCTTTATAAATCTTTTACATCGTCGTGAACGCGAAGGCGGGACGCGATGCAGTTCGAGCATACGGCAGTCATAAGCATAAAAAAACGCCGCTCTTTATCTCATTTCTGCCCTTGTATTTCATGGTGTCGTTTAGCGTTCAGCGCCGATCGATGCCGATATGTAAACCAGGAGGCATCATGTCGTTTTCATTCAAAATTCTTGGCAGTACGTTGGCGTTCTCGTGCCTGGCGCTGGGTGGTCTGGCGCAGGCCCAAACAGTCGTGCTCCCTGCGGTTCCCGATGAAATCAAGGAGGCCGGTCAACTGCGCGCCGGTGTGCGTTGCGACCAACCGCCCTATGGTTTTCAGGACAACAGCGGTCAATTCGCCGGGGTCGAAGTGGAGATGGCCAAGCAGGTTGCGCTGTGGGCGTTGGGTTCCAAAGACAAAGTGTCGTTCACCTGCGTCACAGCTGAAAACCGCGTTCCGCAGTTGCTGGGTCGCAAGGTCGATTTCCTGATCGCAACGCTGGGCGTCACGCCCGAACGTCTTCGGGTTATCGACTTCAGTACCCCGTACCGGTGGGGCGCCAGTGATGTGGTGGTGAAGAAGGATAGCTCGATCAAGAAGATCGCTGACCTCAAGGGCAAGACCCTCGCCACCCTCAAGGGCTCGGTGCAAGCCAAGTGGTTCGAAGACCATATGCCGGACGTCAAGACCCTGCGCATGAACAGCGCGGCAGATGCCCTGCAGACCTTCCGCCAGGGACGTGCCGATGCCTATACCCATGATGCCGCGACGCTTGTCGTGGTGGCGGACAATGACAAAGACGCGCGGCTGCTCAATGAGCCATTCCAGATTTCCGATGCCGCTATTGGTGTGCGCAAGAACGATGAGCAATGGCGCGACTACCTGAGCGCCGCGGTTGCGCGCATGCACGAAGAGAAGCTCTTTCGTGGCTGGATCCAGCAGTTCGTGCCGCAGAACATCCAGGGCTACTACATAAGCGTCTTCGAGCAGGCCAAGCCTGCCGAAGCCCTTTGACCGGGCGTCGCTCATGGATTTCGATTTCAACTATCTGCTGGCCCAGTGGCCGGCGCTGCTCGAGGGCGTGTTGATGACGCTGCGAGTATCGGTACTGGCCATTGCCTGCTCGTTGCTCATCGGTGTGCTCGGTGGTGCAGCGCGGGTGATGAAGGTGCCGGTGCTGGCTCAGGTCATGGTGGTGTACGTGGAATTGATCCGCAACACGCCGATCCTGGTGCAGCTGTTCTTCATTTTCTACGGGCTTCCCGCCATCGGTATGGGGCTGTCGCTGTTCTGGTCCGGCGTATTGTGCCTGTCGCTCTGGGCCGGGGCCTATCAGATCGAGAACGTGAGGGGTGGGCTGGCCACGGTGGAGCCTGGCATGCGTGAAGCGAGCCTTGCACTGAGCCTCAAGCCGGCGCACTACTTTTGTCTGGTGGCCTTGCCTATTGCGTTTCGAACCAGTCTTCCAGCGGTGTTGAATACTTCGATTTCGTTGCTCAAAAACTCTTCCTACCTGCAGGCCATTGGTCTTGCCGAGCTGACCTTCGTAGCGGTGGATCGCATCGCCACGGATTTTCGCGCCATCGAAATGTTCAGCGCGATCTGCGTGATTTACCTGGCGCTGGTAGGGGTTCTGGCGCTGTTGACAGGAAGGCTCTCGGCCCGTTTGCAACGACCTTTCCAGCACTGAGGCCTCAATGAATTTTCTAATCGAAAACTGGGCCTTTGTATGCAAAGGCCTGTGGATGACCCTGCGCCTGGCGCTGGTGGTGCTGCTGTTCACCACGCTGATTTCCGTTGTTCTCGGCGTACTGGCGACACTGAAGAACCGTCTGTTGTGGTGGACGATTCACGCTTATGTCGAGCTGTTTCGCTCGATTCCGTTGATCGTCAATGTGTTCTTCATCTTCTTCGGCGCGCCGATGCTGGGGCTGGATCTGAGTCCATTCGCGGCGGTGACCACTGGCCTGACCCTTTGGGGTAGCGCCAATGGCATCGAGATTGTGCGCGGCGGCCTGGAGTCGGTGGCCCGGCACCAATGGAAGAGCGCCTGGGCGCTGGGACTACGGCCCTGGCAGATCTATCTGTACGTGATCGCACCGCAGTCGATGCGCGCCATCCTGCCTGCCTATACCGGCCTGCTCACCATGCTGGTCCAGGCCACGTCACTCGGGGCGCTGGTGGGTGTCAGCGAGTTTCTCAAGGTCGGCCAGATCATCATCGAACGCGACACTGTCATGAGCGGCGTGAGCCCTGCGTTCACCGTCTACGGCCTGGTGTTGCTGGTGTATTTCATCATCTGTTCACTGCTGAGCTGGCTCAGCCGTTATCTCGAACGTCGACTGGGTCGCCCAGTGACGCGTGCCACTCCTAAAGAGGTTCCAACATGCAAACATCCAAAGTCAGCCGACGCCTGAAGGAAGCCACCGCCCCGCAAGTCAACGAGTACATCTATCGGCCGCGGCTGCAGGGTTTTGCCGAGGGGTTCGACATCCTGGGCAACATCAATAAAGCCCACATCGTGATGCTTGCCGAGCAAGGGCTGATCCGCGACGAGCATGCTGCGGTCTTGGCCCGGGGCGTTCTCGACATGGAGCAAGCCGGGCCTGGCGAGGTGACGCTTGATCCGTCCCGTGAAGATGCCTATTTCAACTACGAAGCACACCTGATCGGGCTGATCGGCACCGACATCGGCGGTCGCCTGCACACCGGGCGCAGCCGCAACGACATCCTGGCCACCCTGGACCGGTTGCGCTGCCGTGAAGTGCTGATGGATTTGATCGATGCGTTGCTTCAGGTCCGGCAGACAGCTATCAATAACGCCGAGGTGTTCGCCGATGTGGTAATGCCGGGCTATACACATCTGCAGCCCGCGCAGCCAATCACCTACGGCTATTACCTTTCGGCGGTGGAACAGGCCCTGGCTCGCGATTGCCTGCGCCTGACCCAGACTCTGGAATCCATGAACCAAAGCCCTCTGGGCGCGGCGGCCTTCGCCGGTACGCCCTTCAACATTGATCGCGGGCGCACCGCCGAACTGCTAGGGTTCGACGGTTATCTGGATAACGCCCTGGACGCGGTCGGCTCGCGGGACTTCATTCTGGAAAGTCTGTCGCACCTGAGCTTATTGGCGGTGTTCTGGAGTCGCGTGGCCCAGGATTATTTCGTCTGGAGCACCCACGAATTCAGCCTGATCGACTTTCCCGACAGCGTGGCTGCCACGTCGAGCATCATGCCTCAGAAAAAAAATCCCACGGTGCTGGAGTACCTTAAGGGCCGCAGCGGGCACATCGTCGGTTTACTGATGGGGGCGAGCATCAGTATCAAGGGCAGTAATTTCTCCCACACCGGCGACGGCAATCGTGAGGGCACCCGTGGGTTCTGGGAGGCTGCCGAAGAGAGCTTGCGCTGCCTGAAACTGTTGGAGCTAGTGTTGCGCACCGCGACGCCGAACATCGAGTTGGCGGTGCGCCGTGCCGGCGAGGACTTTTCTACCGCTACCGGCCTGGCTGACCTGATCGTGCAGCACGCCGATTTGTCGTTCCGCGAGGCCCATCACGTGGTGGGTGGGGTTGTGCGCATGGCCATGGATGCGGGAATGCTGGCGCACCAGATCGATACCACCATGCTCGACACATGTGCCATGGAGCAACTGGGGCATGCGCTGAATTTGCCTGCCCACAAAGTGCGAGATTGCCTCGATCCGACTGCCAACGTACAGGCGCGGACTTCCGCCGGCGGGCCATCGATGTTGTCACTCAAACCCAGCCTGCTTCGAGCCAATAACCGTATCGCCAAGGAGCTTGATGCCAATCAGGCCCGTCGTGACCGTCTGGCGGCGGCCCATGACCGTTTGCAAGCCGCCACCCGGGCGCAGGCAGGCTTATGAGTACGATGCTGACGGTACGCGGACTGCACAAAAAATTCGGTGATCACGAAGTGGTCAAGGGTGTGGATATGGACGTTGCCGAAGGCGAGGTGGTGGTCATCATCGGCCCCAGCGGTTCAGGAAAGTCCACGTTCATCCGGTGCCTGAACAGCCTCGAAGCGCCTTCTGCAGGCACGGTGGTGATTGGCAACGGTGAGTCGGTCAAGGCTGGGGATCGCAAGGCGCTGGCGAAGCTGCGCGAGGAGGTGGGCATGGTGTTCCAGGATTACACCTTGTTTCCCCACATGTCGGTGATGGCGAACATGATCCTGGCACCGGTCAAGCTCAAGCGCGCATCAAAGGCTCAAGCGCAGAGCCATGCGTTGGCGCTGCTCGAGCGTGTAGGGCTACGGCACAAGGCCGACGGCTATCCGTCAGAACTGTCGGGTGGGCAGCAACAGCGGGTGGCGATCGTCCGCGCATTGGCCATGAAACCCAAGTTATTGCTGTTTGATGAGCCCACTTCGGCGCTGGACCCGGAAACCGTTGGTGACGTGCTGAACGTGATGAAAGGGCTGGCCGGTGAAGGCATGACCATGATCGTCGTGACCCATGAAATGGGTTTTGCTCGTGAGGTGGCGGATCGGGTGGTGTTTTTCGATGACGGACGAATAGTCGAGACCGGGCCGCCGTCACAGATATTTACCGAGCCCAAAGAAGCCCGGACACGACAATTTTTACAGGCGGTTCTTCACTAGGACGAGCTGGGTCTTCTGCATGGGAGTTTTGTGATGAGTGAAATTTTCAATCAACCTGCGGGCGCCGACGCCATGATTCGCATGGAAGGCGTACACAAGTGGTACGGTCAGTTCCATGTGCTCAAGGACATTAACCTGAGCGTGCGTCAGGGCGAGCGGATCGTACTGTGCGGCCCTTCCGGTTCCGGAAAATCAACGACTATTCGTTGCCTGAACCGCTTGGAAGAGCACCAGCAAGGCAGCATCGTCGTGGACCGCAGCGAGCTGACTTCGGATCTGAAACAGATCGAAGCGATCCGCCGTGAAGTCGGCATGGTGTTCCAGCACTTCAACCTGTTCCCGCACCTGACCATCCTGCAGAACTGCACCCTGGCGCCGATGTGGGTACGCAAGATGCCCAAGCGCAAGGCCGAGGAAATCGCCATGCACTACCTGGAGCGCGTGCGCATTCCAGAGCAGGCGCACAAATATCCGGGCCAGCTCTCCGGCGGCCAGCAGCAGCGTGTGGCCATCGCCCGTGCCCTGTGCATGAAACCGAAAATCATGCTGTTCGACGAACCGACTTCGGCACTTGACCCGGAAATGGTGAAAGAGGTTCTGGACACCATGATCGGCCTGGCCGAAGACGGCATGACCATGCTTTGCGTGACCCACGAAATGGGCTTTGCCCGCACCGTGGCCAACCGCGTGATCTTCATGGACAAGGGGGAAATCGTCGAGCAGGCCGCGCCGAACGAATTCTTCGACAACCCGCAGAATGACCGCACCAAGCTGTTCCTGAGCCAGATTCTGCATTGATCGCTTCAAAGCAGGTTAAGCAATAGCGACATGAAATATCGGGAACTAACGCTTTAACGGCACGATCCCTTTCCTTGTGCGTAATCAATACGACCCTGATCGGCCGATCTATCCGTCATGAACATCGGTCCCGGGTCGCTGAACCATAAGGAGGCCCCATGACCGTTACTGCTCAGCCCTACTACAGAGCCACGCCAGGCCCGCTTCACGCGATCTTGCTGGGCGGCACCGTTGCGCTGTTTCTCGCAGCGTTACTGAGTGACATTGCCTACTACAAGACCTACCAGATCCAGTGGAGCAACTTCGCCTCCTGGTTGATTGCCGGTGGGCTGGTTTTCGGCGGGTTGGCGTTGCTGTTCGCCCTTATCAATCTGATTCGGGCGGACCACAAGGCAGGGCGCCCCTTGATGTATCTGCTGTTATTGCTGGTCACTTGGGTGTTGGGGCTGGTCAACGCCTTCGAGCATGCAAAGGACGCTTGGGCTGCTATGCCCATGGGTTTGGTGCTGTCTGTCATCGTGACCCTGCTGGCCAGTGTCACGGCGTGGACAGGGCTCACCCTGCGTTCGGGAGGTGTGCAATGAGGCATTCGATCGCACTGACTGCCTTGAGCATGGCGCTGTTACTCAGCGCCTGTGGGGGTGAAGGGGACGCCACCCAAGCACGCGGCCCGGACCCCAAACTGCCGGAGCCCCAACGCGGGCTGTTGCCCAGCATGAAAATTGCCGAGCCGACACAGTGGGGCGAGCAGAAGCCAACGGTACCCCAGGGATACACGGTCGCGGCCATCGCGACCGACTTGAGAATTCCGCGCCAGACCCTCGTCCTGCCCAACGGAGACATTCTAGTGGCCGAAGGCCGTGGGGGTAACGCAGCAAAGCTCAAGCCCAAGGACGTGATCGCCAGCATGATCAAGGCGCAGGGCAACACCCAGGTCAAGGGCGGAAATCGCCTGACCCTGCTGCGTGACGCCGATGGGGACGGCACCTACGAACTCAAGACCGTATTCGCCGAAAATCTCAATGCGCCGTACGGCCTGGCTTTTGCCGATGGCAAGTTATACGTGGCCAATCAGGATGCCTTGGTCCGCTTCGATTATGAAGAAGGCCAGACCAAGGCCGGCGGTCCGCCGACCAAGGTCACTGACCTGCCGTCCGAGATCAACCACCATTGGACCAAGGCCCTGACGGTCAGTCCCGATGGGCGCTTCCTATACGTCGGCATCGGTTCCAACAGCAACGTTACCGAGCGCGGCATGGAGGTCGAAATTGACCGGGCCATGGTGTGGCGGATCGACGCCGAGACGGGGGCCCACAAGCCTTACGCCACCGGCCTGCGTAACCCGACGGCGTTGACGATACAGCCTGAGTCCGGGCAGTTGTGGGCGGTGGTGAACGAGCGTGATGAACTGGGCCCCGACTTGGTACCCGATTACCTCACTTCGGTGCGCGAGGGCGCGTTCTACGGCTGGCCCTACAGCTATTGGGGCCAGAACGTCGATCCGCGCGCGCAGCCGCAGAACCCGGACAAGGTGGCCGCCGCAGTCAAACCGGATTACAGCCTGGGGTCGCATGTGGCCGCGCTGGGTGTCGATTTCTCCCTGCCTGCGATGGGTGAGCAATACGCCGAAGGCGTATTCGTTGGCGAGCACGGCAGTTGGAACCGTGACAATCCGGTGGGCTACAAAGTTATCTTCGTACCCTTCAGCAACGGTCGCCCGACGGGTGAGCCGGTTGACTTCGCTACGGGTTTTCGGGGTTCCGACGGCAAAACTCGTGGGCGGCCTGTCGGTGTCACGGTCGACCCGCGCGGAGCCCTGATCATTGCCGACGATCTTGCAAATACGGTGTGGAGGGTGACGCGTAATCAATGAGCCCGTGCTTAGAGGCGTAAAGTCGCCGGCGCCAAGGATGTCGCCGAGGACTTAAAGCGGTTTATTTGGCGTCAAAACATAATTATTCACGCCGTATTTAGCCTTCTGTTAACTCGCCGATATCCTCAATAAGGTCCGATCGATTGAAGGGTTCATCGAGGGTATGTCATGTTTAATTCAACGCTGAAAAGTGAACTGACAGCTAGGACAGCTGAATTGGCAACATACAAAGGATTGATTGGCGCTCTGGAGCGGTCGATGGCTGTTGTTGAGTTCAGCCCCGATGGCAAGGTATTGCGTGCCAACGAGAACTTCTTGAACACGATGGGGCATCGGGCAGATCAACTGGCCGGTATGTCTCATCGGGATTTCTGCACGCCCGCGCTCGTCAGCAGTGCAGAGTATCGTCAGTTCTGGGACCGGCTGCGGGCCGGTCAATTCGTATCCGGCACTTTTCAGCGAGTCAATGGCCAGGGACGGACAGTCTGGCTGGAGGCCAGCTATAACCCTGTGGTGGACGAGCAAGGCCGCGTTGTAAAAGTGGTCAAGTATGCACTCGACGTCACTGCGCGGGTGGCAAACGAGGCGCAAACCCAAGGTAAGCTGGCCGCGCTTGATCGCGCTATGGCGGTGATCGAATTCGATCTGACCGGCAACATCCTGACCGCTAACGACAACTTTCTCAGCGTCATGAATTACTCACTGGCGGAGCTAAAAGGCAAGCACCACCGGCTGTTCTGCGAGCCGGAGTTGGTGAGCAGCGCCGAATACAGCGATTTCTGGCGTCGCCTCAATAGCGGTGAGTTTTTCAGTGGTCAATTCAAGCGTCTGGGCAAGCACGGCAAGGTCGTTTGGCTGGAGGCCAGCTACAACCCGGTCTACGATGCCGAAGGCAAGCTGAGCAAAATCATCAAGTTCGCCAGTGACATCAGCGAACGGGTCGAGAAATTCGAAGAGGATTCGCGCGGTGCTTCCCGTGCCTACCACATCTCTGCCGAGACCGAGAAAGTCGCCGAGCAGGGCTCGCAAGTGATCCAGCAGACGGCCAGGGAAATGCGCCAGATCGCTGACAATATCGGGGCCTCTGCACGATTGGTCGGCCAGTTGGGCGCTCGTTCAGAAGAGATCACGGCGATCGTCAATACCATTCGCGGCATTGCCGACCAGACCAATCTGCTTGCCCTTAACGCGGCCATCGAAGCGGCGCGGGCCGGCGATCAAGGCAGGGGGTTTGCGGTTGTCGCCGATGAGGTCCGGCAACTGGCCGGACGCACCAGCCGTTCGACGGCCGAGATTGCCGAGATGATTGGCCTGATTCTTTCGGAAACCCGTGACGCCGTCGCCAGCATGACAGTGACCCAGGAGGGCGCCCTGCGTGGTGTAACCCTGGCTGATCAGGCGGGATCGGTTATCTTGCAGATCAGAACCGGCACCAGTGACGCGCTCGAAGCGGTGAGCATGTTTGCTTCGAAGCTCGATGAGTCCGAGGTCATCCCGAAAACGGCCATCGGCTGGGTAGGTTGATGCGTATTGAAGGTTGCCTCGCCGTTGGCCAGTGAAGTCGACTACAGTTCCTTGCAAGTGCAGGGGATGCCCCGTTAAGCAACGGAATACTGATCATGACCCAAGACTCCTCCGATCCAGCCTTCAAATCCCTTGGTTGCGCCGAATGCCGCAACCATGAGGCGCTGGGGTTCGATTTCACAATGGCCTTCCAACCCATCTTCAATGTGCGAACGCGCACTGCGTTCGCCTATGAGGCGTTGGTGCGGGGTGTCAATGGCGAATCGGCAGGCTACATTCTCGGGCTGGTCAATGACAGTAACCGCTACCGGTTCGACCAGGCGTGCCGTGTGAAGGCGATCGAGGAAGCCGCCAGGCTGGGCATTCTGGACATTGCCGATTGCTTGCTCAGCATCAATTTTCTGCCCAATGCCGTGTACAGGCCCGAGACCTGTATACGGGCAACCCTGGAAGCGGCGCGTCATACAAACTTCCCGCCAAACCGACTCATGTTCGAAGTGACGGAAGGCGAGAAGGTGGTAGATCCTGACCACCTCAAGTCGATTTTCGTGGAATACGAGCGCCAGGGTTTCACCACCGCCATTGACGATTTCGGCTCCGGTTACTCAGGACTCAATCTGCTGGCCATGTTTCAGCCGCAAGTGCTGAAGATTGATATGGCGTTGACCCGCACGATTGATCAAGACACCGTCAAGCAGGCGATTGTCGAGGGCATTGTCCTGGTCGCCAAGCGCTTGGGTATTACCGTCATAGCCGAGGGTATTGAGACGCGTGGAGAACGCGCAGCGCTCCTGGACCTGGGTATCGATCTGATGCAGGGCTACCTGTTCGCAAGACCCGCGGTCGGTCGCCTCCCGCCTGGCAGTTTTGACTAGCGGTCTGGGCCTGCCGGTTGTGCGAATCCGGCAGTCTGTGCGATCGCATGCCGAAGGCTCGCATTATGACGGTCGATTAATCCGATGCCGGCTCATGACAGCAGACACACAGCTTGTTGCCGTCGAGGTCTCGAAAATAGGCGCCGTAATAGTCGGGGTGGTAATGGGGCCTCAATCCAGGCGCTCCCTCACACGTTCCTCCCAGGGCCAGCGCCATTGCGTGGCTGCGTGCGACAAGCTCCCGGCTGGGTGCCAGCAGCGCCACCATCTGACCGTTACCGGGCGCGCTTGGGTTGCCGTCAAATGGTTTTCCAATCACGAAGATCGGCCGAGGCGAGCCCTCGCAAACCCAACCGGCCCAGCCTTTAGTGGCGTCGCAGAACTTCAACGTAAGGCCCAGCCCGGCCATTATCTTTGAATGGAAAGCGAACGCGCGGTCGAAATCGCCTATGCCTAAGAAAACGTGAGAGATCATGCTGGCTATCCTTGCAGTCAGGGAATCGAATGAGTCTGGCGCGAAACGATGATCAGTGAAAGATGCATCACCGGGTGCGCCTGGCGATGTACTCATTGTGTTGGACGCGGGCGATCGATTCCCTGGGTGTCAGGATGATACGAACAGCCACAACTACACCGATAAGAACACCGGCAAGGCCAGAGATTTCCCAAAGTGTGGGCAGCCGCTGATGAAACGCCAGGCCCAGTACCGTCGCGAAGAGCGACTCCAGGGATATCAGTTGCCCGCTAAGGACCATGGGCAGGCGGCGGGACGCGGCATTCCACGCCCAGGCGCCGACGACAGACGACATCAGCGCGATAAAGAACCCCCAGGCATACACATGTCCAGCCAGAGAAATACTGAAGCCCAGACTCGGCAGTTTCAGAAGATCAAGCGCCTGTACGGCAGGCAGGGCGATCAAGGTGCCCAACCCCGCGCCTGCCATCATCAGGCCGGTCCAGGCCCCTGATGCGTTGACGGCAAGTTTGGCCACGGCCCTTTGATTCAACGCGGCGAATGCGAGCCACAGGACAACAGCACTGATTGAGAAGAACAGCCCCTTACGCCAGGAACTGTCGCCAGTTAGGGGGTGATTGAGACTGCCGACGTTCAACAGCAACAGGCCGCCTGTCATCAGTGCCAGTGGTATCGCGAGCTTGCGCCATGCGATGGTTTTGCTGGTGGCGTTGCCGAGCACGGCCTGCAGAAGCGGCACCATACCAATGAGCGCCGGGGTCAGTACCGGCCCGCCATAAATCACCCCGGCGGCAATGCAGGTGCTATATCCGAGGTATCCGATAATCCCCAGGCTTGCGCCAAGAAGCTGCTGTTCGCGGCTCAGGGATCGAAGCTCGGCTCGATAAAACACCAAGACACCCGCACCCAACGTACCGGCGATCAGAAACCGAACAGTCATCAAGTCGTAGATCGAATAGGCACCGGTGACGTAGGGCGCAACGAAATTCAAGGCCCAACTCAGAGTGGCGATGACGGCAAGGGCCACGCCTGCGGTGGTGTTTGAGTCTCTCATGAGCATCGGTCTATCCACGGGAACATTCAGCTCATGTTGCACAGCGTCAAAGCTATGCTACAAACGAGTTCTCAGCCTCGGATGCATTACCGGTGATTATGAATACGCTTGGAAAGTCTTTACCGCCGCTTGCCAGTTTGTTGCCCTTTGAAGCAGCGGCCCGGCTGGAGAGTTTTTCCAAGGCCGCCGAGGAACTGCACATTACCCAAGCGGCGGTCAGTCGGCAGATACGGGGACTGGAAGAGAGCCTTGGGCTCAAGCTCTTCAGTCGCCGCAACCGCGCAGTGTTTCTAACCCAGGAAGGACGCGAGCTAGGGCGTGTGGTGAGCAGCGCCTTGCGAAGTATCAGCGATGTCGCCGACACCCTTCGTCAGACGCCTGGCAAGCACCGTGTCGTGCTCCTGTGCCAATTGTGCGAAGCGTTCTACTGGCTGATGCCGCGCCTTTCGTCATTCCACCAGCAATACCCTGAGATCGAAATCCAGGTAGCCACTTCAACCCGGCCGCTGACTGAGTTCAATGAGCATTTTGACGTGGCCTTACAAAGCACTGGGCGTCCCAGTGGTGCGCATGTTCTGGTCTTTACCGCGACCGATGAGGTGTTTCCGGTGTGCAGTCCTCATTACCTCAATGTCCAAGCGCCCATGCAGGTCAGTGAGCTGGCCCGCTACACGCTTCTGCACCATCGCACCACGCCGCCTCAATGGATGCAGTGGGGGAGTTGGCTAAAGGCGTTCGGACAAATACCGGAGGGTGATCTTCAAGGCACTGTATTTGACAGCTATCCCTTGATGCTTCAAGCAGCAGTCGAGGGGCACGGAATTGCATTGGGATGGCGCCGCACCGCCGCAAGGTTGATTGAACGTGGGGCTCTGGTGAGGCCTTGCGCGCAAAGTGTTCCCTTGCCTGAGGCGATCTCGGTTTTCAGAAGTTCGCAGGGTGGCGATCGGGTTGAGGTCAGAGCACTGATTGAGTGGCTTGAGGGTGAGTTGGAAAGTGAAGACTGACAGCTATGAAGCGCTGTCGAGTCCCGCTGCAATGGAGTGACTACGGTTACGAGGCCCTGCCGGCCGCTGGCCGCCGCGCCTGCCGGGCTTCGGTGCGCACCACCAGCCAGATACCGATTCCGGACACCGCCATGCCCGACACCATCTGCCAGGAAAGTGGCTCGTTGAACATGGCCCAGGCCCACAGCATCGTAACGGGTGGGCTGAGGTACAGGATGCTGGCGACCCGCGTGGCTGTCGCGCGGCGCAGACACAGCCAGTAGAGCCCATATCCGCCAATCGTAGACAAGCCCGCGGTCCACAGGACACTCAGTGCAAAACCTGTGCTGGGTATCGGCGCGAGGCTGCCTTGTACGCCTTCGACGAGAGCGAATGCAAAGCCCGAAACGCAGCATTGCAGCCATAGGTTGGGCAGTAGTCCCAGGGACTGCGATGGCGGGAGATACTTTTGCCACAATGTCGCGATGGCGAGTGAAAGCATGCCAAGCAGCGGCAGGGCATAAGCCCACAAGGGTGCATCGCCCCAGGCCAATGCGCCGTGGGTCACCAGCGCGGCACCGGCCAGGCCGGTGACCAGACCTGCCCAGACTCGCCAGGCCAGTCGCTGCTTCAATAGGCCTGCGGCCAGCAGAGCCAGCCCAATGGGCAGCAAGTCAGCGAACAGGGCGGCAAGTCCCGTTGGCACACCCAAAGCAATGCCTTGAGTGATACCCGCCAGATAGCCCGCCATGGCCAGCAGGCCAATGCCTGCGTTTTTCAGAAGCACGCCAGGCGAGGTTCGCCGCAGCTTCCTGGCGACAAACGGGAACAGGACGAGTGTGACCAGCACGCAGCGCCAGAACACCACCAGTAACGGCGGCGCGTAATCAAGTGAGAAACGCGCACCGATGAACCCTGAACTCCAGGTCACCACCAGCGCCGCCTCGAGTAAGACAAGGGGTATCGCCTGGTGCCACTCAGGTTTGGATAGGGAAGGGCATGAGATCGATCGGTACGGGTTCATGCCCCACAGGCTACGAAAGCAGGGTAATCTAATAAATCAAAATATAGTGCAGAAGTCGTTCACAAAGGTTGAATTATGCCGGCCATACTCGATATTGAACTGATACGGACTTTTCATGCGGTGGCGCGCATAGGGAAATTCAGCGCGGCGGCGGAGCAACTGCACAAAAGCCCGGCAGCGGTGAGCGTGCACATTCAGCGGCTGGAAACGGTCGCCGGCGGACGGTTGCTCAACCGTGACAATCAGGCGGTTTCCCTGACCGCACTGGGCAAGCGTTTGCTCCTGTCCACCACAGAGTTGCTCAGCACCCACGACCGGGTGCTGGCCGACCTGCATGGAACCCGCCTGGCGGGGCGCATCACCTTGGGTGTGCCGGATGAATATGCGGACCATGTCATCCGCGACATCCTCCCGACATTCACCGCCGCCTGGCCGAACGTGGTATTGGAGCTCAGGACGGGGCCGAGCTATGCGCTACGTGACCAGGTTCAACGTGAAAAACTCCAGGCTGCGGTGATTGCTCGTCCGAAGGAGCAGCCGGGCGCAGAGTCTCTGCTGCTAACCTCCACGACGCCTGTTTGGGTTGGCCCGATCAATAGCGTGATTGCCTCGACGCAACCGCTACCACTGGCCGTGCATGCGGCGCAGTGCCCTTACCGACAAGCCATGATGGACGCGCTGAAGCAATGCGCTCGCAAATCGCGCATTGTCCTGGAAAGCCCTTCCACGCAGGCCGTCAAGGCGTGTGTGGAGGCGGGCTCGGCGATCAGCCTGATTGACCGCGCCCGGGTGACGGACAAGATGCAGATCCTCGATGATCTGCCCCTGGTGCCGGAGCACGAGGTGGTGTTCATTCGAGCGCAGGCTTCACATGCCAATGAGGTGGTGAGCCTGCTCTCCCGGGCCATGCAGCAATACTTCCGGCTTTGATGAAAGGGTGGCGCAACCCCGCCATATTTATTTTTTATCGCCCGACAACGGCGGCGTCCGTGGCGGGATCATCCGTTTGGAACCCACCGACTCAAACGCCGAAGCCAGGCGCAACAGGGTCGAATCGTCATAGGCCCGTCCGGCAAACGTCAGCCCCACGGGCATGCCGATGTCCGCCATCACGCCCATCGGCACAGTCACGGTGGGCACGCCCAGGTGCCGGATGGCGAGGTTGCCATTGGCGACCCAGACCCCGTTGCTCCAGGCGATATCGGCGGACGCCGGGTTGATATCAGCATCTGCGGGGCCAACGTCGGCGACTGCCGGGAATATCACCGCATCGAGCCCAAGCCGATCCATCCAGTCTTCAAGATCGATTCGACGTGTCTGTTCAAGGCCCTGCAGTCCGTCCGCCAGGGTGGGGATCTGGTCCCACGGCGTAATGCCGCGCTCGGCCATCCTGACGTATTCATCCATGCCGGCGGCAAGGTCGTCCTCGCGATTGGGCAGAGTGCCCGGGTCGTGGGGGAATATCAGCGGCCCGTCGACATCGGCCAGGCGATCGAGTTTTGGATCACCGTTGGCCCGCAGAAAATCATCGAACGCCCAGGCCGACAGGTCCCACAACTCATGGTGCAGGAACTCCTTGGACACCAGGCCCCGGGTAAACACGGTCGGTGCGCCCGGGCGATCACCTTCGCAATTGGACACCAGCGGAAAATCGACCTCAACCACTTGCGCGCCGCAGGCTTGGAGCGTCTTGCGGGCGTCTTCCCACAGCGCCATCACCGAGGCACGGGTGTTGATTCGCTGCCCCGTCGGCCCGCCAATGCCGGGAGCCTCAGCCGTGCCCGCTTCGGAATCGGCGTTGATGTACATGCGCGGAACACCGAAGCAGATCCCCGCGAGCGCCTCCTTGTGGGCGGCAAGGCCTGGGTATGAGATGGGGCGAACCGAGTCGACAGGCGGAAGGGGTACCCAGGGTTGCATGCGCCACAGATCGCCCCGGGTGTCAGGATCATCCACCACCACGACGTCGAGCACTTCGAGAAGATCCGCCATCGTCCTGGCATAGGGCACGACAACGTCCATCGTTGGCGTCAACGGCCAGTTGCCGCGTACCGAAATCACGCCGCGCGAAGGTGTATAGGCGCACAACCCGTTGTTCGAGGCTGGGCCTCGGCCGCTCGACCAGGTTTCTTCGGCAAGGCCGAACGCGGCGAAACTGGCTGCGGTGGCAGTGCCTGCACCGTTCGAGGAGCCCGATGCGAAAGGCGCGGTGAGGTAGTCCGCGTTATAGGGGCTTTCAGCCCGGCCATACACCCCGCGCTGCATGCCGCCGTTGGCCATCGGGGGCATATTGGTCTTGCCCAGGCAAATCGCCCCGGCGGCGCGAAGCCGTTCGATGGTGAACGCATCGCGATAAGCGATCAGGCTCGCGAACGCCGGACTGCCAGAAGCGGCTGTGAGCCCCTTCACCAGATAACTGTCCTTGGCGGTATAGGGAATGCCATCAAGGGGACCCAGGGTTTGCCCCTTGGCGCGACGGGCATCGGACGCCTGTGCTTCTTCCAGGGCATCTGGATTTCGCACAACCACAGCGTTGAGGGCGGTGGACGTGTCGGCGCCGTCGTAGGCATCGATCCTGGCAAGGTAAGCCTGGACGAGCTCGACCGCGGTCGTCTGACCGGCTTGGAGTGCTGCGCGCAGTTGTGCGATGGAGACTTCGGTGATTTCGATCATGCTGTTACCGTAGCGGCTGACTGGGGGCGTGACGCGCGAGGCCATTCAAACTGGATCTTGGACACTTCAGGTATCTCAAAGTGGGTTCTCATGTCGGTGGCATGCACTTTACTACGGGATAACCGCCATAGGGCCTAATTAGAAAACCGCCCACCCTCGGGCAGTACCTTTTGTATAGAATACGGCCCAAGGGTGTCACCGCAAACCGCGGCAGGGCAGGTTTAATCAAGCGCAGGTCGGGCCGCCAGCGCGGAGTCGCTGTGCCTATGAGTCCGGAACCGTTGCGCCTGAATAATAAAAGTGAGTCACCTTCCGCCATGGCTTTCCTCTCCCGTTTTTTCGCCGCTGAATCCGCCGGTGGCCTGATCCTGATGGCTTCCGCCCTGGCCGCGCTGATCGTGGCCAATTCGCCCTGGTCAGAAGTGTACTTCTCCACGCTGCACATCAAAGCCCTGGGGCTTTCGGTGGGGCACTGGATCAATGATGGCCTGATGGCTCTGTTCTTTTTACTGGTCGGCCTTGAGATCAAGCGTGAAATGCTTGAAGGTCAGTTGTCGAGCTGGGGTCAACGGGCCCTGCCGGGATTTGCGGCGCTGGGCGGCATGCTGTTGCCGGGCCTGATCTACGTGGCGATCAACTGGGGCAATGCGCAGACTTTGGGCGGCTGGGCGATTCCCACCGCGACTGACATCGCGTTTGCTTTGGGGGTGCTGTCGCTGCTTGGCAAGCGTGTGCCCATTTCCTTGAAAATCTTCCTCTCCGCGCTGGCGATCCTGGATGACCTTGGGGCCGTCCTCATCATCGCGATCTTCTACACCAGCGATTTGTCGGTGAACATGTTGCTGGCGTCCCTGGGCGTTACGGCACTGCTGGTGGTACTCAACCGGTGCGGCGTCAAACGGCTGTTTCCCTATGTGATAGCCGGTGCACTGCTCTGGTATTTCATGCTGCAATCGGGCATCCATGCGACGTTGGCCGGGGTCATTCTTGCCCTGTGTATTCCGCTGGGGGACTCCAACGAAGGAGGGTGGTCGCCGCTGCTCTACCTCGAAGAAAAGATGCATCCGTGGGTGGCTTATGCGGTCGTGCCCATCTTCGGTTTCGCCAACGCCGGTGTATCCCTGGCTGGTATTTCGCCGAAGAACCTGATTGATCCCGTACCGATGGGCGTGGCGATGGGGCTGTTGCTGGGCAAACAGCTCGGGGTATTCGGGCTGGCAGCGCTGGCCATCCGTTTCGGCCTGGCCAAACTGCCTGAAGGGGCCAGATGGTCGCAGATGTACGGCGTGGCGCTGTTGTGCGGGATCGGATTCACCATGAGCCTGTTCATCGGTGCGCTGGCATTTCCCAATGCGCCGCACCTGGTCGATGAGGTCAAGGTCGGTGTGCTGCTGGGCTCCACCCTCTCGGCCATCATCGGCGTCATGTTGCTGATGAAGGTAGGCCCCAAGAAAAACTGATGTGAAGCGCGGCAGGGGCATTGTCCATGCCGCGTTATCCAGCTCATCTCGTTTGGGTCAACCACAGTATGTCGCGTTAGCAGCGATGCTGTGGTTTATAGCGTGAGATCAGCGGAGCAACAGGACAGGCACGGTAGCTGTTCGAAGCATTGTCGTGGTTGTGCTGCCTACCAGAAATTGCCTGATGCGTGAGTGTCCGTAGGCACCCATGACCAGCAGATCAATGCCGTGCTCCGCCTGATAAGCGTGCAGGGCCGTCTCCACCTCGCCTTGGCGGATCTGCGCCTGGACGACGAAACCTGAAGAAAGCAGCATGTTGCGTGCTTTCTCCAGCGCCTCTCGATTGCTTTCAGATTCCGCGCCAACCATGACAAGGTGCAGCGGTAAACCTTCGCAAAGTGGGCTGGCTGCGAGCATTTGCACGGTTTTGTAGGCTGTGGGGCTGCCGTCAAAGGCAAACATCACTTTTCCAGGTTCTTTATAGCCACTGGCGGTGATCAGGATGGGCCGGTGAAGGGTCCGTACTACCGCCTCGATTTGGCTGCCCAGGCTGTGTGCGTTGCGCGTGCTGTCTTCACCCACTTTGCCGATGACCAACAGCCGAATGTCGTCCTGAAGATCGTTCAGACTTTCGACCAAATGTCCGTGACGCTGTTTCAGCTCAGGAATGGCGGCCCCGCCAATGACCGTTCGCTCCCTGGCCTTTTCAAGCATGTCCTGTCCCTGTTCCAGGGCCAGCCTGGCGCGCCGGGCATCCAGCGTAGCCAGTTCCTCCAGCAGGTGTTCTCGGCTGCCCAGGCCAATACTTCCACTCAGGTCTGCGCCTGCCGGGTACTTCTCTTCATCCAGCACGTGCAGCAAGGTGAGAGGCGCATCGAGTCGTTGCGAGGCCCAAACTGCGTAATCGCAGACCGCCACAGAGGATTGTGAGTTATCAATGCATGCCATTACGTGGGTCATTGTCGATCTCCTTAGTGGCTCATGAGTTTGTCGATGGCGTCAGGTTTGTCATGCACGCCAAAGCGGTCAACGATGGTGGCGCTGGCTTCATTCAAACCCAGCACCTCGACCTCGGCGCCTTCACGACGGAACTTGATAACCACCTTGTCCAGCGCTGCAACGGCAGTAATGTCCCAGAAATGCGCCTGGGTCAGGTCGATGGTGACTTTCCTGAGTGCTTCCTTGAAGTCGAAGACATCGGTGAATTTGTCCGCAGAGCTGAAGAACACCTGACCCACAACCCGGTAGGTGCGGTGCGAGTCTTGCTCTTCAAGACTGCTTCTGATGTCCAGGTAATGTCCGACTTTGTTGGCAAAAAACAGTGATGCCAGCAACACGCCCACCAGTACCCCGTAGGCCAGGTTATGCGTTGCCACGACCACCACGACAGTCGCGACCATGACGATGTTGGTCGACAGGGGATGTTCTTTGAGATTGCGCAGGGAGTCCCAGCTGAAGGTGCCGATGGACACCATGATCATCACCGCAACCAGTGCCGCCATTGGGATTCTGGAAAGCGATTCCCCCAGGAACACCACCATCAGTAACAGGAAAATACCCGCACACAAGGTGGACAGGCGGGTACGGCCACCGGACTTCACGTTGATGATCGACTGGCCAATCATGGCGCAGCCCGCCATGCCACCCAACATCCCGGCGGCGATGTTGGCAACACCTTGTCCCTTGCATTCGCGGTTTTTGTTGCTGCTGGTATCGGTCAAGTCATCCACGATGGTGGCGGTCATCATCGACTCGAGCAGGCCCACGACGGCAAGGGCAGCCGAGTACGGAAAGATGATGCGCAGGGTTTCGAAGTTCAGTGGCACTTCAGGCCACAGGAAAACCGGCAATGTGTCCGGCAGTTGACCCATATCCCCCACGGTGCGGATATCCAGCCCCAGGTAGATGGCAATGGCGGTCAGGGTCAGGATGCACACCAGCGGCGAGGGGATCAGCTTGCCGATTTTCGGTACATACGGAAACAGGTAGATAATTCCCAGGCCCGCAGCGGTCATCGCGTAGACGTGCCAGGTGACGTTGGTGAGTTCAGGCAATTGCGCCATGAAAATCAGGATCGCCAGCGCATTCACAAAACCGGTAACGACCGAACGCGAAACAAAGCGCATCAGTGAGCCGAGCTTCAGATAACCCGCGAGGATTTGCAGTACCCCGCAGAGCAGGGTGGCCGCCAGCAGGTATTGAAGACCGTGTTCTTTAACCAGGGTGACCATCAGCAGCGCCATGGCGCCGGTCGCCGCCGAGATCATGCCCGGACGGCCACCCACGAAGGCAATGACGGCGCAGATACAAAAGGAGGCATACAGACCGACCTTGGGGTCGACGCCAGCAATGATAGAGAAGGCAATGGCTTCCGGGACCAGCGCCAAGGCGACCACCAGACCTGCCAGCACGTCTGCACGGACGTTGGAAAACCATGTTTGTTTGAGTGATTGCAGCATCAGGATATCCAGGGCAATGCACCGCACGCACACCCGTTGAAGGGTGAGCACGTCGATACGAATTCAAGTTGTATGGATTATTTTGCTGTGTGCTTAAGGTGTAGGACCGGGCATGCAGCAGTGCACATCCGCGAGCGAAACCGGCGGAAGCAAGGTGTTGCGAGGAGGCGTAGCGCTAAGGCGGCGTAGGCAGCCAGTTGGAGCAGGGCAAGGTATTTCCTTCGATGGATCGTAAATCGAAGCCGTGATCATACCCGCCAGCGTCGCTCATGCACAATCGGCAGGGGGAGTCCAATTTCCCCCAGGATATAGAGCCGCGGCGCAAGAGGTTCAGTTTTGCGCCAAGAGTGCGCGAGCGGCATCCGGGTTGCGAAGATGGTCAAGCAAGTGTGGCAGCAGGTGCCCGGCATCTGGCCCGACGCCTCTTAAGGTTGCAGAGGCAAAATTGCGTTGCTTGGGAAGGCCTACGAAGTACAAGCCGGGAATATGCATGGCGCGTCCGTTGCGCTGCGCCACATGGCCTTTTTCGTCCAGCACCGGCAGGCCTTCAAGAAACGGCAGGTTCGGACGAAATCCTGTGGCAAACACCAGGGTATCAACGGCTTCGTACTGCCCGTCGCTCCAGATAATGCCGGTTGAGGTGACCTGGGTGAACATGGCGGCCTGATTGAAATACCCGGCTTTCAACGCCTTACGGTAAGTGCCGTCATCCAGTACTGGTGTGCTTTGGTCGTTCAGCCAGCGGGTTTTTCCCAGACCTGTCCATTTCAACCAGGTATGAAAATCTGCCCCCAATATCCGTTGGGGCGCGAACCGAATGGCTTCGCGTGTGGCCAGCGTAACGCTGGCCACGTTGGCCAAATCGTAAGCGATCTGCACCGCGGAGTTCGCAGCGCCGACCACGACGATGCGTTTTGCCCTGAAGGGCTCCGCATGTCGATATTCAGCACTGTGAAGCTGAGTGCCGTTGAAGCTCTCAAGTCCCTGAATATCAGGTGTGTAGGGACGGCTGAAGGCGCCGGATGCCACGACCAGTGCTCTTGCCAGAAAGTGTTGTCCGTTGGTCGCGGTTATTCTGAACCCTTCATTGACCTGATCTACTCGCGTGGCTCGAACCCCTTGGCGGATCGGTAGCTGGAAGAATTCGGCATATTCCTCGAGGTAGCGCACCACTTCATCGCGAGTAGAGTAGTGACCTGGAGCTGCGGGAAATGGCATTCCCGGTAGAGAGGAGTAGGCAGCAGGCGAGAACAGTTCGAGGCTGTCATAGTAGTTACGCCAGTTTCCGCCCGGTTGCAGTTGCTCGTCGAGGATAAGGAAACTCAGCCCCTGGCGTTTCAAGTGCCAACCGGTGGCCAGTCCTGCCTGGCCAGCGCCAATGACAACGACATCGACTAGCTGCTCTATTTTGTTCATATGTGCGCACCTATACACGGATTTGGATAAATAAAATCAGTTCGATCTATCAGGGCAGCATAAGGCGGTGATGCTTTTGGTGTGGCGCAGGATGTCTTCCAGGCGCTGGATAATGGCTGGGCCATCCACCTCGTAGAACACCTGCCGGCCAACCTTCGAGGCACGAACGATGCCGGCATCAAGCAATACCTGGAGGTGACGGGAGACTACCGAGCGTTCTTGCGGCAACTGAGCCGCAATTTCGGTGACATCCGCTCGGGTCAACTGCATGACGCGCTTCAGCACCGCGACTCGCGCTGGTTCGCACAGGGCTTTGAAGAAGGCGCCATCAAGTGATTCGATGGCGGCCTCGATGGCTTGGGTTCGGGTTATCGGTGATGTCATGCAGGGACTATATGTGCGCAAGCGTGCACATGTAAAGCGTCGATCAATACCCTCTTAAACAAGAGGATGTTCTTCTGAAACAGCGGCTGATGAGGCGGTTGGCGTCATTTCTACGCTTCATTCGGGAACCAGCCCTGGGTCCGGTTGGCAAAGGCCACCAGTGACAGCATCACCGGTACTTCTACCAGCACCCCGACCACGGTGACCAGGGCCGCCCCGGAGTTAAGGCCGAACAAACCAATCGCCACCGCCACCGCCAGCTCGAAGAAATTCGAGGTGCCGATCAGGGCGCAGGGCGCCGCCACGTTAAAGGGGACTTTCCATAGCCGCGCTGCCGCGTAAGCAATGGCGAAAATGCCGTAGGACTGGATCAGCAAGGGCACGGCAATCAAACCAATCAGCAACGGTTTATCCAGAATGATCTGCCCCTGGAATCCGAAGAGCAGCACCACGGTGCCCAGCAGGCCGAGTATCGACAGGGGTTTTACCCGAGCGTTGAAGCGCGTGACCGCATACTCGGCCTCGCCGGCGTTTTGCACCGACGCGCTGAGCTTCAGCCGGGTGAGTACCCCGGCAATCAGCGGGATCAACACATACAGCCCGACCGAGAGGATCAGGGTTGCCCAAGGCACCTCAATATCGGTCACGCCAAGCAACAGTGCGACCAGCGGCGCGAAGGCGAAGATCATGATCACGTCATTCAGCGCCACCTGCGCCAGGGTGTAGGTGGCGTCGCCACGTGTCAGCTGCGACCAGACGAACACCATGGCGGTACACGGCGCGGCACCGAGCAGGATCAGACCGGCGATGTACTGGCCTGCATCGCGGGGATCGATCAGGTCGATAAAGAAATAGTGAAAGAACAACACCCCCAGCCCGGCCATGGTGAACGGTTTGATCAACCAGTTGACCACCAAAGTGATGATCAGCCCCTTGGGCCGTTCGTGAATGCGCTTGAGGCTGGAGAAGTCTACCGACACCATCATCGGATAGACCATCAGCCAGATCAGGACCGCGACAATGAAATTGACCGAACCGTATTCATAATCGGCCATGGTCTGGAACAGCCGTGGGAACAGACTGCCCAGACCAATGCCAGCGGCGATACAAAGGGCGACCCAAACGGACAGGTAGCGTTCGAAAAAGCCGATGGGCTGGCGGGTGCTCATAGTCAAACCTCTTCTCTGTGCGTCAGCGCGCGCAGGTTGTGGATGCAGAATCGTATATAGGAAAAACCAGATATTTCTAAACTCGGTGCGATCTTGTTTAGAGATTATCCCCCTAGAGGATTCTATCTCGGTCTGAGTGTAGACGCCGCTTGGCAGGGAAAAATAAACAGTGGAGGCTTTACCTTATATTCGGATGGTCATATATTCGGTTTTCCGTATATTTTGATGAGGCTTCATGACTGCCTCAAGATGTTTGCCCTGGTGAAAACCAAACACTGAGAACTGAAATGGCTGACCATCTGACCCCGACCACTGTTTTCAAATGCCTGGCTGACGACAACCGTGTACGCATGATGCTGCTGATCACCCGAGAGGGGGAGCTGTGCGTCTGCGAGCTGACCTGTGCGTTGAACGAGAGTCAGCCCAAAGTCTCCAGGCACTTGGCGCAGTTGCGCACCTGCGGTTTGCTGTCGGACCGTCGGCAAGGTCAATGGGTTTACTACCGCCTGCACCCTAATCTTCCTGACTGGGTGCTTCAGGTGCTGACCGTGGTACTCGAAACCAACAAGCACTGGTTAAGCCCTGATGCCAAGCGCCTGGATGAAATGGCTGGCCGTCCTGACCGGGCAATTGCTTGTTGTGAAAGCAAGACCGCCTGACTTTGCCCTCGACTACGAGATCGTCTGATGAAAATCCTGTTTCTCTGCACCGCCAATAGCTGCCGCAGCATTCTCTGTGAAGCGGTCTTCAACCATTTGGCGCCTGAAGGGATGAAGGCCTACAGCGCCGGCAGCCAGCCCAAGGGCGAGGTGCATCCGCTCAGTCTGAGGACACTGGAACAAGCAGGTATTTGCACCGATGGCCTGTTCAGCAAGGCCTGTGATGCCCATGAAAAACTGGCCCCCGACTTTGTCATTACGGTGTGCGATAAAGCAGCGGGCGAAGCCTGCCCAGTATTTTTCGGCCCAGCGGTAAAAGGCCACTGGGGCCTGGCTGATCCCTCGGAGTACCACGGAACGCACGCTGAGATCGAGGCTGCATTTGAAGCCACGCTGGAGCAGATCAAAACGCGCCTTGAAGCCTTCCTGGCATTGCCGCTGCCCCAAATGAATGCTGAACAGCTCAAGGCCGAGCTAGCCCTGATCGGCACGCTGTAACCACTTGAACGACACGGGTTCGATGATTTCCAGAATATCGTTACACAGGACAAAGACTATGTTTGATGACTCTATTCCCCAGCTCGAAATCGAACTGGCTGATCTTCCATCGACCGACAAACTCGGTATCGAAACGACTTCCAGTCACAAACCACGCATTGTGCTGTTGTATGGATCGACCCGAGAGCGCTCCTTCAGTCGTCTGTTGGTAGAGGAGGCCGCCCGGCTGTTGGAGCACTTTGGCGCCGAAGCGCGGATTTTCAATCCGTCAGGTCTGCCGCTGCCGGATGACGCGCCGGTCGATCATCCCCAGGTTCAGGAACTGCGTGAGCTGATGCAGTGGTCCGAAGGCCAGGTCTGGTGCTCGCCGGAACGCCACGGGTCCATGAGCGCGGTGTTCAAGGCGCAGATTGATTGGGTGCCGCTGGCCATGGGCGCGGTACGCCCGACCCAGGGCAAAACCCTCGCTGTCATGCAAGTGTGCGGTGGCTCGCAGTCGTTCAATGTGGTCAATCAACTGCGGGTGCTGGGACGCTGGATGCGCATGTTCACCATTCCCAACCAATCCTCCGTGCCGAAGGCCTATATGGAGTTTGACGACAACGGACGGATGAAGCCTTCGCCGTTCTATGACCGCGTGGTGGATGTGATGGAGGAATTGGTGAAGTTCACGCTGTTGCTTCGCGACCGCCAGGACTATCTGGTCGACCGCTATTCCGAGCGCAAGGAGTCGGCGCAGGAATTGATGAAACGGGTCAATCAGCGCTCCATCTGAGTCAAGCCCATCGCCTGGTTCGACCGGCAATCGAACTCCACAGACACCAGCCACAGAGCACAACAACATGACGATCAAAGTGGGCATCAACGGTTTTGGACGCATCGGTCGCCTGGCATTGCGGGCCGCCTGGCGCTGGCCAGAGTTCGAATTCGTGCAGATCAACGACCCGGCGGGTGACGCCGCGACCCATGCGCATCTGTTGAACTTCGATTCGGTGCATGGTCGCTGGAATGCAGACGCTGGCTCCGAGGGCGACAACATCGTCATCGACGGCAAGCGGATCAAGGTCACGGCCAATAAAGCAATTGCCGATACAGATTGGTCGGGCTGTGATCTGGTAATCGAAGCCAGCGGAAAAATGAAGACGGTAGCCGTGCTTCAGGGCTATCTCGACCAGGGCGTGAAGCGTGTGGTGGTCAGCGCTCCGGTGAAGGAGAAGGGCGCATTGAACGTCGTCATGGGCGTCAATCATCAGCTGTTCAAACCGGCTGAGCATCCTATCGTCACCGCCGCTTCGTGCACCACCAACTGCCTGGCGCCGGTGGTGAAAGTCATTCACGAGAAGCTCGGCATTCGCCACGGTTCGATCACGACCATTCACGACTTGACCAACACCCAGAGCATCCTCGATCAACCCCACAAGGACCTGCGCCGTGCGCGGGCTTCGGGCATGAGCCTGATTCCCACCAGCACCGGCTCGGCCACGGCCATCGCGGAAATTTTCCCGGAGCTGCGCGGGCGCCTGAATGGTCACGCCGTGCGCGTGCCACTGGCCAACGCTTCGCTGACCGATTGCGTCTTCGAAGTCGAGCGAGCCACTACCGTCGAAGAGGTGAATCAGTTCCTCAAGGACGCTTCCGAGAACGAACTCAAAGACATCCTCGGTTTTGAGGAGCGCCCATTGGTGTCCATCGATTACCGAACCGACCCGCGCTCGTCGATCATTGATGCGCTGTCGACCATGGTCATCAATGACACCCAGGTCAAACTCTACGCCTGGTACGACAATGAATGGGGCTATGCCAACCGTACCGTGGAGCTGGCCCGGATGGTCGGTGGGGCAGTCTGAGGAGCGGTCATGAAAGCGTTGTCAGCCCTCGCTCCGCCAGTGCGGCAGTACCTGCTCGTCACCGGCAATTACTGGGCCTTCACCCTCACCGATGGCGCCTTGCGGATGTTGGTGGTGCTGCATTTTCATGCCTTGGGCTACAGCCCGCTGCAAATCGCCGCGTTGTTTTTGTTCTACGAAATCTTTGGCGTGATCACCAACCTGGTGGGCGGCTACCTCGGTGCCCGGCTAGGTCTGAACCGAACCATGAATATCGGCCTGGGGATGCAGGTCGTGGCGCTGTTGATGCTCACAGTTCCCTTGGCCTGGTTGACCATCCCTTGGGTGATGGGCGCTCAGGCGCTGTCCGGGATCGCCAAAGACCTGAACAAGATGAGCGCGAAAAGCTCGATCAAGCTGCTGGTTCCCGATGGTCAACAGGGGCAACTGTACAAATGGGTGGCGATTCTCACCGGCTCCAAGAATGCCCTCAAGGGCGTTGGTTTCTTCCTGGGGGGCGCCTTGCTGGCCCTCATCGGTTTCAAAGGTGCGCTGCTGGCGATGGCCGGCGCACTGGGGTTGATCTGGATCGCCAGCCTGATCCTGTTGAAAAAGGATCTGGGTAAAGCGAAAGCCAAACCCAGGTTCCGTGACATCCTGTCCAAGAGCCGGGCGATCAACATTCTGTCGGCGGCACGCATGTTCCTGTTCGGTGCCCGCGACGTCTGGTTCGTGGTGGCCCTGCCGGTTTACCTGAGCAGCGTTTTCGGCTGGGACTTCTGGAAGGTCGGCGGTTTCCTCGCGGCCTGGGTGATCGGCTACGGCATCGTGCAGTCTTTGGCGCCCAACATTACTGGCAAGAAACGTGGGCACGTGCCGGATGGTCGTGCGGCGTTTCTGTGGGCAATAGCATTGGCAGGCCTGCCCGCGGCCATTGCGCTAGGGCTCGACAGCGGGTTGGCACCCCAGACGGTGCTGCTGGGTGGGCTCATGGTCTTTGGTGCGCTGTTCGCGGTGAACTCTTCGTTGCACAGCTACTTGATCGTGTCTTACGCCAAGGAAGACGGCGTGTCGCTGGACGTGGGTTTTTACTACATGTCCAACGCCATGGGGCGGCTGATCGGAACGGTGCTTTCTGGCTGGGTTTATCAAGTGTACGGGCTGCAGGCGTGCTTATGGATATCCAGCGCATTCGTGCTGCTCGCCGCTTTGATTTCCATTGGATTGCCTCGTCACGCCAATCCGGCAGTCGATCTTTAACCACCTTCAGACTTCGTTAAGAAACGGCCTAGATACTTTCTCCCAATACCCAAGGGAGAACGTTGACCCATGCCCGATTCTGACTGGAACATCCATCTACCGCTGGCGTTCGGCACTGCCGGTCAGCCGGTTCGCCACTTGCATCGGGCTCTGCCGGGAGAGCCCCGTCGGGATGAGTTCGAAGCCTTCATCCACCAGCGTTTTCGCCAGGCCCACGGCGCCGAGATTCGTCACTTCATGCCTGAACTGTTCGGGCTCGATGATGCCGGGGGCAGGCTTTGCGCCGTGGCTGGGGTGCGTCTGGCCGCGCAGGGGGCGCTGTTTCTCGAACGTTACCTGGACGATCCCATCGAGCCTTTGATCAAGGCCGACGCAGACTGCGCAGTGGAACGCGCCGGGATCGTCGAAGTCGGCAATCTGGCCGCCAGCGACACCGGCAGCGCTCGCCTGAGCATTATCGCGATCACCTATCTGTTGGCGATGGGCGGGCTGGAATGGGTGGCGTTCACCGGCAATAGCGGCCTGGTCAACAGTTTCCATCGCCTTGGCCTCAAGCCTGTGACGCTATGCCCGGCTGATCCGCAGCGCCTGGGGGAAGACCGTCACCTTTGGGGCCGTTACTACGAGAGTCAGCCATGGGTTCATGTCGGCAACATCCGCGCCGGCTTCGTTCATCTGCGCGATGCCGGTCTGTTCGACCGCCTGGGTTTTTCACAGACCTATGGGGAGGCGTGCCATGTTGCCTGAAGTGGAGCGCTTCAAACTCACCCTGCGTGAGCATGCCCAACGCAAGGGTTACGCCGTGGCGCTGTGGGGCGATAACTTACGGCTGGACTACGCCACGCTTTATTCCGAAGTGGTGTACCGCCAGCAACGCCTGCGCGATGAACAGATAAAGGTTGTTGCCCTGGCGCTGGATAACGGTGTCGAAGCCATGCTTTGGGACCTGGCTGCTTTGTTTGAAGGTTTGAGCTGCGTGATCCTGCCGGGTTTTTTCAGTCCGGCTCAACGCTTGCATTGTCTTGAGCAGAGCCAGGCTCAGCGGGTGATTGCCGAGCCGGAACTGGCAGCCGAACTCCAGGCCGCCGGTTACCGCTACAGCGGCGAGTTCTGGCAGAAAGATTTCGCCGGACCGAGCCGCTTGCCAGCGGGCACCGCCAAGCTGACGTTTACCTCTGGCACCACCGGCACGCCAAAAGGTGTCTGCCTGAGTGCCGACAGTCTGCTGCGGGTCGCCCGTGAGCTGGAGCAGGCCAGCCGGCCGGTCAACGCAAGGCATCATCTGGCGCTGCTGCCCCTGGCGGTCCTTCTGGAGAACCTCGGTTGCTACGCGGCGCTGTATGCCGGTGCGATGCTCAGCCTGCCTGGCCCGAAGACCCTCGGCATTCAGGGCGCCAGTGGCGCCGACCCGGCGCGCCTGTTGGCGTGCCTGACCGAGCGCCGGGCGCAGAGTCTGATTCTGGTTCCTCAACTATTGCTGATGCTGGTCACGGCCGCCGAGCAGAAAGCGTTCTACCCGCACGCTTTGCGGTTCGCCGCGGTGGGCGGTGCGCGGGTATCCCATGATCTTTTGCAGCGAGCCCAGCGTGCTGGCGTGCCGGTATTTGAAGGCTACGGGCTGTCGGAATGCGCGTCGGTGGTGTGTCTCAACCGACCGGAGGCCAACCGCGCCGGCAGTGTCGGTCAGCCGTTGCCCCATGTGCAGGTTCGTCTGGCCGAAGACGGCGAAGTCATGATCAAGGGCTCGACCTTGCTCGGATATCTGGGGGAGCCCCTGCCTACCAGCGAATGGTGGCCCAGCGGCGACTTGGGGGAATTCGACGCTGACGGGTTCCTGTACCTGCGCGGCCGCAAGAAGCACCAATTCGTCACCAGCTTCGGTCGCAACGTGAATCCCGAATGGGTCGAAGCCGAACTCACCCAGGGCGGCACCATCGCCCAGGCCTTCGTTTATGGCGAAGCGTTGCCGCACAACCATGCATTGCTGTGGCCCACCTGCGCTGACTGCTCTGATCAAGCGTTGGAGCTGGCGGTGAGCAAGGCCAACGAGACGCTGCCCGATTACGCTCGGGTCCATCACTGGACGCGACTGGCGCACCCCTTCACCGCAGCCAACGGCATGCTCACCGCCAACGGCCGCCCGCGCCGCGAAGCGATTGTCGAGCATTACCGCGGGTTGTTCACCGAATCCGTTCTGTCTGAGGAATATCCGTCATGAGTTTTTTCGACACTTTGCAAGAAGCCACCCATCAGCAACGCCAGACGCTGTTTAACCTGCCGGTCATCCGTGACGCTCTCGATGGCCAGGTCAGCCTGGCCAGTTATCGGGAGTTTCTGATCCAGGCCTACTACCATGTGCGCCACACCGTGCCGTTGATGATGGCTTGCGGTGCACGCCTGCCAGCGCACCTGGAATGGCTGCGCAAGGCCGTGTGCGAGTACATCGACGAGGAATACGGTCACGAGCAATGGGTGCTGGATGACATCGCCGTGTGTGGGGGCGACAAGGATGCGGTACGCAATGGTCAGCCGTCGCTGCCTATCGAGCTGATGGTCAGTTACCTGTATGACCTGATCGCCCGGGGCAACCCGGTGGGGCTGTTCGGCATGGTCAATGTGCTCGAGGGCACCAGTATCGCGCTGGCGACCCATGCCGCCGACGCCATTCGTGAACAGCTGGAACTGCCGCCCACCGCTTTCAGCTACCTCAGTTCCCACGGCTCGCTGGATATCGAGCACATGCAGACCTATCGCAGCCTGATGAACAAGCTGGACGACCCTGCCGACCAGGCGGCGGTGATCCACGCATCCAAAGTGGTGTACACGCTCTACACCGAGATGTTCCGGGGCCTGCCCCGTGACGAGGGGCAACAACATGCGCCTGTGTGACGCCCGGATCGTCTTGACCGGTGCCAGTGGCGGAATTGGCCTGGCCATCGCCCAAGCCCTATGCGCCAGTGGCGCTCGGGTGCTGGCCGTGGCCAGGCATCGCGAAGCGCTGGAACCATTGATCGAGCGCTACCCGCAGCAGTTGTACTGGTTGGCGCAGACCTGACTGTGCCAGGTGATCGGCGCAAGGTGCTGGTCTCAGCCGAGGCCCTGGGCGGCATCAACCTGCTGATCAATGCCGCCGGTGTTAACCACTTTGCCATGCTCGAACAACTCGATGACAGTGAGATCGATGCCATGCTGGCGCTGAACATCAGCGCGCCGATCTGTCTGAGCAAACTGTTGCTGCCACTGCTCAAACAGGCCGACAGCGCCATGGTGGTGAATGTCGGGTCGACCTACGGCTCGATCGGCTACCCAGGCTACGCCAGTTACTGCGCCAGCAAGTTCGCCCTGCGCGGGTTCTCCGAAGCACTGCGCCGGGAGTTGGCGGACACCCGTGTCGGCGTGCTCTATGTGGCGCCCCGGGCCACGCGTACGTCGATGAACAGCCCGGCCGCCCAAGCACTCAACCAGGCGCTCAAGGCCAACGTCGATGACCCGCACGCGGTGGCGTCGGCGGTCATACACGCCATTACCGGCGACCGCCGCGAGCTGTATCTGGGCTGGCCCGAACGTTTTTTCGTCGGCCTCAACAGCCTGCTGCCCAACCTGGTGGATCGTGGCCTGCGCAAGCAACTGCCACTGGTTCGCCGTCTAAGCGATAAACCCGAGAACGAGCACCTCAAACCATGAAAAAAATTCTGATCTGTTTGCTGTTCGGCGCCCTGGCTCAAAGTGCCTGGGCCTTGGATGACGCCGACCAGCAGCGTCTCACGGGTATCCAGCAAAGCTGGGCGCATATCCAATATGACCTGCCAGAGGGGCAGCGTGCCGATGCCTTTGAAAAACTCGCTGCCCAGGCTTCGGCGTTCAAACAGCAACGCCAATCAGTGGCCGAGGCCTGGATCTGGTCGGGCATTGTCAAAAGCAGTTGGGCAGGGGCCGCAGGCGGGCTCGGTGCGCTGGGCAAGGTCAAGGACGCCAAGGCCGACCTGGAACAGGCCCTGGCTCTGGATCCAAAAGCCTTGCAAGGCTCGGCCTACACCAGTCTCGGCGCACTCTATGACCGGGTTCCCGGCTGGCCCCTGGGGTTTGGCGACTCGGACAAGGCCGAGCAATTACTCCAGCAGGCGTTGCAACTGAACCCGAGCGGCATTGACAGTCTGTACTTCTGGGGCGATCACCTCTACCGTCAGAAGCGCTACGCTGAGGCCCGGATTGCCCTGCAAAAGGCCCTGCAGGCAGCGCCACGGCCGGGCCGGGAAACCGCCGATGCCGGACGCCGTAAAGAGATCGAAGCGCTGCTGGTGGATGTGAACAAAAAACTTGGCTGAGGGGAGTGTGCGTGCGCTTATTACTGATCGAGGATGACGTGGCCCTGGGCGAGGGCATCCATCAGGCCCTGAGCCGCGAAGGCTATACCGTTGACTGGTTGAAGGACGGGAGCAGCGCCTTGCACGCACTGCTCAGTGAAACCTTTGACCTGGCTGTGCTTGACCTGGGCCTGCCACGGATGGACGGCCTGCAGGTGTTGCGTCGCTTGCGTGACAGCGGTTCCAACCTGCCGGTGCTGATCCTCACCGCCCGAGATGCTACCGAAGATCGCATCGCCGGGCTTGATGCCGGGGCCGACGACTACCTGATCAAACCCTTCGATCTGGCGGAGCTCAAGGCCCGGTTGCGGGCCTTGTTGCGCCGCAGCGCCGGTCGCGCCCAGGCGCTGATCGAGCACGCCGGCATCAGCCTCAATCCGGGCACCCAGCAGGTCAGCTATCAGGGCAACCCGGTGGCGTTGACGCCCAAGGAGTACCAGTTGCTCCATGAGTTGTTGTCGCCGCCGGGCCGGGTCATGACGCGCGATCACCTGATGCAATTGCTTTACGGCTGGAACGAGGAGGCCGAGAGCAACACCCTGGAAGTGCATATTCACCACCTGCGCAAGAAATTTTCCACCGACTTGATCCGTACCATTCGTGGCGTCGGGTATCTGGTGGAGGAGCGCCGATGACTTCGATCCGGCGTCGCACCCTCACGCTGATCCTGGGGCTTTTGTTCGTTGGCCTGCTGATCATCACTGTGTTCAATCTGCATGACAGCAACCACGAAATCGCTGAAGTCTACGATGCTCAATTGGCCCAGAACGCCCGGCTGTTGCAGGGTGTGATGCGCATGCCCATGGCCACCCAGGAACATGCGCAGTTGTATCAGGCTTTCAATTCGGCATTGGCGTCGGCGGTTCCCAAAGTCGATGGTCATCCCTATGAAAGCAAAATTGCCTTCCAGGTCTGGGATTCAAACGGTGCGTTGCTGGTTCACACCTCTAGCGCACCGACGTTCAGCGCACCGCCGACTGCTCCAGGCTTTAGCGACGTGATAGACCAAAAGGACCAGACATGGCGGGCGTTCGTATTGGACGACGCGCAATATGGCCTGAAGATCTGGGTAGGAGAGCGTGACGATGTGCGGGCCGATCTGGTCGATCGTATTGTCCGTCACACGGTTGTGCCCAATCTGATCGGCAGCCTGATTCTTGCCGCCGTGATCTGGTTGGCCATCGGCTGGGGGCTCAAGCCTCTGGTCGACATGGCCGCCAAGTTGCGCGCGCGGCATCCGGGCTCACTGGAGCCTCTGCAGTTGGTGCCGCTGCCCAGCGAACTGGAGCCGATGCAAGCGGCACTCAATCGGGTATTGGCGCAGATTCAGGAGTTGATGGGCCGTGAACGGCGTTTTATTGCCGACGCAGCCCATGAAATGCGAACCCCCCTGGCGGTGCTCAGGGTTCATGCACAGAACCTGATGGAGGCGGGGAATGAGCAGAATCGTCGTGAGTCCCTGCAACACCTGATCGTCGGGGTGGATCGCACCACGCGCCTGGTCAATCAATTGCTCACCATGGCACGTCTTGAACCGCAAGCCGGCGTGCCTGTGCCCGCCGTTATCGATCTGCCCGCCACAGTGCGTGAAAGTCTGGTTCAGATGACCCCCTGGTTGCTCAGCAAGGGACTGGAGCTGGTCCTGGACGTCAGTGATGACATTGGCCCGGTGAGGATTGATCCGGTGTCCATCGATATTGCCTTGAACAACCTGATGACCAATGCGGCCAACTTTTCTCCCCCCAATGGCTTGATCACGGTGCGGCTGGCCAGGAAGGGAGATCATTACGAGCTGGCGGTCGAGGATCAGGGGCCAGGCATAGACGAGGCCGAACGGGACCGGCTTTTCGAACGCTTCTACAGTCGCGGGAACGACCAGGGCGCCGGGTTGGGCTTGACGATCGTGCGGACCATCGCCAATCGGCTTGGCGGGCAGGTCCGGTTGGAGAATCGCCCTGAGGGAGGCTTGCGCGCCACGTTGCAGATGGGCCGCCTTTAACCTGGCTCGGGTCTGATGGTGAACCCTGGATCGACGTGGGAAGGAGAACCTCCAGGACGCGGGTTTGGCTCAAACGTATCTGGCTTAATGGCCACGTTGACGCTCCAGCGCCGTGAACAACAACATGCCAGCCAGCATGGCCGCCATGAATACGATGATTTGCCAATGCCCGGTGAGCAGGATCGCCACGGCGGGCCCCGGACAGATACCGGCTATCCCCCAGCCGATGCCAAACAGCAGGCTGCCGCCGATCAGGCGAGGGTCCAGCTCACGCTTGACCGGTAATTGCATCGGGTTTCCCAGCACCGAACGGGCCTTGCGGCGGGCCCAGGTCAGCGGGCCGATCGCGACAGCAATCGCGGCGAGCATGACCAGCGCCAGGGAGGGGTCCCAGGTACCAGTCACATCCAGGAACGCCAAGACTTTGCTCGGATTGGCCATGCCCGCCAGGAGCAGACCGAAGCCGAACACCAGACCGGCCATGAATGCAGTCAGTTTGAGCATGTTCAACCTCCCAGTACATGACGCAGGACAAAGACCGTGGCGAAACCGCTGAACATGAAACATGCCGTGGCGATCATCGAACGCGGTGACAGGCGCGACAGGCCACATACGCCATGGCCGCTGGTACAGCCCGACCCGTAGCGGGTGCCGATGCCCACCAACAGACCGGCGGCGGTGAGGCCGAGCCAGCCGCTCTGAAACTCAATCTGCGGCAACGCGGTGAACAGGCCCCATACCAGCGGCGCAACGAGCAGTCCCAATAGAAACAGGGCTTTCTCACTCACCCCCTCGCTACCTCGCTGCAGCAGGCTGCCGAGCAAACCGCTGATGCCGGCGATACGTCCATTGGCGACAACGAAAAGGCTGGCAGCCACACCAATCAACGCACCGCCGGCAAGGGATGACCAAGGCGTGAAATTGAGCCAGTCAATGTTCATGAAATTTCTCCGCTACAAACCACGTTGAGACTCCTCCAGGCGATTAAACAAAGGCCTTTACAACCAATGCCAGAGCCACCAACGCGGCCAGAATGGCAAAGCCTTTTTGCAGATACGGCTCTGGCAGCCGGGCGGCGAGCAGGCGCCCGCCGGTCATTCCCAACAGCGCGCCAAGGGTAAAGGGCACGGCAATCGCCCATTGCAAATGACCCGCTGCCGAGCTCGCCAGCACACCGGAAATTGAAATCAGGGCTATGACCGTCAGCGAAGTGGCGAGCACCGACTGGGTGGTCAGATTGGTGTAGCGCTGGAGCGCCGGAACCATGACAAAGCCGCCGCCCACACCCAGCAAACCGGACAGCGCGCCGGCGACCATGCCGGAGACCGCAAGCGCCCATGCGCAGGGGGCGGTCCAATGGAGCTTGCCGCGTTTTTCGTCCAGTACACAGGGCGGGGGTTTGAGCATCGACGTGGTTTTGGAATCGGCGTGCGAGGGCAATGATTTTTGAAAGGCCCGGAAGGCCACGTACAGCAATAGAAGGGCAAACAGGACCGCCAAGGGACGGTTGGGCGTGCGCTGAGCCAGCCAGATCCCCAATGGAGAGCAGATGATCCCCGCGCCTGCGGTCAGCAACGCAGCCTTATAGCGTACGGTGCCGTTTCTAAGGCCCATCACCGCACCCAGGGACGCGGCCAAACCCACCGCCAGCAAGCCGATGGGTCCGGCTTCGGCCATGCTCAGGCCGGCGCCGAAGACCAGCAGGGGAACCGCCAGGATTCCTCCGCCAGCGCCGGTCAGCGCCAGAATCACACCCACGGTGAGGCCGAGCAACAAGACCATGATCATCCCTCTCTCCTTGCCTTGAGGTCTGGTTTCATAGATCCGCCAACTCCGGTTTAGCCAGCCACTCATGTCCCTTGAGCATGCCCTTCCAATACAACGGAGGGAGAATCCGCTCCTTGAGCAGCCAAGCCAGCCTCGATGGCCGGGTACCGTCAATCAGCCAGGACGGGAAACTGGGGGCGACGGTGCCGCCATAGGTGAACTCCGCCAGGACGATCTTGCCCCGTTCGACTGTCAGCGGGCAGGAGCCGTAACCGTCGTAGTGGGCGTTGCCCTTGGTTTTACCCATGGCCGCCAGCACGTTATGGGCGACCACGGGCGCCTGCTTGCGAGCGGCCGCGGCGGTTTTGGCGTTGCTGGAGTTGGTGGCGTCGCCCAGTGCGTGAATATTCGCCCAGGTTTTATGGCGCAGCGTGTCGGGGTCGACATCAATCCAGCCAGCGGCATCGGCGAGGGGGCTGACACGGATAAAGTCCGGTGCAATCTGTGGGGGCACCACATGCAGCAGGTCGAAGTCGCGTGTGACAAGCTGGCGTGTGCCATCGGGCTTGGCGCAACTGAAGGTGGCGGTTCGCGTGGGGCCGTCAACGCTCGTCAGCGTGCTGCCGAAGTTCAGGTCGATGCCGTAGGCGCGGATGTACTCCATCAGGGCCGGAACATAATCGGGCACGCCGAACAGCACCGCTGCGGCACTGCAGAAATCGATCTTGATGTTGCCGAGTACCCCTTCACGCCGCCAGTGGTCGGCAGAGAGATACATGGCTTTTTGCGGCGCCCCGGCACATTTGATCGGCATGGGTGGTTGCGTGAAAATGGCCCGGCCACTGCGCAGTTGCTGCACGCACTCCCAGGTATAGGGGGCGAGATGATACAGATAGTTTGATGTGACGCCGTTGCGACCCAATGTCTGCGGCAGACCTTCAATGGCATTCCAGTTGAGTTTCAGGCCAGGGCATACGATCAGTTGTTGATACTTGACGACTCTGCACCCATCGAGAATGAGCGCATTTCGCTCGGGTTCAAAAGCGGCCACGGCAGCTTTGATCCAGTGCACACCGCGAGGAATGGTCGAGCCCATCGTGTGGGCGGTCCGGGGGGCATCAAAGACACCGCAACCGACCAACGTCCAGCCTGGCTGGTAATAATGCACATCTGCCGGGTCAATGATGGCGATGTCGAGCCCCGGTTCCCTGGCCAATAAACTGGATGCCGCCGCAATGCCCGCTGCGCCGCCGCCGATAATGACCACGACATGTTCGGCCTCGGCCACTTCGATCGGGGTCTGCCCCTTGTTCGCAATCCGGCGGATAACGCCTTTCATGTCAAACCCGGCATCTTTGGCTGTTTCGACGATCTGCGGCAGTGGCAGCAGGCTCGCTTGTGACAGCGCCCACAGGGTTGTCGAGCGCATGCCCGAGCGGCAATACGCCAACACCGGTTTTGGCAGCGATTCAAATAGCAGGCCGAAGGCAACGCCTTGTTCGTCGGTGACCTTGCCCGATTCCGCGGGAAGATAGTGAGCTTCAATGCCCATCGCCTCAGCCGCGCGCTTGATTTCGGCAAACAAGGGTTGATCGCCGCCTTCGCCGTCCGGGCGATTACAGACAATGGCGCGAAAGCCGGTGTTTTTCAGTTCCGTCAATTGATGGGAAAAAATCTGCTCTGATACCGCTAAGCCTGGCGCAAGGTGGCGGATGTCCATGGTGGTCTCCGTGATGGGATTTTCTTATAGGGGAGGGGACGTCAGAGCACGTTGAGCGGAATCTTCAAATAGCGTGTGCCATTCGATTCAGGCTCGGGGAAGTGTCCTGCGCGCATGTTGATCTGAACCGATGGCAGGATCAGCGTCGGCATTTCCAACGTGCTGTCACGCTTGGTGCGCATGGCCACGAACTCTTCTTCACTGATGCCATTACGCACATGGATATTGTCGGCGCGCTGCTCGGCAACGGTACTGGCGAACAGTACCTCGCGGCCTTCGGGCTGGTAGTCGTGGCACATGTACAGCACCGTATCGGCCGGCAGGCTCAGCACCTTGTTGATGGACCGAAACAGGGTGCGGGCATCGCCGCCTGGAAAATCACAGCGCGCCGTACCGTAGTCGGGCATGAACAGGGTGTCGCCGACAAATGCCACCATTTGCCTGGCGTCGCTGACGACGTACGTCATGCAGGCGGGTGTATGGCCTGGCGTATGCATCGCACGGCATTGCAGCGAGCCGATGGAGAACGTGTATTCATTGACGAACAGTTGATCGAACTGACTTCCATCCTGGGCCATGTCGTCACCGGTATTGAACAGCGTGCCAAAGGCTTGCTGCACGGTGGTGATGCGACTGCCGATGCCGATCTTGCCTCCCAGCTTTTCTTTCAGGTATGGCGCTGCCGTGAGGTGGTCGGCGTGGACATGGGTTTCAAGAATCCACTGAACCTTGGCGTCCAGCTCGGCCACCCTGGCGATCAACCTGTCGGCAGACCGCGTCATGGTGTGGCCGGACTTGGGATCGTAATCCAGTACGCTGTCCACGAGTGCGCAGTGGCGGGTCGCCTGATCAAGCACGATATAACTGACAGTATGAGTATCGGGATCAAAAAATCCTTCGACGTTCAGTGTAGCGGTCATGATCGGTTTCCTTAATCTTGTTGCCGACAGGTTCAACTGACATAGCAATAAGTTTGCCATGGGCCGATTGAGTGAAAATTCCTAAGTATCCCTTTGAATTAACTGTGTTTATTTTCGTAGGTTGGAAGCCGGCTTTTCACGCGCATGAATAAACAACTGCCATTGGCAGTGTTTGTTGGCATAGTGGCAGTGTCACTGCGTCCGGATGAATCCACAGGAACTTCGATGAGCACTATCCTGCCGACCCCGAACAATTCGATCCCCGCACCGGATCAGGTGCAGTCACTGGTTTCGTTTCTCGAGCACGAGCCACAGCCGATGATCGTGCTGGACCCGGACTACAACATTCTGGCGGCGAACACCGCCTATCGGCGCCAGTTCGGCAGTGCCGATAAACCGTTTATTGGTCATAAGTGCTATCGGATTTCCCATCATTACGATGTTCCTTGCGATCAGGCGGGGGAGAACTGCCCGATGAAGAAGGCCAGGGAGATGCGCGGCCCGGATCGGGTCCTGCACATTCACCACACCCCACGCGGGCCTGAACATGTCGACGTGGAACTGCGGCCGATCCTCAATGACCATGGCGACATCACCGCTTATGTGGAGCGCCTTACCCTGGTACGCAGCGCCTCGGCGCGGCCCAGCAACGAGGGCCTGGTGGGCAGCTCACCTGCGTTCAACCGTGCACTGTCTGAACTGCAGCGGGTCGCGCCGTCCATGTTGCCGGTGCTGCTGTTGGGGGAGTCCGGTACGGGGAAGGAGCTGTTTGCGCGCGCGGTCCATGAAACCAGCGAGCGGGCCAACGGGCCCTTTGTGGTGGTGGACTGTTCCGGGTTGACTGAAACGCTGTTCGAGAGCGAACTGTTCGGCCACGAGAAAGGCGCGTTCACCGGTGCCACCCTGCGCAAGCAGGGTCTGGTCGAAACGGCCCAAGGCGGTACGCTGTTTCTTGATGAAATCGGCGACGTTCCCTTGGCCATGCAGGTGAAACTGCTCAGGCTGATTGAGTCGGGCACCTATCGCCGTGTTGGCGGCGTGGAAACCTTGCATGCAGATTTTCGGTTGGTTGCCGCCACCCATAAGCCCTTGGAACAGATGATGGCCCTGGGTGAGTTCAGGCAAGACCTGTACTACCGCATCAGCGTATTTCCCATTCATTTACCGCCTCTGCGCAATCGCGTGGAGGACATCGCGCTGCTGGTGAATTCGTTATTGCAACGTTCCGGTACGGGCAAGCGCCGGCTGACCATCGACGCCGATGCCTTGATGCAACTGCAGCGATACTCCTGGCCGGGCAATATCCGTGAGCTTCGCAATGTGCTGGAAAGAGCTAGCCTGTTTGCCGATGACGGGGTCATTCACTCCGTGCATTTACCCCAGGCCCCCGCTGCGATAGCCCAACGACTGGCTAACCCGGCTGTTTCTGAGGACCACTCGCTGGCCCAGATCCTGTCTGCGTTCAAAGGGACCCGCAGTGAGCTGGCCCGGCACTTGGGTATCAGCGAACGTACTTTGTACCGGCGGTTGAAAGAGCAGGGGTTGGCTTGATCAGCCGCTATGACAGACACCCATGTGTTGGGTGTTATGGACCATGGTCGCCTGGCGACGCTGATGCTCCAGGCCCCCTGATGCGCCATCAACTGCAAGTCTTTTTTGGTTATTTGACCAAGGTAATCGGGATACTGGACAGCTGGATCACTTTGGCCGCGACAGACCCCAGGAAAATTCCTTCCAGGAAGCCATTACCGTGCGAACCCAGGATGATGCTGTCGCATCCCAAGGTTTTGGAACACGCCACGATTCTGCTGGCTGCGTCGCCGTGTAGCGTATGGAAAGTGAACGCGATGCCGTGCTGCCTCAGAAGGGCGATTGCCTTTTGTGCATCCTCGGCACTCTTGCCGTCGTAATAACGATCGAGTTCATCTTTGCTCATGGTTTGCGCGATACGCGTAGGTAAAAATGACTGCACATTCACCAGATGTACCTCCACGCTGCCTCCCAGCAGTCCGCCGTTCTGGATCAGTCCAATGAGGTAATGCACGACACGTTCGGAGTGCTCTGAACCATCGACAGCAACCAATACTTTGTGCATTTTTCCGGATCCTCTTTCAGTAACATTCAGCGGCTGGTCGAACACCTTGCCATCCGCAGCGTCAGGGTGACTTCGGGTCCTGTCCCACTATGAGCGTAGCGCCCTTGGGGTCGGTTAACCGTAGCCGAATCTGTTTTTCAGTTTCGATGATCGCAAAGAGCGCGATGCCCACTGCGATAATCAATAGCCCATCCATAAAGGGAATCGCTTGAGTGGCAAACACCCTTTGCAGGGGCGGCGCGTAGGTGATGGCGAACTGAGCGAAGGTTACCACCGCGACGGTCAGCCACACGACCTTTGTACCTCTGACAGCCTTCCAGGTCAGTGACGTGCCATAAAGATTGCGAATGAAGAACAGGTGGAATATTTCCATCACTACCAATGTGTTGACAGCGATGGTGCGGGCCAACTCCACCGGGTAGCCCCGGTCGAGCGCGTAGGTAAAAATCCCGTAGACGCCGCAAAGAAACAGGATCGAAACCAGCACCATGTGCCAGATCAACGCACCGCTTATCAACGGCTCGTGCCTTGAGCGTGGTGGCCTGCGCATGGTGTTTTCTTCGGTCGGCTCGAACGCCAGGGCGATACCCAGCGTGATCGCGGTAATCAGGTTGATCCACAAGATCTGAATCGGTGTCACCGGCAGGGTGAAGCCAAACAGCAGCGCGACAATGATGGTCATGGTTTCGCCGGCGTTGGTGGGCAACGTCCAGCTCAGCACTTTCTTGATGTTGTCGTAGACGGTCCGGCCTTCACGTACGGCAGCCACGATGGAGGCGAAGTTGTCATCGGCCAGTACCAGGTCCGCCGCCTCTTTTGCCGCTTCACTGCCTTTGTCACCCATGGCGATGCCGGCGTCGGCGCGTTTGAGCGCTGGTGCGTCGTTGACCCCGTCGCCGGTCATGGCCACGGTCATGCCGTTCGACTGCAGCAGCATCACCAGCCGCAGCTTATGTTCGGGGCTGGTGCGGGCGAAGATATTTACCTCTTTGAGCGCCTCTTTGAGCGTGCCGTCGTCCATCGCGTCCAGGTCGACGCCCGTCAGCACCTTGTCAGGATTTTGCAGGCCGATTTGCGCGCCGATGGCGGCGGCGGTGCCGGAGTGATCGCCGGTGATCATTTTCACTGCAATGCCGGCGGCCTGGCATTGCTGGACGGCCTGGATCGTTTCAGGGCGAGGTGGGTCGATCATGCCGGTCATGCCAAGCAGCGTCAGCGAACCCTGCACGTCGCCAAATTCCAACACGACGTGCTCGGACGGCACGGGTCGGCTGGCAAACGCCAGCACGCGCTGACCTTTGCTGGCAATGGTGTTTGCCTGTTGGTGCCAGTAGTCAGGATTGAGCGGCTCCGTGGCGCCGCTACTGCCACGCTGCTGCGCGCACATGGCCAGGATCTGCTCCGGCGCGCCTTTTACATAGATTGAGGCTTGTCGCTCATGGTTGTGATGCAGCGTCGCCATGAAGCGGTGTTTGGCGTCAAACGGAATGGCATCGGTGCGGGGCCAAGTGCGTCGCTCTTCTTCGCCATCGATCCCGGCCTTCACGGAAAACGCCAGCAGTGCGCCTTCCATGGGATCGCCCTCGACCTTCCATGTGGCTTTGTGTTGCTTCAACACCGCGTCATTGCAGAGCGAGGCGGCGCGTCCCAGTTCGGCTAACGTGGGGTGGTTGGAGGTGTCGATCAACTGGTCGGCCAGGTTCATGTTTCCCGACGGTTGATAACCGGCGCCGTCGACCGTGAACGTGAGATCACAGGTGACCACCGACGCGACCATCATTTCGTTGCGGGTGAGGGTGCCGGTCTTGTCCGTGCAGATGACCGAAACCGAGCCCAGGGTTTCGATGGCGGGCAAGCGGCGCACGATGGCGTTGCGATGGGCCATCGCGCGAACCCCGACCGCCAGGGTAATGGTCAGTACGGCGGGCAGTCCTTCGGGTATGGCGGCGACCGACATGCCCACCACCACCATGAAGATCTCGTTGAAGGCGTAATGGCCGACAAAATGACCGTAAACCAGTAACAGAGCGCCCACTAACAGAATCAATATTGTCAGCCAGCGCGCGAAGACGTTCATTTGCTGGACCAATGGCGTGGTCAGTGTCTCGACTTCCGACAACAGATTGCTGATGCGCCCGATCTCTGCGGCAGTTGCGGTCGCGACCACGACCCCGGTGGCCTGCCCACAGGTCACCAGGGTTCCGCTGAAGGCCATGCAGGCACGATCCCCCAGGGCAGCTCCCATGCGCACCGGCTCAACGCGCTTTTCCACGGCGGCGGATTCACCGGTCAGGATGGCTTCCTGAATCTGCAGCCTGTTGGCGTGCAGCAAGCGAAGGTCCGCGGGGACTTTATCGCCGGCCTCCAACAAGACGATATCGCCGGGTACCAGCGCTTCACCCGCGATGCTCAAACGTTCACCGGCACGAATCACGGCGGCGCGGGGCGCGAGCATCTGCCGGATCGCGTCCATGGCTTTTTCCGCTTTGCCTTCCTGGACGTAGCCAATAATGGCGTTAGCCACCACCACCGCCAGGATGACCACCGTATCCCACAGGTGTTGCAGCAACGCGGTGATCACCGCAGAGCCCAGCAGCACATAAATCAGGATGTTGTGGAACTGCAACATAAAACGTAGCCACGCGGGTCGCCGGGCCGATTCCGGCAGGCGATTGAAGCCTGTGCGCGTAAGCCGGGCTTGAACTTCGGTGTCGTTCAGCCCGGTTCGCTCATCGACCTCCAGCCGCGTGAGCACTTGCTGCGCAGGCAGCGTGTACCAAGCCTCGGCATCTGTGGGAATCGGATCCTGCCCGGTTGATGCGTGGCTCGGTCGGTTCATCAGGCAGCTTTCCCTGTGCTCATTACACTGTTGGCGTTCATGCCTTCAACCGACCTGCTGCGGCGCAATCACCCACAAGCTGCACGGCATCTTGTACAGCAGGCCTTCCACGGTGCTACCGATCAGCTTGTCCAGGCCTGTGTAGCGCACGCGACCCATGACAATGACATCAATCTCATGGGATGCCGCGTAGCTGGCCAGCACCTTGGCCGGGTCGCCCATGATCATGCGTCGTTGGTCCGGCGCGATGCCGTTGCGCTCGGCCAGCGTATCGAAGGCTTCGCCCTGGGATTCGAAGAGTTGTCGGGCCAGGGTGGAGGAAAAGAACATCGAGCCGCTGCCGAAACCGTATTCGGAGGCGGTGATGGACGACAAGTCATAAGCGTAGATGACTTCCAGGCTCGCATCGCAGGAAGCGGCCAGTTTGTTGGCTTCGCTCAGGATCCGGTCGTTGAGGCCTTCGTAGCGGCCGTCGAGATGAAAGGGGTCAATGGCCGCCAGAATTTTGCGCGGACGGGCGTGAGTGACCTTGTTGACGAAATGCAGCGGTACTTCGCTCTCGCGAAGCAGATGCACATCCAGTGGGGTGAACATCAGGCGCGAGAACCAGGATTCATGCTCTACCGTCTTGATCAGGGCATCCATCGGCTGCTCCTTGAGATGGACCAGAATCTCCTGCAGCGGGCGCTCGACCCATGCCACTTCGGTCGTAACTTCGATGCCCAGCTTGCGCAGTGGCCGGGCCTGCTCCTCCAGCCAGTGGCGATGGCGTTCAACGTAACCCAGGCGCATCTGCTCCAGGGCTTGCTCATTGACCAGGTTGGCGGTCGCCAGGCCTTCGAGGTAATCGAAGGCAACGATATGCAGCGCGGCGCCTTCGGCCTTGGCCAGCGCCGCTGCCCGGTCGAAAGCCGGACTGTGTTCCATCAGCGGCGAGACGACCAACATCAAGCGTGATTGCGTGGACATGACAAACCTCCCGAGCATGGACGTATGGGTACCCGACGGCCTTCACGCCGCGTGGAGTCAGGGTTTGATCATGATCGTATCGGGCATCGGTCACTTGATTTACATCAAGCTCACGCCAGAAGCGTGGCATCAATGCGCACGGCGCCTGGCAATAGCGCTATGTTTGATCATGAAACCCTCCCAGGGGCTACCCTGGACTCAGGTACAACCGGAACACTCAGTATAGAACCGAGGCTATGAGCGAAACCCTGGGCTTTGCCAATGCCGCCGCTGCGCTCGGAATCGGTCTGTTGATCGGGCTCGAACGCGAGCGACGCAAGGGCGAGGGCGCCCGGCGCGACTTCGCCGGTCTGCGGACCTTTGCCATTACCTCGTTGCTGGGGTACGTCACGGTCCAGGCTGGCGGGGTTTTGCTGCTGGGATTCGTGGCGCTTGCGCTGGGGGCATTGGTCACGGCGGCGTATTGGCGAAACCTCGACCAGGACCCCGGTATCACCAGCGAAGTGGCGTTATTCGCGGCGCTGGCGTTGGGGGCGCTCTGCATGACCGCCCCGGCCCTCGCGATCGCGATTGGCGTGGTGATGGCCGGCCTGCTCGCCAGTCGCCAGGCGTTGCACCATTTTGCCCGGGATCAATTGACCGCTTCCGAGATGCGCGACGGGCTGGTGCTGTTGATCGCCGCGCTGGTTGTGTTGCCGCTGGTGCCGGATCGTTTTCTCGGACCTTACGATGCGATCAACCTGCGCACCATCTGTATGTTGACGGTCATGTTGATGGCGGTGGGCGCGCTGGGGCACGTTGCGGTCCGGACCCTTGGTACGCGCTACGGCTATGCCCTGGGTGCAATTGCCTCTGGTTTTGCCTCCGCTACAGTCACCGTCGCGGCGATGGGCAACATTGCTGCCAAGGAGCCTTTAAATCTCAAGACGCTGAGTGCCGCCGCGGTGTTAGCCAATCTGGCGACTGTGGCCCAGATCGGCCTGATCCTCGCTGCCGTGGAGCCCGGGCTGTTGCGTTGGATGTTGGGGCCGTTGCTGTGCGGCATATTGATGACGCTGCTCTACGCTGGCGTGCTGATGTTTCCTCGGCCCAGAGGGCGAGCCGAGGAACCGATCAAGGACGGCGGAGCCTTCAGCCTCAAATTGGCCTTGACCGTTGCCCTGGCGATGACGGGGATTACCGTCCTGTCGTCGGCGATGCTCGATGGCTTCGGGCAGGGCGGTGTGATCGTGACCGCGATATTCAGTGGACTGGCTGATGCTCATGCCTCGACAGCCTCCATCGCCTCCCTGGCAAAATCAGGTTTGTTGCCCATGGACGGCGTTGCCGTGCCAGCCCTGATGGCAATGAGTAGCAACTCCTTGAGCAAATGCGTGGTGGCTTGTCTCAGCGGTGGGCGGCGTTTTGCCGGGTATGTCATTCCGGGGCAGGTGTTGGTGACGCTGGCGATGTGGGCCGGGCTTCTGATTCCGCGTTTGTGAGCCAATCGCTCGACTGACCGGCTCACACTCAATCTCTGTGGGAACCGAGCTTGCTGGCGATAGCGCTGCTGGGATTTTCGAAGCGTCGAGCTACCTCTGTCCCTCTGTTTTGACCAATTCCAGCAATACAGTGCGTAGTTCCGGCGGTCGCACCGGCTTGGCCAAAACCGAAATTTGCAGGCTTTGCAGGGACTCGCGTATCCGCTCTACCTGATGCCCGGTAATGACCAGCGCAGGGACTTCCCAGCCGCGCTGCTCGCGTATCGCTGCGATGCACTCGGAACCTGAAACCTTCGTACCCAGGTCGAAGTCGGCGATGATGATGTCGCAATTGCTGGTCAGCCCTTCGCCGTCGTTGTGGGTTTGCACCTGGCAACCCCACTTTTCCAGCAGTGTCGAGGTCGCCATCAAGACGTTGGTATCGTCTTCCACCAGGCACACACGCAAGCCATTCAGGCGGCTGTGGGCCGTCGTCACCTTGCGCGCCATGACCTTCGGTATCGCTTGCTCCAGGCCGCTGATCGCCACCTTGGTCCCCTGTCCGACCCTGGAATGGATGTGGATATCGACATTGAGTAACCGGCTGATGCGCTTGACGATGGACAGCCCAAGGCCCAACCCCTCGACATCCTTGTCGCGTACATGCCGTACCCGGTAAAACTCCTTGAACACCTCGGGCAAATGCTCGGCGGCGATACCACGTCCTTTGTCGTAGATCACCACGGCCAGGCCTGCGCCCTGGCGACGGACGCCGATCAACACCGGTCGGCCTGGCGCATATTTGAGTGCATTGGACAGCAGGTTCTGGACCATGGTGGTTAACAATCCAGGATTGACGTTTACCCAATAAGGGCTGGCGCGCAAGCGCAGCTCAACCCCCGCCCAGCGCGCCGCCTCGGTGTTCTGTTCGACGATGTCCTGCAGCAGCGTGCCCAAATGGACCGTGTCTGTCTGCGGCACCAGCTTGCCGTGGTCCAGAGTGTAGATATCGAGGATCGAGCGAAATAGCTGCGACACGGTGTGCAGCGAACGGTCGATGTTATCGACCAGACGCAACTCTTCCAGGCCAAGCCTGGCGTCGCGCAGGCAGGCGGTGAACAGGCCTATGGAGTGGATCGGTTGGCGCAGGTCATGGCTGGCCTGGGCCAGGAAACGAGACTTCTCCAGGTTGGCCGTGATCGCCTCCTCGGAGGCTATTCGCGTGCGTTTGAGCAGAACGTGAGCATAGGCCGGCACCACGATGGTGGTTACGATCAACATCAGGAACATGTATGGCTGGGTCCGCCAGAACGGATTGAGCCAGAAAATCAGCACCAATGTCGACAGTGCGATGACGGTTGCCAGCGCCAGGTAGCGGGAGCCGAAACGCACGCCGTTGCCCAACGTAACCCAGAGTAGTGCCGCGTAAATGGGCAAGGCACCTTCGCCCCCCAGCACCATGGCGAAAGCGATGGCGCTGTAGTCATGGAGCATGGTGAAAAGGTGCCGCCAGAAGAAGTGCCCCGGCTTACGCTTGATGCGTATGCGCAGGAACACCGATGCAATGATGAAGGCCACGCTGTAAATGATGATCGGCATGTAGGTAGCGGCATCATCGGGCTCGACGCTAGCGAGGATGGTGATGTACAGCACCGCACAGGCACTGACGATCAGACGTAGCGTGGCCTGATTGAGTTCGCTGTTTTTTTCCACTGACCTTCAACCTCATGACCGGGTCGGCAACCCACGAGACCTATGCTGTCCATGGGCGAGCCGAACCGGTGGGTTGTTCTGAATCTTAGTAGACCCGGTAATATTTCACTACGTCGTCCACGAAATAGATCGTCAGAACTGTCCCCTGGGTCTGGCTCTGGGGCGTTCTGCTGCCGGTTACGCTGCTGACGTCATTGACCACGCGTTGCGCTTGGGACAGTTGCGCCGACGCCTCATACATTTTCAGTCTCGTCTCGGTCGATACATATTTGTGGGCCAGCTTCATGTACCTGTCCAGACCTTCTTCACCCTTTTCGTAAGTCCAATTCGATTCGTTGCTGGCACTGGTCGAATTGAGTTTTTCATTTGTGGGTACGCCAAACATTTGGGTGATCTGGCTTTTAGTCGTCTTGCCAGGATAGATCGTCTGCTTCAGATAAGTGATGTCGAATTTCTTGGCGCCAGGGTTCAAAGAGTTCATCAAATCACTGGTATTTGTGCAGCCGCTGATGAATCCAGCCAGCACGCACAGTGCCACTCCACTGCTAAGTGTTTTTCCATATTTGAAGGACATAGAGGCTCACCTTGAGTTGTGTTTTCAGGACCGTTCCATTCTTCGACCGAGCAGGCAGCGAAGTTGACCCAGCGTTGCGCAGCCAAGCGATCTGTTAACCCGATAGGGCCCGCAAGCCATAGAGCATCGATACGCGCGGTCACCTGCCCGGCGCATGGCTTATTTGTTGTCTAAGTGTTTTGAGTGCTCGCGTCAGCCTTTATAGAGCACGTGTAGATTAGGAGGCAGAGGCTGGCTGACGCTATAGCACAAGTGTGCTATAGCTTTGATCATGGGCGGTGAGGATAAGTCTTCATATGATCCTGGCGACCGCCGTACCGGTGTTTTTATACTGATGCTTTACACAAAGTTATGCTGAAGGTAAACGCGCCTACTGTTTGTGTTTCCCTGACCATCCGCCATCGGTTGGGAAGTTGGAGAATTGAGCCGCGGCGGCCGCGCGGGTCGGGACACCCAGGGCTTTGAGCAAGCTTGAAACATGGATGCGCACAGTGAAGGGTGAAATGCCAAGTTCCTTGGCGATTTCCTTGTTGGTCTTGCCATCCGCTATCAGGCCAAGCACTTGGCGTTGGCGCGCCGTCAGGTGGGAAAGCGCCTCTGGCTCCAGATCGTCCAGGATCGAATTATCCGTGTGGTATTTGACGATCACATCGCCTTCGCGAATCGCCATGATGGCTTCGGCGATGCCTGCGGGGTCGACATTCTTTCCGATAAAACCGTCAACACCCTGTGACATCACTTGGGAAATAACATCGATGTCGTCAACCATTGAGACCACAATGATCGAGGTGCGCTTGAACTCGTTGCGCAAATGGCCTAGGACCTGCAACGATTTGATACCGGGGAAGCGTAAATCAAGAATCAGCGTGTCCACCTCCGCGCCTGACCGCGCGAGAGCCAGCACCTCATCAAGGTTGCCAGCCTGTTCTATAGTGGCTGTCGGCAGAAGTCGCTCTATGGTTTTCAGCATCCCCTCGCGAAACAGTGGGTGGTCATCTGCCACGATTACCCTACACGTCATACTCAAGATCTCCTGATCTTCACGTCCGCGCATCGTAACCTAAAAACTGGAAAACCGAGTTTCAAGCCGGTATCGCTCAACTTACCGTGGAAATTTTCCAGAAAACGCCTCAGTCTGCCTGGATGTGCGAACCAAAGCTCACGACGTGCTGGTTTTATGAACTAGCAAAGCGGATAGGGATCAAGAGTTAAGCACTGCAGCTCTATGAAACATATCCGAACCCGCCTTCAAAAGGATATCCGAGCTGGAATCACCGACTCCGGCGCAAAACCGGGGGCGATGGGGAGCGTGGTCGTTTCAGCCAGGCGGATTGAGGATTACCAAATGTCGAACATTGAAGAGCTTCCCGTGGAAATCTGCGCACCGAGCGAATACGAGAGCCTGCTCACGCTGGGCGTGAGTGCGCTCGACGCCATCCCAGGGGCGGTATACCTCTGTGATCACGAGGGTTGGCTCGTCAGGTACAACAGTGAAGCGGCCGAACTATGGGGTAGGACTCCTGTTATCGGGGAAAACGGTGACCGCTTCTGCGGCTCGTACCGGCTTTCCTTGCCAGATGGTACGCCGCTGGCTTTCGAAGACAGCCCCATGGCTTTGGCGCTCACCACCGGCGCTGCGACACGCAATCAGGAAGTGATCATCCTGCGTCCGGACGGCACGCGGCTCGTGGCGCTTGTGAACATCCGAGCCCTCAGAGATCGGTGCGGGGTCATTCAAGGGGCGATCAACTGTTTCCAGGACGTCTCGGCGCACCATGCGATGGCCGAGGAGCTTCGACGCAAGAGCGCCGACCTCGAGGACTTTTTTGAAAACAGCGCGGTGGGGCTCCACATTGTCAGCAGCGCGGGCATTATCCAGCGTGCCAACAAGGCCGAGCTGAACATGCTGGGCTACACGGCTGAAGAGTATATCGGCCGCCACATTACCGAGTTTCATGTGGATGAGCCCGTTATCGGTGACATCCTCAACAAACTTGGCAGTGGCGAAAGCCTGGACAGCTACCCGGCGCGACTGAGAGCCAAAGACGGCACGATCAGGCATGTTGCGATTACCTCCAATGGACGGTTCGAAGACGGCAAGCTCTTCCACACGCGCTGCTTCACCATCGACGTCACCGTCGCCCAGCGAATGGAAAGCCAGATTCGTGAAAGCGAACGGCATATGCGCAATCTTCTCGAGGCTCTGCCCGCGGCGGTTTATACAACCGATGCACAAGGGCGCATCACCTTCTTCAATCGGGCGGCCGTGGAGTTGTCCGGGCGCACGCCTCAGTTGGGTGACCTGTGGTGCGTGACCTGGAAACTATTCAACACCGATGGAAGCGCGCTTGCCCACGACCAATGCCCGATGGCGGTGGCCTTGAAGGAGAATCGCCCGATACGCGGTGTCGAGGCCATTGCCGAGCGGCCGGATGGCACTCGTGTACCGTTTGCGCCTTATCCCACACCGCTGCATGACGCCGATGGCAACCTGGTGGGCGCCATCAACATGCTGGTGGACATCACCGAGCGAAAGCTGGCGGAGAACCGGCAGAAGACCCTGATTGACGAGCTCAACCATCGGGTCAAGAACACCCTGGCCACTGTGCAATCCCTGGCGGCGCAAACGGCGCGCAATGCCGAGGATGCGAACGACGGTTACAGGCGTTTCGAAGCCAGGCTGCTTGCGTTGTCCCGGGCCCACGATCTTCTGACCCGGCGCCATTGGGGGCAGACGCCAATGGGGTCCCTTGCCCATGAAGTGCTGATGCCGATATTCGGCCAGGAACCCGATCGAATCGTGGTTGAAGGCGACCCTGTCGATGTCAGTACCCGAGTCGCCCTCAACCTCACCATGACCCTCAATGAACTGGCGATCAATGCACTGAAATACGGAGCGATGTCAGTAGAGACGGGCACACTTTCAGTGAAGTGGGTTGTGCAACCACAATCCGATGGCATGCTACTGACCCTGGACTGGCGCGAGCAGGGTGGGCCACGGGTGGCCCAGCCCAAGCGGGAAGGGTTGGGTTCGCGTTTGATGAAACGCTGCATCGAGCGCGATTTGGGCGGGACATTTGACCTGACCTTCGACCCGAAGGGGGTTTGCTGCCGAATCTCGTTTCTGATCGGGGCGTCAAGCCCATGAGTGCGTTTCCCGGGGTCAGGGTGCTGCTGGTCGAGGACGAAGGCGCAATCGCCATGCTGGTCGAGCAAATGCTGGAAGAGCTCGAATGCGTGGTGGTGGCGTCAGTGGCACGGCTCGCTATGGCGTGCGAAGTAGCGAACCGGGTGGCAATTGACCTGGCCATTCTGGATGTCAACCTGGCCGGCGAGCGGGTTTTTCCGGTTGCCGAAATTCTCCAGGCCCGGCAGATTCCGTTTTTGTTCAGCACCGGATACGGTGCCCGCGGGCTGCCGAACGAGTTCGCCCATCGTCCCGTGTTGCACAAGCCATTCTCCGAAAACGATTTGCAACTGAAGATCGCTCTTGCACTGGGGCGCTGACCTTCAGCGGTGAACGGACCGACTGTCCGGCCCTGGTGATTGCCCCCGTACGCGTCCCTGGACGTGTTCATTCCAGTTTGTGAAACAGTGGATTGCAGTTCGTGCGTATTCCTCCCCAATCCCTTTGGGAAGAAGATAACCCCACCTGCAATGCACCCTCGGCAAGAGGCGTAGCGCAGTCCCCCTGACCGTAGCGTCTCAACGCAGTCTGCAAGGCTGCGGGCGCGAGGAGTAGCTGATGGACGAAGCCTCGAAACCACAACCCTCTCCCTGGCATGAAGGTGAACTGACCTTGCAGCGCTCGGTCGGTGCGGTCGACATGATGACCAGCGTTGGCCAGCGGCAATTGGCGCGGGACTGGATGCCGGACCAGCACCGGGAGTTCTACGCGCAACTACCTTTCGTGGTGTTGGGCACTGTTGACCGGCAAGGTGACGTGTGGGCGACCCTGCGCACCGGCAAACCCGGCTTCATGAGCTCACCTGATCCGCAAACCCTGCAGATCAATCTCAAGCCGCAACCCAGCGATCCGGCCCAGGAGGGAATGGGCGAGGGGGCTGCCATCGGCATGCTGGGTATCGAATTGCACACCCGCCGGCGCAATCGCATGAACGGCAACATTCGCCGTCTGCTCGGTAGCGGGTTGGAAATTTCCGTACGCCAGGCCTATGGCAATTGCCCTCGCTATATCAACCTGCGCCAATATTCCTTTGTCCGGGAACAGGCCGGCGACGCTCAGCACTTGGACGCGACGGACCCGCTGGCCCGGCGCCTGATCACGACGGCTGATTCGTTTTATATCGCCACCTATGTGGAGCGCGACGGCGAACGGCAGGTCGATGCATCCCACCGCGGCGGCAAGCCGGGTTTTGTGCGCATGGACGAGGACGGCACGCTGACCATTCCGGACTTCTCCGGAAACCTGTTCTTCAATACCCTGGGCAACATCCTGCTCAATCCCCGTGCGGGCCTTACCTTCATCGATTTCAAGACCGGCGATCTTCTGCAAATGACCGGTTCAGCCCAAGTGTTGCTGGAGGATCCCGAAATAGCAGCGTTCCAGGGTGCCGAGCGGCTGCTGCGCTTCAAGCCACAGCGCGTTGTTTACCGTCCGGCAGCAGTCCCGTTGCGTTGGAAGGACCAGAGCGCGGGCGACTCACCCTACTCATTGATGACCGGGAGCTGGGAACAGGCCGCTGAGCGCTTGCAGGCCGAAGCCCTGCGGACCCATTGGCGCCCATTGCGGGTCGTTCGTGTGGAGGATGAGAGCCAAAGTATTCGCTCCTTCTACCTGCAAGCGGCCGACGGAGCGGGCGTGCCCCGGTTTGACGCCGGCCAGCACTTGCCCGTGCGGATTTTGCTGGAGGGGCAGAAAGTCCCCTCGATTCGTACCTACAGCGTGTCCAGCGCGCCGTCGGATGATTTCCTGCGCATCAGCGTCAAGCGTGATGGCTTGGTCTCCGCGCATCTGCACGACCAGATTCAAGTGGCGCACGAGCTTGAGGCGCGAGCGCCCCAAGGGCATTTCACGGTTCAGGCCACTGAGCGGCGGCCCTTGGTGCTGCTGGCGGCGGGCGTGGGTGTGACGCCGCTGTTGTCGATGTTGCGCGAGGTGGTTTATCAGGGCCTGCGCATGAGCCGGATGCGTCCGGTCTGGATGGTGCAAAGCGCGCGTACGGTTGCCGACCTGGCCTTTCGCGAGGAAATCGATGAGCTGGTCAAGCGCGCCGCAGGCAAGGTAAAGGTACTGCGCCTGGTCAGCCAACCGCCCAGCGAAGGGGCCGGGCAAGGTTATGACGCGACGGGCAGGATCGATGTCGAGCTGCTCAAGCAACTGCTGGCGCTCGATGACTACGACTACTACCTGTGCGGCCCCGGCAGCTTCACCCAGTCGCTGTATGACGGGCTGCGCAAGTTGCGCATTCCTGACGATCGTATTCATGCTGAAACCTTTGGTCCGTCCACACTGGTGCGCGACGCCGAAGTCAGCGTGCCAGCGGCCCAGCAAGTGCCAGCGTCGAGCGAGGCGGTGAAGATATTGTTCGCCAGCTCAGGCAAGGAGGCACGCTGGGAACCTGGTAGCGGGACCCTGCTGGAACTTGCCGAGGCCCGGGGCCTGAGCCCTGAGTTCAGTTGCCGCGGCGGTTCGTGCGGCACCTGTAGAACCCGGTTGAGCCAGGGGCAGGTGCATTATCTGAATAGTCCGGCCGAGCCGGTTGCCGAAGATGAGGTACTGATTTGTTGCGCAGTGCCGGCGCAGGGCAGTGAGACCGTGGTTCTGGACGTTTGAGCAGGTGCCAATCTCTCGCCCCAATCGCCCAGCCCAACAGAACCCGTGGCGAGGGAGCTTGCTCCCGCTGGGCTGCGCAGCAGCCCCAAAAGAGCTGAATACAATCAGCCTGACACACCGCGATGGCAGACCTTAGGGCTGCTGCGCACCCCAGCTCCCTCGCCACAGGCTAGATCGTACGCCGCACCCTTCCTGGTGCTTGCCCATAAATCTCCTTGAATTTCATGCTGAACGCCGCCTGGGATTGGTAACCGACCTGCACGGCAATGTCGCTCCCAGACGTTTATCGCCCAACAGGGCTAGCGCGCCGCTGTCCTGGCCATGACTTGCCAGATGCGCACGCAGAATAAGCGTGAACAACGCCTGGGAAAGTGCATCGAGCAGAAAACGAGCGCCGACCTTGTCCTCATCGGCTTCCGCACGAATGACGTTCACCAGCGCGGGTAGCGGACCGTTGGCCGGTAGCGCGCCGCTGGGAATGACCAGGTATTCGGGCAGGGAGGCAAACAGCAGTGAGGCCCGATTGAAGTGAAAGTCGCCACACAGCATGTCCAGTTCGGCACTGGCGTTGCCAATACGATGGACCGGCAACGCGCCACCTGTGACGAGTTTCGGTGAGGTTGGCGCCACTGTTTTCCCAGGGCTGTGCATCAGGTGCCGCGCACCACGAGGCAGAAGCAGGATGTCACCTGCACGCATGGGTAAACGCTGCCCGTCGGGAAACTCCACCCGGCACTCTCCCGCCAACACGATGTGATAGGGCGCTCTGCCCAGGGCTTGCTGTTCATGATCCAGAGCCCAGTCGCCCTGTAACTGACAGCGTAGATCCAGGCTGCCGCGCACATTGGCCAGGCTGATGAGTCTATCGATCGCATTCATTTGAGAGCATTGCCAAAAAAACTGAGCGGATTGAACAAAAGATGCCAAGACTCGCGAACTGATTTCAATCGCGATCGCGGTCACCACCCGCTGCGATGGCTGTATCGCCGCGCACACCGACGCGGCGATCAAGGCGGGTGCCAGCCGCGAAGAGGTGGCCGCCGCCCTGGCAACCGCGATCTCGCTGAATGCCGGCGCCGCGTACATTTATTCGCTGCGTTCGCTTGAAGCCTATGACACGTTGAAAAACCGGGCGTGACGCCACGCCACTTCAGGCCCCGGCACTGCAAAGTGCCGGGGCTTTTGCCCGTTTTATGGAAAACAGCCAGTTGATTGTGCTAAACCTTCTGATCGATCGATGCCGGCTTGCTGGCAGTCAACTGTCCTAACAACCGCTTAAGGGAATGATCATGAGCCTGCACGGCGATTACGATCCGCAGAACATCTTCGCGCTAATCCTTCGCGGCGACGCGCCGTGCTACAAGATTTACGAAGACGCCGATGTATTGGCCTTTCTGGATATTTTTCCTCAATCGCGCGGCCACGTCCTGGTGATTCCCAAAGCGTCTCAGGCTCGAAATATTCTTGATGTCGAGCCTGCGGCCCTCGATGCGATGATGTCTGCGGTGCAGCGGCTCACGCGAATCGTCGTGGACGAGTTGAAGCCCGATGGCGTGCAAATCGCGCAGTTCAACGGGGCTACGGCCGGGCAGACGGTCTACCACATTCATGTACACATCGTCCCGCGCTGGGAGGGCGAGGAGGCGGGTATACATGGGCGGGGCAAGGCCGATCCCGAGGAGCTCAAATTGCTGCAGGCACGTCTGGTCGAGCGCATCCGTGCAGAGGGCTAGCGCTGGCCCGATCCTGCCGGCGTCTGCACGCAGCGGGAGCAATCACCTAAAGCTTGCTCCCCAGCCGTCGATACATTGGAAGAACCCGCCAATCATGGACTGATGAACATGGTACTTTCCGTAAGCGCTTCCTATATCCCTCCTGCCAATACCAGCCTTACCCCTTCCGCGCAGAAGTTGACCCCCGAACCTCTGACTGACGCTGCGAAACAAGCCCTGGCAAACGCCACCCCAGCCGCGATCTACCACCCCAGCGAAGAAGCCAAGGAATTGCTGGGAGAGCCGCAGGTTATCGAAACCTGGGTCGGTCGATCCCAGTCACCAGAGTTCCCCCGGCTTGCCGAGATCACCAACAATGCTCTACAGACGCTGAGGGCCTCTTTCGAAGAGTTCCAGTCGATGCTGGCAACGGAGTATCCGGATCTGGCGAGCAAGAAGTTTGGCTTCACTATCGAGGCCGATGGCAAGTTGAAGGTCCTCGACACTGCAAAGCAATTGAGCGTGGCAGACACCGCACGACTGACTGAGTTACTCAATGAATCCAGCACTCTGAAAACCGCATCAAGCGCCTTTCGCGATGCGTCTATCGACATGGTAGATGCCGACTCGCCCTGGTCCGGCAGCTACCTGGGCCGCTACAGCCTGACCCAGGAGAATTTCGCCAAGAGCATTGATCTGGCGGCGCTGGTCATCCCCAAGGGGACGGTGCCGAATAAGGAGCAGTACGACGGAATGTTTTTCAATCAACTGGCTGCAAAAGGTGAATTGGCGACGCGGGAGACGGAAGCGGCGATGTTGGCAAGACGTGCTGCCCAGGCGTTTACGGCTCAGGCGTGAGTCGCTTTGTCAGCATCCCCTGCGCCACTGCCCGAGTTCTCGGGTCATTGAGACGGGAGAGGTCAGACAGTAAGACTGCCTGACCAAGGTAGAGCGTCAGTACACGGTTTTCTTGAAAGGGCGGGTGACCACGCCTTTGTAGAACGCCAGAATCGCGAGGCCTTGCACCACGACGGCGGCAATCACGATAGCGGCGATGGCCTGGCTCGGTTCGGCAAAGACCGAACGGACCAGGCCGAAGAACGCCGGGGCGAAGGCGTAGGTGGCTTGACTGATTGCGACCATCAGTGCAATCACTTTGGCGGTTTGTTCACGGCTGAACTCAGCCTGGGCAATCAGCGGCGGCAATGAAGTGGCGTTGCCAATCCCCGAACCGATTAACACCACCGCCACCCAGGCGACCGCCGGGTGGATATCCAGGCCCAGGAGCATCAGTGTTCCAAGCATCTGAATCCCATAACCCAGACAGGCCAGTTGACGGCGGTTGATGCCCTGGGTCATCAAGCGTGCGGCCACGTAACGCCCGCCCATGGCGCTGGCGGTGGCCAGGCCCATTGCGTATGAGGCGTCATGGGAGCCCATGCGTCCCGCCAGAATCGAATACAGGTGCGCGATCAAGCCTATCTGGGCGAACAGCCCCAGGGACATGCCCGCTGCCAGGGAACGGAAATTTGCCGACTTGAGGGTTTGCGCCGCAGTCCAGGGGGCGGCGCTCGTGCCAGTGGCTACCGGTTCTGGTTGGTCGGCGTTGTCAGGATACTGACCGAGGCTTTGAGGGCTTTTATTGAAAACCAGAAAGGCGAAGCTACCCAGCAGCACCACGGCTACGAGGCTGATCACCAGCGCCGCCGTGGCAAAGCCAAAACGCTCGATCAGCAACACCCATAACGGCGAGAAAATCACCCCACCCATGCTGGCGCCGTTGTAAGCCTTGCCCAAGGCCTTGGGCCGTTCCTTGATATACCAGGGGGCGATCAGGGTGTTAACGGCTGCGGCGCCTAATGTCACCCAACCGATGCCCGAGCAGATGGCCCCGGCATACAGCACCCATAATTGGCTGGCCTGCGCCCAGATATTCACCCCGACCCCCAGCACCACGCAGCCCAGCAGGGTAATGACCGGCACACCGAAGCGCGCGTAGAGCCGGGGCAGGTTGGCGATGACCAGCGTGCCGCTGAGAAAGTGCACCGTAACGGCCGCCGACACCTGGGCAACCGGCCAGCCGGTGTGATCCATAACGGCTTGCATATAGATCGGCGGTCCATAGAAACCGACTCCCCAACCGATCATTGCCAGGATGAATGTGCAGGTCAGTACGGTCTTTCCAAAAAAACGGGTGGGCTTCATCGCCATCTCCTCCATGTGGGCTCACAGGTTATGCACCTGCTGCATCGCTCACTTCGAGGAGGGTCAAACTATGGATGTTGTTGTGCCTGATGCTGGTTATCCCGCGCCCGGTGCCCTGCGCCAGGTGCCCTGCGCCCGATTCAGCGCACGCGCGTGCGGCTCTGCTCCGCCAGATCCAGCGCTTTTTGCATGTCCAGCCGCGCCGAACGCCCCACGTCCTTGTCGTTGAGCTGATAGCGGCGCTCCGACGGCAGGATGGGCGCGGTGAGGTCCTCCCCATCCATCCGTTCGAAGTCGTGATTCTCACCGATGGTCATGGCGCTGCGCCGTAGCAGCATGCGTAACTGCTCGGGCTGAAGTTGCGGGTTGATGGACAGCATCGCCGCCAGCAGGCCCGCGACCATGGGCGTGGCATAGGACGTGCCGCAATGCACTGCCCCGTTTTCGCCGGCGCGGGTGGTCGAGGCGTGGGCGCAAGCGGCGGCGGTGATATCCACGCGCATGTCGATGTTCGAGGAGCTGCGCTTGACCGCATAGCCTGGGTCATCGACGGCAACCCCGGCGCGCTCGCTGCGCTGGTGCCCGCCGACCACCAGCAGTTGTTCGGTAATGAACGAAGAGGGCAGGCGGTATTCATCGCTGCCCGAGAACGAAGACCCATTGCCGGCGGAGTTCACCACCACCACGTCGGGATGCTCCTTGCGCAGCCACAGGAAAAACTCCTCCAGCAGTTCCTCGTAACCGCTCATGGCGATGCCTGAGCGCAACAGCGAGTCCACCTCATCCCCCTTGACGTTTTTTGCGCCAACACGGTGGATGCCCCAGCTCCAGTTGAGCACCCGCACGCCGTCCTCCACGAGGTTGACCGAGGCGGCGATGTTGGCAGTGATCCCGGCATCGGAGTTGCGCTCGACAATGACCTCGAAACCACCGCTGGCTTTGTCCAGACCCCGGAGAAAGCCAGTGTTTCCACCGTCATCCCAGCGCGCGGCGAGAATGCCGGCGACGGTGGTGCCGTGGTTGTCCGGCGTGTTCGCATTGCGCGCATAGACGCAGGTGCGCGGCATCGAGCAGCCGCCGAGGTAGTCGGCGAAATCGGCGGTGTCGAAATCCACGTTACGTTCGATCAGGCCGATGCGCACCGGTTGCGGCCGGGTGGGCGGTTGTCGCGCGGGAATGCGCCGCTGGTAGTAGTTCACCGCGTCGAGAAAACGGTTGGCGGCCCATTCATCCGAGTCCAGGGCCGGCTTCTTCGGCTCTTCAGGATGGGCGCTGGCTTGCTCCGCCTCTTCTGCCGCCGACTCCTCGATCACCACGGCATCGACGCTGGTTTCGCTGCCCATCCGTAGCACCAGCGCGTCGCGCTGCACCAGGTCCTTGGCGGGTAGCCGAAGCTGATACAGGTTCAGGGGGGCAATACTGCCGACCACCTTGGCGCCGTATTTTTGGGCAAGACGCTCAGCTTCCTGGCGCCCATCCTGATTCTCCTCGATCAGCAGGCTGACCAGATCGACGTAGGTGCTCAAACCGTCCATGTTCTTCGCCACCTCGTCCGGTCCGGCGGCCAGTACGTGATTGTTGCGCAGGCTCAGCCAGGCTGCATTGCTGGCGCGCGGGCCGTCCTCCAGCCAGAGAGGGCCACTCTGGAAACTTGCGCTGTCCAGGCGCAGTCGCAGGGTTTCCCCTTTGCGCTGGACAGTGTGCGCGGGTAGCACCTTTTCACCCAGTTTCAGTTGTGGCGTTTGATTACCCAACCCGCGCACTGTCAGGCACCAGTCCTGGTGCTGGCTTTGCAGCAGGTCACCGCAGCGGTCCAGACGTTCCAGGCGCAGCGGTTCTTGCGCGGCGGCCGCCGTGTGGGCGGCCAGCGTGAGCAACGTAACGAGAACAGCGGATCGTAAGGACATAAGTCAGGTTTTTTTGCCTAGGGGCCTGGTGTTCCGACTGCCCCGTGGGTTGATTCGTTCAGCGGGTGCAGGAACGGCGACTGACTCAGCGCATCTGGACAAAAACCAGTCTCACCTGACCGGCTCGCCGAGGATTTCGCCCGAAATCCTTGCCGCGTCGCGTGCCGGGGGCAGCCCGAATACCCGTGCGTAATCGCGACTGAACTGTGTAGCGCTTTCGTAACCGACCTCGAATGCCGCGCTAGTCACGCTTTTGGCATGGGCGACTAAAAGTGTCCGAGCCTGAAGCAAGCGCACTCTTTTTTGGTACTGCAGAGGGCTCAGCGCGGTCACGGCTTTGAAGTGACGGTGAAAGGCCGAAACGCTCATCGCCGCCCGTTGTGCCAGCGTTTCCACGCGAATGGACTCGGCAAACTCGCGGCGAATGTACTGGATCGCGAGGCTGACCCGAGCCATGGCGCTATCAGGTGTTGCGATATCGCGCAGCATCCAGCCGTGGGGGCCTTGTAACACCCGGTAGAGGATCTCTCGTTCGTAAACGGGGGCGAGGGCTGCAATGTCTTCAGGCCGGTCCATCAATCGCAGCATGCGTACCCAGGCATCCATCAACTCGGGCGTGACCGCGGCGACCGAAAAGCCTGCGTCTTTTTCGTATTGACCAACAGGTTTAGGCAGGTCAGCGAGTAAGGTCGCCAGGACCGTCGGGTCGAGTGTCAGGCTGACCGCCAGGTAAGGCTTGCCGGATGCGGCAGGGTGGACTTGGCCGACTGCTGGCAATTCTATGGACATGACGAAATAGGTCGCGGGGTCATAATCCAGCGTACGGTCGCCGATGGTCATTGACTTACTGCCTTGCAGAATCAGGTTGATCATCGGTTCGTAAACGGCGGCCAGCAAATGCGCCGGGATTTCACCCTGGACCATGGCCAGGCGCGGTATGCCCGTTTCCGTGCGGCGGTTTTCGGCCCGAGAGGCCAGGGCGCGCAGTTCATTGAGTGGGTTTGTCATGGGGGCCATCTGAACCCAGGCTGATGCGTCCACGCAAGCAAAAAGCAGAAACAGGCAGGATTCGAGCAGGAACGGCTGCGCTCGCTGCGAAGGCGATGGTTACTGTGGTGACTCAACTCAGTGACATTGGAGCAGCGATGAGCGCTATCGCCATGCTGCTGTCCGAAGAAGGACGCTGGATCAATGCCCAGACGATCGAAGTCGCGGGCGGCTACCACATCTGAATAGCGAGGCTAGCGCATGCTTGATCATATTTTTATCTCGGTCAGTGACATTGATCGTTCCATCCGTTTCTACACCGCAACACTGACCCCCCTGGGCATTACCGCGCAACTTGATTATGACGGCAAGGATGGCCCGCCAGGCCACCCGGATCTCAAGGGGTTCGGCGCCAATGGGCGGATGTTTTTCTGGTTGCGCGAGGGCGTCGTCGAGGGGCGGGCCGTGCATGTCGGTTTCGTGGCGAGCAGCAAGGCCGAGGTCAACGCGGCGTATGCGGCGGCTATGGACAATGGTGCTCATGACAACGGCGCACCCGGCGCACGTCTGCATTACGACCCCGATTACTATGCAGCCAATGTCCTTGACCCGGACGGCTACAGCCTCGAATTCGTCTACAAGAACTGGCAGCACAATCAATGAAAAAATTAATGATCTACGGCGCGACGGGCTACACCGGGCGCATGGCTGCCGAGCATGCCAAAGCGCTGGGGCTGGATGTTGTCATCGCCGGACGCAATGACGAAAGGTTGCAGTCTCTGGCTGCGCAACTGGACGTCACGTACCGAGTGTTCACCCCGGATACCCACGCAGCGAAACCCCTGGAAGGCATCAGCGTACTGCTGAATTTCGCAGGGCCTTTTGCACAGACAGCGCACGCCCTGATGCAGGCCTGCATCAACGCAGGGGTCGACTACTTGGACATCACCGCCGAGATCAACGTCTATCGGCAGGCGGAACAGCTTGGTGCCCGGGCCGCCGAGGCGGGCGTGATGTTGCTGCCTGGCGTCGGCTGGGACGTGGTGCCGACAGACTGTCTGGCCATGCATGTCGCTCGCCGTGTACAGAATCCGCAGTCCCTGGAGGTGGCGCTGCAGGTCGCAGGTTCCATGTCACGGGGATCGGCCTTGAGCGTCAGCGAGATCATCGGCGCAGGGCTCTTGGCGCGGGTGGACGGATCGCTGGTTGCAACCCCCGACGCGCAGCCCCGGCATTTCGATTTTGGCGATGGCCCGGCACTGTGCGCGCCGCTGTCCTTCGGTGATCTGATCACCGGTTGGCATTCAACTGCTATTGCCAATATCGCCATGTTCGTGAATATCACCGGTGATGCCTTTCCCGAAGGCGATCTGTCACAACTTCCTGACGGCCCAAGCGTTGCGCAACGCGAGGCCAATCGCGCCCGCGCCGTGGCTGAAGTCACAGGGGCTGACGGCTCGGTGGCGCGTTCAATGATCGAAACGGTCAATGGCTACACCTACACCCCCCTGGCGGCTGTGGAGGCGGCGCGCCGAGTCCTGGACGGTGAGCGGCGGGCAGGCTTCGAAACCCCGGGACGAATGTTCGGTATCGGTTTCGCCGAGACCATTGCCGGGACGATGATCACTGATTTATAGGGCGCTATGGCGCTCTACACGATTATCCAACGGCCTGCTTGCGATACCCCTTCGCCAGGTCCCGAGCCAGCACGACGAAATTGTGCAATGCGGGCGATTCGTTGCATTGGCGGCAGACCAGCGTCAGCGGCGCGACCAGGCGGGGGCGGGCGCCCAGGATGCGCCGGTAGACGACACTTTCCCGGTGAATGTCGCGCATCGAAGCTGGCACCACTGAAACCCCCTCACCAGCGGCAACCAGGCTGACATTGGTCAGCATCCTTTCTACCTCGAAAGCGACTCGCGGTTCGAAGCCGGCCGCCTCGCAGGCTCGCAACAGATTGGCGTACATCCCTGGCGCGCCGGGCCGACGCACCAGGATGAAGGGCTCGTCACGTATGGCCCGCAGTTCGACGGCATCGGGGTGCTCGGCCAGTGCGGGGTGGCCAACCGGCAACACCATCAATAATTCCTCCACCAGCAGACGATGGAACTCGATCCCGTCTGGTCGGCTGACCGGTGCACGAAGGATGCTCACGTCCAGCTGGCCGGCGCTGGCACGTTCGGTCAGGCGACCGGCATTGCCTTCGGCGAGCGTGATCGCCACCGCCGGATACTGTTCGCGAAAGGCCCGGATGATGCGCGGGATCAGCGGGTGCGCCGCGGCCGACGAGGTGAAACCAATTGTCAATGTGCCTTCGACACCCTTGGCCACCCTGGCGGCCCGACGCGAACCGTCCTGCACACGGGCCAGGATGGCCTTGGCCTCCTCGAGAAACACTGCGCCGCCGGTGGTCAGGTCCGCGCCCTTGGGATGGCGTTTGAACAATTCGAACCCGAGTTCCGTTTCCAGCGCGCGGATCTGTTGGCTCAGCGGAGGCTGTTGCATGTTCAGGCGCGCGGCGGCGCGGGTGAAATGACCTTCTTCGGCGACCATGACGAAATAGCGGAGATGGCGAAGTTCCATATAAGCGGGAGTCCTGGTGGGGCTGGAGCAGACCGGTGGCGCAACTGCGGCGCCTGATCGGTTAGGATACGGGGCACTGAAGCGACTAAAACAACAATATTGCGCGACGGCCCATGATTTTAACCAAGCTATACCGCAACGATACCCTGCTGATCCTGATCGCGATTGCCCTGGGCATATCGCTCGGTGTCGTGCAGCCGGAATTGGCGACGCGGATGAAACCGCTGAGCGATGTTTTCCTCGGTGTGATTGGCCATGCGGTACCGCTGGTGATGTTCGTGCTGGTGTCTTCTGCGGTAGCGGGTTTCGGCGAACGCGGGAAAAAGACGCGATGTGCCAGCCGCGTGCTGGCATACTTCCTGTTGATGACTGTGCTGTCGCTGATCACCGGGGCGGCCCTGGCCATATTGCTGGCGCCTGGCGGCGGCGGTGAGTCGCTCCCGGCTTCCATCGCGCGGCCGATCAGCGATCTGCCCTCGGCGGTGATGACCAGCCTGGCTCAGATAATGGCTCATACCGTTATTCTTCCCGTGTTGTTGGCTGCATTGGTGTTCGGGCTGGGGATCGGCTATGCCGGTGATGCGGGCGAGCCGCTGCGGCGCAGGCTGGATGCGCTGGTCGGCTGGCTGCTATGGGCGCTGCGCAAGGTGCTCAGATTCGCTCCGCTGGCCGCCTTCGGGGCAATGGCCTTCACGGTGGGGCGCTATGGGCCAGCATCCGCCTGGTCGCTGCTCAAGTTCGTGGGCACTGTCTATTTCGCCTGTTTGCTGTTTGTCACCCTGGTGCTGGGCCTGACGGCGCGGTGTACCGGCTTCGGGCTATGGCGTCTTATCGCCTACATCAAGGCGGAACTTTGTCTGGTGGCCTTTACCGGCGCTTCGGTGGCGGCGGTGCCAGGGCTGATCGAAAAACTCGAGCGGGCCGGTTGCGATCGCCGAGTGGTGCGGCTGGTGCTCAGCACCGGCTACACCTTCAATCTCACCGGCTCGAACATCTACCTGACCTGTGCCCTGGTGTTTCTCGCCCAGGCGGCGGGCGTAGTGCTGGATGGACCGCTACTGGTGATGCTGCTGTTGGTGACGCTTGTGACCTCGATGGGCTCGACCAGCGCGGCTGGCTCGGCCTTTCTGACGCTTGCGGCCACGGTCGCTGGCCTGAATCTGGTGCCGCTGGAAAACCTCGGCCTCTTGCTCGGTGTCGAGCGATTGATGAAATGCCGATCACTGACCAACGTGATCGGCAACAGCCTGGCGTGTGTGGTGATCTCGGCCTGGAGTGGTGCGCTGGACCGCTTGGCCCTGCGCGAGGCGTTGATGCCCCGGAGGAAGGCGGCGCTTCCCGACGCTGTGGCCGGGAAGCGCTAGGGCTCAGTCCTTGAGCAGTGCGCCAAAGGCATTGTCCAGGGTGCTCTCGGCCTTCGCCAGCCGGTTACGGCGACCATCGGCCCAGTGCAGATCACCGGCCAGCGCGTCGTTCGCTTCCTTGAGCATGCGCTTGACCTCGGCCGGTTGCGGGCCGCCCGTGCCGACGCGGGTCTTGACCATGTTCTGCGGTGACAGGGTGGCCCGGAAAGCCGACTCGCTCAGCGGCAGCGTACGGGTCTTCCAGTTGTACTTCTGCGCCGCCTTGGTGAACAGCTGCTGCGCCTCGGCGTAGGGGAAGTTGGCCGGCACAAAACCTTCCTTGCGCGCATGGCCCACCACCATCGAGGCGAAACTGTGACCGATGCGGAAGGGCACCTTGTGCTCACGCTCCAGGGTGTCGGCCAGCTCCATCGAGGTGGTCCATTCGCCTTCCAGCTCCTCCAGCGCACGCTGCGGATTGACCACCAGCGCATTCAGGACCTGGCGCGTGCGGACGAACATCTGCTGCGCATTATCGAACAGCCCCAGCGCATCGAAGGCGAACTTGTAGTCGGTCATCCCGGTGGTCACGTTGTGCGCACGCAGGGTGACGGTCTGGGCAAGACCCACCACATCAGTGGCCGATTCCCGCGCGCGCATGATCAGGCCCGGGTTGCGCTTCTGCGGCATGGCGCTGCTGGTGTAGGTGGCGCCTTCCTCAAGCAGCAGCCAGGGGCGGATCTGATGATATTGCGTATGGATGTCGCCCAGCATCGCGCCGACACGGATCGCTGAGGACGAGGCGATCCCGGCCGCCTCGATAGGGATGTCATAGGTCGAGACCTGTCCGGCATCCAGCGAGTTTTCGCGCACACCATCGAAACCGAGCAGTTCGGCCAGGCGCTCACGGTTGAGCGGCCAGCCGGAATTGGCCAGTACCGCCGTACCCATAGGGCTGAGATTCAGACGCTCGTACAGCTCGCGAATACGCTGGGCGTCGCGCTCGAACGCGGCCTCGTAGGCCAGCAGGTAATGGGCGTAGGTGATCGGCTGCGCCTGCACGCCATTGGTGTAGGCGGGGATCAGCGTATCGACATTATCCTTCGCCAGCTTCAGAAGTTGCGCGCGGGTGTCATTCATCGCATCGGTGTAATCGAGCAGTTGGCTGCGCAAGGTCGCGAGGCGGTAGGTGGCGTACATGTCCTGGCGACTGCGGCCGGAGTGGATCAGCGAGGCCTGCGGGCCGATCTTGTCGATCATGATGCGCTCGATCTGTAGCACATCGCTGGGCTTCTTGCCGTCGGGTTTGCCGGCCTGATCAATCACGTACTGAACGCCGCGGGCGATCTCTTGCCCCTGCTGGCGGCTGACGATGTCTTCTTCAGTCAGCATGACGATGGACGCCTTGTTGATCCGGTTGACCCAGGTGAACTGGTTGTCGTGCTTGCCGGGCTTGGCAGCGGCGCGATCGACCGTCGCGCCAATCTTCGCCGCCTCGGCCGCGCATTCGGCCGTGGTGCGGCAGGGCAGGTCGGCGGTGTCTGCCGCCTGTACGCTCAGATGGGGGGTGGCCAGGGCGAACGCGACGGCCAGGGACAGCAGTGTTTTTTGCAAAATCATGATGAATATCCTGTTCAGCAAAACCGTTGCCCGCTCGGGCAACGGTACGGTGTGGGCGGGCGTTAGAGCAGCGACAATGTGTAGCTGAGGATGAAGCGGGTCTGATCGATGTCATTGCCCGTGCTTCGGTAGGTGCCGTTGCGCAGCTTCACGCCGAAGTTCTTCAGAGCGCCTTGCTGGAACACGTAGCCGATGTCGGTATTGTGTTCCCACTCACTGCCGTCGCGTCCGCCAGGGCCGTCGAAGTCGTCGCCTCGCACATAGCGGGTCATGAAACTCAACCCAGGCAGGCCCACGGCGGCGAAGTCGTAGTCGTAGCGCAACTGCCAGGACTTCTCGCCGGGGCTGGCGAAGTCCGGCGAGATCATCACGTAGTTCACCAGATATGAATTGGTGCCATTGATATGCGGAAAACCCGTCTCGCCACTCATCTTCTGGTACGCGGCACCGAACGCGTGACCGCCAAGCTCATAGGTGAACTTGGCACCAAAGGCATCGTTGTCGACGTTGGTGTTCCCTGCCTCGGTGGAACGGGCGAAGCGCAGATCGCTCTTGAACGCCTGGTCCTCGCCCAACGCCAGCACGTGCGCCAGGTTGAAGATGTGCTGCTTGTAGTTCTGATCCAGATGGCCGTAGTGATAGCCCGTGGTCAGTTTGGGCGTCCAACGATAGCTGGCGCTGGCGAAATCGAACTGGTCGCTGGCCTGACCGCCTCTGATGCCCTTGCCGGCCACCAGCATGTCCTCATTGGCGGCGGAGTTGCGCAGGCTGTTCTGGGTCAGGCGACCCGCGTTCAGCGTCAGCCCTTTGATTTCCCGCGACGTCAGCATCCCGCCGCGAAAGGTCTGCGGCAGCAGGCGTGAATCGTTGGGCAGCACGGTCGGCAGCTTCGGCACCAAAGTCCCGGCGAACAGCGTGGTCTTCGAATAACGCGCCTTGGCTGTCACGCCCAACTGGCTGTACTCATCCGGGGCCTTGTCATCGCCGACCGGCAACAGACCGGAGTTCTGCCGGTCCGGCCCCGAGTCGAGCTTTACCCCCAGCAGGCCAATCGCATCGATACCAAACCCCACCGGCCCTTCGGTAAATCCGGACTCGTAATTGAATAGAAAGCCCTGCGCCCATTCTTCGCGTTTCGACTGGTTGGCGTCTTCCTGTCGGTAATCGGCGTTGAAATAGAAATTGCGCAGTTCCAGCGATGCCTTGCTGTCCGCAAGAAAGTCGGCCATGACCACACCCGGCGAACCCGCGCCCAGCGCAGCGGCCGCAATTGCCGCGGCGAGCGGCTTCGGTGACCTGTGCATTGATGTCTCCTGATTATTTTTATTGGAGGTGGACGCCGCAGGCACAAGGCCACGCAGCGTCCGGGCGAATGCTAGTCACCGGAGTGGGGGAATTGAAAATATATGTTATGTACTGAGTTCAGATGTTTTGCGTATGGCTTGGGCGAATGGGTGTTTTTTTGCGGGGTACTTGCTGGACCCAATGTTTATTGTTCGTTGAATAACGAATAGGTCGACTGCGACAGCAGCGCAGTACGCCTAGGCTGTTGAATTTACCCATGAAGTAAGGCCTAAGTCGGATCTGGCGGTGTGGCTGCTTGCGCCGCAGGGCCTGCTCCGGTTTTGTTCGTCCATTCATCTTGAAGAATTACAGTTTTTTTGAGTTCTGCCGATAATAAATCTACTCGCTACGTTCTCAGGGATGGCGGATAACAGGGAGAGCATAACCTTGGTCGTTTCAATAAACTCAAATGCAGTGTCCGGCTCGCAGGTTCCCACTGTGACAGCGAGCCAAGATAAATCGTTGACGAAAAGTCCGGTTACAACTGAAAACTCTGCTGTCGGCAATCAGAAAGATACCAGTAGCCTGTCTTCACTCTCTCGGCAGTTGAGTGAGAGTGCCGTGCGCGCGGCGACAAGGGATTCGAGTCTGAGCAGGAAAGAGCTTGGCGAAAAAGCGAGTGAGCTTTTGAGCAAGATTTCCGGCGATGGTTATTTTGCCAACAAGAAAGCCAATGATGCTGAGGTGCCTGACACGCAGGACCCTGGGTTATTGGCGCGTGCGGACAATGCAACGCAGTTTGTAAATGGCAGTGGTAAAAACCCATTTGCGGGTATGTCGAGCGATCAACTTTCATTGATTATCTATGATGACAGTGGGAGTTTTACGACTAATGAACGCCGCGCGGCGTGGAAAGAATCATTCGATCAGGAATCTGCTTGGCGGCAGAAAACTGTTGCCAATGCGATGGCGGAATATAACGGAACCGGGAAACTGACGAAATTCTTTACTGCAGCCCTTGAACATTACAAGGATTTGCCCGCTATTGAGCAGGCACAATATCCTAATAGTTATGAGGCGAAGCTGCAGGGTTGGATAGCACTCGATTTCAACTACAACACCCATACCGTTGAGGGTAAGGGCAGTCCTCAGGAGGTGATGGACAAGGTCCTGAATCTCGACAAGCAGACGTTTGAGGACGCTGGTGCAGATGCGGCTTGAGTGCGGCACGAGGGTGCAATCAGTTGTTAGTTGACGATCAAGTCCACAGCTCTGTTTTACAGGTTGGGGGGGCGGCCGAAAGCTGACACTCGCCCATCTATAAACTAAACCATGGCAGTGTTTCTTAACTGCGATAACCCGCCAAAGCTCCGGTTCGCTCAAGCTTCATCCAGCGCCATCCAGGGTGGCCGTCACGGTCCCAGACGGCGGTTTATCATTTTGGTCAAGCGTTCGCCAGCTCGCTCAATCCCCTTGATTTGCGCCACCACCTGAGCACCCTCCATGAGCAAGGTCAGTTCCTCGGCAACGAGTTCTGGCTCGTCTAATGTCATGGCAGTACAGAGGGCAGTCAGTCGAGCGAATTGCCGTTGCTTATGCATCTGAATCAGCGTTCGTGCCGGATGATCAGCCTCTGGCAACTCCGCCATAGCTTTCGGTTAGCTGCTCAAGCCACTCCAGAACCAGCGCGTCCTTGCTCTCGAAATGCCGGTACACGGTCATTTTCGTTGATGCAGCCAGCGCAGCGATGGCGTCCACGCTGACGCGCGTAATCCCTTGCTCCATGAACAGCGCCTTAGCGGCATCGATGATGCGTTCTCTGGGCGGCAGTTGGGGAATCATCTCTAGAAGATAAACCCATCCGAGGGTTGATCCTGTTTGATGCGAAGGGCTTCGAATTGCCAAAAGCAGCTGTTCGTGACCGGCAGGAATCGGCCACCAACAGGCCAAGATCTCCTTTAGTCTCATTGGCTCGATGTCGATGCGTTTGCTGGGAGCGGGCGGTCGCTGTTTACTGCAGTTTTGCCTGAACCAATAGCCGGAGGGCCGATACACCACGCATCCCATAACGTCATGATTTGCGTCACCGCGTCATCTATCTGTTTGAGGGGCACGCCGTCTCGGGCCAGTACCGAAATCCCCAACAGAAAGCTGTCAAACACCGTGGCCAATGTCTCGGGCACGACCGTGGTTGGCAGCTCCCCGGATGCGATGGCGCGTTCGACACACGCCACCATCCCTGCACGGTTCAAGGATCTGGCGTCAGCCAGCGGCTGCGAGATGGCTTTGCTTTCATCCGTGCAGGCACTCAGCAGACCCAGCGCCACCAGGCATCCTGTCGGGTGGTCGGGCTCACACTGCATTTTCGCGGAGCGCCGCAGCGTGAGTTCGATCGACTCTCTCGGGGGGAGCGTGGTGTCAAACAGGCTATCGGTCACCCGGCCGTGGGTGTTCAGATAACGCTCCATCACCTCATTGAACAACGCCTGCTTTGAGCCGAATGCAGCGTAGAAGCTGGGTGCGGTGATGCCGCCGCCGATATTTGCCTTGAGCTGGCTGAGTGATGTTGCGTCATAGCCGTGCTCCCAGAACAAATGCATCGCCTGAGTAATCGCCACGCCACGGTCAAAGGTGCGTGGACGTCCCATCTGTGCCATGTGAACCTCCTCTCGATCAATTAAATACTAATCGATATATAAGTCGTTGACTAGATCGCGGTACACCCTCATATTATACCGATCGGTATATATATGAGGTGGCAAATGACTAAAGATGAGCGACAGAGCGGAAAGCTTCCGCTTGGGGCATTACTTGCACTGGCCATGACGGGTTTCATTTGCATTGTCACCGAGACCTTGCCAGCGGGCTTGCTGCCCGGAATTGGCAGTGGCCTGGGTGTCTCTGCGTCTCTGGCCGGACAGATGGTGACTGTCTATGCGTTGGGGTCATTGCTGGCGGCAATCCCGCTGACCATTGCCACGCAAAGCTGGCGCCGTAGAACGGTACTGCTGGTGACCATTGTCGGCTTTCTGGCATTCAACTCCCTCACGGCGCTGTCTTCCGATTACTGGCTGACGCTGATTGCACGGTTTTTCGCCGGGGTTTCAGCGGGGCTGGCCTGGAGCCTTATCGCGGGTTATGCACGGCGCATGGTCGCCCCTCATTTGCAGGGGCGCGCATTGGCGGTGGCGATGGTGGGTACGCCCATCGCATTGTCGTTGGGTGTGCCGATGGGAACCTGGCTGGGTGGATTCATGGGCTGGCGCCTGGCATTTGGATTGATGTCCGGCATGACCCTGGTATTGATCGTTTGGGTGCTGATCAAAGTGCCGGATTATCCAGGCCAATCATCCTCACAGCGCATGCCGTTACGTCAGGTGTTTTTCACCCCAGGCGTCCGCTCGGTATTGGCTGTCGTCTTCACCTGGATGTTGGCCCACAACATTCTTTACACCTATGTCGCGCCCTTCGTTTCCAAGGCTGGGCTGAACACTCACGTCGATTTGGTATTGCTCACATTTGGTGTCGCGGCACTGGCAGGCATCTGGCTTACGGGTCGGCTGGTTGATCGGCACCTGCGAACAACCGTGCTGGCCAGCCTTGCAATATTCTCAGCGGTTTCGATTTTCCTCGGAGTGTTCTCAGGCTCCGCCACGGCCATTTACGTGGGTGTCTTCATTTGGGGACTGACCTTTGGTGGCGCGGCCACCCTGCTGCAAACAGCACTCGCCGACGCCGCAGGTAAGGGCGCTGACGTTGCGCTCTCCATGAACGTAGTGGTCTGGAACAGCGCCATTGCCTGCGGTGGACTGCTGGGTGGCGTGTTACTCGGCCAATGGGGAACGAGTGCATTTCCAGGCGTGTTGCTTGCGTTGTTATTGATCAGCCTGGCCATTGCATTTCGGGCACGGGCACATGGTTTTCCGCAAGGTCAACGGCACACCACCCAGGCGCTCCACGGTCATTGATCGGGGATAGCACGCCTTCGCATGGTCGTAATTTTCAGTCATAACTCGATGGATAAATAAAATGAAAAAGCGCATTAGATTGGCCGTCGCCGCAGTCGCAATCACCCTGGCTTTGCCATGCTTGGCTCAAGCGGCAGAGTTTCCTGTTCCAGCGGGATTCAAGAGTGAATTCAAAACCATAGACGGCGTCAGGCTCCACTATGTGAAGGGCGGTTCCGGGCCTTTGGTTTACTTGGTCCACGGATTTGGTCAAGCCTGGTATGAGTGGCACCGCTTGATGCCCGAACTCGCGAAGACTCACACCGTAGTTGCGGTGGATTTACCGGGTCTGGGCGAGTCGGAACCGCCCAAGACCAGTTACACCGGCACTGACGTCTCGAAATATCTGTTCGCCCTCGCGACACAGCTAAGCGGGAACCAGCCGTTTGACTTGGTTGCGCATGACATCGGCATCTGGAACACCTATCCCATGGCAGTAACCCACCAAAGCCAGATAAGGAAACTGGTGTACATGGAGGCACCGATTCCCGACAAGCGCATGTACGATTTCCCGGCATTCTCACCACAGGGTGAATCGCTGGTCTGGCATTTCAGCTTCTTTGCTGCTGGCAACCAATTGGCCGAAAAGTTGATCACCGGGCATGAAAAGTTGTTCCTCTCGCACTTCATCAAAGAACACGCGACTAACAAGGATGCCTTTACGCCTGAGCTGCTCGATCTTTACGCCAAGTCATACGCCAAGCCTCATACGCTGAACGCGTCGTTCGAATACTACCGAGCGCTTAACCACTCGATCACTGAGAACGTCGAGCTGTCGAAGACTCCCCTGAACATGCCCGTGCTGGCAATCGGCGGTGGAGGGCACGGCGGAATGGGGCAATTTCAAGTGGATCAGATGAAACAGTACGCGACCAATGTACAAGGCCAAGTCTTGCCCAATTGTGGGCATTGGTTGCCGGAGGAGTGCTCCGTTGAATTGAACCCTCTGGTGGTCAAATTCTTGAATAACTGACGAATGCCCTTCACGCTCGGCCAGTTCGCGGTCGACCATCAGGCCCAGACGCTCATTGAAGCCGAGGTCGTTGATGTCCGGTGTGACGCGCTGCTCGCCAAGCGCTTTGATTTTCCAATAAGTTGCTTCGCCGACATACTCCGAGCGCTCCGATTCAACTTTGGGTTTCTATGATCCTGAGCCAAGGCCAGCGAGCCTGATAACTTTTCGCCTTCTGATCGAACAGATCTGGCTTGGGGTTCCTTGGGTTGATCCGAAGTAGCCCCTGCTCGGTATCGGCCAGGCCGTTGGGAGCATAGACTTCGCCAGTTTCAATATCCAAACCAATGCAGGTACCGGAAACCAGGTAGCGATCAACTCCGTCTTTAGCCGACTGAAGCTGGGGATAATCCCCACCAAACCGCTGGCTGTACCACAGGTGAACGCGAGCCTGATTCTTGATCTCAACGTTCACTTCAAGGTCTTGGAAGAGACGCTGAGCTGAGGTGATGACCTCATTCTCAGCGTCCCAGGACAGATCACTGTCGAAGTAAAAAACGTCGTAATCCTTCACACCCCAGGCTGGCGGCAGCTGTGACTGATGATTCCAGACGGCTTGGAACAGGCAGCCTGCAGTGAGCATGCATTGATTCAAACCGAGTGAAGGTAAGCGCGAGGTGATTTCAGCGTTTATTGGATTGGCCATCGCTATCCTGACCAACCTTTCGACAGTCAATGTCATTTTCGTCCCTTTGGAATCGATCCAGTCCTGGCGAACGACATACAGCATAGTTTTGCAAGACTTCGCGAACGACAGCGTTTTTACTGGCAGAGACGTGTAGGAGCCCCCAACCACCACCGGTAGCATCGGCTGGCCAATAACCAATTGTGAATTAAGCTATGAGGGTTAGCGGCTTCCCGGATCAAGTCGCTTTCAGGACACGTTAAGTCGTCTGTGTGCAATCGCCGCCCCCCGGGAATGGCAAGCTGTAACGATGCCCCGGACCTGGTGCGCCTAGACACCTGGCCGGAGAGCGAGAATGGTGACTGGATCAGCCACGCGTCCGTGACGTGGCCCGGCACCGCAGCCAAGACTCCGGACGGCCGTCGCGTTGCGGCGGTGTCGTCCGAGATGCCGAGGTACGTTTATGCCTGATGAGACGCTTCACCTGCCTCTGATTCATAGCGTGTTGCAGCGCGAAAAGGACACCCCCGGTGCCTTGCTGCCGATTCTCCACGCCATCCAGGAAGGCTGCGGGTACGTCCCCGACGCCGCCGTCCCAGAGATTGCCCATGCCTTGAACCTCAGCCAGGCTGAAGTGCGCGGCGTAATCAGCTTCTACCACGATTTCCGGACCTCGCCGCCGGCGCGCCATACGCTGCGTCTGTGCCGGGCCGAGTCCTGCCAGAGCATGGGGGCCGAAGGCCTGGCTGCGCAGTTGCGTGAGCAACTGGCGCTGGATGACCATGGCACCAGTGCCGATGGCAGCATCAGCCTGCGTCCTGTCTATTGCCTGGGTGCCTGCGTCTGCTCACCTGCTCTGGAACTGGACGGTGAGCTGCACGCACGGTTAACCCCCGAGCGCTTGCGCGAGCTGGTGAAGGGCTGTCTGGAGGAGGGCGCATGCTGACGCTTTGTATCCCCCGTGATTCAGTGGCCCGTGCCGTGGGGGCGGACAAGGTCGCCGCTGCACTGGTGAGTGAGGCTGAGCGTCGACAACTGCCGCTTGAGCTGCGCCGCACCAGTTCCCGTGGGCTCTATTGGCTGGAGCCGATGCTGGAGCTTGAAACCGCCGAGGGTCGGCAGGGCTTTGGCCCCGTCACACCGCGAGACGTGCCGAGCCTGCTCGATGCCCTGGCGGGCGATCCTGCCAGCCATCCGTTGGCCTTGGGGCCGGTCGAGGAAATCCCGTATCTCAAAAGCCAGCAGCGTCTGCTGTTTGCGCGTGCCGGCATCACTCAACCGCTGTCCCTGGACGATTACCGTGCCCAAGGTGGTTTTCTCGGGCTTGCGCGGGCGATCCAGATGGACGGCGCAGACGTGGTCGCCAGCGTGCTCGATTCCGGCCTGCGTGGCCGCGGTGGCGCGGCGTTCCCGGCGGGCATCAAGTGGCGCACTGTTAGAGACGCGGTAGGGGCACAGAAGTACGTGGTGTGTAATGCCGATGAGGGCGACTCCGGCACTTTTGCCGACCGCATGTTGATGGAAGGCGATCCGTTCCTGTTGATCGAAGGCATGATTATCGCGGGCATCGCCGTCGGCGCGACCATGGGCTATATCTACGTGCGTTCGGAATACCCCGACGCGGTAGCCACCCTCAATGCCGCCCTGGGCATCGCTCGCGAGGCGGGTTACCTGGGGACGAACGTGGGCGGCAGCGGTTGCGCGTTCGAGCTGGAAGTCCGGGTGGGCGCCGGGGCCTACATCTGCGGTGAGGAAACCGCCCTGCTGGAATCGCTGGAGGGCAAGCGCGGCACCGTTCGCGCCAAACCGCCGTTGCCGGCGCTGCAAGGTTTGTTCGGGCTGCCGACACTGGTACACAACGTGCTGACCCTGGCCTCGGTGCCCGTGATCCTGGAGAAGGGCGCGCAGTTTTACCGTGACTTCGGCATGGGCCGCTCCCTGGGCACGATGCCTTTCCAACTGGCGGGCAACATTCGCCACGGCGGCCTGGTAGAGCGCGCCTTCGGTTTGAGCCTGCGTGAGCTGGTGGAAGGCTATGGTGGCGGTACCGCCAGCGGTCGGCCACTCAAGGCTGCGCAAGTGGGCGGGCCGCTGGGTGCCTGGGTGCCGCCTTCGCAATTCGACACGCCGTTGGACTACGAGGCATTCGCCGCCATGGGCGCCATGCTCGGCCACGGTGGCGTGGTGGTTGCCGATGACAGCCTCGACATGGCCCAGATGGCCCGTTTCGCCTTGCAGTTCTGCGCCGAGGAGTCCTGCGGCAAGTGTACGCCGTGCCGGATTGGCTCCACCCGTGGCGTGGAGGTGGTGGACCGCTTGATCGCCAGCACCGATGTCGCTACGCGCCAGGAGCAGGCACTGCTGCTGCAAGACCTTTGCGACACTATGCAATACGGCTCGCTCTGCGCCCTGGGTGGGATGACTTCCTTTCCCGTCGGCAGCGCCCTCAAGCATTTTCCTGCCGACTTCGGTCTGGCGACCACGGAGGCCGACCAATGATCAATATCTTCGACCCAAGCAGCGATATCGACCTTGGCACCCCGGCACGTGAAAGCGATGTGCAGGTCAGCCTGACCATTGATGGCCGCGAAATCAGCGTCGCCTCCGGCACTTCGGTGATGCGCGCGGCGGCCATGCTCGGCACCACCATTCCAAAACTCTGCGCCACCGACAGCCTGGAAGCCTTCGGCTCCTGCCGCATGTGCCTGGTGGAGATCGACGGTATGCGCGGCTACCCGGCGTCCTGCACCACGCCAGTGACGCCAGGCATGGTGGTGCGCACCCAAACCTCCAAACTGGCTGATCTGCGGCGCAACGTGATGGAAATGTACATTTCCGATCACCCGCTGGACTGCCTGACTTGCGCGGCCAACGGCAATTGCGAATTGCAGACGGTGGCGGGGCAGGTGGGCCTGCGCGAGGTGCGCTACGGCTACGAAGGCGCCAATCACCTGGCCGAAGCCAAGGACGTCTCCAACCCCTATTTCGAGTATGACCCGAGCAAGTGCATCGTCTGTAACCGGTGTGTGCGCGCCTGTGAGGAAATCCAGGGCACCTTTGCCCTGACCATCACCGGGCGCGGCTTCGATTCCCGCGTAGCGGCGGCCGGCGGTGACAACTTCCTCGACTCCGAATGCGTCTCCTGCGGCGCCTGTGTCCAGGCCTGCCCGACGGCGACCCTGATCGACAAGAGCGTCGTGGAGATCGGCCAACCGGAGCGCAGCGTTATCACCACCTGTGCCTATTGCGGTGTGGGCTGCTCCTTCCGCGCCGAGATGAAGGGCGAGCAACTGGTGCGCATGGTCCCGGACAAGAACGGCCAGGCCAACCATGGCCACTCCTGCGTCAAGGGACGCTTCGCCTGGGGCTACGCCACCCACCCGGACCGCATCACCACGCCGATGATCCGCAAGCACATCAGCGACCCGTGGCAGGAAGTCAGCTGGGAAGAGGCGGTGACCTACGCGGCCAGCGAATTGCGCCGCATCCAGCTCAAGTACGGGCGCGACTCCATCGGTGGCATCACCTCCAGCCGCTGCACCAACGAAGAAACCTACCTGGTGCAGAAACTGGTGCGCACCGCTTTTGGCAACAACAACGTCGACACGTGTGCCAGGGTCTGCCATTCGCCCACCGGTTATGGCCTCAAGCAGACCTTGGGCGAATCCGCCGGCACCCAGAATTTCGACTCGGTGATGAAGGCCGACGTGATCCTGGTGATGGGCGCCAACCCCACCGATGCTCACCCGGTGTTCGGCTCCCAGCTCAAGCGTCGCTTGCGCCAGGGCGCGCGACTGATCGTCATCGACCCGCGTCGTATCGATCTGGTGGACTCCCCCCATGCCCGTGCCGACCTGCACTTGCAACTGCGTCCGGGCACCAACGTGGCCATGCTCAATGCGCTGGCCCATGTGATTGTCACTGAGGGGCTGGTCAACCAGCCTTTCGTCGAGGAGCGCTGCGAGGCGGCGGATTTCACCCGGTGGCGCGACTTCGTCAGCCAGCCGGAAAACTCACCCGAAGTCCTCGGGCCGGTGTGTGGCGTGCCCGCCGAACAGATCCGAGCCGCCGCGCGGCTGTACGCCAGCGTTGACAATGCGGCTATCTACTATGGCCTCGGCGTCACCGAACACAGCCAGGGCAGCACCTCGGTGATGGGTATCGCCAACCTGGCCATGGTCACCGGCAACATCGGCCGCGAAGGGGTCGGGGTGAATCCGCTGCGCGGGCAGAACAACGTCCAGGGTTCCTGCGACATGGGTTCTTTCCCCCACGAGCTACCCGGCTATCGGCACATTTCCAACGAGACGGTACGCGCCCAGTTCGAACAGGCCTGGAACGTGACACTGCAACCCGATCCGGGGTTGCGCATTCCCAATATGTTCGAAGCGGCCCTGGATGGCACCTTCAAGGCGCTTTACTGCCAGGGCGAGGATATCGCCCAGAGCGACCCGAACACCCAGCACGTGACGGCGGCACTGTCGGCCATGGAATGCGTGGTGGTGCAGGATATCTTCCTCAACGAGACGGCCAAGTTCGCCCATGTGTTCCTGCCGGGCAGCTCGTTCCTTGAGAAGGACGGCACCTTCACCAACGCCGAGCGCCGAATCTCCCGGGTGCGCAAGGTGATGGAGCCGCTGGCCGGTAAGGCCGACTGGGAAGGTACCGTGGCCCTGGCCGAGGCCTTGGGCTACAAGATGCACTACAGCCATCCCTCGCAGATCATGGATGAGATCGCTCGCTTGACGCCGACCTTCAGCCGCGTCAGCTACGCCGAACTGGATCGTCACGGCAGCCTGCAATGGCCGTGCAACGATGCCGCACCGGACGGCACGCCGACCATGCACATCGATCAGTTCGTCCGCGGCAAAGGGCGCTTCATGCTCACCGGCTACGTACCCACCGAGGAGAAGGTCAACGGCCGCTACCCGCTGCTGCTGACCACCGGGCGCATCCTCAGCCAGTACAACGTCGGCGCCCAGACCCGACGCACCGACAACGTCGCCTGGCATGAGGAAGACCGGCTGGAAATCCACCCGACTGACGCCGAGAATCGCGGCATCGTCGAGGGCGACTGGGTCGGTATCGGCAGTCGCGCCGGGCAGACCGTGCTGCGTGCGAAAGTCACCGAGCGGGTGGCGCCAGGGGTGGTCTACACCACCTTCCACTTCCCTGAATCGGGTGCCAACGTCATCACCACCGACAACTCTGACTGGGCCACCAACTGCCCGGAATACAAAGTGACGGCGGTGGAAATCGTGCGGGTCAGCCAGCCTTCCGAATGGCAGAAGCGCTACCAGGCCTTCAGTGATGAACAGGGGCGTCTGCTCAAAGAGCGTCGCCATGCCGAGAAAGCCGAGGTGCGGCGATGAGTTCCGAAAGCCTGATCAAGATGGCCAATCAGATCGCGCAGTACTTCGCCAGTGAACCGGACCACGCGCAGGCTGTAAACGGTGTGCGCCAACACATAAAGAGCTTCTGGACGCCGGCCATGCGTCGTGAGCTGAGTGCTTGGCAAACCGAGCACCCGGGCGCGGTACTGCATCCCCTGGTGCTGGCGGCACTGACGGAAACCACGGAGGGGGCGGTCTAGCTGGGGCTGCGATTGCAGGAAAAACCAGGCAAGTTCTGGGCACGGCCCTGGCCGGTTCATCGTCGAAGACGTATGACAAAACCGGTCAGGGCTGTGGTCAACTCAGGGATCTGTCAGTTGACAGTGACGTAGGGGTCCCAGCTGTAGTTCGGACCAATCTGGTTCAGGTTCCGGTCCAGCAGAACGAAGGTGACGGTGTACCAGAGTTTCCCTGCGTTTAGGGCCGTGGACTGCCAGAAGGTGTAGGTCACATCGGTTTTCGCTATGCCATGGGGGGCGCCCTTGTCCAGGTACGGCACCGGGATATTCGGGACGTTGTAGGAGATCGGGGTCGACATGGAACCCGGGTAATCACCGCCCTGGTGAGGATTGCCCTGCTGGACGTTGGTGATCAGTGCGACGCGGTCGAAGTTGCGCGACAGGGTCGTTGCGCGCCAGCGGATGTTGTCGCCGGGATTCACGTCGATCCACAACTCGTCGCCACCATCGCCGGTGTTACCGCTGGCTTGCTTGTCGACCTCATCGCGGTTCACCAGCATGGCCACCGCGCCGCCGACATCGCCGGGATGGGCGATCAGGTAATCGGCATCAATCGTGACAAGCACATCAATTGTTTGGGTCGCTCCAGACATTTTGTTGCTCCTTGATCGTAGTGACATCGACGACCGCGCCCTCAAAGGGCGTCCGGGCCACCCGGTCCCTGGGTGCGGTCTCGGGGGGAACGATAGAAGATGGCTTTATGGAGTCAAATTTCGATTTCTTGACGCTGAGAAAACGCAACGAAGTGCGACGGTGGCATGTCCTTGATTCGGTTCCAAACCGGACATTTTCGTAAGAGGCATCGGGTGGATTTCTGGCGGCATGCGTAGGTGAAGGCGCACAGCGCATGTCTGTCTTTGCCTTCAATGCCGCCGCGGACACGCCGCAGGAATTTGTCAGCCGCCGTGCTCGGTCCTCCGGCTGCTGACTTCCGCCGGTACGTCATCTCCGGCCATGCGTTTGCGAAACAACGCGGCCCGGGCCAGCAACAGGGTGGTCACCGGCACCGTGATGGACAGCAGGATCGGTATCAGCCAGGCATGCAGGACCGGCCCGGACTTGAGCGCTGAAAAATAGATGATCGAGGCCAGTGCCACGCACCAGGCGCCCAGTGTCGAGGCCAGGGCCGGTGGGTGCATGCGCTGGAAATAGTCCTTCAAACGCACCAGGCCGATCGCTCCGGCCAGGGCGAACAAGCTGCTGAGTACCAGCAGGATTGCCACGGGAATTTCGACCCACATCGACAGTTCGCCGTTCATTCAATCACCTCGCCGCGCAACAGGAACTTGGCCAGGGCGAACGAGCCGACAAAGCCAAACAGGGCGATCATCAATGCCGCCTCGAAATAGGTGTCACTGGCGTAACGAATGCCCAGCACCAGCATCATCAGCATCGCCACGATGTACAGGTAGTCCAGGGCCAGTACCCGGTCTTGCGCCGACGGTCCCTTGAACAGACGCAGCAAGGTCAGCATCATCGTCAGCGAGAACAGGAACAGGCTCAACAGAATCGCATTGGACAGCAATGGGCTCATTCGAAAATCTCCATCAGCGGCCGTTCGAAGGTGGCCTTGAAGTGCGCGATGAATGCCGCCTCGTCGTCCAGATCGAACACATGCAGTAGCAGGACGCTGCGATCCAGCGCCAGTTCCGACCAGACCGTGCCGGGAATCACCGTGGTGATCATCGACAGGGCGGCCAGCCCATTGGCATCGTGCAGGTCCAGCGGCACCTTGATGAACCGCGAGCGAGGTGGGCGGTGTCCGGCGTTCATCACACTCCAGGCCACGGCCAGATTGGACACCAGCACTTCGCGACCCACCCGCAGGAATAGCCGCAGCACCGCCCAGGGCCGCCGGATGTGGATGGGCCTGGGGCGCAACGGACGCATCATCAAAGGTGCCAGCACGCCCAGTGCCGCTCCCAGCAGCAGGTGCCCGGCGCTGAGGGACAGGTTCAACAGCAGCCAGAGCAAGCAGAGTGCCAGGGACAACCAAGGGGCAGGAAACAGACGTTTCATGGCTGCACCTCTGTCAATGCACTGTCCGCTTTCGGGGCGGGGACGGCGCGGGTCGCTAGCACCGACATCACATAGTGTTCGGGGTTGTTCAGCCCGGCGGCGGCCTCCTGGGTGTAGCGCAGCAGTGGCTCGGCCTTGAAGGTCAGCGCGATGCCCAAGCCCAGTAGCACGATGATCGGCAGGCATTCAAAAGGTCGCAACAACGGTGATGGCCGCTCTTGCGGCGTCCAGAAACGCTGGATACCCAGGCGCGAGAACGCGATCAACGACGCCAGCCCCGACAGGATCAGCAACGCCAAAAAACCCCACGCCTGATTCGACACCGGTTCGACACTTTGCCCAAGCCCCTGAGGGTTGAGCAGCGCACTCATGAGCCCCAGCTTGCCGATGAATCCCGAAAGTGGCGGCATGCCCACCACCAACAGCGTGCAGGCGATGAAACTCAGGCCGAGGAAGGCCATGGTCCAGGGAATGACTTGCCCGACCACGGCTTTCTGTTCGTCATCGAGGTTGATGCCCTTGGGCGGTTGCAGGGATTCAAGCGGCCGGGGCAGGACATCGAGATCGTCCTCCAGCGACGGTTCGTTGGCCGAGCGCGAGCGTTCGATCAGCTCGGCCAGCAAGAACAACGCACAGAGTGCCAGGGTCGAGCTCACCAGATAAAACAGCGCCGCACCCACCAGGTTTGGCTGGGCAAAGCCGATGGCCGACAACAGGATCCCGGCGGACACCAGGATACTCAGGCTGGCCATGCGCTCCAGGCGCTGGGCCGCAAGAATGGCGATGGCTGCACAGACGATCGTCGCCATGCCGCCGTAGATCAGCCAGTCGCCGCCGAAATACGCCGAGGCACCGGCCTGGCCGGAGAACAGCAACGTCCACAGGCGCAGGATCGTGTAGACGCCCACCTTGGTCATGATCGCGAACAGTGCCGCCACCGGTGCACTGGCGGCGCTGTAGGCCGGCACCAGCCAGAAGTTCAGCGGCCACATCCCGGCCTTGGCCAGGAACGCTACCGCGAGGATGCCGGCCCCGGCGTGCAGCAAACCCCGGTCGGCCTCCGGCACCAGCGGTACCTTCAACGCCAGGTCAGCCATGTTCAATGTGCCGGTGACGCCATAGATCAGCGCCGCGCCGATCAGGAACAGCGACGAGGCCAGCAGGTTGATGGAAATGTAGTGCAACCCCGACGACACCCGCGCCCGGCCCGAGCCGTGGAGCATCAGACCGTACGAAGCTGCCAGCAGCACCTCGAAGAACACAAACAGATTGAACAGGTCGGCCGTCAGGAAAGCCCCGTAGAGGCCCATCAACTGGATCTGGAACAGCGCATGGAAACTCGCCCCGGCACGATCCCAGCGAGCTGTGGCGAACAGCAAGGCACTGACGGCGATGATGCCGGTCAGCACCAGCATCAGTGCCGACAGACGATCGACCACCAATACGATGCCGAACGGCGCCTGCCAGTTGCCCGGCAGGTACACGCCGATGGAGGCGGGCAGGGGCTGGTCCTGGGTCCACTGCAACAACAGCATGGCGATGCCCAGGCCCAGCAGGCTGGAAAGCAGGTTGATCCGCGCTTTGAGCGGGCGATGCTTCTCCCCAAGCATGAGCATCAACGCAGCGGTCAGCAGCGGCAGCAGGATAGGGGCGGCAATCAAATGAGGCGTCAACATCATTCCTTGGGCTCCCGACCGTCCACATGGTCCGTGCCGGTGAGGCCCCGGGAGGCCAGCAGGACTACCAGGAACAGCGCGGTCATGGCGAAGCTGATCACAATCGCGGTGAGGACCAGGGCCTGGGGCAGTGGGTCGGTGTAATGCAGCAGGTCCTGGGGTATGCCGTCCTTGATGATCGGTTCCTTGCCGATGAACAGACTGCCCATGCTGAAGATGAACAGATTGACGCCATAGGACAGCAGGCACAGGCCCATGACCACTTGGAACGTCCGTGGTCGCAGCACCAGCCAGACCCCCGAGGCGGCCAGCACGCCGATTGCTATTGCGATGACTTCTTCCATCAGGCCGTGCCTCCCGCTACCGGTTGTGCAATGGGTTTTGGATGCAGGCCAGGCTTGTGGGCCCGCACCGACTGGTGAGCCAGGGCGGTGAGAATCAACAGGGTCGAACCGACCACCACGGCGTAGACGCCGATGTCGAAGAACAGCGCGCTGGCCAAGTGAATATCACCCAGCAACGGCAATTCGAAATGCCAGGTGTGGGTGGTCAGGAAAGGATAACCCACCGCCATCGCGCCAAGCCCCGTGACCGTGGCGAACAACAGCCCCGTGCCCATCCAGCGCAGCGGACGCAGGTTCATCTGCGCCTCGACCCATTGGGTGCCGGCGACCATGTATTGCAGGATGAACGCCACCGACATCACCAACCCGGCCACGAAACCGCCACCGGGTTGGTTATGACCGCGCATGAACAGGTAGAACGACACCACCAGGGAGATCGGCAGCAGCAACCGCACCAGCACCGACGGCACCATCATGAACCCCAGCGCGGTATCACTGGCGTGGCGCGGGTTGACCAGATCGGTGACCACGTCGGGTGCCAGCAGACGCTGTTGGGCCGGTAGCTGCATGCTTTCCTTGGGTGGCCGGAAACGTCGTAGCAGGGCGAAGACCGCCAGAGCAACCGCCGCCAGCACCGTGATCTCTCCCAGGGTGTCGAAGCCGCGGAAATCTACCAGCATCACGTTCACCACGTTGCTGCCGCCGCCCTCGGGCAAGGCCCGGCTGAGGTAAAACGAGGAAATATCGTTGGGTGTCTGACGGGTCAGCATCGCGTAGGACAGCAGCGCCATGCCGCCACCCACGGCGATGGACAGCAGCAAGTCCCGCAGGCGCCGGATGCGGGCGCGTCGTTCGCTGTTGGGCCGCGGCGCTGCATCCTCGATCCGCCGGGGCAGCCAGCGCAGGCCCAGCAGGATCAGCACGGTGGTCACCACTTCCACGGCCAGTTGTGTCAGGGCCAGATCGGGGGCCGAGAACCAGACGAAGGTCACGCAGGTCATCAGGCCGCAGACGCTGACCATGGTCAGGGCCGCGAGCCGGTGATACTTGGCCTGCCAGGCCGCCCCCAGGGCGCAGGCGATCGCCAGCAGCCACAGGGTCACGAACACGATGGAGCCGGGTATCTTCGGCCGGTCGCCCCACACCAGCGAGCTGTTGAGCATCGGAATCAGTCCCGCCAGGACGGCGGCCAGCACCAGCCAGAACAACTGCGCTTGCAGGCGCCGGGTGCTGATCTTGCGTTCCAGCCGTCGGCCCTGACGCATCATCAGCACCAGGCAGCGCTCGAACAGGCGCTTGCCGCTGAATCGACCAATGAACGGTGGATGCGTGATGTGGCCCAGTTTGAGCTGATTGCGCAGCAGCAGATAAAGCACGATGCCGCCGGACATTGCCACCAGGCTCATGATCATCGGCGCGTTCAGGCCATGCCAGATTGCCAGGCTGTACTCGGGCAAGGGGCCGCCCACCACCGGCAATGCGGCGGCTGCCAGTAACGAGCCGACCACCTGGGCCGGGAAAATGCCTACCAGCAGACAGGCGAACACCAGCAACTCCACCGGCGCTCGCATCCAGCGTGGAGGTTCATGGGGGGTATGGGGCAGGTCGGTGGCGGGGGGGCCGAAGAACACGTCCACGGTAAAGCGTAGAGAGTAGGCGACGCTGAAGGTCCCGGCGATGGTGGCGATGATTGGCAGCGCCAACTCGACCCAGGCCGTGGCGGAAATGAACACGGTTTCAGCGAAGAACATTTCCTTGGACAGAAACCCGTTGAGCAGCGGCACCCCGGCCATCGCTGCGCTGGCGACCATGGCCAGGGTGGCGGTGAACGGAATCAGCCGCACCAGGCCGCTGAGCCGGCGAATATCGCGGGTGCCGCTTTCGTGGTCGATGATCCCGGCGGCCATGAACAGCGAGGCTTTGAAGGTGGCGTGGTTAAGAATATGAAACACCGCCGCCACCGCGGCCAGGGGACTGTTGAGGCCCAGCAGCAGAGTGATCAAGCCCAGATGGCTGATGGTGGAATAGGCCAGCAGGCCCTTGAGGTCGTTCTGAAACATCGCGCAGTAGGCGCCCAGTAACAACGTACAGGCGCCGGCGCCGCCGACGATGTAGAACCATTGCTCACTGCCCGACAGCGACGGCCACAACCGTGCCAGCAGGAATACACCGGCCTTGACCATGGTGGCCGAGTGCAGATACGCCGACACCGGGGTGGGCGCGGCCATGGCATGGGGAAGCCAGAAATGAAAAGGAAATTGCGCACTTTTGCTCAGCGCGCCGATCAGGATCAGCGGCAGCAGAACGGGGTAGAGGGTGTGGTCACGGATCACGTTGCCGGCAGCCAGGACCTTGTCCAGGTCATAGCTGCCCACCACATGGCCGAGGATCATCACGCCGGCCAACAGGCACAGCCCGCCGGCCCCGGTCACCATCAAGGCCATGTAGGCACCGCGCCGGGCATCGGCGCGGTGGTGCCAATAGCCGATCAGCAGGAATGAGAACAGGCTGGTCAGTTCCCAGAAGAACACCATCTGGATCAGGTTGCCGGAAATCACCAACCCAAGCATGGCACCCATGAAGGCCAGGAAAAACGCAAAGAAACGCGGCACCGGATCGTCCGGCGACATGTAGTAGCGGGCATACAGCGACACCAGCGTGCCGATGCCCAGCACCAGCATCGCGAACAGCCAGGCGAAACCGTCCAGGCGCAGCACGAAATTCAGGCCCAGGCTCGGTAGCCAGAAATACTCCTCACGAATCACGCCGCCGTTGGCGATCTGCGGATATAGCAAAGCCACCTGAACGGTGCCGACCAAGGCCACGAGGCCTGCCAGCAAAGATTCGGCGTTACGGGCGTTATGCGGCAGCAGTGCCGCGACACAGCTGCCGATGAAGGGCAAAAGCAATAGAACTATCAGTGACATAGGCTTCTATTCGGCGGGAGTTTGTCAGGGATCATACGTGGCGTGCGTCCGATCACCAACCGCCAGCCTGTCGCAGAATCCTACAAGGTAGAGGGATTTTTCCTGTTTTGGGGTGTTTCGGTGAGCGCCGGTTCGTTGGGATCGGCCAAGGATAACAAGGCACTCGTACCACACGAACGGTCTCCGGGAGCGGTACCTATGTACCGCACTTCAGCACGGCTTCATCGCCATGCTGCGCCATACAGAGAAGGAGATCTGTATGGCAAAGCAAACACTTAACGATGGATCAGATGGAACAGTAGTCATCAGGCCTGGGCCAACGGCTTCAGGTGGCGGTTTCCAGATCGGAAGCGGCGGCTTTTCAGGCGGGTTTGGTGGCTCGGGCAGCAGGCGCAGCAGACGCCGCCGTAAAGCCAGGGCCAGAGCCAGGTACGAACAGCTTAAGGCCCAGCAAGAAGCTCAGGCAAAGGCAGACGCGGAAGGCCAAGGCCACCGCCATGGCCCAGGAGCAAGCGCGTCTCCAGGCACGGCAACAAGCGCTGGCGACAATGGTCCAGCGATACACCAATACCCGGGCCGAGGTGGATCGGAACTTCGCGGGCAAAAGGCAGCAACTCGACGCATCTCTTCAAAAGGACATCGCCGCCGCAAAACGGCCCCCCGTTTCGAACTCGACCGAACGCTGGCAGCTTTACACCATCACCAAAGAGAAAAACGAGATCGACGGGCTGATCGCCCGAAAAACCACGGAACTCAACGCCAAGAACAGCGCCGCCCGTGTCTTCGACGGACAGGATCCGCTCACCCGTTCGGCGAGCGACTACCGCACGCGACTGGCTCAATTCGGCGCCGCGCTTGAAGAAGGTCATCGACTCTGGGAGCAGGCTTATAGCGCTGCCCAAGAGGCGCAATTACTGTCCGCGCAGATCAAGGTCCTGACCGAAAAATCCAACGCGCTAGCCAGGCACCATGCCGAACAGACGGTGGTGTGGCGTGAACGGGAAGCCGTCTGGGAGCGCCAGCGTCAGTATGCCGAGCAGCGGGCGGAGCGCATTCGCTTCAAACAGCAGGTTGACGAAAGCGTCCGGCTGGAGAAATTCAGGCAAGCCCATACCGTGAGCGTACCCGCGCCTTCGATGACTGCGGGCGGGATGGTATTGACCCGGGACGCGGTGTTTGTCGGCCAGCAAGCCGCAACGGTGTTGGAACAGGCCGTCGCCGCTTCCGTCGAAACGCTCAAGGACTACGGACGGATCCTGGCCAGAACGGGCCCGGTCTTCGTCACGGCGATGGTCTACTCGCCGGAGTTGGGCAACGGCGAACTGACACCAGAACAACGCAGCCGCCTGTTCCAGGGTGTCGGCTTACCGGCACAAGCGCTAGGTCTCACCGACGGACCCGCGCTGCAATCGGTTGCCGAGGCAGCAGGCCCTCGCCGCGCTGCTGGGCGAGGTGGCGTTGCCGTTGCGAATGAGCACTGCAACGACCGCGACAAGACCCGGCAGCCGTTTCAGGGGCCTGAAAGAAATACGTGAACTGTTTCAGATCTACATCACCCCTGCCATGGGTGTGTTGCCGTCCAAGGTGCGCGTAAGGCTGGCGGTTTGGGATGAAGTTAGACGGGTTTTTCGCTTGACCACGGACGGCCCGCAAGCCCGAGTGATTGAATGGACCCGTGCGGATAGCTTGGAGGCGCCTATTGCGTCCGAGCAAAATCGACTCGATTCTGCCGGTTTCATTCACGCTTCGCCGGTATCGACATTGGAAACTTTTGAATCCGTCGAAGAGGTTCGATTCGATGATTATGTCGTGGTGTTTCCCCAGGATTCGGGATTGGAGCCGGTCTATGTTGTGTTCAACGACCGTCGAAGCGAGTGATTGAAGGCACTTGGGTAATGCCTGTCAGGAGATAACGCGCCATACATATAACCCGCCATACATATAACCCGTGGCGAGGGAGCTTGCTCCCGCTGGGCTTGTGTAGGAGCTGCCGAAGGCTGCGATCTTTTGATCTTTCGCTTGTGATTCAAGTGTCTGGGGAAAGATCGCAGCCTCGTTGCACTCGTCAGCTCCTACACAGCTCCTACACGGCTTCTAAGCTTCTACCGCCCTCACTGCTCGCGTTCAAGCCCCTCATCCACCTCGACGCTACCTTTGCCCCGGGTCTTCAGCTCACTGACAATCACCGCTGCCACGATCAGTGCCGCGCCGAACAAGGCAATTGCTGGCAGTCGTTCGCCCGCCAGGCGTCCGGCGATGCCGGCCCACACCGGTTCGCCGGCATAGATCAGTGTGGCGCGGGTCGGCGAGACGCTTTTCTGTGCCCAGTTCATCGCCACCTGGATCGCCGCGCTGGCCGCCCCCAGGCCTACGGCGCTGACCAGCAACAGCCAGGAAAAGTCCGGAATTCTTTCCTGGGTGGGCACCACCATCAAAAATGCCAGCACCGCCGTACTTGCCAGTTGCACCACGGTTACCCGGCGCACATCGACCTGACCGGCATAGGCGCTGATCAGGATGATTTCGGCGGCAATGGCGATGGCACTGATCAGCGTGGCGATTTCACCGGGGCTGAAATTCAACGATGCTCCGGCCGGGCCCGACACCAGCATCAACCCGGTGAACGCCAGCATGATGCCGAGGCTGGGCATCAAGCCGGGCCGACGGCCCAGCACCAGCCACTGCAACAGCGGCACGAACGGCACGTACAGCGCGGTAATGAACGCCGACTGGCTGCTGGGAATGGTCTGCAGGCCGACGGTCTGCAAGCCATAGCCGAGCATGATCGCCACGCCGATGAAGCACCCGGCCTTGAGTTCGAACAGGGTCAGGTCGCGCAGCTGCCGCCAGGAAAACAGCGCGACAAACGCTGCTGCGGCGGCAAAGCGCAGGCCCACGAAAAACATCGGCCCGCTGACCGTCATGGCGTGTTGTACCAGCAAGAAAGTTCCGCCCCAGATCATGGTGATCAGCACCAGCACGCATTCGGCCTTGCTGAACCTTGAGAAACGGGAGGAAGCTTGAGGGGAGTTCACCGATGCCATGACCTTGCGCGCCACTTGAGGCGGACGCACAATGCGCCCGAAGAAGGTGGGCAGTATAATGCGCAACCCCAGCAGATGAGCAATATAGTGCACAAAGAAAACGGTCAACGGGCATCCGTCCTGCAACACGTCAGCCAGAACGTCCGCCGCCTGCGGCACGCCGCACAGCTCAGCCAGACAACCCTGGCCGAACTGTCCGGGGTCAGCCGGCGCATGTTGGTGGCCATCGAGGCCGGCGAAAAGAATGTCAGCCTGACCACCCTTGACCGTGTCGCCGAAGCCCTCGACGTGGCCTTCAGCGACCTGATCCAGGCCCCCGATGCCCGCGACCCGAGTCGCATCAACGAACTGGCCTGGGCCGGGACCATCCCCGGCAGCAAAGCCGTTTTGCTCGCCAAGGCCACCGCCAGCCGCGAAGTCGAACTCTGGGAATGGCGCCTGGAGCCCGGTGAGCATTACCCCTCCGAACCTGATGCCGATGGCTGGAGCGAGCAGCTCTATGTATTCGAGGGCTGCCTGACCCTGACGCTGGGCAGCGAAGAGCACCAGATCGGCGCCGGTGAGTTTTTCATGTTCGCCAGCAACCAGCCCCATGCCTATCGCAACGATGGTTTGGTGGCAGCGCGGTTTGTACGCAATGTGGTGATTTGACGCTTATGGATGCTGACTATTTATACACCTGTCAGATCTGTCAGTAGTTCTGTTTTGGTTGGGAGTGTAGTGTCTGGAACGCTCTGGGGCGCTTTCAAACCAGCCCGTTTATATACCTGGCCAAAGCTTGGAGGTGTCTGTGATGGATACTAAAAGTGACGCTTCGTTTTATCCAGTCGATGTGCGATTGCCGCGAGCCGTTATCGAACCCGCCACTGATGGAGAGCTTGCTTATGATTTTTTTAAAGATTTCACCGTGAAGGTGCCTATTCTTCCAAGTGTCGAATTAGGTGAAGGACTATGGGTTTATATACGTCTGGAAGGGGCAGGCTCGCTATTTCTTCCAAAGACAGTTGACCAGCAAATGCTGGACAATGGCATGTTGATTTCGCACCAAAAATGGTATTTCCCAGAGCGCATTACAGAGGTATCGCTGCGGTATGAATTCAGGCGCCTGAACGGCGATATATTTGATGCGCGGCGTCGGATATATGCCGTCTTGCAACCGTAGAAGGCGGGCTTTGCTCAACATTTCGATCAGCTTCCATAACAGCAGGCAAAACAGTAAGGTAGCGCTCGTCTCATCGAAGATCCTCACCGGAACCCTAGGCTTGAGGACCAGCAACCGATAGGTGCTGTCTGTTTTATATGGAAGCGTTCAATGGAAAACAATCCGACCCTGGGAGCGCCGCGTCACGCTGATATCCTTATCATCGGCGGCGGCCTGAGCGGTGCCATGTTGGCGGCACAATTGCTGCGCCTGCCGGGCCGGCGCGAGGTATTGATCGTCGAGCCGCGCAGCGAGCTGGGTCGGGGTGAGGCCTACAGCGCCGTGGAGCTGGGCCACACCTTGAACGGCAATGCCGCGCGTATGAGCGTCGATCCGGACAACGCCGATGACCTGACCCAATGGCTCGCTGAATTCATCGAGGCTGGTGGCTGGCCCGAGTCGGATCAGCAGCATGTACCGGTCAGCGAGCTGTTCCCACCCCGGGGGATATTCGGCCTCTATGTGCAGCAACGCCTTGCCGAGGCTCGTGAGTTGGGCGCACAAAACGGTTCGACCGCCGAGCACGTGCGCGGGGAGGCCGTGGACCTGCAGCTTGCCGACGATGCCGTGGTGCTGACGTTGGATGACGGCCAAATCTTGCGTGGCCGTTTCGCGGTGCTGGCCACCGGCATGTTCCCGGCGGCGCGCACTCCGCAAACCGAATCCAGCGGCTTGAATGCCGAGGCCCTGGATCCTTGGGATGTGGCTGCGATGCGCCAGCTCGACCCGCACTCAACGGTGCTGATCATCGGCTCGGGGCTGACCATGGTCGATGCCGTCGTGTCGCTGGAACAGGCCGGGCATCGCGGACCGATCGAAGTGTTTTCCCGCCACGGCCTGCTGCCCCATGTGCGCCGCCAACCGCCTGAGTGGGTGGACTTTCTCGCCGACGATCACAGTCTCCGCTCGCCACGCCAATTGATGCGGGCCTTGCGTGAGCAATGCCGCCAGGCCCACGCCCTAGGGATCGATTGGCAAGCGCCGCTGGACACCGTTCGGGCACACATCGGGCGCTTGTGGAACCAGGCAAGTGATGTGCAGCGCCGGCAGTTCGTGCGACATGTGCGGCCGTGGTGGGAGAGTCATCATCATCGTTCCCCACCCTTGAGCGCCGAGCTGGTGGCGCGGCTGCACGAGGAAGGGCGGTTGCGGATCCAGGCGGCGTCGTTCAAAGGGCTGGCGTCGTCTGCCGAGGGAACGGTGAACATCCGCATTCGCCGGCGAGGCGAGTCGGATCTGACGGTGGTGCAGGGCGCTGCACTGATCAACTCCAGTGGCATTGAGTATGACTGGCGTCGTGTGGCGCGGCCGTTGCCTCAACAACTGCTGGCTCGTGGATTGGTCCAGCCCGGCCCGTTGGCCCTGGGCGTCGCCGCCCATGCCGATGGCGCAGTGCTGGATGCCCGGGGCGATCCCGCCAGTCGTCTGTTCGCCATGGGACCACCGTTGCGCGGAATGTGGTGGGAAAGCACCGCAGTGACCGATGTGGCGAGCCAGGCCAAGGCGCTGGCAGCGCGTTTGGTTGAACTGCAAACCCAAGATTGGGATTGAATGAGGTCCCAGGTAGGAGCAAAGCTTGCTCGCGATGAGCGATAGCGCTTGCTCAGCGGACGAGGGACCGGCATCGCGGGCAAGCCTTGCTCCCACAGAAACCCCTTCGCCACAAGGGTTTTCATACAGTGAGAAAGTGAGTAGTTATAGCCCACCGACCTCCACCCAACGCTCCTCCCGCGCGGCGATGCGAATCGCCGCCGCCAGCCGCTCCACCTCCCAGGCCTCGTCGAAATCCGTCCCGCCGGCGCCCTGGCCGGCGAGGGCCATGACCAGTTCCTGGACCTCCAGGGTCTTCAATTCGTTGTACCCCAACTGATGCCCGGCCGCTGGACTGAACGCGGCATAGCCTGGCAGATCCGGGCCGGCCAGCAGACGTTGGAAGCCCCCATGGCCGAGGCGGCACACGCGCAGTTCATTCAGTCGTTCCTGATCGAACGCCAGGGTGCCGAGCGTGCCGCTGATCTCTAAGCTCAGGTGGTTCTTGTAGCCGTGCTTGAGCCAACTGCTGCTGACCGTACCTCGGGCGCCGTTGGCAAAGCGCAGCAGGGCGTGGACCTGGTCATCCACGGCGATGGCGCGTTGTTCAGTGTTGCCGGCGCTGGCGGGACGCTGGCTGTGTACGGTCTGGCTGTCGGCGCACACAGCCGCGACATCGCCCAATAAATGACGGGCCATGGCCAGCAAATGACTGCCCAGATCCGCCAGTGCGCCGCCAGCGTGGGCGGCTTCGCAGCGCCATGACCACGGTGAGGTCGGGTCGGCCATGAAGTCTTCGCTGAACTCGCCCTGGAAACTGATGATCTGCCCCAGCTCGCCGCGTTGGATCATGTCCCGCGCCCGTTGGATAATCGGGTTGTGCTGGTAGTTGTAGCCGACCCGCGTCACCACCCCGGCGGCCTTGGCTGCCTGGCGCATCTGTCCGGCCTGCTCCAGGGACACCGCCAGGGGCTTTTCACAATAGACCGGCTTGCCCGCCGCCAGCGCCGCCATGGCCATCGGAAAGTGCAGGTGGTTGGGGGTGGTGATGGCGACCAGGTGAACCTTCGGGTCGTCGATCAGCCGCTGCCAGTCGCTGTGGGCCGTCTCGAACCCCCAGTTCTGGGCGCACTGCCGGGCACGCTGGGGATCGGCATCGGCCAGGGCCGCCAGTTTCAGGTTCAGGGGGAGGTCGAACACCGCCTTGGCATTGTGGAATGCCAAGGCATGGGCACGACCCATGAAGCCGGTGCCAATCAGACCGATGCCGAGTTCGTGCATGAGGAAGAGCCCTTTGAGTTTTTATTTTCAGAAGGGCTCTTTATGGAATAAATATTCGCATATTGCAATATTGGAATAAATATTCATTTTCTGGCGGTCACTGCACCATCCCTGTGGGAGCGAGCCTGCTCGCGATGACGTTGGATCTGCCAGTATTGATGTCACTGATCCACCGCTATCGCGAGCAGGCTCGCTCCCACAGGGAACATCATCAGGACAGGAAACCCCCATCCACATTCAGCGCCACACCCGTGGTATAGCTCGATGCATCACTGGCCAGGTACAGCACCGCGCCGGCCATTTCGCTTGGATCGGCCACGCGCTTGAGCGGGATCTGCGCCAGGGCGGTTTTCAGGATCGCTTCGTTCTTGACCAGCGCCGAGGCGAACTTGGTGTCGGTCAGGCCCGGCAGCAAGGCATTGCAGCGGATGCCGAATTGCGCGCATTCCTTGGCGAACACCTTGGTCATGTTGATCACCGCGGCCTTGGTCACCGAATAGATGCCCTGGAAGATCCCCGGCGAGATGCCGTTGATCGACGCCACGTTGATGATGCTGCCGCCACCGTTCTCGCGCATCAGCTTGCCGGCTTCGACCGACATGAAGAAATAGCCGCGAATGTTCACGTCGACGGTTTTCTGGAACGCCCCCAGGTCAGTGTCCAGTACGTTACAGAACTGCGGGTTGGTGGCGGCGTTGTTCACCAGGATGTCCAGGCGCCCGAACTGCTCGCGGATACCGGCGAATACCTGGCTGATCTGTTCCATTTCACCAATGTGGCAGGCGATGGCGGTCGCTTTGCCGCCAGCGGCGATGATGGCGTCGGCCACGTGCTGGCAACCCTCGAGTTTGCGGCTCGAGACGATCACATGGGCGCCTTGCTGGGCCAGCAGTTTGGCGATTGCTTCGCCGATGCCACGGCTGGCGCCGGAAACGAAAGCGATTTTACCGTCGAGGTCGAACAACTGAGTCTTGGACATGCTGTTTCCTTGTTATAGATGCGCTCAGAGCGTGGATTTGCTGATGACCTGCAGGCTCATCTGCTCCAGCAGTTTGTTCATCTGAACGAACTGCGCGAAGCGTTTGTCCTGGGTCTGGCCATGGAAGAAGCGGTAGTAGATCTGCTGGACGATGCCGGCGAGGCGGAACAGGCCGTAGGTGTAATAGAAGTCGAAGTTGTCGATGCGGATCCCGGCGCGTTCAGCGTAGTAATCGACGAACTCGCGACGGGTCAGCATGCCCGGTGCATGGCTCGGTTGGCGGCGCATCAGTTGCACCGGTGCCGGGTCGCCGGCTTCGATCCAGTAGGCGAGGCTGTTGCCCAGATCCATCAGCGGGTCGCCAATGGTGGTCAGTTCCCAGTCCAGCACGCCGATGATCTGCATCGGGTTCTCTGGGTCGAGGATCACGTTGTCGAAGCGGTAGTCGTTATGGACGATGCTGGAGGTAGGGTGGTCGGCAGGCATCTTCTCGTTGAGCCAGGCCTTGACCGCCTCCCATTTCGGCGCGTCCGGGGTCAGGGCTTTTTCGTAACGGTCGCTCCAGCCACGGATCTGCCGGGCCACGTAACCTTCGGGTTTGCCCAGGTCGGCCAGGCCGCAGGCCTTGTAGTCGACCTGGTGCAGTTCGACGAGCCGGTCGATGAAACTCTTGCACAGGGCTTCGGTACGGGCAGCGTCGAAACCCAGTTCCGGCGGCAGGTCGGAGCGCAGGATGATGCCCTTGAGCCGTTCCATCACGTAGAACTCGGCGCCCATCACCGACTCGTCGGTGCAGTGCACATAGGCTTTCGGGCAATACGGAAAACCTTCGCGCAATTGATTGAGGATGCGGAACTCACGCCCCATGTCGTGGGCGGACTTGGCTTTATGGCCGAACGGCGGACGCCGCAGGACGAATTCCTGTTCAGGGTATTCCAGCAGGTAAGTCAGGTTCGAAGCGCCACCGGGAAACTGGCTGATCTGCGGCGTACCGGTGAGGCCTGGAATGTGGGCCTTGAGGTACGGGTCGATCAGACTGGCATCGAGTTCTTCACCGTCGCGGACACGGGTGGACTGATCAGTAAACGCCATGCTTATCCCTTCTGCTTATTTTGGAGGCCATCGATCATTGGCTAATCTAATGGCAGGTGAGAGGCGTCACAAGCACGCCAGGGTCTTATAGGTTAGCGTGTTGCAGGATAATCAGCGGGCCTGATCCGGGTGGATGAGCTATGGTTTCAGCGTCTGTCGCTTTTCAGGGAGCCATCGCGATGGGATGCCCGCAAGTCTGTGGCACCGCAACCTTGCAGTGCAGTTTCGGCGCCGCCCCGGCGGTGCTCAATGTGCTGCCGGTCAATCGGCTGCTGACCGGCGGGATGCCGGCGGCGAATATCATGGATCACATTCCCCTGGTGAACATCACCACGTTTGGCATGTGCATGAGCCTGGCGAACCCGACTGTGGCCGCCGCCACCGCTGCGGCACTCGGTGTGCTGACCCCCATGCCCTGCATCCCGGCCACCGCCGCTCCCTGGATTCCCGGCGGCGCCCCGACCCTGTTGCTGGGCAACATGCCGGCCATCGATGCCAACAGCACCCTGATGTGCACCTGGGCCGGGGTGATCAAGATCATTGTGCCAGGGCAGGTGCAGATGCTCATTCCCTGATTGGTGCGGACCTACAGGTATGGATGATTGCCTGTGGGAGCGAGCCTGCTCGCGATAGCGGTGGGTCAGTTGGTGGAGATGTTGGCTGTGCCACCGTCATCGCGAGCAGGCTCGCTCCCACAAGGGTAAGGGGAAAGATAATAATTATGCTTGCGCCGGATCATTCCAGCGCCTGAACCACCAGCGCACCCTGGAGATCGGCTTGCCGTCGGCGTCCAGTGGCCGGCCGTCTTCGGCGTAGGCGTGTGCCGGTTCCAGCAGTTGGCCGTTGAGGTAGCGGGCGTCGACGGCGGGCTTGCCATTGGGGTGCATGCGTCGATAACGACCGTCACGTACACCCTCACGATAGAACTCGGCCTCGGCCAGTTGCCCGTCGGGGAAATAGTTGTTCGCTTCACCGTGCAGCAACCCACACCGATAAGTGGCCTGGCGCTGCAGCCCGCCTTCGGCGGCGTAAAAGCTCGCAACGCCCTGCAGTTTGCCTTTGACGAAGGGCAACACCGCCGAGACTTTACCGTTGGGGTGATACAGCGTGCTGGTGCCTTGCAGTTCACCCCGTTGATAGTTGAGTTTCGCTTGCGGACGCTGGGCTTCATCAATCTGCAATTGGCCGTCGAGGTGGCCGTCGACCAGTAGCCCGCTCAGGTGACTGTCGTCACGCTCCACGTCGAGTCTTTTCGAGGTCATCGGGGCACTCCTGTCAGTTGACCTTCACCAGGCCGCCCTTGATGGTCAGCATGCCGCCGCCGTCCACGGTCTGTTCGGCGGCGGCCTTGTTCACCAGGCTGATGCCGGCGTCATTGGTCAAGGTCGTGCCGGCCTTGTTTTCCAATGACGTACCTGCCTGGTTGCTCAGGGCGGTTCCAGCCTTCTGGCTGATGGACGTGCTGGCCTGGGCCGCCAGGTCCGCACCGCTCTTGATCGCGAAGCTACCGCCGCTTTGCAAGGTCAGGGTGCCACTGACCTTGATGGTCAGGTTGCCGTCCACCGTCAGTTCATAGTTACCGCTGACCTTGTGCGCGTAGTTGCCGCCGGTGCTGTGGTTCTGGTCCGAACCTACGGTGACGGTGCGGGTGTCCTTGACATCGAGGCTGTCGCTGCCGGTCTGGATGGTCACGCTGCGTTTGCCTTTTTCCAGGGTGACGGTTTCGTTGCCTTCCTTGACCGTGCGAGTGCGAGCGTTCTGCACCGTGAGGGTTTCATCATGACCGACCGTGGCGGTGGTGTCGTTGAGCACGTTGATGTTGAAGTCTTTCTGGGACTGGAGAAAAACCTCCTCGGCGTCCTTCTTGTCCTCGAAGCGCAATTCGTTGAAGCCGCCGCCGCCCTTGGACGAGTTGGTCTTGATCCCGGACTGGGTCTGGTTGGCCGGCAGCGCGTAGGGCAGGGCGTTGTCACCGTTGTAGACGCAGCCGGTCACCAAGGGCCGGTCGGGGTCGCCGTCGATGAAGGTGACGATGACCTCCTGGCCGATGCGCGGCACGAACTGGATGCCAAAACCCTTGCCGCTCCAGGGCAATACCACACGAACCCAGCAGGATGAGGTTTCGTCGTTCTTGCCGGTACGGTCCCAGGGGAACTGCAACTTGATGCGCCCGTATTCGTCGGTCCAGATTTCTTCGCCGGCCTTGCCCACCACCAGCGCGGTCTGGGTGTGCATGCGCGGTTTTTGCGTGGTGCGGGCCGGTCGATAAGTCGTGGACTTGGGAATCGCCTCGAAGCGGTTGCGGTAGCTATCGTGGCTGGCTTCGTGGCTGACCGAGGTCACCACCCAATCGATATTCAGCGTTGGGTCTTCATGGCCGGCGAGGGTGAACCAATACCCCGGCACCAGCCAGCGGCAGTCGCTTTCGCCGACAAAACGCTTCTCCTGACTGCGCAGGCCATCCACCCGCTGCTTGGTCAACGCATCGCCTTGGCCCTTGGCGTCATAGCCGCCCGGATGCTCGTATATCGAACTGGGCCCGGCCACGGCTTCAGCCTGGCTGTAGAGCGATGTCGTTGGCGTGGTGAATTGGTAATCGGTCGCCTGATAGACCCCGGCCACCGCTTGCAGGCACAGTTGGCCTGAGCGGATGCCGTGCAGCTCCCGATCCCCCATTTTCTGCCCGAGATAATTCACCGTCGGGCCATTGGGGATCGGCAAGAACGCATCATTGCTGTCGCCCAATACCAACGTGTGCTTGCCTTGCTCGTGGCTGAAAAACCAGAAAACCCCGTCTTCTTCCATCAACCGCGAGACGAAGGCCAGATCGGTTTCGCCGTATTGCACACAGTATTCGCGTGGGGTGTAGCTGCCAGTCAGCTTGAGCTGAAAGTCGGTGAAGCCATGGGCCTTGAAAATCGTGGTGACGATGTCCGAAGTGGCAAGGTTCTGGAACACCCGGTTGTTGCTCGCCAGGGTCAGCCACCAAAGCCATGGGCGCAGCAAAAGTTGATAGCGTTCGGCGGTAGCGTCGGCGGGGAGCTGACGGATTTCCGCGACCAGACAGTCCAGCGGGCGCAACAATGCATCCTTGTGCAGCGTCGTGGTGACATGGCTGGCGACAGCGCTGGTGAGGGTCAGCGATGGGCCGTCGTTGATACCGTTGAGGATGTGCGAACCCAAGGCATTGAGGCTCTCTTCGCCGGACAGGGATTCAGGGTACAGCGCCGACAGCGTGGCGGCGGTGAGGGAGAGGGTGGTGTTACTGTCGGTGGAGCGGGGCATCAAGCGTCCTCGGCGGGGCGTGGAAAACGGCGACCGTTGTCGTTCAGCTCGTCACATCGAAAAGAATGGGGCGGTGATCAGGTCCGGACATATCGAACACATGGGCCAGTCCGGTGATGTCGACCGGGACGACTTTCACGTCCGCCGAAGCCAGCACCCAGTCGAGAATGCCGCCCTTGCTCTGGGTCTGCTGGCCGTTCCAACACTCATAGGCAAGCCCCGCCGTATCGAGTTGCCCGACGTTTTGATAATCCAGGTTCAGGTCACCCGTTGCGACCCATTTACCGCCCAGGGCCGTGCAGGATTTGAGCTGGCTCTTGGTCACGCCATTCTGGCCGGACTTGAAGTGTGCGAGGAACACGTAGCCGGTATAACCCTTCACGCCGTTGGCTTCCACCGCAATCAGGTCCCTGTTCAGGGTAAACAGGCTGCCCTGGCTGATCACTTGCAATTGCTCAAAGCTCTTGACCATGACGATGTAGGCGTTTGAGTAGCCGCCAGTAAACGCGTAGACACTGTAGTTCTTGTAGATGGCCGCCAGGTTCGAGCGGTAGTTGTCGATTTGTGCCGAATGTATTTCACACAAGAAAACGATGTCCGCATCCCAATAGTTACTGGAGCAACAGTTGTAGAGAAAGATGTCCACCTGGGTTTGCTTTTCCAGGGTGGAAGACTTGCCGTTTTTTTCAACGTTGAAGCTACCGATTCTCATGAGTCCTGTACTCCTTACTCCAGTACCCACTCCGCCAATTTCCCCGTCACCTGCGTCATCAGCACATTCTCGACATCCCGTGCCCCCGCGGCGCTGCATTTGGCCAACACGGCCTTGACGATCCCGGCATCGAACTCGAATTGCTTGCCGGTCGCGGCCTTGTAGCGCCCGCGCAATTTCTCCAGCTTCGCCAGCACGATCCCCTCCAGCGTCGCTTCATCCAGCGGCCGGTACGCCACCACCGTCATGCGCGCCAGAAACGCCGGGCGGAACGCTTGCAGCAGCACCTTGTGCAAGGCTTCGTTGAAGGCGTCGCTGCCCAACTGCGCGGCCGGCGTGTCCATTAGCAGTTCGGCGCCGACGTTGCTGGTGGCGAGCATCACCGTGTTCTTGAAGTCCACCACCAGGCCGGTACCGTCCTCCATCAGGCCTTTGTCGAAGACGTTATAGAAGGCCTCGAGCACATCCGGATGGGCCTTTTCGATTTCATCCAGCAACACCACCGAATAGGGTTTGCGCCGCACCGCTTCGGTGAGCACACCGCCGCTGCCGTAACCGACATAGCCGGGCGGGGCGCCTTTGAGTTGGCTGACGGTGTGGGCTTCCTGGTATTCCGAAAGGTTGATGCTGATCAGGTTGCGTTCGCCGCCATACAGGGCATCGGCCAGGGCGTAGGCGGTTTCGGTCTTGCCCACGCCGGTGGGGCCCACCAGCAGGAATACGCCGACCGGTTTCTGCGGATCGGTCAGGCCGGCGCGATAGGCTTGCAAGCGCTGGGCGATGGTGTTCAACGCGGTGTCCTGGCCCATCACCCGCAGGCTCATGCGCTGACCGAGGGTGCGCACGGCGTGGGCTTCGTCGGCGAGCATCTTGCCTACCGGAATGCCGGTCCAGCCGGCGATCACCGCAGCGACGGTCTTGCTGTCCACCTGTTCGGGCACCAGCGGATCGTCCTGGCGAATGGCATCCAGGCCGGCTTCCAGGCGCAGCAGTTCGGCGGCCAGGTGGTCGATGCGGTTATCGATCTCGGTGTCGGGCTTTTCACCGTCGGCGCGCTCGCTCAACGCCAGCAGTTCGCGGCGGGTGTCGAGCAGTTCGCGCACCGCTTCGCGCTCTTCGCCCCAGCGCGTCTCCAGCTCGCGGATGGCCTGCACGTTGCCGCCCGACTCTGCTTCCAGCAGGGTGATGCGCTCGCGGTGATCAAGCCCTGTGGCCTGTTCACGCCGCAAGCGTTCGACTTCGTCCTTGAGGCTGTTCTGGCGGTGGCGCAGGCTTTCCAGCGGCGGCGGCACATCGTGTTGGCCAAGGGCGACACGGGCGCAGGCGGTGTCGAGCACGCTGATGGCTTTGTCCGGCAATTGCCGCCCGGAAATGTAGCGGTGGGACAGTTTCACCGCCTCGTGGATGGCCGCGTCCAGCACCTGCACGCCGTGGTGCTGTTCCAGTTTGCTCGCCACGCCACGGAGCATTTCCACGGCGGTGAGTTCGTCCGGTTCTTCGACCTGCACCAGTTGGAAACGACGAGCCAGGGCCGGGTCTTTCTCGAAATATTTTTTGTATTCCAGCCAGGTGGTGGCGGCCAGGGTGCGCAGTTCGCCCCGGGCCAAGGCTGGTTTGAGCAGGTTGGCCGCATCGCTGCCACCTTCGGCGCCGCCGGCACCGATCAGGGTATGGGCTTCGTCGATGAACAGAATGATCGGTTTTTCAGCGCTGCGCACGGCATCGATCACGCCTTTGAGACGCTGTTCGAACTCGCCCTTGACGCCCGCGCCGGCCTGCAACAGGCCCAGATCCAGCACGCGCAACGTGACTTCCTGTAACGACGGGGGCACGTCACCTGCGGCGATGCGCAGGGCCAGGCCTTCCACCACAGCGGTCTTGCCAACACCCGGCGCGCCCACCAGGATCGGGTTGTTCTGCCGACGCCTGAGCAGGATATCGATGCACTGCCGAATCTCACCGTCGCGCCCGACGATGGGGTCGATGCGTCCGTCCCGGGCGTCGGCGGTCAGGTCCTGGGTGTATTGGTCGAGCACCGGATCCTGTTTCTGTGGCATCTCACCGGGCTTTGCCGGGCGTACGCCGCCGACATGTTCCCGAGAGCTTTCGGTCCATTCCAGCAGATGGGCGCGCAAAGCCTCCCGGGGGATGCGCAGCAGCGACGAGGCACTGTTGAGCAACAGACTGCGACGCTCATCACGGTCCAGCAGCGCCAGCAACAACAAGCCGGAACGGATGCTGTCCAGGCCCAGCACGCTGGCTTGCACCACGGCGTCTTCCAGCAGGCCAATGGTTTGCGTCGACAGGGCCGGCGTGCGGGTACTGCCGGATTTGAACAGCTCCAGGGCCTTGTTGATTTCTGCCGTCACTGCGTCGCGCTCCAGGCTGAAGCGCGGCAGCAGGCAGGCGAAGTCACCGCCTTCGATGTCCAGCAGTTCCAATAGCAGGTGCTCGATTTCCACATAGTGATGGCTGCGTTGCAGGCAGCGTTGCGCGGCGCGTTCCAGGGCGCGACGGTTGTCCGGGTTGAGGCGTCCGATCAGGCTGGCCAGTTCCATTTCAGGCGATCTCCGGCTGACGAAGGCGGGTTTCGATCCGTTGTACGGCAAGATTGGGCTGGCGTTGCAGGCCACCGTTCCAGCTCAATCGTGGCGGCGTCTGGCGAACCAGTTGTAATGGTCCGGCGCCACGGATCAGCAGCACCAGGGTGCAATCCAGGTCGGGGCCGAAGTACAAGGCGTAAAGGCTGGCGAGCAACGGATGGGTCTCGCCGGTGGGCAGCAATGTATTGGCCTGGGCCGCGGTTAGCGGGCCGAGGGTCAGGCGCACGCCGGCATGTTCGTCCCAGACCCGGGTGCCGGCCACCGCGCTGCGGCCCAGGCGCAAGTTACTGCCACCGGGGTGTAAGCGGCTGCGGCTAGCCGGCGGGATTTTCCGCCAGCCACCTTCGTAGGCGGTCAGTTCCACCGGCAGCCCGAACTGTTCGCGCACGATTGCCGCGAACCCGGCCAGGGAGCGCCGGCCATCGGCGTACAGCGCGGTACACGCCAGCACGGCAGCATCGGGCGCGGCCTGGCGTTCTTGCAAAGCCTTGGGCAGCAGGCCGGTCAATGCTCGCAGTTGCGCCTGCACGGCGGACGCTGTCGGAGCAGTAAAACCCAGGGCGATGCGGTGTTTGCGCATTACTTTGTAGAGCAAACTGAGCAGGCGATGCTGGAACAGATCGAGAAACTCCGCCGGCGCATGATCGCGCGCCCGGGTCCGTTGTTGCAGCCATTCCTGATAGGCGTAGGGCAGGGGACCGTCGGGGCCGCCGAGGCCAAAGATCGGCGTACTCAGGATTGGCGCCGTGCCGGGCTCCTGCTTCAGGCTTTCGACTTCACTGGCGGCGAACAGCGGTGTCAGCGGTCCGCGCAGGCGCAAGGCTTCTGCGTGGGGCGCGGTGCCGCTGCCCAGGGTTTCGGCCTGGGGTTGTTCACGCTCCAGCACCAGTAACGCCTGAAGCCATTCGAAGCGCTGCGGATCGCGCCGCAAGCGTTGGCTCAGGTTCAGAGCGTCAGGGGTTTGCCGGCTTGGGGTTGCCATGTTTTCACCTCCCTGTCCGATTGAACCAGCACCGTGCGCACGAAGCGATTAGCGGTGGCATAAAGGGAAAAGAATTGTGCGAGCACCCCGGAGAACAACACGGCACTGCTGCCGACGAAGTGTTGCGGGTCCAGTTGCAGGCGCACTTGCAACCCGTTGCGCCACCCGCGCCAGGCGTCTTCGCCGACATGGGCGATGACCCGGTCACAACCCAATTCGAGCACCCCGGCGATTTGTCGACGGGCGCTGGCTTCGTCCCGCAGATTGTGCAATTCGAGCATTTCACGCAGCGCGTCCAACGCCTGGGGACCTTCCACCAGCGACAGGTGGTTGAGGGTCAATTGCGACACCAGCCTCCAGCGCGATTCGCCGTCCAGGCGCGGCATGCTTTGCGGACTGGGCGAGTTGCGCAGGCGGGCCCAGGCCACCGGTCCGGGACGCTCAAAACCCAGGGCGGTGCCGGATGGCAGGCTTTGGGCCAGGTGGCGGTTGGTGCACAGCAACTCCGCGGTGAGGCTATAGTCCCGCGTGTCAGCCAGCGGGTCGAACTGAGTGTCCACCAAGCTGACCATCAAGTCGGTGCCCAGGCGATTGGGGCTCATGCCGCTGACTCGCCGCGCATGCCAGTAACAGGCCTGGTCGTTGCCGTGCTGGCTGCCGTAATAGGCCGGGACTTTGCGCACGCCCTGGCTCGACGTCGCGCGCATGCCGCGGACGCTGTGGATCTCGACGCTGTTTTCCCGATGACTGTCGGCCACCAGGCGGTACTCGCTGCGGGTGCCGTCGGGGCGCAGCGGCTCGGACGTCCTGGGGAACAGGTTGATCACCGGCGCGCAGCCCAGGGCGATGTCGCTGGCCTGGAGCGGCAGGCGGCTGACGGGGGCACGGTCGAACACGATGTACAGGTACAAGGATTGGCTGTCGCTGGTGGCTCCGGCCAGTGGCAGATCGAAAAAGCCGAATTTGTCGGGGAAGGCAAAGTATTCCGCCAGCAGACGCATGCCGGGATGCACACCGTCTTCGTCCGGCAGCAAGGCTTGGTCACTGGCGAAGCCGACGATTTCTGGCAGGCCGGTCAGCGGTTCCGGCACGCTGCCCGGTGGGCCGGCCAGTACCTTAATGGCATGGGCGCCGAGCAGGTCATACAGCCAGGCGTTGATCATCGGTGAGGCAGCCAGATGCACCCGCAGGGCGTCGATCCCCAGCGTCGACCATTGGCTTTCCCCCAGGCAGCGCAGGTTCAGGCGTAAGGCCGAACGCGCCTGGACCACCCCGGTCAGCGCTTGTGCCTCATCGCTGCCCAGCAGCAACGCTTCACTGACTTCGATCGGCCACAGGCGCACGGCGGCGGTGGTGCGAAAATGAATGCTCTGCCCCTTATCGGTGGTGACGAACAAGGGGGTGTCCCGGGGCAGGGGGTAGCCTTCGTTGAGGTTGCCTTTGCTTGGGTCGGGCTCGAACTGCACGATGGCGCAGGACGGCAAAGGGCGCAGGGCCAGGGGGTAAAGCTGTTCGAGCAAGGCATCGCTGAACTCGGCGTAGTCGTCGTCCAGTCTTCGCTGCAAGCGGGCGGCCAGCAGCGCGAAGCCCTCCAGCAGTCGCTCGACATGCGGGTCCGGGCATTCGCCGGGAGACAGTTCCAGGCGCCTGGCGACCTTGGGGTAACGTTCGGCGAACAGGCTCCCGGCATGCCGCAGCCAGGTCAGCTCACGCTGATAATAGTCCAGCAGTTGCGGGTCAATCGAGTCGCTCATGTCGTACCTCAAGGCCGTCACCGGCGGGCTCGATGACAAATGCCACGGGCCATGAATGCTGGTCGTCGCGCAACTCGCCCAATAGCCGTATGTTCAGTTGCTGGGGATGACCCGGCACAGGGTTGACCTGGACCTCGCCCAATCGCAGGCGCGGTTCGAAGTGGTAGATGGCCTGGCGGATCTCGCGGGTCAATTGGCGACGGTCATCACTGCGTTGCTGCTGTAGCGCGGTCCAGTCAGCGATGCCGTAATCCAGGATGCTCGGCGGTTCGGTCAGCGCTTTCGGGCCGCGGCGGGTGTTGAACAGGCGCAGCAGTTCGGCATGCACCGAGTCCTGCAGCGCCTGCCGGTCGAACGCCCGCTCAGGGTCGTGCGCCGGGCTGGCCAGGCGCTCGAACAGGGGAGGGCGAAGCCCGAAGCCAGCCATGGGCGCGGCTTCTTTACTTGGTCATCTTGTTGGCCGCCAGGTCCCACGTCGTGCCCGCCGTGCCTTCCTTGGTGCCGTCGTCTTTCTGCGCGGTGAGCTCCCATTTGATCTTGGTAAAGTTCAGCGACAGGGTTTCCACCGGCTTGCCACCGGTACCGCCACTGACGCTGACGTTGGACAGCACGACGTTGGTCAGGGTGTAGATGATGAAGGGCATGAGCTTGCCGCTGCCTTCGGCGGCGTTGCGGCCGATGGTGATGATGGCTTCGGGGATGGGTTTGCCGGCGCAGCAATATTCGTTGAGGGTGGGGGTGGAACTGTCGACGAATTTGGTCAGGGTGAATTCGCCGATGTGGGGCCGGCCGGAAGTGCGTTCCGAGTTGCTGACGTCGTTGGTGACTTGCATCGCCACGTTGTGGCTGTAGGACATGACTTCGATTTTGTCGGTGAAACCCTCAAGCAGGCTGTCGCCCTTGATGTCGCCGCCGAGGTCGAGAATGATCGCATCCATTGTTTGGAACTCCTGAATATGACGAGATGGGCGGTGCCCAATACCGATCCGTTAAAGACGAAAGCCGAACCTGTGGCGAGGGAGCTTGCTCCCGCTGGACTGCGCAGCAGTCCCAAAAAACAGGGCCGCTTCGCGCCCCAGCGGGAGCAAGCTCCCTCGCCACATAGCCACATAGCCACATAGCCACATAGCAGTCAGGCAGCTACCGGCGGCGGCAGGGTCGCCACCAGGCGGATCGAGGCGGTCAGTTCCTCAAGCTGAAAGTGTGGGCGCAGGAACACCGTGGCCTTGTAGGCCCCTGGCTTGCCCGCCACTTCCGTGACGTCCACCCGCGCTTCGCGCAACGGGTACTGCGCCTTGATCTCTTGGGGCGCGTTGTCGTTGATCAGCACGTAATCGGCGATCCAGTTATTGAGGTAGGTCTGCACGTTGTCGCGGGTCATGAAGCTGCCGACTTTGTCGCGCATGATGACCTTCAGGTAATGGGCGAAACGCGAGGCCGCGAGCACGTACGGCAACATCGCCGAGATTCGCGCGTTGGCGTTGGCCTCGTTGGTGTTGTAGACCTTGGCCTTATTGGTGGTCTGGCCGCCGAAGAACACTGCCACGTCACTGTTTTTCTTGTGGCACAGGGAAATGAAGCCCAGGTCGTTGAGTTCTTTTTCGCGACGGTCGGTGATCGCCACCTCGGTCGGGCATTTGAGCGACAGGTCCCCGGAGCTGGTGCGGAAGGTATGGGCCGGCAGGCCTTCTACCGCGCCACCGCCTTCGGCCCCGCGAATTGCCGCGCACCAGCCATATTTGGCGAAGGCTTCGGTGATGCGTTGTGACAGTGTCCAGGCGGCGTTGCCCCACAGGTATTTGCTGTGGTCGGTGCCGTTGACGTCCTCGACGTAGTTGATGCCCTCCACCGGCAGCGTGTCCGGGCCGTAGGGCAGGCGCAGCAAAAAGTGCGGTAATACCAGGGAGACGTAGCGCGAGTCTTCGCTTTCGCGGAACGAGCGCCACTTGATCAGCTCCTGGCTCTCGAAGATCTTCGACAGGTCACGGGGCACGGCCAGTTCGGTGAAGCTGGTCATGTCGAACAACCGCGGGCTGGCGGCGGCAATGAATGGCGCGTGCGCGGCGGCGGCGACGTTCGACAGTTTTTCCAGCAGGCCGATGTCCTGGGGATGGCGACCAAACGTGTAGTCGCCCACCAACAGGCTGAACGGGTGCCCGCCGAAGGTGCCGTATTCTTCTTCATAGATTTTCTTGAACAGCGCGCTCTGGTCGAACTCGACGGCTTTTTCCAGATCGTTCTGCAGTTCTTTCTGGGTCACGTTGAGCAGGCGCAATTTAAGCCGCGTGCTGGTTTCGGTGTTCTGCACCAGCAGGTGCAGGCCGCGCCAGGAGGCTTCGAGTTTTTGCAGCTCGGGGTGGTGCAACACTTCGTTGAGCTGGGCGCTGATCAACTGATCGATCTGGCTGATGCGGTCGTTGATCATGGCCACGGTGTCCTTGTCGATGGCCATGCCTTCGTCGAGGACCTGGGTAGCGAATTCGGCCAGCATGTCGCGGGCGTAGTCCTGCTGGCTGTCGTCGTGGGCCATGCGGCCTTCGGCGATGATCTTGTCCAACAGGGACAGGGTCTGGGTCGTGCTCTCGCTGGTTTGAGCGCTGGATGAAGCAGGCATGGCTTTATCTCCCTTGAGTGACGAGCGCGATCAGGCCTGTGGTTCGGCCGGGGCTGGGTCATCGTTGGCGGCTTCAGTCGACAGGTCTTGCGCATCCTGAGGGCGGGCTGACTTGATCTCTTGCAGGCCTTCGGTGTTGGCGATCACGTCGCGCAGCAGCTTGTCCAGGTCGTCGTTGCCATCAAGCTTGGTCAACAGGTCCCGCAGACGCTGGCGGGCTTCGAACAGCCGGCGCAGGGGCGTGACCTGCTCCACGACCTTGACCGGGTCGAAGTCGTCGATGTGGCGGAAGTTGAGTTCGATGTTGAGCTTGCTGTCGTCACCGCTAAGCGTGTTGTTCACCTGAAGGGTGGCGCGAGGCGAGATGGAGGCGAGGACTTCGTTGAAGTTGTCGCGATCGATTTCCGTGAAGCGCCGCTCGTTGAGCTTGGGCAGCGGGTCCAGTGGTTTGCCCGAGAGGTCGGCCAGAATGCCGACCACCAGTGGCAATTCTTTCTTTTCGATGGCATTGCCGATTTCCACGTCATAGGTGATCTGGACGCGGGGGGGGCGGACTCTGTCGAGCTTGTGCTGGGTACTTTCTGCCATGGCGGCCGACTCCGATGCATGTAGGGGAGCAATGCATCGGGGGGCCCGCTCATCGCATTCCCTTGCTGATCAGCAGGTTGTAAATGGAGGGCAGTAGACCTGTCATTCCCTTGACGAACCTGGTGCATTCGACTGTGTGGGTCGAACTACCCAAGACGCTAGAACAGGTCTATAAAAAAGCAAGCAAAAACAATTTTTGACCGCTGAGAAAAGGAAGATTCATTTTGCGTGTTCTTTTTTCCGGATTATTTTTGGGCGTCGCGCTTACCGGTTGTTCTTTGTTTGCCCCCAGTGTCGACCTCGACAGCCTGACCCTGGACGTCGCGCCGCGTGCCAACGACAACACGCCGATTGCTGTGGATTTCATCGCCGTGAACGACCCGGACCTGCTCAAGCAGCTGTCGGGTATTACCGCCCGCCAGTGGTTCGCCGAGCGCGAACAATTCCAGCGCGACTATCGTCAACTCATGTCGGTATGGGGGCTGGAGCTGGTGCCTGGGCAATTCATCGACCGCCAACCCTTCCCGCTGGAGGGCCGGCGCGCCGCTGGACTTTTGGTCTTCGCCAGCTATAACACTCCCGGAGCCCATCGGCTTCGGCTGGACGATCAGCGCAAGGCCTGGCTGAAGTTCGAAAGTCGTGAGATGACCCTCGTGAATGATGGCCAGCTTGCCAGTCAGCCTTGAGTGACCGCGAGCCGCCTTCGGGCGGTGACATTGGGATGTCGAAGGGAGTCGTATGAGTCTGTTACCTGACGCGGTGTGCTGGCATGAGGGCATGCAGTTGCTGCCCCAGCATTTCCAATTGCAAGGGCTGCGCGCCGAGGCCCTGGCCGCGCACTTTGCTGGCGCCTGCAACCCATGGTTCTGGGGTGTCAGCCAGTTGGAAGTCGACCCTTCAGCCCTCAGTGCCGGACAGGTCCGGCTGTTGCAACTGCAGGGCACCTTGCCGGACGGGTTACCGGTCAATTTGCAGGCCGGTGTCGGGCCGACCCTCGAGCTGGACGTCACCGAGGCGGTGAACAAGACCGACGACGCGACGGTGACCGTGTACCTGGCCATCAGTCCGCTCTGGCGCGCCGGGCAATTGCTGCCACTTAAGGGACGCCTGCAATCGGTAGTGGGTGACGCCTTGCCGGATCTCACCAGCGGTGAATTCCCCGAGTCCATTACGGTGTGGCGGCCGAACCCTCGGCTGTGCACACAACTGAGCAAGGCCGACTCGATCTGCCTGCCACTGTTGCGCATCCGCAAGGAGGGCGGTGGCTTCCTGCGGGTGCCCTACACGCCGCCGACGCCGGTCCTGTTGCCAGAATCGATCCTCGGCCGGCGAGTGGCCGGGTTGTGTGCCAGGGCACGGGAGAAATGCCTGTTCCTGGCCGGGCGACTGCGTCAGGCCGAGGCGGCCGGCAACCAGGACGATGCAATGGAAATTCGCCGCCAATTGACTGCGTTGTGGACGCGATTGCCGGAGGTCGAAGGCGCCCTGAACACCCGGGTGGCGACACCCCAGGCGTTGCATGGTCTGCTGTTGGGCCTGGCCGGTAGCTGGTCGGCGCTCGATCTGCTGGCGGGCGTCCCGGCCTTCGCGCCGCTGGATTTTCTTGAACTGCAGCGCGGCTATGAACCGCTGCTGGACTGGCTGGAAAACACCCTGGAGCGGGTCCGTGCCGGCTATCGCAGCCTGGCCTTCGAACGCAATGACCCGGTGTTCTCGATCCAGTTGCCCGACGACCAGCCGAGTCAGCGTCTGGTGATCGGTCTGCGCATGCCCAACGGCGTCAGTGAGCAGGCCGCGGCCGAATGGCTGCGCGGGGCAATCATCGCGTCCGCGCCGCACATCCCGCTGTTGAGTCGCCAACGCATGAGCGGTCTGCCCCATCAGGCCATGAGCCGCAACGAACAGGTGGCCTACAGCGTGGGTGACGACACCCGGTTGTTCGTGGTGGCCGCCGGTGGGCAATGGTTTGATGGGCAATTGCCGTTGCACATCGTAGCGCCGGCCTCGCACCAGGCCAGCAGTCCATGGCAGGTGGTGTTGTTTGTGGCGCAGACCGGTGAAAGTGCCTGATCGTAAAGGGGAGTCGTATGCCTGACGGAAGTGGCGGGGCGGTTCGGAGTCTGCATGAGGCACCGCTGAGCAGTGCGTTTCGTCAGGCCTGGCTGAAGTGGTCCCAGGAGTGGCAGGACTTGCCCAAGGACAGCGATCCTGCGGTATTGGTCAGCCGGGTGGTGGAGCTTTCCGGTCGTAGTGCCCAGCGGTTGTGGCGGGTGGCCTTCGCCACCGTAGGCGATGCGGCGACCGAGCAGGTCAAGGCACTGGTCTACGCTTTCGTGGCGCTGGTGGACGAGACCTTGCTGTTCACCCCGTGGCCGGGACAACTGGCCTGGCAGCAACATCCCCTCGAATCGCGCATGTACTCCAGCCGCCAGGCCGGCGAACGGTTGCCGGCTGCCATCAAGAAACTGCTGGATGAGCAGATGCCCGGCACCCGGGACCTGGCCAACGTATATCTGCATTGTCTGATTCTCGGTTTTCGGGGCCGATTGCGTGGCGAGCCCGGTCAGGTCCAGCACGAAAAATGGCGGGTGGCGCTGTTCACGTTCGCCTGGCAGCACGAGCCGGATTATGTCGATGTCAGCCAGCGCCTGGCGATGTCTGCGGCGGCGACACCGATACGTGTTCCGGCCCAGCAGTCGTTACCGAACGGCTTGCGCCTGGGACTGGTGATCCTGGCGATGGTGTTGTTGCTGACCGGGTTGGGGCAGGTGTTCTGGCGTGACATCCAGTCGGAGCTCGAATCGGTGCTGCAACTGAACGAGTCGGTGGTTCAGGAGCAGGACTCATGAGCCTCTTGAGCATCGTCGCCCTGGTGTTGCTCGCCCTTGTCGCGGTGCTGCTGATTGCGGCCGCGATCTGGTGGCTGCGCACCCAGGGCGGCGCGGCCATCCGCAGCTTCTATGGCGCGGTGCGCCACATGGAGCAGGAACAGGGCACTCGGGACCGCTACCAGATGCCCTGGTTGTTGATGCTGGGCAACGAGGCCGACGGTGCGCAGTTGTGCGCCCAGTGGCGTTTGCAGCCGACAGACAAGGCGGCGTGGTTCGGGCGCTGGTGGTCGGATGCCGAAGGCGCGGTGCTGGTGGTGCCCCAGGCACTGTTTTTGCCCGATGAGGGCATGAACATGCAACGGGGCAACTGGTGGCGCCTGTTGGGGTTGATTGTGCGCCTGCGCAGCAGACGGCCGTTGGATGCGGTGATCTGGACCGTCCCGTTCGGCAAGCTCGATGACATCGAACAGACGACCGAGCTGAGTCTCAAGGTTCGGCGCTGTTTCATCGACCTTTTGCAACGGTTCGGTCTGAGTTTGCCGGTGTATGTGGTGATCACCGGGATGGAGGAGCTGCCAGGGTTTCAGGAACTGGTGAGTGCGTTGCCCGCCCAGGCCCGGGAAGCGACGCTGGGCTGGTCGTCGCCATACGCGCCCGATGCAGCATGGCAATCACAATGGAGCGATCAGGCGCTGGACCAGGTCAACGCTGCGTTGTCCCAGTCGATCATCGAAATCGGCGCGCTGTCGGGGCAACTGAGCAGTGATTTGTATGGGTTGCCGGAGCGTTTCGAGGGGATGCGGCGGGCCTTGCAGCTGCTGCTGGAACCGGTTTTCCAGGGCAACGCTCAGGGCGAGGCGCCGCACTTTCGCGGCGTGTATTTCACCGCCAGCCAGGCGCCGGCCGTCACCGGCGATGGCTTATCCGCCAGTGACAACGTTGTGCGCCAAACGGTGTTCGCCCGGCAACTGTGGTCGCGCCGGCTGGTAGCCGAGCGGGGCCTGGCCCAGCCGGTGCCACGCCTGCTGCGCTTGCGCCAGCGCTGGCATCGGCTGGCCGGTGGGGTGGCGCTGGTGGTCGGCGTGGTCTGGCTGGGGAGCATGGTCTGGGTCTGGCACGATTCTGTCGGGCAAGCCGAGGGGCTGTCGCGGTTGGTCCTCAGCGCGCACAAAAACCATGTCGTGGTCGACCCCGACAAGCCGCAACTGGAACCGACCCGTCACAACGTGCAGAACTACTGGACCGTGCTGGAAAAAGCCCCGCGCTGGCGTTTCGTCTCGGTGGTGTTTCCGACTTCCTGGTTCTCTTCCGTGGACGCACAGCTGGACAACGGGTTGCGCATGACCGCCCGCCATCATTGGATATTGCCGCTGCGTGACCTGCTGGCCTCGGACCTCGAACAGCTCAAGGGCATCCGCAATACCGAGCGGCGCGGCAACGTGGAAAGCGAAGACCCGGCGCAATGGCAAAGTTACGTAAAGGCCAAGGACCTGGTTGAGCGCGCGGTGCGCCTGGAACAGCACAACCAAATGTTCAGCCAGGCGGTGAACAACCCCAAGGCGCCACTGGACGAGCTGGTGCAACTGAGCAACAACGCCCTGTCGCTGAACCTCAATACCGGGACCTTGAGTCGGGCACGTTTCTACAATCGGGTGCTGTTCGATGCCCAGAATACCGATTTGAAAGGCCTGGACCTGAATGCCGCGCGCCCGGTGATTGCCGATAACTTCATGGGCCTGATGCAGCGCTGGCTGGATCATTACTTTCTGGCGGACAACTTCGTGCGCCAGGCCGGTTACCTGAAGCTGCATCTGCAACAGCTTGAGGCGGGCGGTGGCAATTCCTTGAGTGAACTCGAAGAGCTGATGGCTTTGATCGACGACCTGCAGCGGCTCGTCAACCTGACCAACTCGGCGTGGGGCCGAGGCAAGGGGCAGGACCTGGTGCCCGGTTACACCCAGTTGATGGACAAGGTGGGCCACAGCACGCTGCTGGGGCCGGATCTTGAGCAGGACCTGGAGAGTCAGGCGGCAAAATTGCAGCAGAGCTTTCGCGACCAGTGGATCGTCCAGACCGGTTCCCGGGACAATCTGTTGGTCCAACAAGGCAGCGGTTTGCTGGTGCTGCAGGAGCATGTCACGGCACTGGACAGTGCGGTGCAAGCGCTGTTCAAGCGTGATTTCGTGGCGTTGGCCATGCAGAAGGCGCCGTCGGACAGTAACGCCGACTCGATGGGTCGGGGTGACAGCGACGATTTCAGCGTTGCCCTGAACTACTTCGCCAGCTACCAGAGCTACGCCAATGAAGAATTGCCGCGCATCCCGCCGGATTACCGTGGGGCGCTGATGGAGGCCGCTGAAAGCGCGGCGGCGCGGGCCATGTGGCTGAGTCTGGATGAAAGCGAGCAACCGCTACCGGGCATGAGTTTCAATGTGCAGACCTCCCAGGCCGTTGCCCTGCAAAAAGCCTTCATGGACGTGAAACGCAGCGATCTGGCGATTCGTTTTCAGCGCCTGCTCAATCGCCGCGCGTTGGCGCAGATCAAGAGTGGCCTGAACGAAATCGACGCCCAGCCACTGTTTACTCAACGCACCGATATCCAGCGCTGGGACGGTTCGAAGAACTTCGGTTTGCAGTTGTACGGCGCCACTGATCCTCAGGACTTGAAGCTGAGCCTGAACCAGCAGTTCGGCGCCATGCTACAGATCGCCGAGCACCGCATGCCCGCGCTGGAATGGCTGATTGTCCAACAGGACAACCTATCGGCCCTGGAGCACGATCAGGTAGCCCGGTTCATGGCACTTAATGACGAACTGCTCAAATACAAAAACCAGAATCCGGCCAGTGCGGCTGCCCAACTGGAGCAACTGGTAAGCCGCGACTTCATCGAAATGGACACCACCTCCTGCGGGCAGATTCTGCAAACCTCCAGCCTGCCCGGCGGACGGGGCGACCTGGCCCTGCGCACCGTCACGCTGCAACAGAGCGCCTTGCAACGTTGCCTGTACCTGCAACAGAACCAGGCGGCGACCGCCTGGAACGATCTGGCCAATTACTTCAATCAATACCTGGCCGGGCGCTTTCCGTTTTCCCAGGATGTGCGGGCCAGCGATGCCGACCCGGCGCGGGTCCAACGCCTTCTGGAACTGATCGAGACGCGACTGCCCCAGGCGCAGGCCGGGCTGGCGTTGAGCCAGACGTCGCAACGGACGGCGGCCGAGGATTTTCTCAACCGTTTGAAACAGGCCGGAGCCTGGCTCGGGCCGCTGTTCGTGCGCGACAAGAGCGGCCTGCTCGGTGTGGAAATGGACGTGCGCTGGCGAACCGACCGCGAGCAGGAACGCGGTGCTGACCAGGTGATCGCCTGGGGGCTGAACGCCGGCAACCAACAGGTCAGTTACCCTGGTGAAACCGGGCAGAACCTGCGCTGGACGGTCGGGCAACCCGTGAGTTTGACCTTGCGCTGGGCCCGCAACGGTTACCAGCGTCCGGCCAACGACCCGTTACAACCCGATCTAGTGGTACGCGACCTGGAAGCCGGCTGGGAGTACCAGGGGCCGTGGTCGTTGTTGCGCCTGATGCGTTCATTGGTCTCGAGCCAGCGCCAGCCGAATGCCGACTACACTGACTTCCCGCTGACTCTGCAACTGCCCGTGACGGCTCAGACCCAGGCGACCACGGCGCAGCAGACCCTGATGTTCCTGCGTTTGTCGCTGATGAGCCAGGGCTCGAAGCTGCCGCTGTCGATCCCGCCGCTGCCAACCCAGGCACCCCGTTCACCTTTCATGGCGACCTCATCGAGCCCCGCCATCGCAACCCGCGAGGAGGGTTTGTGAGTTTGCCGATATCCCCGTTGCCCGAATTGATTACCCGGTTGCTTGAGCCGATCAGCGCTGAATCGCCGTGCGGCCAGGATCTGCGCTATGAGCCGGAGTTCGACCAGTTACGCGAGTTGCGCCGTGAGGACGACACCAGCCTGCCCACCGGTGTGTGGCAATCCTCGATCAAGCGCGCCCAATGGCCGGAACTGGAAAAACTCGCCACTGCGCTGCTGCTTGAGCGCAGCAAGGATTTGATGATCAGTGCCTGGCTGGGGGAGGCCTGGTTACACCTGACGGGGCTGGAAGGGTTGCCGGGTAGCCTGGCGTTGGTGGCGGGGTTGTGTGAGCGCTACCCCGAGCAGTTGTACCCCCAGGCTGATGACGGTGATCAGTCGTGGCGGGTGATTCCGCTGGAGTGGCTGGCCCGTCGTTACAGCGAAGTGTTACTGACGCGGGTGCCATTGTTCGATGGCCGGGATCAGGACTTCGACGGTTTTTGCCTGGCCGACTGGCAACGTCTGCAACGCCAGCAGGTGCTGGTCAACGATACTAAAAACGCCAAGGCCTCGGCGGAAGCGGCGCGCAACGATCAGAAAAAACTCAGCGAACTGATTCGCACCACCCCATTGTCGTTCTGGCTGCATCGCCAGGGCAGCCTGATGCTGAGCCTTCAGCACCTGCAACGCCTCGAAGCCTGGAGTGATGCCTACCTGGGCAATCTGGCCCCAGGCTATACCGCCTTGCAGGACATAATGCAGGCCTTGCTGACATTGATAGAGGAGTTCATTGCGATGAACCCACAGCAACCCACCGTCGTGCCGGCACCCGCGGTGGCGCCGCAGACCGCCCCGGCGCAGGCGAGCGCCGCTGCGACCCTGGCTTTTCAGGAACCGGCCAGCCGCGAAGAAGCCTATCGCCAGTTACTGGTCATCGCCGGCTACCTGGCCCGCACCGAGCCCCACAGCCCGGTGCCTTATCTGATCCGGCGTGGCGTGGAGTGGGGCAACAAGCCTTTGAGCGAGCTGCTGGGCGAACTGATCAGTGCCGATGCCGAATCCAGGCGCCTGTGGACGCTGCTGGGGGTTCTCTAACGCTGCTCGTGGGGCAACCGCACCGGCGTCAGCACCGGTTTGCCGGAAAAGAACGCGGTCAGGTTCTGGCCCACCAGCTCTACCATCGCGCGGGTCGCTTCCGGCGACAGGCCAGCCACGTGGGGCGTAAGGACGACGTTGGGCAGGTTTTTCAGCGCCTGCGGCACCTCGGGCTCGTCATCGAACACATCCAGGGCCGCGCCGGCAATCCGCCGATGCTCCAGGGCGCTGATCAGATCGGCGGTGGCAACTACGCTGGCCCTGGCGACGTTCACCAGAAATCCTTTTGGCCCGAGGGCATCGAGGGTCTGCTTGTTGATCAACTGGCGGGTATCCAGTCCGCCTGGTGTGGCGAGGATCAGGAAGTCCGAGACCCGTGCCAGTTCCGTAGGGGTGGCGCAGAAGGTGTAGGGCACGTCATTGCGTACCCGGCGATTGTGGTAGCTGACGCTCATGTCAAAGCCCAGGGCGGCCCGTTTGGCGATCGCCATGCCCACCGCGCCAAGGCCCAGCACGCCCAGCCGCTTGCCGGCCAGGGAAGGGCGAGCGGCCCTCGGCCATTCGCCCCGTCGCAGGGCGGCATCGCAATGGGGGATATCGCGCACCAACGCCAGCAACAGCGCCATGGCATGGTCGGCAACCGACGACGCGTTGACCCCGGCGCCATTGGTCACGACGATGCCGCGCTGATGGGCGGCCTGCAGGTCCACCTGCTCGTAGCCGGCGCCGATCACGCAGATGATTTTCAGGTTGGGCAGGGCGGCCATTTCCTCGGCCGTCAAACCCAGGGGACCGCGGGTCAGTACCGCGCTGAACCGTTCTCCATGTTCGTAAATCGCCGTCTTGCGCTCGGCAGGCGTTGGCGCCAACTCCAAGTGATAGCCCTGCTGCTCAAGAATCGGCAGGTATTCGTTGACGGTTTCAACCAGTACAAGAACGGTTGCGGTCATGCTGTGCTCCTGTGGGCGCTTTGGTGATGTTCAGGTATTCAACCTGATTGTAGAGCTCAAGACAGAGACCTTCGGTAATTTATATTTATTTCGGGTTGAGCGTCCTCGTGGGAGCGGGCTTGCTCGCGAATGCGGCGGGTCATTGAGCTAACGTGGTGCTGACTCACCGCCTTCGCGAGCAAGCCCGCTCCCACAGGTCATGCGTCAGCAGCTTCTATTGGAATGATCTGGTCCGTATTACCGCTCCTCAGCTAAGTCTTTGCTTCTGCTCGTTAATCCCGGACAATCGCGCCCCTGTTTCGGCCAGGGCGCTGCCTGTCGGGGTTTTCCGACTCGTCCCGGCCGGGTGCATGTGACCGGAATGCGGAGATCCGACCGGATGAATGATCAGGCCACTAGCGTCGAAGAACGCTTTGAAACGACAGCCCCAACTATGCTCAGCCAGTGGGGCCGCCATGACACCACCTGGATGCTGGGTCTGTTTGGCACCGCCATCGGTGCAGGTACTTTGTTTTTGCCCATCAACGCCGGCCTTGGCGGTTTCTGGCCGCTGTTGATCCTGGCGTTGCTGGCGTTTCCCATGACGTTTTACGCCCATCGGGGCCTGACCCGTTTCGTCTTATCCGGTCGTGACGGCGCGGACATCACTGAAGTGGTGGAAGAGCATTTCGGCATCAAGGCCGGTGCGCTGATCACGTTGCTGTACTTCTTTGCGATTTTCCCGATCCTGCTGATCTACAGCGTGGCGCTGACCAATACGGTGGGCAGCTTCCTGGAGCATCAACTGCATATCCAGCCGCCACCCCGGGTGATGCTGTCGCTGGTGTTGATCCTGGGGTTGCTGGCAGTGGTGCGATGCGGAGAGCAGGCGATCGTCAAGGCCATGAGCCTGATGGTCTATCCGTTTATCGTAGCGTTGCTGTTCCTGGCGGTGTTTCTGATCCCACACTGGAACGGTGGCATCCTGAGTACGGCGTCCACGCTGCCTGAGCCAGCAGCGCTGCTGCATACTTTGTGGCTGGCGATACCGGTGATGGTGTTCTCGTTCAACCACTCGCCGATCATCTCGGCGTTTGCGGTGGATCAGAAACGTCGCCATGGCGACAACGCCGAGGTGCGCAGTTCGCAGATCCTGTCGCGCGCCCATGTGCTGATGGTGGTGATGGTGCTGTTCTTTGTGTTCAGTTGTGTTTTGACGCTTTCCTCGTCGCAACTGGCCGAGGCCAAGGCGCAGAATCTGTCGATCCTGTCGTACCTGGCCAACCACTTCAGCAATCCGACCATCGCTTTTGCCGCGCCGTTGATTGCGTTCGTGGCGATCTCCAAATCCTTCCTGGGGCACTACATTGGCGCCAGCGAAGGCCTCAAGGGGCTGATCGTCAAGAGCGGGCGCCGTCCGGCGCCCAAGACCCTTGACCGCCTGACTGCGGCGTTCATGCTGGTGGTGTGCTGGATCGTCGCCACCCTTAACCCGAGCATCCTGGGCATGATTGAAACCCTGGGTGGCCCGGTGATCGCAGCGATCCTGTTCCTGATGCCGATGTACGCCATCCAAAAGGTCCCGGCCATGGCCCGCTACCGTGGCCAGGCGTCCAATGTGTTCGTGACGCTGGTAGGGGGCGTGGCAATTACCGCGCTGGTCTATTCCCTGACATCCTGACCGGATTCCCGGTGGGAGCAGGCTTGCTCGCGAAAGCGGTGGGTCAGCTTGCATTGATGTTGGACGTGCTGCCGTCTTCGCGAGCAAGCCCGCTCCCACAGTTTTCGAGCGTTCACAGAAACAGCGTCAGACACAGATCCCCTGTGGGAGCGAGCCTGCTCGCGATGGCGTCGGTTCAGTTTGCCTCGAAATCACAGGCATAAAAAAACGCCGCCCCTCGCAAGAAGGGCGGCGTTTTTAGTCGAGCGTTAAAGCCTTAGGCTTGAACGACCGGGATGTTGGCATTGGCAGCCGCTTCACGGAACTCGGCGATCTGGTCGAAGCTCAGGTAGCGGTACACGTCCGCTGCCATGCTGTCGATCTTGCCGGCGTATTCCATGTACTCCTCGACGGTCGGCAGGCGACCCAGGATGGACGCCACGGATGCCAGTTCGGCCGAAGCCAGGTAGACATTCGCGCCGTCGCCCAGACGGTTCGGGAAGTTACGGGTCGAAGTCGACACCACGGTGGAGTTCGGTTCCACGCGTGCCTGGTTACCCATGCACAGCGAGCAGCCTGGCATTTCCATCCGAGCACCGGCCTTGCCGTAGATGCCGTAGTAGCCTTCTTCGGTGAGCTGGTGAGCGTCCATCTTGGTCGGCGGCGAGAGCCACAGACGGGTTGGCAGCTGGCCCTTGACCTGTTCCAGCAACTTACCAGCAGCGCGGAAGTGGCCGATGTTGGTCATGCACGAACCGATGAACACTTCATCGATTTTCTGCCCAGCGACGCTGGAGAGCAGGCGGGCATCGTCCGGGTCGTTCGGCGCGCAGAGCACAGGCTCCTTGACGTCGGCCAGGTCGATCTCGATGACTTCGGCGTACTCGGCGTCCTTGTCGGCTTCCAGCAGTTCCGGGTTGGCCAGCCAGGCTTCCATCGCCTGGGCACGACGCTCCAGGGTACGGGCATCGCCGTAGCCTTCGCCGATCATCCAGCGCAGCAGGGTGATGTTCGATTGCAGGTATTCAGCAATCGATTCCTTGGACAGCTTGATGGTGCAGCCGGCAGCGGAACGTTCGGCCGAGGCGTCGGATAGTTCGAACGCTTGCTCGACGGTCAGGGTTTCCAGGCCTTCGATTTCCAGGATGCGGCCGGAGAAGGCGTTCTTCTTGCCTTTCTTCTCGACGGTCAACAGGCCTTTCTGGATCGCGTAGTAAGGGATGGCATGTACCAGGTCACGCAGGGTGACGCCTGGTTGCAGCTTGCCCTTGAAGCGAACCAGGATCGATTCCGGCATGTCCAGCGGCATGACGCCAGTGGCGGCGGCGAACGCCACCAGGCCGGAACCGGCCGGGAACGAGATACCGATCGGGAAACGGGTGTGGGAGTCGCCACCGGTACCGACGGTGTCCGGCAGCAGCATGCGGTTCAGCCAGCTGTGGATGATGCCGTCGCCCGGACGCAGGGACACGCCGCCACGGGTCATGATGAAGTCAGGCAGGGTGTGGTGGGTGGTCACGTCGATCGGCTTTGGATAGGCCGCGGTGTGGCAGAAGGACTGCATCACCAGATCGGTCGAGAAGCCCAGGCACGCCAGGTCTTTCAATTCATCACGGGTCATCGGGCCAGTGGTGTCCTGGGAGCCGACGGTGGTCATCTTCGGCTCGCAGTAGGTGCCCGGACGAACGCCGGTCACGCCGCAGGCCTTGCCGACCATTTTCTGCGCCAGGGTGAAACCCTTGGTGCTTTCGGCCGGGGCTTCCGGCTTCTTGAACAGGTCCGAAGCGGGCAGGCCCAGCTCGGTACGTGCCTTCTCGGTCAGGCCGCGGCCGATGATCAGCGGGATACGGCCGCCGGCACGCACTTCGTCCAACAGGACCGGGGTCTTCATTTCGAAGGTGGTCAGGACTTCATCGGTGCCGTGCTTGCAGACTTTGCCCGCATGCGGGTACAGGTCGATCACGTCGCCCATGTGCATGTTGGACACATCGAATTCGATCGGCAGGGCGCCGGCGTCTTCCATGGTGTTGTAGAAAATCGGGGCGATCTTGCTGCCGAAGCAGAAACCACCGGCGCGCTTGTTCGGCACGTAAGGCACGTCGTCACCGAAGAACCACAGCACCGAGTTGGTGGCCGATTTACGCGACGAACCGGTACCGACCACGTCACCGACGTAGGCGATCGGGAAACCCTGGCCGCGCATCTCTTCGATCTGCTTCATCGGGCCGGTCTTGCCTTGTTCATCCGGCACGATACCGTCACGGGCCATTTTCAGCATGGTCAGGGCGTGCAGTGGGATGTCCGGGCGGGACCAGGCGTCAGGAGCCGGGGAGAGGTCGTCGGTGTTGGTTTCGCCGGTAACCTTGAACACCCGCAGGCTGATCTTGTCGGCCAGCACCGGGCGGTTCTTGAACCACTCGCCGTCGGCCCAGGATTGCAGCACGCCCTTGGCGTGAACGTTGCCATTGCGGGCTTTCTCAGCCACGTCGTGGAAGGCGTCGAACATCAGCAGGGTGTGCTTGAGTTCTTTGGCGGCGACGGGTGCCAGTTCGGCATCGTCCAGCAGGTCCACCAGGGTGACGATGTTGTAGCCGCCCTGCATGGTGCCGAGCAGTTCAACGGCGCGCTTCTTGTCCAGCAGAGGGGATTGGGCTTCGCCTTTGGCCAGGGCGGACAGGAAACCGGCCTTCACGTAGGCGGCTTCGTCGACTCCAGGCGGAACGCGATTGGTGATCAGGTCAACGAGGAAAGCTTCTTCGCCAGCCGGAGGATTCTTCAGCAGCTCGATCAGGCCTGCGGTTTGTTCGGCGTTAAGCGGCTGGGGAACGATACCCAGTGCTGCACGCTCTTCGATATGTTTGCGGTAGGCTTCAAGCACAGTTATTACCCTCATCAGTGGTCCCAAATGGGTGTCCGGGACGCTCATCCAGAAACCCACGGTACTCATGCGCGTCGGAGGCTTTTTGAGCCACCACGCCAGAGTTTCCGGGAGTTCCTCACAGAAGCTGCTTTCAAAGTTTTACGCCTGCAGAACGGGGAGCTGATGAGGGTTGGCGTTGGGCTTTCCCCGCTGGAAAGACCCTCGGCCAACACCGCTCTGAAGGAACGACTGTGCTCGTGACGCTTTGAAAACAGCTTCTAACGGACATTGGCGCCTTAAAAGGCTGGCTGATTCTACGGCAAAAAAAAAATAAACGTAAGTTAGGCCCTGAAGTTTGAGGGGTGATCAATCTTAGACAAAGGGCTAACATGCCGGCCTGTCCTGCTTTTGCGTGTGTTTTTCCTTATGCCCAACCAGCTCATCAAGACCCCCTGCGTCGGCCTTTGCTCCACTGTCTATGGTGACCTGGTGTGCCGTGGCTGCAAGCGGTTCCACCATGAAGTGATTCATTGGAACGGCTATAACGAGGACGAGAAACGCGCGGTGTGGATGCGGCTTGAGCAGTTGCTGGTCCAGGTGATGGTGGCCAAGCTGGAGGTTTTTGATCCTGCGCTGCTGCGCCAGCAACTGGAAACACGCAAGATCCGTTTCGTGCCGCACCAGTCGGAATACTGTTGGGCCTATCAGTTGATCGCCCGTGGCGCGCGGGTGATCAACAACCTGGAAGCCTACGGCATGGTGCTGATGCCCGAATTTCGCGACTGGGACCTGCCGGACCTGCGCGACGCCATTGATCGGGAATTCTTCCTGCTGTCCGAAGCCCATTACCAGCGCTACATCGCGCCGGGCTTCCTGAAGGATGCGATCGGCGGTTGAGATTTAGAAGTATCGCGAGCAGGCTCGCTCCCACAGGGGACTTGTGAGCACCCTGAGTTCTATGTGGGAGCGAGCCTGCTCGCGATGACTACCCTGACAGCTCTGGACTTTCAGTCCTTGACCGCCAACTCCACCAACTGATCCTCAACCTCCTGCGGTTTGAGCACCAGCACGTCGCTTTCAAGCGTATCGAGCACCGCTTCGGCGGTGTTGCCGATCAGAACCCCAGACAGCCCGGAACGCGCCACGGTGCCGATCACGGTCACTGCCGCCTGCAGCTTGCGCGCCATGTATGGAATCAGGACGTCCGCTGGACCTTCTTCGATGTGCAGGTGTTGGTCGTCGATGTCGAACTCAGCCTGGAACGCCCGGCATTGTTCGCGGTATTTGGCCTCGATGGTTTCCTTGAGCTGGAACGTCGGATCGGCGGACGAAAGCATCGGCGTGGGATGGGCGGTGATCACATGCAGGTGCGCTTTGGCCAGGCTGGCGATGTCGTAGCCGTGATCGATGATGGTGGCGTGCAGGTGGCGGTGCTCGCCGTCGGCATTGCCCACGTCGACGGCGGCCAGGATCACTTTGTCTTTCCAGGATCCGGCGGTTTTCACCAGCAGCACCGGCGTCGGGCAATGGCGCAGCAGTTTCCAGTCCGCGGGCGTCAGCAGGGCTTTTTTCAGCGGGCTGTCGGGGAAGTGCTGCTTGATCACCAGGCCGCAACCTTCGGCCTGCTGTACGTCAATAATGGTTTCGTACAGGCTTTCGTTCCAGGCCTGTTCGGTGGTGACGCTGTAGCCGTCCGCCAGCAGCGCGGCCTTCAGCACGCTGAGCATGCCGGCATGGTCATGCTTTTTGTCGCACACCAGCAGGTGCAAGTGAGCCTGGGTCACACCGGCGATCAGTTTGGCGCGCTTGAGCGCCAGGCTTTCCGAATGTTCGGGGTCGATGACCACCAGAATGCTGCGAATGGCTTGCATGATCGACGTCTCCAGCAATAAAAAGGCATGGCGTTGCTCAACTATAGTTGTTGTATGGCAGTCGTCGACTTGATGCATATCAACGGCGGTGGCTGGTGGTCTGGAGGCAGGCCGGTATAATCGGCGCCCTTCGCTCGACTCTCTTTTTCCGTGAGCCCCATGATCCTTCCCGAAATTCATGAATTCCTTGGTTGCCGCACTCCTGATGCCTGGGTCCAGGCGGCGCTGGCCGATCAGGAAACGCTACTGATCGACCACAAGAACTGCGAATTCAAGGCGGCCAGCACCGCCCTGAGCCTGATCGCCAAGTACCACTCCCACGTAGACCTGATCAATCTGATGTCACGTCTGGCCCGGGAAGAACTGGTGCATCACGAACAGGTCATGCGCCTGATGAAGAAACGCAAGGTCGGCTTGCGCCAGCTTTCTGCCGGGCGTTACGCCTCGGGGCTGCGCAAAGTGGTCCGCAGCCACGAACCGGTCAAACTGGTGGACACTTTGGTGGTCGGCGCTTTCATCGAGGCCCGCAGTTGCGAGCGCTTCGAGGCCCTGGTGCCGCACCTGGACGAAGAACTGGGCAAATTCTATTTCGGCTTGCTCAAAAGCGAGGCCCGGCATTTTCAGGGCTACCTGAAACTGGCCTACCAGTATGGCGACACCAAGGACGTCGCTCAGGTGATCGACAAGGTTCGTGATGCCGAACGTGAACTGATCGAATCAGCGGACGTGGAGTTTCGTTTTCACAGCGGTGTGCCGATGTCGGCCTGAATTGTTAAAAACTCTTAAAAACATGAAACTTCTTTGAAAACCGGCCCTTGAGGCCGGTTTTTGCTGTCGGCATTACCCGTCCCGTGGTCGGTTGGCGCCATAATGCGGCCACTTCAATCATGGTCTGGCAGGCGGTTGTTATGGATAACCTGGGTTCGGGCAAAGTGTTGCTGGTGGAGGATGACGAAAGGCTCGCCGGATTGATCGCGCACTTTCTCTGCCAACACGGCTTCGAGGTGCGTATCGAGCATCGGGGCGACCAGGCGCTGGCGGCGTTTCTGGCATTCGAACCCAAAGTGGTGGTACTCGACCTGATGCTGCCGGGACAGAGTGGGTTGCAGGTGTGCCGCGAGATCCGCAACGTTGCCGCTACCCCGATCGTGATCCTGACGGCCAAGGAAGATGACGTGGACCATATCCTCGGTCTGGAGTCCGGTGCCGACGACTATGTGATCAAACCCATCAAGCCTGCGGTACTCCTGGCTCGCCTGCGGGCGCTGCAGCGTCGCCAACTGCCGGATATCACCGTGCGCGGCGCCCTTGAGTTCGGGCGATTGTCGATCGACCGCAGCAGCCGGGAGGTGCGACTGGCCGGTGACCTGGTTGAACTGACGACTATGGAGTTCGAGCTGCTGTGGCTGCTGGCAAGCGCGGCAGGCAAGATCCTGTCCCGCGATGACATTCTCAACCGCATGCGTGGCATTGCCTTCGATGGTCTCAATCGTGGCGTCGATGTCTATGTCAGCAAGCTGCGGGCCAAGCTCAACGACAATCCCCGGGAGCCGATGCGGATCAAAACCGTCTGGGGCAAGGGTTACCTGTTCAATCCGTTTGGGTGGGAACTCTAGATGCTGCGGTTATTCCTGGAACTGTTCCTGGTCATGACGATTGGCTTGGTGCTGGCACTGCAAACGGTTGATCGCACCTTCGATGCGCTTCTCGACGGTGAGATGCGGCGTTACAACCAAGAGGCAGTGCGTGGTCAGGCCTGGTCGCTGGTCGAGCAACTGCGTGGCCTGGACAGTTCGGCCCGGGAGCGACAATTGGAAGGCGTGCGGCCTCATTACGGCTTGGGCCTGGTCTTGGTCGAGCGCGATCAACTGTCCCTGAGCGCCCAGGAGAACGCCGAGTTGGCCCAGGGGCTTTTGGTGATGCGTGACCAGTACACGCAGTTCATTTCGCGCATTGATGACGGTTCGCAGCTATTGAGTATCCAGCTGCCGGCTGAACCGAGCCTGATGCCGTTCTATATCGCCGTGGCCTACCTGATGATCGCGATCATGATTGGTTTCGTGCTGTTTTTTTGGGTGCGACCCCATTGGCGAGACCTGGAAAAACTGCGCCTGGCGGCCGAGCGCTTTGGCGGCAACGATCTGTCGGTGCGTATTCAGTTGTCCAAGCGGTCGAACATTCGTGACCTGGCCGACCATTTCAATTTGATGGTAGCGCGCATCGAGGGCCTGATCGCCAATCAACGCGAGCTCACCAACGCGGTATCCCATGAGCTGCGCACGCCTATTGCACGCTTATCGTTTGAACTGGATCAACTCAAGCAACAGTCCGATCCGAGCCAGAACCGCGAGTTGATTGCCGACATGTACGCCGATCTCGGCGAGCTGGAGGAGATGGTTTCCGAGTTGCTGACTTACGCCAGCCTTGAACAGGGCGCCACGGTGATTGTCCGGGAGGATATTCAGGCTCGCGATTGGCTCGACAGCGTGGTGGGCAGTGTGGCGCTGGAGGCGGAGGCGGCCGGGGTGCAGCTGTTGATTGCCGAGTGTCCGGTCGAGGTGGTCCGTATCGAGCCACGCTTCATGGCTCGTGCGGTGATCAATTTGCTGCGCAATGCCATTCGCTATGCCGATGAGCGGGTGCACGTGTCATTGACACGCGCGGGTGATCATTATGAGGTGCGGGTCAATGACGACGGGCCGGGTGTGCCACTGGACGGCCGGGAGAAAATCTTCGAGCCGTTCTCGCGCCTGGATGCCAGTCGCGACCGTCGCACCGGCGGTTTTGGCCTGGGCCTGGCACTGGTGCGACGGGTGTCGCAATCTCACCGCGGGCACGTGGAAGTGACGGACTCGCCCTGGGGCGGAGCGTCGTTTCGCATGTCCTGGGCGCACCTCGACTAGATCGGGCGCGTTCGCGAGGGAGCGCTCTGTTTAGAAGGTGTAAACCACCTGGCCAACCAACGACGCTTGCATCCGCCGCTTCACAATCGGGCTGTCGGCTGCATCGCCGGCCAGGTACTGCATGGCCAACACCGTCGATACACTCCACTGGTCGTTGAACGGCAATGACCAGGTCAGATCCGCTCCGCGACTCACCAGCCCGCCATGCGTGTCATGGGCCCGGAACTGACTGCGCGAAGCCTGGGCGGCGCTGACGCCATACCAGGTACGGACATAGTCGCTGTCGCCGAATTGACTGTTGAGGCTGCCCATGAGCTTGCCATGGTCACCCTCGTACAGCGGTGCGCTGATGCTCAGTTTCAGTCGGTTCCAGGCCGAGCCGGTATCACGGTTGTCGTCATCTTCTTCCAGCGCATGTTCGAAGCTGGCCTCAAGGACGATCGGTCCCATTTGATAGGTACCATCCACCCCCAGCACCGGTCTGGACTTGATTGAGCCCATGCCGTTGAGCTCATCCGAACCTTTGAATCCGCTCTTGCGATCCTTGCGCCCATCACTGGCGCCGATGTACACACGTAAACCGAAGTCGTCTTCGTCAAATGCCCAGCCCAAACCTTTGCTGGTATCAAGGAATACGCCATAAGGGCTGATGATTTTTGCCCCCAACAACGGCGCCACAACGCGCTCCTCACTGCCGCTGTAACGCGGCATGCTGGCGGCACCGGCCCGCACGCTGTAACGCCAGTCTTCAGCGTGCAATGAGTTGGAGAGTAGAAGCACGCAGCATGAAGTCAGTGGCAGAGATAACGAACGCAACATGGGAGCACCCTGATGGAGGTTGGATGCGCCCATGCTAGGTGACTGCCGACGGGCAATCTTTGACAGCTTTGTCGCAAAATTGTCAAAGACTGTGAAGCGACCTAACGGCTCAAACCCAGGCGTTCATGCCACTGGGCAATGGACTCCTGGGGGTAGACCTCGAACTGCTGATCGTCCGCATGCGCCTCGACCTCCACCCACGGCGCCTTGGAACCCAGCATCAGATGGGTGTGCTCTGGCGGTACTGGCAGCGGCGTGTCGATGGCAGAGGCGAAGGGGTGGATCAGCTCCGGCCACTCGGGGCTGAACAGCCACAATCCCGAACCGCAAAGGGAACAGAAGTGGCGTTCGGCGCTGCTGCGGTGGGCGCGTTTATCCCCGTCATTTTTGAGCCGCGCATGATAGATCGATATGTGCTTGCGACCGCGCACCTTCAGGCTCTGGGCGTCGCCCCCCAGGTTTATCGCAAAGCCGCCCCCGCCCTGGGTCTTGCGACAGATCGAGCAGTAGCAGCGCTGATAAGGGTAAGGATGGGCGCAGGCCAGGCTGAACGACACTGCGCCGCAATGGCAGGATCCTTCGAGCTGCATGAGAACCTCCGGTTGGCAATTGGGAAATGGCTCAGTACAGCCTAGACGGTCGGCGTTTTTTTTCAGTTGAATTCAGGCCGGCCATCCGGAAGCCATCGCGAGCAGGCTCGCTCCCACATTTGATCTTCAGTGAACACAAATAATGTCTACACAGGAAATCCCCTGTGGGAGCGAGCCTGCTCGCGATGAACGATGACGCGGTTTAGCGACCGGGCACCCGCCACAAATACCACGCCGCAACCGTCCGATGCGGGCTCCACGCCTGTCCAATCCCGACCATCTGTTTGCGCGTCGGTTGGACGTCCAAACCCTTGAGCCTCCGATAACCCTCGCGAACTCCAAAGTCATCGGCGGGCAGGATGTCAGGTCGCTCCAGGCTGTAGATCAGCAGCATTTCCACGGTCCAGCGCCCGACACCGCGCAGGGCGATCAAGCGCTCGATCAAGGCTTCATCATCCATGGCCAGCGCCATGGCATAACCCGGCACCACCCCGTCCAGCGTCGCTTGGGCGATGCCCTGTATGGTCGCGATCTTGCTGGTGGAAAATCCGCAATCGCGCATCTGTTGGACGTCAGTCGCCAGGATCTGCTCCGGCCTGGGGAAAATCGCGCCGGGAAACAGCGCCAGAAAGCGACCGAGAATCGCATCGCCGGCTTTGGCATGCAGTTGTTGATAGGCAATCGCCCGCACCAGGGCTTCATACGGGTCGCGGGACGGTTTGGGTTGCAGCAGGCAAGGGCCGATCGTCTCGACATGATCGCGCCAGTCTTCGTCGAGGCCTGCCAGAAAGGTGCTCGCATCGTGGTACGGGACAGGCATCAGTTGTTCACTCGGCGGGCTGATCAAAATGCCAGTGACAGGGAAACCTGCACCGCAGCTTGTTCCAGGCGCAATAGAAATGCCTTGCGTGGCTGCCCGCCACCATAGCCGGTCAAAGAACCGTCTGCACCGATTACCCGGTGGCAGGGGATGACGATGGCCAGGCGATTCTGGCCGTTGGCCAGCCCGACCGCGCGGCTGGCGCCAGGGCTGCCAAGGGCGGTGGCGACGCTGCCGTAGCTACGGGTTTCGCCATAAGGGATTTTTTCCAGCTCAGACCAGACCCGGACGGCGAAGGTGCTGCCGGGCATGTGCAGCGGCACGCTGAACAAGGTGAGTTTCCCGGCGAAGTAGTCGGCCAGTTCGGTTTCGATCTGTTGCAAGTGGGGATTGCCCCCCGGTGCAACGGTGTAGCCGTAGCGCTGTTGCAATTCTTCGATTTCCCGGGTCAGGGCCGGACGGTCGAGGAACTCCAGCAACACCAGGCCGCGCGCTTCGGCCATGGCCAGCATCGGCCCCAGTGGGGTTGTCAGGCGGGTGAACAGCAGGGGTTCGCTGTGCGCGGCGCGGCCCGGGGTGATGTGGAATGACTTCACGAAGGCGTCACGAAATCCGCTCAGGGACTCGTAGCCCGAATCGAATGCCGCATTGTCGATGGACATCCCTTCTTTGATCCCCCCCAGCGCGATGCCCAGCCGTCGAGTGCGCAGGTATGCATGGAAGGTCATGCCGAAGTGCTGCTTGAACCAGCGCCGCAGCTTCAGTGGTTCAATGCCTTGTTCCAGCAATAAGGCATCGGTCCAGCGCAGGTCGGGCTCGGCGTCCACGGCCTTGAGCAGCGCCTGGATCCAGGCAGGCGCGATGGCTGCCGCATCCAGCGGCTTGCAACGCAAACAGGCCCGGTAGCCGGCCGACATGGCTTCGTCAGCGTGGGCGAAAAATTCAACGTTCTCCGGCTTCGGCTTGCGTGCCGTGCAACTGGGGCGACAGAAGATGCCGGTGGTCTTGACCGCAGTGAAGAACACCCCCTCATAGGCGGTGTCTCGTTCGAGCATGGCGCGGACCATCTCGGCATGGGGTGGGAGCAGCGAGTCGTGTAGGTTCATGGGTGGAGCATAGAACCAGGTCCGGGACGGCTCCACCGGAAAATCGACAATGAATTTTCCACCACCTCAGTACTTCCAGAAGACCGGGGTAAACAGCACCAGGACGGTCAGAATCTCCAGTCGACCCAGCAACATGCCAATGGTCAGCAGCCATTTGGCCGCATCCGGCAAGGTGGAGAAGTTGCCGGCCGGTCCGATGATCGAGCCCAGCCCCGGCCCCACGTTGCACACGGCCGTGGCTGCACCGGTCAGGGCGGTGGTCCAGTCCAGGCCGATCAGCGCCAGTCCAAGGGCGATGCCGCCGATGGTAATGGTGAAGAAGAAAGAAAACGTCAGCAGCGAACGGACAATCTCTTCGTCGATGGGGTGCTTGTTGTATTTTTTCTGGATCACCGCGCGCGGATGGATCAGTTGTTTCAAACTGCCCATCAGCAAGGCGCCGGCCACCTGAAAACGAAAGATCTTCAGCCCGCCGGAGGTGGATCCCGAACAACCGCCGACAAACGTCAGGTAAAAGAACAGCAGCAGGGCAAAACTGCCCCACAGCGTGTAGTCACCCAACGCCACACCGGTGGTGGTGACTACCGATGTCACGTTGACTGCCACGATGCGCACCGCGTCCAGCCAGGCGTAATCGCTGTTCAAACTCAGCCAGGTCCCTACCACAAGCCAGGTAATGACCAGGAAGCCGAGGAATCCCCGGACCTGATGATCCCTGAATAAAGCACGTTTGTTCCCGCGCAACGTGGCGACATACAAGGTGAAGGGCAGTGCGCCGGCGATCATGATAATCACCGAGATCCAGTGGATAGCCGGTTGAGGCCAGTGCGCCAGGGACGAATCAGAAGTGGAGAAGCCGCCGGTGGAAATCAGGGACATCGCATGGTTGATCGCCTCGAAAGGTGTCATGCCCGCCAACCACAAGGCCAGGGCGGCCAGGGCGCTCAACCCTAAGTAGAGCCACAGGATGTAGGTCGCCGCGACATGGGAGCGCGGCGTGACTTTCTCCGACCAGTCCGACGATTCGGTCTGGAACAGTCGCATGCCGCCGACCCGCAACAACGGCAGGATGGCCACCGCCATGCCGATGAAGCCGATTCCTCCGAGCCACTGCAGCATCGAGCGCCAGATCAGCAAGCCCGGGGAGGCGGTGTCCAGGCCGCTGAGCACGGTCGAACCGGTGGTGGTGATGCCGGACATTGTCTCGAAAAATGCGTCGGTGTAGCTGATGTGTTGGATAAACACCATCGGCAGGGCGGCGAAGGTGCAGACAACGACCCAACTGGCAGTGGTCAGCAGATACATGTCCCGCGGACGCAGATGTATGTGCTCTGGCCGGCCGCGAGCTACCAGCAAGACGCCGCAGACAAACGTGATCAGGCTCGACCACAAGAACGCCGAGAGGTCATCGTTACGCTCGTACACCATCAGCGTGATAAGCGGGATTGCCATGCTTGCGGCCAGGGTGATCAGAAAAATGCCGAGGATGAATCCGATAAACCGCACAGCCGCAAGGGACATAAAACACGCCTGAAAGAATGAGCCGCCCAGTATCGATTTCGTTGACCGGACGCTGCGTAAAGTTTGCGTAAAAAAGTACCCGAAACAGCATCTCTTCACGCGGTGGCGGGGAGTGGCCGTCATTGGGCAGTTTTGTTCAATACCGCCAGTGGCGTGCAATTTACCTTGAACGCCACCTCACAGACATGAAGAAGGTATGCAATGAGTCTGATTATTTCCATGGCGGCGTTTGCACTGGTCGCCTCCATCACCCCCGGGCCGGTCAATATAGTCGCCCTCAGTTCCGGGGCGCGATTCGGGTTTCGTGCCACCTTGCGTCACGTGGCCGGCGCCACCCTGGGGTTTGTATTGCTGCTGGTGCTGATGGGCCTGGGGTTGCACGAAGTGCTGCAACGCTGGCCCGGCCTTACGCGAGTGGTGCAATTGGGGGGCGTGGGTTTCTTGTTGTTCATGGCCTGGAAACTGGCGATGGACAACGGGCACCTCGGCGACGGAGACGAGGGGCGGGCACCATCGATGTTCTACGGTGCGTTGATGCAGTGGCTCAACCCCAAGGCGTGGCTGGCTTGTGTGGCAGGGATGGGCGCGTTCGTGGCCGATGGTGAGGCGCGGTTGGTGTGGCAGTTTGCGGCAATCTACCTGGTGATCTGTTACCTCTCGGTGGGTTGCTGGGCCTATGCCGGCAGTTTTCTACGGACTTGGCTGGGCAACCCGGCGACCATGCGCCTGTTCAATCGGACGATGGCGGTGTTGCTGGTGGTCAGTGCGGTGTATTTGTTGTTGCCTTGACCCATCCTCGCAAAAGCAGGGTCAGGTATCAGCCGCGATATTGGCCCGGCGTGGCTGCCAGGTGTTGTTTGAAGGCGCGCTGGAAATGCGCCTGGTCGGCAAACCCGCTGTCCAGTGCCACGTCGGCGATCAGCTTGCCTTCGCGCAACTGTCGACGGGCGAACTGGATGCGACGATTGACCAGGAAAGCATGGGGCGTCATGCCGTAATGGCGCTTGAAGGCCCGGCTCAGGTACGACGGCGAAAGTTGTGCGGCGGCGCAGATGTCTTCGAGTTTCAAGGCTTCGCTGCAATGGTCATGGATGAACTGCGCCGCCCGCATCAGCCCCGGATGGCTGCCGCGGTCCGGGCGCCCGGCCGGGTTGAGCCGGTGTTGCAGGTCGATGAAAAACGCTTCGGCTTCGGCATGTTTGCGGGCGATGTCGATCCGCTCATCCACCAGTTGTTCATACAAACCCTGTAATGCGGCAAACAGTTGGATGTCGCGGCTGTGGGTGGTGGCGAAACCCTGAAAATCCAGCGTCTCGTCAAAGCCGATTCGGCGCTGCAAGTCCGTTAGCCACTGGGTGTCGACGTACAGCATCACATACGACCATGGCTGATCATTGATCGGGTTGCACGCATGGACATCGCCGGGGTTCATCAACACGACGGTACCGCTCTCTACCTGGAAGTTCGATTGCTCATGAAGGTAGGTGCTACGCCCGGCGGTGATCGCCCCGATGGAAAAATGGTCATGGGAATGACGCGAATAGCAGACCTTGCGCCCGTCGGCGATGCCCCGGGCTTCGATGAAGGGCAGCGCTGCATCACGCCAGAAACGCGGGGCGGCATCGTGGGTGGCGGGCTTCATCGGTGAGTGTCCTCGTCTTGTACCTGTGTCGCAGTGTATTAGGCCCCGTCGATAAATGCCTGTTTGAATTGCTCGTTCGGTTTGAAGGGGAGCGGGCCTGGGCTAGACTTCAACAAGCCCCCCTAATGGAGTTCCCGATGCCTGCGCCAGGGAAACCGGATAACGAAGCCGTCCGCCTCAAGAATCTGCACTCGCTCAAACTGCTCGACACTGCCCCCGAGGAGCGGTTCGATCGCCTGACTCGCCTTGCCCGGCGTTTGTTCGATGTGCCCATTGCGCTGGTGTCGCTGGTGGATGCCAATCGTCAGTGGTTCAAATCCAACGCGGGCCTGGACGCCAGTGAGTCTGGGCGCGACGTTTCATTTTGTGGGCACGCCATTTTGCAGGATCAGATCATGGAGGTCTGCGACGCGCAACAGGACGAGCGGTTTCGCGACAATCCGTTCGTCACCGATGAACCCGGCATTCGTTTCTACGCCGGGCATCCGCTGGGACTGGACGACGGCAGCAAGCTTGGAACCTTGTGCTTGCTCGATACCAGGCCGCGCAAGCTCAATGACGAAGAACGCGAACTGCTACGCGACCTTGCCAGCATGGCTGAGCAGGAAATGATTGCCGTGCAGATGGCGAGCATGGACGAACTGACATTGCTGTCCAATCGACGTGGTTTCAACACGCTGGCCCAGCATGCGTTGAGCGTATGCGAGCGCCTCTCTCGTCCGGCGACGCTGTTGTTCTTCGACCTCAACGATTTCAAGCTCATCAACGACCGCTTTGGACACGCCGAGGGCGATACGGCATTAAAAACGTTTGCCGACGTGTTACGCATCGCCTTTCGCGAAAGTGATGTGATCGGTCGCTTGGGCGGCGATGAGTTCGTGGCGTTGCTCACCGGTTCTTCTCATGTCGAGACCTCGGCGATCATGGCGCGGCTCAAGGAAATCCTTGAGGAGCGCAATGCGATGTCGCAGCGTGGCTATGAAATTCGTTTCAGCGTGGGCCAGATCGAGTACAACGCCCAGCGCCATCGGTCGATCGACAACCTGCTGGCTGACGCCGACGCGGCGATGTATGCGCAGAAACAGGCGCTGCGACAATAGAATCGCTTGTACTCATTGAACATGGCTATTTTTTAGAGGTATAGGTCTTGCAAACAATGACATAGGTGAACCAGCGTAACGCTATATATATGTACCGCATGAGGGGCGCGGGATATATGCAGAATGAGACTTCGCATCATGTGATGCGGCTCATGACTGCAGCGTTATGGGTTACTAAACTTGGCTGGTACTTATGAATATCGAGTTGCCCCCGACATTTGTTTATCCTGATGAATATGGTACCTCGCGTGGAAGAGGGGGCGCTCCAGCTCCTTTCTCCATGGCAATGGTTGCAAAAATGATTCAGGAACGTAGCGTGGCTTATGAACGAGGTCACTGGTCTCAAATGCTACAACGCCACTTACAAGAAATGCGTAACAATCGACCTGTTCGTTACGGACTTGACGGTTTTATTATTGGTGATTTAAAGGTTGCACATGGTGCTGATCTATTAATGCTGAAAAATCCGAAACTCAACACTGCGGATGCTTGGAACCTCGGGATAAAAGAGGGAGCCAAAATAAATGACATAAAAGGGCTGGCAATTGAGCAGGAGTTCTCCGGCGGTGTTTTTACTCCTTTCAAGGCCTTTGGTCACTGGCTACTTGGAAAGGGCAAGCCCGCCAGAGTTCGGCTCGACAGAGTCGGTATCAGCCCTACACCGAACAAAATTCCCGATTTGATGGCGATTATCAATACCGCAGGAGTGGGGGTAACGACCATTAATCTGAAGGTCCCTTACTCGACGGCTCAAGACTCGAGCGTCGCAAGAATTTATCTTGGAAACATTACGCTTCAGATTAAGGGTGAAGTGGTTCGCTATACCTCTGGTAATCTCAAATTCACGGGTTCCGCCAAGGCCTACTCAGATCGGTATGACGCGAACGCCAGCAGCCATCGCGCAGCGTTTGACGAGAGGGCGACGACCGCCCTGCGTGAAGTAGGAAGGGTTGCCCGAGCGCAGGATTATGAAATTCGAATAACTGGCGAACTACCCATTAGTTTTTCAAGGTGATCAGATATGAGGCGCAAAGGGCAAGGATTGGGCGGAGCGGTTGTTGGCATATTGATGGCGTACGCAATGTTATTCTTTTTTGCGGCGGACGGTGCAGTGGAGAATCCTGGCAATCTTAACGATACCCAAGGTATTCCATCTGTTGCGATGTACCTTGTCATGTTAATCATGCTGATTATTACGTCAGTGACGCTGACAGGATTAGGCAGTGCTGCCCAAGCGTTTCTGAAACATCAATCCTTCAGTGTGCGTATGGGGTTGTATGTGCTTGCGAATACTCCTATTTTTTTAACGTCACTCATGGGTGCGTTAATCTCGGTGATTTACACTTATGACACCGTCTCTGGGGTAGTCGCGACGCTGTTGTTTTCGCTTTCCTTTGTCCTGGTGCTGCTAGCCGCTCCCGGAAGGTAGAAATAAAAACGCCGCTTGCCCTTTACCAGGCAGGCGGCGCTTCTTTTTGTCGAAACCGGGCACCATGATTGCACTTCTGCAAGGGCGCACCGTGAAGATTACTCTTCGATGTTACCCATGGCGGTGGTGTTGAAGCCGCCGTCCACGTACATGATTTCACCGCTGATGCCCGAGGCCAGGTCCGAGCACAGGAAGGCACCGGCGTTGCCGACTTCGTCGATGGTGACGTTGCGACGCAGCGGCGTCTGTGCTTCGTTGGCGGCGAGCATTTTGCGGAAGTTCTTGATGCCGGAAGCGGCGAGGGTGCGGATCGGACCGGCCGATACGGCGTTGACGCGGGTGCCATCCGGGCCCAGGGAGCCGGCCAGGTAACGCACGCCTGCTTCCAGGGAAGCCTTGGCCATGCCCATCACGTTGTAGTTCGGCATGGTGCGCTCGGCGCCCAGGTACGACAGGGTCAGCAGGCTGCCGTTGCGGCCTTTCATCATTTCGCGACCGGCCTTGGCCAGGGCCACGAAGCTGTAGGCGCTGATGTCGTGGGCAATACGGAAGCCTTCGCGGGTGGTGGCTTCGGTGAAGTCGCCGTCCAGTTGGTCGCCCGGGGCAAAGCCCACGGAGTGCACGATGCAGTCCAGGCCGTCCCACTTCTTGCTCAGTTCTTCGAAAACCTTGGCGATTTCTTCATCGCTGGCCACGTCGCACGGGAAGCACAGCTCAGGGCTCGAACCCCAGCCTTGTGCGAACTCTTCGACGCGACCCTTGAGTTTGTCGTTCTGATAAGTGAAGGCAAGCTCAGCGCCCTCGCGATGCATGGCGGCGGCGATGCCGGATGCGATGGACAGCTTGCTGGCGACACCGACGATCAGTACGCGCTTACCGGCGAGAAAACCCATGTGTTGCTCCTCTTTCAGGTTATTCGGCAGTTGTTGGGGCCAGGAAAGCGGCCTCCAGCAACTGCTGTGTATAGGGGTGTTGCGGCGCGGCGAATATGCTGCGGGCATCACCTTGTTCGACCACTTGGCCATGCTTGACCACCATCAACTGGTGGCTTAGCGCTTTGACGACAGCCAGGTCATGGCTGATAAACAGGTACGTCAGGTTGTACTTGGTTTGCAGCGACCGCAACAGCTCCACCACCTGGCGTTGCACGGTACGGTCCAGGGCCGACGTCGGTTCGTCCAGCAGAATCAACGCCGGCTTGAGCACCAGGGCCCGGGCAATGGCGATACGCTGCCGCTGCCCTCCGGAAAATTCATGGGGGTAGCGGTTCCGGGTTTCCGGATCCAGGCCTACCTCCTTCAATGCCGCGATTATCGCTTGTTCCTGCTCGGCTGCGGTGCCGATCTTGTGGATCCGCAGGCCTTCGCCGACGATCTGGCTTACACACATCCGTGGGCTCAGGCTGCCGAACGGGTCTTGAAACACCACTTGCATCTCCCGGCGCAGCGGCCGGACCTGTTGCTGCGACAGGCAGTCCAGCTGCTTGTCTTCAAACCGGATCCCCCCCTGGCTGCCAATCAGTCGCAAGATCGCCAGCCCCAAAGTGGACTTGCCGGAGCCGCTTTCGCCAACGATGCCCAGGGTCTGGCCCTGGGGCAGGCTGAAGCGGATACCGTCCACGGCCTTTATATAATCGACCGTGCGTTTGAACAGGCCTTTTTTGATCGGGAACCAGACTTTCAGGTCCTCGACCTGCAACAGCGGCGGGCCGACAACGTTGGTCGCCGGGTTGCCGCTGGGCTCGGCGGCCAGCAGTTCCCGAGTGTACGGATGCTGCGGCGCGCGGAACAGCTCTTCGCACGATGCCTGTTCGACGATGCAACCACGCTGCATGACACATACGCGATGAGCAATTCTTCGCACCAGGTTCAAATCGTGGCTGATCAGCAGCAGCGACATGCCCAATCGCGCCTGCAACTCCTTGAGCAACTCGAGGATTTTCAGCTGGACGGTGACGTCCAGTGCCGTGGTCGGTTCGTCGGCAATCAGCAATTCCGGCTCGTTGGCCAAGGCCATGGCGATCATCACCCGCTGGCGCTGGCCGCCGGACAGTTCGTGGGGCAGGGCCTTGAGGCGCTTGTGCGGCTCGGGGATGCCCACCAGCTCCAGCAATTCGAGGGTGCGACGGGTAGCGACCTTACCGGACAGGCCCTTGTGAATGCCCAGCACTTCGTTGATCTGCTTCTCGATGCAATGCAGCGGATTGAGGGACGTCATCGGCTCCTGAAAGATCATCGCGATCCGGTTGCCTCGGATATGGCGGATAGTTTTTTCTTTCAGACCCAGCAAATCCTGGCCGGCGTACTGGATGGTCCCGCTTGGATGGTGGGCCAGCGGGTAGGGCAGCAACCGCAGGATCGAGTGGGCGGTCACTGACTTGCCTGAGCCGCTTTCGCCGACCAGGGCCATGGTTTCGCCACGCTTGATGTCAAAACTGACGCCTTCGACGACCCGCTGGCGACGTTCGCCGACAATGAACTCCACCGCCAGGTCGCGCACTTCGATCAGATTGTCCTGATTCATTTCACTTCCTCGGGTCGAAGGCGTCGCGAGCGGACTCGCCGATGAATACCAGCAGGCTCAGCATGATCGCCAGCACGGCGAACGCGCTGATGCCGAGCCAGGGCGCCTGCAGGTTGGATTTGCCCTGGGCCACCAGTTCGCCCAGGGACGGGGCGCCTGGAGGCAAGCCAAACCCGAGGAAATCCAGGGCTGTGAGGGTGCCGATGGCCCCGGTGAGAATGAACGGCATGAACGTCATGGTCGAGACCATGGCGTTGGGCAGGATGTGGCGGAACATGATCGCGCCGTTCTGCATGCCCAATGCCCGCGCGGCCCGCACGTACTCCAGGTTGCGTCCGCGCAGGAATTCGGCGCGGACCACGTCCACCAGGCTCATCCAGGAGAACAGCAGCATGATGCCCAGCAACCACCAGAAGTTCGGTTGTACGAAGCTGGCCAGGATGATCAGCAGGTAAAGCACCGGTAGCCCCGACCAGATCTCCAGGAAACGCTGGCCGGCCAGGTCGACCCAACCGCCATAAAAGCCCTGCAAGGCGCCGGCGATCACGCCGATGATCGAGCTGAGCAGGGTCAATGTCAGGGCAAACAGCACCGACACCCGGAAGCCATAGATCACTCGGGCCAGCACATCGCGGCCCTGGTCATCGGTGCCCAGCCAGTTGACCGAGGAGGGCGGTGCCGGGGCCGGGACCTTCAGGTCGTAATTGATGCTCTGGTAGCTGAACGGGATCGGTGCCCACAGCACCCACGCGTCCTTGGCGGCCAGCAGATCGCGGATGTACGGGCTTTTGTAGTTGGCTTCCAGCGGAAATTCACCGCCGAACGTGGTTTCCGGGTAGCGCTTGAGGGCCGGGAAGTACCAGCCGTCGTCATAATGCACCACCAGCGGCTTGTCATTGGCGATCAATTCGGCGCCCAGGCTGAGCCCGAACAGGATCAGGAACAGCCACAGCGACCACCAGCCGCGCTTGTTGGCCTTGAACAGTTCGAAACGGCGGCGATTGAGGGGGGACAGATTCATCTCAATGCTCCCGGCTTTCAAAGTCGATGCGTGGATCGACAAAGGTGTAGGTCAGGTCACCGATCAGTTTCACCACCAGCCCCAGCAGGGTGAAGATGAACAGGGTGCCAAAGACCACCGGGTAGTCACGGTTGATTGCCGCCTCGAAACTCATCAGTCCGAGGCCATCAAGGGAAAAAATCACCTCTACCAGCAACGAACCGGTGAAGAAGATTCCGATGAAGGCCGAGGGGAAGCCGGCAATCACCAGCAGCATGGCGTTGCGGAACACATGACCGTAGAGCACTCGGTTGCGGGTCAAGCCCTTGGCTTTGGCGGTGACCACGTATTGCTTGTTGATTTCATCGAGGAAGCTGTTCTTGGTCAGCAGGGTCATGGTGGCAAAGTTGCCGATCACCAGGGCTGTCACGGGCAAGGCCAGGTGCCAGAAGTAGTCGAGGATCTTGCCGCCCATGCTCAGTTCATCGAAATCGTTGGACGTCAGGCCGCGCAACGGGAACCAGTTGAAATAGCTGCCGCCGGCAAATACCACGATCAGCAGGATGGCGAACAGGAACGCCGGGATCGCATAGCCGACGATGATCGCCGAACTGGTCCAGACGTCGAAGTGACTGCCGTGACGCGTCGCCTTGGCGATCCCCAGCGGGATCGACACCAGGTACATGATCAGCGTACTCCACAGCCCTAGCGAGATGGACACCGGCATTTTTTCCTTGATCAGGTCGATGACCTTGGCGTCTCGGAAAAAGCTGTCACCGAAATCCAGGCGAGCGTAATTCTTGATCATGATCCACAGGCGTTCCGGCGCCGACTTGTCGAAGCCGTACATGCGCTCGATCTCCTTGACCAGCGCCGGGTCCAGACCTTGGGCACCGCGATAGGTGGAACCGGCCACTGCCACCTCGGCACCGCCACCGGCAATGCGGCTGGTGGCGCCTTCGAAACCTTCGAGTTTGGCGATCATCTGCTCCACCGGCCCGCCGGGCGCGGCCTGGATGATCAGGAAGTTAATCAACAGGATGCCAAACAGGGTCGGGATGATGAGCAACAGACGCCGAAAGATATAAGCCAGCATCGGTTACTCCACACTCGCCGGGGTGACGATTTTTTGCTCGATGACCTGTTTTTCTACCTCAATGGAAGGCTTGACCTCTGGCTTGACCCACCATGTGGTGGTGCCGATGTCGTAGGTCGGCGTGATTTTCGGATGGCCGATGTGGTTCCAGTAGGCTACGCGCCAGGTCTTGATGTGCCAGTTGGGAATCACGTAGTAGCCCCATTGCAGCACCCGGTCCAGCGCCCGGGCGTGGGCCACCAGGCTCTTGCGTGAATCGGCGTTGATCAGTTGTTCCACCAGTTGGTCGACGGCAGGGTCCTTCAGGCCCATGGTGTTGCGGCTGCCGGGATTATCGGCGGCGGCTGACATCCAGAATTCACGCTGTTCGTTACCCGGCGAGCTGGACTGCGGGAAGCTGCCCACTATCAGGTCGAAATCCCGCGAGCGCACGCGATTGATGTATTGGGACACGTCGACCCGGCGAATCACCAGTTCGATGCCCAGGTCGCTGAGGTTGCGCTTGAATGGCAGCAACACCCGCTCGAATTCGGTCTGGGCCAGCAGGAACTCCAATACCACGGGTTTGCCCTGGGCATCGACCATCTTGTCGTCGACGATGCGCCAGCCGGCTTCCTGCAGCAATTGATAAGCCTTGCGCTGCTGGTCACGGATCATCCCGCTGCCGTCGCATACCGAAGGCTGGAACGCCTGGGTGAAAACCTGCTCGGGAATCTTCCCGCGCAGGGGCTCGAGGATCTTCAGTTCGTCCTCACCGGGCAGACCGGTGGCGGCCATCTCGGAGTTTTCGAAATAACTGCGCGTGCGGGCGTAGGCGCCGTGGAACAGTTGTTTGTTGGTCCATTCGAAGTCCAGCAGCAGGCTCAAGGCTTTGCGCACCCGCACGTCCTGGAAGACCGGGCGACGCAGGTTGTAGACAAAGCCCTGCATGCCGGTGGGGTTGCCGTTGGGGATCTGTTCCTTGATCAACCGGCCTTCGGTCACGGCCGGGATGTTGTAGGCGTTGGCCCAGTTCTTGGCGGCCATTTCCAGCCAGAAATCGAACTGCCCGGCTTTCAGTGCCTCGACCGCTACGGTGTTGTCGCGATAGTAATCGGTGGTCAGCACATCGAAGTTGTAGAAACCGCGGTTGACCGGCAGGTCCTTGCCCCAGTAATCCTTCACGCGTTCATAGCGGATCGAGCGCCCGGCCTTTACTTCGGCGACCCTATAGGGACCGCTGCCGAGGGGGATCTCCAGGTTGCCCTTGTTGAATTCGCGCCCGGCCCACCAATGCTTGGGCAATACCGGTAGTTGGCCGAGGATCAGCGGCAGTTCGCGGTTATTCGTGTGCTTAAACTTAAACAGTACCTTGAGCGGCTCTTCGGCGATCACTTCGGCGACGTCGTTGTAATAACCGCGGAACATCGGGGCGCCGTCATGGGTCAGGGTCTGGAAGCTGAACACGACGTCTTCGGCGCGTACGGGATGGCCGTCGTTGAAGCGGGCTTCGGGCCGCAGGTAGAAACGCACCCAGGCATTGTCCGGGGCTTTCTCGATTTTTTCGGCGATCAAGCCATATTCGGTAAAGGGTTCGTCCAGGCCTTGCTTGGCCAGGGTGTCGTAGATCAGGCCGATGTCATCGGCGGGGACACCCTTGCTGATAAACGGGTTGAGGCTGTCGAAGCCACCAAACCCGCCCTGGCGAAAAACTCCGCCCTTGGGGGCGTCAGGGTTCACATAATCGAAATGCTTGAAGTTGGCCGGGTATTTCGGCGGCTCGTTGTACAAGGTCAAGGCGTGCTGCGGCGCGGCACAGGCCAGTCCTGCGAACAACAGGCCGCTGGCCTGCAGGAGCAGGGCGCGTAAAGGCTTCATTGATCTTTCTCCGAAGATTTCAGCCACCATGCGCTCAAACCCAGGGTGTAGGGCGGCGTGGTGACAAAGGCAAACCGGTTACGGTAGGCCAGGCGATGATAATTGAGGTACCAGTTAGGGATGCAGTAGTGCTGCCACAGCAGCACGCGGTCCAGGGCTTTGCCGGCGGCGACCTGTTCGTCGCGGGTCCGGGCAGACAATAGCTTTTCCAGCAGGTGATCGACCACCGGGTTGTTGATGCCGGCGTAGTTCTTGCTGCCCTTGACCCCCGCTTGGCTGGAATGGAAGTACTGCCATTGCTCAAGGCCCGGACTTAGGGTTTGGCCCAGGGTCAGCAGGATCATGTCGAAGTCGAATTGGTCCAGGCGCTGCTTGTATTGCGCGCGATCCACCGTACGCAGGCGGGCCTGGATGCCGATGCTGGCGAGGTTTTCCACGTAGGGCTGCAGGATGCGCTCCAGATTTGGATTCACCAGCAGGATCTCGAAGCGCAGGGGCTGGCTGTCGGCGTTGAGCAGGCGCTGGCCGTGGATGGTCCATCCGGCTTCCTTCAATAACCCCAGGGCTTTGCGCAGGGTTTCCCGGGGAATGCCCCGGCCATCGGTCCGGGGCAGGCTGAAGGGTTGGGTGAGCAATTGGGGCGGCAGTTGTTCCCGATACGGCTTGAGCAGTAGCCATTCGTGGCCCACCGGCAGGCCGCTGGCGGAGAACTCGCTGTTGGGGTAGTAACTGAGGGTGCGCTTGTAGGCACCGCTGAACAGCGTGCGGTTGGTCCACTCGAAGTCGAACATCATCCCCAAGGCTTCGCGAACCTTGACCTGGGCAAACGTGCTGCGCCGGGTGTTCATGAACAGGCCCTGGGTCTGGGTCGGAATCTTGTGGGCAATCTGTGCCTTGATCACATCGCCGCGGTTGACCGCCGGGAACTGATAGCCGTTGGCCCAGTTTTTGGCCTGGTGTTCAATGTAGATGTCGAATTCCCCGGCCTTGAAGGCTTCGAAAGCCACTTCACTGTCACGATAGAACTCCACCTCCATCCGGTCATAGTTGTATTTGCCGCGATTGACTGGCAGGTCCTTGCCCCAGTAATTTTTGACCCGCTCAAACACCAACTGGCGACCAGGCTGCACTTTGGTAATCCGGTAAGGGCCGCTGCCCAAGGGCGGTTCGAATGTGGTGGCCTTGAAATCGCGGTCTTTCCAGTAATGCTGGGGCAGCACCGGCAACTCACCCAGGCGCAGGATCAGCAGCGGGTTACCCGTGCGCTTGAACACAAAGCGGATTTTCAACGGGTTGAGGATGTCGACCCGCAGCACTTCCTGAAGGTTGGTCCGGTACTGCGGATGGCCTTCCTTGAGCAACGTTCTATAGGAGAACGCCACGTCATAGGCGGTAATCGGCACGCCATCGTGAAAGCGGGCTTCGGGCCTGAGGTTGAACACCACCCAACTGCGATCTTCGCTGTATTCCACCGACCGGGCGATCAGGCCATAGCTCGACGTCGGCTCGTCGCCGGACGGCGCGTACTGACCAGTGCCAACCATCAGCGGTTCGTTCAGCTCGTTGATGCCGTACTGCAAGAAGTTGGCTGTCGAAACCGGGCTGCTGCCCTTGAATGTGTAGGGATTGAGCGTATCGAAGGTGCCGAATGCCATGACCCGCAAGGTACCGCCCTTGGGCGCTTGCGGGTTGACCCAGTCGAAGTGGGTGAATCTGGCCGGGTACTTGAGCGTGCCGAACTGGGCATAACCATGGCTTTCGCTGATGGTTGCGCCGGCGGGGGAGCTCAAGGCCAGGCTGATCAGGAGCAGGAGGCGGGGACGTATCAAGTCTGAGATCCGATCCAGGCGGCTTGGGCTTTATGGCCTGTACAGTAACAGCTTGTATCAGCAGGAAAAAGGCGGGAGCCGAAAGCTTCAGGGATTACCTGAAACCGTGGCGAGGGAGCTTGCTCCCGTTGGGCTGCGAAGCAGCCCCCTCCTCAGTCAGGCTTAGTGCGGAGAGTAAACCGTCAGCATCTGCCCAGGCTTCAGTGCCTTGCCTACCCGTGGATTCCAGCGCTTGAGGTGCTGCATTTCCACGTTGAAGCGCTTGGCGACCACGTACAGCGAGTCGCCTCGCTTGACCTTGTATTGGGTCTGCTTCTTCTTGCTCTTGCTGTTGGCGGCGACCACAGTGCTGGTGCGCTTGCGGGTGTCCTGCATGACCAGGGCCTGGCCAATCTTGAGTTTGTTGCCGCTCAACTTGTTCCAGCGTTGCAAGTCTTTGGTCTGGACCTTGTGTGTCCTGGCGATCTGGCTCAGGGTATCGCCGCGTTTGACCCGGTAGGTGCGCTTGGCGCCTTGGACGGAACTGCCTCCGGCTGTTTCAAAAACCGGTTTGAGCGATCGTTTGCTGATCAGTTCTTCCGGACGCATGGTGGACAGGCTGGCAGTCAGCAATTGTGCCTTGGACGTGGGAACCAGCAGATGCTGCGGGCCGTCGATGGTGGTGCGCTGCTTGAAGGCCGGGTTGAGCTGGAACAGCTCGTCTTCGTCGATGTCGGCCACCGCCGCGACCTTGGACAGGTCCATGCGCTGGTTGATCTCGACGACCTGGAAATACGGTTCGTTGGCGATCGGGTTGAGGTTGACCCCGTAAGCCTCGGGAGACAGCACGACCTGGGACAATGCCAGCAACTTCGGCACATAGGCCTGGGTTTCGCTGGGCAGAGAAAGGTTCCAGTAATCGGTGGGCAGGCCGAGTTTCTCGTTGCGCTCGATGGCACGGCTGACCGTACCTTCGCCCGCGTTGTAAGCGGCCAAAGCCAACAGCCAGTCGCCGTTGAACATGTCGTGCAGGCGCGTCAGGTAGTCCATCGCGGCCGTGGTGGACGCGGTGATGTCACGGCGCCCGTCATAGAAGCGGGTCTGGCGCAGGTTAAAGTAGCGCCCCGTGGACGGGATGAACTGCCACAGACCCACCGCATGGGCCCGGGAATAAGCCATGGGGTTGTAGGCGCTTTCGATCACCGGCAGCAGCGCCAGCTCCAGTGGCATGTTGCGTTCTTCAAGGCGCTCGACGATGTAATGAATGTAGAGGCTGCCACGTTCGCCAGCGTTTTCCAGGAAGGATGGATTGCTGGCGAACCACAGGCGCTGTTGCTCGATACGCGGGTTGACGCCAGCGGTTTCCTGCAACTGGAAGCCTTGACGCATGCGCTCCCAGACGTCCTGGGGCACTTGAGGCGCGGGTTTTTCAGTGAGCCAGATGGGCTTCTGTTTGGCGCGCGCGGCGATATTCGGTGTATGAGCCACATCGGTCTGCGGCACCTGGCTCGTGCTCTGGCAGCCCGCCAGAGTGGCGGACACAGCCACTGCGATGGCTTGAGCCAAGCGGGTCAATGTGTCTGACTGGACGGACTTACGTATAGATGACGACATTGGCTGGAAGTAAGTTCCGGGCAAAAATGTCGGCCGATTCTAGGAAGCGCATCCCGACAGGTCAACCATTCAGAATTTTTGTATCAATCGCCAGTTGCCTTAGAACTTATCTTTCCACGCCCTCAAGGCCGCAAAAACCTCACTCGGCGTCTCGTTACGCTGGCCGTTCCGTTCGTCTGCTTTTTGTTTAACGGATGTTTCAGTCGTGCGCAAAAATGGATTGGTGAGCTTTTCGAGCGCCAGGGTCGAGGGCAGGGTCATGACGCCTGCTTTGCGTTGCTGGCTGACTTTTTCCAGGCGGGCGGCAATGTCCGGGTTTCCCGGCTCCACGGCAGCGGCGAACCTCAGATTGCTGAGCGTGTATTCATGGGTGCAATAGACCAGCGTATCCTCAGGCAGGGAGGCGAGGCGGCTGAGGGACTGATGCATTTGTTCAGGCGTGCCTTCGAAGAGCCGACCACAACCGGCGGCGAACAGGGTGTCGCCACAGAACAACAGGCCGTGATGGTAGAAGGCGATATGGCCCAGGGTGTGGCCGGGCACCGCGTATACATCGAAGTCCCAGCCGAGCACGCTGAACTGGTCGTTGTCCTGGAGCGCCACGTCCCGCGCCGGGATGTTTTCACTGGCCGGGCCGTAGACGGTGGCGTGTGTCGCGTTTTTCAGCGCCTGGACGCCGCCAACATGGTCGTGATGATGGTGGGTGATCAGGATGTCGCTCAAGACCCAGCCCGGATGGGCGTCGAGCCAGGCCTGCACCGGCGTGGCGTCGCCGGGGTCCACTACGGCGCAGCGTTGAGTGGCATGGTCCTGTAACAACCAGATGTAGTTATCGGTGAACGCGGGCAGGGCACTGATCTGTATCATCGCGGAATTCGCCAAGCTGAAAACAAAGGCGCATCTTAGAACTTCCTGACGCGTTGGAGAATGCAATGACCGATGAAGCGTTCGCTCAGGCTGATCCTGACTGGCTGGCATTGATCAGCGCGGCCCGTGAGTGGCTGTCCGGCCCTATCGGGCAGTTTTTGCTGGAAGAAGAACGGCGCATGCTCGAAGACGAGCTGGGCCGGTTCTTTGGTGGCTATCTGGTGCACTACGGCCCGTCGGCGCAAACGCCGCCGTCGGCGCCGCAGGTCCAGCGTAATGTGCGCCTGGGCGCGCCATTGCCTGGTGTGGAGATTGTCTGCGAGGAGCAGGCCTGGCCGTTGAGCGAGCATGCCGCCGACGTGGTCGTGATGCAGCATGGCCTGGATTTCTGCCTCTCGCCTCACGGGTTGCTGCGCGAAGCCGCCAGCAGCGTGCGCCCTGGCGGGCATCTGCTGATCATCGGCATCAATCCCTGGAGCAGTTGGGGCTTGCGCCACGTTTTTGCTCACGATGCTTTGCGCCAGGCTCGCTGCATCTCGGCGTCAAGGGTCGGCGACTGGCTCAACCTGCTGGGCTTCGCGCTGGAGAAACGCCGCTTCGGATGCTATCGTCCGCCGCTTGCGTCGCCCAAGTGGCAGGCCCGTCTGGCGGGCTGGGAGCGCAAGGCCGGTGACTGGCAACTGTCCGGCGGCGGCTTCTATTTATTGGTGGCGCGCAAGATCGCAGTCGGGCTGCGTCCGGTGCGTCAGGCGCGACGCGAGCCGATGGGCAAGCTGATTCCCTTGCCGATGGCCAAGGTCAATCGTCGCCACATCGAGCTGTAAACTTTTTCTGATGGTCTGGCCGGTATTTCGGTTTCGGGTATTGTCGTTCCCGTCCGGCAGGCTTTTGCATTTTTTTCTGGATGGATTGGCATGAGCGATAGCGTAGAACTCTTCACTGACGGCGCCTGCAAGGGCAACCCCGGCCCGGGTGGCTGGGGGGCGTTGCTGGTGTGCAAGGGTGTTGAGAAGGAGCTCTGGGGCGGTGAAACCAATACCACCAACAACCGCATGGAGCTGATGGGCGCCATTCGAGGGCTGGAAGAACTTAAGCGCTCCTGCGACGTATTGCTGGTGACCGACTCGCAGTATGTGATGAAAGGCATCAATGAGTGGATGGCCAACTGGAAGAAGCGCGGCTGGAAAACTGCTGCGAAAGAACCGGTGAAGAACGCCGATCTCTGGAAGCAGCTCGACGAGCAGGTCAACCGCCACAACGTCACCTGGAAATGGGTGCGCGGCCACATCGGCCATCACGGTAACGAACGGGCCGACCAGTTGGCCAACCGTGGGGTGGATGAGGTGCGGGGTTTCAAGCAGGCTTGATAGGAGTGTTGTCGGGGCCTGAACAGGATGAGGCGAGGGAGCTTGTGTGGGAGCAAAGCTTGCTCGCGACACAGGCGCTCTGGTTTTCCTGAAAGACCGCATTATCTTCATCGCGAGCAAGCTTTGCTCCCACAGCTTTGCTCCCATAAGCCAGGTTTCAGGTAAGTCCCCTCGCTATCGGAGCGTGTTAACATCACCGCTTTTGCAAGCATGCCCGTTGAGAGCTGAACACTGATGGCCAACAGATCTGTTGTACTGGATACCGAAACCACCGGCATGCCGGTGACCGATGGTCACCGGATTATCGAAATCGGCTGTGTCGAACTGATCGGCCGGCGCCTGACCGGGCGTCATTTTCATGTCTACCTGCAACCGGACCGCGAAAGTGACGAAGGCGCCATCGGCGTGCATGGCATCACCAATGAGTTCCTGGTGGGCAAGCCGCGCTTCGCCGAAGTAGCCGACGAATTCTTCGAGTTCATCCAGGGTGCGCAGCTGATCATCCATAACGCGGCGTTCGACGTTGGTTTCATCAACAACGAATTTGCCCTGATGGGGCAGCACGACCGGGCCGATATCACTCAGCACTGCTCCATCCTCGATACCCTGATGATGGCCCGGGAGCGGCACCCGGGGCAGCGCAACAGCCTCGATGCCTTGTGCAAGCGTTATGGGGTCGACAACTCCGGCCGTGAATTGCACGGCGCCTTGCTTGACTCGGAGATTCTTGCCGACGTCTACCTGACCATGACAGGCGGCCAGACCAGTCTGTCGCTGGCTGGCAACGCCTCCGATGGCAATGGCACGGGTGAAGGTTCGGGTAACCAGGCCACGGAAATTCGACGCTTACCCGCCGACCGCAAGCCAAGCCGGATCATTCGAGCCAGCGAAAACGACCTGGCCGAACATGCCACACGTCTGGAAGCCATCGCCAAATCTGCCGGTGCTCCGGCACTGTGGTCGCAATTGGCCGAATCCCAGGCCGCAGCGAACTGATCTTGCGCCACGGTCGTACCCTTTGTGGGAGCGAGCCTGCTCGCGATGCAGGCAGCTCGGTATGTCTGTTGGACCAAAGAGATCCCATCGCGAGCAGGCTCGCTCCCACAAGGGCAGTCCTCATTCATTTCTCGCCACAATTGCCAGTACCTTCTAACCTGAAGTGACGGGCAGGCTACGGATACCCGCTTGATGTATGAAGTTTCGAGAGGCAAGGGCAATGGATGGCAGTGCGCCTTTGGTTGTCTCAAGGAATGAGGACTTTTCCCAGTATGCAGCCGGTTATCAATCCCAAGCACCCCGGCTTGTCGGTGCGTGTCGTCGATGACGGCTTTGCGGCCTACATATGGGGCAGCGATTTCAGTTTCGAAGTCAGTGCCTACGGGGCCGCGCAGGTGGGTCGATCGGTGAGCCAATGGCCAGTGACGCCGATTGCGCCTTATCGCAAATGCTATGGCATCGATCCAGAGGAATTCAGCAACTTCCGAGACGCTCCGGACAGCGAGATATTCATGGCTTATCTCGACGATCAGCCGGTAGGGCATCTGGTGGTGAGTACCAACTGGAACGGTTTTGCCCACATCGATGAACTCGCCGTGCATGCCCCGGCTCGTCGCCACGGTGTGGCCAAGGCTTTGCTAGACGTCGCTCACTTCTGGAGCCGCAAGAAAAAACTACCGGGAATCATGCTCGAGACCCAGAACAACAACCTGGGGGCTTGCCGGCTCTACGAGCGTTGCGGTTACGTGCTGGGCGGGATCGATCACCTGCGTTATCGGGGCATTGATCGTCATACCGCCGAGGTGGCGTTGTTCTGGTACCGGTTGTTCGACGATCCGCTGGGCATGGAGATCAGTGGCCCAACAGCGCCTCGGCTTGTTCCGTAATCAGTTCCAGCAGTGACTGGAGGGTGGGGCAAGGCGTCGTGCCCTTCAGGCTCAGGGCATAAAGGCCGATGGGAATGGCGGGCGACACCGGGCATACGTCCAGCCCGCCGTCCTTGGCACCTGACGCGGTGAAGGGGTCGACGATGGCAAGCCCTTCACCGGCCTCGACCATGGCGCGCATCATCTGATGGGTCTGTACGCGGATCTGGATGACCGGCGCCGGGCGTAGCGCCGCCAGTTTATGATCGAACGCAGGGCTCAGCGGGTCGTGGCCATCCAGGCCTACCAGCGACTGGCCGGCCAGATCCTGAATCGAAATGTATTTTTGCCGCGGTTGCAGCCAGCCGTGGGGCGCGAGCAATTGCAGTTTGCCCTGGGCGATCATCTGGCACTGGATGTCTGGGTGTTCGGGGTCGTGCAAGCTCAGGCCCAAGTCACTTTCGCGCAGCAGAAGGCTCTGGATAATGTCTCGGGTCGGTTGGCTGAGCAGCGTGCAAGGGGCGTCCGGATGGCGTCGACGCAGGGCGGCGATACCCTGGGGCAGTAACTGTTGGGCCAGCGGTGGCGTGCAAATGATGCGCAGGGGCGGCGCCTGATAGTGTTTCAGGCTGCTGGCCAGGCGTTGCACCGGTTCGAGGGTGTCATACACCCGCGTGATGCCGTCGCGCAACTCAAGGGCTTCTCGAGTCGCCTGCAATCGCCCGCGCACACTGGCAAACAGCATGAAACCCAGCTGCAATTCGGCGTCGCGCAACGTCGCCTCGACCGCTGCCACCGGCAATTGCAACCATTCGGCCGCCGTGCCGAGGTGGCCGGTTTGCAACAGCGCCTGGATCACTTCGATGTGGCGTAAACGCATGCAAGCAGTCCATGTTGGGCGGGTGAGCCATTGAGTGGCTGAATCCTAACCCAAGTCCGGGCATGACTTCTGCTCATAACAACTGGTTATGAAGCGATTTGCGTTTCAGGTTCACGCTTTAGAACGACGCCGGACTGCACCAACTCAAACTCGTCTTCGTCTTCGAGTTTTTTGACGCGATCACCGATGGCCAACCGATACGTGGTGACAGGCTCCTTGCCGTTACCGTCGGGTGACGGGGTCGATTCCTGGAATTCATGCACTGAATAGACGCGGCCTTCGGCGTCCCGCGCATGAAATTGTCCGACAAGTACTGCTGCCATTGCTTAGAACCTCTGGAAATAAATCACTCGATTTGCGGTTCTGTAGACCTTGGTCAAGCGCGGTAAGTTTTCCTACATGAAAAAAATAGTCCAATGGAAAGGTTTTCGGCTCTCCGCTGGTCCAATTGTCCGCCCGATCATCTATAAATAGACGCTCCATTGAGCCCATAGTCGAGAAGTGTCCAATGAATAATGTCTACACCGTGGCCGTTTTAGTGGGAAGCCTGCGCAAGGCTTCGATCAATCGCAAGCTTGCACTGGCACTGGCGGATCTGGCGCCGGCCAACCTGAAGCTGGAAATCATCGAAATAGGCGACCTGCCGCTCTACAACGAAGATATTGACGATACACCCCCACCAGCCTACAGCAGTTTCCGTCAGCAGGTTGGCGCGGCCGACGCATTGCTGTTTGTCACTCCTGAATACAACCGCTCGGTTCCGGCACCGATGAAAAATGCCATCGACGTCGGCTCGCGGCCTTACGGAAAGAGTTGCCTGAGCGGCAAACCGGGTGCGGTGATCAGCGCGTCGCCGGGCGCCATGGGTGGTTTTGGCGCCAATCATCATTTGCGCCAGTCCCTGGTCTTCCTCGATGTGCCTTGCATGCAGCAGCCGGAGGCTTATCTGGCCGGCGCGGGGAGCGCGTTTGACGAGCAGGGCGAGCTGTCTGAGTCGGTGAGGCCGTTTTTGCAGAAATTCATCGATGCTTACGGCAAGTGGGTCGAGCAGCACAAGAAGGCTTGATATCTTTGCGCAGCTTCAAGCCAATCACCTTTGTGGCGAAATGATTTTCTGTGGGAGCAAGGCTTGCCCATGATGAACGATATCGCGGTTCAGCTGTTAAACCGTGGCGCGGCTATCGCGGGCAAGCCTTGCTCCCACAGTGGGATAAGCCTTCTCCACAATGAGATAAACCTTCTCCACAGTGAGATAAGCCTTATCGCGTCGGTCCCCTCAGTGTGAGCGCCATGGCTGATTGTCCGTTAGCGCGTTGCTGCTGATTTTCGCTTTTCAATCCTCCTTCCAAGGCTGTTGCGCATGCTCCTCGCGTCGTTGATTTTCCTGCTGACCATTACGCTGGTGATCTGGCAACCCAAGGGCCTGGGCGTCGGCTGGAGCGCGACGCTCGGTGCGTTGCTGGCGCTGTTGAGCGGGGTGGTGCAGGTCGGTGACATTGTCCTGGTGTGGCAGATCATCTGGAACGCCACCGGTACGTTTATCGCGTTGATCATCATCAGCCTGTTGCTGGACGAGGCCGGGTTCTTCGCCTGGGCGGCCCTGCATGTAGCCCGCTGGGGCCGAGGCAGCGGGCGCAAGCTGTTTGCATTCATGGTGCTGTTGGGCGCACTGGTGTCGGCGTTGTTCGCCAATGACGGCGCGGCGTTGATCCTGACGCCCATCGTGATTTCGATGTTGCTGGCCTTGCGTTTTTCTCCGGCGGCAACCCTGGCATTCGTGATGGGCGCCGGCTTCATTGCCGATAGCGCGAGCCTGCCGCTGGTGGTGTCGAACCTGGTGAACATTGTCTCGGCCGACTTCTTCGGTATTGGCTTCAACCGTTACGCGGCGGTCATGGTGCCGGTGAACCTGGTCAGCGTCGCGGCCAGCCTGGCGATATTGCTGTGGTTCTTTCGCCGCGATATCCCGCGCGACTATGACCCGCATCAACTGGATGACCCGGCGAGTGCAATCCACGACAGGGCCACTTTTTTCGCTGGCTGGGCGGTGCTGGCCATTCTGCTGATCGGCTGCTTCGCCCTTGAGCCCCTGGGCATTCCCATCAGCGCTATTTCGGCGGTCTGCGCCGCGTTATTGCTGGCTGTCGCGGCTCGCGGTCACCAAATCTCGACCCGCAGGGTCATGAAGGAGGCGCCGTGGCAGATCGTGATCTTCTCCCTGGGCATGTATCTGGTGGTCTTTGGCCTGCGTAATGCGGGATTGACCGGCTACCTGGCCCAGTGGCTCGACGGTTTCGCCGAATATGGCGTGTGGGGCGCGGCCATGGGCACTGGGCTGTTGACGGCGTTGCTCTCGTCGATCATGAACAACTTGCCGACGGTGCTGATCGGCGCCTTGTCCATCGATGCCAGCCAGGCCACCGGGGTGGTGAAAGAAGCAATGATCTATGCCAACGTCATCGGCAGCGACCTGGGGCCGAAAATCACCCCGATAGGCAGTCTGGCGACCTTGCTCTGGTTGCATGTGCTGGCACGCAAGAACATTCGGATCGGCTGGGGATATTACTTCAAGGTCGGGATTGTGCTGACCGTGCCGGTGTTGTTGGTGACGTTGGCGGCATTAGCGTTGCGATTGTCCATTTAGACCGAGTTGACTTCATCGCGAGCAGGCTCGCTCCCACATGGATGCATTGTTGCCATTGAGATTGCAAACGCCGCGGTCACTGTGGGAGCGAGCCTGCTCGCGATGAGGCCCGGACAGACGCCGTCCATCTCACCCATTTCCCGGCACATCCGGCCAAAGATCCGCCACCAGGAACACCCGCTCGGCTTCTTCCCACTCACCCTCGGAATTTTCGCTCAGGCGCACCATCAACTGCGCGGGCGCCATGGGGTCGAGCGTCGTTCGCCATACTTCCAGTTGCTCGGCGCTCCAGGCCTGGTCCGCCGGGTAATGGGCCGGGGCCAGCCAGCCGGCGCGGGGCAGGGGTTGCCAGCGTCCCGGTGGGCGTTGGGCTATGAACGCCGGCCAGTCCCGCTGATGCAGCCAGCTGCCGCGTAAATGCCTGGGATGGGCGCCGGTTGGGGGTTCGGCATGGCCGGGCCAGGGGTAAAGCAGATAACCGCCCAGCCAGAGTTCCGATCGAAACAGCTCGATGCCCGAGGGTTCAATGCCCAGGGCCGCCAGGGCCTCTCGGCTTTCCGGGCGAGCGGAGATCGGCAGCTGGTGTTCGCGCAAATGCGCCAGCTTTCGGTCGAGCCGGTCATGGCAGCCCGGGCCGAGCCATTGTGCGGCGTCCTGACCATGACCGTTTTGGGGGCCGAGATACAACTTGATCGCCAGTTCCAGATGATGGATGCCCTCGCTATCGCGCAGCAGCAGGTCCAGCTCACCCAAGGTCTGGCCTTGGTGGCGGATTGGCAGGTTTGCGGCGATCAGTTCAATACCCGGCGCGTGTTGCACTGCAAACTGCCACAACCTTTCGTAATACAGGCCCAGGCGCCGGGTTCTGCCCTGGGACAGGCAATGCAGTAACGGATAGCTGTCGCGGTCCAGTTGTCGTAGCCAGTGCTCCAGTTGATGGGGCTGTTGCACCCAGTCGCTGCCGGTCAGGGGATGGCGTTGGGGCCAGGGCGTGTCGATCAGCATCGGCGGCGCAAGGATCACCCACGCCAGGTCACGCACTTCGGGATGGCGCAGGCGGCGGGGCAAGTCGAGCAATTCGGGGAACAGGATCATTTTGCGAGCATAGCCTGCGTCGAAGGCTTAAAGAATTTTGTCTATGGGCGGCTTTCGCCCATAATCGTGTTTTTCGCCCGACGCAGACCCTCGCAGGAGCCCCATGGAGCAATTTCGCAATATCGGCATCATCGGTCGCCTGGGCAGTTCGCAGGTGCTGGACACCGTTCGCCGGCTCAAACGTTTCCTCCTGGAGCGGCACCTGCACGTGATCCTCGAAGATACCATCGCCGAAGTCTTACCCGGTCATGGTCTGCAGACTTCGTCGCGCAAGATGCTCGGCGAAGTCTGTGACATGGTGATCGTGGTCGGCGGCGATGGCAGTCTGCTGGGGGCCGCCCGAGCCTTGGCGCGCCACAACATTCCGGTGCTGGGCATCAACCGGGGCAGCCTGGGGTTCCTGACCGATATCCGCCCCGACGAGCTGGAAACCAAGGTGGCCGAAGTGCTGGATGGCCACTATCTGGTGGAGAACCGTTTCCTGTTGCAAGCCGAGGTGCGCCGTCACGCCGAGGCCATCGGCCAGGGCGACGCCCTCAACGATGTGGTGCTGCACCCCGGCAAATCCACGCGCATGATCGAATTCGAGCTGTACATCGACGGCCAGTTCGTCTGCAGCCAGAAGGCCGACGGCCTGATCGTCGCTACACCCACCGGCTCCACGGCCTATGCGCTTTCCGCCGGTGGCCCGATCATGCATCCCAAGCTCGACGCTATTGTGATTGTGCCCATGTACCCCCATACCTTGTCCGGGCGACCCATTGTGGTCGATGGCAACAGTGAGCTGAAAATCGTCGTGTCCAAGGATATGCAGATCTACCCGCAAGTGTCCTGTGACGGCCAGAACCATTTCACCTGCGCGCCGGGTGACACCATCACCGTCAGTAAAAAAGCGCAGAAGCTGCGCCTGATCCACCCGTTGGATCACAATTACTATGAAGTCTGCCGGACCAAGCTTGGCTGGGGCAGTCGGTTGGGGGGTGGAGGCGACTGATGCTCGATCCTGCGCGCAGTTACGACCTGATCGGCGACGTGCACGGATGCGCCCTGACCCTGGAACGTCTGCTGGACCGCCTCGGTTACCACAAGCAGGGCGGCGTCTGGCGGCACCCGTCGCGCATGGCCGTGTTCCTGGGGGACATCATCGACCGTGGTCCACGGATCCGCGAAGCCCTGCACATCGTCCACGACATGGTGGTGGCCGGCCAGGCGCTGTGCATCATGGGCAACCACGAGTTCAACGCCCTGGGCTGGAGCACGCCGGCACTGCCGGGCAGCGGCCAGCGCTACGTGCGCGAACACACCCCGCGCCATGCCCGTCTGCTCAACGAAACCCTGACCCAGTTCGAGCAGCATCCGGGCGACTGGCATGACTTTCTCAAATGGTTTTACGAGCTGCCATTGTTTGTCGACGCCCAGCGCTTCCGGGTGGTACACGCCTGCTGGGACAACGGTCTGATCGAGCCACTGCGGGGCTTGTTCCCGAACGGTTGTATCGACGAGCATTTCCTCCAGGCCTCGGCGGAGCCGGGCAGTTTTGCCTGCACGGTGTTCGATCGTCTGCTGCGTGGTACCGACATGCGCTTGCCCCATGGCCTGACCCTCACCGGCGGCGATGGCCTGACCCGTTCGTTTTTTCGCACCAAGTTCTGGGAAGACGATCCACAGACCTACGGTGACATTGTGTTCCAGCCTGATGCCTTGCCTGATCCGGTGGCCCGTACGCCGCTGTCGCGGGATGAAAAAAACAACCTGCTGCGCTATGGCGCTCATGAGCCACTGCTGTTCGTCGGTCATTACTGGCGCAGCGGCAAACCCGCGCCGATCCGCTCGAACCTGGCCTGCCTGGATTACAGCGCGGTGCTTTACGGAAAACTGGTGGCCTATCGTCTCGACGAGGAGACCCGACTGGACCCGCACAAATTTGTCTGGGTCGATGTCGAGCGGCCGGAGGAAGTGCGATGAGCGTCGTGGCGGTCCTGCGCTTACCCTTGGCCGAGGATTTGAGCGGCTTCGTCAAATTGTTGCAACGCATGCAGGTGCCCCATCGGGTCAGCGAGGAGGCGGGCGAGCAGGTGCTCTGGGTGCCGGATGAAATCAGCGAAGATGTGCGCTCGTTGTACGCACGCTTCCCGGCCGGCGATCCCGAGCAACAGCTGGAGTTGCCAGCTACCGGCAGCACGTCGCGACGGCCTGGTTTCGTCCAGCAATTGACCCGCAGTCCGGTCACCGCCCTGGTGTTGCTGCTGAGCCTGATCGTTGGCGCCGTGACTCTGCTGGGGGAGAATCTTGAAACCCTACGCTGGCTGACTTTCCTGGAATTTCGCGTTGTCGGCGACTATATCCATTTCACGCCCCTGGCCGACAGCCTGGCGGCGGGGCAGTGGTGGCGCCTGGTGACGCCGATGCTGATCCACTTCGGCTTCCTGCACATCGCCATGAATGGCATGTGGTATTGGGAGCTAGGGCGACGGATCGAAGCGCGCCAGGGCGGCATCAACCTGCTGGGGCTGACGCTGCTATTCAGTCTCGTGTCCAACTTCGCCCAATATTTCTTCAGCGGCCCGACCTTGTTCGGTGGGTTGTCCGGCGTGCTGTATGGCCTGCTGGGGCATTGCTGGATCTATCAGCTACTGGCACCGAACCCGACCTATCGCCTGCCCCGTGGGGTGCTGGTGATGATGCTGGTGTGGTTGGTGCTGTGCCTGTCCGGGCTGATCTCGCTGATCGGTTTCGGCGAAATCGCCAATGCGGCCCACGTCGGCGGGCTGCTCATCGGTTGCTTCACAGGTTTGTTGGGCGGGCTGTTCGCTCGTCGTAAAATGGCCCTTTGACTGGCGCCTGTAATGCTTGAATATGCGCGATTGCGCGGAGAACCCATGTCCTCGTTCAACGAAATGATCAAAAACATCACCCCTGACATCTACCAGAGCCTGAAACTGGCGGTGGAAATCGGTAAATGGGCCGACGGCAACAAGCTCACCGCCGAACAGCGCGAGTTGTCGCTGCAGGCGATGATCGCCTGGGAGATGCAGAACCTGCCCGAAGAAGAACGCACCGGCTACATGGGCCCGCAGGAGTGCCAGTCGAAAGCTACAGAAGTGCCGAATATCCTGTTCAAGTCGGATGCCATCCATTGATCGAGATTGGCCGCGGTGCAATCAGCAAAATGTCGGCACGCCTTGACGGGCCGACCGTTCAATACGCCTTTCGCCTGGGCGATGTCGAGGTGCCGGTCAATCCGTTGATCGGCAGCACGGTGCGCCTGGAGTTTCTCGGTGCGATCCACTGCCGCCATTGCGGGCGCAGGACCAAGACCAGCTTCAGCCAGGGTTATTGCTACCCCTGCATGACCAAGCTGGCCCAATGCGACCTGTGCATCATGAGCCCCGAGCGCTGCCATTTCGACGCGGGCACCTGTCGCGATCCGGCCTGGGGCGAACAGTTCTGCATGACCGATCATGTGGTGTACCTGGCCAATTCCTCGGGCGTGAAAGTTGGCATCACCCGCGCCACGCAACTGCCGACCCGCTGGCTGGACCAGGGCGCCAGTCAGGCGCTGCCGATCCTGCGGGTCGCCACTCGCCAGCAATCGGGGTTTGTCGAAGACCTGTTCCGCAGCCAGGTGGCGGACAAGACCAACTGGCGCGCGTTGCTCAAGGGTGACACCGTGGCGGTGAACCTGCCGCAAATCCGCGATTCGCTGTTCGAAAGCTGCGCCGAGGGTCTGCAAGGCTTGCAGGAACGATTCGGCCTGCAGGCGATCCAGACCATAGCGGACGTCGAGCCCGTCGAGATCCGTTATCCGGTGGAGCAATACCCGGCCAAGATCGTCAGCTTCAACCTGGACAAGAACCCGATTGCCGAAGGCACGCTGCTGGGGATCAAGGGCCAATACCTGATTTTCGACACTGGCGTGATCAATATTCGTAAATACACGGCTTATCAGCTCGCCGTGCATCAGTAGAAGGATTTGCCCCATGCGCACCGAACAACCGAAGATGATTTACCTGAAGGACTATCAGGCGCCCGAGTACCTGATCGACGAGACGCACCTGACCTTCGAGTTGTTCGAGGACCACAGCCTGGTCCATGCGCAACTGGTGATGCGCCGTAACCCCGAGCGCGGTGCCGGCTTGCCGCCCCTGGTGCTCGATGGCCAGCAGCTCGAACTGCTCTCGATCAAGCTCGATGACACCGACCTCAATCCGCTCGACTATCAGTTGGACGCCAGCCACCTGACCCTGCAACCCAAGGCCCCGGCCTTCACGGTTGACACCACTGTCAGGATCCACCCGGAAACCAACACCGCCCTGGAAGGCTTGTACAAGTCCGGCAGCATGTTCTGCACCCAGTGCGAGGCCGAAGGTTTCCGCAAGATCACCTATTACCTCGACCGCCCGGATGTGATGAGCACGTTCACCACCACGGTGGTGGCCGAGCAACACAGCTATCCGGTGTTGCTGTCCAACGGCAACCCGATCGCCAGCGGCCCCGGCGAAGATGGCCGGCACTGGGCGACCTGGGAAGATCCGTTCAAGAAACCCGCCTACCTGTTTGCCCTGGTGGCCGGTGACCTGTGGTGCGTCGAAGACACTTTCACCACCATGACCGAACGCACCGTCGCGCTGCGCATCTATGTCGAGCCGGAAAACATCGACAAGTGCCAGCACGCCATGACCAGCCTGAAGAAATCGATGCGCTGGGATGAAGAGGTCTATGGGCGTGAGTATGACCTGGACATCTTCATGATTGTCGCGGTCAACGACTTCAACATGGGCGCCATGGAAAACAAGGGCCTCAATATCTTCAACTCCAGCGCCGTGCTGGCCCGCGCCGATACCGCCACCGATGCCGCGCACCAGCGGGTCGAGGCGATCGTTGCCCACGAGTATTTCCATAACTGGTCGGGCAACCGCGTGACCTGCCGCGACTGGTTCCAGCTGTCGCTCAAGGAAGGTTTCACGGTGTTCCGCGACGCCGGCTTTTCGGCCGACATGAACTCGGCCACGGTCAAACGCATCCAGGACGTGGCGTACCTGCGCACTCACCAGTTTGCCGAAGACGCTGGCCCCATGGCACACCCGGTGCGCCCGGACAGCTTCATCGAGATTTCCAACTTCTACACCCTGACCGTGTACGAGAAGGGGTCGGAAGTGGTCGGCATGATCCACACCTTGTTGGGGGCCGAGGGCTTTCGCAAGGGCAGTGACCTGTATTTCGAGCGCCACGACGGCCAGGCGGTGACCTGCGATGATTTCATCAAGGCCATGGAGGATGCCAATGGCGTCGATCTGAGCCAGTTCAAGCGCTGGTACAGCCAGGCCGGCACGCCACGGTTGGCGGTGAGCGAGTCCTACGACGGCGCGGCCCGGACCTATAGCCTGACCTTCAGGCAGAGCTGCCCGCCGACCCCGGACAAGATGGAAAAACTGCCATTCGTGATTCCCGTGGAGCTGGGTTTGCTGGACAGCAAGGGCAACGAAATCCCTCTGCGCCTGGCCGGCGAAGCAGCGGCAAACGGCACGTCCCGGGTGATCTCGGTGACCGAAGCCGAGCAGACCTTCACCTTTGTCGACATCGCCGAAAAGCCGTTGCCTTCGTTGTTGCGTGGCTTCTCGGCGCCGGTGAAGCTGAGCTTCCCGTACGATCGGGACCACTTGATGTTCCTGATGCAGCACGACAGCGACGGCTTCAACCGCTGGGATGCCGGTCAGCAGTTGTCGGTGCAGGTGCTGCAGGAACTGATCGCCCAGCATCAGAAAGGCGAAAACCTGATGCTGGACCCGCGTCTGGTCAGCGCGTTGCGTAGCGTGCTGTCGGACGAATCCCTGGATCAGGCCATGGTCGCGGAAATGCTCTCGCTGCCAAGCGAGGCTTATCTGACGGAAATCAGTGAAGTGGCCGACGTGGAGGCGATCCATGCCGCACGGGAATTCGCCCGTCAGAAACTGGCGGACAATCTGTTCGAAGCCTTGTGGCTGCGCTATGAAGCCAACCGCGACCTGTCCAAGCGCACGTCGTATATGGCCGAGGCCGAGCATTTCGCCCGGCGCGCCTTGCAGAACATCGCGCTGTCGTACCTGATGCTCACCGACAAGCCCGAGGTGCTCAGTGCCACCCTGGAGCAGTTCGACTCCGCCGACAACATGACCGAACGGCTTACGGCCCTGGCGGTGCTGATCAATTCACCATTCGAAGCCGAGAAGGCCAAGGCCCTGGAAGTGTTCGCGGAAAACTTCAAGGGCAACCCGCTGGTCATGGATCAATGGTTCAGTGTCCAGGCCGGCAGCCCGTTGCCGGGCGGTCTGGCGCGGGTCAAGGGCTTGATGGAACACCCGGCGTTCAATATCAAGAACCCGAACAAGGTTCGCGCGTTGGTGGGCGCGTTCGCCGGGCAGAACCTGATCAACTTCCACGCGGCCGACGGTTCAGGTTATCGCTTCCTGGCGGACCTGGTGATCCAGCTCAATGGCTTCAATCCGCAGATCGCCGCGCGGCAACTGGCGCCACTGACCCGCTGGCGCAAATACGACAGCGCCCGCCAGGCGCTGATGAAAGCCGAGCTGGAGCGCATCCTGGCGTCCGGCGGGCTGTCGGCCGACGTCTTTGAAGTGGTGAGCAAGAGCCTGGCGTGACCTTTACGCCGCGGTCTGCCTGGCAGACCGCGGTGTTCCCATCGCGAGCAGGCTCGCTCCCACAGATGATCTTTAGTGAACATATATCTGGTGTTCAACATTGATCCCTTGTGGGAGCGAGCCTGCTCGCGATAGCGTCGGACCTGTCCACACAACAACCGCCTCGATAGCCTGCCATAACCTCCCCGAATACCCCTTCATTCACCCCCGGCTGCATCCCTCCATGGTTAACAAAAGATAACGCGGCGTCGATTGTCAGACCTTTCCAAAGCCCGATAGGATAGGGCAGCTTCCGAAGTGGCTCTAGATTGCAGGTTTCAGGACTATGCTCCAGAACAGTCAATCTCGAGGAGCCCGCTTACGGCGCCCTGAAGGGTTGAATGACCTAACAATAATAATGGGGGAAAGGTCTATGAATGAGCCTGTCATGGCTGTGGGCCGCTGCCGCCCGCCGGTACTGCGCAGAGTCGCGTTGCTGGTCTCGGCACTCTCGCTGCTGGGCTCTGCCGTGTTGTCGGCACCGGTGATGGCCGTAGCAGCGTCGACATCCGATATCATCTATTCCGTCGAGTCGGCCAAGGCCAGTAAAACGCTGATGCTCGATGTGGTCCATGCCGGCAAGCGCCTGGTGGCGGTCGGTGATCGCGGCCACATTGTCTATTCGGACGATCAGGGCAGTTCCTGGACTCAGGCCAAAGTGCCCACCCGCCAGTTGCTCACCGCGGTATTTTTCGTCGATGACAAACACGGCTGGGCCGTGGGCCATGACGCGCAGATTCTTGCCAGCGAAGACGGTGGCAGCACCTGGACCAAACAATTCGAAGACCTGGCCCGTGAATCGCCGTTGCTGGATGTCTGGTTCAAAGACGCGAGCAATGGCTTCGCCACCGGCGCCTACGGCGCGTTGTTCGAAACCACCGACGGCGGCAAGCACTGGGAAGACGTCAGTGACCGCCTCGACAACGAAGACCAGTTCCACCTCAACGCGATAGCTGCGGTGAAAGACGCCGGGCTGCTCATCGTCGGTGAGGCCGGCAGCATGTTCCGCTCCTCTGACTGGGGCCAGACCTGGGAAAAGCTCTTAGGCCCATACGAAGGCTCACTGTTCGGGGTCATTGGCACCGCTCAGCCTTCAACGCTGCTGGCCTACGGCCTGCGCGGCAACCTCTATCGCTCCACCGACTTTGGCGGCACTTGGGAGCAGGTCGAGCTCAAGGCCACCCGGGGTGTCCTCGAATTCGGCCTGTCCGGGGCCACGCTATTGCCAGATGGCACCATCGTAATTGTCGGCAACGGCGGCAGTGTGGTGCGCAGCAGCGATGATGGCGTGACCTTCAGCGTGTTCAACCGCCCGGATCGGATTTCCGTGGCGGCCGTCACGGCGGCGGGCAACGGCAATCTGATCCTGGCAGGACAGGGTGGCGTTCACGCCACCACCCCCACCGGCGCTGAATTGAGCAAATGAGCCGCAAACATCCGGCGGGCACAATAACAAGAAGGCGGACCCCATGAGCAGTCATCACCAAGACAAGGCGACGTTCCTCGAGCGCCTGATTTTCAACAACCGCCCGGCAGTGATCGTCATTTGCCTGCTGGTCAGTATTTTCCTGTTCTGGCAGGCCACGCTGATCCGGCCGTCCACCAGTTTCGAAAAGATGATCCCCCTCGAGCACCCCTTCATCGAGAAGATGCTCGAGCACCGCAATGACCTGGCGAACCTGGGCAACACGGTGCGGATTTCCGTGGAGGCCACCAACGGTGACATTTTCTCCAAGGATTACATGGAGACCCTGCGCCAGATTCATGACGAGGTCTTCTATATTTCCGGTGTCGACCGTTCCGGCCTCAAGTCTTTGTGGAGCCCGAGCGTGCGTTGGACCGAAGTGACGGAGGAAGGCTTTGCCGGTGGTGAGGTGATTCCCCAGAGCTATGACGGCTCGGCAGACAGCCTCGACCTGTTACGCAACAACGTGCTCAAGTCCGGCCAGGTCGGACGCCTGGTGGCCAACGATTTCAAATCGAGCATCATCGATATCCCGCTGTTGGAGTCCTATCCGGACCCGCAGGACCAGGGCAAGCTGCTGGCCCTGGATTACCAGAAGTTCTCCCACGAACTCGAAGACAAGATCCGCAACAAGTTTGAAGCCCAGAACCCCAACGTGAAGATCCATATCGTGGGCTTCGCCAAGAAGGTCGGCGACTTGATCGACGGCCTGACCATGGTGGTAATGTTCTTCGGCGTGGCCTTCATCATTACGCTGGTGCTGCTGTACTGGTTCACCAACTGCATGCGCAGCACCATTGCGGTGCTGAGCACCACCCTGGTGGCGGTGGTCTGGCAGTTGGGGCTGATGCATGCGGTCGGCTTCGGGCTCGATCCTTATTCGATGCTGGTGCCGTTTCTGATCTTCGCCATTGGTATCTCCCACGGCGTGCAGAAAATCAACGGTATCGCGTTGCAATCCAGTGAAGCGGACAATGCCCTGACGGCGGCGCGGCGCACATTCCGCCAGTTGTTCCTGCCGGGAATGATCGCAATCCTGGCGGATGCTGTCGGTTTCATCACCTTGCTGATCATCGATATCGGCGTGATCCGGGAGCTGGCCTTTGGTGCGTCCATCGGCGTGGCGGTGATTGTGTTCACCAACCTGATCCTGTTGCCGGTGGCGATTTCCTATGTCGGTATCAGCAAGCGCGCCATCGAGCGCAGCAAGAAGGATGCGACGCGTGAGCACCCGTTCTGGCGCCTGCTGTCGAAGTTTGCCAGCGCCAAAGTCGCGCCGGTGTCGATCGTCCTGGCCTTGATCGCCTTTGGTGGCGGCCTCTGGTACAGCCAGAACCTGAAGATCGGTGACCTGGACCAGGGCGCGCCGGAGTTGCGGCCGGACTCGCGCTACAACCAGGACAACAACTTCATCATCAGCAACTATTCCACCAGCTCCGATGTCCTGGTGGTGATGGTCAAGACCAAGGCTGAAGGCTGTTCACGCTATGAAGCCATGGCTCCTATCGACGAGCTGATGTGGAAAATGCAGAACACCGAGGGAGTGCAGTCAGCGATCTCCCTGGTCACCGTGTCCAAGCAAATGATCAAGGGCATGAACGAGGGCAACCTGAAGTGGGAAACCCTGTCGCGTAACCCTGACGTGCTGAACAACTCCATTGCCCGGGCCGATGGCCTGTACAACAACAACTGCTCAGTGGCCCCGGTATTGGTTTTCCTCAACGACCACAAGGCCGAGACCCTGGACCGCGCCGTGAAGGTGGTGCAGGAGTTCGCCAAGGAAAACAACCGGGATGGCCTGGAGTTCATCCTCGCCGCGGGTAACGCCGGCATTGAAGCTGCAACCAACGAAGTGATCAAGGAATCGGAGCTGACTATCCTGATCCTGGTGTACATCTGTGTGGCAACCATGTGCATGATCACCTTCCGTTCCTGGGCGGCGACGCTGTGCATCGTGCTGCCGCTGGTGCTCACCTCGGTGCTGGGCAACGCGCTGATGGCCTTCATGGGTATTGGCGTGAAGGTCGCGACGCTGCCAGTGGTGGCGCTTGGCGTGGGGATAGGCGTGGACTACGGCATCTACATCTACAGTCGTCTGGAAAGCTTCCTGCGGGCCGGACTACCGTTGCAAGAGGCTTACTATCAAACGCTGAAGTCCACCGGTAAGGCCGTGCTATTCACGGGCCTGTGCCTGGCCATCGGGGTGTGCACCTGGATCTTCTCGGCCATCAAGTTCCAGGCCGACATGGGGCTGATGCTGACGTTCATGTTGTTGTGGAACATGTTCGGAGCACTGTGGCTGCTGCCGGCGCTGGCGCGGTTCCTGATCAAGCCGGAAAAAATGGCAGGGCAGAAGAGTAAGTCGTTGTTTGCGCATTGATGGGGATGTTATCCACCAGGGCCTGTAGGAGCTGGCGAAGCCTGCGATCTTTTGATCTTTTGATCTTTCGCTTGAGGTTCAAGTGTCTGGGGAAAGATCGCAGCCTCGTTGCACTCGACAGCTCCTACAACGGCACAAGCCGCAGCCCCAGGGCTGCGGCTTTTTTCGTTGCTATCAAGGTGCCAACGGCAAGAACCTGTCGTGGGCCAAGGATTTGCCGATCTGTCCTCGATGCACATTCACTACCGCGTAGGGGCTCTGTGCCTTGGCGATCAGCGAGTGGTAGTGCTCCCGGCGTTGCTCCCGGGTTTTCAGGTGCGCGACGCTGTAGTCGGCTTTCGGTGTGTCGGCCGTTTCGTAGTGGAAGTGCGCATACCAGAGGGGAAACCCGTCACGGTCGTTGATGGCGTATTCCTGGAGGAAATCCTTGCGCTCGCCTTTCAAGGCCACGCGTTCGCCGAGCAGCGCAACCTGGATCAGGTTTTTCTCGAACAGGAACCGCAGGTTGCCGTCGGTGGGTGGCAATTGCAGGCTCAACTCGGTGCGCAGGGCGCTGCCCTTGGTCCTCAGCCTGGAAATGGCGTCCGACAGCTGCTTGCCCAGCGCCTGATCGGCTGGCGTGCGCGTGGTTGGCGATGCGCTGAAGGCCCGGTCGAGTTCGGCGGCGAGCGCGCGGAAGCGGTCCGCCTCATTGTTCATGATTTCCTCGATTTCCTGAGGATGGCGGCAGTGCTTCTTGTAGCTTTCAGCGTGGCGTAGGCGGTCTTCCAACTCATCGAGGATCTTTCGCGCGTCGGCCTTGATCGCCTTGAGCGATCGCGTCTTGGGTGCCGGCGTTGGTCGGCGTACCTCGACCACGTCCCAGAGGTCGTCATGGCGCGAATAGGTGGCGATCACCTTGTTATTGGCTTCGGAGCGCACCTCGACGACTTCAATCGGCAAGGTTGTGCCGGCCGGTTTCAGGTCGCCAATCAAGACACCGCGGTGGCGGGTCTTGATCACCTTTTTTTGCGGACGCCCGGCGGATGCCTTGGGACGCTTGGGCGCACGCTTGCGTGGTTTGGGCTCGGGTTTGAGTTCCGCGGCCAGTCTCCCGGACGCATCCTGGTAAAGGTTGTCGACCAGTTTGATCAGCCGGTCGAAATAGCTTTCATTGAGGTCGTCGGCGTAGAGGGTCTTCAGGCCCTGCAAGCCGTCCAAGGCCTTGCCATAGTGCTCGGTCAGGCTTTCCAGTACCGCCAGCTGTTCCGAGGGAGACAGGTCGTAAAGCTGTAGATCCCCGTGGGTACGCATGTGTTCCGCCAGTGGCTTGACGATGCGCAGCAGGCTCTCGGTAAAGTCGGAAAGGGCGTGTTTGACCGACAGGAGCGGCAGTGTGCCCAGCAGCAGGAATCTGCTGCCGGTGACATTTCTTTCATCCAGCGGGCGGTCTTTGGTCAGCCGTTCGAACGCTGCCGCGCCAGCGTCGTCCAGGTTCAACAGCCGCTCCAGGTAGTCGTCCTTGAGTTCCAGCCAATGGATCGCACGCTCGTGGATGTCACTCACCGTATCGAGGAACTGCAAGTAGCTCTCGAGGTGAACAGTGAGCGCTGTTTCCGCCTTATCTTCTCCCACGAAATGGGGATGGGCGTCAGTGATGGCGATGTAATCGCTTTGCGTCACCAGGAAGGCTTTACGGCCATTGTTCACCACATTTTCCAACAGCCCGCGCATGAATTTTGGCGCCAGCGCGATACCCAGGCTGGCCCGTTCGGGCGCGCTGTTCACCAGGCTCACGTACAGGTCGGTCTGCTCTTGAAGCAGGTCATAGAAGACTTTACGTTTCGGCGCGCGCTGGGCCTCGGTGTAGGGGCCTTCCTCAAGGCGCGTCATGACTTGCTGGGCGACGTCCACGGCTTTTTGCAGGTCGGCGTCTCGGGCAATACGTCGGTTCAGTTCCGCGGTCAATTCGAAGCTGCGCTGGGTATTCAGACGACTCAGCGCCGCTGCGCGCTTGGGGGGCGCACCGCCCAGCAGGCGCAAGCGCAGGTCCAGCGACCAGTGGCCTCGGGTGTCCGATTTGAGCGCCGGACCGTTTTTGCTTGGGTCGAGCGGGTCGACGATGGTCGCGCTGCCGTCCTCTTCCGGGGTGACTCGATACAGGACGCCGTCGACGTCGGCGTGCCAGGTGTTGTCGATCACGTACAGGCCCATGTAAGGCCCGTTAGTCAGCGGTTCGGGCAGTGCAGCCGGGCGCCTTGCCTGCAAGCGCAGCAGGCGGGTGCGTTGTTCCCGCGTCAGGCGCTGAAGAGGGTTGGCGAAACTGAGGTCCAGGACCCGGCTGGCGGCTTCGGCGTGGGCGCCAGGCAAGGCAACGGCGCCTTCGACAATGCTCGGCAAGGCCGGCGCGGGCCATTGTCCGGGGATCGCCCGTTGTACCGGGGGACGCATCGCCTGGGCCTTGATCGATTCAGGCAGTGCCGCGCGGGCAGGCGCGTGGACGGCGGGAAACTGGCTCACCAGCAGGGCCAGGTTGACCAGCAGATCGACAGTGGCGAGTTCCCGTGTCACAGGGTCTTCGCTGCTCAGGGCCGGGATGTCGTTTCGGGCGCTGGCCATCAGGTTCCACAGCCAGACGGTGGTCATGGCCGGACCCCGCAGCAAGGGGAACAGCAGCGTGTTGAACAACAGGCTGCCACCTTCGAGCAACACCGCCCAGCGGCTCTCGCTGTTGGAGACAGAAGCCCGGTCGGCCTGGGTGACCAGGGCTTGGGCGTTGCAGCCGTAGAGGTACTGCATCAGTTGGCCTTTTTGCAGCGATTGCAGCAGATCGTCGTGGCTGTCGTCGCTGGCGAGGGTCGCCGGGGCGGGTTTTTCGGGCTGCTCGAACTCGTCACCCGGGAAAAACCGCACGATGTGCGGTTCCAGGAAACCGCCGTTGGCATACACCGGGCGCGCGGCATCGGACAGCCAGGTCAGGACGCTGTCCTGCAGCTCCCCGGCAGCGGTGATGGCCTTCATCAGGGCCTGGCGCGTGGGGAACTCCCGCAGCATGGGCGCATGCAGCGGCCGGTACAGCACATGCGGGCCGGTGGTGATGTCTTGCGGCTCGACAATGAACATGTTCGTCACGACATCGGGGTGGGCCTGGGGCTTGCGCAGCAAGGCCAGGTGGCGCATGACCACGGGCCGACCGTCGACCTGTTGGTCGTGTGGGTCGGCTTGCAGGACGGCCTCCATCAGCCGCAGACCCTTGCGGGTCATGCCGTTTTCATGGGCGAGCACCTGCTTCAACGCCTCCAGCGCCAGTTGCGCCGGGATCTGTTCGGCGAACATCTGTCGGCGCCGCTGCGCCTGGGGCGAATCGTCGAGCAGCTTGTCTTGCAGGTAGTGCGGGTAGGTGGTGCCAATGTCGACCTGTTCGATCAACCCGTCCCGGCGGGTGACGAAGTCCGGCGTCAACCACGCAGGCAGTACCAGGTCCACGCGGTGGCTGAGCGTCAGGTTGCCGCTTGGCCGGGCGACGAGGTTGCGGATGGCCAGGTCGGTCAGGCTCATCTTCCGTTTTTCGCTGATACCGGCGGTGCCGGGATACCCCGCGGACACTTTGAAGGTCAGCACCACATCGTCGGGTTGGTAGCGGTTGGACGGCACCTTGTCCGTGCTGCTGTCGTTGGTTTGCTGCATGCGCTTGAACAGGGCGTCGGCGGTGAAAGCCTTGATGTCCTTGATGTCGCTGAGAAAGGTCTGGCCCTGGTGCCGTTTCTTGGCGCTGGCCAGTACCAGGCTGTGGTGCTGGAACGTGGTCTGGTCGACGATGGAGGCCTGTTGCAGCCATTTGGGCAACAGCGGTTCGAGTTGCGCTGACGTTTTAGGCGTGAGGCGTGGGGCATCGAGCAGCGCGCGGGCCGGGTCGCTCAAGTCGTTGTAGAGCTTTTTCAGGTTTTGCAGGCCGATCCGAGCGGGCAGTTGCACGGTCTTGAGGTCGGCCAGTTGCTGTTCCAGCAGCATGGCCGCCTGGATTTCGAAGGTATTGCCGCTGATCTCGTAGCGCTGGCAGGTAACGGTGTCGACGACGTATCGACTGGCGATCCGTTCACCCCAATGTTGGTTGAACGCTTCCAGGGAGGTGAAGGCGTGCACGGTGCTGCCGGGGCTGCACAACAGGAAAACGCTTGCGTCTGTGGTGGTGCGCACCAGGAGGATGTCGCTGCCGATCAGCACGGTGCTGGAGGTGCCTTGGGTGACCAGGGTCTCCAGGCTGTAGGCGTACACCGGCGCCTGGCGGTTATCACGCAAGCGTCTGTCACGGTCCGGCCAGCGGATCACCTGGTCCAGGGCTTCACGTGCCGGGTCGGTGAGCCCGGGTTGTTGCAGCCCACGGATATGCAGCATGTTCTTGAGGGTGTCGCTGAGCCATTGCCAGCGGCTGATGGGGCTGTTCGCCTCGGTGGATGGGCTGGCATCGAGGTCGTCGCTCCAGTAGCGGGTCAACGCCTCATCCAGCCCGAGGGGTACGGTCCAGGACAGTTCGAGCAAGACCTTTTCGATGACCTTCATGTCCGGTTTTTGGTTGCCTGCCCAAAGACGGTGCGGAACGCTGTCGGAAAGGTAGTAATCCAGATGGCCCTGCGGGCTCAGATCCAGGGGGCTGCCAAGCGCCAGATAGTCCAGGACCCAAGCCATGAACGATTGGAAGTGCCAACCGCGCCCGACCACGTCCGGCGTTGCCAATTGGGTCTTGGCGAGGTCGAGGGTCAGCCAGGGGTATTTTTCCTTGAGGGCTTGCTCAAGCATGCGTTGGACGACCTGTTCGAAGGTCGGGCGGCTGGCGAATTGCAGGCTGACCCGTTGTGCCAATGCGGCAGCGGTGTCAGCCGTGGGGAGGGCGGTCATGAGAAGTCCTTTTCATAAATGCCATGGCCGTCGGAATGACGGCGAGAAAAGTATCGACTTCTCTGTTCCGGGGGGGTGGTACATACATACCACCCGGTTGTGGGCGGGGTGTGGGTAGGAGCTGCCGAAGGCTGCGATCTTTTGATCTTGGTCTTGATCTTTCGCTTGGGACTCAAGTGCCTGGGGAAAGATCGCAGCCTCGTTGCACTCGGCAGCTCCTACAGGGGATGTCAGGCGGGATCGTTGCCCAGCACCACATTCAGTGCGCTACGTGCATCGTCAAGCTGCACCAGCGTGGCATGGCGGGCACCGAGGGCGTCGCGGTTTTCGATGGCGGTGAGGATCGCCTTGTGTCGCGGCATCGCCAGCTCATGCAGGTTGGGCCGCTGGTTGGAGTGCTTGAGTGCTTCGGCGATTGCAACGGACAACATGTTGCACAGGTTGGCGAGCAGGTCGTTGTGGGTGGCGTCGGCGATGCGGCTGTGGAAGTCCAGGTCCGGTTGCAGCACGGCCTCGGGGGTCGGAGCTGCTTCCATGCGTTGGTAGGCTTCACGGATGGCGGCGAGGTCGGTCTCGTCGGCGAACTGGGCGGCGAGGGCTGCGGCCGCTGGTTCGATGATGCTGCGCACACTGGTCAGCAGGTTGAAGAATTCATTCTGCGGGCTGCTCTGCATCAACCAGTGCAGCACATCCGGGTCGAGCATGTGCCATTCCCGACGGGCCTTGACCACCGTGCCCACGCGCGGGCGCGAATACACCAGGCCCTTGGCGACCAGCACGCGTGTGGCTTCGCGTAGCACCGGGCGGCTGACCGCATACTCTTCGCACAACAAGGCTTCGGCGGGCAGTTTATCGTCAGGTTTGAAACGCCCGGAGACGATCTGCATGCCCAGTTCCTGGACGATGCGCGCGTGCATGCTTTTGCGGTCGGAGGGTTTGCGGTAATCCATGGGACGCGGCGCGATCCTGTGCGGGGGGGGTGTTGCGCATGATAGCAGGCGCGGCGGATATGCATCAGGCCAAACCCTTGGGCCTGGTGACCTGTGGCCAGAGCTTGCTCCCGCTGGACTTGTGTAGGAGCTGCCGAAGGCTGCGATCTTTTGATCTTTTGATCTTTTGATCTTTCGCTTGAGATTCAAGTGTCCTTGGAAAGATCGCAGCCTCGTTGCACTCGACAGCTCCTACACGGCTCCTACACAGCTCCTACACAGCTCTCCCATAGGGGGTCAGTGGGAGTGACGCGGCACCTCGGCGCCGCGGCAACCGACCAGGAAGTCGAAGTCACAACCCTGGTCCGCTTGCAGCACGTGGTCGATGTACAGTTGACGGTAACCGCCCACTAACAGGTTCTGCGGTGGCGGCAGGTCAGCCAGGCGGGCGGCGAGTTCGGCGTCCGGGATGTCCAGGTGCAGGCGGCCGCTGGCGCAATCGAGTTCGATCCAGTCACCTTCCTTCACCGCCGCCAGAGGTCCGCCGGCGGCGGCTTCCGGTGCCACGTGCAGCACCACCGTGCCGTAGGCGGTGCCGCTCATGCGCGCATCGGAAATACGCACCATGTCGGTCACACCCTGGGCCAGCAGCTTGGCCGGCAAGCCCATGTTGCCCACTTCGGCCATGCCCGGATAACCCTTCGGTCCGCAGTTCTTCATCACCAGGACCGAGTTGGCGTCCACGTCCAGTTCCGGGTCGTTGATCCGTGCCTTGTACTCGTCGAAGTTCTCGAACACCACCGCACGACCGCGATGCTGCATCAGTTCGGCGGTGGCGGCGGACGGCTTGAGCACCGCACCGAGGGGCGCCAGGTTACCGCGCAGTACGCAGATACCGCCGTCGGCGCGGATCGGGTTGTCCAGGGTGCGGATGACTTCGTCCTGGCCATAGATCGGTGCGTCCTTGGTGTTTTCACCGAGGCTCTTGCCGTTGACGGTCAAGGCGTTCGGGTTGGGAATCAGGTTGGCTTCGCCGAGACGCCGCAGTACGGCGGGCAAACCACCGGCGTAATAGAACTCCTCCATCAGGAAGCGCCCGGACGGTTGCAGGTCGACGATGGTCGGCATGCCGCGACCGATGCGGGTCCAGTCGTCCAGGTCCAGTTGCACACCGATGCGTCCGGCAATGGCCTTGAGGTGGATCACCGCGTTGGTTGAACCGCCAATGGCCGCGTTGACCCGGATGGCGTTCTCGAAGGCTTCCTTGGTCAGGATCTTCGACAGTTTCAGGTCTTCCCGGACCATTTCGACGGCACGCATGCCGGACATGTGGGCCAGCACATAACGCCGTGCATCCACCGCCGGAATCGCCGCGTTGTGCGGCAGGGACGTGCCGAGGGCTTCGGCCATGCAGGCCATGGTCGAGGCGGTGCCCATGGTATTGCAGGTCCCGGCCGAGCGGGACATGCCGCCCTCGGCCGCAAGGAAATCATCGATCGTGATGGTGCCGGCCTTGACCTGTTCGCTCAATTGCCAAACCACCGTGCCCGAACCGATGTCCTGGCCCTTGTGCTTGCCGTTGAGCATCGGTCCGCCGGTAACGACGATGGCTGGCACGTCGCAACTGGCGGCACCCATCAGCAAGGCTGGCGTGGTCTTGTCGCAACCGGTGAGCAGTACCACGCCGTCAATCGGATTGCCGCGAATGGCTTCCTCCACGTCCATGCTCGCCAGGTTGCGCGTCAGCATGGCGGTAGGGCGCAGGTTCGACTCGCCGTTGGAGAACACCGGAAACTCCACCGGGAAGCCCCCGGCCTCGATCACGCCGCGCTTGACGTGTTCGGCGATCTGCCGGAAATGCGCGTTGCATGGCGTCAGCTCCGACCAGGTGTTGCAGATACCAATGATCGGCTTGCCATGAAACTGATGGTCGGCGATGCCCTGATTTTTCATCCAGCTGCGGTACATGAAGCCGTTTTTGTCGGCGGTGCCAAACCATTGGGCCGAGCGCAGGGAGGGTTTCTTATCAGACATGATCGATTCTCTTATTGTAAGACTATATTGTTTTAGCTTGCGCCTAACATAAGCGCAATCTGCTCGGTTTGGAAGTGTTGTTGGGTAAATAGTATTACTATATAGTCCGATTCAACGGAGGGGTTGTCCTAGCGTTCATTTGCCAGAGAAATCCCCCAGGGTTCTATAACAAAAACAATCGGAGACCGGTCCCATGAGCCAGGAATTGCGGCTTATTCGCCGCATCACGCTGAAACTGATTCCCTTCCTGATCCTGCTATACCTGATCGCCTACGTGGACCGTTCCGCCGTGGGTTTTGCCAAGCTGCACATGGGCGCCGACATCGGCATTGGCGACGCCGCCTACGGCCTGGGTGCGGGGCTGTTTTTCATTGGCTATTTCCTGCTGGAGATCCCCAGCAACCTGATGCTGGAGCGCTTCGGTGCCCGGCGCTGGTTCGCTCGGATCATGGTCACCTGGGGTGCTATCACCATCGGCATGGCCTTCGTGCAGGGGCCTCACAGCTTTTATGTGATGCGCTTTTTGCTCGGCGCGGCCGAAGCCGGGTTCTTCCCTGGCGTGCTGTACTACATCACCCAATGGTTCCCGGTACGCCATCGCGGCAAGATCCTGGGCCTGTTCATTCTGTCTCAGCCCATCGCCATGATGATCACCGGTCCCGTGTCCGGCGGCTTGTTGGGCATGGACGGTATCCTGGGCCTGCACGGCTGGCAGTGGTTGTTCATCGTCATCGGTATGCCGGCGGTCCTGCTGACCTGGCCGGTGCTGCGTTATCTGCCGGACGGTCCGCAACAGGTGAAATGGATGGACCAGGCCGAGAAGGACTGGCTGAATGGCGAGCTGAAGAAAGACCTTGAGGAATACGGCCAGACCCGTCACGGCAATCCGCTGCACGCCTTGAAGGACAAGCGTGTCCTGCTGTTGGCGCTGTTCTACCTGCCGGTGACCCTGAGCATCTACGGGTTGGGGCTGTGGCTGCCAACGTTGATCAAGCAATTCGGCGGCACTGACCTGGTAACCGGTTTCGTGTCCTCGGTGCCCTACATCTTCGGCATCATCGGTTTGCTGATCATTCCTCGCAGTTCCGACCGCTTGAACGACCGCTACGGTCATCTGGCCGTGCTCTATGTGCTGGGGGCCATCGGCCTGTTCCTCAGTGCCTGGCTGACGGTGCCGGTGTTGCAGCTGGCGGCGTTGTGCCTGGTGGCGTTTGCGCTGTTCTCCTGCACGGCGGTGTTCTGGACGTTGCCGGGGCGCTTCTTTGCCGGCGCCAGTGCGGCGGCCGGTATCGCGCTGATCAACTCGGTGGGCAACCTGGGCGGCTATATCGGGCCGTTCGTGATCGGTGCGCTGAAGGAGTACACCGGCAACCTGGCGTCGGGTCTGTACTTCCTGTCATGCGTGATGGTGTTTGGCCTGGTGTTGACCGGCGTGGTGTATCGCCTGCTGGAGCGCAAGCATGTGCTGCCGGCGGATCAGTTCGCGGCCAGTGCCCGGGGGGCGACGCGGACCTGAGGTCACTGTGGGAGCGAGCTTTTGTGGCGAGGGAACTTGCTCCCGCTCGACTGCGTGTAGGAGCTGTCGAGTGCAACGAGGCTGCGATTTTGTTCCAGACAATTGAGTCCTGAGCGAAAGATCAAAAGATCGCAGCCTTCGGCAGCTCCTACACAACAAAAGCCTGCTACGCCTATTCAAGTTTTGTTTACAAGGAGAAAATATATGCGTTTAGTTCAGTTCGAATTGAATAACGGCGAGCGCCGCGTCGGTGTGGTCGACGGTGAGCAGGTGCGCGAAGTGCAGGGCGCCCGGACCGTGCGCGACCTGGCTCTAGCGGCGATCGAGGCGGGCGTGAAGCTTGAGCAGCAGGTCAACAGCCTGGGCCTGGGAACCGCCCATGATTACCCGCAGTTACTCAGCGAACTGCGCATCCTGCCACCGCTGGACCATCCGGACCCGGCGCACCTGCTGGTCAGCGGCACCGGCCTGACCCACCTGGGCAGCGCCTCGGCCCGGGACAAGATGCATCAGCAGGCCGGCGACGAAGCGGCCATGACCGACACCATGCGCATCTTCAAGTGGGGCGTGGAGGGCGGCAAGCCTGAAAGCGGACAGGCCGGTGTGCAACCGGAGTGGTTCTACAAGGGCGACGGCAGCATCGTGGTCCGTCCGGGCCATCCGTTCCCGCTGCCACCCTTTGCCGAAGACGCCGGCGAAGAGCCGGAAATCAGCGGACTGTATGTCATCGGCCACGACGCTAAGCCTTACAGACTGGGCTTTGCAGTGGGTAATGAGTTTTCCGACCACGTGATGGAGCGCAAGAATTACCTGTACCTGGCCCATTCGAAATTGCGCAGTTGCAGTTTTGGCCCGGAACTTCGCGTGGGTGAACTGCCTCAACATCTGTCCGGGACCAGTCGTATCCTGCGTAACGGCCAAGTGCTGTGGCAGAACGAATTCCTCAGTGGCGAGGCGAACATGTGCCACAGCCTCGAGAACCTTGAGTTCCACCACTTCAAGTACAGTCAGTTCCTGCGTCCGGGTGACGTGCACGTTCATTTTTTTGGCACCGCGACCCTGTCGTTCGCCGACGGCATCCGCACTCAGCCGGGGGATGTGTTCGAAATCAGTCAGGCCGAATTCGGCGCACCGCTGGTCAACGGCATTGCCCCGGTGGACGCGGTGTTCAACCCGGGTACTATCGGCACACTTTAAAGGAGACTTGCGATGAACCAGATCCTTGGTCACAACTACATCGGCGGCGCGCGCAGCGCGGCCGGCCAGACTCGCCTGCAGAGCGTCGACGCCAGCACCGGCGAGGCCTTGCCCCATGAATTCATCCAGGCCACGGCCGAAGAAGTCGACGCCGCTGCCAAGGCCGCGGCTGCCGCTTATCCGGCCTACCGCAGCCTGAGCGCGGTGCGCCGGGCCGAGTTCCTCGAAGCCATTGCCGATGAACTGGATGCATTGGGCGATGAATTCGTGGCCGTGGTCTGCCGGGAAACTGCGTTACCGGCGGCGCGGATCCAGGGTGAGCGCGGTCGCACCAGCGGTCAGATGCGTCTGTTCGCCAAGGTCTTGCGTCGCGGCGATTTCTACGGCGCGCGCATCGACCGCGCGCTGCCTGAGCGCACGCCGCTACCCCGTCCAGACCTGCGCCAGTACCGCATCGGCCTCGGCCCGGTGGCAGTGTTCGGCGCCAGTAACTTCCCCCTGGCGTTTTCCACCGCCGGTGGCGACACGGCGTCGGCCCTGGCGGCCGGTTGCCCGGTGGTGTTCAAGGCCCACAGCGGCCATATGGCGACGGCCGAGTGGGTGGCTGATGCGATTATCCGTGCGGCCGAAAAGACTTCGATGCCGGCCGGCGTGTTCAACATGATCTACGGCGGCGGTGTGGGCGAATGGCTGGTCAAGCATCCGGCGATCCAGGCGGTAGGCTTCACCGGCTCCCTCAAGGGTGGCCGAGCCCTGTGCGACATGGCCGCCGCGCGGCCACAACCCATCCCGGTATTCGCCGAGATGTCGAGCATCAACCCCGTGATCGTATTGCCGCAAGCGCTGGAGACCCGCGCCGAGAGCATCGCACGCGACCTGACCGCCTCGGTGGTGCAGGGCTGCGGCCAATTCTGTACCAACCCGGGCCTGGTGATCGGCATTCGCTCGCCGCAGTTTACCGCCTTCACCCAGCAGGTGGCCGCGCTGATCGGCGATCAGGCCCCGCAAACCATGCTCAACGCCGGCACACTGCAAAGCTACGGCAAGGGCCTGCAGAAGTTGCTGGCCCACCCGGGCATCGAACATCTGGCCGGGCGTGCGCAACAGGGCAACAAGGCCCAGCCGCAGTTGTTCAAGGCTGACGCCAACTTGTTGATCAACGGTGACGAGGCGCTTCAAGAAGAAGTGTTCGGCCCGACCACGGTCTTCGTCGAAGTGGCGGACCAGGCGCAACTCAGCGCCGCGCTGCACGGCCTGCACGGTCAATTGACCGCAACCATGATCGGCGAACCAGCGGATTTCGAGCGGTTCAGCGAATTGACTCCGTTGCTGGAGCAAAAGGTTGGTCGCATCCTGCTCAACGGTTATCCAACCGGTGTCGAGGTCTGCGACTCGATGGTCCATGGCGGGCCTTACCCGGCGACTTCCGATGCCCGTGGGACTTCGGTGGGTACGCTGGCGATCGATCGTTTCCTGCGCCCGGTGTGCTTCCAGAACTACCCCGACAGCCTGTTGCCCGAGCCGTTGCAAAACGCCAACCCGTTGGGCATCCAGCGGTTGGTCGATGGGGTGTCGGGGCGCGAGGCGCTCTGATCACAGTCAGGCCGTTGCATTGAGGTTGAATGGGCTGCCGCTATCGCGAGCAGGCTCGCTCCCACAGTGGATTAGTGGTGAATACAAGTTTTGTGTTCGCTGCAAATCCAATTGTGGGAGCGAGCCTGCTCGCGATGGCGATCTGTCAGCCAACAGCGTTTTCGAATCTTATGACCCAAGGCCCACTCCGACATTGGGTTATCATGAGCACTTTCCCAACGACCGACTGATCGCCATGACTGCCGTAACTGACACTCTGCTGGAAGCCCTCGAACACTGCGACATGCTGATCATCGACACGCTGTACGCTTTCAATTTTGCCTTCGACGATCAGGACCAGTTGCACGTCGAGTGTATGAACGGTCGCACCCTCGAGCATTGGCGTTTCACGCCGGACCAAATGAAGGCCGCGACATTCGACAACGTCTCGAAGCGTTGGAGCATCAGCAGTGATGTGGGCGACCACCACCTGGAGTGCGTGGAAGCAACCAGCGGCCACGACGATGAGGAAGACGAACATGAGGACGCGTAGTTTCTGGCCCTTGTTGATGGCCGGCAGCGTGGGCGCCATGGGCGTCCAGGCAGAGACCGATGAGCGCCATCAACTGCTGGTGGGTTCCTATACCGCCGGCCAGAGCCAGGGCATCTACCGTCTGCAATTCGACAGCCGCAACGGCCAGCTCGACGCCCAGCCGTTGCAAGTGATCAAGACCGACAACCCATCGTGGCTGACCCTTTCCAATGACATGAGCCGGCTGTTCGTGGTCAATGAAAACGGACCGGGGCAGAAAGACCCGGTGGGCAAGGTCAGCAGCTACGCCATTGACCCGAAGACCCATGAGCTGAGCCTGATCAGCCAGGTGCAGTCATTGGGCAACGAATCGACTCATTCGAGCCTCAGCGGCGATGGTCGGCATTTGCTGGTCAGCAACTATTCGGTGATGGAAGACCCGGGTGGCACCCTGGCGGTGCTGCCGGTTGGGGCCGACGGCAAGCTGTCGTCGGTGGTGCAACTGAGCAGCCATCAACCGAGCCGGGTCAATCCCGAGCGGCAGATGTCCGCCCATGTGCACTCGGCCGTGTCTTCGCCCGATGGCAAATACGTGTTCGCCAGCGACCTGGGAGCGGACAAGGTATTCGTCTATCGATATGACCCCAAGGCTAATCCAGAGCGGCCGTTGACCGCCGCCGAACCGGCATTCGTGCAACTGCCACCCGGTAGCGGGCCACGCCATTTGCTCTTCAGTGGCGATGGCAAGCATGCGTGGTTGACGATGGAAATGACCGCCCAGGTGGCGGTGTTCGATTATCAGGACGGGCGTTTGACCCAGCGGCAACTGGTTGACCTGGCAGCGGGCAAACCACAGCCAGGCAGGGCGGCGGCAGCGCTGCATGCCTCCAGGGATGGCAAATTCCTGTACGTGAGCAATCGTGGCACCACCAACGAAGTGCTGGTGTTCGCCATCGACCCGGCTGCCGGCACGCTGAAAGAGCTTCAGCGCCGCTCCGTGGAGGGGGATCATCCGCGGGAATTCAGCCTCGATCCGAGCGAGAAATTCCTGCTGATCGCCAATCAGAAGAGCAACCAGATCGTGGTCGTTGGGCGTGATCCCCAGACCGGCCTGCTGGGGAAAACCGTGCAGAAGCTGGCGATGGATGCACCGAGCGATCTTAAGTTCATGCTCCGTCAATAGACTCATCAATAGACCGCAGGACCCGATTCCCGGGGCCTGCGCCGTTGTATCAACGAGACTGATAGTCGCTAGTAGTGCAAAGCATTTCAAAGCGAGACGCCTCGGCGCGTAAGTTTGCTTCACGGCCCAACCGGGCAGATAAGCCAACTCATCCGAGGACTACCGACATGAATCTGAATCTCTTTTCTGTGATCGCTGCTTCCGCTATCTCCGCCACCGTGGCGCTGCCAGCCAGTGCCAGCATCGAAATCAGCGACAAGAAAAACCGCACCCAAAGCTACACCGAAAAATACCTGCAACAGAGCGCCAACTTCTACGCCGCGCTGGACCACAAGACCCAACACTGAACCGAGCTTCAGATTGAAGCCTGCGATCTTTTCATCTTCTAGAAGAGAAAAAATCGCAGGCTTTGCCTGTTCCTATGAAAAACTTGCTGTAATATCACTTAGCCATGTGTTTAAATTTGACGCTAGTAAATTGACTCCTTCTCCAACAAGAGATCGACACTATGGCGATGCGTCTGGCGGTGATGCTGCTGTTTCTCTATTCCACCCCCATTGTCTCGGCTGCCCAGCCGACCCTTGGCGAGCCGGACGTTGCCCGTGAGCGATTATTGAGCCTGCTAAGCGACTGAGCGGGCCGGGTCACAATCAATAGAACTGATGACTGCTATGCATAATGTTTGCTATTTGTTTCGGTTTATTTGATTGATTCTGTGGGCATCGAAACGTGCCCACGGAGAACCCCATGGCCAGCGCAATCCTTTCTTCTGCCAAACAGGGCGCCTACATAGCCATTGGGCTTTACGTGGCATTGGTGCTGGGGGTCAGCCTTGGTGTCCAGTACCAAGGCTTCATTGACACACCCCTTCAGGCTTCCCGGCCTTCCGCTGCCGCTGAACATCATGCTTCCGCTGAACATGGCGTTGCCAATGCGGCTGTCGGCGCATGAGCCGGAGCAGATTCTGGGTGATCGCGTTTCTGGCTTTGATCACCAACGGTTTTTCTTTGTTGGGCATGGGACAGGCTTCGGCGGGATCCCTGGCGCGGACCATCGAGTGCAACCACAACATTGCCCAGAACATCCTGGTTGCCAAGGCTTTGGGAGCGATGATGGGGAGTGCGCCGATCAAGCCCAGGATTGCGTCATTTGGACCATTTCTGGTGGATTGCGCAAAGGCTCGAATCTGTGGCGCGGCGATCTGATCGCTTTTGTGGCAAGGCAGTTACTTGGCCATGATCGCCACGAAAAGCTCAGAATCCAGAAAGCGTTGCAGCCAGCGCTGCAAATGAGGGTAGGGCGCTTGGGCAAACCATTCGCGGTCCACATGAGCAAACTGCCGCACGAACGGCATCAGCGCCACATCGGCCAGGCTCTGGTGATCGGCAATCAGAAAGGACTGCGTGTCAAGTAACCCTTCCAGTCGACGCAGGAAGACCTCGCCCTCGGCCCGATAATGCTCCAGAGGGTATTCGGGATGGCGCTCGGGGTATTTGTAGCGGTTCAGATGAAGCTTGAAGACCTGATCGTTCTCCTCGATCAGCGCTGCCGTCAACGCCTGGCCTTTGAGGTCGCCGCGCAATCTCCAATTATCCGGATCGTGCTGCGCCAGGGCCCAGTTCATGATCTCCAGGCTCTCATCGATCACCCGTCCATCAACCTGCAGCACCGGCACCGTGCCCTTGCTGGAAAGCGCCAGCATCTCGAGCGGCTTGGCCTTGAGGCTGACTTCGACAATGTTCAATTCGACCGCGCTGTAGCGCAACGCCATGCGCGCCCGCATCGCGTAGGGACAACGCCGGAAGGAGTAGAGCGTGGCGCGGCTCATTTCACCTCCACGGTACTCAAGCCATTACCTTGACGACGAACCTGGATCTGCACCGGGATCCGCTCATGCATTTCCTGCACGTGGGAAATCACCGCGACCTTGCGCCCTTGGGCTTGCAAACCGTCGAGAGCATCCATGGCCAGTTGCAGGGATTCAGGGTCCAGGCTACCGAAGCCTTCGTCAATGAACAGCGATTCGATTTTCAGCGTGCTGGACGCCATCGAGGCCAGGCCCAGCGCCAGGGCCAGGGAGACGAGGAAGGTTTCACCACCGGACAACGAATGCACCGAGCGCAGTTCATCGCCCATCTCCGTGTCCATCACCAAAAGCCCCAGCATGCTGCCACCGCGTTTGAGCCGGTAGCGTCGCACCAGTTGTCGTAGCTGGACGTTGGCGTGATGCACCAGCAAGTCGAGGTTGTATGCCTGGGCCAGCTTGCGGAAGCGGTCGCCGGTGGCCGAACCGATCAGCGCATCGAGTCGCGCCCAGCGCTGGTATTCGGTATAAGCCTGTTCGATCTGCTGGGCCAGGGCCTGGTTGGCGTTCTGCCTGCGCTGGTCTTCGGCCTGTTCGGCGCGTAGCTCGGCGCAACGTTGTTCGCTGACGGTAAATTGGGCTTGAAGTTCGGTTAGGGCCTGGGCCAGTTGTTCAGATTCCAGGTTGCCGTTGTGCTGGGCCTGATGGTTTTGCACGCGCTGCTCACGTTCAGTGAGCAACACGCGGGCCTGTTCAATGGCTTTTTCGCTGTTGAGCAGTCGCTGGCGCAGCTGGCCGACACTTTGCTCATCCAGGTCAAGCAAGGCCGCCAGAGAAGTATTATCCAGTTCCGGGTGGCAGGCACGCCATTGTGCGATGCCAGCGGCCAGGGTCTTGTGTTCGGTGTCCAGGGCTTGGGCCTGTTCCTGGCGGGCTTTGAGTTCGGCGGCCAGTTCCACCAGGTTGTGGCGCAACGCTTGCAGTTGTTGATTGGCCGCTGTTTCGGCGTTGTGGGCCTGGTCCAGAGCCTGGTCGAGTTGCTGTTGCCACTGTTCGGCGCTGGTGTGCTCGCCCAGCAGTTGCGTGAGCTTCTGCTGGCAGGCCTGCTGTTGTTCAGTCAGGGCGCTCAGTTGCCGTTGCGCCAACTCCAACTGCTGGAGGCGGGTTTGCTGGCGATCCTGCTCTTTTTCCAGGGTCTGTTGACGCTGAAGCTGTTCGCCCAGCTCGTCGCGTTGCTGTTCCAGGTGCGCCAGGCGTTGAGAGATCTGTTGGTCAAGCTGCATGAAGGTCGCGGCGGGCTCGGTGCGCAGGGCCTGTAACGTGTCTGCCGGCAACAACGCACTGAAGTGGCTCAGTTCCTCGTCCAGGCGCTGGCGATCACGGGCCAGTTCCTGCTGTTGATTGTTCAGGTGCAGGGATGCCTGCTGATGCGCGGTTTCAGCCTGGCGCAATTGCTGCGTCAGGCGCGCGGCGTCCTGTTGCAGGGTCAGCAGGGCGGCCTGGCGTTGTTCGTCCTGGCTGATACGCAGGCTTAGCTGACTGTTTTGCTGCTCCAGCCAGGCGTCGCGTTTGGTCGCATCCTGGGCCAGCAGTTGCGCTGACAGCAGATGGCCTTCGAGGCTGGGCGCCAGACTTTGCTGCTGGCTGGCGAGCTGCTCCTGTTGCTGCTTGAGTTCTTTGAGCTGGGCGATGACGCCGCTGTATTGCGCGCGCAGTTCGATGACCTTTTCATGGAGCGACTCGACGGCTTTGCGCGCGTTGGCCTCTTCGGTTTCATCAAAGCGCCCCAGGCTTTGCAGCAAGGCTTCGGGCTGATGGTAAGGATGCTCGACGCTGCCACACACCGGGCATGGCTGGTCATCCTTGAGCTGTTCGCGCAGTTGTTCAACGCTTTCGCTGCGGGCCAGACGCTGGCGCTCCAGCAGTTGGCGGGTGACGCTCAGGGTCTGTTCGGCAATCGCCAATTCGGCCTTGGCTTCGCTGCCTTCGCGCACCAGTCGGTCGCGCTCCTGTAACGCCCGTTGCTGGCGCTGTTCAAGCTCGGCACCACGTTTGTCCAGCTCTTGCTGGCTGGCCCAGAGCCGCGCCAGATCCTCGAATGCCCGCAGTTGTTTGCGGTTGTCTTGCAACAGATTCGCGAGCAACTGGATCTGCTCGGCCACCGCTTGCGGTTCGGCGTCGGCTTCCTTGTAGAGCACTTCGAGGTTTTGCCGGTGGGTTGCCAGGTCCTCGGCGGCGTGAGCGGCGCTTTGCTCCAGGGTGACGAGTTCGGCCTGACCCTGGTTCAGGCGGTTGCCGATCAGCATCAGCTGTTGGAGGCGATCACGATAGGCCTTCCAGGCGTCGCTCAGCGGCGCCAGGTGAGTGCTTTGCTCGAGCTCCTCGGCGATTCGCTGCAAGCGCCCGGCCACCTGCTTTTGCTGCTCAAGCAGGGTGTCGAGGGTGCGCTGGCCTTCGGTACAGGCGTGTTGTGCGTGTTCCAGGCGTTCGGTGCTTTGGCGGGTGTCCATGCCGAGGCGGGCGAGGGTGCCTTGTTCTTCAAAGGCCTGGCGCAGCAAGGGTGCGCTGTCGGTGCTTTGTTGCCGGGCCGCGGTCAGCGCCAGTTGCGCAGCGCCCAGGCCTTTCTCCAGTTCGGCCTGGCGTTCATGCAGGTCGATCTGTTGCTGGGTGAGCTGCTGAACCTGTACCGCCAAGGGTTCGAGCTGGCGGGTCAGTTCCGTCTGGCGGATGAATTGATGTCGTTGCGGCGCAAGTTGTTCCAGGCGGGTCAGCTTCAGGCGTTCGTCGGCCAGGGCGTTCCAGTCGGCTTGGGCTTGTTGCAGTTGCTCGGCGGCGCTGGCCTGTTGGTCTTGCAACTGGCGCAGCTCCTTGAGCCAGGTGTGTTGCTGCTCCAGTTGCTTGAGTTGCGCCTGTTGGTTCTTGAGCTGTTGCTGGGCTTCGTTGAAGCGCTGGTCCAGTTCGGCGCGAGCCTCGGGGGGCAGCGGTGTCACGCCTGTGGCCTGGTCCTGCAATTGCTTGTGGGACTCTTTGGCCTGTTTGGCCTTGTCGAAGGCTCGCCGGCCCAGTCGGGTATACAGGGCCGTATCGGTGAGCTTTTCCAGCAGCTCGCTGCGGTCGTTGTCATCGGCCTTGAGAAATGCACTGAACTCGCTCTGGGCCAGCAACACGGCACGGGTGAACTGTTCAAAGTTCAGGCCCAGGGCCGCTTCGAGCTGGGCTTTGTATTCGCCTTTCTGGCTCGCCAGCAACTGGTCGTTGTCCAGATCCCGCAGACTCTGGCGACTGGCTTGCAGCTTGCCGCCGGCTTTTTCCCGGGCACGATTGGCTTCCCAGCGCGCCCGATAGCGGCGCCCGTCGATGCCGCGAAAATCCACTTCGGCGTAACCATCACCCGTACCACGGCGCAACAGCGTACGCGGATCGCCCGTGGCGATTTCACCGTCGGCGTCCGGCACCTTGGCGTCGCGCCCGGTGTTGTTGAGGCGCGGCACGGCGCCGAACAACGCCAGGCACAAGGCGTCGAGCAGGGTGCTCTTGCCGGCGCCCGTGGGGCCGGTGATGGCGAACAGGCCGGCACTGGCGAGCGGTTCGGCAGTGAAGTCTATTTCGAAAGGCCCGGCCAGGGAGGCGAGGTTCTTGAGACGGATCGCGAGAATCTTCATGGCTGCTCGCCCTCCATCTGCACGTCTTGCAACAGCACGGCAAAATCCTTGAGAGTCTGTTCGTCCACTTCGTTACCGTAGGTGTCCTGCCAGGCGCGGCTGAACAATTCCTGCGGGCTCAACTGATCCAGTTCGACCAGTGCGGTGCCGTCATCGGTGCTTGCGCTGCCGCCGTTGCCGGCGTATTCGGCGGCGATCCGCACCAGGCGCACGGCTTTGCCTTGCAGGGCGGTTTCCACTTGATGGCGCAGGTCCGGTTGCGGCTCGTCGAGGCGCACCCGCACCTCCAGCCAGGGCTGGCGCTGGGCATCGGCCAACAGGTCGATGTCCGGCAGGTCCTTGAGTTGCACCAGGATCTCGGCCAACGGTGCCGGGCCCAGCCGTTGCAGGTTGACGGCCCGGGGAATCAGGCGCGGCTCGACCTTGACCAGGGTTTCGCCGTCCAGCGTGACGTCGAGGATCTGATGCTGATAACCGATTTCCGAAAACGACAACGGAATCGGCGAGCCGCTGTAGCGGATGCGCTCTTCGCCGTTGACCTTTTGCGGCTTGTGCAAGTGACCGAGGGCGACGTAGCTGATGCTCGGGCCGAACAGGCTGGCGGGCAGGGCCTCGGCATTGCCGATGATCAGGCTGCGTTCGGAATCCTCGGACACCGAGCCACCGGCCATGTGCGCATGGCTGATGGCGATCAGCGCCTGGCCCTTCTTGCGCTTGTCGTTGGCGGCGGCGATCAGCCATTCGTGAACCTGACCGATGCCGCGCAGGTAGTCGTCACCCAGTTGTGCGCCGGTCACCTCGGCAGGCCGCAGGAACGGCAGCGCCAGGCACCACGCCTTGACCTTGCCCTTGGCGTCGGGCAGCGGCAGCAGCAGGCGCTCGACGTCCAGTTGCCCGTCGTCCAGCCACAACACCCGGCCCAGGGCATGGGTGCGCAAGCGGCGCATCAGCGGCGCCGGCAGCTCGATGCGCGAGCCGGAGTCGTGGTTGCCGGCGATCATCACAATGGTCAGGTTGGCGTTTTGTTCATGGGCACTGACGATGAAGTCGTACAGCCGCTCCTGGGCTTTGACCGGCGGGTTCACCGTGTCGAAGATGTCGCCGGCGATCAGCAACACCTCGGGCTTTTCGCAGGCCAATTGACGCAGCAGCCAGTCAAGGAAACAGGCGTGCTCGAAATCGCGTTCCTGGCCGTGCAGGTTTTGCCCCAGGTGCCAGTCGGAGGTGTGGAACAGACGCAAGGTGAACTCCAGAAAACAGATGATGGCCGCGAGAAGAAGGGCGGCTAAAAGATGGAGAGTTTACTGGGAAACAGAGGAGAGGACTTGTTCAACTTCGTCGGATGTACAGGCGACCGGATCCAGAGCGGATCTGGTTGGGCCGGGGACATGATGGATCCTGTGGCGAGGGAGCTTGCTCCCGCTCGATTGCGCAGCCATCGCAAAAAGGGGGTCGCTACGCGGCCCAGCGGGAGCAAGCTCCCTCGCCACAAAAGCCACAAAAGACACAAAAGACACAAAACTTACCCGAAGGCCGCGGATTATTTGGGGTAGAGCGGTGGCAAGCCACTGTCGCCGGTTGGGTCCTGGAAGCCTTCCGCAGCGGGAATGGTGCGAATGGCCCGCCACAAATCTTCACCTTGCCAATGCTGGCCGGTCTCGCTGTAGAGCGCGCCGTTGAGGCCGTCCAGAGCGTCGGACAGCGGCACGAAACGCGCCGCCATGTCGGCCAGGGTTTCCGGTTGCTGACGGGCCCAGGCGTCCAGCGCCTGACGTGTAGCGTGGGTATCGTTGGCCAGGCAGGCACGCTTGAGGTCGTCAAGCAAGGTCCGTGGGCTCGGCCCGGCCTGGGTCGCGCGCAGGATTGCCGGCTGCGAACGGGCGCGCCACCACAGTCCCAAGCCCAGCAGCGTGGTGCAGGCCAGGACAAAGGTGCTCAATTGCCAATACCACAAGGTGTCGCTGTCGACGATCGTCACAATCTGCGGTGTGCTCGTCGGCGTATCCACCATCAGACTCGGGTTGTTCGCCACTTGCAGGGTCCGCGCTGGAAGGCTGGTGCGGTCCAGGTGGTCTTCCAGGGTATTCCACCAAACCACTTCCACCGGCGGCAGTTCAATGGTGCCACTGCGGTTGGGCACCAGGGCCTCGCGGTCTTCACGGCTGCCCACCAAACCGCGTTCACTGCTGCGACTGCTGAGTACCGGTTGGTCGGGATAGCGTCGCAGGCCACTTATTTCAGTGGCCGGCAGGGGCGGCAACTGGGCGCTGGCCAGCCCCTCCGCTTCCAGGGTCAGGCTGCGGGTCAGGGAGTCACCCACCTGGCTGTGGGTCGGTTCCGGGCTCCAGCTCTCGCTCAAGGAAAGGCTGCGCGCCGGCAGCCAGGGCACATCAGCCGGGTAACTGGCGGGCTTGGGGTTGACGGTCAGCCGCAATTGCTCGGAACTGACACGCATCAACTGGCCGGGTTTGGGTCCCGACGGCGCGGCTCCCTGGGCCACCGGCTCGACCAGGGTCGCGCTGAAGGTCTGGGCCGGGATCATCAGTTCGCCGCTGCGCTGGGGGTAGATGCCGTAGCGCAGTTCGATCACGCCGTGGCGTACGTTGTTGATGACCTTTTCGTAGGTACGCGACTCCCCCAGTTGTTCGGTGCGGGCATCGGGGATGTGCAGCGGCGTCAGGCTGCTGTCGTCGTACAGTGACACCGAATGGTAGATGCGCAAGGTCAGGATCGCCTGTGCCTGGACATAGACGTGGGTCTGGTCGAGGCTGGCCTCGATGAACACCGGGGCCAGTTTGCCAGGTTCATTGCGCGTTTCGCTTTCGGTCACTTGCAGGGTGATCGGCTGGCTCGTCACTTCGCCCAATTGCAGGGCTGGAATGACCACGGTGCCACTTTGGCGTGGTAGCAGGGTGACGATCCAGCGGGTGGTGGCGCGATTCTCGCCGTCGAGGGTCGTCAGTTGGTTGACCTGGCGGGTGCCGCGAACATCGAACAGTGCCTGGAGCGGGCTCAGGTCGGGTTTGCCGAACTGTGTGGCGTCATTGGATTCCAGGGTCAGCTCCACGGTCTCCCCGGAACTCAGGCGTCCGCGATCCACACTGGCGGTCAGCTGAGCAGCCTGGATGCCAGCGGCCCAGAGCAGCAACGCGAGGAGATAGGCGGTGAAGCGGGTCATTGGGTTTTTCCCTGGGCCTGATGGCTTTGCTGTTCATACCAGAATTTACGTCTGAGCAGTTCGCCCGGATTATCCGGGATCTGACGCAGCCATTGCTCCAGTGCCTGGCGCTGTTCTTCGTCATTGCGCTGGCCGGCCGCGGGGCGCAGCGGTGGGGTCGTGGTCCGCTCATCGGGCAACTCGCTGCCCGGCACATCCTGGGCGCCGGGCGGTGGCGTTGTCTGGGGCGCCTGGGGGTGTTCCGCCGCCGCAGGTGCTTCGGAGGATGGCTGTCCCGGCGTGGAAGACTGGGCCTGCGTATGGGCAGGCGGCGATTGCTCGGCGGGGCCCGGCTGCTCGCTTTCGGCAGGTTTCGGTTCCTCCGGAGGCGGTGTCTGCTCTTTCAACAGGCTTTCCACCAGAACCTTGTTGGTTTGGGCGGGACGCAGGTCCGGTTGCAGTTCCAGGGCTTGTTCGTAGGCATCCAGCGCGGCCTCCAGTTCGCCGCTTTTGGCCAGGGCGTTGCCGCGATTGTAGTGGGCGCGGGCGTCGTTGCCCTCGGCAAAGCGGCGGGCGGCTTCGCTGTAGTCACCGGCTTCATACAGGGCCACACCTTGCCATTGGTGGTCCTCGAAGTGGACGGCGGCCTCGGCCGGACGTTTCTGCTTGAGCAGGTGCTGGCCCTGTTGATCGGGGCGCAGCCACAGGTCCTGGAGTTCGAAGGCATGACCGGTTTGCGGCAACATCAACAGCAACGGCAGGCAGAACAGCCAGCCGCGACGTCCAGCGCAGGCAGCCAGCAGCAACAGCGGTAGCAGCAGCCAGTAGCCATGGTCCGCCCAGGTGTCCAGGCGCAATGTCTGACCGTCGCTGCGCAAATGGCGAGGACCGTCCAGCAGACCGAGGCCGCGCAGGTCGCTATCGTCCAGGCGCGCCGGGCGATAGCGGCCGTCCAGCCCATTGACGAAGGACTTGAGGCTCGGGCTGTCCAGGCGCGGCACCAGAATCGCGCCTTGGGCATCCTTGAGGTAACTGCCATCTTCCTGGGCCACCGGCGCGCCTTCCCGGGTGCCGATGCCGAGCATCAGCAATTGCGTGGCAGAACCGTCCAGGATCTGGCGGATATGCTCGCGCTCCTGTTCGTTCAACGACGAACCAATCAGCAGGATCCGGCCGTGGCCGAGGCCGCTCTGATCCAGCAGGGCCATGGCCTTGTTGACCGCAAGGTCGGCGCGATGGCCACTTTGCGGCATGATCGAGGGCGTGAGGGCTTCCAAAAGGTTGGCGCTGGTGGACAGGTCGTCGGACAGCGGCACCAGCGTGTGGGCGCTGCCGGCATAGACGATGATTGCCGTCTGGGCATCGCGGCGGCTATGCAGCAAGTCCAACACCTTGCGCCGGGCCTGCTCCAGACGCGTCGGCGGTACATCGGCGGCGAGCATCTGCGGTGTCAGCTCCAGCACCACCACCAAAGGGTCGGCAGGTTTTTGGCTGATCTGTTCGACCCTTGCCCAACTGGGCCCAAGCAGCGCAAGTACCACCAACAACCAAGCCAGGCCAAGGGCAACCCACGGCAGTTTGCTTTCACGGCCGCTGCCGCCACTGAGCAGCACGGCATGAAACGCCGGCGGCAGAATCATCTGCCAGCGACCCACGCGTTTTTGCCGGTGCCACAGTTGCCACAACAGCCACCCCAGCAAGGGCAGCAACAGTACGAACCAGGGGCGCAGCCAGTGCGGCCAGAGGGCGATCATCTGCGTCTCCCCAGGCGCAAACGCTTGAGTCGTTGGCGCCACTCGGAGCGTTCCGCCGGCTGGAATAGCGGCTGGGTAAACAGGCGCTGCAAAGGGTTGTCCGGCCAGCGTTCCCGGGCCGCCAGCAAGATGCTCAACAGCAGTGCGAGGGACAGCGGCCATTGATAAAGCGCCTGGGCTGGGCGGGCCTGGGTCGGTTGCTGGGTCACCGGTTCGAGCTGATCAAGGGTGGTCTTGATCGCCAGCAGCTGTTCTCCATCCTGGGCGCGGAAATACTGGCCGCCCGTGGCTTGGGCAATTTCCCGGAGTGTCGCTTCGTCGAGGTCCAGGCTCGGGTTAACCCCGACAAATCCTGCCGTGCCACTTTCCTCCTGATCGGCGCCAATGCCGATGGGGTAGATTCTCACGTTTTCTTCGGCGGCCAGCCGGGCGGCGGTCAGCGGGTCGATCTCGCCACCGTTGTTGGCGCCATCGGTGACCAGGATCAGCACGCGGCTGTTTGCCGGACGCTGGCGCAGGCGCTTGAGCGCCAGGCCAATAGCGTCGCCGATGGCGGTGTTCTTGCCCGCGATGCCGATGCGCGCTTCATCCAGCCAGAGCCGCACCGTGCGACGGTCGAAGGTCAGCGGTGCCTGGAGGTAGGCCTGGCTGCCGAACAGGATCAGGCCGACCCGATCACCTTCGCGGCTCTCGAGAAAATCTCCCAGCAGATGCTGGACCAGCGCAAGGCGACTGATGTCCTCGTCTTGCCAGCGCATATCGGGAAAGTCCATGGACCCCGAGACATCCACCGCCACCAACAGGTCTCGGCCGCTGGCAGCGATCGGCAGCGGCTCGCCCAACCATTGCGGGCGGGCAGCGGCAATCAGCAACAGCAGCCAGAGCAGAATGAAGGGTGCCTGCTGACGCCAGGTCGGCAGATTGCTCCGGGCCCGACGCCCTACGAGGCCTTCGAGGTCGTCCAGGAAACTGACCCTGAGGGCCGGTTCGCCACTGTCGGCGGCGGGCAGCACCAGACGCATCAGCCAGGGCAGCGGCAACAGCGCGAAAATCCACGGCCAGGCAAACTCAAACATGTTTGCGAATCCAGATTTCGACGGCCTGGGTCAGGCCGGCGATGGCTTTGTCATCGAGCTTGCATTCGGGTTTGTAGGCGCCTTCCACCAGCACCATCCAGCGGGTCAGGCCCGCCGCCGGGCAGCGGTTATCCAGGAAAGCCAGCCATTTACGTCCGTTGAGGGTGTGGCTCTGGCTATAAGGGTAGTGGTTGCGGCACAGGCGCTTGAGCAGCCCGTTGAGCTGTTGCAGCCAGGCGCCAGCAGGGGCGCCATCGTAGGGCTTGGGCAGCAGGGCGAGTTCCGCCAGAGCGGCCAGGCGCGCCGGGTCCAGGGGTTGCTCGGCGCGGGCGGTGGAGCGCCTGGCGGGCATGAATCGGCGCAATCGCCACAGCCCCAGACCCAGCAACGGCAACACCACCAGCAGCAGCCACCAGCCCGGCGCGGGGGGCCAGAAACCGATGGGCGGTGGCGCCATCAGTGGCTGCAGTTGATCGAGACTGCTCATCGGTTTTTCCCCGACCGCTTGGGGTTCAGGTATTCGCGCAACTGGTCAACCATGTCGCCCTGAGTGCTCAGGGGCATTAGCAGGATCCGCAACTTCTGCGCCAGCAATTCCCAGCGTTCCTGGCGTGCCTCGGCTTGGGCGCGATAGGTCTGGCGCAAGTCGAAATTCAGCGTGTCGAGCTCCAGCTGTGCGCCGCGCTGGGCGAAACGCAGCAAACCGGCCGCAGGCAGGGCGTGATCCAGCGGGTCCGAGAGCGGCAACAGCAACAGGTCGCAATGGCGTGACAATAGACTCAATTGCTGCTCGGCGCCGTCGGACAGCGCGCGCTCATCACAGATCACGATGACCAGGCTGCCGGGCCGCAGCACTTCCCGGGCCCGGCGCAGGGCGATGCCGAACGAATCGCGGTCCGGCTCACCTTCGGTGTGCAGCGACTGATTGACCCGCACCAGGCGGTTGAGCAGTTGCAGAAGGCTCTGCTTGCTGCGCCGGGGCTTGACCTCGTAATGGGTGTTATCACCGAACACCAGCCCGCCGACTCGGTCGTTGTGCCCCAGCGCGGCCCAGCCGATCAGGCTGGCGGCTTGGGCCGCGAGCACCGACTTGAACATCAATCCTGAGCCGAAGAACAGCCGATGGCTTTGCTCGATCATGATGAAGATCGGCCGCTCCCGCTCCTCATGAAACAGCTTGGTGTGGGGCTCCTGGGTACGGGCGGTCACGCGCCAGTCAATGGTGCGCACATCGTCGCCGGCCTGATAGACCCGCACCTGATCGAAATCCACGCCGCGTCCGCGCAGCTTGGAGTGGTGCAGGCCGATCAGCGGGCTACGCTGGCCTGGCGTCGAGAACAACTGCACTTCACGCACGCGATGGCGCATCTCGATCAGCTCCGCAAGGCTGACGCGGATACCCGGTACGGGCGCTAGTGGGTTGTTCACGGCTGGCTACTCAAGCGACAGCGACGACATCGAGAATTCGTTGCACGACGCGGTCCTGGTCAATGCCGGCCGCTTCGGCTTCGAACGACAGGATGATGCGATGGCGCAGTACGTCGAACAGCACGGCCTGGATATCCTCGGGGCTGACGAAGTCGCGGCCGGCGAGCCAGGCGTGGGCACGGGCGCACCGGTCCAGGGCGATGGAACCCCGCGGGCTGGCGCCGTAGGCGATCCATTCGGCCATTTCCGGGTCGAACTTGGCCGGCGTACGGGTGGCCATGACCAGTTGCACCAGGTATTCCTCCACGGCGTCGGCCATGTACAACCCGAGGATTTCCTTACGTGCGGAAAAAATTGCCTGCTGGCTCACACGGCGCTCGGGCTTGGTTTCGCCATGCAGAGCCTCACCCCGGGCCTGCTGCAGAATGCGCCGCTCCACTGCGGCATCCGGGAAGCCGATCTTGACGTGCATCAGGAAGCGGTCGAGCTGGGCTTCGGGCAGCGGGTAGGTGCCTTCCTGCTCGATCGGGTTTTGCGTGGCCATCACCAAAAACAGTGGCGACAGCTCATACGTGCTGCGCCCGACGCTGACCTGGCGCTCGGCCATTGCTTCGAGCAACGCCGACTGGACCTTGGCCGGGGCACGGTTGATTTCGTCCGCCAGCACCAGGTTGTGAAAGATCGGCCCCTGCTGGAACACGAAACTGCCGGTTTCCGGGCGGTAGATTTCCGTGCCGGTAATGTCGGCAGGCAGCAGGTCGGGGGTGAACTGAATGCGATGGAACTGCGCTTCAATGCCCTCGGCCAGTTCTTTGATGGCCTTGGTCTTGGCCAGCCCCGGCGCGCCTTCCACCAGCATGTGGCCGTCGGCAAGCAGGGCGATGAGCAGGCGCTCGATGAGTTTTTCCTGGCCGAGGATCTGCGTTGAAAGAAAGGTTCGCAGCGCCAGCAGCGCTTCACGATGTTCCATCGGTGACTGTTCCTGGAAAGGGTGGCTCAGACGTTCGGATAACGTCGGGGCTGGGGGCGTTACTTTAATGCATGGCAGGGGGTGGCGACTAACGGGATTTTGATCGACCGTGTGAATTGTGGTCGGCTTGGAAACATTGTGGGGGTGAGCTTGCTCCTGCTTGAGTTGCAAAGCACGCACAAAATGGGGGGGTGTTTATCCGGACGTAGGAGTGCTCTGGAACAGGCTACGTGGTCTTGCGCCATTGCCTACAACTGCGCCAGAATCCGCCGGCTTGTGCGCTTGGGAGGCAGGTTCTATCGTTTCCGGGTCGCTGATGAATCAGCGATCGGGTTTGGTAGCCCGGTTTTCTGGCGCAGGTGCAGCCTGATATAGGGGGCTTTTCGTCCTCTGTTTTATGGTGGTCATGCGCAGGGCGTCCTTGGACGCGCCGGGTTGCCAGGTAACCGGTCTACCAACCTTCGTATGGCCACCTCCCTTCGTTTGGTAGCGAGAGAGATGGCTCCAATTTTCTAATCTGGAGTTTCATCTATGTTCAAAGTAACCCCCAACCCACCGAACACCGATTCGTCCTCACCGCGCCCAAAAACCAAGTCCCAAAAACACGACGAAGTCACCGACCGAGTCCTCGACCATTACCTAAACCCCAAACCGGACAAACCCGAAGCAGAACCTGCCCCCGGCCAACTCTTCACCGTCAACAAAGACATCGACACCGAAAGCTTGCTTGCCTACCTCAGCGAAACCCTGGCTTCGGCCAATGCCATGGCCAATGACCTGGCTTTCGACCTGGACGGTTCACGCCGGCATTTCCTCCTGGGCATTCAGCAACTGATCGAACTGGGCAGCCTGCTGGCGAATCGTGCACTGGACAACATCGAAACCCGTCAGCCGACATAACCCACGTGGCGAGGGAGCTTGCTCCCGCTGGGCTGCGCAGCAGCCCCAAACCGAGCCGGCGCGGTTCCCCATACACACCGCGCCCGCCGGGCCTGCGACTGCTGCGCAGCCGAACGGGAGCAAGCTCCCTCGCCACAAGGGACTTGTGTCATTCCTTAAATCCTGGGCAAACCGCAAAAACTGGGAGCGAGCCTGCTCCGGCGGCGATCCGACGATGACGGCAGCAGATCCAGCGCCATATTTAGCTAGTTCTGCGTTCGAATCTCATCCACCAGAAGCCTGATTGCTGGCCTGTCGACCAGCTCCCGCCACGGACCATCCTCCACGATTGCCCCGTCATGCATCACAATGACCCGGTCAAACCGATGCAGGTGGTCCACGTCATGGGTGACACATATCAATCCCTGCCCGGCAAAAACGTCAAATAACAGGTCCCAAAGAGGTGTGGTCAGCCTAGGTTCGATGGATGCGCTTGGCTCGTCGAACATATTGAATTTTCCGGGTTTGTTGATCAGGCGCAGCAGCGATAGGCGTTTGGCTTCACCGCCAGAAATATTCGAGGCGTGCTCACTGATGGTCCGCTCAGAAACAATGTCCTGTAGCTGCAGTTTTCGTATTGCCTGATCGAGATGAGGCGACGTTTCAGCGCCAAACAGAACCGACTTTTCAAAAGGACCCTCCAGGAAGCGAGGCTGCTGAGGGCAGTACCGCAATGCATTTAAGTGGAGGCGAGGGTTCAGTTGTGAAACGGGAGTTGCATCGATGCTCAACTGATTTCGCGTTTCTTGATCTAAACCAGCGAGGACTTCCAGCAAGGTAGACTTGCCTGCACCGCTCTGACCGATGATCGCCACTGATTGACCTTGAATAAATCTCAGGCTTTGTCTGATCGATAAGCGAACGTCGCCATTTTCGGTCAGTACGCACGGATCGAGAATCAGTGTTGATGCCCCCCGAAAATTGACTTCCGATTGCCGATTGCAATGGTCAAAATTTGGGAGCAAAAGCAGGCTTTGAAGTCGACGCTGGTCGGCAAGAAACTGATCCAGTACACGATAGCCCTCCGTTAACGCGGCGATATTGAGTAAGTAACTGCCGGCAATGGAAAAAATCGCCACCAGTTGTCCGACACTGATACTGGGCTGGCTCGACAGTTGATCAACAACCCCCCATCCCAGTAATCCACTTGTGGAGAGGCTGATGAACAGAATCTTGGCAGCGCTCAAAAAACCACCCGAGGTTGCCGCGGTCACCGCAGTATTGGCGTAGCACTTGAAGGCCTCGTTTAACGGCTGTGTGGCGGTAGATTCGGCGTTTTCCAGCTTTATTGCTTTGCCTGCATTGAGCGTGCTGTATAAGTGGGCGCTCAATTCATCTTCCTGCTCGTTGACAGCGTCAATGTGCTTCCTGCGCCATCTGATAATTTTGTGGGTGACAATCAGGTAGATAATTCCTAGCCCCGTCATACTCACAAACACTTCAATGCCGCCCATGTAAAGAAAAGCGCCGCCAACGATCAAGAACTCCAAGCACAAAGGCAGTCCGACGGTGACAAAAAACGTCAATAGTTGTTCGTGAGCGGTAATTCCGCGCTCGACAGACTTTATGAAATGACCGATTCGCCATGCATTGAATCGGGCGAACTCCTTGCGCATAAGGTTTGCCAGCCACTCAATGGATGCGGCCATGACAATGTGCTGGACAAGCTTGGATAGGAAATGGATCTGTAGCGGGCTGATAATCGCCTGAGCGCACCCAGCGAGAACAAGGCCTGCCGTAAGCGTGAGCAATATGTTGGCTGTTTCGTGTTTCTCACCGTACAAGGTGTCGACAATGGTCCCCAGAAGTAAAGGTGGGGCGAGTACGATGAGCTTGAGCACTATGATTGTTGCAATGGTGCATGCCAGAAGGGGCGTATGTTTTTTGCAGGCAGTTCTAATGAGCGTTTGCATAGGATGGATACGATCGTCCGTGATTTGCGTGTTTATTTCGCAAGTGCATAATTAATAGCAGTGAGCTTTTGGGAGGGCCAGGGTGCAACTTCCGATGCCGATGTAGGCTTGTTCTTGATGATCAGTAGGATGCGCGTGTGGGAATCTGGATTTGATCCCGGGGGTCGGCATGCCGAAGTGACAGAACCGGCCCCTCCATGCGATTTGCAGCGCGTAAAGCCGTGTGGTTAGCTGCCTGCCTCTCCCAGCCCTTTGACTGCCGAAACCGCCATGAACTTTACCCAGCCTCGTGTGAGATTGCTGTCGATACTGAGCGTGACCTTGTTGGTGGTGGGCTTTACGGCCTATTACCTGTTTCGCCACAGCGGCGCGCCGACAGATGAAGGTTTCACCGCCGAGCAGATGAACGAAGGCGGCATAGAAGACATCGGTACGCTGGCGCTGCCCGAGGTGGAGAAGCGCCTGAATTACTTGATCTATGACACGGGTGACAGCCTCCGCTCACTGGAATTGGTCATGGACTCGCAATTGAGCCTGACCATCGGCGGAACTGAGCCCGCCAGCGAGCAGGCGCTGCAATACGAGGAACTGTTTGTCCCATTCACCAGCGCGCAACTGAAAACTGCGCTGGCCTCGATCCAGGACCTGCGTTTTACCCAGAAGCTATTCGCCGACGGTTCCGAAGTGCGGCTCGATACCAGCCGCCTCGATCCGCTCTGGAAGCGCGCCGCCACGCCGGATGAGCCGGTGGCCGAGCAGTACCTGCCGCAGCGCTTGCGCTTTCGCGATGGCAGCGAAACAACCTTCGCCGATCTCAAGGCGCCGCCCGGGGTCGAGTCCGACGACACGATCTCGTCCCATGACGCCTTCGCACTTTCGGTGAACAAACCGCTGGCGAGTCTCGGCCTGATGGTCGCTTACCGCAGCTATCCGGCGTTCAGGAAAGTGATACTGGACAAGGATCACCCAGAAGTGACCCTGGACGATGGCCAGTCCTTCCAGCTCACCGCCCTGGGTGATGGCAGCGCGTCCGTGCGACTGAGTACGCCGAAAATGTCGACCTTCGTGGTGCAGGGGTTTGATGATGCGGGCAGGGCGCTCTACAGCAACGGCAACAACTCCCGGTCGTTTCCCTCCGATGGCGATATCGTGGCGTTGCGTGACTATTACAAAGCGTTGCTGCAGACCAAGGACAATCTCAAGCAGCTCAAGACCGGCCAGGCAGTACAGCAGCAGTTGGAAAGCCTGACCCAGGCGCTGGCCGCTCAGGTAGGGCCGTTGAAAAACACCGAGGTCGACTACCACTTCGAGGCCACCCCGCAACGTATCGTCATTCATGTGCTTGATCCGATGGAAGACAACACCGTTGAGTTCACCCAGGTCGATAGCGTCCTTGCGCAACAAGCGCGTTACATCGCCCTGGACCGGAATGCCGAGCGCTACGGCTTCATCGACCAGGCCGGCCAGTGGCTGATCAAGCCCCGTTGGGTGCAGGTGCAAGAGAGCCTGATGGCCGATACCTATACGTTGTTTACCCCGGAGAAATCCAGCGACCCCGAGTCGGGCTGGCAGGCATTGCACAGCCAGCTCGCCTATTTTCCTGCCGGTAGCAACAGGCTCGTGGACCTGCCGTTCGAACACATCAGCGAGGTGTTGAGCAACGACCTGGTGTTGGTGGAGCGTGAAACCAACGGCCCTTATGGGCTCTACGATGCCAGGCGTCATCGTTTCGTATTGCCGATGAAATTCGTCAACCCCACCGTGACCGGCAACGTGTTCATCGCCCGTCTCGGCAAACGAACCGATGTGATGGAAGGCCTCTACGGCGCCTATACCCTGGACGGCAAGGAAATCCTGCCGGCGCAGTTCTCAAGCATCGAGCACAGCGCGGGTTTGCTCTACGCCAGCTCCGCCGATCGGAGCCGCCAAGATGTTTTCGACCTGGAAGGTAAACGGATCAACCTTCAGGGTGACAACGTGATAGGCCGGTTTGTGGGCCAGCAACCACTGCTGGTGCAGGACACTAAAAGCCGGAAATTCGCTTTTATCGATCGCCAGGGCGCGCGGCTAGCCATCAAATTGCCGTATGACGAAGTGACGCCGTTCTCCAACGACATGGCAGTGGTCGGACGCGATGGCAGCTACGGTGCCATCGACCTGGCGGGCACCTTGCGAGTCCCACTGGAGTACAACCAGCTCAATGCGTTCCAGACCCGTTACGCCGCGGCCATCCGGGCCGGCGGTGGTTCCGGGCTGGTCCTGATCAGTCAAAACAACAAGTTGATCAAGGAACTGGGTGCCTACACCAGCCTGGAGGTGCCGGATAACGGCAATGAGGCCCGTTACTACGTGAGGGATCCGAATAACGATGACGAGTACCTGGTCTATGACGCCGATGGCAATCTCGTGCAGAAAGACGAATAACAGTTGGTGCACTGGACCTGTGGCGAGGGAGCTTGCTCCCGCTGGGTTGTGCAGCAACCCCAAAACCAGGCCCCGCCAATTGACAGGTACACCGCGTCGGCCGCCTTGCGACTGCTGCGCAGTCGAGCGGGAGCAAGCTCCCTCGCCACAGGGGGCGGTCGCCTTTGGAATCAGAGCTGGCTTATATAGGTCCCCGTCCCCTTGAGGATGTTCTGCAAGGTCAGCTCCACTTCCGCCAGGTCCGCCGCATCGGTGCAGTGGCTGATCTCCAGCACATCGTCCCCGTTCAGCACATCGGCATCCGCTGCTGCAATTTCGATTTTCAGCAGGGTCGGGCTAAGGGTGACCTTGACGCCCTCCAGTGTCGAAGGCTCACCCTCCAGGGCGATTTCCAGTTCGTCCTCATCCGGGTAGCGGGTCATCAGGAACATTTCGCCCTGGGCACTGTGGCAGCACAACATGGCCATGTTGTCTTCTTCGTCGTCGCATGGGTTGGCGATCAGAAGGGCGGTGGTCATTTGCATGGTGATGGCTCCTGGCTCGATGAGCCTTGCTGGGCGCAAATAAAGTGGATTTTGCCAGCCCCCACAACTTTCTGCTGTATTACTGCAGTCACACGCAAAATCTGCGCGCAATTTCGCCGGGCAAGGTGCCGTTTTGCTCGCCAGGCTGCTAGGGTTGTTCGATGCGAACCGGCTGTTTAGCTTGCCGTTGACCGAATATGTCGCAGCGCTGCAAGCAGGCACATTGTCGCACTCGTTAAGCTGCACGGCGGATGTACACCTGCAAAGGGCATCACGAGGGCTTTTTGCAGGTGTTCATTACATGGAAATTACATGGAAAAGGATGTGACCTGTCGGTCTTGTCCAGCTTCACCCACCTGTCATCCTGTTTCCTCTGCCCGAGAATCAGGAGCAGGATGGCCGACAGCTCCGAAAGGGGCTGCACGCGACGCTTCCATCAATAACAAGCCCAAGCGGAGTACCACAGATGGCGTTCTTCACCGCAGCCAGCAAAGCCGACTTCCAGCACCAACTGCAAGCGGCACTGGCGCAGCACATCAGTGAACAGGCACTGCCACAAGTGGCGCTGTTCGCTGAACAATTCTTCGGCATCATTTCTCTCGATGAACTTACCCAGCGCCGGTTGTCTGACCTCGCCGGCTGCACCCTGTCTGCCTGGCGCCTGCTTGAGCGCTTTGATCACTCGCAGCCGCAGGTCCGCGTCTACAACCCGGATTACGAACGCCACGGCTGGCAGTCGACGCATACCGCAGTGGAAGTGCTGCACCACGACCTGCCGTTCCTGGTGGATTCGGTCCGCACCGAACTGAACCGTCGCGGCTACAGCATCCATACCCTGCAAACCACCGTGTTGAGCGTGCGTCGCGGCAGCAAGGGCGAGTTGCTGGAGATCCTGCCAAAAGGCACCCAGGGCGACGACATCCTGCAAGAGTCGTTGATGTACCTGGAAATCGACCGCTGCGCCAACGCCACCGAACTCAACGTCCTGAGCAAGGAACTTGAGCAAGTGCTGGGCGAGGTGCGCGTGGCGGTGGCTGATTTCGAGCCGATGAAAGCCAAGGTCCAGGACATCCTGTCCAGCCTGGACAACAGTGCCTACGCTATCGATGCCGACGAAAAAGGCGAGATCAAGAGCTTTCTGGAATGGCTGGTGGGTAACCACTTCACCTTCCTTGGCTACGAAGAGTTCGTGGTCCGTGATGACGCCGACGGCGGCCATATCCAATACGACCCCGATTCGTTCCTCGGCCTGACCAAGCTGCTGCGCGCCGGCCTTACGGTCGATGACCTGCGCATTGAAGACTACGCCGTCAATTACCTGCGCGAACCGACCCCGCTGTCGTTCGCCAAGGCCGCGCATCCGAGCCGCGTGCACCGTCCTGCCTACCCGGACTACGTGTCGATCCGTGAGATCGACGCCGATGGCAAGGTCATCAAGGAATGCCGCTTCATGGGCCTGTACACCTCGTCGGTGTATGGCGAGAGCGTGCGTGTCATTCCTTACATTCGCCGCAAGGTCGAGGAAATCGAACGCCGCTCGGGCTTCCAGGCCAAGGCGCACCTGGGCAAAGAACTGGCCCAGGTGGTCGAAGTGCTGCCCCGTGACGACCTGTTCCAGACGCCGGTGGACGAGCTGTTCAGCACCGTGATGTCCATCGTGCAGATCCAGGAACGCAACAAGATCCGGGTATTCCTGCGCAAAGACCCGTACGGCCGTTTCTGCTATTGCCTGGCCTATGTGCCCCGCGACATCTATTCCACCGAAGTGCGCCAGAAGATCCAGCAGGTGCTGATGGAGCGTCTGAAAGCCTCGGACTGCGAGTTCTGGACCTTCTTCTCCGAATCCGTGCTGGCCCGTGTACAACTGATCCTGCGGGTGGACCCGAAGAACCGTCTCGACATCGACCCTGTATTGCTGGAAAAAGAAGTGGTGCAGGCCTGCCGCAGCTGGAAGGACGACTACGCCAGCCTGGTGATCGAAAGCTTCGGCGAAGCCCAGGGCACCAACGTACTGGCCGATTTCCCGAAAGGCTTCCCGGCCGGCTACCGTGAGCGTTTTGCCGCGCACTCGGCCGTGGTCGACATGCAGCACCTGTTGAGCCTGAATGAAAAAAATCCGCTGGTCATGAGCTTCTACCAGCCGCTGGGCCAGGTCTCCGGTCAGCGCGAGCTGCACTGCAAGCTGTATCACGCCGATACGCCGCTGGCATTGTCCGACGTGCTGCCGATCCTGGAGAACCTTGGGCTGCGGGTGTTGGGCGAGTTCCCGTATCGCCTGCGCCATACCAATGGCCGCGAGTTCTGGATTCATGACTTCGCGTTCACCGCCGCTGAAGGCCTGGACCTGGACATCCAGCAGCTCAACGACACCTTGCAGGACGCCTTCGTCCACATCGTGCGCGGCGACGCCGAGAACGATGCATTCAACCGCCTGGTGCTGACCGCCGGCCTGCCATGGCGTGATGTAGCGCTGCTGCGCGCCTACGCCCGTTACCTGAAGCAGATCCGCCTCGGCTTTGACCTGGGCTACATCGCCAGCACCCTGAACAACCACACCGACATCGCTCGCGAGCTGACCCGGTTGTTCAAGACCCGCTTCTACCTGGCCCGCAAGCTCAGCAGCGACGATCTGGAAGACAAGCAAGTGCGCCTGGAACAGGCGATCCTCACGGCGCTGGACAACGTCCAGGTGCTCAACGAAGACCGTATCCTGCGTCGCTACCTGGACCTGATCAAGGCCACCTTGCGGACCAACTTCTACCAGACCGATGCCAATGGTCAGAACAAGTCCTACTTCAGCTTCAAGTTCAATCCGCACCTGATCCCGGAACTGCCCAAGCCAGTACCCAAGTTCGAGATTTTCGTGTACTCGCCACGGGTCGAAGGCGTGCATCTGCGCTTCGGCAACGTAGCCCGTGGTGGTCTGCGCTGGTCCGATCGTGAAGAAGATTACCGCACCGAGGTGCTCGGCCTGGTCAAGGCCCAGCAAGTGAAGAACTCGGTGATCGTGCCGGTCGGTGCCAAGGGCGGTTTCCTGCCACGGCGCCTGCCGCTGGGCGGCGGCCGGGATGAAATTGCGGCCGAGGGTATCGCCTGCTACCGCATCTTCATCTCGGGTCTGCTGGACATCACCGACAATCTCAAGGAAGGCGCACTGGTGCCGCCGGCCAACGTCGTGCGTCATGACGACGATGATCCGTACCTGGTGGTGGCGGCGGACAAGGGCACCGCGACCTTCTCCGACATCGCCAATGGCATTGCCATCGACTACGGCTTCTGGCTCGGCGATGCGTTCGCCTCTGGCGGATCGGCAGGCTACGACCACAAGAAAATGGGCATCACCGCCAAGGGCGCGTGGGTCGGCGTTCAGCGTCACTTCCGTGAACGCGGTATCAATGTCCAGGAAGACAGCATCACCGTGGTAGGTGTTGGCGACATGGCCGGCGACGTGTTCGGTAACGGTCTGTTGATGTCTGACAAATTGCAGCTGGTCGCAGCGTTCAACCACCTGCACATCTTCATCGACCCGAACCCGGAGCCTGCCAGCAGTTTCGCCGAGCGTCAGCGTCTGTTCGACCTGCCGCGTTCGGCCTGGACCGACTACGACACCAGCATCATGTCCGAAGGCGGCGGTATCTTCTCGCGCAGCGCCAAGAGCATCGCCATCTCGCCACAGATGAAAGAACGCTTCGACATCAAGGCCGATAAACTGACCCCGACCGAGCTGCTCAACGCCTTGCTCAAGGCGCCAGTGGATCTGTTGTGGAACGGCGGTATCGGCACTTACGTCAAAGCCAGCACCGAAAGCCATGCCGATGTGGGCGACAAGGCCAACGATGCGCTGCGCGTGAACGGTGACGAGCTGCGCTGCAAGGTAGTGGGCGAGGGCGGCAACCTGGGCATGACCCAATTGGGTCGTGTCGAGTTCGGCCTGCATGGCGGCGCCACCAACACCGACTTCATCGACAACGCTGGCGGCGTGGACTGCTCCGACCACGAAGTGAACATCAAGATCCTGCTCAACGAAGTGGTGCAGGCCGGCGACATGACCGAGAAGCAACGCAACCAGTTGCTTGGCAGCATGACCGACGAAGTCGGTGGCCTGGTGTTGGGCAACAACTACAAGCAGACCCAGGCCTTGTCCCTGGCGGCACGCCGCGCATTCGTGCGCATTGCCGAGTACAAGCGCCTGATGAACGATCTGGAGGCACGCGGCAAGCTGGATCGCGCCATCGAGTTCCTCCCGGCCGAAGAACAATTGGCCGAGCGTGTCGCGGCGGGCCAAGGCCTGACCCGTGCCGAACTGTCTGTGCTGATCTCCTACAGCAAGATCGACCTCAAGGAGGCGCTGCTCAACTCCCAGGTGCCGGATGACGATTACCTGACCCGTGACATGGAGACCGCGTTTCCGCCGACGCTGGTGAGCAAGTTCTCCGAAGCCATGCGTCGCCATCGCCTCAAGCGCGAGATCGTCAGCACCCAGATCGCCAACGACCTGGTCAACCACATGGGCATCACCTTCGTTCAAAGGCTCAAAGAGTCCACCGGCATGAGCCCGGCGAACGTGGCGGGTGCGTATGTGATCGTGCGGGACATCTTCCATCTCCCGCACTGGTTCCGCCAAATAGAAGCCCTGGACCACCAGGTGTCGGCCGACGTACAACTGGAACTGATGGACGAGCTGATGCGCCTGGGCCGTCGTGCGACGCGCTGGTTCCTGCGCAGTCGTCGTAACGAGCAGAACGCTGCCCGTGACGTTGCTCACTTCGGTCCGCACCTGGCGGCGTTGGGCCTCAAGCTCGACGAACTGCTGGAAGGCCCGACCCGTGAAGGCTGGCAGACCCGTTACCAGGCCTACGTGGCGGCCGGCGTGCCGGAGCTGCTGGCGCGCATGGTTGCAGGCACCACGCACCTGTACACCTTGCTGCCGATCATCGAAGCGTCGGATGTCACCGGCCAGAACGCCGCCGATGTGGCCAAGGCCTACTTCGCCGTGGGCAGCGCCCTGGACATCACCTGGTACTTGCAACAGATCAGCGCGCTGCCGGTGGAAAACAACTGGCAGGCCCTGGCCCGTGAAGCGTTCCGTGATGACGTCGACTGGCAGCAGCGGGCGATCACCATTTCGGTCCTGCAACAGGGCGACGGCACCCAGGAAGTGGAAACACGCTTGGCGCTGTGGCTGGAACAGCATAACGACATGGTCGAGCGCTGGCGCGCCATGCTGGTTGACATCCGTGCCGCCAGTGGCACGGACTACGCCATGTACGCGGTCGCCAACCGCGAATTGCTGGACCTGGCGTTGAGTGGTCAGGCGGTCGTAACGGCCAACTGATCCTGCGTTGAATAAAAAAGCCCCGCATCGAGAGATGCGGGGCTTTTTTATTGGTGCGGTGGCTCCCTGGGTAAAAATACTGTGGGAGCAAAGCTTGCTCGCGATAGCGCTGGATCAACAGTATTGATGCAACTGACGGACCGCTATCGCGAGCAAGCTTTGCTCCCACAGAGGCGTGGCCGGTTAGTTCTTCAGCGGTATCAACACCGCCTCATCCTTGCCCATCACCATGAACACCAGCAATTTGGCCGGCTCGGTCGAGCTGGCGTTTTTCGAAACCAAGTGCTCGGACCCCGCGGCTTCGTACCAGAACTCCCCGGCCTTGTAGGTCGTCGCCAACCGCGAATTGCTGGACCTGGCGTTGAGTGGTCAGGCGGTCGTAACGGCCAACTGATCCTGCGTTGAATGAAAAAGCCCCGCATCGAGAGATGCGGGGCTTTTTTATTGGTGCGGTGGCTCCCTGGGTAAAAATACTGTGGGAGCAAAGCTTGCTCGCGATAGCGCTGGATCAACAGTATTGATGCAACTGACGGACCGCTATCGCGAGCAAGCTTTGCTCCCACAGAGGCGTGGCCGGTTAGTTCTTCAGCGGTATCAACACCGCCTCATCCTTGCCCATCACCATGAACACCAGCAATTTGGCCGGCTCGGTCGAGCTGGCGTTTTTCGAAACCAGGTGCTCGGACCCCGCGGCTTCGTACCAGAACTCCCCGGCTTTGTAGGTCGTTGCCAACCGCGAATTGCTGGACCTGGCGTTGAGTGGTCAGGCGGTCGTAACGGCCAACTGATCCTGCGTTGAATGAAAGAGCCCCGCATCGAGAGATACGGGGCTTTTTTATTGGTGCGGTGGCGCCCTGGGTAAAAATACTGCTGTGGGAGCAAAGCTTGCTCGCGATAGCGCTGGATCAACAGTATTGATGTAACTGACGGACCGCTATCGCGAGCAAGCTTTGCTCCCACAGAGGCGTGGCCGGTTAGTTCTTCAGCGGTATCAACACCGCCTCATCCTTGCCCATCACCATGAACACCAGCAATTTGGCCGGCTCGGTCGAGCTGGCGTTTTTCGAAACCAGGTGCTCGGACCCCGCGGCTTCGTACCAGAACTCCCCGGCCTTGTAGGTCGTCGCCAACCGCGAATTGCTGGACCTGGCGTTGAGTGGTCAGGCGGTCGTAACGGCCAACTGATCCTGCGTTGAATGAAAGAGCCCCGCATCGAGAGATGCGGGGCTTTTTTATTGGTGCGGTGGCTCCCTGGGTAAAAATACTGCTGTGGGAGCAAAGCTTGCTCGCGATAGCGTTGGATCAACAGTATTGATGTAACTGACGGACCGCTATCGCGAGCAAGCTTTGCTCCCACAGAGGCGTGGCCGGTTAGTTCTTCAGCGGTATCAACACCGCCTCATCCTTGCCCATCACCATGAACACCAGCAATTTGGCCGGCTCGGTCGAGCTGGCGTTTTTCGAAACCAGGTGCTCGGACCCCGCGGCTTCGTACCAGAACTCCCCGGCCTTGTAGGTCCTCGCCAACCGCGAATTGCTGGACCTGGCGTTGAGTGGTCAGGCGGTCGTAACGGCCAACTGATCCTGCGTTGAATGAAAGAGCCCCGCATCGAGAGATGCGGGGCTTTTTTATTGGTGCGGTGGCTCCCTGGGTAAAAATACTGTGGGAGCAAAGCTTGCTCGCGATAGCGCTGGATCAACAGTATTGATGCAACTGACGGACCGCTATCGCGAGCAAGCTTTGCTCCCACAGAGGCGTGGCCGGTTAGTTCTTCAGCGGTATCAACACCGCCTCATCCTTGCCCATCACCATGAACACCAGCAATTTGGCCGGCTCGGTCGAGCTGGCGTTTTTCGAAACCAAGTGCTCGGACCCCGCGGCTTCGTACCAGAACTCCCCGGCTTTGTAGGTGGTTGCCGGCTCGCCCTTGACTTGGGAGGTGATGGCGCCTTCCAGCACATAGGCCATGGCCGTTCCTTCATGTTTGTGGGCGACGGACGACTGGCCGGGGGCGTAGTCGACCTTCAGCATCATGGCTTTGTTACCGGGCAGGTTCTTCAGCATCTTCTCCTGCAGCACGTTGACCTTTTCCGAGGACGCGGTTTCGTGGGCATAGACCGGGGCCAGAGGCAGCAGACTCAGGGTAGCGATCAGGCAGAGCGTTTTCATGGGAATGACCTCGTGGGGTTGAGTGATTTCGCGCTGTCGCGGCGATGGATTCACCCTAAGCCCCACGGCGGGGCAAACAAACGTCCAATCTTTCGGAAGGCGGGTAGACCAATGCCGCGACCCACCCAATGACAAGTTCACCTCCTACAGGCGCGGAATGTCAGCTGTTGAAATCCACGCTTCGAGCCAGGCGGTTGTCGATCAGGCCGATGAACCCTTGCACCTCAGGGCAGTTGAAATGGGCTTGCATCGCCGCTTCCGATTGCCAGCGGGCGCTGACGTTCCAGCGGTCGCCGTCCTCCGGGCAACGGTCAACCATGTAGGCATCGCACCCTGGCTGCGCGCGCAAGGTTTCGACGATTTTCTGCAACTGGCGGCCCAGTTCTTCCGAGCGACCAGCGGCGGCTTGGACCTGTACGGTATTGATCACTTGGCGAGTCATTGTTCTGGCTCCTGAATCAAGTCGGACGGGATTTACTCAACAATCAGCGAGACCCTTGCAGGATAGGCCTGTAATTACGAGGCTAAAACAGCCAATGGGCGGATAAATGCCCAGTCCAATGGCTCAGGCGACCTGCTGCAGAATGTCCCGCAAGCGGTCCAGGGCAATGTCGATGTCCAGGGTTTCGATGGCGCCGAAACCCAGGAACAGGCCGGGACGCACCGGAGCCTCATTGAAAAAGCCATCGAGGCGGTACAGGCCGACTTCGGCTTTTTTCGCCAGTTCGATCACCAGCGCCAGATCAATGGGCACCTTGCACAGCACTGCCAGGTGGAAACCAGCGGTCGTGGGAACCGCCTCAAACCAGGGCGACAGGTCCCCGGTCATACGTGCCAGGATTCGCTCGCGGCGGCCGGCATACAGCGTGTGGCAGCGGCGGATGTGCTTGAGCAGGCAGCCCTCGGCGATGAATTTGGCCAATGCCCACTGGGGTAGGGTGGAGGTGTGTTGATCGGTGAGGCGCTTGGCCAGGATCACCGCTTCGAGAATCGCGGGTGGCAGGATCGCGTAACCGAGGCGCAGCTCCGGCAGCAACGTTTTCGAGAAGGTCCCGACGTAGGCCACGATCCCGCGTTCATCCATGCTTTGCAGTGAGTCGGCGGGCCGGCCTTCGTAGCGGAATTCGCTGTCGTAATCATCCTCGATGATGATTGCCCCCAACTCGTAGGCCCGCGCCAGCAAGGCCTCGCGGCGGGCCTGGCTCATGGGCATGCCCAAGGGAAACTGGTGGGACGGCGTCACATAAATCAGGCTCGTGCCGTCGGGAATGAGGTCCACCCGCATGCCCTGTTCATCCACCGGTATCCCGGCCACTGTGGCGCCATGGGAGCCAAACAGCAGGCGTGCCGGCGGATAGCCCGGGTCCTCCATGGCCACCAGGCTGCCCGACCGGGTCAAGACTCGCGAGATCAGGTCCAGAGCCTGTTGTGCGCCGTTGCACACCACCACGTCATCGTCCTGACAGTTGACCCCGCGGGAGAACGCAATATGCCGGGCGATGGCATTGCGCAGCGCCGGCAAGCCCTCGGGCTGGCTGTAGAAGCCTTTGGCATTGGCGATCTGGCGCAAGGCGTGGGCGGTACAACGCCGCCAGTCGTCCAGCGGAAACTGCCCCTTGCCGGTGGCGCCGCCGATGAAGTCGTAACGCAGCGCCCCTTCGATTGTCGGGTGACGCATCAGGTCCGGCATGTTGCGCCAAATCTCGACGACGTCGGCGCCGGCCAGTTCCCGGTGGCTTTGTTTGCGCACGATTCTGGCCGGGCGCGCATTGACATAGGTGCCTTTGCCGATGATGCCGGTGAGGAAATTTTCGTAGGTCAATTGGGCGTAGGTGTCGGACACGGTCTTGCGCGAGACGCCCAACTGTTCAGCGAGCAAGCGGCTGGGCGGCAGTTGCGTGCCGGCGGCCAGGCGACCGGTTTCGATGGCGCTGCGCAATTGTTGGTACAACTGGCCCGCCAGGTCCTTGCGGCCGTTGATGACAACATGAAGTTCCATACCCGCGCGCTCCTGGGCGATTGTGTGGCGCTAGCCCTCAAAGGCGCAAGATTAACCGCATTGTGTGTTTGCATAGAAGTTGCGTGGAGAAAATTGCGTTGATTGGTCTGGTATGAAATGGTCCTGGATTTTTCGACACATTGGATCTGTCACGCAACGTGCTCACGTTCTACCGTACGAGTCTAGATCATCACGGAGTTCGCCATGAGCCAGCGTCTGGATTACTACAGTGCGTCCCCAAGGGCGATGAAAGCCATGATTGGCCTGGAAGCGCTAAGCAGTCGCCTGAGTATAGAACCGGGACTTCTGAACCTGGTCAAGATCCGTGCCTCGCAGCTTAACGGTTGTGCGTTCTGCACCGACATGCACTCGGTGGATGCGCGGCGCCTGGGTGAGAGTGAGCGGCGCCTGTTCGCCGTAGCGGTGTGGCGCGACAGTGGGTTTTTTACCCCCCGCGAACGCGCCGCCCTGGCCTGGACCGAAGCGGTAACGCTGTTGGCCGAAAGCCAGGTGCCGGATGAGGTCTTTGCCCTGGCCCGCGCGGTGTTCAGCGAAGAGGAACTGGTCGACCTCACGCTGGCAATCAGCACCATCAACAGCTGGAACCGGCTGGCGGTGAGTTTCCGCCAGAGTCCTGGTGCCTGATCGTTGATAGACCGGCCTGCCCCCGCAGGTCAGGCGGTGAAGTCACTGGCATGCAGCTCCTTGACGCCCACCAGTTCGAATTCGAACTCGGCGCTGGCGTCGGCATCGACACTGCCGTAGAGGATGCCATCGGCAAAACGCAATTGTCCGGTGGCATCGGCGCCAAAGGCATTGCTGCCAATGAATGTGAACGTGTCGATCTCGGCGGTCAGCGGATTGGCGTCCAGCCCGCTGAAGTCCAGTTGGTCGAACTCCGTGCTCTTGAAGCCGCTGATGACATCGCGTAACGCCCCGACACCCATGTCCGTCAGCACGTCGAAGGCGTAAGTGTCGGCGCCTGTGCCGCCGGTCAGGCTGTCAGTGCCTGCGCCGCCGATCAACCGGTCATCGCCCGAGCCACCCACCAGCGTATCGTTGCCCGCCCCACCGTTGAGCACGTTGGCGCCGCTGTTACCCGTCAGGTTGTCGGCGTAGGCACCGCCGGTCAGGTTCTCGACAGACTTGAAGGTGTCAAGTCCCGAACCCACGGTGTTCTGTTGTGCGGAGGTGGAAAGGGTGGCCGTGACACCGGCCATGGCCCGTTCGAACGACACCGTGTCATTGCCATCGCGACCGTCCAGCACGTTGTTGCCTGCCCCGGCGAACAGCGTGTTATCCAGCGCATTGCCCGTGCCGTTGGCGGCGTCGGGGGTATCGATGTACAGGTTTTCGACGTGGTTGCCGAGGGTATAGGCCGTCAGGCTGCTGTGCACGCTGTCGATCCCGCCGGACACCGGATTGCTGTTGGTTTCGATCACGGTATCGCCGGAGTTGTCGACATAATAGGCGTCGTTGCCATCGCCCCCGCTCATGCTGTCCGCCCCGGCGGCGCCATCGAGCACGTTATTGGCGGCATTACCGGTGATGAAGTTGCGTCGCTCATTGCCGGTGCCGTCGATGTCCGACACGCCGGTGAGCACCAGGTTCTCCAGGTTGTCGCCCAACGTCCAACTGACCGAGGCCTGCACCGTGTCGATCTGCGCGGTGGAGGTGTTGCTTTCCACCACGCTGTCGAACGCGTTGTCGACCACATAGACGTCGTTACCGTCGCCACCGGTCAGGCTGTCGGCGCCCAAGTCCCCATCCAGCGTGTCGTTGCCCGAGCTGCCGACCAGCGTGTCTGCCTGGTCGGTGCCGGAAATCATCCCGCCTTCGTTTTGGGCGTCGTCGAATATGTCCTGCACGCTGTTGTTGTCATCAGGATTGCCCTGGAAACCCAAGTCATCGGCGATGTAATCGGCCAGGCGCTGGCCAACGATTTCCGCCGATTCCTCGTGCAAGTGCCAGACGTCGTCGGGATACACCAGCGGATCGACTTCGTAGCGCAGAGGCAGGTCGGTGTAGTCCACCGCCAGCTTCACGTCCGCGCGCTCGGCGGCGATGGCCTCCTGGGTGGCGCGGACATAACCGACACCTTCGACAATGTCGGCGATCTTTTCTTCCGAATAGCCACGGGCGCGCGCCGCGTCCTGCTGGTAATGCCCGGTCTCCATCAGGTACACATTGAAACTGCCGAACTGGGCGTGCAGGTAATCAAACACGGCCAGCGTCGCAGTCTTGTAGGCTGCCGCCGCAGCTTCCTTGTCGGAGGCACGGGCGATTTCCTGGGCCGCTTCCTCGCCCTGGCCCCAGACGATGCCCAGGGTGACATTGTCGATGGCCCGAAGCTCGGCAAGCTGATCCTGCAACAACGCCACGGCGCGTAACAGCGCAGGCCCCGGTTGGTTGGTGTCGGTTAGCCACCAGCACAACTTGAGCTCCTCGGCGCCCAGGGTTGACAGGCCATTGACCGTACTGCCACCCACCGCGATGTCGATGCCATTGCCGTCGGCATCGTCAAACTGACTGCGTACGTCATAAGGGGTGTACTTGCTCAGGTCATTGACCAGCATCGAGGTACCGGACTGATCGTCGTCCTCGCTCATGCGCAGCAGGCGCGCATTGGATTGGCCGAGGGTCGGCAGGTAGAGGATGTCCTGTTGGGCGCGCTCGCCGAACACGAAGTCATCGGCGGTCAGGGTGTCGAGGTAGTTACCGCTGAGGGCAATTTCGAAGCGATTGCCGTCGGCGTCCGCTTCGCTGGATTTGACATAGGTCTTGTCGCCGGCCGAGTTCAGGGTCATGTACAGCGTGCCGTTGCTGCCATTACCGAGGCCGAGAAAGCCCAGGCCGGAGACATCGATCTTGTCGACGCCCACGGTGAAGTCGTAGATCGTGTCCGTGGCTGTGACGCCGCCGGTGTCGTAGTCGCGATAGCTGTCGAGCACGTCGGTGTAGCGGAAGGTATCGGTGCCGTCGCCGCCGTACAACGAGTCGCGTCCGGCGCCGCCGTCGACAATGTCCGCGCCGGTGCCGGCCCTGATCGTGTCGTTGCCACCCAGGCCGAGGATCAGGTCCGCGCCCGCGGTGCCGGTGAGGGACTCGGCGTTGTTGGTTCCGGTGATGGTATTGGCCGGCGCATCGGCCACTGCCAGGGCGAAGCTGTCGCTCACCGAGGCACCTGAAGGATCGGTGGCCTTGACCAGTACGTTGTAGTTGCCTGCCGCGGTATTGGTTGGCGTGCCGGTGAACGTCAGATTGCTGGCATTGAAGTTCAGCCAGGTGGGCAGGGCGCTGCCGTCGGCCAGGGTGGCGGTGTAGGTCAGTACATCCTCGTTGGCGTCGCTGAAGCTGTCGGAGGTCACGGTGTAGGTGAACGGTGTACTTTCGGTGGCATTCTGGTCGAGCAGGGGGATAACCACCACGGGCGCCACGTTGCTGGGGGTGTTCTGGTCGGCGAAGACGAAATGACTGGCGGTCAGGCTGTTGACCAGGTTACCTGCCAGCGACACTTCGAAGCGGTTGCCGTTGGCATCGACGGTCAGGTCCTTGAGGTAGGTGCGGTTGGTCGAACTGCTGTAGCTCACCAGCAGCGTGCCGCCTTGGCCATTGCCCAGACCGGTGTAGCCGAGGGCCGATACATCGATTTTGTCGGCGGCCACATCGAAATCGAGAATCTGGTCACTGGCGCTGGTGGAACTGGTGCGGTAGCTGTCGAGTTTGGAGGTGTAGCGAAATACGTCGGCACCCGCGCCGCCGGTGAGTTTGTCCACGCCAGTGCCGCCCACCAGAATGTCGTTACCGGCGCCTGCGTTGAGCGTGTCGTTACCAGCGCCACCAAACAGTTGTTCGTCGGCCGCGGTGCCGGTCAACGTGTCGTTGTTCGGTGTGCCATTGATCACGATGGGCGCGGCCGGAACGTCCTGTACCGCGAGGGTGAAGCTGTCGCTGACCGTGGCGTTGCTGCCGTCGGTCGCGGTGACCTGTATGGAATACGTGCCCGATGCCGTATCGCTTGGCGTACCGCTGAATGTGCGGCTGGCGGCATCGAAGACCAGCCAGCCGGGCAGGGCGCTGCCATTGGCGAGCGTCGCGGTATAGCTGAGGCTGTCGTTGTCCGGGTCGGTAAAACTGGTGGCCGGCACCACGTAGCTGAAGGGCGTGTTTTCGGTCGCGTTCTGATCCAGCAGCGGCGTGGCCAGCACTGGCGCCTGGTTGGTGGGCGAGGCCGTGGCGAAGACAAAATTGGCGCTGGTCAATGTGTCGAGGTAGTTGCCTTCCAGCGCCACTTCGAAGCGGTTGCCATTGGCGTCGGCGGTCAGCGACTTGATGTAGGTCTTGGTCCCGGCGCTGTTGAGCACGACGTACACGGTGTCGTTCTTGCCGTCGCCAAGGCCGGTGAAGCCCATGGCCGACAGGTCGATCTTGTCGGCGCTGACATCGAAGTCGGTGATCAGATCGCCCAGGTTGACGCCGCCGGTGTCGTAGTCGCGGTAACTGTCCAGGCGGTTGGCGAACACAAAGGTATCGGCCCCAGTGCCACCGGTGAGGGTGTCCTTGCCGGCACCGCCGTCGAGCTTGTCGTCGCCCGCGCCACCACTGAGGCTGTCGTTGCCCGCCAGGCCCAGCAGGGTGTCGGCCGACTCGCTGCCGATCAGCGAGTCACTGCCGCTGGTGCCGGTGACCACCCGGTTGAAGATGAAGTTGCTGGCTGTCAGGCTGCTGGTCAGGTTGCCCGACAGAATCAGCTCGAAACGGTTGCCGCTGGCGTCGGCATCGTAGTCCTTGATGTAGGTGCGGTTGCTGCTGGCGCTGTAGCTGATCTGCAACGTGCCGCCACGGCCATTGCCCAGGCCGGTGAAGCCCAGGCCCGCGAGGTCGATTTTGTCCTGGGTGACGTCGAAATCGGTGATGGTGTCATCGAAACTGGTGGTGGCGTTGCGGTAACTGTCGGACTGGCTGGCGAAGCGGAATGTATCGGCCCCGGTGCCGCCAGTCAGTCTGTCGATGCCGGCGCCACCCACCAGGATGTCGTCTCCCGCGCCGCCATTGATGGTGTCATTGCCGGCACCGCCGTAGAAAAGCTCGTTGGCGCCGCTGCCCAGCAGGGTGTCGTTGCCGGCGGTTCCTTGCACGGTGGTCACCGGTACTGTGGCGCTGACATAGCTGCCGTCGCCATAGACCAGTGTGGCGCCCTTGCTGGTGTGACTGATGGTGTTGGCGATGATCGCATTGCGGTCGGTGCCGTCTTCGTTGCGTTCGGCAACGCCGTAGGTCGACAGGTCGCTGCCGCTGATGATGTTGCCCTGGATGAGGTTGTCGCTGCCGTTGAAGTAGCGGCCGGACACGCCCAGGGTGTCGTCGTAGGACTGGATGATGATTTCCGGTACGGGGTTGCCCAGGGAATTGTTGTTGAGGGTGTTGTCGATGACTTCAACGTGATTGCTGCCGTAGATGCGAATCCCGGCACTGGCGTTGTCGTGGATGTCGACGCCGCTGACGGTGACGTCGCTGGACAGCTTGATCAGTACGCCTTCGCCGCCGTTGCCATACACCTCGCCGCCGGTGATGGTGATGTTGCTGGGGGAGGGGATGTCCTCGCTGCCGCGCTGCACCACGATGCCGTTGCCGCCGTTGTTGTAGGCAACGTTGTTGGTGAGGGTGAAGTCGTGGGTGCTGGTGACGACGTTGAAACCGTGGCGGTCATTGTCGTAGGCGACATTGTTTTCAAAGGTGCTGTCGCTGAGAAAGTCAGCAACGAAGCCGTCCAGGCCGTTGCCATGGGAGACGCTGTTCTTGATGACCATGTTGACGGTCTGCTCGTGGGGGTCGAAACCGTACCCGGAGCAATCCTTGATCTCGACGCTGTCGAGGGTGACGTTGGAATCGTAGCCTTCTTCGCCGGGAATGTAGCCGTTGAACCAGCCGTCGATCTTGCCGGTGGTGTTGTCGCGGTTGCCGTCGATGGTGAGATGGCTGACGCCGAAGTCGTGGGTTTCCTCACCGTAGGCCGAACGGATGATGCCGGTGATCTTGGTGTCGGAGCCGTCGGCCACTTTGACGGTGGTTTCGCCCATGCCATCGCCGTACAAATAGACGTTGCTCTTGAGCATCAGGCAGCCGTCGGAGGGTTCCTCGCCGGCCGAAACGATGTAGGTCCCGGTCGGCATGTACACCTGCCCGCCGCCTGCGGCCGCCGCCGCATCAATGGCACTTTGTATCGCCGCCGTGTCGTCGGTGATGCCATCTCCTTTGGCGCCAAAATTTTGTACATTGAAAATCATGAGCTTATCTCCGTATCGGGCTATAACCACGGTAGAAGCCAATATTCCATCGGCGGCCACCGAGTTATGACCCACAGGAACGCGAAAGTTGTGACCGCATATCGGCTGAGCGTCAAAAAAACCAACGGGCTGATCAACGGTCGGAACGACTTCAGCAACAGGTAACGTTCTGTTGACGCTTTTCGGTTCGCACAACCTGTGTGGGAGCGAGCCTGCTCGCGATAGCGGTGTGTCAGTCGATGGGATGCAAGCCGAACCGACGCTATCGCGAGCAGGCTCGCTCCCACAGGTGCGGTATCGGTTTTCCTTGATTGGCATCAACCCCCAATCCGACGTCGCGGGATAACCTCGGGTAAACCATCGCCCGATGATTCAGGGGCGACCGAGGAGCCCATGAGCTATCCGCTGTTTCTGACATTGCACCTGTTTGCTGCGCTGGTTTTCATTGGCACGGTGTTTTTCGAGGTGTTGTTCCTGGAGAGCATCCGCAAACAGCTGCCCGCCAAAGTCATGGTGCTGCTGGAACAGGGCATCAGCCGGCGTGCCCGGCAGTTGATGCCCTGGGTGTTGCTGACGCTGTTCGGTGCAGGTGCTGCCATGGTCTGGCTGCGGTACTGGGCGGTGCTGTCGTCACCGTTGGCGTCCTCGTTCGGTTTGCTGCTGGGGCTCAAGATTGTGTTGGCGTGCAGTGTGCTGGGGCATTTCCTCTGGGCCATGTGGCTGTTCAAGCGCGCACGCATGAACGCCCGTTACGTCCAGATCATCCATACCAGTGTGTTTGTCCATCTGGTGGCGATCGTGCTGTTGGCCAAGGGCATGTTTTACGCCACGTGGTGAAATGGCTACGGCGCGTTTTCAAGGGCGCTTGATACAGGTCAAGGTGGCCTGGAGGAATAAGTCGGACACTGTCGCCGCGCAGCCACTCGGAGATTGTCATGTTCGACCTGTTCCAAACCCTCGGCGAGCGTCCATCCGGGCATGTTCCTGCGGTGGCTGATTTCGATTGCCCAATCGGTACGCGAAGGTTCCACAGTGGCGTGGGCTCGCTCGACCTGCTTCGAGGGTTGCGTGACAGTCGCCAGACGCGCCGGCCCTTGTCGCTGGCGGTGCATCTGCCTTCGCGTTTGAGGCTGGCGTCGTGTTCACCGCTTGCCAGCGTCTGCCAGTGCGGGGAGATCGAGGGGTATCTGCAACGCCTGACGTATGAGATGGGACTGATCGGTTGCCACTTGGGCGCGGGGCGACGGGTCGAGCAGTTTTGCCTGACCGGTGGCACGCCCGTGATCACGCATTTGCGGCGGTTGATGAGTGATCTTCGCAAGCGCTTCGACTTTTCCGAATACGACAGCGGCGACCACAGCATCGAAGTGGACTTGCACCACACCGATTGGTCGACCATGGGCCTGATTCGCGACCAGGGATTTACTCATGTCAGCATCGGCGTTCCCGACATCGGGGTCGACAGCGATTTGTCCGTCGATTGCTACCAGAACCCGGCACCGATTCATTCGCTGATCGATGCAGCGCGCACTTTTGGTTTTCGCTCCATCAACATTGACCTCGGTTATGGCCATGCCTGGCAGACGCCACACAGTTTCGCTGTGAAACTGGCGACGCTGATCGAACTGGAACCGGATCGGTTGCACGTGTTCGACTATGCCCGTGCGCCTTATCGTTATCGTTCGAAGAAAGCCGGGGCGGCTGGTGCCTTTTGCAGCCAGTCGGACATGGACACCATGCGCCGGATTTGCTGCGAACAACTGACCGGCGCGGGTTATCACTACATCGGGTTGGGGCAGTTCGTCAGGGCTGACGATGACTTGGCGGTCGCCCAGGAACATGGACGCCTGCACCGCAATTGCCAGGGTTTTACCCGTCACGGGTGCTGTGACCACGTAGGGTTTGGCTTGTCGGCCATCACTCAGATCGAGCAGCTGTACGTGCAGAACACCGATGACCTGCTTGAGTACTGCCAGCAACTGGATGCCGGGCAATTGCCCGTCTGTCGCGGCTGGCGGTGTGAGGTCCAGGATCTGGTCAGGGCGACCGTTACCGAGCAGCTCTCCTGCGACCTGGAGCTGGACATCCCGGCCATCGAAGCGCGTTTCGGGCTGGTCTTCCGCGATTATTTCGCGTCCATCTGGCCGCAGCTGGAGGCGTTGCGCAGCAAGGGATTGATCGAATTGACCAGCCGTTTTATCGGCATTTTGCCCGCCGGACGCCTGAGTGTGGATGCGATCTGCAATCTGTTCGATCCAGCTCCGGAAGACGCAGGCGCTTTGACCAGCCCCTTTGACAGGTTGACCCCATCATGAATGCTGCATCCGCTTTCAATCGCGCCCTGGTCGAGAAGTACGACCGTCCGGGACCGCGCTACACCTCCTATCCGACGGCGCCGCAGTTCCATCAGGCGTTTGCCATGGATGAATACCGCCAGGCCGCCGAGTTGAGTAACCAGGCCCCGGTGCCCAAGCCTTTGTCGGTCTACATTCATATCCCGTTTTGCCAGAGCCTTTGCTACTACTGCGCGTGCAACAAAATCATTACCCGCAAGACCCATCGCGCCGCTGAATACCTGACGTACCTCAAGCGCGAAATTGCCCTGCAGGCGACGTTGTTCGATCGCTCGCGCAAACTGACTCAACTGCACCTGGGCGGCGGTACACCGACCTATCTGACCCATGAGCAACTGGCCGAACTGATGGACTGTCTGCATCAGTCGTTCGACATGGATGACAGCGATGCCCATGAGTTTTCCATCGAGGTCGATCCCCGCACTATCGATGCGCAACAGATCCAGGGGCTGCGCGAGCTGGGGTTCAATCGCCTGAGCTTCGGCGTCCAGGATTTCGATGCCCAGGTGCAGGCCGCGGTCAATCGGGTGCAGAGCGAGGCACAGGTTGTCGAGTTGGTGGAGGCCGCCCGCGTGGCACGCTTCAAGTCCGTCAGCGTTGATCTGATCTACGGCTTGCCGCTGCAAACCATCGCCAGTTTCGATGTGACCCTGAGCAAGATCATCGCCCTGCGTCCCGACCGGATCGCCGCCTACAGCTATGCGCATCTGCCGCAACGGGTGCGGGCGCAACGGATGATCCGACCCGAAGACATGCCGCCGCCGGAGCGCAAGCTGGAGTTGCTCGAACTGACCATCAATCGTCTGACCGAAGCCGGTTATGTCTACATCGGCATGGATCATTTTGCCTTGCCGGACGATGAGCTGGTGCGCGCCCGGGCCCAAGGCACGTTGCAGCGCAACTTCCAGGGGTATTCCACCCATGCCGATTGCGATTTGATCGGCCTGGGTGTGTCTTCGATCGGTAAGGTCGGTGACAGCTATGGTCAGAACGTCAAGGAGCTTTCCCAGTACTACGCTCGCCTGGATCAAGACCTGCTGCCGGTGCAGCGAGGCTATCGCCTGAGCGACGATGATCGGTTGCGCCGCGAGGTGATCAGCGAATTGATGTGCCATGGACGGATCGATTTCGCCCGGATCCAGATCAGTCACGGTGTGGGCTTCAACGCGTACTTTGCCGATGCCCTGGTCCGGCTTCAGGAACTGGTGCGCGACGGACTGCTGGAGATCCACCCCGACTCGCTGGTGCTGCTGCCCCAGGGGCAGTTGATGATGCGCAACGTGGCCATGGCTTTCGACGCGTACTTGGGCGTGGACCAGACGGTGCAGTATTCGCGTACGGTTTGACGTCATGATGAGAGCTGGCCGTTCCCGCCGAGCTGCGCTGCTGCGCAGCGGCGGGGATAAATCCCCTTGCCACAGGGAGTGCGCCAGGCAGGTTGCACTTCAACCTCCGGACTGCAGCACTCTGCCCAGAAAGGCCGCCGTTCGACTTTCCTGACATTCGGCGACCTTCGCCGGAGCCCCGCATACCACGACTTTTCCGCCCTGGCTTCCAGCGCCCGGGCCGATGTCGATGACCCAATCACTCTGCGCCACCACGCGCATGTCATGTTCCACTACAACCACGCTGTGGCCTTCGTCCACCAAGCGATTCAACTGCACCAGCAAGCGATCCACGTCCTGGGGATGCAAGCCGTTGGTGGGCTCATCCAGCACGTACAAGGTGGCGCCCCGGGCTTTGCGCTGCAGCTCGGTCGCCAGTTTGATGCGCTGGGCCTCGCCGCCGGACAGTTCCGTGGCCGGTTGGCCCAAACGCAGGTAACCCAGCCCGATATCCTGCAGCACTTGCAGTGACCGCCTGGCCGATGCCTGCTCGGCAAACACCTCAAGCGCCTGGTTCACGGTCAGTTGCAACACCTGAGCGATGTTCAGCCCCTGCCAGTTCACTTCAAGGGTCTGGGGGTTGTAGCGATCGCCGTGACATGTGGGGCAGGGCGCATACACGCTGGGCATGAACAACAGCTCGACGCTGACGAAGCCCTCGCCCTCGCAGGTTTCGCAACGGCCTTTGGCGACGTTGAAGGAGAACTGTCCGGCATCGAAGCCCAGTTCCCGCGCCTGCGGCGTGGCGGCGAACAATTTACGTACGTGATCGAACAGCCCGGTGTAGGTGGCGAGGTTGGAACGCGGGGTGCGGCCGATGGGCTTCTGGTCCACCTGGACCAGCCGCTTGACCGCCTCAAGCCCGGCGGTGACGTGGCCGCCACTGGTTTGCAGCGGTTCATCTTCCAGGCTTTGTTCATCGGCTTCGGCGTTGTGGTTGGCCTGGCCTAGATGGCCGCCCACCAGGTCCAGCAGGGCCTGGCTGACCAGGCTGGATTTGCCCGAGCCGGAAATGCCGGTCACAGCGCTGAAGCAACCCAGGGGAAAGGCGGCGCTCAGGTTGTCCAGATTGTTGCGGGTGATGCCTTCCAGGCGTAACCAGTCCTTGGGTGTCCGAGGCGTACGCCCCGTAGCGTTGTCCTCGGCAAACAGGTAGGCACGGGTGCGTGACTCCGGTACCTGCCGCAGGCCGGCGGGTGGGCCGCTGTAGAGGATTTTCCCGCCTTGTTCACCCGCGTCGGGGCCGACGTCGATGAGCCAGTCGGCGCGGCGCATCGTGTCCAGGTCGTGTTCGACCACAAACACCGAATTACCCGAAGCCTTGAGGCGTTGCAGAGCCTGGAACAGCGCTTCACTGTCGGCCGGGTGCAGGCCGGCGGAGGGTTCGTCCAGCACGTAGATCACGCCGAACAACTGGGAGTTGAGTTGGGTCGCCAGGCGCAGGCGTTGCAGCTCGCCGGAGGACAGTGTCGGCGTGCTGCGCTCCAGGGCCAGGTAGCCTAGGCCCAGATCGATCAGGGTGACGATGCGCTCCAGCAACTCAGTGGCGATGCGTTGGGCGGCCAGGCGTTTTTCCAGGGAAAGATTGTGCGTGTGGCGTGCATCAGGCCCACCGGCGTGGGGATTCTCACCGCGGGCGGCGCGCTGCTCGCGGGCCTCTCGGGTCTGCTGGTGGGTAAGGGTTTTTCCCGGTTCCTCGGCTTGTGCCAGATAGTCCGGGGCGGCAACGCCCTTGAGCACCTCGGCCAGTTCCAGCAGCGGCAGGTGGGATAGCTCGGCGATGTCCAGGCCGGCAAAGGTCACGGTCAGCGCCTGGCGCTTGAGGCGTTTACCCTCGCACACCGGACAAGGGCTGGCGCGCATGTATTGCGCCACGCGTTTGCGCATCTGGGCGCTTTGGGAGTGCATGAACGTGTGCAGCAGGTAACGTCGGGCGCCGCTGAACGTGCCTTGATAGCTGGGTTCGAGTTTGCGCTTGAGGGCCGTGCGGGTCTGGGCCGGGGTGAGCCCGGCGTACACCGGGACGGTGGGGGTTTCTTCGGTGAAGAGAATCCAGTCACGCTGTTTTTTCGGCAGGTCGCGCCAGGGGATGTCGACGTCATAACCCAGGGTCACCAGAATGTCCCGCAGGTTCTGGCCTTGCCAGGCCATGGGCCAGGCCGCCACGGCGCGCTCACGGATGGTCAGCGAAGGGTCCGGGACCATGGACGCTTCGGTCACTTCATAGACCCGACCCAGGCCATGACATTGCTCGCAGGCGCCCTGGGGCGTGTTGGGCGAGAAATCCTCGGCGTAGAGCATCGGTTGCTCGGCCGGGTAGCTCCCGGCCCTGGAGTAAAGCATGCGGATCAGGCTCGACAAGGTGGTGACGCTGCCCACCGAGGAGCGTGCGCTGGGGGTGCCGCGTTGCTGTTGCAAGGCCACCGCTGGCGGCAGGCCTTCGATGCTGTCCACGTCCGGCACGCCCACCTGGTCGATCAGGCGCCGGGCATAAGGTGCGACTGACTCGAAGTAACGGCGCTGGGCTTCGGCATAAAGCGTGGAAAAGGCCAGCGACGACTTGCCGGACCCCGACACTCCCGTGAATACCACCAGGGCATCGCGAGGGATGTCGACGTCGACATTCTTGAGGTTGTGTTCGCGGGCGCCACGCACCCGGACGAAGCCGGTGTTTTCAGGCAATGGGGCGATGGGAGCGGAGCGTTGGGGCATGGAGCGTTCCTTGGTGCGCGTTTGCGCAACGCATTGAGGCTTCATTTGCGTAACGGCGTCACTGGAGAATGGCGCCTGAGTCACAGCGCTGACAAGTATCCGACCGGCTTGATGGGGGCTCGTGCAATAAAAATAGGCCGGGATACCCTCCCTCAAGGGCGGCTGCACCGTGATCTGCACTGGTGCCCGCGTCGAACTGCCTGTGTGTTCGCCGAGGCAAATTTTCCCGAGTTGATTTCAATCAAGGGCCGAGCGGGGAGTGCCCCCTACCATGAGCGCCAAGATCCTGTCCCCAAGACCTGGCGTCCATGACCCGTCCTTTTGTGATGTTGCATCCATCCCGTTTCTGGCTCTATGGACTGTCCGTTCTACTGCTGTTGGTCACCAGCCTTGCCCAGGCCAGGGACTACGGTGACACCCCGCAACAGCGCATTCACCATGTCCTGAAACAGACCGACGCAATCTCCGACCCCGAAGGGCCGTACAAGGTGCGCAGGTTGTCCGCTGCCGGCAAGGTCCTGGGGTACGTGTTTCAAAGCCTGGACGTTGTGGACATTCCCGCTTACTCGGGCAAGCCCATCAACGTCCAGGTGATCCTTGACCCGGCCGGTGTGATCCTCGATGCTTTTGTGCTTGAACACCACGAACCGATTCTGCTGATCGGTATTGCCGAAGAAAAGCTCCACGCTTTCAGCGCCCGCTACAGCGGCATCAAGGTCAACCAACGGGTGGTGGTGGGGCACTCCAGTGACCCGAATGCGGTGACGGTGGATGCAATCGCCGGCGCCACCGTGACGGCGATGGTGGTCAATGAAGTCATCATGCGCGCCGCTCACGATGTCGCGGTCTCCCTGGAACTGGTCAAGGGTGACGCGGGGCTGGCGGTGGCGCCGGCCCGGGTGCGTGAAGACCTTTACGAACCCGCCGACTGGACGACCTTGACCGGTAGCGGCGCGGTGCGTCGCCTGCACCTGACCCGCGGCCAGGCGGACGCGTCCTTCAAGGGGACCGAGGCCGAGGGTGTCGAAGCCGCCAGCGCCGAGCAAGCAGACGACACCTTCATCGACCTGTATGTGACCCACCTGAACCCGCCCACCATCGGCCGCAACCTGCTGGGCGAGGCGCAATTCCGCACGCTGATGGCCGAGCTCAAGCCCGGTGAGCAGGCGATCGCCGTGATGGGCAGTGGTCGTTATTCCTTCAAGGGCTCAGGGTATGTGCGCGGCGGCATTTTCGATCGCGTGCAGGTGCGTCAGTTCGGCGACGCCATCAGCTTTCGCGACCTGGACTTCCAGCGTCTGGACGACGTAGCGCCGGCGGACATGCCGGAGTTCGACGAGATGGCGATCTTCATCGTCCGCGCCGCCCACCGTTTCGACCCGGGTTCGCCCTGGAGCCTGGAACTGCTGGTGCGTCGTCAGACCGGGCCTGTCAGCGGCACCTTCAGCAGCTTCGAACTGGCTTATCAACTGCCCGAGCCTTATCTGGAAAGACCATTGCCGACGGCTGAGCAATTGGCAGCGGCCGAAGAAGCCAGCCGACCGATGTGGTTGACCCTCTGGTACCAGAAAAGCCTCGAGATCACCGTACTGGGTGTGGCCCTGCTGGTGCTCACGGCGATCCTGTTCCTCCAGGATGCGCTGGCCCGGCGACCGAAACTGCTGCACTGGCTGCGTCGCGGCTACCTGATGTTTACCGTGGTGTTTCTCGGTGGTTATGCATTGGCCCAGCTGTCGGTGGTCAATGTGCTGACCTTCGTTCATGCCCTGTTCGAAGGCTTTCGTTGGGAACTGTTCCTCACCGACCCGCTGATTTTCATCCTCTGGGTGTTCACTGCCGCCAGCCTTCTGCTGTGGGGGCGTGGGGTGTTCTGCGGCTGGTTGTGTCCGTTCGGTGCGCTGCAGGAGTTGCTCAACGAACTGGCGCGCAAGCTGAAAGTGCCGCAGTACGAGCTGCCGTTCGCCGTCCACGAGCGACTCTGGGCAATCAAATACATCATTTTGCTGGTGCTGTTCGGCATCTCGCTGGAGTCGATGTCCAGCGCCGAACGATTGGCCGAGGTGGAACCCTTCAAGACCGCCATCACCCTCAGGTTCGACCGTCAGTGGTGGTTCGTGGCGTATGCGCTGGGTCTGCTGGTGATCAACCTGTTCACCCGCAAAGTCTATTGCCGCTACATCTGCCCGCTGGGTGCCGCCCTGGCGATGCCGACCCGGCTGCGGCTGTTCGACTGGCTCAAGCGCCGCAAGGAATGTGGCAACCCCTGCCAGCTGTGCGCCAAGGAATGCGAGATTCAGGCGATTCACCCCGATGGCCGGATCAACGCCAACGAATGTCACTACTGCCTCGATTGCCAGATGACCTGGCACAACGAAAACAAATGCCCGCCGCTGATTAACAAGCGCAAAAAGCGCGGCAAGGCAAGTGCGACCGATGCGCAACTGATTCCCGTGGTGCAGGTGAACCCGGCGCCTTGAGACCTCCGAATGTCTTGTCCCTTGACCCTTTCATTTTTCATGGAGCACACAGCATGAGCGACAAAAAAACCGAAACCAGCGGCGCGGTCGAAGAACCCAGGGGCGTCAGCCGTCGAGGCTTTTTGGGCACCAGTGCGGTGACCGGCGCGGTGCTGGCCGGCGCCACGGCGTTGGGTGGCGCGGTGTTCAGCCGTGAGTCCTGGGCCGCAGCGGCCAAGGAAGCCAAGTCCAAAGTGCATGTCGGCCCCGGCGAGCTGGACGACTATTACGGTTTCTGGAGCGGCGGCCATCAGGGCGAGGTGAGGGTGTTGGGTGTGCCGTCGATGCGCGAGCTGATGCGTATTCCGGTGTTCAACGTCGACTCGGCCACCGGTTGGGGGTTGACCAACGAAAGCAAGCGCATCCTGGGTGACAGCGCCAAGTACCAGAACGGCGACTGCCATCATCCGCACATCTCCATGACCGATGGCAAATACGACGGCAAATACCTGTTCATCAACGACAAGGCCAATTCCCGGGTCGCACGCATTCGCCTGGACATCATGAAATGCGACAAGATTCTCACCGTGCCTAACGTACAGGCGATTCATGGCCTGCGCCTGCAAAAGGTGCCGTACACCAAGTACGTGTTCGCCAACGCCGAATTTGTCATTCCGCACCCCAATGACGGTCGCACGTTCGACCTGCAAGACAAGAACAGCTACACGATGTTCAACGCCATCGACGCCGAAAAAATGGAAATGGCCTTCCAGGTGATCGTCGACGGCAACCTGGACAACTCCGACGCCGACTACACCGGCAAGTACGCCGCCAGCACCTGCTACAACTCCGAGAAGGCCTATGACCTGGGCGGCATGATGCGCAACGAGCGCGACTGGGTGGTGGTGTTCAACATCCAGCGCATCGAAGCGGCGATCAAGGCCGGCAAGTTCATCACCCTGGACGGCTCCAGGGTGCCGGTGGTCGATGGTCGTAAAACCGATGGCAAGGACAGCGCGTTCACCCGCTACATTCCGGTGCCGAAGAACCCCCATGGGCTCAATACCTCACCGGATGGGAAATACTTCATTGCTAACGGCAAGCTGTCGCCTACTGTCTCGATGATCGCCATTGACCGGCTGGATGACCTGTTCGACGACCGCTACAAAGATCCGCGCGAGGTGATCATCGCTGAGCCGGAATTGGGCCTGGGACCGTTGCATACCACCTTCGACGGGCGCGGCAATGCCTACACCACCTTGTTCATCGACAGTCAGGTGGTGAAGTGGAACATGGACGAGGCCATCCGCGCCTACAAGGGCGAGAAGGTCAACTACATCAAGCAAAAGCTCGATGTGCAGTACCAACCCGGCCACAACCACGCGTCCCTGACCGAAACCAGCGAGGCGGACGGCAAATGGCTGGTGGTCTTGTGCAAATTCTCCAAGGACCGCTTTCTGCCCACCGGTCCGCTGCACCCGGAAAACGACCAGTTGATCGACATTTCCGGCGAAGAAATGAAGCTGGTACACGATGGCCCGGCCTTTGCCGAACCCCATGACTGCATCCTCGCCCGGCGTGACCAGATCAAGACCCAGAAGATCTGGAGCCGCACCGATCCGTACTTCGCCGAAACCGTGGTCATGGCCAAGAAGGATGGCATCAACCTGGAGACCGACAACAAGGTCATCCGTGATGGTAACAAGGTGCGGGTCTACATGACCTCGATGGCACCGGCCTATGGCCTGACGGAGTTCACCGTCAAGCAAGGCAACGAGGTGACGGTGACGATCACCAACATCGACCAGATCGAAGACGTCTCCCACGGCTTTGTCATGACCAACCACGGCGTGAGCATGGAGATCAGTCCGCAACAAACCTCGTCCATCACCTTCATCGCCGACAAGGCCGGTTTGCATTGGTACTACTGCAGCTGGTTCTGCCACGCCCTGCACATGGAAATGGTCGGGCGCATGCTGGTTGAAAAGGCCTGAGTCGGCTCATTGAGGAGACAGGTTCAATGACCGGTAACCAGCAACGGCCCATGGGTTACGCTCGCGCACCGGTCATTGCCCTGGTGCTCCTGGGACTGTCGGGCGGCGCGCTTGCGGCGCCGCAGCCGATCACCGACCTGCCTTTACAGGCCCACGGTGAACAGCAATGGCGCCTGCCCGCGGGGCAATACCGCGGCTCGTTCAGCATTGACCAACCCATGAGCCTGAAGTGTGCGCCAGACGCCGTATTCCAGGGGAAGGGGCAGGGCAATGCCTTGATCATTCGCGCACCCAACGTTCAGGTCCAGGGCTGCACCTTCCTCGACTGGGGGCATGACCTCACGGCCATGAATGCCGCGGTGTTCATCCAGCCTGGCGCCCAGGGGGCGGTGGTTCGTGGCAACCGCCTGCAGGGCCAAGGCTTCGGGATCTGGGTCGATGGCGCGCGGGATGTCAGCCTGATCGACAACCGCATCCAAGGCGATCCCGGGCTGCGCTCCCAGGACCGGGGTAACGGCATTCACTTGTACGCGGTACACGGTGCCCGGGTCATCGGCAACCACGTACGCGAGACCCGCGACGGCATTTACATCGACACCTCCAACGGCAACCTGCTTGAGGGCAACGTCCTGGAGGACCTGCGCTACGGCGTGCATTACATGTTCGCCAACGATAACCGTCTGTTGGGCAACGTCACCCGGCGCACCCGCACCGGTTATGCCTTGATGCAAAGCCGGCAACTGACGGTCATCGGCAACCGCTCCGAACAGGATCAGAACTACGGGATCCTGATGAACTACATCACCTATTCCACCCTGCGCGACAACGTCGTCAGCGATGTTCGCGACGGGTCCACCGGTGACACCATGATCACCGGTGCCGAGGGCAAGGCCCTGTTCATTTACAACTCGTTGTTCAACCGCATTGAAGGCAATCATTTCGAGCGCAGCGCGGTGGGCATCCACCTGACCGCCGGCTCGGAGGACAACCGCATCGCCGGCAACGTTTTCGCCGGCAACCAGCGCCAGGTCAAATACGTGGCCACACGGTTGCAGGAATGGTCGGTGGACGGGCGCGGCAATTACTGGAGCGATTACCTGGGTTGGGATCGCAACGGCGACGGGCTGGGAGACGTGGCCTATGAACCGAACGACAACGTCGATCGCCTGCTGTGGCTGTACCCCCAGGTACGGCTGTTGATGAACAGTCCGGGTATCGAACTGCTGCGCTGGGTACAGCGGGCGTTCCCGGTCATGAAATCCCCGGGGGTGATGGACAGCCATCCATTGATGCACGCGCCGCTCCAGCCCCCACCACGCAACAGTGCTCAGGAGGACGCGTCTTGAACGTCGTCGAGATCGAAGGCGTCAGTCAGCGCTACGGCAATGTCGCCGTGTTGCGCGAGCTGAACCTGAACCTGGCCCAGGGCGAAGTGCTCGGCCTGTTCGGGCACAACGGTGCGGGCAAGACCACGACCATGAAACTGATACTCGGTCTGCTGCGGGCCAGTGAGGGTCAGGTGCGGGTATTTGGCCGCGAGCCGAGTGATCCGGGCGTGCGCCGAATGCTCGGTTACCTGCCGGAGAACGTGATGTTCTACCCGCAGTTGAGCGGGCTGGAAACCTTGCGCCATTTCGCCCGGCTCAAGGGCGCGGCGCCAGAACAGATCGACCGCTTGCTGGAGGAGGTCGGGCTGGCGCAAGCGGCCCGGCGGCGCGTGCGCACCTACTCCAAGGGCATGCGCCAACGCCTGGGGCTGGCCCAGGCCTTGCTCGGCCAGCCGCGGCTGCTATTGCTGGACGAACCGACCGTCGGCCTGGACCCCATCGCCACCCAGGACCTCTATCAACTGCTCGATCGCCTGCGCTGGCAGGGCACCAGCATCATTCTTTGTTCTCACGTCTTGCCTGGCGTGGAAGCTCACATCAACCGCGCCGCAATTCTCACTCAAGGTCGTCTGTTGGCGCTGGGCAGCCTGGACCGGTTGCGCGAGGACGCGGGGCTGCCGACGTTGATCCGCGCGTCGGGTCTGTCACGGGCCGATTGGCTTCGCCAGCATTGGCGTAGCGAAGGGCATGCCACCCAAGGTTGGGGCGCGCAAGGGCTGCAGGTGTCCGCGCCGGATGGCAGCAAACTCAAATTGCTGCGCCAGTTACTGGCCCAGGATGATCCGACGGATGTCGAGATCAAACCGCCGTCCCTGGAAGATTTGTACCGCCATTACATGGTTCGCGCGGCGACCGAGGAGGCCGGTTCATGAACCCGATCTGGAACATGGCCCGCAAGGAATTCAGTGACGGCTTGCGCAACCGCTGGTTGTTGGCGATCAGTCTGTTGTTCGCCGTACTGGCCATCGGCATCGCCTGGCTTGGCGCGGCGGCGTCCGGCCAACTGGGTTTTACCTCGGTGCCGGCGACGGTGGCGAGCCTGGCCAGCCTGGCAACGTTCCTGATGCCATTGATCGCCTTGTTGCTGGCCTATGACGCGATTGTCGGCGAAGACGAGAACGGCACCTTGCTGCTGTTGCTGACGTATCCGTTGGGGCGCGGCCAGTTGCTGCTGGGCAAGTTTGTCGGTCACGGCCTGATCCTGGCACTGGCGACCCTGATCGGCTTTGGTTGCGCGATGTTCGCCATCGGCCTGCTGGTGGACGATATCGAGCTGAGTCTGCTGCTCTGGGCCTTTGGCCGCTTCATCGTCTCCAGCACGCTGTTGGGTTGGGTTTTTTTGGGGCTGGCCTATGTGCTGAGCAGTCTGTCGGCGGAGAAATCCACCGCCGCCGGGCTGGCGCTGGGCGTGTGGTTTTTCTTCGTGCTGGTGTTTGACCTGGCGTTGCTGGCACTGCTGGTGCTGAGCGAAGGCCGGTTCAGTCCGGACCTGCTGCCGTGGCTGTTGCTGTTCAACCCCACCGATGTGTATCGGCTGATCAACCTGTCGGGGTTCGACGCCGGTTCCAGCGGCGCGGCAGTGCTGACCCTGGGCAGCGACCTGCCGGTGCCCGGGCCTTGGCTTTGGCTGTGCCTGTGGTTGTGGATGGCTGTGCCGTTGTGGCTGGCCTATCGGTTGTTCAACCGTCGGTGCCCGTGATTTCTGATCTTGATAGAGGGAGCATGTAACGATGAACAGGCTGTATTCGAGGGCGGGCCGAGTCATGGCCGGGGTGTTGGTGTGCCTGGCGCTGGTGGCATGCGGCAAGACTGAGTCGCCACCGGCCTCAAAGGCGGCGCTGGCGTTCCATCCCAGTGACGAGTGCCATGTCTGCGGCATGGTCATCACGGATTTTCCCGGACCCAAGGGCGCCGCAGCGACCGCCAGCGGCGTGAAGAAGTTCTGCTCGCCGGCCGAGATGCTCGGTTGGTGGCTGCAGCCGGAGAATCATCGGGCTGACGTCAAGTTGTACGTCCACGACATGGGGCGCAGCCACTGGAACGCCCCGGATGATGAGCACCTGATCGATGCCCGGACCGCCTATTTCGTCGTCGGCTCCAGGCTCAAGGGCGCCATGGGCGTCGTCCTGGCCACGTTCGCCGACGCCCAGGCGGCGGAAAAACTCGCCAGCGCGACCGGCGGCCGGGTGCTGCGTCTGGAAGACATCGATCAGAAGCTGCTAGGACAGGCAACCGCCATGTCGCTGATGAGTCATTGAACCAGCAACCTGCTCCCGATGAGGAGCGTAGATGCTGTGTTAGAGCCGCGTAGGAGCTATGTAGGAGTTATGTAGGAGCTGTCGAGTGCAACGAGGCTGCGATCTTTTCCCAACCACTTGAGCCTCAAGTGAAAGATCAAGATCAAAAGATCGCAGGCTTCGCCAGCTCCTACAGGACCGAGCGGGAGCAGGTTCGCTCGCTCAGTGAGACGTACCTTCGGCAAATTCGATCTTGTTGCCAACGTTGTATTTGCCTGAAGGTTTGTTCATGGGCAGGCGTTTGATTTCCTTGAGGGTGTTGCTGTCGTAGACGATCAGCGCGCCGTCGGTGTCCCAGATGCTCAACAGCAGGTAACGGCCGTCATGGGTAAATTCGACGTGGGCGGCGGTTTTGCCGGGCATGGGGCGCAAGGTGTGGGCGATTTCCAGGGTTTGTTTGTCGATCAGGTGGATGGCATCGTTGCCTGCGGCGAAAAATACATCGGTCCAGGCATAGCGGGAGTTGGCATGGCTGCGCAGGAAGAAACCCGGCCCGAGGGTAGGGATCTGCCTGATGACTTTCCAGGTGTTGATGTCGATCACCGACACCAGTCCTTTGCTGATGTTAGGGGTCGCGAACACCCAGCGGCCATCGCGCTTCCAATAGGTGCCCGAGCCCAGGTGCGGCATGCCCGGCAGGCTGATGTCGCTGACCACCTGGCCACTGTCGAGGTCGATCACCTGTCCACCCTGGGCCTTGCGCGAGGTGGCGAGCAACTGGCGATAGTCGGGGGAGAAGGAAAAGTCATCCAGATGATCCTGGACCTCGATGCGCCTGGGCACGAAGTCCGGGTTCGGGCCGGTGGACAGTTCCCAAACCTCGTTCACATCCTTCAGTGCGACGATGAAGCTGTTGCGCGGCGCAGCGGTATAGACCGCGCTGACCCGCGAAGCCTGACCATCACTGCCCAGCGTCGCGATCGTCTTGACCAGTGACAAGTCCCGGGCATCCAGCACCGCCAGGTTGCCGGGCAGCGAGTTGCCCACCAGCACCCAGCGACCGTCCTTGCTCACCGCCAGGTTGCGGGTGTTGAGCCCGGCCCGCACCTCGGCGATCAGCTTGAGGTTGTGCAGGTCATACAGACTGATCCAGCCATCGCGCGACGCCAGGTAGACAAAACGCCCGTCCGGGGAAAACTTCGGTCCGCCATGCACTGCAAAGTGCGAGGCGAAGCGCGCGAGCACCTCGAAGCGATCCCCGTCGACCACCGCGACGTGATGATTGCCGGCTTCCACCACCACGAACAGGTTCAGCGGGTCGGCCCGGTGTTGCGGCTGGTCGGGCAATGTGGCGCCGTCCACCAGCACCCGATGACTTTGGCGAATAGCCTCTTCATTCCAGTTGGGCGGACGCTGGAGATAAAGCGCCAGGGCGTCGATTTGTGCAGGCTCCAGCAGCGTACCGAAGGCCGCCATCTGACTGGCGGGGCGGCCATTTTCGATCACCTGGCGAATTTCGCCGGGCTTGATCCGGCCCAGGCTCTGGGGCAGTAACGCCGGCCCGGCGCCGCCGATGCGGTTCACGCCGTGGCATTGTTGGCAGAGCTGCTGGTAATTGCGCTCGGCCTGTTCCAGGTCGGCGCCGGTGGTAACGGCGCCATGGCTCGTACCGATCCACAGCATTGCAAGCCCGATGCGCTTCATAGCGCCACCTTCAAAGCCTGGGGTTTGGGATGAACGCGAGCCGGATGCTGCATCGGTTGCTGGGCAAACAAACCGACCACCTTACCGATCACCGTCAATGTCGGCAGACCTTCGACGCAATCCAGTGCCATGGCCGGCAGTTGTTGCAGGGTGCCACGAAGCACTTGCTGGTCGGGGCGAGTGCCGTTGCTGATCAACGCCGCCGGAGTATCAGCGGCCAGGCCAGCAGCCATCAACCGTGCGGCAATGCTGCCCAGGTTCGACAAGCCCATGTAGAACACCAGGGTCTGGCTGTCATCCGCCAGGCTTTGCCACGGCAGGTTCAAATCACCTTCGCGCTGCAAGTGGCCGGTGATGAAACGGCAGGAGTTGACCAGGTCGCGATGGGTCAGCGGAATGCCGGCGTAGGCGCTGCAACCGGATGCGGCAGTGATACCGGGCACCACCTGACAATCGATGCCACGCGCCAGCAAGTATTCCAGCTCTTCGGCACCGCGACCGAAGATGAACGGGTCGCCGCCCTTGAGCCGGACCACCCGCTGGCCCTGATCCGCGAGGTCGGCCAGCAATTGGTTGATCTGCGCCTGGGGCAGGCTGTGGCAACCGGCGGCCTTGCCGACGTAGTGCCGGGCGCAGGTCAGCGGGATCAACCCCAGCAGTTGTGCACTGATCAGGCGGTCGTAGACCACCGCGTCGGCCTGCATCAACAGGCTCCAGGCGCGCAACGTCAGCAAGCCCGGGTCACCGGGACCGGCGCCGACCAGCGCGACTTCCCCCGATCTGAAGGACGATTGCAGGGCAGCGGGCAGAACGATAGAGGCAGACATGGGACTTCCTTGGTTCATCATCAGGTTCGCCGTCGGGTTATCGGGCGCAGGGCAGTGCAACGCTGGGAATCAAAGTGCTGGGGAGCGCGTGCAAGCCGATTTCGTCATCGCTGAGGTGGCAGCCGGGGTCCTGGCCCCACAGGTCGCCGTCGGCCCAGGCGCGCGTGCGGGTGTTGCCGTTGCAGATGGCCAGCCAACGACACTGTCCGCAGCGGCCACCCACGGTGCGCGGATGCTCGCGCAGTTTTTGCAGCAGAGCGTCGGGACGTTCCAGCCAGAGTGTGCGAAAGGGCGTCCGGCGCACGTTACCCACCGAGTGCTGCCACCAGTAAGTGTCGGGGTGCACCTCACCGGTGTTGTCGATGTTGGCAATGCCGCTGCCCGAGGCATTGCCGCCCCAAGCCTTGAGCATGCGTTCCAGTTCGGCGTAGTGATGGGGCAGGCGTGAGGCTACCCATTGCAGCAACAGCACCGCATCGGCGTCGTTGTTACCGCTGACGAAGTCCGAGTCGCGACCGTGCAGGATGTCGCTCCAGGCCCGCTCGAAGATCAGGGTCATGGCCTCGCGGCTCATCTGTTGCCGGGCGTCGAGCTGGCGACTGCGCTTGCCGCGACCGCTGTAGTTGAGGTGCGACAGGTAGAATTTCTGCACGTCGTATTCAGTCATCAGATCCAGCAGTCGCGGTAACTGGGCGTGGTTTTGCTGGGTCAGGGTGGTGCGCAATCCGACCCGGATCCCTCGTTCGCGACACAATCTGACGGCCGCCATGGAACGGGCGAAACTGCCTTTGAGCTGGCGGAAGGCGTCGTGAGTGGCTTCCAGTCCGTCGATGCTGATGCCCACATAATCGAAGTTCGCCGCCTCGATCTGCTCGATGTTGCTCGAGTCGATCAGCGTGCCGTTGGTGGACAGTGCCAGGAAAAACCCCTTGGACCGGGCATAGGCGCTGAGCTGGAACAGGTCTTCGCGCAGCAATGGCTCGCCGCCGGACAGGATCAATACCCGTACGCCCGCGTCATGCAAATCGTCGATGACCTTGAGCGCCGCCGACGTGTCCAGCTCATCGCGAAACACGCTGTCGGCCGAGGTGGCGTAGCAGTGTTTACAGGTCAGGTTACAGCGCCTGAGCAGATTCCAGATCACCACCGGCGGCCGTGTGCTGCCCGGTGGTGCAACACGCGGCGCGGGACATTGACCGGCCAGGGCGCGCAGGTAGTGGCTGATCCTCAACATAAGTCGCTCCTTCGTTGTGGGAGCAATGCTTGCCCGCGATGAAGCCGATGCGGTCCCTCAGAAACCGAGGCGGCTGTTTCGCGAGCAAGCTTTGCTCCCTCAGGCGACAGGCGCAGGCCGGTCTTCTTCAGGATGCGGCTGCTCACCAGCATGTCGTCGGCGCTACAGGCGTCACCCAGCAGATAGCGCAGGTGCTCGCGGTAGCTGTCGATTTCCTCGCGGCTGCGGCCATGGACCATGGCAAACAGGTTGTAGCGCCAACCGGCCCGGCGCGGGCGGCGGTAGCAATGGCTGACAAATGGCTGCGCACCCAGCAACGCGCCCAAGCGCGGCACATCGGCATCGGCCACATCCCAGACAGTCATGCCGTTGTGGCGATAACCCAGGCGATAGTGATTGGGCACCGCGGCGATGCGACGGATCGCGCCTTCGGCCTGCAAGCGCTTGAGCAGGTCGAGGGTCGATTCCACGTTCAGCCCCAGTTGCTCGGCCAGCCAGGCCCAGGGATCTTCGAGCAAGGGCAGGCCGTCCTGGGTCAGTTCCACCAGCCGCAGGGCCAAAGGCGTTTCATCCGGGTGAGGTGGCGTTTGCGGCAACGGCTCAGACCGGGAAATACAGGCCGACATGGTAGGTCTCCTCCTTGGGCAGGTTCAGCGGCTCCAGGCCGGTCAGGCGTTCGATACGCAACAAGGTGTCGCTGATCGCCTGTTCGCTGGGGCAAGCAAGCACGAACCACATGTTCCAGGTGTGCTCGCGGCGGTAGTTGTGGGCCACTTCGGGCATGGTCGCGAGCAGCTCGGCGATGGTCTCGAAACGCGGTTCGGGCACCGCCAGCGCCGCCAGGGTGAACGCGCCGCCCAGGCGGTCGATGTCGAACATCGGGCCGAAGCGGGTGAGTACGCCGTCGTTGAGCAACTCGTGCAGCCGATCGAGCAGTTCGGTACTGTTGCTCTCCAGTTCATCGGCCAATGCCTGCCAGGGATGGCGTACCAGCGGCAAACCCAGTTGCAGGCGATTGATCAGGCGTCGGTCCAGGTCATCCATCGATACGGGCTCCGGCCGGTGCGGCGAAACGCCCGCCGCATTGCTTGAACAGGTGCGTGCTGAACAGCAACTGGCGGGGCAGGTCGTCCAGCAGGTGTTCTTCAAGCAGCGCCTGGACCTGGGCCTCGACACGGTCGCGCTGGCGACCGTGGATCATGCAGAACAGGTTGTATTGCCACTGGGGCAGGCGTCGTGGTCGTTGATAGCAAAGGCTGATGCCCGGCGCCTGGCCGAGGCGGCGACCGACTTCATCGACCAATGCATCCGGTACGTCCAGCACTAGTATGGCGTTGGCGGCAAAGCCCAATGCGCGGTGATTGACCACCAGGCCGACGCGGCGGAACAGGCCTTGTTCATGCCAGTGCTGCATCTGGTCGAGAACCTGTTGTTCGCTGGCGTCGATCTGCTCGGCCAGGGCCTGGAAGGGGCGTGATGTCAGGGGCAGGCCGGTTTCCAGCAGACGGCGCAGTTGCAGTGCCTGGTGTTCACTCAGGGGCGTGTTCATGAGGTAGCCTCCAGGGCAAAGCCCAGGTCGATGCGGTAAGCGGTCAGCATGGGCAGGTCCAGTGGCGTGAGGCCGGTGTCGTCTTCCAGTTCCCGGAGAATGTTGTCCAGGTGGGCACGATCAGGACCGGTCAGCACGAACCACAGGTTGTAGCGATGTTCCCGGGCGTAGTTGTGATTGACTTCCGGGTATTGGCTGACGCGTGCCGCGACCTGGTGCAATCGGTCCACGGGCACTGCCAGGGCGGCGAGGGTGCTGGCCCCGGCTCGGCTGTGTTCGAACACCGGACCGATCCGCGACAGGGTGCCGGCCAGTTGCAGGTGCTGCAGGCAATCGATCACCTGGGCTTCGCTGCAACCCAGGGCTTCGGCCATTGCCCGATAGGGTTCGGCGCACAACGGCAGGCCATGCTGGAACTGATCGATCAGGCGGCGGGCGAGTGGGCTTGGTGTCATGGTCAGTACCCCGGTTTGTGCGCACGGCTGCTGAAGAAGATGCCGCTGGGGCTCAATGCGGGCAGGCTGCTCAGGCGTTCGAGTCGATACGGATCCCAGACCTGCACCTCACCGCCATCGCGGGCGGACAGCCACACCTGGTCGCCCCGTGCGGTGAATTCCATGTGCAGCACCGCAGGCCCTGGTCGCAGGTCGGCGATGATGGCGTGAGTCTGGGTGTCGATGACCTGCACCCGGTCGTTGTCCGGATAGGCGAAGTTGACCCACAGCTGTCGGCCATCGGGACGCGCCGTGACAAACACCGGCTGGCCGGCCACGGCGATGGCGTCGACCGTTTGCCAGGTGCGGGCGTCCATCACCAGCACTTGATGGTGTCCAACGGCGGGCACAAACGCCTGTTGATCGGCCAGGGCCCAGCCTTCCAGGTGGGGCATCTTGTATACCGGGAGCCTCGCCTCGCCGCGCCCGTACTGGCCCAGCACCCGTTTCACGCCACGCTCCGGGTACCAGAGGTCAAGTTGCGCCATGCCGTCTTCACCAAACAGCCCGGCCATGTAATAACGCCCGTCCGGCGTAATCAGCGCGTCATAGGGTTGCCGACCGATGGCGGTGAAGCGTTCGATGTGTGGCGTTTGGCTTTGGCTGAAATCGGCGGTCCAGATTTCGCCGGTGTCGAACAGGCTGAATACGAAGCGCTGCCCCGGCGCGTCCACCAGGCCGACCACCCGCGAACGTTTCTGTCCGTCGGGCAGTGGTGTGGCCGGGATGTCCGCGACCTGTTCCAGTGTCTGCGCGTCGAATACCTTGACGCCGCCGGGTTCGTAGTTGGAGACGGCAATCAGCTTGCCGTCCTGGCTGATCGCGCCGCCGATGCTGTTGCCGCCCTGAATGATGCGGCGGTCAATGCGTGCGCGCAGCAGGTCGACCTTGCTCAACCCGCCATCGCGGCCAAATACATAGGCAAAACGTTGGTCGCGGGAAAACACCACCGAGGCGTGCGACAGATCCCCCAGCCCTTCGACGCGGGCCAGGGCGGTGCGGGTGTCGCTTTCGATGATTTGCAGGCTGCCGGTGGCACGCTCCACCACCACGCCCAAGTCGCCGCTGCCGCGCAGCGGTGGCTGGGCACAAGCGGAGAGCAACAGCACGCAGGTGGTGAGAGACAGCAGAGATCGAATCATGAGGCAGGAACTCCTTGAAGGAGCCGGTCCACCAACCAGCGAATATCGTCGGGACCGAGCAGCGGTGCCCAACCGGGCATGGCGCTGCCGGGCCGTCCCTGGGTGACGGTGGCGATGAGACTGTCGCGGGTTTTTCCGGCAAGGGCATCACGGGTCAGGGGTGGGCCGAGGCCGCCAGTCAGGTGCAGGCCGTGGCAGGCGCCGCAGTCCTGGACCAGCAGGTGTTGCAGTTGCGCCTGGCGCTGGTGATCGGGAGCCGCCAGCACGCAGGTGGAAAAAACCAAGAGGAGGGTGGTCATTGAGGCGGTAAAGCGGTGTCGTTCCATGACGTCCTCCTGATCAAGAAATAAAGCCGAGCGCGCCCCCTGTGGTGCGGGGGTTTATGTGGGAGCAAAGCTTGCTCGCGAAACAGACGCCTTGATCTCGCCCCCCTCGCGGGCAAGCCTTGCTCCCACATAAATCCCCTCGCCACAGGGAGATGCTCTTAATCAGCGTTACTTAAGGGTCAAGACCCACGCCGCGAGGATCTTGGCTTCTTCATCGGTCACTGGATTGGCTGGCATCGGCATCGGCCCCCAGTTTCCTTGCGTGCCTTCCTTGATGTGCTTGGCCAACAGTTCTTGCGCTCCAGCGACGCCGGCATTTTTTGCCGCCACCTCCTTGAGCGCCGGCCCTACCAACTTGGTGTCAATGGAGTGACAGGCGCTACAGGGTTTGCTCTTGAACAGCGTCGGGCCGTCCTGGGCCAGCGCCGGTTGCAGGCTGAATGCGGCACTCAAGGTCAGGGCAATCAGAATAGGCTTCATGGTTTTTCCTCTTATTGATGGAGCTCAATAGATGTCGTGTTGGGTGTTGTAAACGTTGAATTTTCCGGTAGGGGTTATCAGGCGCTTGTCCTTGATCACACTCTTGAGCTTGAGGGTCTTGTCATCGATTACCACCAGCGCCGACTCGTCTTCCTGGCCGCTCCAGACCGAGAACCAGACCTCATCGCCGGCCTTGTTGTATTCCGGTTGCACCACCCGCATCGCGCCCTTCTTGATACCGGCGTACTCGGCAATCGGCAGCACGGTGTAGCCGGCGTCGAGTTTGTCGATGTCGAACACCGCCACCGATTGGCTGAGCTTGGTGTCGGGACTCAGGGTGGTGTCGACATACAGGTGGCGGGACTTGGGGTGGGTCTTGATGAACAGCGAACCGCCGCCCTGGCCCTGGAGTGATGCGACCTGTTTCCAGGCATATTGCGGATGCTTGACCGGGTCGGTGCCGATCAGCGAGACGCCGGCATCGCCCAGGTGGCTGGTAGCCCAGACCGGACCGTAGAGTGGGTGGTTGAAGTTGGCGCCGCGTCCCGGGTGCGGGGTTTTACCGACATCCACCAGGGCGGTGAGCTTGCGCTCCCTGGAGTCGATGACTGCAACCTGGTTGGAGTTGTTCGCCGCCGTCATGAAATAGCGATGGCTGCTGTCCCAGCCGCCGTCATGCAGGAACGGTGCGGCGTCGATGCTGGTGATGGTGAGGTTCTTGATGTCCTGATAGTTGACCAGCATCACCTTGCCGGTTTCCTTGACGTTGACGATGAACTCCGGCCATTCATGTGACGCGATGATCGCTGCAACCCGGGGTTCGGGGTGATATTGCTGGGTATCGACGGTCATGCCGCGAGTCGAGACGATCTGCCTGGGCTCCAGGGTCTCGCCGTCCATGATGGTGAACTGCGGCGGCCAATAGGAGCCGGCGATGGTGTACTTGTCTTCGTAGCCCTTGAACTTGGAGGTTTCCACCGAGCGGGCCTCGATACCCACTTTGATCTCGGCCACCTTGGTCGGCTCTTGCGGCCACAGGTCGATCATGTCGATCTTGGCGTCCCGGCCGATCACCAGCAGATAACGCCCGGACGCGGAGATGCGCGAAATGTGCACCGCGTAACCGGTGTCGATCAGTTTGACGATCTTTTTGCTGTCGCCGTCGACCAGGGCGATCTTGCCGTCGTCGCGCAGGGTGACTGAAAACAGGTTTTGCAGGTTGAGTGAATTGAGTTGCCGGGTGGGCCGGTCTTCGGGTTTGACCAGCACCTTCCAGGTCTTGAGGGTTTCGGCCATGCCCCATTCCGGTGGGGTGGGCGGAGTGTGCTGGATGAATTTGGCCATCACCGTGATCTGGTCTTTGGTCAAGGCATTGGAGGTGCCCCAGTTGGGCATGCCGGCGGCTGAACCGTAGGTAATCAGCGCCTCCAGATAGGCTTGGCCGCGGCCTTGGGTGATGTCGGGTGTCAGCGGTTTACCGGTGGCGCCCTTGCGCAGTACACCGTGACAACCGGCGCAGCGCTGGAAGTAGATTTGCTTGGCCGAGTCGAAATCGGCCTGGCTCAAGTCTGGCGCGCCTTCGGTCTTGACCATGCGGGCGTGTTGCGGCGCAGCGGGTGGGTTGGCGAAGGCATTGAGTGCAGCCAGCGCCGTACACAGCGCCCCGACCCCCATGACCCACGATTTTTTGTGGCTGATCAGCATTCCATTTCTCCTCAGGCATGACCTGCGCAGCCCTGCAATTGAGGTTCGGTGCGCAGATTCTTGGTGCGCTGCAAGGCTATGCCCAGGCCGGTGGTTACCCGCTTGACGGCGATCAAGTTTGCCCGCCACAGCCCTTGCCAGGTTGTCGCAGGGGCCCGTAGCGTGGCTGGCAATCGTGTTATCTGATCAGGTCATGCCATGAACGCTATCCACACCCTCGAACACCCGGCCGAACCTTTCTACCAACCCCAGGACAACGAGCTGGCGTTGTTCGAAGAGGCCTGGCGGCACGGTATGCCGGTGCTGATCAAAGGCCCTACCGGTTGCGGCAAGACCCGTTTTGTCCAGCACATGGCTCACCGTCTGAAATTGCCGCTGTACACGGTGGCCTGTCACGATGACCTGAGCGCGGCCGACCTGGTGGGTCGTCACCTGATCGGCGCCCAGGGCACCTGGTGGCAAGACGGACCGCTGACCCGAGCGGTGCGCGAGGGCGGTATCTGTTATCTGGACGAGGTGGTGGAAGCGCGCCAGGACACCGCAGTGGTGTTGCACCCCTTGGCCGATGATCGCCGGCAGCTATACCTGGAGCGCACCGGCGAGGTGCTCCAGGCACCGCCTTCGTTCATGTTGGTGGTGTCATACAACCCCGGTTACCAGAACTTGCTCAAGGGCATGAAACCCAGCACCCGCCAGCGTTTCGTGGCGATGCGCTTCGGCTATCCCTCGGTTGCCGATGAAGAACGCATCGTTGCCCGCGAGGCCAGGGTGGAGATGGCTCTGGCGACCCAGGTGGTGCGATTGGGGCAGGCCCTGCGCCGGCTCGATCAGCACGACCTGGAGGAGGTGGCCTCGACGCGCCTGCTGATTTTCGCCGCGCGCATGATCGGGGCCGGCATGGACCCGCGCCAGGCCTGTCTGGCCTGTCTGGCCGAGCCGTTGAGCGACGACCCGCAGACCGTTGCCGCGCTGATGGATGTGGTCGATGTCCACTTCGGCTGAAGCCGCTGCGCTGTCCACCCGGCGTTTGCCAGGGGATCTGGCAATGTGGTTTTTCATCCTCGCCGAGCTGACGGTGTTTGCCTTGCTGATCCTCGCGTTCGCCGTCGCCCAGGCATTGAATCCGCCGTTGTTCAGCGAAGGCCGGCAATTGCTGGATCGCTCCACCGGCCTGGCGATGACCCTCAGCCTGCTGAGCGCCGGGCTGTTTGCCGCCTTGGCCCAGGAGCAAGTCCGGCAGGACCGGCCACGCCAAGCGGCGCTCCTGTTGTGGCTGGCCTTGCTGGTTGCCGGCGGCTACGTGGCGCTCAAGCTCATTGAGTACAGCCACCTGTTGGCCAACGGCCTCGGGCTGGAGCACAACACCTTTTTTACGTTGTACTGGATCCTCACGGCGTTTCATTTCCTGCACGTGCTGCTGGGCATGGTGATCCTCGCCTGGCTGGCCGAAGGTTGCCGGCGGCGTCGCTACGGCTCGCGGCAGTGCAGCGGGCTGGAGTCCGGCGTGCTCTATTGGCACATGGTGGACCTGGTCTGGGTGCTGCTGTTTCCGGTTGTCTACATTCTCGGTTGAGCGGAGGTGCTCATGTCCGTTTCCCGTGTCTTGATCGTCTGCTGGATGACACTGGCCGTGCTGAGCATCGGCACGGTTGCCCTGGGCCAGGTCGCTGCCACCGGGCTGGTTTCCATCGCCATCCTGGCGGTCGCGGTGACCAAGGCCTGGTTAATCGCCGATGGCTTCATGGAACTGCGCCATGCGCCGCGATTGTGGCGGCGGTTGGTGTTGAGCTGGGCAGCGCTGCTCGCGATTTTGATCTCGTTCGCGCTCTGAATCCCGACACACCCCCTGTGGCGAGGGAGCAAGCTCCATCGCCACAACAGCTCACCTGACTTCTTGGCTGTGCTGGAACAACCCACCAAAACCATCGGAGATTCTTGATCGCCATCAAGCGGGTTCTGGACCCTCGCTTCCTAGAATGGACACGCCAAGCAATGAGGAAGTGACCATGTCAGATACCTTCACCAAAGGCATGGCCAGGAATATTTATTTCGGGGGAAGCGTGTTCTTTTTCCTGATATTCCTGGCCCTGACCTACCACTCGGAACAGACCTTTCCAGAACGCAGCAACCAGGCGCAATTGAGCGAATCGGTGATACGCGGCAAGGGCGTCTGGGAGCGCAACAACTGCATCGGCTGCCACACCTTGCTGGGCGAGGGCGCGTATTTTGCGCCGGAGCTGGGCAATGTGGTCAACCGCCGCGGTGGCGAGGAAGCCTTCACGCCGTTCCTGCAGGCCTGGATGAAAATGCAGCCGCTGAACGTCCCCGGCCGTCGCGCCATGCCGCAGTTCAACCTCAGCGAACAGGAAGTCGACGACATCGCCGAATTCCTCAAGTGGAGTTCGAAAATCAACACCAATGGCTGGCCGCCAAACAAGGAGGGCTGAGAGATGAGCATGGCTAATCCGCATCTGAAATTCGCCTCGCAGGCCGTCGCCAAACCTTACTTCGTGTTTGCCCTGATGTTGTTCCTGGGGCAAGTGTTGTTCGGTTTGATCATGGGGCTGCAATACGTGGTCGGCGACTTCCTGTTCCCGCTGATTCCCTTCAACGTGGCCCGCATGGTCCACACCAACCTGCTGATCGTCTGGCTGCTGTTTGGCTTCATGGGCGCGGCGTATTACCTGATACCCGAGGAAGCCGACCGGGAGCTGCACAGTCCGAAGCTGGCGATCGTGCTGTTCTGGGTGTTCGCCGCCGCCGGGGTGCTGACGATCCTGGGCTACCTGGCGGTGCCCTATGCCACGTTGGCGAAAGTCACCGGTAACGACCTGTTGCCAACCATGGGCCGTGAATTCCTGGAGCAACCGACGATTACCAAAATGGGCATCGTGGTGGTCTGCCTGGGTTTTCTCTACAACATCGGCATGACCATGCTCAAGGGCCGCAAGACCACGGTCAGCATGGTGATGATGACCGGGCTGATCGGCCTGGCGGTGTTCTTCCTGTTCTCCTTCTACAACCCGGAAAACCTTGTCCGCGACAAGTATTACTGGTGGTGGGTGGTGCATCTTTGGGTTGAAGGCGTCTGGGAACTGATCATGGGTTCGATGCTCGCCTTTGTACTGATCAAGGTGACTGGCGTGGACCGCGAAGTGGTCGAGAAGTGGCTCTACGTGATCATCGCCATGGCCCTGATTACCGGGATCATCGGCACCGGTCACCACTTCTTCTGGATTGGCGCACCCGAGGTCTGGTTGTGGGTCGGGTCGATCTTCTCCGCGCTGGAACCGTTGCCGTTCCTGGCAATGGTGATCTTCGCCTTCAGCATGGTGAAGAACCGTCGCCGGCAACACCCCAACCGCGCCGCCACCTTGTGGGCCAAGGGCACCACGGTCACCGCGTTCTTCGGTGCGGGCGTCTGGGGGTTCCTGCATACCCTGGCACCGGTGAACTTCTACACCCACGGTTCGCAACTGACCGCAGCCCACGGACACCTGGCCTTCTACGGTGCCTACGCGATGATCGTCATGACGCTGATCAGCTACGCCATGCCGCGCCTGCGCGGGTTGGGTGAAGCAGCGGATGAGCGCTCGCAGCGCCTGGAAATCTGGGGCTTCTGGCTGATGACCCTGTCGATGGTGATGATCACCTTGTTCCTCACCGCCGCCGGTGTCGTCCAGGTGTGGTTGCAACGCTGGATGACGGACGGCAGCGCCTTGCCGTTCATGGCGACGATGGATCATTTGATGCCGCTGTTCTGGGCGCGTCTGGTCAGCGGCGTCGGGTTCCTGGCCGGACTGCTCTGCTACCTGTTCAGTTTCCGCCAACGTGGCCGCGCCGCGTTGCGCGCCCCGGCAGCGGTGGTGCCTTCGTAGGAGCTGCCGAAGGCTGCGATCTTTTGATCTTGATCTTTCCCATGACGCTTTAGACTCAAGTGTCATGGGAAAGATCGCAGCCTCGCTTCGCTCGACAGCTCCTACGGGCTCAGCCCAACAGGGCGGTGCGGGGTTTAGTGGATAGAGGTTGAAGAGGAAATAACCATGGCATTCACCCTTGAACTGGAAGAGTGGGTCGGCAGTGTCTGGCACCGCTTCATCACCCGCCGCGCCAGTGTGGATTTTCCCGAAGCACGGGTGGAGTTGATCCCCCGGCAACGCGCTCTACACGTGCTGTTTCGTGCCACCGGTGGCGCTCCACACCTGGGTGTGGAAGCCGTCAGCGACCGCGACCTGTTGCTGCGCCGCAACCTGTTGCAGCAGATCGCCGGTACCTGCAAGCAAGTGCCACTGGCCTGGTGCGATGGCGACAACCTGCGTCTGCCGGCGAACCTGGCGGCGTTTCCCGATGCCGGATTGAACGAAGAGCTGTACCGCTGGCTGGCGTTGCTGGCCGCACAATCGGGGCCAATGAAGCATTGGGGGCGGGACAACCAGCGCTGGACCCAAGCGCTGCTGGGGCATTATCCGGCGCTGCGTAGCCGATATCGGCGGCTGGTGGATGCGCATCTGTCCTTGCGCCCTGATCCACAATCGTTGCCCCCGGCTGAAGCGGCCCTGGAGCGCGCGCTGTGTCAGGCCTTGCGCGAACCGGGCAGCGTCGAGCATTTTCCACGCAGCGAGCGGGCCGCCTGGCCGCTGCCGCTGTGGCTGTATCCGCCCCAGCATCTGGGCAATCCCCAGGCGGCCAACCTCGAGGAGTCCGAGCAATACCTGGCCACGCCGCCGGGTGAGCAGCAGGGCGGTCGCAAGCGCGCCGAGCGCATCGATGACGCCACCCGTGACGGTGGGTTGCTGATCGTGCGCCTGGAGAACCTGTTCAGTTGGACCGAACACGTGGACCTGGATCGCTGGGCGGACGACAGCGAAGACCCGGACGCGGCGCGAGTCGCCGAGGACCTGGACCAATTGACCTTGTCGCGTACCCGCCTGCGCAAGGGCGGCGGCTTGAAGCTGCACCTGGACCTGCCGCCGGCCGATGTGGATGACATACCCCTCGGCGCGGGCATCCTGTTGCCGGAATGGGACTACCGCAAGCAACGCCTCCAGGACGATTTCGTCAGCGTGCAGACTTTCATTCCCCGGGACTGCGAGCCTCAGCCGCTGCCGGCCCGCCTGCGCGCCTCGGCCCAGCGTTTGCGGCGCCAGTTCGAGCACCTGCGCAACGATCGACAATGGCTGCGCCAGCAAGCCCAGGGTTCGGAGCTGGACCTGCAAGCCTGGCTGGATTTTCACGTCGAGCGCCAGCACGGCCAGTGCAGCGAACGTGGCCTGTTCATGGAACAGCGCCAGACCCGCCGCGACCTGGCTTGCCTGCTGTTGGCCGATCTGTCGATGTCCACCGATGCCCACCTCAACGACGAACACAGGGTGATCGACGTGATCCGCGACAGCCTGCTGCTGTTCGGTGAAACCCTGTCGGTGCTGGGCGATGATTTTGCCTTGTACGGGTTTTCTTCACTGCGCCGACAACAGGTGCGGATGCACGAGATCAAGGCGTTCAACCAAGGCTATGACGACCACACCCGAGGCCGGATCCAGGGCCTCAGGCCCGGTTACTACACGCGCATGGGCGCCGCCATTCGCCAGGCCACCCAACGTCTGGAAGGGTGCAAGCGGCGACGCAAGTTGTTGTTGCTGGTGAGCGATGGCAAACCCAACGACCTGGATCTCTATGAAGGACGCTATGGCGTGGAGGACACCCGCCAGGCGGTGCTGGAGGCCCGGCGCCAGGGGCTGACGCCGTTTTGCATCACCATCGATCGTGAAGCCGGGGATTACCTGCCGTACATGTTCGGCGCCAATGGCTACACCTTGATCCGTCAGCCGGAACAACTGCCGCTGCGTTTGCCGCAGTTGTACCGGCAGTTGACTCAGGATTGAGGGTTCAAGCGATGCTGCGGGGTAACCAGAAAAACATGCCGATGCAGAATATCGTCAGGCCGACACAGAACCAGGTGAAGCGCCGCAGCCGGCGCTCGCCGGCCAGCGCTGCCTCGGCCGGCAGCGGCATGCCGCACTGGCGACATTCGGTTTCATTGGCGGTGTTGGCGTGTTGGCAATACAGGCAGGTGGGTTGCGCGCTCATTCGAAATGTTCCAGGCGCAGACGGTCGAGAATGGCGATCTGGCGACCGTCCTGGGTGATGATCTTTTCATCGATCAGCCGGCGGATGATCCGCGAGAAGGTTTCTGGCTGGATCGACAGGTGCCCGGCGATCAGTTGCTTGGCCATGGGCAACTCGAACTGGCTGTCCACGGTTTGCAGGCGCACCAGTTGCGTCAGCAGGTAGCGCACCACGCGGTGGGTGGCGTTCTTCAGCGACAGGGTTTCAATCTCGTTGACCCGTTGGTGCAGGCGCACACAAAGTTTGCCGAGCAGGGCGAAGGTCAACCGACTGTTACTTTGCAAAAGACGCATGTACGTGGCATTGGACAGGCGATACAGCTGGGTTGGCCCAACGGCTTCTGCGCAAGCAACGTAGTTCGGCGTGTCCATCAGCATCATGGCTTCAGCGAAGGTCTGGCGCTCGCCGATCACCTCAAAGACTTTTTCCTGGCCGTCCGGCGTCAACCGGTAGATTTTCACCGCGCCGGAGATCACGAAGTAAAACGCCTGCGCCGGTTCGCCTTGGCGGAACAGCGGTTCGCCCCGGTCGACATTCAGCAATTGGCTGGTACTCATCAGTTCGTCGAGCTGTTCTTCGTTCAACGGCTCGAACAGATGATGACTGCGCAGAATCTGGTGATGAACACGGTGGAGCACCATGGCATGAGTCCTTGTATGGCAGGGAAAATTAATCGGGTTCAGACGAGACTCAGGGACAGGCCGCTGGCCAGCGCCACGACGCAAGAGAGCAGGACGAACCAGGTAAGCGGCAGCGCGACGTACTTCATGGAAAACCCCGGCAAAAGAAAGTCTGTGCCCTGCCAGAGCAAGAGACGGGCCATGCCCGCAGCCGTTGATTTGTGGGGCCTTACTGTTGGATGGGTATAAATGACCCTGCGCTGTTAGGGTGATAATCACCACGACAGGGTCATATTTACCCGATTGATAGCCATTTGTGGGAGCGAGCCTGCTCGCGATGGCGGCCGACAGTTAGAGGTGATGTCGAGCGGACCGGCCTCATCGCGAGCAGGCTCGCCCCCACAAGGGATAAGCAGATGTTTTATTGAGTGGGGTGTGCGCCCCGATCGGTTTCGGCAAGCCCCTTGCAAGTACAGGGGCGAGGCAGGCTGGCTTGATCTGAGACAAGGCCCGTCAGCGCCGATAGCGGATCATTCGAACCCTGATTGTTGACCCCTCGTCAGTGGGCCAGTCCCATGACGAGGTAAAGGAGTGGTGTATGCAAGTGCTTGACCGTCGCAAGGCCATGGCCATCCTGCCGTTGTGGCGGCTGGCATTTCGGCCGTTTTTCCTGGCCGGGTGTGTGCTTGCGTTGTTGGTCATACCGTTGTGGCTGGCTGCGTTCACCGGAAGGCTGTCGGCCTGGCAACCGGCCGGCGGTTGGTTGGCCTGGCACCGTCATGAGCTGTTGTTCGGCTTCGGCCTGGCGATCATTGCCGGGTTTCTGTTGACGGCGGTGCAGACCTGGACAGGTACCCCAGGGCTGAGCGGCAAGCGCCTGGCGGCACTGGCGTTGTTATGGCTGGGCGCGCGACTGGCCTGGCTGGTGGATGCGCCCTGGCCATTGCTGACGGTGCTGGAGCTGGGTTTCGCCCTGGCGGTTGCGGCGTTGATGGGCATGACGTTGTGGCGCGTACGGCAGAAGCGCAATTACCCGATTGTGCTGGTCTTGCTGCTGTTGGCCGCCGCTGACGCGTTATCCGTGTACGGTCTGGTGCAGCATGACGAAGGTTTGCAGCGCCAAAGCGTGCTCACTGGCCTGTGGTTGGTAGCGGCGATGATGGGGCTGATCGGCGGGCGGGTGATTCCTTTCTTTACCCAGCGCGGTTTGGGCCGGGTAGAGGGCGTTGCCCCCTGGCCGTGGCTCGATCGCCTGTTACTGGCGGGGTCGGCATTGGTGGCGCTGCTGTATGCCTTCGGTCCGGCGCTGTCGGCCAGCCTCTGGGTTGGCCTGTTGTTCGCCGCGCTGGCGGTAGGGCATGGGGTGCGACTGGTGCGTTGGCATGATCGGGGTTTGTGGCGGGTGCCGCTGCTGTGGTCGCTGCACCTGGCGTACGCCTGGCTGGCGCTGGCTTGCCTGGGCATGGCGCTGTGGCACTTCGGCGTCGCCCTGAACCCGAGCCTGGCGGTGCATAGCTTGTCCATCGGCGCCATGGCCGGGTTGATCCTGGCGATGATCGCCCGCGTCAGCCTGGGCCATACCGGGCGAGCCCTGGAACCGCCGGCCGGCATGACTCTGGCGTTCGTCCTGCTGAACCTGGCATGCCTGAGCCGAGTGCTGCTGGTGCTGCTGTTCCCGTTGGCCGCGCTGTGGCTGGCGGGGCTGTGCTGGACCCTGGCATTCGGGCTCTACGCCTGGCGTTATGGCCCGATGCTGTTGCAGGCCCGCGTGGATGGGCATCCGGGATGAGCCGACTGTACGGAGATAATCAATGATGTATGGCGTCTTGCTGGTGATCCACTTGTTGGCGGCCATCGCGTTCATTGGCACGCTGTTTTTCGAGGTGTGTATCTGGCATGCCGCCCGCAGGCCATTGGCCGAAGGCGCCCGCAACGCCGCCGACCAGGCGATCGCCCAGCGCTCGCGGCACGTGCTGCACGGCGTGGTGCTGTTGCTGTACGGCGCCGGGATCGGCCTGGCCTGGCAGCATCGCGGCGCCTTGAGCCAGCCTTTGAACAACAGCTTTGGTCTGCTGCTGAGCCTCAAGATCCTGCTGGCCCTGAGTATCATCGGGCACTATCTGTGGCTGGCGTATTGGCTCAAGAGCGGTCGCCTGACACCCCGCCGGGCCTGTTGGCTGCGCCGCAGTATCCTGGGGCACATGGTGCTGATCGTGGTGTTGGCCAAAGGCATGTTCTATTGGCAGTTTTGAGTCGGGATGAGAGCAACAAACGCCTGTGGGAGCAACAAACCTCTATGGGAGCAACAAATGCCAGTGGGAGCAACAAACACCTGTGGGAGTAACAAATGCCAGTGGGAGCAACAAACACCTGTGGGAGCAAAGCTTGCTCGCGATGGCGCAGTGTCAGGCGGTATCAATGTTGACTGATCAATCGCCATCGCGAGCAAGCTTTGCTCCCACAGGGGTAGGCTCCCACAGGGGTAGGCTCCCACAGGGGTAGGCTCCCACAGAGGTAGCTCCTACAAGAGTAGCTCCCACAAGAGTAGCGCCCTGCGGGATGATGAGTGATGTTGGAGGGCTAGCGGGCAGGCTCGATCGCATTGACGAACAACACATTGTTTTCCAGATGGATGTGCTGCATCAGGTCGTCACGAAACTCCACCAGCCCGCGATACAGGGCGCGCCAGGTGTTGCAGGCATCGGAGGGCGGGGTGATCTGGTCGGTCAGGGCGAGCATGGTCTCCAGCGCTTCACCGTGCTGGTCGTGTTCGTAGCGCAGCACCTGGATCGGCGCCGCGGCCCGTTCACCCAGGCCTTGTTGCAGCATCGGGAACAGCACCTGCTCCTCCTTGAGCATGTGGCCTTCGAGTTCCTGATACATGTCCTGCAAGTGATCGGCCAGGCCGACGGGGCAACTGGCCCGGGCGCCATGGACCATCTCGACGCGACGGGCCAGACGGATCAATTCCGGCAGCTGTTCGCGGTGGCGGGCGTGGTAGCGTTCCAGGATGTGGGCGATCAACAGCGCCTGGGGTTCGTCGCGCCAGTCATGGCCCAGCTCCCCGGCGGCTTGCAGGGTGCGCAGGGCATCGGCGATCAGCAGCGGGTTCAGGCCTTTGCCCAGCGCCGCCTCGCGCAAGGATTTTTGCCCGCCGCAACAGAAGTCGAGGTTGTAGTGATGGAAGGTACGGGTGGCACCGGGAATGTCGCAGGCCAGTTGGCCGAGGCTTTGTTCCAGCAGATCGAGGCTCATCATGTTTCCTTGGGTTGAATCCCGGCAGGGACAGATAAGCGGACTTTGCAGCCGGCGTGCCAGATTTAAATGCTTGAATATTAACGACTAGCTATTTGCCAGGGTGATTCTCACCCTGGCTGCAAGGGGTCAAACGAACCCTGGAGGGTCATCATTACCATGCTGCGTGAAAGCCTGGCCGCCGACCTGATCGTCGAGCTGCCCAATGCCGTTCGATTCCAACGCCTGGTACAGACCCTGCGCGAATACTTCAGCTGTGGCGCCGTAGGATTGTTGCGTCTGGACGACGACAGCCTCAGACCCGTCGCCACCATAGGCCTGGTGCACGAGGCGCTCGGCCGTCGGTTCGTGATCGCCCAGCATCCGCGCCTGGCGGCGATCATGGCTTCGCGCGAACCTACCTGGTTCGAGCCCGACAGCCGCTTGCCCGACCCTTATGACGGTTTGCTCGACAACCACGTCGGCGAGCCGCTGCCGGTGCATGACTGCATGGGCGTGAGCCTGTACGTGGAAGGGCGGCTCTGGGGCGCGATCACCCTGGATGCCTTGCACGCCGGGACCTTCGACAGCTGCGCAAGGGAGGAACTCAAACGCTGCACCTTGCAGATCGAAGCGGCGGTGCGGGTGACCCGGCTCGAGCAGGAAAACCGCAGCCTGCGGGCCTCGCGCAGTGATCTGCCGGATGTCCGGCTGCCGGCCGAGGAGGGCGAGATCCTTGGCCGTAGCGAGGTGTTGGATCAACTGCTCAACGAGCTGGACGTGCTGGCCGACTCCGAACTGCCGGTGCTGTTGCTGGGCGAAACCGGTGTCGGCAAGGAGTTGTTTGCGCGTCGTTTGCATCGCCTGTCCCGGCGCAGCCACAAGCCGCTGGTGCAGGTCAATTGCGCGGCATTGCCCGAGTCCCTGGCCGAAAGCGAACTGTTCGGCCACGTCAAAGGGGCATTCTCCGGCGCTACGACCGACCGCGCCGGGCGCTTCGACGCGGCCAATGGCGGCACGCTGTTTCTCGACGAGGTGGGCGAATTGCCGTTGAGCGTGCAGGCCAAGTTGCTGCGCACCTTGCAAAACGGCGAGATCCAGCGCCTGGGGGCAGACAAGCCGCTGCACGTCGATGTGCGGATCATCGCCGCCACCAACCGCCATCTGCCGGACAGCATTCGCGACGGACTGTTTCGCGCCGACTTGTATCACCGGCTCTCGGTCTATCCGGTGCCGATCCCGCCGCTGCGTGAACGCGGTCATGACGTGTTGATGCTGGCCGGACACTTCCTCGAACTGAACCGCACACGTCTGGGCCTGCGTGGGTTGCGCCTGTCACCGGCGGCCGAACAGGCGCTGCTGGCGTACTCCTGGCCGGGCAATGTGCGGGAGTTGGAACACGTGATCAGTCGCGCGGCGTTGAAGCAACTCAGTCGCGGAGCCAGTCGTAGCCTGATCATGACCCTGGAGCCGCAGGTGCTGGACTTGGACGTCAGTGCCAGCGGAGCCACGGCCCACGCGACACTTGAACAGTCTCCAGAGGTCGCCGCTGGACCGGTCCAGCCGTTGAATGACGCTGTCGACACTTGCCAGCGCCAGGCGATTCTCAACGCCCTGGAGCGTTGCGGGCAAAACTGGGCCGGCGCAGCGCGGCTGCTGGAGGTCGACCCGAGCAACCTGCATAAACTGGCGCGGCGGTTGGGGCTCAAGTAGCGTCGACGTTCCTTATCAATCAGTCACGCCGGGGCTCCTCTGTGGGAGCAAAGCTTGCTCGCGATAGCGGTGAGTCAGCTTGCATCAATGCTGAATGTGCCTCAGTCATCGCGAGCAAGCTTTGCTCCCACAGGGGCTTGTGGTGGTTTACGGTTTCCCTGCACCCAAAATCCCCTGTGGGAGCGAGCCTGCTCGCGATGGCATCGGCACGTTCAACACAAGGTCCGCCATTGACAACGATCAAGGCCAGCCATCACGGCAGAACCCACACTGGAGCAAATTCATTGTGGAGATCACCGTCATGCCCCTTTCCCTGGCCAAAATGCGGCGTCAGTACACCCTGGACGGGTTGGATGAAACCCAGGCACCGGATGACCCAATGGTCCTGTTCGGGTTATGGATGCAACAAGCGCGCGACACCGAAAGCCCTCCGGTGGAAGCCAACAGCATGGCCCTGGCGACCGTGGACGGGCAGGGCCGGCCGCATTGCCGGATCTTGTTGCTCAAGGGGTTCAGCGATGAAGGTTTCACATTTTTCGGCAACTATGACAGCGGCAAGGGCCAGGACCTGGCGATCAGTCCGTGGGCAGCCATGACCTTTTTCTGGCCGGGGCTGGAACGGCAAGTGCGCGTTGAAGGCCAGGTCCACAAACTCGATCCCGGGCTCTCGGACGCCTATTTCATTTCCCGCCCCCTGGCCAGCCGTCTTGGCGCCTGGGCCTCGCCGCAAAGTCGTGTGCTGGACGATCGGGCCACTCTCGAGACCCTGCTGGCGCAAACCGAACGACGGTTCATCAATCAACCGGTGCCGCGTCCCAAACATTGGGGCGGCTATTGCCTGCGGCCCGAACGGCTGGAGTTCTGGCAAGGCCGCACCGACCGTCTGCACGATCGCCTCGACTACCGCCTGCAAGATGGCGCCTGGCAGCGTAGCCGCCTAGCGCCCTGACTGAACGCCACTGTAGGAGCTGCCGCAGGCTGCGATCTTTTGATCTTTTGATCCTCGCTTGAGACTCAAGTGGCCGGGGAAAGATCGCAGCCTCGCTACGCTCGGCAGCTCCTACGGGGGGATCATTGTTTGTGCATGGAGCGCCGAGGGAGGTACCTCCATGGAGGAATAGGCCCGGCCCCGATTGCGGTTCAGGCTGGGCCATCTTTTTTATAAGGACGGCTGACCATGGCCCATCTGACGCAACGCCACTTTCAACCGCTGAATATTGCGGTGCTGACCATCAGCGATACCCGTAGCTTCGAGACCGATACCTCCGGCCAGACCCTCGCCGATCTGTTGCAAACGGCCGGGCATGTGCTGATCGACCGCGGGCTGGTGAAGGACGATATCTACCAGATTCGTGCCCAGGTCTCGCAATGGATCGCCGCCCCTGAAGTGCAAGTGGTGCTGATGACCGGCGGCACCGGTTTCACCGCCCGCGATAACACCCCGCAGGCGGTGCTGCCGCTGCTGGACAAGCAGGTGGACGGTTTTGGTGAGCTGTTCCGGCAGGTGTCACTGGCGGAGATCGGCATGTCCAGCCTGCAATCACGGGCATTGGCGGGCATGAGCAACGGCGTACTGGTGTGCTGCCTGCCGGGTTCGCCGGGGGCGTGTCGAACCGGTTGGGAACAGATCCTGGCCGGTCAACTGGACCGCCGCACTGGTCCCTGCAATTTCACTCCCCATCTCAAACCGCAGCCAGGCGTTGTCGTTGAGCCTTGTGGGACGCGCTCATGAGCGGCGGCGCGTGTAGCAGCGTCTGTGAGAGTGGCGCGCTGATGCCGGTGGATGAAGCCATCCAGTACCTGCTGGATCAGGCACCGCTGCCACCTCCGGTGCAACAGGTGGCGCTGGACCAGGCTCTGGGCCGGGTACTGGCGACAGACATCCGCAGCCCCATGAACTTGCCTCCCTGGGACAACAGCGCCATGGACGGCTACGCCCTGCGGGCCGCTGACCTGCCAGCTGTCGGTGGCTCACTGACCCTGGTCGGGCGCATTGCCGCCGGGCAGGCAGCGAATAAACCGCTGCAGCCGGGACAGGCAGTACGGATTTTCACTGGCGCGCCGCTGCCGCCGGGGGCAGACACCGTGGTGCCTCAGGAGAGCTGTCGGGTAGAAGGCGAGCGGGTCTGGTTGCCACCGGTCAATGACGGGGACCATGTGCGCAAGGAAGGCGAGGAAATGCGCCGAGGAGACCTTTTGCTTCCTGCCGGCAAGCGCTTGCGCGCCCAGGAACTGGGGTTGCTGGCCGGCGCCGGGATTGCGCGGGTGGAGGTCTATCGGCCCTTGCAGGTGGGCCTGCTCAGCAGCGGCGATGAACTGCGCGAACCGGGCGAAGCGTTGGCACCGGGGCAGGTCTACAACAGCAATCGCCATAGCCTCGCGGCACTGCTGCGCGGTTGGGGTATGGACGTGCATGACTATGGCTCCATGCCCGACAAACTGCTTGCCAGTCGCCAGGCCTTGGGTCTGGCGGCGGCCGAGTGTGACTTGCTGCTGACCTCCGGCGGCGTTTCGGTGGGCGAGGAGGATCACCTCAAACAAGCCATCGAAGCGCTGGGCAGCATTGATCTGTGGCGCCTGGCAATCCAGCCGGGCAAACCGCTGGCCTTTGGCGAAGTGGCCGGCAAACCCTGGATCGGTCTGCCAGGTAACCCATCGGCAGCGCTGATTACCGCGTTGATCATCGTGCGCCCGTTCCTGTTCCGGGCCCAAGGCATGGACGAAGTATTGCCCGTCCCGTTGCAGGTGCCGGCCGGGTTTGACTGGCCAAAGCCCAACCGCCGGCGGCAGTACCTGCGGGCGAAACTGGTCCCGAGTGCCGATGGTTCGCTGTGTGTCGAGCTGCATCCCCAGCAAAGTTCGGCGATGTTGGCTGCCGCATGCTGGGCCGATGGCCTGGCGGTGGTCGAGTGCCAGGCGCATGTGCGTATGCACGACACGGTGATGTACTTGCCGTTCGCCAGCCTGATGCAGTGACGGCAATTGATTGTCGTCAAGGTCGCCGCCCACGAGCTGACTAGACTGGCGGCGCTCCGAGTTATCTCATGAGGATGCCCCATGCAACTGGTTTGCCCGGCAGGGAATCTGCCTGCCCTCAAAGCGGCTGTGCGCCAAGGCGCCGATGCCGTCTATGTCGGCTTTCGCGATGACACCAACGCCCGGCACTTCGCCGGTCTGAATATGGACGACAAGCAGTTCGACGCGGCGGTCGCGCACATCCGCCAGCACCAACGCAAACTCTACGTGGCGGTCAACACCTACCCGCAACCCAAGGGCTGGGAGCGCTGGCAGCGCGCGGTGGATCGCGCCGCCGATCTGGGCGTCGACGCCCTGATCGCCGCCGACCCCGGCGTGCTCGGTTACGCCAGCCAGCGCCATCCGCAATTGGCCCTGCATCTGTCGGTACAAGGTTCGGCGACCCATGCGGCGGCACTGGCTTTTTACGCCGAGCGTTACGGCATTCGGCGTGCGGTACTGCCTCGGGTGCTGTCCCTGGCCCAGGTGCGGCAGGTAGCTGCGGCCAGCCCAGTGCCAATCGAAGTCTTCGGTTTCGGCAGCTTGTGCATCATGGCCGAGGGCCGTTGTCACTTGTCCTCCTACATCACCGGTGAGTCGCCGAACCTGTGCGGCGTGTGTTCGCCGGCCAAGGCAGTACGCTGGAGCGAGGACGCCGATGGCCTGAGCGCACGCTTGAGCGAGGTGCTGATCGACCGCTACACCCCTGAAGAACCGGCCGGTTACCCAACCCTGTGCAAGGGCCGCTTCCTGGTCGGCGGCAAGCGCTTCCATGCCCTGGAAGAACCCACCAGCCTCGACACTCTGGACCTGCTGCCGGAGCTGACGGCCATCGGCGTTGAGGCAGTCAAGATCGAAGGCCGCCAGCGCAGCCCGGCCTACGTCGAACAAGTGACCCGGGTCTGGCGCGCCGCACTGGATGCCCACCGGGCTGCGCCGCAACGATTCCGGGTGCGGGAAGAATGGCGCCAGGTGCTGGCCGGTTTGTCGGAAGGCAGCCAGACCACCCTGGGCGCTTACCATCGATCATGGCAATGAGGGAGGCCAGATGAAACTCAGCCTGGGACCGGTCCTGTTTTATTGGGACAAAGCGCAACTGGGGAATTTCTACGCCGAGATGTCGGCCTTGCCGCTGGATGTGATTTACCTGGGGGAAACCGTGTGTTCCAAACGCCGGGCATTCTCCCTGGATCAATGGCTGGGCCTGGGGCGCGAACTGCAAGCGTGCAGCCAAGCACAAATTGTCTTGTCGAGCCTGACGCTGATCGAAGCGGCCTCGGAGCTGTCGTCACTGCGTCGCCTGTGTGACAACGGCCAGTTGTTGGTGGAAGCCAATGACATGGGCGCGGTGCAGTTTCTCGCCGAACGCAAGCTGCCCTTCGTCGGCGGCCCGGCACTGAATTTGTACAACGGCCACGCCCTGGGGCAATTGCTCGACAGCGGCATGATTCGCTGGGTGCCGCCTGTGGAATGCTCGGCGGCGCTGATCGGCGATGTGCTGGAGCAGGTGCGGGAACTGGACCGCGAGGTGCCCGAGGTGGAGATCTTTGCCTACGGCCACTTGCCCCTGGCTTATTCGGCCCGCTGCTTTACCGCCCGGGCCGAAAACCGGCCCAAGGACGACTGTCAGTTCTGTTGCATCAACTATCCCGACGGCCTGGCGTTGAGCAGTCAGGAGGGGCAACAGCTGTTCACCCTCAATGGCATTCAGACAATGTCGGGGGAGGTGACCAATCTGCTGGCCGATTACCCCGCGCTGATGGCCAGTGGCGCCAACGTGCTGCGCCTGAGCCCGCGCGCCCAGGGCATGGACGAGGTGGTCAGGGCCTTCGACAAGGTCCGCCGGGGCGAGACGCCACCGTTGTTTGTGGACGGTTGCAACGGTTATTGGCACGGCCATGCCGGCATGTTGAAAGTTGAGGAGGCGGGCCTGTGCTGAGTCCAAAAAAATGGTTGCTCAAAGGCGCTGACCGGGTGTTGCCGCTGGTGGGCAAGGTGCCGTTCGTGGTGCAGAGACTGGCGCTGCAGCAGGCGCTCAATCGCTGCCTGGCCGAGCCGTTGCGCGATGGCGGGTTCGAGGTGCTGCGTGGGCGCTGGCTGTGCCTGCGGGTGCCGGACCTGAAGTTGTGCTGGTACCTGACCCTGTCGCGGGACGGACTGCGCATCGCCGAACGGGCCGAAGCTCAGGTCAGCATCAGCGGCAACTGGCGTGAATTCCTCTTGCTCGCCAGCCGTCAGGAGGATCCCGATACGTTGTTCTTCCGACGACGCCTGGTGATCGAGGGCGACACCGAATTGGGGCTGGCGCTGAAGAACCTGATCGACAGCCTCGACCCGGAGGTATTGCCGCCCTGGTTATGGCGCAATCTGGAGCGGGCGGGCAAGGGATTGGCGGCGGTCTGATGAAAGCTCCAGGCACACTGCCCCTGGTGTATTCCTGTTCCGGTTGCTCCAACGTCGCGCAACTGGCCAACACCGTCGCCCTGCGCCTGGACCGCGCCGGCCTGGCCGAGATGTCCTGCATCGTCGGGGTCGGCGGGCATGTGCCAGCACTGGTCAACAAAGCGCGCTCGGGGCGGCGGATCATCGCGCTGGATGGTTGTCCGTTGCAGTGCGTTCAGGCGTGTTTGCGGCAGCATGATCTGGAAGCGGATGTGCATGTGATTTTGAGCCAGTTGGGCTGGCGCAAGCGTTTCGGCGTCGATTGCACGCAAGAGGAGGGGGATGCGTTGTTTGAGCGGTTGATACCGATGATGGGTGTCGATTAAAGACTCTGGCGCAAACACCCACCCTGTGGCGAGGGAGCTTGCTCCCGCTGGGGGGCGAAGCCCCCCCAAGGATTGTCACTGCGGTGGGTCAGGTTGATTGCATTCGGTTTCTTTGGGGCTGCTGCGCAACCCAGCGGGAGCGAGCTCCCTCGCCACAGGGGCTTGTTAGCACTTCGCTGCATTATTGCTGGTAAGCGTCCAGCTCTTCTTCAGCCAGGATCCGAATGTTGCGCCGCTCCATGGCAATCAGGCCACCGTCTACCAGGCGATGGAGAATGCGCGAAAAAGTCTCTGGCTGGATTCCCAACTTGGAGGCCACCAGGCGTTTGGACACCTGCAGCACTACCTGACCGTCGCGCGGATCGCGTTCCTGAAGCAGGAAATTGATGACCCGCCGGCTGGCGCTGGCCAGGGTCAGGTTGTCGATGTCCTTGAGGCGCTGGTGCAAATGGATACTCATGCTCGCCAGGATCGCCAGGCAGACCTTCGGCTGGTCCTCCAGGGCCTTGCGGTAGTGCGTGCCTTCGATACTCACCAGCGCACTGTCCTTGAGCGCCGACGCACTGACCGGGTAGCACCGGGCCTGGCTGAACAGCAGTGCCTCGGCGAAGGTCTGCCCGGGCTGGATGATTTCCACCAGGTTCTCCTGGCCTTCACCGGTGACCCGGAACAATTTGATCTGACCGCTGACCAGCAGGAAAAACCGCTTGGCCGGGTCGCCCTGGTGCATGAGCGTGCTGTTGCACTCCAGGCGTTTGAGCACGGCCAGGTTGCACACGTCTTCAAAAACCCGTTCCGGCAACTGGTTGAACAAGTGATGACGACGCAACAGTAAAACGATGGAAGGATGAGTCAGCATGGCGTACCTCCGCGTGCCGTCATGGTAGGACCCCACGCGCTCCCGGCCTATGCCTCGGCAGGCCTACCTCGGAAGAGGGAGGTGCACCCTGTGGGAGCGAGCCTGCTCGCGATAGCGGAGGGGCAGCTTGCAGGGATGTTGAATGTGCCGCCGTCATCGCGAGCAGGCTCGCTCCCACAGTTTTTTCGGGTGTTCCCGGACTTGTGTTTACCACCAATCTCCTTTGGGAGATCTGTTTTGCCGGGCTAGCCCGCTCCGCGCAGATGCTCCATGGCCCACACGGCGGCTTCGACCCGTGAGCGCAAACCCAGTTTGTGCAGCAGGTTCTTCACATGAACCTTGACCGTGCCTTCGGTGATGCCAAGTTTGTGGCCGATGACTTTGTTGCTGCAGCCGCCGGCGATGGTCTTGAGCACCTGGCGTTCACGTTCGGTCAGTTCCACGTCGGCCTGACGGGGAGGGGAGCGCAGGGCCTGGGCCATGACGCGGGTCAGGCCGGGGCTGATCACCAGCGCGCCGTTAAGGGCATCGCGGATGTACTGCACCAGCAGCTCCGGTTCCATGTCCTTGAGCAGGTAACCGTTGGCATCGAGGCGCAGGGCATCGCGGATGTCGTCCTCGGCGTCGGATACGGTGAACAGCAATACCTTGCCGGTGTACTGCATGGCGCGTAGCTGGCGCAGGGTTTCGATGCCGTTCATTTGCGGCATGTTGTTATCCAGCAGGACCAGGTCGGGCTTGAGCGGTTCGATCAGTGTCAGGGCTTCTTCGCCGTGGCTGGCCTCGCCGACGATGTGCAAGTCGTCTTCGAGTTCGAGCATCTGGCGGATCCCTCGACGCATCATTGGATGGTCGTCGACCAGCAGGAGGGTGTGACGCAGGGGGGCGTTCATGATGCGAGACCTTCACTGTGTTGGCCCAGGAATTCCGGTTGGAAATGCACCTGGATACGGGTGCCCTGGGGCGTTCGGGAGAGAATTTGCAATTCGCCGCGCAAGCTGCGGGCCCGTTCGTTCATGATGTTCAGGCCGTGGTGTTCGCGCTGGTCCACTTCGCCACTGAAGCCCCGGCCATCGTCTTCGACCGACAGTCGCACGGTCTCGCCTTCCTGGCGCAGTTCGAGCCAGGCGTTCTCTGCATGGGCATGGCGCAGGCAGTTGGAGAGCGCCTCGCGGGTGATCTGCAGGATATGGATCTGCTCGCTGGCCGACAGCTCGAAGGCCAGGGTGTCGACGAACAGATGCACCCGGAAATCCCCCCGGCGGGAGAACTCTTCAGCGGTGTCCTTGAGTTCCTGGACCAGCCCGTCGTCGTGGATCTGCAAGCGGAACGTGGTGAGCAGTTCGCGCAACTGACGGTAGGCATTGTTCAGGCCTTCGCGCAGTTCGGCGGTGACGGTTTCCAGGGTTTGCACCGGCTCGCCGCGCCGCATCAGGGTTTGCATGCGGCTGACTTGCAGCTTCATGTAAGACAGGGCCTGGGCCAGGGAGTCATGCAGCTCGCGGGCAATGATCGTGCGCTCATCGAGCAGCAGCAGGCGATGGTCCTGTTCGCGCTGGCGCTTGAGGGACAGCGAGGTGCCGATCAGGTTCGCCAGGGCCTGGATCAGTGCAGTTTCCCAGGGTTGCGCTGCGTGGCCGTCGACGAAATGCGCCTTTAGCTCACCCAGTTCCGTGCCCTGGTTACTGATGCTGAACGTCTGCGGCCGGGCACTGTGATGTTTCTGGCAGGTGGCGCAATCGCTGCTGGCGCAGACCTCGCGGCTGTTGGCGCCATGCAGCGACAGCAGTTGCCGGGCGGGCGCCTGCAACTGGCCTTGCAGACACAGCGACAGGCGCAGGCCCGGCAGTCGCTGCTGGAACCGACTGATCAGTTCATCCAGCCCTTCGGCATTGGCCTGCCGCGTGGCCAGGCTGCGGCTGCTCTGGTACAGCAGCTCCAGGGCGGCATTGGCCTGTTGCAGGTTCAGGGTCTTTTGCTGGACCTGATTCTCCAGGGTGCGATGGGATTGCTCGATGGTCTCGGCCATGGTGTTGAAGCTGGTCGCCAGTTGGCCCAGTTCATCCTCTGACTGATGGTTGACCCGCACCTGGAATTCGCCACGGCGAAAGCGCTGGGTGGCGTCCACCAGTTCCTGCAAGGGCGTGACCACACCGTACTGCAATTCATACAGACCGATCAGCAGGATGATCATGGTGGTGAACAGCGCCATGCCCTGGATCGTCTGTTGCCAGGCTTGCTTGTGCTCGCTCTGGCGTTGCAACAGGGTGACGAACTGGTCCAGTTGCGCAACGAAGGAAGCGGCACTGGACTGGAAGAACGCCGAATCGCCGCGTTCGATCGCCGGGCGCAAGGTCTGGTTCCAACGCTGCATGAGGCTCTGATAGCTCTGATGCAGGGAGGTCGCCGGTCCGTCTTCCAGCACGGCGCGCAAGGACGGGCTTTCGAGACGTCGTTGCAGGCTGTCGATGATCGCCGGGACATCGTCGCTGGCCCCGGCTGCCAGTTTCCAGCTCAGGTGATAGGTCTCCATACGCACGGAACCGGCGGTGTTGATGGCGGCCGCGTCGCCCTGGCTGAACCAGGCAATCAGACCTGCGCTCAAGGAACTGGCCAGGGCGAGGATGGCGATCAGGATCACCGCCAGCCCGGCGCGAGCGGGCAGGGAACTGCGCAGCCACCGCATCATCGAGACTGGCCCTGGAGGAAATTCTGCAAACCGAACATGGGGACGCCCTGGCGTTGGGGGGGTATAGCAGCCGATCCCGGGCGCACTACCTCTAAAGAGTTGTCGGCCGCTACGTTTCGATAAAAGCCACGGCCGAAATGTTCAAAGCCTTGATAAATAAAGGTTCTTATCAACTTCAGGCTCTACCCCCTAAGAGGTAGACGGGCCCAGCATAGGCCAGTACCGCCGGGACGCACGTTGACCCAGGTCAAGTTTTTACGGGGTACGCATCACTAGGCTGCGCTCATCGAACTGACGGGGAGTGCATCGAGATGCGAGCGCAAGTGCAACAAGGGTTGGTACTGGGGATGAGTACCCTGGCCTTCACCGTGTGCTTCATGGTCTGGATGATGTTTGCCGTGCTCGGTGTTCCGATCAAGGAAATGCTGGCGCTCAACGAAACCCAATTCGGTCTGCTGGCCGCCACGCCGGTGCTGACCGGTTCCCTGGTGCGCTTGCCCCTGGGCCTGCTGACCGACCGCTTCGGCGGGCGCATCGTGTTCTTCCTGCTGATGCTCTCCTGTGTGCTGCCGTTGTACCTGATCACCCTGGCCACGGCTTTCTGGCAGTTCCTGGTGCTGGGCCTGTTTGTCGGGCTGGCCGGTGGATCGTTCTCGGTGGGCATCGCTTATGTGGCCAAGTGGTTCGACAAGCAGAATCAAGGCTTCGCCATGGGTGTGTTCGGCGCGGGCAACGCCGGCGCCGCGCTGACCAAATTCCTCGCTCCGGCCTTGATCGCCTTCGGTTCCTGGCATCTGGTGCCGAAGGTGTTCAGCGCCATTCTGTTCATCACCGCGCTGCTGTTCTGGTTTCTCACAACCGAGAAGAAGGAGCACAGCGGCACCGGCGGCGCCACGTTGCGCGAGCAACTGAAAACCCTGAAAGAACCAGCGGTGTGGCGCTACTGCCAGTACTACTCGATCGTGTTCGGCGGCTATGTAGCCCTGGCCCTGTGGATGACCAAGTACTACGTGCAGGAATACGGCTTCAGCCTGCAAAGCGCGGCGCTGCTGGCGGCCTGCTTCTCCCTGCCCGGTGGCGTATTGCGGGCCGTCGGTGGCTGGATGTCCGACCGCTGGGGCGCCCAGAGCGTGACCTGGTGGGTGTTGTGGGTCAGCTGGATCTGCCTGTTCCTGCTCTCGTACCCACAGACCCAACTGCAAGTGCAGACCGTCAACGGCACCTTGGATTTTCACATCGGCCTCAACGCCACGCTGTTCACCGTGCTGCTGTTCGTGATGGGCATCGCCTTCGCGTTCGGCAAGGCCTCGGTCTTCAAGTACATCGCCAACGACTACCCGAAAAACATGGGCGCGGTGTCCGGCATCGTCGGCCTGGCCGGCGGCCTGGGCGGGTTCGTGTTGCCGATCATGTTCGGCGCCCTGGTGGACCTCACCGGCGTGCGCTCGTCCTGCTTCATGTTGATGTACGGCGTGGTCTGGGTCTCCCTGACCTGGATGTACTTCAGCGAAGTTCGCAAGCGCCCGCTGCTGGGTAAACAGCCGCCGGCCAGCCAATCCCCGTTTTCCAGCATTGCCCAAGGAGAAGAACATGTCCGTTCTGCAAACGCCTGAAAAGGGCCCGGTCATTCATGACTGGCGTCCGGAAGACCCCGCGTTCTGGGGCAAGAGTGGCAAACAGACTGCCCGGCGTAACCTGTGGATTTCCATCCCGGCGCTGCTGTTGGCCTTCGCGGTGTGGATGGTCTGGAGCACGGTGATCGTGCGCCTGAACGCCATCGGTTTCAGTTTCAGCACCGATCAGTTGTTCTGGCTCGCGGCGTTGCCGGGCCTGTCGGGCGCGACCTTGCGCATCTTCTATTCGTTCATGGTGCCGATCTTCGGCGGTCGTCGCTGGACAGCCCTGAGCACTGCGTCGCTGCTGTTGCCGGCACTGTGGATGGGCTTTGCCGTGCAGGATCCGGCCACGCCTTACAGCGTGTTCGTGCTGATCGCGCTGCTCTGCGGCTTTGGCGGCGGTAACTTCGCCTCGAGCATGTCCAACATCAGCTTCTTTTACCCCAAGTCCCAGCAGGGCACGGCCCTGGGCCTGAACGCCGGGCTGGGCAACCTGGGCGTGTCGGTGATGCAGTTCAGCGTGCCGCTGGTGATTTCCTTCGGCGTGTTCGGCTTCATGGGCGGCCAGCCGCAGGTACTGGCTGACGGCAGCTCGCTGTGGCTGCAAAACGCCGGTTTTATCTGGGTGCCGTTCATCCTCGCCGTGACCGTGATTGCCTGGTTCGGCATGAACGACCTGTCCAGCGCCCGCGCTTCGTTCAGTGAGCAGGCGGTGATTTTCAAGCGCAAGCACAACTGGCTGATGTGCTGGTTGTACCTGGCGACCTTCGGCTCGTTCATTGGTTTCTCCGCCGCGTTTCCGCTGCTGATCAAAACCTCGTTCCCGGACGTCATCGCCCTGAAGTTCGCTTTTCTCGGCCCGCTGGTCGGTGCCCTGGTGCGGCCACTGGGTGGCTGGCTGGCGGACAAGCTCGGTGGCGCGAAAGTCACCCTGTGGAACTTCGTGCTGATGATCGCGATGGTGTTCGGGGTCCTTCATTTCCTGCCCCAAGGCGGCCAGGGCGGCAGTTTCTACGGCTTCCTGGGGATGTTCATGTTGCTGTTCGTCACCACTGGCGTGGGCAACGGTTCGACCTTCCGCATGATCCCGGTGATCTTCCGCACCCTGCATGAGAAAGCCAGCCGCGGCCAAAAGCCCGAGCTGCGCGAACAAGCACTCAAGAACGCTGGCAAGGAGTCGGCCGCGGTGCTGGGTTTCAGCTCGGCCATGGGCGCCTTCGGCGCGTTCTTCATCCCCAAATCATTCGGCACTTCGATGGCCCTGACCGGCGGCCCGGAGATGGCCTTCTACATGTTCGTCGGCTTCTACCTGAGCTGCATCGTGGTGACCTGGTGGTGGTATGCCCGCAAGGGCGCCGCGACACCGTGCTAAGCCGAATCTAAACCTGCGTGGGCGGGGCGCAGACCCCGCGGAGCAAGCCTGAGAGGAACACACTGTGAGTCATTTACTGGATCAACTGCGGTTTTTCAACCGCAAGCAAGGCGAGTTTTCCGATGGTCACGGCGAGACCCGCAAGGAGTCCCGCGACTGGGAGAACGTCTACCGTTCCCGCTGGCAGTACGACAAGATCGTGCGCTCCACCCACGGGGTGAACTGCACCGGTTCGTGCTCGTGGAAAATCTACGTCAAGAACGGCCTGATTACCTGGGAAACCCAGCAGACCGACTACCCGCGCACCCGCAACGACCTGCCCAACCACGAGCCGCGTGGCTGCCCTCGTGGCGCCAGCTACAGCTGGTACATCTACAGCGCCAACCGGCTCAAGTACCCGAAGATCCGCAAGCCATTGCTCAAGCTGTGGCGCGAAGCCCGGCTGACCCTGGCGCCGGTGGAAGCCTGGGCCAGCATCGTCGAGGACAAGGCCAAGGCCGACTCCTATAAAAGCAAGCGCGGCATGGGCGGTTTCATTCGTTCCAACTGGGAAGAAGTCAACGAGATCATCGCCGCCGCCAACGTCTACACCGTCAAGCAATACGGCCCGGACCGGGTGGTTGGCTTCTCGCCGATCCCGGCGATGTCGATGGTCAGCTACGCCGCCGGTTCGCGTTACCTGTCGCTGATCGGTGGCGTGTGCCTGAGCTTCTACGACTGGTACTGCGACCTGCCGCCAGCCTCGCCGATGGTCTGGGGCGAGCAGACCGACGTGCCGGAATCGGCCGACTGGTACAACTCCAACTACATCATTGCCTGGGGCTCCAACGTCCCGCAGACCCGTACCCCCGACGCGCACTTTTTCACCGAGGTGCGCTACAAGGGCACCAAGACCGTGGCGATCACCCCGGACTATTCGGAAGTCGCCAAGCTCACCGACCTGTGGCTCAACCCCAAGCAGGGCACCGACGCGGCGCTGGCCCAGGCGTTCAACCATGTGATCTTCAAAGAATTTCACCTGGACAAGCCCAGCGCTTACTTCACCGAGTACGCCAAGCGCTACACCGACCTGCCGGTACTGGTGATGCTCAAGCCGATGCTCGGCGTGGCGCCTGGCGCCGGCTACCAGCCTGATCGCTTCCTGCGCGCCAGTGACCTGACCAACAACCTCGGCCAGGACAATAACCCTGAGTGGAAAACCATCGCCCTGGATGCCAGCGGTGAACTGGTTTCCCCCCAAGGTTCCATCGGCTATCGCTGGGGCGAGGAGGGCAAATGGAACATTCTTGCCCGTGAAGGCGGCGAGGGCCGTGAGATCGACCTCAAACTCAGCCTGATTGGCGATGACGTGGCCGAAGTGGCCTTCCCGTATTTTGCCGGTGAAGCCCAGGAGTACTTCCAGCACGTGGCCGGTGACGCGGTGCAGTACCGCCGGGTGCCGGTACACAGCGTGGTGCTGGCCGACGGTAGCGTGGCGAAGGTTGCCACGGTATTTGACCTGTCGGCGGCCAACCTGGCCATCGACCGTGGCCTGGGCGGCGCTAACGTCGCCAAGGACTACAACGACGCCTCGGTGCCTGGCACCCCGGCCTGGCAGGAGCAGATCACCGGTGTGAGTCGCGAGAAGGCGATCCAGATCGCCCGCGAATTCGCCGACAACGCCGACAAGACCCGTGGCCGTTCGATGATCATCGTCGGCGCGGCGATGAACCACTGGTACCACATGGACATGAACTACCGTGGGCTGATCAACATGCTCATGCTGTGTGGTTGTGTCGGCCAGACCGGCGGCGGTTGGGCCCACTATGTCGGCCAGGAAAAACTTCGTCCGCAATGTGGCTGGCTGCCCCTGGCCTTCGGCCTGGACTGGAACCGTCCGCCACGGCAGATGAACGGCACCAGCTTCTTCTACGGCCACAGCTCGCAATGGCGCCACGAGAAGATGAGCATGCACGACGTGCTGTCGCCCCTGGCGGACAAATCACAGTTCCCCGAGCACGCCCTGGACTACAACATCCGCGCCGAACGCGCCGGCTGGTTGCCCAGCGCGCCACAACTCAACACCAACCCGCTGAACATCTGCCGGGATGCTGCTGCCGCCGGCATGGACCCGAAAGACTACGTGGTCAAGTCCTGGCAGGACGGCAGTCTGCGGTTTGCCTGCGAACAACCTGACAGCCCGGAAAACTTCCCGCGCAACATGTTCATCTGGCGCTCCAACCTGCTGGGCTCCTCGGGCAAAGGCCACGAGTACATGCTCAAGTACCTGCTGGGCACCAAGAACGGCGTGATGAACGAAGACGTCGGCTTTGGTGGCGAATCCAAGCCGACCGAGGCTGAATGGGTCGACAACGGTGCCATTGGCAAACTGGACCTGGTGACCACCCTGGACTTCCGCATGTCCTCGACCTGCGTGTATTCCGACATCGTCTTGCCGACCGCGACCTGGTACGAAAAAGACGACATGAACACCTCGGACATGCACCCGTTCATCCACCCACTGTCGGCTGCCATCGATCCAGCCTGGGAATCGCGTTCCGACTGGGAAATCTACAAGGGCATCGCCAAAGCGTTCTCCGCCATGTCGGTCGGCCACCTGGGTGTCGAGAAAGACCTGGTCACCGTGCCGTTGATGCATGACAGCGTCGGTGAACTGGCCCAGCCGTTTGGCGGCACTGACTGGAAAAGCGCCGGCGTGGCGCCGCAACCGGGCAAAAACGCACCGAACCTGCACGTGGTGGAACGCGATTACCCGAACATCTACAAGCAGTTCACCTCCCTGGGCCCGATGCTGGAGAAACTCGGCAATGGCGGCAAGGGCATCAACTGGAACACCGACGATGAAGTGAAATTTCTCGGCGAGCTCAATCACCATGAGGTCGACGCCGGTATCAGCCAGGGGCGGCCGAAGATCGACAGCGCCATTGACGCGGCCGAAGTGATTCTGTCCCTGGCCCCGGAAACCAACGGCCAGGTGGCCGTCAAGGCCTGGGCGGCCCTGTCGAAATTCACCGGCATCGATCACAGCCATCTGGCGCTGTCCAAGGCTCACGAGGCCATTCGTTTCCGCGACATCCAGGCACAGCCGCGCAAGATCATTTCCAGCCCGACCTGGTCTGGCCTGGAAGACGATCACGTCAGCTACAACGCCGGTTACACCAACGTTCACGAAGCGATTCCATGGCGCACCATCACCGGCCGCCAGCAGTTCTACCAGGATCACCCGTGGATGCAGGCGTTCGGCGAGCAACTGATGAGTTATCGGCCGCCGGTCAACACCCGCACCATCGAAGGCGTGAAGGGCAAGCGCAGCAATGGCGAGACCGAGATCGTCCTGAACTGGATCACCCCGCACCAGAAGTGGGGCATCCACAGCACCTACAGCGACAACTTGCTGATGCTCACCTTGAGCCGAGGCGGGCCGATCGTCTGGCTCTCGGAAATCGACGCCAAGCGCGCCGGTATCGAGGACAACGACTGGATTGAATGCTTCAACGTCAACGGTGCGCTGACCGCCCGCGCGGTCGTCAGCCAGCGGGTCAAGGAAGGCATGGTGATGATGTACCACGCCCAGGAACGGATCGTGAACGTGCCCGGCTCGGAAACCACCAAGACCCGTGGTGGCCACCACAACTCGGTGACCCGCGTGGTGCTCAAGCCCACGCACATGATCGGTGGCTACGCGCAACAGGCCTACGGCTTCAACTATTACGGCACGGTCGGTTGCAACCGCGACGAGTTCGTCGTGGTGCGCAAGATGTCCAAGGTCGATTGGCTCGACGGTTCCAGTGGCGATGATCTGCCGCGTCCACTGCCCACCGGTATCGAGGAGAACTGAGATGAAAATTCGCTCACAAATCGGCATGGTCCTGAACCTGGACAAATGCATCGGCTGTCACACCTGCTCGATTACCTGCAAGAACGTCTGGACCAGCCGTGAAGGCATGGAATACGCCTGGTTCAACAACGTCGAATCCAAGCCTGGCATCGGCTACCCCAAGGAGTGGGAAAACCAGGACAAGTGGAAGGGCGGCTGGATCCGTAACGCCGACGGTTCGATCAACCCGCGCATCGGCGGCAAGTTCCGCGTGTTGGCGAACATCTTCGCCAACCCCGACCTGCCGAGCCTGGACGATTACTACGAACCGTTCGACTTCGACTACCAGCACCTGCACACCGCGCCTTTGGGCGAGCATCAGCCCACCGCACGGCCGCGCTCGCTGGTGTCCGGCAAGCGCATGGAGAAAATCGAGTGGGGCCCGAACTGGGAGGAGATCCTCGGCACCGAGTTCGCCAAGCGGCGCAAGGACAAGAACTTCGACCAGATCCAGGCGGACATCTACGGCGAATACGAAAACACCTTCATGATGTACTTGCCGCGCCTGTGCGAGCACTGCCTGAACCCGGCGTGCGCGGCGTCCTGCCCGAGCGGGGCGATCTACAAGCGCGAGGAGGATGGCATCGTCCTGATCGACCAGGAGAAGTGCCGGGGCTGGCGCATGTGCATCAGCGGCTGCCCGTACAAGAAGATCTACTTCAACTGGAAGAGCGGCAAATCGGAGAAATGCATTTTCTGCTACCCGCGCATCGAAGCCGGGATGCCGACCGTTTGCGCTGAAACCTGCGTAGGCCGGATTCGTTACCTCGGTGTGTTGCTGTATGACGCCGACCGCATCAGTGAAGTGGCGAGCACCGCCAACGAGCACGACCTGTATGAGAAACAACTGGAGATTTTCCTCGACCCGAACGACCCGGCGGTGATTCGCCAGGCCCTGGCCGACGGCGTGCCGCAGTCGGTGATCGATTCGGCGCAACGCTCGCCGGTCTACAAAATGGCCGTGGACTGGAAACTCGCGTTGCCGTTGCACCCGGAATACCGCACCTTGCCAATGGTCTGGTACGTGCCGCCACTGTCGCCGATCCAGAACGCTGCGGCGGCCGGCACCGTGGGCATGAACGGGGTGATCCCGGACGTCGACAGCCTGCGCATTCCGCTGCGCTACCTGGCCAACATGCTCACCGCCGGCGATGAAAAGCCGGTCAAGCGCGCCCTCAAGCGCCTGCTGGCGATGCGTGCCTACAAGCGTTCCGAACAGGTGGACGGCGTGCAGGACCTGCAAGTGCTGGCTGATGTCGGCCTGAGCGTGAACCAGGTGGAAGAGATGTACCGCTACCTGGCCATCGCCAACTACGAAGACCGTTTTGTCGTGCCCAGCGCTCACCGCGAAGACGCCATGAGCGATGCGTTCGCCGAACGCTCCGGCTGTGGTTTCAGTTTCGGCAGCGGTTGCAGCGGCAGTTCCGACACCAACATGTTCGGCGCCAAGAAGGCCAATCGCCGCGACGTGATCAAAACCGTGCAGTTGTGGGAGGAATGAACATGCGCATTCTCAAGGTGATTTCGTTGCTGCTCGATTATCCGACCGAAACCCTGGTGGCCGGTCGCGACGAGCTGGAGCAGGCGATTGTGCAGGCACGGGAAATCAGCCCGAAGCAGCGCGCCGCGCTGTTCGAGTTGCTGGAACTGATCTGTGGCCAGGACCTGATGGACGGCCAGGAGCACTACGGCGCGCTGTTCGGCCGTGGACGCTCGCTGTCGCTGCTGCTGTTCGAACACGTCCATGGCGAGTCCCGCGATCGGGGCCAGGCCATGGTCGACATGATGGCCCAGTACGAAGAGGCCGGTTTTGCCATCGGCGTGAAGGAACTGCCCGATTACATCCCGTTGTATCTGGAGTTTCTCTCCACCCGCGAAGACATCGAGGCCCGCGAAGGACTGGCCGACGTGGCGCATCTGCTGGCCTTGCTGGCGGCGCGCCTGGAAGAGCGCGAAAGCGCCTACGCCAGTTGTTTCCGGGCCTTGCTGCAAATCGCCGGGGCCGAGCCCCAGGTAGCGGTGGCCGAGTTGCGGGAACAGGTGAAGGCCGAGCCACGCGACGACTCCCTCGAAGCTCTGGACAGGATCTGGGAAGAGGAGGCGGTGGATTTCATGAAGGCCGAGCAGCAGGACCGTTGCAGTTCACTGCCGAGCGCACCGGGCAAGGCCCGGGACGAAAGCGCGGTGCCGTTGCATTGGGTGGATTTTCAGCATGAAGGGCAGGCCGCTGCGCCGGCCGGGGAGGTGGGCAATGTCTAAATGGGATCTGTTGATGTTCGGGGTCTACCCCTATGTCGCCTTGGCGATTTGCCTGATCGGCAGTTGGGCGCGGTTTGACCTGTCCCAGTACACCTGGAAGGCCGGCTCCAGCCAGATGCTGAGCAATCGCGGCATGCGCGTGGCGAGCAACCTGTTCCACATCGGCGTGCTGTTCGTCCTGGCCGGCCACTTTGTCGGCCTGCTGACACCGTCGGCGATCTATCACCATGTGCTGAGCACCGAGAACAAGCAGTTGCTGGCGATGGTTTCCGGCGGTTTCTTTGGCGTGCTGGGTCTGATCGGCCTGGTGATGCTGCTCAACCGGCGCCTGACCGACCCACGGGTGCGCGCCACTTCCAGTACGTCGGACATCCTGGTGTTGGTGGTGCTGCTGGTGCAATTGGTGCTGGGGTTGATGACCATTGTGGCGTCCACCGCCCATATGGATGGCTCGGTGATGGTGATGCTGGCCGATTGGGCACAGAACACCGTGCTGTTGCGTCCGGTGGAGGCGGCCGCGGCCATTGCTCCGGTGGGCTTGGTCTACAAGCTTCATGTGGTGCTGGGCCTGACCCTGTTCGTGCTGTTCCCGTTCACCCGTCTCGTCCATATCGTCAGTGCGCCGGTCTGGTACCTGGGACGTCGTTATCAAATCGTTCGGCAGAAGTTTTAAGGAGACGATCATGGCTAGTGGATGCGGATGTGGCGGCGGTAACGGGGGCAGCGGCGGCTGTGGTTCTTCGGCGAAAACAGCGCCAGTGACCGCGCCGGTTAGCGACACCGAACCGGCGGGCGCGGTGCAGTTCGAACCGGCCCAGGCCGGACCGGTGGCGGGCGATGAAACTGCGGCACAATTGATCGCCAGCAGTGAGCAGGAGTGGCCGATCATCAGCGTCAACGGGGTGTCGATCACCCCCCAGGCGATGGCCCAGGAGCTGCAATATCACCCGGCTGAGAGCCGCGAGGATGCGGTCTACCAGGCTGCCCGGGCGTTGGTGATCCGTCAATTGCTCCAGCAACGCATCGCCGAACTGGGGCTGGCGTTGCAGGTGGGCGCCGGTGAAAACGAGGAGGAGGCGGCCACGCGGCTGTTGCTCGAACGTGAGGTGCAGGTGCCGCAATGTGACGAGGCGACCTGCCTGCGCTACTACGAAAGCAATCGGGCGCGCTTTCACAGCGCACCGTTGCTGGCGGTGCGGCACATCCTGCTGGAGTGCGCACCGGATGACGCCGAAGCGCGTGATCAGGCGCGCGGCCAGGCCGAAATTCTGCTGCAACGCCTGGATGAGTTCCCCGGCAGCTTTGCCGAACTGGCGTTGAACCACTCGGCCTGCCCGTCCAAGGCGCAGGGCGGCTCGCTGGGGCAGATCAGCAAGGGCCAGACCGTGCCCGAACTGGAGCGCCAGTTGTTTGCCTTGCCGGCGGGCCTGGTGGGCAATCCGCTGGAAAGTCGCTACGGCTGGCATGTGATCAGCATCGATCAGCGTGTCGAAGGCCAACCGTTGCCTTATGAGGCGGTGGCGACGGCGATTCGCACCCAGCTGCAACAAGGCGTGTGGCAGAAGGCGCTGGTGCAGTATCTGCAAACCCTGATCGGTGCGGCGGACATTCGCGGCATTCATCTTCAGGGCGCCGACTCGCCGCTGGTGCAGTGAGCACCGGCTCAATCAGGGGACAGACATGAACGCCGTGTTGCAGGACGGATTTGGGCGCCAGATCGATTATCTGCGGATGTCGGTGACCGATCGTTGTGATTTTCGCTGTGTGTATTGCATGGCGAAAAACATGACCTTCCTGCCGCGCCAGCAAGTATTGACCCTGGAGGAACTGCACCGATTGGCGCGGCTGTTCGTGGGGCAGGGGGTCAAGAAAATCCGCCTGACCGGTGGTGAACCGCTGATCCGTCCGGGCATCGTGGGGCTGTGTCGCGACATCGCGGCGTTGCCCGGCCTGCGGGAACTGGTGATGACCAGCAACGGTTCGCAGCTGGGGCGGCTGGCTCGGCCGCTGGTCGATGCCGGGGTCAAGCGCATGAACATCAGCCTGGACAGCCTGGATGGCGAGCGTTTTCGGGCGATCACCCGCAACGGCGACCTAAATCAGGTGTTGGCGGGCATTGACGCGGCGAAGGCCGCGGGGTTCGAGCGGATCAAGCTCAACTGCGTGGTGATGAAAGGGCGCAACTTCGATGAAGTCCCGGCGCTGGTGCAGTACGCGATCGAGCAGCGCATCGACATCAGTTTCATCGAGGAAATGCCCTTGGGCGAGGTCGGGCGTTCGCGCGGTGAGTCGTTCTGTTCCAGCGATGAGGTCCGGGCGGTCATTGCCAACCATCACCGGTTGCTCGACAGCACGGAAAACAGCGGTGGCCCAGCGCGTTATGTGCGCCTGGAGCAACACGCGCAGACCCGGATCGGTTTCATTTCCCCCAATACCCACAACTTTTGCGCCAGTTGCAACCGGGTGCGCATGACCGTTGAAGGGCGGTTGTTGCTGTGCCTTGGGCAGGAGGACTCTCTGGACCTGCGCAGTTTGCTACGGCGCTATCCGCTGGACGATCAACCGCTGATCCAGGCAGTGCAGCAGGCGCTGCGCGGCAAACCCCTGCGTCACGACTTCAACCCCGGCGGGGAAGTGCAGATTGTGCGGTTCATGAACATGAGTGGTGGGTGAGCCTCAGCGCAGATGTTGAATGGACCGCCGCTATCGCGAGCCTGCTCGCGATGGGGTTCTACCGGTCGACATCTCAACGGCTGACCCACCCTCGATTCTTGATATCGATCAATTGCAACCCTGACTTTTGGCCGTACTCTCCACTGCATATTGTGTTTGAAGCTTATTAATTATCTATATGTAGTGTCTGGAGCCAAAATGCAGAGCACGTTGATCTCAGTAGGCTGTAACCGCTTGCACAAGCGCGATGGCAGTGTGGTTGCCTTCGACGCGGACAAGATTCGCCAGGCGCTGATCGCCGCCGGTAAGGCCACTGGCGAATACGCCGAGGGGGAGGCTGAAGGGTTGCTGGAAGCGGTGCTGACGCGCTTGGAAGGGCAGACGCGCTTGAACGTCGAGCAGATCCAGGACCGTGTCGAGCGAGTGCTGATGGATGCCGGTTTCTTTCTGGCGATGCGCGCCTATATCGTCTACCGCGAGCAACATGGGCGCCTGCGCCGGGATCGCCGGACCCTGGTGGAAGTCGCCACCTCGATGAACGAATACCTGGACCGCGAAGACTGGCGCGTGCAGGCCAACGCCAACCAGGGTTACTCCCTCGGCGGGCTGATATTGAACGTGTCGGGCAAGGTCACCGCCAACTATTGGCTCGACGAGGTCTACAGCCAGGCCATCGGCCAGGCGCACCGCGAGGCCGACCTGCATATCCACGACCTGGACATGCTCGCCGGCTACTGCGCCGGCTGGTCCCTGCGCACGCTGCTGCACGAAGGCCTCAACGGGGTGCCGGGACGGGTCGAGGCCGGGCCGCCCAAACATCTGAGCAGCGCCTTGGGGCAGATGGTGAATTTCCTCGGCACGCTACAAAACGAATGGGCCGGTGCCCAGGCGTTCAGCTCGTTCGACACCTACCTGGCGCCCTACGTGCGCAAAGACAAACTCAGCTACGGCGAGGTCCGCCAGTCGCTGCAGGAGTTCATCTACAACCTCAACGTCCCGTCACGTTGGGGCACGCAAACACCTTTTACCAACCTCACATTCGACTGGGTCTGCCCGGAGGATCTGCGCGAACAGATCCCGGTGATTGGCGGCCAGGAGATGCCGTTCGCCTATGGCGACCTGCTGGAAGAAATGGAACTGATCAATCGTGCCTACATCGAGGTGATGCAGGCCGGTGATGCAAAGGGGCGGGTGTTCACTTTCCCGATCCCGACCTACAACATCACCCACGACTTCCCGTGGGACAGCGAGAACGCCGATCGCCTGTTCGAAATGACCGCCCGTTACGGCTTGCCATATTTCCAGAACTTCCTCAACTCGGACATGCAACCCAACCAGGTGCGCTCGATGTGCTGCCGCCTGCAACTGGATGTGCGCGAGTTGCTCAAGCGCGGAGGTGGCCTGTTCGGCTCGGCGGAACAGACCGGCTCATTGGGTGTGGTGACGCTCAACTGCGCACGGCTGGGCTACCTGTACAAAGGTGACACCAGCGCGTTGCTGCAGCGCATCGATACGCTGATGGAACTGGCGAAGGAAAGCCTGGAGGTCAAGCGCAAGGTCATCCAGCACCACATGGACGCCGGGTTGTACCCGTACACCAAGCGCTACCTGGGCACCCTGCGCAATCACTTCTCCACCATCGGCGTGAACGGCCTGCACGAAATGCTGCGCAATTTCACCGATGACCAGCAAGGCCTGCATACCGAGCAAGGCCGGGCATTCGCCCTGAAACTGCTGGATCACGTGCGCGCCACGCTGCTGCGCTTTCAGGAAGAAACCGGCCACCTCTACAACCTGGAAGCCACGCCCGCCGAAGGCACCACCTACCGCTTCGCCAAGGAAGACCTCAAGCGTTACCCCGATATCTTGCAGGCCGGCAGTCCGATCGCCCCGTATTACACCAACTCGTCGCAATTGCCGGTGGGCTTCACCGACGATCCGTTCGAAGCCCTGGAACTGCAAGACGAACTGCAATGCAAATACACCGGCGGCACCGTGCTGCACCTGTACATGGCCGAGCAGATCTCCTCGACACAGGCCTGCAAGCAACTGGTGCGCAAGGCCCTGGGACGTTTCCGGCTGCCGTACCTGACCATCACACCGACGTTTTCCATCTGCCCGGTCCACGGCTACCTAGCTGGCGAACACGAGTTTTGCCCCAAATGCGACGAAGCCTTGCTGGTGCAACAGCAGTTGGCAGGCAGCGTTCACTGATCCGATCCATCGACCGCAAGGAGCTTCACCCATGAAAGCATCGCAAAGCCTTCCACAAGCACAGCGTCAACGTTGCGAAGTCTGGACCCGAGTGATGGGTTATCACCGTCCGGTGGCGGCCTTCAACCCGGGCAAACAGTCCGAGCATCGCGAACGGGTTCATTTCACTGAAAGCGCGGCCGGGCGTCCATGAGTCGAGCGCTACGGGTCGGGGGCATGGTGCCCCTGACCACCCTCGATTACCCCGGCCAACTGGCTTGCGTCTTGTTTTGCCAGGGCTGCGCCTGGCGTTGTCGTTATTGCCACAACCCGCAACTGATCCCGCCGCGCGGCAGCGAAGAGGTGGATTGGTGCAGGGTATTGGCGTTCCTGCAACGCCGTCAGGATCTGCTCGACGCCGTGGTGTTCAGCGGCGGCGAGCCGACCTTGCAGGACGGGCTGGCGCCGGCCATGGAGCAAGTGCGGCAGATGGGTTTTCGCATCGGCCTGCACAGTGCTGGCATCAAGCCGGCGGCTTTTGCCAAAGTGGTCGGGCTCGCCGACTGGGTGGGCTTCGACATCAAGGCCTTGCCCGAAGACGCCCTGGACGTGACTCGGGTTCATGGCAGCGGTGCCGCCAACTGGCGCAGTCTCGATCATCTGCTGGACAGCGGCGTGGATTACGAATGCCGGACCACCGTGCATTGGCATTTGTTCGACCCCGAACGGCTGTTGACCCTGGCCCGCCGCCTGAGCAAACAGGGCGTCACGCGTTTCGCCGTGCAACTGGTGCGCACCGCCAGGATGCTCGACCCCCATCTTTCCAGTGTTTCGGCACAGGCCTTGCAGCCGGAGTTGTGGGCCGCCATGCGCGAGTTGTTTCCCTCGTTTGTGTTGCGCAGTTGACCGTCCCCGGGGATGCACGACCGGCAGCGGTTCGGGATTGCCGGGCCGCTCTTTTTTTATGGCTTTTCTTATGGTTTTCAAATGCGCTGCCAATCGGCAGGTAGTTGAACAGGGAGCATTTGATATGACCAGACTCACCACTGCCCACCGTATCGTGATCGGTTTTGCCATCGCGCCACTGGCGTTGATTGCCCTGGCGCTGTACGCCTTGAACGACCTGGCCACGCTGCGCGACCAGGCGGTGCAAATCGTCAGACAGGATTGGCCGAAGATCGACCCGATCATGGTGATCGCCACGGGTGTGCGCGATAACGCCAGGAACACCCGGGACCTGTTGATCGACAAGAACAACGCGCAGGTCCAGCAATCCATCGACATGACCCGGCAACGTATTACCCAGGCCTTTACCACGCTGGAGCCGCTGTTCGACCAGCCCGAAGGCAAAGCGGCGTATGCGGCACTGAAGAAGCACCGTGAGGCGTATGTGGCCGCGTTCGTTCAGGTCCAGGCGTTGATCCGCCAGGGCGCGACGGACGACGCGATGACCCAGCTCAAGCAAGGCGTGATACCGGCGGAGCTTGAGGTCTACAAAAGCCTGGAAGGGCTGATGGCGATGCAGGGCAAGTTGTTTGTCGAGCGTGAACGACTGGCCCAGGCGCGCTACAGCGACGCGCGGCGCAACATGCTGGCGCTGGTGCTGGCCTGCCTGGCCCTGGTCAGTACTGTTGCGGTCCTGGTGACCCACAGTGTGACCCGTCCGCTGGGCGGCGAGCCCGATGATGCGGCGCGGGTGCTGAGCCAGATTGCCCAGGGCGACTTGACGATCCGCGTACCGCTGAATGCCGGGAGCGCAAATGACAGCGTGATGAGCAACATGCATGACATGCAGCAGAGCCTCAACAGCATGGTCCGGCACATTGCCGCTTCAGTGGATCGGGTGGCCAGTTCCTCCGAAGAGCTGAGCGCGGTGAGCAGTCAGACCAACAGCACCCTGGAACTGCAAGGCCAGGAAATCGAGCAGGCCGCGGCGGCCGTGAACCAGATGACCGCTGCGGTGGACGAAGTGGCGCGCAACGCCGTGAGTACCAGCGAAGCCTCGCGGATTTCCGAGCAAACCGCCCAGCGCGGTCGTGAGCAGGTTCAGGAGACGGTTGCTTCGATCAGCGCATTGGCGCTGGGGGTGACGGACTCCTCAGGACGCATCCAGCAGTTGGCAGGAAGGGTCGAGCACATCAGTTCGGTGCTGGATGTGATCCGCAGTATCGCCGATCAAACCAATTTGCTGGCCCTCAACGCCGCCATTGAAGCGGCCCGCGCTGGCGATGCCGGGCGGGGTTTCGCGGTGGTGGCTGACGAAGTCCGGGCCCTGGCCCATCGTACCCAGGATTCGACCCGGGAAATTGAGGAGATGATCGGCAACATCCGCCAGGACAGCGAGCAGGCCGTTACAGCCATGCAAAACAACAGCGAACTGGTGCAGACCACTCTGCAAGTGGCCCGACGCTCCGGCGATGCCCTGGATGAAATCGCCCGCTCGATCTCGCAGATCAACGAGCGCAACCTGATGATCGCCAGCGCCACGGAAGAACAGGCGCTGGTCGCCCGGGAGGTAGATCGTAACCTTGTGGGTATTCGCAACCTGTCCGAACAGGTATTGCTCGGGGCCCGGCATACCGATACCGCCGGCCAGGACTTGGCGCAGATGGCCGGTTCACTGCATGAGACGGTGGCGCGGTTCAAGGTCTAGCCTGTGGGAGCAATGCTTGCTCGCGAGGCGTCTGCACAGCCAACACTTCCCCAACTGACCCACAGCGATCGCAAGCAAGCTTTGCTCCCACAGAGTTTCGCGTGGTTCCAAGGTATCGCGAACGCCAGCAATCCACCGTGGGAGCAATGCTTGCTCGCGAGGCGTCTGCACAGCCAACACCTCCCAAACTGACCCACAGCGATCGCAAGCAAGCTTTGCTCCCACAGAGTTTCGCGTGGTTCCAAGGTATCGCGAACGCCAGCAATCCACCGTGGGAGCAATGCTTGCTCGCGA
>NZ_JAKNQY010000019.1:73609-113454 GCF_024494355.1 Pseudomonas sp. Q11 | reverse complement strand
AGTGGCTGGGGAAAGATCGCAGCCTCGTTGCACTCGACAGCTCCTACACAGCTCCTTGGGTCCAGCGGGAGCAAGCTCCCTCGCCACAAAAAAAGCTGATCGAGCGGAAATTTTTTCAACGCTTGAGACATCTCCCGAGCCTTGACCGCGCCAAACTCGGGTTCCTCGTTCTGTCATCTTCCATCGCCAGACAACCACCCGCCGCCATCTCCACGCCCACCCTGCGCAGCACCGTCACAAAACCCGTCTGAAACCCCAACCCAGAGCCCTCGAACACCCGAGGAAAAAACCCAAAAAACAGCCTCCAGCTCCCGAGGTTTTTTCCTTTATCTGTCACCGGAAACTGCGAGTTTCTAACCCATGGCCTCACCCCATCGCCATCGGCACAGGACCGAGCGCCATGACGGCAAGCACGCGTCACCCAACCTACGTACGAACACGATGAAAGGAGATTCTTCATGTTTAAGCGCAACGTTCTCGCGGTATCCCTGACCCTCGCCGGCCTCTGCGCCGCTCAGGCCGCCATGGCTGATGTCAACGGTGGTGGCGCTACCTTGCCTCAGCCGCTGTACCAGACTGCTGGCGTCCTGACTGCCGGTTTCGCCCCTTACATCGGCGTGGGCAGCGGTGCCGGCAAGGCCGCTTTCCTGAACAACGATTACACCCGTTTCGTGCCTGGTGACACCAGCAAGAACGTGCACTGGGCCGGTAGCGATTCGAAGCTCACCCAGGCTGAGCTGGATGCCTACGTCGCCAACCACGGTACCGCCTGGGGTCCATTGATCCAGGTGCCTTCGGTCGCCACTTCGGTTGCCATTCCGTTCAACATGACCGGCACCGCCAACGTTGACCTGAGCGTCAACCAGTTGTGCGGCGTGTTCTCGGGTCGTTTGACTAACTGGAACCAGATCACTGGGTCGGGCCGTACCGGTCCGATCACCGTGGTCTACCGTGCCGAGAGCAGCGGCACCACCGAGCTGTTCACCCGTTTCCTGAATGCCAAATGCACTGAAACCGGCACCTTCGCCGTCACCACCAACTTCGCCTCCAGCTACAGCGGTGGCCTGCCAGCCGGCGCCTTATCCGCCACTGGCAGCCAGGCTGTAATGGACTTGGTGAACGCTGACCAGGGCCGCATCACCTACATGAGCCCGGACTACGCCGCTACTACCCTGGCCGGTCTGGACGACGCTACCAAGGTTGCCCGCGTCGCCGGTGTTTCCCCAGCCCCAGCCAACGTGTCGGCCGCGATTGCAGCTGTTACCGTGCCTGCTGCCACCAACCGCGCCAACCCGAACGCCTGGGTGCCGGTGTTCGCCGCTACCACCAACCCTAACGATCCAAGTGTCGTGGCTTACCCAACCAGCGGCTATCCGATCCTGGGCTTCACCAACGTGATCTTCAGCCAGTGCTACGCCAACGCCGCCCAAAGCACCCAGGTGCGTGATTTCTTCACCCGCCACTACGGTGCAGTCGCTGCCAACAACAACGATGCCGCCATCACTGCCAACCGCTTCGTGCCGCTGCCAACGACCTGGAAAAACGCCATTCGTGGCAGCTTCCTGACCAGTACCAGCGCTCAAAGCATCGGCAACACCAACGTTTGCAATGGCACCGGTCGTCCGCTGTAACGCCACGCCTGAGCAACACGAAGTATGAATCAGCAACGACGTAAGTCGTTGCTGATTTTTTGCGTATCAACCGTACAACACAGCCACATGAAATTTTCATGACATCCGTTCGGTCCCGAGCGGCTGTAACCGCCTAACCCCTATAACCAACGCTGGCAGCTTGATAGCACTGCGTTGTGCCCCTTAGAGCAAACCGAAAGGATGAGTAGGATGCTGCGCTGCAAACCTCAGACGAAACTGAACGCCCCACGTCGCGATGGCGAATTGTCGATGTTGCGGCTCAAGCCGCTGGCCCAGGCCATTGCGCTGCTGATGGTGGCCGGCAATGCCCACGCGGCGACGGCGTTCAGTTCGGCCTGGTTTGCCGCCAAGGGCGCTTCCCAGGCCGGTGGCGCGGGGCGGCCCGCGACCGCGCAGCCGGGCATGCCGCCGCCCCTGGCGCAGCAGCAACGGGCCAATGCGCAGTTGCAGCGTTCGCTGACCAACCTCAACAACACCGTGGCCGCCATCGCGGCCCAGCAGGCGGCCCAGGCCGCGGGGCGGCAAGCCGCGTTCGGGCAGGTGCAGACCGTGCCCGACGGTTTGGGCGAGGGCGGGCTCAAGGTCGATAACAGCCTGACCCAGGGCTGGCTCAACGCCAAGGGACCGCAGCAGACCCAGGCCGGCGGCAAGACCACGGTGAAGATCGAACAGACCGCCGACAAGGCGATTCTCAACTGGGAAACCTTCAACGTCGGGCGCAACACCACGGTGGATTTCCAGCAGCAATCGGACTGGGCCGTGCTCAACCGGGTCAACGATCCCCAGGCGCGACCGAGCCAGATCCAGGGCCAGATCAAGGGCAATGGCACGGTTATGCTGGTCAACCGCAACGGCATCATTTTCAGCGGCAGCAGCCAGGTCAACGTGCGCAACCTGGCGGCGGTGGCGGCCAACATCAGCGATGAGCAATTCGACAAGCGCGGCTTGTACGTCGATGCCACCGGCAGCCAGCCGACCTTCACCGACGCCGCCGGCAAGATCGAAGTGCAGCGCGGTGCGCGGATCGAAACCCACCGTGCCGCCACCTCCACGGCCGGGGGCGGCTATGCCTTGCTGCTGGGCTCGGAAGTGGAGAACGCCGGTTCCATCATCACCGCCAAGGGCCAGACCACCCTGGCAGCGGGGGACAGTTTTTATATTCGCCGGGGTCAGGGCACCAGCGGCAACCCGCGTTCCACCACCCGTGGCAACGAGGTCGCGACGTCCCTCAAGCCGGGCAGCAGCGCCGGCACGGTGATCAACAGCGGCCTGATCCAGGCCAGCACCGGCGACATCACCCTTACCGGGCACAATGTGCAGCAGAACGGCGTGGCCGTGGCCAGCAGTTCGGTGGACACCCGCGGCACCGTGCACCTGCTCAACGCTTTCAGCGACAGCACCGGCAGCGTCACCCTGGGGCAGGGCAGTGCCACGGCGGTGCTGCTTGACGCCGCGGGCGGCAGCGCCCTGGACAGCCAGCGCGATGCCGGACCCGCCGGTCTGGACGGTACGCCGAACAACCTGATCACCGGTCGGTTCAACAACCTCAGCAGCGTGGTCGACCGCACCGACCAGTCGCGGGTCGAGATCGTCAGTGGCGGCAGCGTCGACTTCCAGAACGGCTCCGTCACCCTGGCCACCGGCGGTCAGGTCGCGGTCAGCGCCGCCGGTCGCAGTCTGGTGCGCGATGGCGCGGTGATCGACGTGTCCGGCGCCATCGGCGTCAAGGTGGCGATGGAGTCCAACTCCATCAAAGTCAACGTACAGGGCAACGAACAGCGTGACGCACCGGTCAACCGCGAGGGCGGCAAGTTGACCAACAACGATGTCTGGGTGGACGTGCGTGATTTGATCTACGTGCCGGCGGGCACCAACGGTTATGCCACCGACCGTTGGTACACGGCGGGTGGGCTGCTGGAAGTCGGCGGCTACCTGGGCACACGGGGCCACAGCATGGGTGAATGGGCCGCCCAAGGTGGCACGCTGACGTTCACCGGCAACGACGTGGTGACCCAGCAGACGGCGCAGCTGAATCTGTCCGGTGGCACCCTGGATGTGCAGAGCGGCTACCTGCGCCAGTCCTGGCTCAGGGGCCCCAATGGGCGCTTGTATGAATTGTCCAGGGCGCCGGGGGACATCCTCTACACCGGGATTTACAAGGGCTACGAAGACCACAGCCAACGCTGGGGCCAGACTGATTACTACTACAACCCGCTGATCGCCCCACGACAGCGCTTTGAAGCTGGCTACACCGTCGGCCGCGATGCCGGCAAACTGGTGGTGTCGACCCGCAACGCGGTGCTGGAAGGCCAGATTGTCGGCGAGGTCTACCAGGGCGAACGCCAGACCCAGGCACCGAACCTCAACCTCGATGGTTACCAGCAATCGCAAAACGCCGTGGCCCGGCGGGCTCAGTTGCTGGTGGGCAGTTACACGCCGATCTACGACAAGGCCAGCGGTGTGATCAACAGTGGCCTGAACCCTACCTTCGATCAGGTCACCGTCGGCGAGGTCAACGACAAGATTGCTGCGGGCCTTGACCTTACCTCGGTGGTCGGCACTGATCGGCAAGGCAAGTTGGTGCTGGACAATGAGCTGCTCAATGGCTTCCAGCTCGGTGCGGTCAAAGTGGCAGCGGCGCAAGGCATCAAAGTCGATGGCGCGCTCAACGTGGCCGATGGCGGTGATATCACGCTTTACGCGCCGCAGGTCGAGGTGAATGCCGACCTGACGGCGCGCAGCGGTCGCATTGCGCTGGGTAATGTCCTCAGGCAGGTCGATACCCTCAGGAATTATGCAGTAGGTGACGTCACGCTTGTGCCTGTAACAGGTACTCGAGCGGCGGTCACGTTGGGCGAAGGTGTTGCGCTGAACACCGCTGGCCTGTGGAGCAACTTGCTGCTTGACGGCGGCGACCGCCAGGGCTTGCCATTCATCAATGGCGGCACCGTGTCTGTGCGCGGCGGCGGAGATATCGATGTGGGCCAGGGCAGCCTGATCGACGTCAGCTCCGGCGCGGCGGTCATGGCCGATGGCAAGACCCGTGGTGGCAAGGGCGGTGACTTGACCCTGACTGCCGGTCTAAGCGCGTCGTCCGGTAACGGCGCCTTGAACCTGGACGGTGAACTGCTCGGCACCGGGGTGAGCGGTGGCGGGACCTTGAAGCTGGCGGCCAACAAAGTGCTGATCGGCAACAGCAACGCGCCCCTCGAGCCCGGCACCCTGCAACTGGGCGGCGATTTCTTCGACAAGGGCTTCTCGGCCTATGACATCACTGGCAACGAAGGCCTGACGGTCGCGGAGGGGACGCGGGTCGATGTGACGATGCCGGTGTACCGTTTCGGCGAGCAGGCGTTGAGTACGGGCAGTGGCGCAGAGCCGGCGGACGCTTTGCAGCGCTGGACACCGCAGCTGTACCAGGAAGATGCCATCAAAGGTGTCATGACCCAGCGTCGTGGTACGAGTCTGAGCCTCAATGCCGGTACCGCGAACTCTAGCGCCGCCGACATGGCGAGCACGGTATTGAACCTGGGTAAGGGCAGCGTGATCAGCGTCGATCCGGGGCAGGGCATCGATGTCCGCAGCATCGGCCAACTGACTGCCAACGGTACCCTCAACGCCTGGGGCGGTCGGGTCAGTCTCACCGAGTTGAGCGTCAGTGATCCGGTCCGCGATCAAGTCAATGCCCAGGGCCACGGTCGTTCCCTCTGGCTGGGTGAACAAGCACTGATCGATGTATCGAGCCGGGCCGTAACCGCCCAGGACATGCGCGGTCAGACCTACGGCCTGGTACGCGACGGCGGGCAGATTGTCATCGGCGGCCAGATCGATGCCGCGAAAGGATCGACTTCGGCGTCCGAATTGTTTGTGGTGGTGCGCGACGGTGCGCGTTTGCAAGCGGATGGCAGCCAGGCCGTGCTGGATATCCCCGGCCAGGGACGCACGTCGGTGACGAGCAATGGCGGCAGCATTTCCCTGGCGTCCGCCAATGGTCTGTACCTGGACGGTTCGTTCAGCGCCCGTTCGGGTGGAGCAGGGGCCGCAGGGGGTAGTTTGTCGGTAGCGCTGGAAACGCCCTATTACTTCAAGAGTGCTGTCAATGATCGGGTGTTGAAGGTGCGTGAACTGGTGCTGGCGCGCGCTGCCCAGGCCAGCCCACTGAGCGATACGGCTGAAACCTCGGCGGATTCGCTGGTCTATGGTCACGGGCGGCTAGGTGTCGATCAGGTCCAGGCCGGTGGTTTCGATAGCCTGTCCCTGTTAAGCAACGGCCTGATGAGCGTCGATGGCGACCTGTCGATGTCCCTCGGCCAAAGCCTGAGCCTGTACGCCCGCAGCTTTGGATTGAGTGCAACCGCGCCAGCCAATACCCGGGTCGAGCTCAATGCACCCCATGTGTTGCTGGCACTTGCGACAGGGCTGGCGACGACTCGACCGAGTTTTGACCCCTATACCCGGCCAGTGGTCGATGGCGGCGGGGTGTCGCTATTGACGAACACGGCGGTATTTTCCGTCAATGCGGACCTGCTGGATGTACAGGGCAGTGTGATATTTAGCGGCAAAGGCAAGCTGAGGCAGGCCGACGGCAATACCGTCGAGCTGGAACGCGCCGGTTTCGACCGGGTTCAGCTACGCAGTCGGGGGGATTTGCGATTCCTGGCAGGGCTCTCCAGTGGGGGAATGCCTACGGGCTTTACCACCCAATTGCTGACCCCTTCGGACATGGTGTTGCAAGCGGCGCAGCTGTATCCGGCGACCGGGGTTGGAGCACGGGTGTTGGCGGGGTATACCGGTGCCAGTGCCCCTGTCTATGACCCGGAGCGCAGTCTGGTCATTGAGCGTACTACCCAGGTCACACCTGCAGTGCCTTATTCGGCATTTGGCCGCTTGCAACTGGGCAGTGCGAAGATTGAGCAGGGCGGGGTGGTACGGGCACCGTTGGGGTTGATTGAAGTCGGCATAAACGATGGCTTAGGTACCACTGATCGAGTGGAGCTGTTACCGGGCAGTCTGACTTCGGTCAGTGGCCTGGGCCTGGTCCTACCTTACGGCGGCACCGTCGACGGCCAGAGCTACGAGTACGCTGGCAAGAAGGTCGTGTTGCTGGGACAGGGGGCGACACCCAACGACAACTCCGATTTGAACATCGGGGTGATTCTGGGCGGTCGATCTGTGGTGGCGCAAGAAAACGCGGTGCTCGATCTGTCCGGTGGCGGTGAGTTGCTCGGCGCTGGTTTCATCTCCGGCCGCGGCGGTTCCACCGATGCTCGCTTCAACCCGCTGGTACAAATCGGCGCCAATGGCGGTTTCACCTTGCCGGGCCTGTCCAGCAACCCGGTCTACGCCATCGTGCCGGGCAATCAGAGCCAATACGCGCCGGTCGCCGCCGAAGGTGGCGCGGTCGATCCGAGGGTAGGTCAGCAGATCACGATCGGTGCCGGTGTGCCCGGGCTGGTTGCCGGCACCTACACTCTGATGCCATCCACCTATGCCTTGCTGCCGGGGGCGTTCCGAGTCGAGGTCAATGGCGTGGCGGGGCAAGGTGTCACAACGGGCGCGCAACAGATGCGCAACGGTTCCTGGACCACTGCCGGCGTGCTGTCGGTGGCCAATACCGGGCAGCGCAACAGTTTGTCCAGCCAAGTCATCCTGACCTCGGGCGATGTGCTGCGTCGCTACTCGCAATACAACGAAACCAGCTACGCCCAGTTCGCCATGGCGGACGCCGCGCGTTTGGGCGTTCCCAGGGCTTTGTTGCCAGTAGATGCCAAAATGTTGAAGTTGAACCTTGCAAAGGGCGCCGCAGATCAGGCTTTCTCCTTCAAGGGCGTCGGCAAGTTCGCGCCTCAGACCGGAGGATACGGCGGCACCGTCGCGGTGGTCGCCAGCAATGGTACCGCGCTGGAGGTGGTCGCCGAAGGGCGGGGGGCTACGGCCGGCTTCGAGGGCGTAACCCTTAATGCCGAAAGCCTCAATGCGTTGAATGCCTCACGCCAAGTGATCGGCGGCCAGTTTTCGGTGCTCTATGGCCAGGGTGGTAACTACATCACGCCGCAACGGGTGTCCCGCAGTGTCGCGCTGCGTGAAGGTGCGACCCTGTCGGCGCCTGAGGTATTCCTCCTGGCCGACGGCGGCGAGCTGTTGGTGGAACAAGGCGCTGCCATCAACACCATCGGAAGGGGAAAGGCGGCGTACGATGCCCGTGATGGTTTTATCTATAACCTCAATGTGAAGTTCCAAAACTATAGCTTGCTGGCCGCCTCCAATGGCTTGCTCAATGTATTGGCCCCTCTGTCAGGCACCACCGGCACAGTCAACATCGGCGGATGCAGCCTGACGCCGTGCAGCGGCGTGACCCGGATTCACTCCGAAGGCAGCATCGTTGCGGCCTCCGGCAGCAGCCTGGAGTTGGGCGACCAAGTGCGTTACGGCACCCGTCACCTGACCCTGGCCCTGAGCAACATCAACGTCGGTACCGCCCAGGCCCTGGGCAACGCGGCGACGCGCCAGGTCTTACCGGCGGGTCTGACCCTGAGCCAGACCGTGCTCGATCGCCTGTTGCGCGGGGACACCGAATACGGTGCTCCGGCCCTGGAAACCCTCGAACTGTCGGCCAGTCAGGCGCTGAATTTCTACGGCACCGTCAGCCTGGACACCTATGACCCGACAACAGGCAAGTCGCGCCTGAATAACCTGATGCTCAGCACCCCGGCCATTTATGGCGCCGGCAGCGTCAACGACGTGGCGACCATTCGCACCGCGAACCTGATCTGGAACGGCGCCGTTGGCGCGCCGGGTTCGGTGATTGCCGGCGGGGCCGGCACCGGCGCCGGTCGCCTGGACATCCAGGCCCAGCGTATCGAATTCGGCTATGGCGATTTCGCCCAACCGAGCTCGATCACTACCCTGGACCGTCTGGCGCTGGGCTTCGCCAACGTCAACCTTAGCGCCAGCGAACGCCTGACCGCCAACCACAAAGGCAGCCTGGCGGTGTATCAAAGCCAGGGCGCCTATGACGCGAAAACGGGCTACGCCTACAGCGGCGGCAACCTGAATATCCTTACCCCGTTGCTGACCGGTGAAGCCGGCTCGGTCAACCGCATCACCGCAGGCGGCGCGGTCAACGTAGCGGGCACAAGCGCTAAGCCGGGCACTGTCTCAGGGCTTGGGGGCGAGGTGTCCATCAAAGGCGCGAGCCTGAACCTTGCCAGCGCGGTGATGCTGCCCAGCGGCAAGCTGACCCTGAGCGCAACGGATGACCTGACCCTGGCCGATGGGGCACTGATCGACGTGGCGGGCCGCACCGTCACCTTCAACGATGTGACACGCTACAGCGCCGGTGGCGAGGTGATCTTGCAAAGCCGCAACGGCAACATCCGCCAGGCGGAGGGTTCAAGCATCGACCTCTCGGCCCGTAACAACCAGGCTGGCCGGCTCAGTGCCGTGGCCCTGGACGAGGCCGCTGGGATCGTTGATTTGCAGGGTCGGATTCTCGGCAGCAGCACGGGCGAATATGACGCCGGGGGCACTGCCATGCCATATCTGGCCGGCGGCGTGGAGATCCAGGCCCAGCGCCTGGGCGGCAGCGGTAGCCTCAGCGAGCAGTTCGCGGCGTTGAACCAACGGTTGAACGAAGGACAGGTGTTCGGCTCCCGCAGCTTCCAGCTCAAGCAGGGCGACCTGGTGATCGGCAACGAACTCAAGGCCTCGTCCATCAGCGTGTCCCTGGACAATGGCAGCCTGTTGGTCAATGGCAAGGTGGACGCCAGCGGTGAGCGGGTCGGCAGCATCCGGCTTGCGGCCGGGCGCTCCCTGACCCTGGGCAGCGACGCGGTGCTCGATGCCCACGGCAGCCGTCTGCGGGTGGACAGCTACGGCAAGATCATCGACTCGCCGAACCGGGCCATTGTCGATCTGACCTCCCGCGCTGGTGTGCTGACGCTAGCCGACGGTGCCCGCATCGATTTGCGCCATGGCACTGCGGCGCCCGCCGGGCAGCACGACGGCCGAGCCCGTGGCACGCTGGAACTCAATGCACGCCGCGCCGGCTCGACCCCGACCCAGGGCGACATTGCCATCGATGCACGCGGTGGCCTGGATATCCAGGGCGCCCGGTCCATCGCGGTCAACGGTATGTGGCAGTACAACGATGCAGAGTTTGGCAGCGATCCGGCGGCCAGCGGTCGTCCTTATCAGGTCATCGACCAGGACTACCTGAAAGACAAACATGACGACAGCACCAAGTTCATCAACGCCGCGCTGGACAACGGCGACCTGATGCAACGCAAGCTCGCCGGCCTGAACAACACGCGTTATGCCGATGCGTTCCACCTGCGCCCCGGCGTGGAAATCGTCAGCGCGACCGCCGACGGTGACCTGGTGGTGCAGGGCGACCTGGACCTGTCCGGTTATCGTTACGCCAGTGTGAATCCGCATACTCGTAAAACCGCTGTGTATGGCTCCGGCGAGCCTGGCGCGCTGATCTTGCGTGCTGGCGGCGACCTGAGCATCTACGGCAGTATCAACGACGGTTTCGCGCCACCTCCGCCCACACAGGATGATAAAGGCTGGGTGCTGCTGCCGGGGATCGACTTCACCGGGGGCGACATTGTCGTCCCCGGTCCCGGGGTGACCCTGGCCGACGGCACGGCGTTCCCGGCGGGAACCACCTTGAACTACGACTTGCCGATCAAGGACGTGACCCTGGCGGCGGGTACTCGACTGCCAGTGGCCGCAGTCCTTGACCAACCGTTGCAACTGCCGGCCGGCACGGTGTTGGCAGCTGCGGTGCACGATGCGTCCGGCAACCTGTTGTTTGCCGCAGGTACCTTGCTGAGCCAGGCCCAGACCCTGGAGGCTGGCTCGCAGTTGGGTGCCGGCAGCGTGTTGAGCGGCGCCACCGCACTGCGTGGCTTCACCTGGCCCAAGGGCGTTGCGCTGCCCAACGTGGCAAACGCGGGCAATGCGCAGACCAATATCCTCAAGCTCGAAGGCAGCCTGGTCTTGAACCGCGGTTCGCTGCTTCCGTCCGGCACCGATGTGAAGTTACCGGATGGCGTCGAATCGGTGCAGTTGCGTCCAGAGATTGCGGGCAGCGATGGCCGCATGTGGGCCATCGCCCCCATGCTCGCCGAGGGTTCTCAATCCTGGTCGTTGAGATTGGTGGCCGGGGCCGACACGACGGCTGCGGACAGCCGGATCGTCCAGCCTGAACCGGTCCATGGCGACTTGCGTCTCGCCGACAGCCACTACGGCATGTTCGGTGTGCTCGTACCCGGAAAGGGCAGCCTCATATGGACCGAGGCGGGCGTAGAGGACATGTTGAACAACGGGATCACGGTCGAACTGGGCCAGCCTGTCGACGAAACCATCTTTCGCGATATTTTCGGTTACGAATCGGCCGAAGCTTTTTGTGCTGATTTTGGTGGCAATTGCACGCTCCAGGCTTCTTACAAATGGACCAAGTCAGCAGAGGATCAGCTGGCAAATTCAGGCTTCGAGGTCAAGGCCGGTGAGCTGATCAGCCAGGCCGCGGCGCAATTTTTCAAATTCGATTCAGTCCAGTCGTTTTGCGACGCAGTACCGGAAATTTGTACACCCGCTGACGGGGAATACAATCCGGTTGCCGGCAGTGTCCGTCCAAGTGTCCTCCGCACCGGCACCGGCGACCTGGAACTGCTGAGCGGTGGCAGCCTGCGCATGGATTCGTTGTTCGGGATCTATACCGCCGGCACCTCGTCGGCGCCGACGTTCCCGGGCGATCCCTACAACCAGCCCAAGGCCTTGGGCGGCAACGACACGGTGCTCAACGACGAGGATGGCAGCAATGAAAGGCTGGTCGATGGCGGCACTGAAAGTCTCTATCGCGCCTGGTATCCGGACGCGGGCGGTAACCTGTTGCTTAAGGTCGGCGGTGACCTCAGCGGTAATCTGACCGCGCCTGTCAACTCTAACGGGCGACCGAACCCTATCGACATGGGCCAGGATTCGGCCAATGTGGGCAATTGGCTCTGGCGCCAGGGCAATGGTGATTCAGCGAACAGCCAGCCGACCGCTTGGTGGATCAACTTCGGTAGCTATACCGCGTCGACGGTGTCGGGTGGCGCTGATCAAATGGCCGCTTTCACCGGATTCGGGACCTTGGGCGGCGGTGATCTGGATGTACAGGTGAAGGGTGACGCGGGCGTGTTGAACCGACTCGCCGGTAGCGACTTCAATTCAAACATCAACGCTCGTAGCCAGGGGCTGCTGCTGGCTGTGGGCAGCACCGGGCGCGTAGGCGCCGATGGCAGCCTGCAACTGACCGGTGGCGGTGATCTCAATCTGCGTGTGGGTGGCGCTTTGAATCCCGAGAGCCTGTTCGTGAACGGACATCTCAACGGCGCGGTCATCAACCTGCGGGGGCACGCGCAGATCGATAGCGGCGCCATCGGTCGAATCGACCTTCAATATGGCAATGCTGTCTCAGCACAGTCCCCTGGAGAAACGCGGGCCTACGATTCCTTTAAGTCCACACGAGGATCTGCAACGGGTGGGCTGACCCTCATGCCGGGCGACGCTACCTTTGATTTGACAACTTTGGGCGACCTTGTCGTGATGGACGTCGCCGACCCGGGCCGGGCGCCGATGATGAGTGTGTCGCCCTTCAAAAATGGTGCGACTAACGGATCGGGTGTGAGCTGGTTCACGCTGTGGACGGCCAATACCGCGATCGACTTGTGGTCATCGGGAGGTAACCTGACGCCTTTTACCTTCAGTACCGCAACGGATTTGGCGGTGGTCTACCCATCGATCCTGAGAGCTGTGGCGGCCAGTGGCAGCCTTTACTATGGGGAGTCCTCGGCATTGTATGGAACAGCCTACAACGGCAACAATCGCCCAACCCTGCTGCTCGCTCCCGGCATCAACAGTGAGTTGCAATTCATGGCCGGCGACTCCATCTACGGCGGCGACATGTCGGTCAGTCGCTCCGGTGCTGCCTCTGTGGCCCTGGCCACACCGTTACGGCCAGCCTTTGTCGGTATCGTCGATGGTTTCGTCATAAAGGCCAGCAACCTTTCAGCCGACGGCAATTTCGCACGTCCTGATGCGAACATATTGCCGCTGCTTGCCTTCGACACCAGCAGCGCCTCCAGTGAGTGGGCTCTCAATGTCGATCCTGCTCGCTTCTATGCGCTTGAAGGTGACTTGCTGGCAGTCACCACTGGACGGTCGATGACATCAGCCTCTACAGGCAGATGGCCGGGGCGAATCGCCTACGAAGGCGCCGGACCTGTACGGATGATGGCTGGGCGAGACATTGTCAGCAGCGGCATACCGCTGGGCGGGTCTCTGAATGAGAACTCCGACGTGGGTAATTACACCACCACCGGCAACCTCTTCATCCACAACAACCCAACCGACATTTCCATCGTCTCGGCCGGGCGCGACATCCTCTACAGCAGTTTCAACGTCGCCGGCCCCGGCCTGCTGGAGATCACCGCCGGGCGCAATCTGCTGATGGACGACAAGGTCAGCATCAACAGTATCGGCGCTGTGGTGCCGGGGGATTCGCGCCCCGGCGCGAGCCTGGTGCTGCAAGCCGGCGCTGGCCTCAACGGCGCGGACTACCAGCGCTTCGTCAAGGCGTACCTGGACCCGGCCAACCAGGCTTTGGCCGGTGTGCCCCTGGCGAACCAGGACGGTAACGTCGCCAAGACCTACGAGGCGGAACTGGTGGATTGGCTCAAGGAACGCTTCGGCTTCAGCGGCGACACCGAGCAGGCCCGCAGCTACTTCGCGGCGCTGCCGGCCGAGCAGCAGCGGGTGTTTGCCCGCGATGTGTACTTTGCCGAGCTCAAGGCCGGTGGCCGTGAGTACAACGAAGCCGGTGGCGTTCGCGAGGGCAGTTACTTGCGGGGCCGGGAGGCTATTGCGTTGTTGTTCCCAGACAAGGACGTGGCGGGCAATGCGATCACCTACAAGGGCGATATCACGATGTTCGGCGGGGCGGGTGTGCACACCGATTTCGGCGGTGGCATCCAGATGCTCACGCCTGGCGGCGGGCAGACGTTCGGCATCGAAGGCAACGCACCACCGTCCACCGCCGGGGTCATTACCCAGGGCGAGGGCGATATCCAGTTGTATGCGCAGAACAGCATCCTGCTGGGGCAGAGCCGGATCATGACCACCTTTGGCGGTTCGATTCTCGGCTGGTCGGCCCAGGGCGATATCAACGCCGGTCGCGGTTCGAAGACCACCGTGGTCTACACGCCGCCCAAGCGCTTGTATGACACCTGGGGCAACGTGACCCTGTCGCCGTCGGTGCCGAGCACCGGCGCCGGTATCGCCACGCTCAACCCGATTGCCGAAGTGGCGCCGGGCGACATCGACCTGATCGCGCCCTTGGGCACCATCGATGCGGGCGAGGCGGGGATCCGGGTGTCGGGCAACGTCAACATCGCGGCATTGACCGTGGTGAACGCGGCCAACATCCAGACCCAGGGCAAATCCTCCGGTGTGCCACTGGCGGCCACGGTTAACACCGGGGCCATCACCTCGGCCAGTTCGGCGGCGTCCTCGGCGACACAAGCGGCGGAAGACGTGGCGCGCCAGCAGCAGAACGCGGCGCGACAAAACCAGGCGTCGGTGTTCACCGTGCAGGTGGTGAGCTTCGGCTCCGAGCAACTGGCCCCGTCCCGCGACGGTGCCAGCCGCGAAGCGCCACGGGCCTACGACCCGGCCAGCCCGGTGCAAGTGCTGGGCGCCGGCCCCCTGGACGAACAGACCCGGCAGCGCTTGACCGAGGAAGAGCGGGGGCGGTTGAGCTTGTAGCTATCGGCTGGCACCGAGTCGCCGCCATCGCGAGCAGGCTCGCTCACACAGGGGGGGAGGTGAACACCGAATCGGTTAACCCTGAAAAGCCAATGTGGGAGCAAGGCTTGCCCTGCAACATAGAATCTCCCACAGGGTTGCTGGACACCCAGTACCCGTGGCGAGGGAGCTTGCTCCCGCTGGGCTGCGCAGCAGCCCCAAGCCAATCACCGCGGTGTGTCAGATACTCCCCAGCAGCCTTTTTGGGGCCGCTTCGCAGCCCAGCGGGAGCAAGCTCCCTCGCCACGGGACCCGCGCTCAAGTGCCCATCGACGTCCATCCAAATGAAGCTTTCATGACAAAAGTTCGGTAGCACATCGCCATTCCCGTCAAGCCTGTGTGACGTGTTCGAGGGGACCTGCAAGGTCGTTTGGAGCCGGGGCAGGCAGCCGGGAGTGAGGCGATGGGAACTATGGAACGTTATTCGAAAGTGGGCATGCAGGAGCTTGACCAGCGGTTGTCGAAGATCGTCGAGGCGGCGCGCAAGCAGCCGGTCTCGGTGTATCGCTACGGCGCACCGTGGGTCTGGATCGTTTCCCAGGATGACTGGCAGGGCGCACTCAAGGAAGTGTCCAGCTACATCCCGCAGGGCCATTCACTGGTGTTGCTGCGTCCGCAAATCGACGACCTGCTGGACGACCACCGCGACGTGCTGCAAGGCCTCACCGCAAGCGCCGAGATGCTGATCGAACCGCAGACCGTCATGCACATCCTTTTACTGCAACTGCTCTATTCGGTGCCCAGCGAGCAGCAACTCTACGAACAACTCAATTACAACCTGCTGTTCCGTTGGTTCGTCGGCCTGGACCTGAACCAGAGGGTCTGGCGTTTCGACGTTTTGAGCAAAGACCTCGCCACGCTGCTGGGCGATGCGCGGGCCGTGAGGCTCATCCAGAAAATAATCGGTGAAGTGTTCTGCGGTGCCTTGCTGCAAATGCCGGAGTTCTCCTTGAATTTCGCGCTGCTGCACACCTGGCTGGCGCGGCACACCACGACATCGACTGCAAGCAATTGAGCGGTACTTTGAATTCAGGGGGTGGTGTGGAGCATTTCTTCAAATCGCGGCCAGCGCTGTGGGGCTGGTTGTTGTTGACGGTCGGGGGGCCGTCGGCGTTCGCCGCGCAAGCGCAGCAGGAGGTCGAATCGGCCCCGGCCCGCCTGGTGGACGTGAACGAGTATTTCGTGCGTGGCAACACCGTGCTCGATGCCCGGGCCATTGAGGAGGCGGTGTACCCGTTCCTCGGCCCGCAAAAGGCCTTGAGCGATATCGAGGGGGCCCGGGAGGCGCTGCAGAAGGCCTACCAGGCGCGCGGTTATCAATCGGTGTTCGTCGAGTTGCCGGAGCAGAAAGTCGAAGACGGCATCGTCTACCTGCAGGTCAGCGAGACCAAGGTCGGCCGAGTCCGCGTGGTGGGTGCCAAGCATTATTCGCCCGTGGAGATCCGCGAGGACGTGCCAGCGCTCAAGGAAGGCGAGGTGCCCGATTTCGCCCAGGTCCAGACTGAGTTGGCGCAGTTGAACAAGACCCCGGGGCGCCAGGTCATGCCGTTGGTACGCGAGGGCCAGCGGCCCGGCACCATGGATGTGGACTTGCAGGTCGAGGATCAGAACCCGTGGCAAGCCAGCCTGGGGCTCAATAACGATTACAGCGCCGACACCGAGAAGCTGCGCAGCGTCGCCAGCCTGGGCTACAACAACCTTTGGCAATTGGGTCACAGCCTCTCGCTGACCTTTTTCACCGCGCCCCAGGACACCGAAAACGCCAAGGTCTGGTCGGGCTCCTATACCGCGCCGCTGGACGAGCACTGGAGTGTGCAGTTCTCCGGTTACCAGTCCGACAGCAACGTGGCGACCATCGGCGGCAGCAACGTCTTGGGCAGGGGCCATTCGTACGGTGTCTCGGCGATCTACACCTTGGCGTCCAGCGCCGCCTGGGCCAATACGTTTTCCGTTGGCGTGGATTTCAAAGACTTTGAGGAAGAGCTGAATCTGGACGGCGCCAGCGACAAAGTGCCGCTCAAGTACGCGCCGTTCACCTTCGCCTACAACGGCTTTCGCTACACCGAAAACAGCCAGTTGGGCCTTGGCCTGAGCCTGGTGGCGGGCACCCGCAGCCTGTTGGGCTACGGCAGTTCCGACGAAGACTTCGACTACAAGCGCTACCGCGCCAGCCCCAGTTTTGCCGTGCTCAAGGGGGATGGCAATTACACCTTCACCTTCGCCAACGACTGGCAGACCGCGTCCAAAGCCGCGTTCCAGCTGGCGTCCGGGCCGCTGGTTTCCAACGAACAATTCTCTGCCGGTGGCGCCACATCGGTTCGCGGTTATCTGGCCGCCGAGCGTACCGGGGATGACGGCTACCTGCTGTCCCAGGAGTTGCGTACACCGTCCATTGCCAAGTTCCTCGGCAGTTATGTCCAGGAGTGGCGCTTCTACGCCTTCGCCGAAGGCGCGCAGTTGTACCTGCGCGACGAACTGCCCGATCAGGACGCTGATTACAGCCTGGCCAGTGTCGGCCTTGGCACCCGCGCGAGCCTGAGCAAATGGCTGTCGGGCAGTCTCGATTGGGGCTACCCGCTGCTCGAAGGGCCGAACACCTCGAAACAGGAATCGCGCCTGCATTTCAACCTGCAAGCGACGTTTTGAACCTAGGAGTCATGTCCATGCAACGCTTATTGTTATCCCTGTTTATCTGCCTGGGGCTGGTGCTTCCAGCCACGGCCAACGCCTGGTGGCAGGACGACTGGCACTATCGCAAACAAATTTCCGTGGACACCACGCCCCAAGGCGCGGCGATCAGCCAGGCCCTGGGCCGCACCGCATTGCTGGTACGCCTGCACACCGGCAACTTCACCTTCGACGGTGTCAAGGATGATGGCTCGGACCTGCGTTTTGTCAGTGCCGATGACAAGACCGTGCTCAATCACCAGATCGAAAGCTTCGACCCGTTGATGGGGATGGCCTTGATCTGGATCGATGTACCGAACGTGGAGGGTGGCCAGCGTCAGGATCTGTGGATGTACTACGGCAACCAGAAGGCGCCGGCCACCGGCAGCGGTCAGTTGACCTTCGACCCGGATTACACCGCCCTTTACCACTTCGACGGCGCCGCCGGTGTACCGCCCCGGGACGCCACGGCGTATGGCAACAATGCCCAGGGCGCCGCTGGTACCAGCATCGATGGCGTGATCGGTCGGGCCTTGCAATTCAACGGCCAGCCGCTGCTGTTGCCGGCCAGCCCTTCATTGCAGCACAGCGCCGGTGCGGCGTTCACATTCAGCGCCTGGCTGCGCCAGGATCAGGCCAGCGGTGAACAGGTGATCCTGGCCCGCCGTGAGGTCGCCGCCAGCCTGTTGGTGGGGGTGAACCAGGGTGTGCCGTTCCTGGACATTGACGGTCAGCGTGCGGTCTCGACTCAACCGTTGAACCCCGGTCAATGGCAACACCTGGCGTTGACCGCCTCGGGCGACCGGGTCGTGCTGTACGTCAACGGTCGTGAAACCGCGAGCCTGGCGGTGGCGATGCCTGCGTTCAATTCGCCGATCGCCCTGGGGGCCGATCTTTCTACGGGGCTTGCCACGGGGCTGGTCACCGACCTTTCAACTGATCTCCCCAGCGAGACTTTCGTGCCGTTCAGCGGGGCAATGGACGAGGTGCGTCTGTCCAAGATCGCCCGTCCGGCGCCGCTGCTGTTGGCTGATGCCAATGCCCAGGGCGCCGAATCAAAACTGGTGGCCTATGGTGTCGATGAAGAGCAGTCCGGCTTCGGTTTCGGCAGCCTGGGTTTCCTGCTCAACGCTGTGCCGCTGGACGCCTGGGTGATCATCGCGGTGCTGGTGCTGATGATGTTCCAGTCGTGGGTCATCATGATCCGCAAGAACCGCATGGTCAGCCGCCTCAGTGCCGCCAACGAAGCCTTCCGTGAGCAGTTCGCCGCGATCGGCACGCGCCTGGAAATGTTCGCCGACGACCAGGACCTCGCCCAGCGCCTGCAACATTCGTCCCTGTGGCGGTTGTACCTGGTGGCGGTCAAGGAGATCCGCACCCGTCGCGAGCAAGGCGCCGATACCTCGTCGGTGTCGGCCGCCACCATCGAAGCGATCCGCTGCTCCATGGATGGTGTGCGCACCCGGGAAAACCAGCAACTGAGCTCGAAACTCTCGACCCTGTCCAATGCCATCGCCGGCGGGCCGTACATCGGCCTGCTCGGCACGGTGCTGGGGATCATGGTGGTGTTCCTCGGCACGGCCATGGCCGGTGACGTGAACATCAACGCCATTGCCCCGGGCATGGCCGCGGCATTGCTCGCCACCGCCATGGGCTTGTTCGTCGCGATCCCTGCGCTGTTTGGCTACAACCGGCTGATCACCCGCAACAAGGAAGTCAGCGCCGACATGCGGGTGTTCGTCGACGAGTTCATCACGCGCCTGGCGGAGATGCACGGCGAAGGACAGTCCGGTGAAGCGGCGCATCGCCGTGACCATCACGTTCAATCGCCCGTACCGGCCTGAGGAGCGCAGTCATGGCTAGCGTAAACGCTTCACACGATGACGACGATGACGCAGCGGTGGACAGTATCAACGTCACGCCGTTGGTGGACGTGCTCATGGTGGTGTTGGTGATGTTCATCCTCACCGCTACGGCGCAGGTGTCGGGTATCCAGATCAACCTGCCCAAGGCCAGCGCCTCGGTGTCGTTGTCCGAAGCCAAGACCAAGGCCATTTCGGTGAACGACGGCGGGCAGGTGTTCCTTGATGCCTACCCGGTGACCCTGGGCGAGCTGGAAGAGCGCCTGCGTATCGAAAAGGCCCAGAGCCCGGACTTTCCGGTGATCGTGCGCGGCGACGCCACGGTGCAGTACCAGAAAGTCATCGAAGTGCTGGATCTGTTGCGGCGCCTGGAATTGTCACAGGTCGGTCTTGTGACCGGCAAACCGAGCCAGGGCTGACCATGACCGCCAAACTTCCCATCAACCCACCCCCGGTGAAGAACGCGCCACTGCGCCTGCTCAAGTGGGCTGGCGCCCTGGTGCTGGGCGCCGTGGCGGCCTGGCTGCTGTGGCAATGGGCCAACGACATGAGTGGCGTGCGCCGTGAAGCGCCGAAGGTGCCAACCATTATTCCGCTGCCACCGCCGCCACCGCCGCCGCCGGAAAAACCCAAGGAGCCGGAGCCCCAGGTCGAGGAGAAAGTGCTCGAGCCAGAACCGACCCCGGAGCCCGAGGAGATCAAGCCCGAAGAAGAAGCGCCGCCGTCACCGGTGGATGACCTGGAAAACCCCATGCAAATGGACGGTGATGCCCAGGCCGGCAACGACGCGTTCAACATCGGTGCGGGCAAGGGCGGTGGCATGGCCGGGGCTGGAGGCGGACGCCTGGGTAACGGCACCTACAGCCAGTTCCTGGCGTTCACCTTCCAGCGCCTGCTTCGGGAAAACCCCGAACTGCGCAGCCTGGCTTTCTCACTGCAGGCCGACGTCTGGCTGAGTGCCGTGGGCGAAATCACCCGGGTCGAGCTGGTCAAGTCCAGCGGCAACCGGCAGGTGGATGAACAAGTCATTGCCGCCTTGCGCACCGCCCCCCATCTGAGTGAGCGGCCACCGGCCTCCCTGACTTTGCCCGTGCGCCTGTCCTTGCAGGGACGGCGTCCGGGTTAACCGAATATTTGAAAGTTTGCGAACAGGAGTTGTGTGCAGATGATTTCCAATGTGAATCGATTGTCTTGGGCAATCGGCCTGGTTGTATTGAGCCTGGCCGGGCACGCGGCCGCCGCCCCGGCGCCGTCGGAAAACGCCACGATCAATCTGATCCGCCTGCTGGTACAGCAGGGCGTCTTGAAACAGGACCAGGCCGAGGGCCTGATCGCCCAGGCTGAGCGTGAAGCCGTGCAGGCCCGCCAGGCGGCCACGGCGGTCGTCGCAACACCGGCCGGCGCACCGGGGGATGTGCGGGTGCAATACGTGCCAAACATCGTGCGCGAGCAGATCCGCGATCAGGTCAAGGCTGAAGTCATGGCCACCGCCAAGCAGGAAAACTGGGCCCAGCCCAACACCTTTCCGGATTGGGTCTCGCGGATCAGTTTTGATGGCGACATTCGTCTGCGCGATGAGTCGCGCTACTACTCGGGCAACAACAGTAACGAAATTGTCGACTTTTCCCGGCTCAATGACCGAGGACCGTACGACGTCAATCCCAACAGCAGCTCCAGTCTGCCGCCGTTGCTCAACACTCGCGAAGACCGGGAAAACCTGTTCCGCCTGCGCGCACGCCTGGGCATGAAGGCCGTGATCGCTCCGCAATGGACCGCCGGCATTCGCATCGGTACCGGCTCGGACAACAACCCGGTGTCCACCACCCAGACCCTGGGTGGCGGTTTCGGCAAGAAGGACATCTGGCTCGACCAGGGTTACCTGACCTGGAAACCCTCGGACGACTTGACCCTGACCGGCGGGCGAATCGCCAATCCGTTTTACTCCACCGACCTGTTGTATTCCGGTGACCTGAATTTTGATGGCGTAGCGGCGATTTTCAACCGCAAGCTCAATCAGGACTGGGGCCTGTTCGGCACCGTCGGTGCGTTCCCGGTGGAGTACACCAACGACACCAGTACCAGCAACGGTTCCGACAAAGAGGAGAGCGACAACAAGTGGCTGTACGGGGCGCAGTTGGGGGCCAAGTGGGCGATCAACGACAGCAACCGCGTCAAGGGCGCGTTCGCCTATTACCGCTTCGACGATATCGAAGGCCAGCGCTCCTCGCCGTGCGAGCCGTGGGCCGGTGACCCGGGTTGCGACAGCGATGGCTCGCGCGTGGCGTTCATGCAGAAAGGCAACACGGTGTTCCTGCTGCGGGACATCACGCCCAATCCTCTCAACCCGTCCACCACGCCCCAGCCGCAGTATGTCGGCCTGGCCTCGGAGTTCAACCTGCTGGATTTGAATCTGGAGTGGGACACCGATCTGCCGCAAGACCTGAAACTGCGCAGCCAGGCCAACTACGTGCATAACCTGGGCTACGACGAAAGCGAGATGCGCAAGCGCTCCGAAGGCCAGTTCGCCAACAACCTGGACGAAAACGGTGAGGTGGAAAGCGGCGCCAACGCCTGGATGCTCCAGTTCACCTTGGGTAACTCACTGGAACTCAAGCGCCGGGGCGACTGGAACCTGTTCGCCGGCTACAAGTACATCCAGCCGGATGCCTTGCCGGACGGTTTCAACGATTCGTCGTTTCACCTGGGTGGCACCAATGCCAAAGGTTACTTCCTGGGCGGCAACTATGGTCTGGCGAACAACGTCTTTGCCACCGGTCGCTGGCTGAGTTCCGAAGCGGTGTACGGCGCGCCGTATGACATCGATGTCTTGCAGCTTGAAATCAACACGCGCTTCTAAGCGCAGGGAGGCCTCATGAAAAGGCGAGCCATGAACCATTGTCCGGTCGCGTTGCTGGTGCTGGGTCTGCTGTTAGGCGGCACGGCTCACGGCGAAGGAATGGAAGAGCGCCTGCGGGCGCAATTGCGCAGCACCACCGCACAGTTGCAAACCTTGCAGAGTGAACAGGCCCAGGCCAGCGCCGCCCGGCAGGCGGCGCAAGACCAGGCCAGGCAAGCCCAGGAGCAGATCAAGCAATTGACCGCGCAGTTGAGCAAGGCCCAGGCCCTGAACGAGCAACTGGCCGGGCACGAGCAGAACCTGCGAAGCCAGGCCCAGGCCCAGGTGGCGGCCAGCAACGACCAGATCGGCAAGTTCAAGAAAGCCTATGACGAGTTGCTGGTCCTGGCCCGTGGCAAGGAAGCCGAACGTGCTCGGCTGGAAGGTCAGCTGAGTGAGCGTGACACACAAGTGCAGCAATGTTCGGTCAAGAATCAGCAGATGTACGAAGTCGCCAAGACGCTGCTCCACGCCTACGAAACCATTGACGTCACCGACGTCATGAAAATCCGCCAGCCCTTCGCCGCCAAGACCCGGGTGCGTTTCGAAGAGCTGGCCCAGGGCTTTGGCGATGACCTCTACAAAAACCGTTTCGATGCGCCCCAGGCCTCGATCACCCATTGATAGCGCAAGGAAGAGTCGACCATGACTTCATTGATTGAACACGTCAGCCCAACGTCCCTGACCGAGCTGTTGCAAGCCGCCGGGTACCGGGTCAACGAAACGGAACAGAACGGCATCGTGCAACTGCTTAGCGCCAGCCAGGGCATCGGTTATGCGGTGCGCTTCGGCAACCTGTCGGCCGCGCCTGATCAGTATCTGGACTTCACCTTCAGTTGCGCCTTGCGGGTACAGGGTGAGTTGCCGGCCGGTCTGGCCGAGCTATGGAACGCTTCGCGGCGTTTTGCAAGGTTGTCGGTGCAGGGTGAGTTCCTGGTGATGGAAATGGATGTTGTGGTCGCGGCGGGTGTCAGCGCTGATCACTTGCGCAGCAACCTGGAGTTGTGGGATCGCCTGTTGCAGGAATTCATTGTTTATCTGCGCGAGTACAGCCAGAACGCGGCACGGATGCAGCCCCAGGTTGAACCCGCCGAGCTCCCGATGGAGGAGGCCAGCGCATCGTGAAAAAACCGACCTTTGTTATCAGCGCCGCCGCGTTGGGCCTGGTCGCCGTGGCTGTTGTGCTCGGCCTGAGGCCGGGCAGCGATCCGGTAGCCGCGGTGCAGACCGTGAGTGTTGCCTCGGCCGATTCGCTGAGTCTGGCCCGCTTGGGCAACCAGCAAGTCAGCCCGCAAGAGCTCAAAGTGTTGCTGTCAGCTCTGGCGCCGGAAGTTCGTCAGCAGATGCTCGGCAACCGAGCGGTCCTGGAGGGTTGGATCCGTACGCGGCTGGCAGAAAAAGCCGTGCTGGAACAGGCCGATGCCCAGGGCTGGCGTCAGCGCCCGGAGGTGGAACGCCAGACCCGGGCCGCGGCCGAGCAGATCGTGTTTCGTGATTACTTGCAGTCGGTTAGTCAGGTGCCGGCCGAGTATCCCAGTGAGGAGGAATTGCAGCAGGCTTACGAGGCCGGGAAAGCCAACTGGGCAGTGCCGGCGCTGTACCGGGTTAGCCAGATATTCCTGGCCGCGACCGAGCCGCAAACCGTGGAGGCAGCGCGCCGCAGAGCCGTCGAGTTGAGCCAGAAAGCCCAGGCGTCGCCGGCAGAGTTCGCCGCCCTGGCGAGCCGTTTTTCCCAGGATCGCACCAGTGCCGAGCGCGGTGGCGACAGTGGCCTGCAACCTTTGCAGCAACTGGTGCCGCAAGTGCGTGAGGCTGTGGCGCGTTTGAAGCTCGGTGGCGTATCGGACCCGGTGCAGAGCGCGGCGGGGTTCCATGTGATCAAACTCACTGAACAACAGCCACCTCGGGAAGCAACCCTGGATGAAGTACGCGAGCGCCTGACCCAGGCCTTGCGTGCCCAGCGCCAGGAGCAGATTGCCAAGGCTTACCTTGACGGCATGCTTGACACCGCGACCCTGAGCATTGATGGCGCACAGTTGAGCAAGGTGCTGGAGGAGGCGCGTTAACCAAGCCCACACCTATTGGCCTGTGTGGCTAATTTGTGCACTCAACTTCGGCGCCAGAACTTGTGTACTCGAATTAACCGTACAGACCACTAGCTTTTGTGGCGAGGGAGCTTGCTCCCGCTGGGCTGCGAAGCGGCCCCAAAAAGCTATATCCAGATTCCCGCTGGAGGACCGCGGTAACCTCATGGGGGCTGCTGCGCAGCCCAGCGGGAGCAAGCTCCCTCGCCACGGGAATTATGCTTGGCTGGAGTGTGCATCAACGCTTGTCCCGTACAACCGACAGGGAGTCACCTATGTCATTTACCGAGCCCGCAGGACGCCAGGCTGTCACCGAGTATCGCGCACCGTTGCGCGTTGCTGAGCCCTGGCTGGCCCTGGCATCGGACATTGCGCCTCAGGTGGCGCAGTGTTTTCTGGTCAGCGCCCGTTGCGGCTGTTTCATGCAAGCGGCTCGCAGCCTGAACGTCAAAGCCACCTGGCTGCGCAAGCAGTTGGCGCATCTGGAGGCGACGCTGCAACGGCCGCTGTTCAGTTTCCAGGGCAGCGCCTTGACCCTCAGTCGCGAGGGCCGGCAATTGCAGGCGCGATTGATTGCACAGGTCCACGAAGGCCCAGTGCCCCTGAATGATCAGCCGCGGGTCCGCCTGGCCGTGGCCGAGGCGATTCTGCACGATATCCTGGGCCGTGACCTGATCTCTTTGCTGCGGCGCAATGCCAGTGTGCGGTTGCAGATCATCACCCTGGACAGTGAGCTGGCGCTGCAAGCCATTAGTGCCGACCTGGTGCTGTGGTTGAGTGACTCGCACGCATTGGGGCCGGGGCCGAGTTTTTCCACGCAAGCGCCAGAGCAACTGGCGCGGCTGGATTATGTGCCACACATCGCCAAGCGCTACTCACGCCCGGCTAGCCGCCCGGGTTGTCTGGACGACCTGAGCGACTACATGCTTGTGCAATGGCAGCCAGACTGTCAGGTGGACAGCTTTGCGCCGTGGAACGCTCTGATGGAGCAACGCCGCGCGGGCGTGGTGCAGGTGCAATCCTACGCGTTGATGCTGGAAATGATTCGTTGCAGCGCCTGCATCGGGCTGTTGCCTCAGTACATGAGTCGCTTGGACCGTGGTCTGATCGCGTTGCCGGGGGTGTTCGAGTGCCCGATGCAGCGTCAGTTATGGATGGCCGTGGGCAGTCACGCCCAGGACATGCCGCAAGTGCAGATGCTTGTCGAATTGATTCGGCACACGCTGGATGAGCGCAAAGAGTGGTTTCAAATAAGCCAGAACGATGGCCTATAACCACCGGGGCGTTGTAAAGAACGAGGCCATTTCCGAGCGGGCCAGGGCCGAGCCGAAGTAGGGGCCTTGAACGTGGTCGCAGGCCACGCTGCGCAACTGGCTGAATTGCCGGGCGTTCTCGATGCCTTCGGCGGTGACCATCAGCCCCACGCTGCGGCTGAGTCGGATCATCGCCAGGACGCCTTCCTGATCATGCTCCAGGCCCAGTTGAGCCAGGATGTTGCGATCGAAGCGAATGCCATCGAACGGCTGGTTCAATACCTCGCGAAGGGAGGCGATACTGGTGCCGAACTTGTCGATGTTGATGCACACGCCAAGGTCCTTGAGCGCATGAAGGGTACTGGCGACCGTTTTGTGGTCGCTCAGCAGAACCCCTTCAGCCACTTCGAGGGTCAGGCGGTGGGGGGCCAGGCCGCTTGTCTCAAGGGCCGTTCGCACCTGCTTGAGTAAGAAGCTGCTGCTGAACCACTTGGGCGAAACCGCGATGGAAACGTTGACAGCGGTGGGCCAGGTCACGGCTTCTTCACAGACGTTGATCAACATCCAGGTTCCCAGCTCTTCCAGCTGGCCAGACGTTTCGGCGATCGGAATGAAGTCCGCTCCGCCCAGTTCACCTTTCTCGGGGTGGTGCCAGAAAGTCTGGGCCTCGAAGCCGTGCAGTTGTTCGGCGCACACATCGAAGCGAGGCAAGTAACGCAGCTCCAGTTGCTCGCTTTGCATGGCGTCGCGCAGTTGCTGCTCATAGCGCCGACGGTCGCGGGCGATGTTGCCCATCGCCTCCTCATAGACCCGCCAGGTGTTGCGACCCGCCGCCTTGGCCGCATACAACGCGATGTCCGCGTGGCGCAACAGTTCAGTGGCGCGTTCGTCACCGGGTTGCGACCAGGCCACACCGATGCTCACGCCCAGGTACAAGGTATTGCCGTCCAGGTGCATGGGGCGTTGCATGCAATCGATCAGGCGTTCACAGAGTTGCTCCAGGTCCTGGGCACTGCCGGGATCAGGCATGACGATGACAAACTCATCACCGCCCAGACGGGCCACCAGGTCGGAACTGCGCACGTTTTGCTGAAGGATATGGGCCACTTCCCGCAGCACCTTGTCGCCCACGGCATGCCCCAGGGAGTCGTTGACCGGCTTGAACCGGTCCATGTCCAGGTTCAGCACCGCCAGCGGTGCGCCATCGGCCGGGTCCAGGTGTTCGCTGAGGCAATCAAACAGCCGGTTTCGATTGGCCAGCCCGGTCAGCGGGTCGTGCAGGGAAAGGTGCTTGATCTGGGCCAGCGCCCGTAGCTCCTCGGTGATGTCGGTGGCGGTGCCCCGAAAGCCTTGGGCACCGGCTTCAATGGCCCGCACCGAAAGCTTGCAGGTGCGGATGCGTTGATTGCGCGCGGTGTACTCGCATAACAACGGGGCCGCCGAGTCGCTGTTGGCTCCGCCGAGCAGCCATTGGGCAATCGAAATCGAGCCGCCGTGGGGATGGAGCAGCCTGTGCAGGGGCTTGCCCAGCCATTGGGTGGGGTTGAAGCCGGTCACTTGTTCAAAACGTTCCGACAGGTAGGTCAGCGTCCCGGTCGAATCCACTTCCCATAACCAGTCGGAGGACACTTCGGCAATGTCCCGAAAGCGTTCTTCGCTATGTTCCAGTGCCTTGCGGTGGGCCAACAGGCTGGCGTATTGACGTTCCTGGGCGCGAAGCATGACCAGGGCATGGCGCAGCACCGCCAGCGCCAGGATCGCCAAGACCAGCAGTGCCAGGACCAGCAAGGGCAGCAGTACCTTGCGCAGGTCGTTGCCGGGGGTCTGCGGATGCCAGGCCAAAGCCTCGTCGGACTGGCCGTCAAGGGATATCCGGGCGGTGCCGATCTGCTCCGGCGCATCGGTGATGTGGGCACCCGGCAGGGCAAAGTCCCGCGCCAGGTTTTGTAAGGAGGCGGCATCAAGGACTTTCACGAACAGCAGCAAACTGGGTGGGCCCGGGATTTCGGGCACGCTGTCGTCGGTGCCGACGGTGAGGGCCGAGGCGGCGACGAACGCGGGCACGCCGTCGTGATGCAGCAGCTCGACGATGACTTCATCGCGGTTCTGCGGGGCGCTGGCTTTCTTCGCCAGCGCTTGCAGGTCACCGGTAAGCCATGTGCCGGCGTCGACCTCACTCATATCGCCATTGATGACCGAATAGATGGTCTTGCCTGTCGGGGAAATGACAAACACCGCCTGGTAGCCGTAGAGCCCGAAAACGCTGCTGCCGACGTTCTCCTGGTCATAGGCCCAGTCTTTATCCATTTCGACGTGCAGATGCCGGTAGGCGTCGCTCCACTTGGAATAGTCACTCAGATCCCGTCCGATGCCGGCGCGGATACCGTCGATGGCGCGCTGGGCGAAAAACTGGCTCTGTTCACGGGCGCGCTCATCCTGGGCCCCGGTAATGTTGAGCAATAGTGCGATCGCCAGTGCCGACATGACGAACAGCAGAAGCATGATGGCCGGGAAGGTGCGACGGGTAAAACTTTGGCTGGGCAGGCCTGGGGGCGAAACGGTGGAGTCGTTGCCAGCATCTTCAGTCATAAACAAGCCATCAGCTAAACGCGAAATATCCCGCACGCCTCTGTATCGGCTGTCGGCTCAATTAACTTAACCGATCCGACAGCTGACACGGCGCAGAGGCGCCTGGTTATTGGCCTTGAAGCAAAACGACCGTCGCAGGGTGGCGCCTCACTCCTTGTCTTGGCGATGACCCGGCAGCAGGTTGCTGAGTACCTGTTTGGCGGTCTGCACAACGATGCCGCGCTGGTTCGGATCGCCTTGCAGCAAAGTCGAGGCAAATTGCTTCGCCTGTTCCAGCTTGATGTGTGGCGGCAACGGTGGCACGTCGGGATCGGTCCGAAACTCAATCAGCACCGGACGGTCCGCAGCTAGCGCTTGCTCCCAGGCGGCAGCCACATTGTCTTCATGCTCCACCAGGATGCCCTTCAGGCCAATGGATTCAGCGAACTGGTGGTAGGGCACGTCAGGGATGTTCTGGGATGCCTCGAATTTAGGATCGCCCTCCATCACCCGCTGTTCCCAAGTCACCTGGTTCAGGTCCTGGTTGTTGAATACCGCGCAGATCCAGGTGCCATTGGCCCAGGTACGCCAGTATTTGGCGACGGTGATCAGTTCGGCCATGTTGTTCATCTGCATCGCGCCATCTCCCACCAGAGCGACCACCGGTCGATCAGGGTGGCAGAATTTCGCGGCGATGGCATAGGGCACGGCGGCACCCATGGATGCCAGTCCACCGGACAACGAACACATCATGCCGCGGCGAATCCTGATATCCCGGGCGAACCAGTTGGCGCAAGACCCGGAATCGCAGGTGATGATGGCGCGATCCGGCAAGCGCGGGGACAGCTCGAACGTGACCCGCTGTGGGTTGATGGGCTTGGCCGACACGAGGGCGCGGTTTTCAAGGGTTTTGTCCCAGTCTGCTCGCCAATGCTCGATTTTCTTGCGCCAGGCGCGATCGGTTTTTTCTTCGATCAGCGGCAGCAGGGCCCGCAGGGTGTCGGTGCTGTCACCTTGCAGATTGACTTCCATGGGGTAACGCAGGCTGAGCATGTCCGGCTGAATGTCAATCTGCACCCCCCGGACCTGGCCTTCGGGCGGCAGGAATTCGGCATAGGGGAAGCCGGAGCCGATCATTAGCAATGTATCGCAGCCGGCCATCAGCTTGTCGCTGGGCTCGGTGCCCAGCAAGCCGATGGCGCCGGTGACCCAAGGCAGGTCGTCCGGCACGGCAGCCTTGCCCAGCAGGGCCTTGGCCACGCCGGCGCCCAGTTTTTCGGCGATGGCAATCACCTCATCGGTGGCTTGCAGCGCGCCGGCGCCGACCAGGATCGCGACTTTCTTGCCGGCATTGAGGACTTCGGCCGCTTTGCGCAAATCCTCTTCATAGGGCACGACCTTGGGTTTGCGGTAGCCGACGCCGGAATGGACCGTACCGTGCTTGTGGGGTGGTGCTGTGTACTCCATGTCCTGCAGGTCATTGGGCAGAATCAGCGCCGTGACCCGACGCTTGCCGACCGCCGTGCGCACGGCGCGGTCGATCAGATGGCGCACTTGGGACGGTGCGCTGGCTTGCTGGACGAAGGCTCCGGCGACGTCCTTGAACAGGCTGACCAGGTCCAGTTCCTGTTGGTAGTGCCCGCCCAGTGCGGCGCGGGCCTGCTGGCCGCTGATGGCAAGGACGGGCATGTGGTCCATTCGGGCGTCGTAGAGGCCTGTTATGAGGTGAGACGCGCCCGGCCCCGAGGTGGCAATACACACCCCTAGCTCGCCGGTGAATTTGGCATGCGCGCAGGCCATGAAAGCCGCCATCTCCTCGTGACGCGCCTGGATGAAGCGGATTTTTCCATCGGCGCGGTTCAATGCACCAAAAACGCCGTTAATGCCATCGCCCGGATAGCCATAAATACGACGAACCCCCCATTGGTAAAGGCGTTCAACCAGAAAATCACCCACGGTCATGGTCATGTCTGTCCCTCGTTTAATCGGCCGCAGCAGGTCTGCAGCGTTGACGGTCATACAGGACTGGACCAATGCAGGCCGCTCAAGGTTTAGATTTTTTCGCGGGCGGGCCCGACGTGGGCGTGTATCGGAGTGTGTATCGGAGCGGCCTGGATACACCTGCTTGTCTTCACCTCGGCCGGCGACACAGCCCGGATACACATCGACGGTTAACTACGCCTGCCAGCCGACACCGATTCCCGGTGCGGGTGACTGGCGTATTTGATCTTTCGAGGAAACACCCCATGCTCAACTTCTCCAGCAGTTCGTCTCTTGCACTCGGTCTGGCCCTGGTCGGCGGCCTTGGCCTTTCCACCGCGGCCTCGGCCCTGACCATGAACGACCTGGCCCAGGGCTACACCCTGGCGGCGGCCGATTCGGTGAAGAAACCCGCTGAGGGCAAGTGTGGCGAAGATAAATTCGCCAAGACCGATACCAATCACGACGGCAAGGTTTCGCGCGAGGAGTTCATCGCGGCGGCGCCAGAGCGCGCGGCTGAGTACGACAAGATCGACGCCAACCATGACGGCGGCATCTCGCTGCCTGAAGCCGAGAAATACCTGGCGGGCCAGGCGAAGAGCGCCGAAGGCAAATGCGGCGAGGGTAAGTGTGGGGCGGCTATCGAGTCCTGACTTTCACTGGTGGGAAGCCTGATGGGGCGGGCGCCAGTCACAGCGATGCCCTGTTGAGCAAACAACTGTGGCGAGGGAGCAAGCTCCCTTGCCACAGGGTTTGGTTTTTACAGACTGATTGGCAATCGTCCTTCAAGGCTTCCCATCTCTTACCCCAAGGAGATGTGCCATGCCTCAACATTCAGGCCTGAAAGGCCCCGCCATACTGGCCACACCCTCAATTTCCAAACCCTCAGTAGGCCTGGGCCTGCGCCGCGCCTTGCTCGATGAACTGCGCGAGGCGCCCGCCGGGGATTTCGACTTTCTCGAAGTGGCCCCGGAAAACTGGATCGGCATTGGCGGCGCTCATGGCGCCGCTTTGCATTGGCTGGCCGAACGCTATCCGTTGTCGTGCCATGGCCTGTCGTTGTCTCTGGGCGGACCGGCGCCACTGGACCTGGCGTTTCTGACGCAGGTGCGCGATTTCCTGGAACGCTTCAACGTACCGATGTACAGCGAGCACCTGAGCTACTGCGGCGATGAAGGGCACTTGTATGACTTGCTGCCGTTGCCCTTTACCGAGGAAGCGGTGCATCACGTAGCGGCGCGGATCCGGCAGGCCCAGGACGTTCTGGGACGGCGCCTGGCGGTGGAGAACGTCTCCTATTACGCCGCACCGCAACAGGACATGTCGGAGCTGGAATTCACCCGTGCGGTCTTGCACGAAGCTGATTGCGACCTGCTGCTGGACGTCAATAACGTCTACGTCAACTCGGTCAATCATGGCTTCGATCCCCAGGCATTCCTGGCCGGCCTTGAGCCTGGGCGGGTGGTGGGCATGCACGTGGCCGGGCACTACGACGAGTCCGATACCTTGAAAATCGACAGTCATGGCGCGCCGGTCAAACCGGTGGTATGGGCCTTGCTGGCCCAGGCCTACGCACGTTTCGGTGTGCAGCCGACCTTGCTTGAACGGGACTTCAATTTCCCGCCCTACGCCGTGCTGGTCGCCGAACTGCAGACTATTCGCCGATTGCAGCTTCAGGCCGAGCCAGGGCAGGCGGTGGCCCATGGCTGAAATCATGCAGACACTGCAGCAACAGCAACAGGTGTTGACCCGCTACCTGCGCGACCCTGAACACTGTCCGATTCCGCCCGGCATGGACGTGGCCCGGGCACAGGTATATCGCGACCTGATTTTCGAGAACATGCGCGCGTTGCTCAGTGGCACCTTTCCGGTGTTGGTGAGCGTGCTCGGGCAGGAGGCTTGGCGGGTCTGCGTACGCCGCTTCTTGCGTGAGCATCGTTGCGTCGCACCGCGGTTCGCAGAGATCTCGGGAGAGTTCGTGGGTTATCTCGCGGCCCGGCAATCGCCTGACGAACCGGCGTTCATGGCTGAGCTGGCTCACTACGAGTGGGTCGAAATGGCGCTGCTGCAAGCGCAAGCCGAGTCGCTGCCGGCTACTGACGAGGCAGCATTGCTCGATCGGCCTTTGCGTGTTTCACCTTTGGCCTGGCCGCTGGTGTACCTCTGGCCGGTCCATCGCCTGGCGCCGGGCTACCAGCCCTCGACGCCACCGCCGCAACCGACGCTGCTGCTGGTGCGGCGAACGCCTGGGTTTGCGGTGCGCTTTTCTGAGCTCAGTCCATTGGCCTGGCGCTTGTTGCAGCGTATCGGGCAGTTTCCCGGCTTGGCTGGGCGCGGCCAGTTGTTGGCGCTGGCACGGGAGGCGGGGGTGGATTCAAGCGAATTCATGGACAGCGCGGTTATGTTGTTGCGCCAGATGCACAGGGAAGGGGTTGTCGGGGGGCAAGCGCAATCGGGCAGTTAAACGCAGAACCCTCCTGTGGGAGCGAGCCTGCTCGCGATAGCGGTGGACCAGTCACATCGAGGTTGGCTGGGATACCGCTATCGCGAGCAGGCTCGCTCCCACAGGAGTATGTATCAGACAATGTTATCGGCGGTATCCACGAGTGAGCAGCGCATCCACACTCAACTTCCCGGCCCCCTGCAACACCAACGGCAACAACGCCACCAGATAGATCAACGGCAGTTTGAAGTTGCCATGGCCTTTGTTGGTGATGGCGTACCCTTGGGCCAGTTCATTCAAGGTTGACCAATCCGCCGGCCAGTGCACGGCGGCGGTGGCGACGACCGTGACGACCATCAATACCAGCGCCGAAAGGCGAGTGCCCAGGCCCATCAGCAGGGCGAGGGCGCAGAGCAGTTCGGCCCACATCGACAGTTCCCAGTTCCAACTGGCCGGCAGGTGGTTGAAGGGGAAGGGGAATGCAGCCTGGATTTGGGCAAACCAGTTTTCGCCCTGCCATTTCTCCCGACCGGATTCGAAGAACTCCCAGGCCAGGAACAGGCGCAGGCCCAATGGCCCTAGCCATGTCCCCGCCTGTTCGAGCGTTATGCGCAGGCCTTTCAAAACATTTGCAGACATGATCGATCCCCCAGGGCTCAGTTCGGTTTGTCAGTGGCAACCGGAGCGGCTGCTGCGCGGCCCAACAGGGATGAATTCTTTCGGCGCGAGTTGGCCTGGGCGAGCTTGCCCACCAGACGGACCGCGATGGCGGCGCAGGTCAGGCCGAAGGGCAGCACGTACCAGGCACTCATGGGAATGCGCTTGAAGTTGGAGTAGGCAAAGATCGCCACCAGCACCCACATACCGCTGACGTGCAGGCGTTTCCAGGCTTTGGCGCCAATCAGGCGTGTGGTGCTTTTGAAGGAGGTCAGGGCGAGCAGCAGGATGAACACGTAGCCGACGGAGCCGGGGACATTGCCAAGGGTGGTGCGACCCGGCCAGAACTCGGGGTTGAGCTGGCCGTAGCTGTAGATCAGCACGGCGTGCACCAGATGGGAAAAGGCGAAGGCCAATCCGATGAAACGTCGCTCGCGGACCAGGGCCCGGCTCAGGGGCGACGGCACTAGCACGGCGAACGCCGAGGCGGTGAAGGCCAGCAGAAACAGGGCGAAGGATGAGCGGGCCGTGGCGCGGATGGCGCTGCGCACACCCTCGGTCAGGTCCGGGTTGAGCGCCAGGGTCAGCGCGGTCATCAACAGTACCAGGGCGGCGAGCAGGCTGAACAGCGACCAGCCCTGGAAACGAAACGTGGAAGCAGGCATGAGAAGGCTCCTTGGGGGTGAGGGCCCGGCCGTGAATAGCAACCGGGGACACGAGGGAGTTTTTCAAACGGCTGTAAGTGGGGTGTGTCTGCAATGCGGCTGTTTGCAAGCCTGTGTACCCCTGCCTGTGGCGGACACATTGGCATACAAAGCCCGATAACATTGAAGCCTGGGTTGAACCTTTGTGGGAGCGAGCCTGCTCGCGATAGCGGACTGTCAGGCTACATCATTGTTGAACGTGCCGACGCCTTCGCGAGCAAGCCCGCTCCCACAGTTTGGTTGCCCGTTAACTTTCGACCCTCAGCCGCAACTCGGCACACAACCCGCCGCCGTCACGATTGCTCAAGGTCAGCGAACCGCCCATGGCGATCGTCAGTTGCTGGGCGATGGCCAGCCCCAATCCGGTCCCACCGGTCTCTCTGTTACGCGAGTTTTCCACCCGGTAGAAGGGTTTGAGCACCTCGGCCAGCTCCTGCTCATTGATGCCGGGACCACGGTCCAGCACCTGGATCATCAGTTGCCCGTTGTCGGCAGGTTGCACCTGGATCTGCGCCGCGCCGCCGAACTTCAAGGCGTTGTCCACCAGGTTGACCAGTACCCGGCGCAGGGCATGGGGCCGGGTGTCGATGACCGCGGCATTTTTCCCGGACAACTGCACGTCCTGCCCGGTGTCCTGATAGTCGAACACCAGGCTATCGAGAAACGCATCCAGGTTGATGCGGCAGCTGGCTTCGGTGGCCCCATGAATGCTGCGGGCATAGGCCACGCCTTCGCGCACCAGGTGCTCCATTTCACTCAGGTCGCTGCACAGTTTGTCCTTTTCGATGCCGTCGTCCATGAATTCGGCGCGCAGCTTCATACGTGTGATGGGCGTCTGCAAGTCATGGGAAATCGCCGCCAGCAACTGCATGCGTTCCTTGAGGTAGGCGGCGATACGGTCCTGCATGGCATTGAACGCCTTGGCGGCATGGACCACTTCGGTCGGGCCTTTTTCGTCCAGGCGTACGCTGTGGGCATTCGGGTCCAGGGTTTCAACTGCCTGGGCCAGACGGGTCAGAGGACCGACGGCGATGCGCACGGCCAGCCAGGTGCAGCCGATCAACAGCGCCAGTTGCCCCAGCAACACCACCGGGAGCCAGGGGGAGAGGGGCATCATCGCCGGCCGCACGTCGATGGTCAGCGGGCTGTCGTCGGCCAGGCGCAGGTGGGCCTGGTAGTGCTGATGCGGTCCGGGAATGTTGGTGAACGTCAGGGCGTAGGCGTGGCCGATGGCCTCCTGGATCGAACTCACCGACACCGGCGCGTTGTCAGGAAGCATTCGCTGGCCTGGCTGACCTTCATCGAGCAAGTAGCCATAGTTGCGTCGGGCGAGTCTCGGCAACCAGGCCTGGCGCTCGGCAGCCGGCAAACGATCGAGAATGGCCACGGAGGTCGAGACGTCGGTTTCCAGGTTGCCGAGCATGGTGGTCTTGGCGCTCTGGTAGCGCTCGTAGTACTGGGCGCCGAACGACAGGCCCTGGGCCAGGATCAGCCCGATCAGGAAGATCAGCGACAGGCGCGAGGCCAGGGTGCGCGGCCAGCGTAGCGACAGGGTCATACCGAAGCCTCAAGGATCTCCACCGGCAGCGCGAACACATAACCTTCGCTGCGCACGGTCTTGATGTAGGCGGGCTCCCGGGCATCATCCAGCAGCCGTTGACGCAGGCGGCTGACCAGCAGGTCGATGGAGCGATCGAACAGGTCAGCGTCCCGGCCCTGGGTCAGGTTCAGCAACTGATCGCGATTGAGCACCCGCTGCGGGTGGTCGAGGAACACTCGCAACAGGCGATATTCGGCACCGCTCAGGGCGACCATCGTGCCGTCGGTGTCCAGCAGATGCCGGGCGGTGGTGTCCAGGCGCCAGCGACCGAACGCCAGCAGGCGACCGCTTTCGGTGACGACCAGGTTGGGTGGCAACATGCGGGTACGCCGCAGCACGGCATTGATCCGCGCCAGCAACTCCCGGGCGGCGAAGGGTTTGACCAGGTAGTCGTCGGCGCCCATTTCCAGGCCGATGATGCGGTCGGTTTCATCGTTGCGGGCGGTGAGCATCAGCACCGGCGTGGCCTTGTGTTTGCCAGCGCGCAGTTCCCGGCACAGCACCAGGCCATCATCGCCCGGCATCATGATGTCCAGCACGATCAGGTCCACCGGGGTGGTCTCCAGAAAGGCGCGCATCTGCCGGCCATCGGCAACCACGGTGGTACGCAGGCCGTTCTTTTTCAGGTAGTTGCCTACCAGCTCTCTGATTTCGCGATCGTCATCCACGATCAACACATGATCGACGTGATCCATGGTGTTCTGCCCCTTGGCGTTTCGGTGTGATCAGTCTACAGACGCCGGCCGGCCCGGCTCGAGACGGTTTGTATTGCAGTGTATCTGGCGCGCGGCGGATACACAGGGATTCAAAAAGCCGCGTTACCCGATACAGACGCGATACCTCAAGGGCATTCAATGGCATCCATCGAGGCGGCACAACACGCCCCGGCCGAAAAACACACCCATTGAATGCATCGAGGATACCGCCATGAACACCAAAGCCGTCTACGCCGCCTGCCTCTTCGCCGCGCTGAACATCTGCACCTTATCGGCCCGGGCCGAGAGTCACGTCCAGGCTCAGACCTACGCCTACGGCACCCACCTGGATATCCAGAAGGTCCTGTCGTTCAGCGAAGATCCGAACCCGACCTGCGGCGTGGTGAATGCCCGCATGACCTACCTTGACTCAGCGGGCCACAAGCAGGCGCTGGACTATCGCAAGTTGGCTGACAACTGCAGCAACCAGAACTGACTCGCCGTGGCAGCCAACCTGTGACAGTAAATCTGTGGGAGCAAAGCTTGCTCGCGATGCAGGCGCCTCGATTCCTGGCAATAACCGCGTCGTCGTTTATCGCGAGCAAGCTTTGCTCCCACAGAGGCGCCGCCCGATTTGGTGTGTTCTGTCTATCTACCTACCGTTGAGGTGTTGCCATGCTTCTGATCGCTTTTCTGGGCGGGATCCTGACGATCCTCAGTCCCTGCATCCTTCCGGTGGTGCCGTTTCTGTTTGCCCGGGCCAATCGCTCGCGGGGCTCGGTCCTGCTGACGCTGGCCGGCATGGTACTGACGTTTGCCCTGGTTTCGAGCCTGGCGGTGGTCAGCAGTGAGTGGGTCGTGCGAGCCAGCAGCGTTGGCCGGCAAGTTGCCCTGTGGGTGATGGTGCTGTTTGCCTTGTCGTTGATGTTCAGCCGCGTCGGTATATGGCTGGCGCGACCGCTGGTGAGCCTGGGCAACCGTATTGATGCCGGCGCCGGACGGATGGCCGGGCCGGTGGCCTCGGTGCTGATCGGGGTCGCCACCGGGTTGCTCTGGGCGCCGTGCGCCGGGCCGATACTCGGGGTGATTCTGACCGGGGCCATGCTGCAAGGCGCGAGCGCTGAAACCAGCCTGCTGCTGCTCGCTTACGGGCTGGGCAGTGCCTTGTCGCTGGGTGTGCTGATCCTGGCCGGGCGCGGATTGGCCGACCGCCTCAAGCTCTCATTGCCGATCACCACTTGGCTGCGCCGGGGCACCGGTGTTGTGGTCTTGCTGGCGGCTGTGGCGATTGGCACGGGTGCCGATGATCGGCTGTTGGCCAGTACCTCCTCCCAAGGGGCTACGACCCTGGAGCAGGGGTTACTGAAGAATGTGCCCAAGGTCATCGATTACCTGGTCGAAAAGGCCAGCGCAGCACCCCTGGAATCGCTTCAGCCTCAGGGCAACATGCCGCCACTGGAAGGCGCCGTGCAATGGTTGAACTCGCCACCGTTGAGCAGCGAGTCGCTGCGGGGCAAGGTGGTTCTGGTGGATTTCTGGACCTATGACTGCATCAACTGCCAGCGCACGTTGCCCTATGTGAACGATTGGGCGCGCAAGTATGAGAAAGATGGGCTGGTGGTGATCGGCGTGCACACGCCGGAATACGGCTACGAGAAGATCATCGACAACGTGCGCGAGCAGGTTCGCAAACTGGGGATCAACTACCCGGTGGCGATCGACAACCAATATGCAATCTGGCGCGCCTTCAACAACCAGTACTGGCCCGCCCACTACTTCATCGATGCCAAGGGACAGGTGCGCTACAGCCACTTTGGCGAGGGACGCTATGGCGAGCAGGAGCAGGTGATCCAGCAGTTGTTGCAGGAAGCCAAGGCGAGCCAGTAACCCGTGACGAGGGAGCTTGCTTGTGGTGAGGGGATCTGTGGGAGCAAGGATTGCCCGCGATGAACGATAACGCGGTTCAGTTGTTCGACCGCGGTGCGGCTATCGCGGGCAAGCCTTGCTCCCACAGAGAAAAAATTTCTCTATATGGAGTTGCGTAGCCGTGCTGGCCCCTTGCTCTTTCCAACGTTGTCAAACTTCTTTTATTTCAGAAAGTTGGGCGACAAACCTATGCGGATTTCTATGTGGGTCGTGGTGACGTTTTTCCTGGTCGTCGTTTCGTTTGAAGCTCAGGCAAAGGCACTGGCGAAAAACCAGCAATCGGTATGCCGCTGGGGTTCGGACATTGCCGCTGGCGCCCAGGCGTCGAAACTCTCCGGGATCAGTCTGTATGGCGCGCGCAAGAGGTTGCAGGTGCGCAAGTTCCCCCGGCCATGGATGCGCATGACCGCCCTGGGTATCACCGAGCAGACCTATAACAGCGCTTCACGTCTCAAGCCCGCCGCCATCAAACAGACTTACTACGAACAGTGCGTGCGGCATGCGCTGGCGCGAAGATGAAGCAACGCAGAGCCGCCTTCAGGTATAGGCCAGCAAACGCCCACACAACACCACCGCGAACCATACCGCCACGGACAGCACCGCCTGCGCTTTTGCCAGTCCTGGTGCCGCGCTGGCGGTGTTCCATTGGCTGACCGTGCGATAAATGCCGAGGTGAAACACCAGGGCGTTGAGGCCCGCTGTCGCAATCAGGCACAGCTTGAGGATAAACACGCCGTTGCCGGCGAAGTCATGGGGATGGGCGCTGAACATCATCAAGCCGGCGGGCACGATCAATAGCAGGGCCGCAAGGGCCCACGGCAGTAGATGGCGGGCCAACGCCGTCACGGCAATGTCCTTGGACACCCCAAGCACCCGCAGATCGAACATCACCACCGCGCCCACCAGCAGCGAAAATCCGATGATGTGTACCACCTCCACCAACGGGTAGAGCCACAGCTCGCCGCGCATGGCCACCGCCAGGGACGAACCCTCCAGTTGGTCCAGCCAGCCCTGCGGGTCGTTGCCTGCCTCGATGGCCTGCATCAGCGCAACTCGACGGTCTTGTTGTCGACGGTGATGCGTTCTGCGCGCAACTCATCGGGTTTGTTGCGGTTTGCATAGCCGGCCACGCCCACCTGAGTGCCAGGCTTGAGCATGTCCTTGCTCAGGCCTCGGTTCTCCATGCGTGACGGCGGGGCGAGGACCACGGTCCAGGTTTTGTCCGCCGTTTTCAGGCGCACGAAGCCATGGGGGTGCGAATAGCCGGATTCTTCTATCGTTCCGCTGAGTTGCAGGGCGTTGTCAGTGTCGTACTCGCTCCAGCCGTGATGGGCCAGAACGGTCGTTGCCACCAGCATCAACGATAAGCCGATGCAACCCAGTATGTGTTTCATGGCAGGTCTCCTGTTGGATCATCGGTTCAGTCTGGCAGGTAGTTACGCCAGACGCGGTCTTCGCCGAGCAGCAGTTGCTGCTCCTCTTCTTCGCGAAACTTGCGGTCGCAGTCGAGGAAGAATTCATCGAGTTGCGGCGGCTCGACGTGGGCGGCGCTGAGCATGGTGTGGACCTGTCCACGATGATGGATCTGATGTTCGAACAGGTGCAACAGCAGCCGGTCGATTCGTTCGCGCACCACACCGTCGACACGCACCAGATCGACGAAACGGGAGAGGTCTTTTTCCCGCAGGGCTTCGCAGAACGCCACCAGCCACTGGTCGGTTTGAGTTTGGTTGCGCAGCAGTTGGGCAAAGGCCAGGGTCTGGGAGAAGTCCTTTATCTGGCCGTCACGGTCGCCTTCCAGGGCGGTGAGGTAATAGCGGTCCACTTCCAGGATGTGGCAAAAGGTGGCTTGGATGGACGGGAAGAACCCCGTGCGCGGAGCCTCATATTCGGCCTCGCTCAACTGCGCACAGGCAGTGAGTAGTCGGTGATTGGCCCACTGATTGTTCAGGGCCTGGGCCAGGAAATAGTTCATGGGGCACCTTGTGTGCGAGTTGCTCGCGATG
>NZ_JAKNQY010000019.1:0-73509 GCF_024494355.1 Pseudomonas sp. Q11 | reverse complement strand
GGCCTGGGCCAGGAAATAGTTCATGGGGCACCTTGTGTGCGAGTTGCTCGCGATGATGGCGGCACATCCAGCATAGTCGATTCAGACAAACCGCTATCGCGAGCAGGCTCGCTCCCACAGGGATTTGTGGTGAATGTGGGAGCGAGCCTGCTCGCGATGGCGGCGGCGCTATCACCGCCGGTCAGCGCCATGTCCTGCGGTCAAAGCCCCACATCCGGCAACACCGGTCGATTGGCCAGGGCCTTGGCCATGATCTGCTCGACATACACGCGATCTTCCTCCGGCAGCGCCAGGCGCGGTGGGCGGGTGAGGGCGCTGCCGCGACCGGCAATGGCTTCGCACAGTTTGATGCACTGCACCAGGTCGGCACGGGCGTCCAGGTGCAGGATCGGCATCAGCCATTCATAGATCGGCATCGCTTCGGCAAAACGCCCGGCGCGGGCCAGGCGGAAAATGGTTTCGCCTTCTTGCGGGAACACGTTGGACATCCCCGAGACCCAGCCTTCGGCACCGACGGCCAGGCTTTCCAGCACCACGTCATCCAGGCCTGCGAACAACACAAAACGGTCGCCAACTTCATTGCGCACGTCGATGAAACGCCGGGTGTCGCCGGACGAATCCTTGAAGCACACCACGTTGTCGCAATCGGCCAGGGAAATCAGGATGTCCGGGGTCACGTCATTCTTGTAGATCGGCGGGTTGTTGTAGACCATCAGCGGTACGTCGGCATGCCGGGCCACGTAGCGGAAATGCTCGGCGGTCTCGAACGGCTTGGAGCCGTAGACCAGCGCCGGCATCAGCATCACGCCGTCGACGCCGACCTGGCGCACCGCGTTGGCGACCTTGGCCGCCTGCGCGCTGGTGAACTCGGCCACGCCGCAGATCACCGGCACCCGGCCCCGGGCCGCATCCACCGCCACTTCGGTCACGGCAATTTTCTCCTCGGCGCTCAGGGAGGTGTTTTCCCCCACCGAGCCGCAGACCACCAGGCCTGACACGCCATCGCGGATGACGTTGGAAATCACTTGATGGGTTTTCTCCAGGTTGATGGAAAAGTCATCGTTGAACTGCGTGGTGACGGCAGGGAATACACCGCTCCAGTTGATGCGTTTACTCATGGTTGTCTCCGGTTATGGTATTTCGTATACGCAGGTAAAATTGACTTCACAACAAATCCCCTGTGGGAGCAAAGCTTGCTCGCGATGCAGGCGCTTCGGTTCCCCTGGAAGACCGCGTCATCTTCATCGCGGGCAAGCCTTGCTCCCACAGGGGGCGATGCCAGTTCAAGAAATCATGCGCCCGGCCAGGTGTCGGAAAGCCGGTAGCCCTCGGGCCACGGATCGGCTGGGTCGAGCAGCAACTGGTGTGTGCCGGTGATCCACGCGCGCCCGGCGATGCACGGATAAATCGCCGGACGCCCGGCCACTTCGGTCAGTGAATCGATACGGCAGTGGAACTCGGAGCCGATGATCGAACGGCCGATGAAGCGTTCACCCACTTGCATCAACCCCTTGGCATGCAACACCGCCATGCGCGCCGAGCAGCCGGTGCCGGTGGGGGAACGGTCGATCTTGCCGGGCTGGATCACCACGGCATTGGCGCCGGTAGCGATGCCGTTTTCCTGGACGATAGGCGCGGCAAGCTGGCAGAACGAGATGTGCGACCAGTCGGGGTTTAGCGGATGCACAAAGCCCAGTTGTTCGTTGGCGGCCCGGGTGATTTTCAGCCCCACGGCCACCAACTCGGCCGCTTCATCGGGGCGGATGGCAAAACCCAGGCGCTGGGCGTCGGCGATGACGAAACTGTCGCCGCCATAGGCGGTGTCCACCTGCAGCGAACCCAGCCCCTCGACTTCGATCCAGGCATCGAGGCGGTCGGCGAAGGAGGGCACATTCTTGATTTCGACCCGTTGCACTTTGCCGTCGCGGCAGTCGGCCACTGCTTCGATCAGCCCGCCGGGCGCTTCGAGCACCAGGCGGGTCTGGGGTTCGGTCATGGGCAGGATGCCGCTGTCCAGCAACACGGTGGCGACGCACAATGAGTTGGAACCGGACATCGGCGGGGTGTCGGCCGGTTCCATGATGATCCAGGCCATTTGCGCCCGTGGGTCTTTGGCGGGCACCAGCAGGTTGACGTGGCGGAATACGCCACCACGGGGCTCGTTCAGCACGAAGTTACGCAGGGTCTGGTCCTGGGCGATCCAGCGTGACTGTTCCCATACGGTGGCGCCGGGCGGCGGTGCGACACCGCCGACGATCACATCGCCGACTTCGCCTTCGGCGTGGCAGCTGACTACATGGATGATTTTCGATGAGCGCATGGGGGCGATCCTTGTGTTGTCTTATAGGGCCTCATCGCGGGCAAGCCTTGCTCCCACAGAGGTCTGTGGCTGGGGGGTAAGCCTTGCTCCCACAGGGTTCTGTGGCGTACACAAATCAGTGTGGGAGCGAGCCTGCTCGCGATGGGGCCATTGGCTATTTCACCGACTTGAGAAACGCCGCCGTCTCCGGCTGCACAGGGTTGCCAATCACCTGATCCGGCGGCCCGATTTCATGGACCCGCCCGTCGCAGAAAAACGCCACGCGGTCGGACACGTCCCGGGCGAAGCGGATCTCGTGGGTCACCAGCACCATGGTCATGCCGTCTTCGGCGAGCATGCGCATGGTGTCCAGCACTTCGCCCACTAATTGCGGGTCCAGGGCCGAGGTGGCTTCGTCGAAGAGCATGTAGTCCGGCGACATCGCCAGGGCCCGGGCGATCGCCATGCGCTGTTGTTGACCACCGGAAAGCTTGCCGGGGAAGGCCTTGAGCTTGTCTCCCAGGCCCACATGCTCCAGCTGTTGCAGCGCCAGCGCTTCGGCCTCCTGCTTGCTTTTGCCCAGCACCTTGCGGGGCGCCAGCATCACGTTTTCCAGCACCGTCAGATGGGGGAAAGCGTTCCATTGCTGGAACACGATGCCAATCTTTTGCCGCAAGCGGTTCAGGTCAGTGGCGCGGTCGTGAACTTCGACACCGTCCACGCGGATGCTGCCTTTGTGGATCGGCTCCAGGCCGTTGATGCACATCAGCAGGGTCGATTTACCGGAGCCGGAGCCGCCGATGATCGACACCACTTCGCCTTTGTCCACCGTCAGGCTCACGCCCTTGACTACTTCAAGGTCGCCGAAGGATTTGTGTACGTTCTCGATCTCAATCATTTTCCTGCCACCTTCTTTCCAGACGTGCGCCAAGGCGGGCGACCACCAGGCTCATGACGTAGTAAATGAGGCCCGCGATGCACAGCACCAGCAAGGGTTCCTGGATGCGGGTGACGATGGTTTGCGAGGCGCGCAGCAGTTCGACGATGCCGATCCACATCACCAGCGCGGTGTCTTTCATCACGCCCAACACCAGGTTCAGCCAGCCAGGGAAGGCGACCCGCGTGGCAATCGGCAGGACGATGTAGCGCAGATCCTGCAGGTAACTCAGGCCCAGGGAGCGACTGGCCCGCCGTGTACTCAACGGCACCGCCAGCACGCCACCGCGCACGATCTCGGTGAAGTACGCAGCGGCGTAGACCCCGAGCACGATGCACCCGACCGCGAAGGCGCTCAGGTTCAGGCCGACGATGCTCTTGAGAGAGTTGAACAGCACGAACTGGATCAGCAGCGGTACGCTGCGAAATACGTCCAGCACCCAGGCCAGTGGCAGGCTCGCCCGAGGCAACAATGCCCGCAGCAGGCCGAACAGCAAGCCGGCCAGGGAGCCCAGCAGGATCGACCACGCGGTCAGTTGCAGCGTGACCCAGGCCCCGTCGAGCAAGAACAGCAGGTCGTTAACGGTGAGGCTGGTTTCAAACATGACGAGCCCTCAATAACGAAACACTCAATAACGGAACAGGCGCCAGGACAACAGCCGGGCGAGCCCGACGATCAGCTTGGCGATCAGGTAATACAGCACCGCCGCGAGGGCGAAGTATTCGAAGGTACGAAAGGTCTTGACGTTGTATTCCTGGGTGACGCCGGTGAGATCGTTGTTCAGGCCCACGACCACACCCAGGGAGGTCATCAGCACTGCCCAGACCATCTGGTTGGTCAGCGGGTAGAACACGATGCGCAGCAGTTGCGGGACGATGATCATCCGGTAGGCCTGCCAGGCGCTCATGCCCAGGGAGCGGGCGGCGCGCATTTGGGTACTCGGCACGGCCTTGAGGCCGCCGCGAAAGTTCTCCGCCAGGTAACCGGCGTTGTTGAAGGTGATCCCGGCCAGCAGCGCCAGCCAGGAACTGATGTGCAGCCCGAGGGAGCCGAGGCCGAAGTAGAGGATGTAGATCTGGAACAGCGAGGGCGTGTTGCGGGCGATCGACACCCAGCCATTGCCCACGCCACGCAGCAGGGGATGGCGGGCCTGGCGCATCACCGTCAGCACCAGGGCGATCAGCACGCCGAAGATCATCGACAGCGCGGCGGTCTCGAAGGTGACCCAGGCCCCGGCGAGCATGTCGGGCAGGGCACGCAAGGCCGGGCGCCACTGGAAACTGTAGTCAAACATCGGTAGGGCTCCCCGTGCGAACAGTCGGTTGCAGCCACGTCGGCGGTTGACCGCTGGCCGTAGCGCTGCACGCGGCTTCGATGCACTGCGCAAGGCTGGCAAAGTGCACGCCGCGACCGACCAGGCCCGGCGCGTAATGGGCGTACTTGCCAGAGTTGGTCATCAGGGTGGTGGCGTCGGGCGGAATGACCGGCTCACCCAACATGCACCAGCAGGTGTCGGTGACCAGCAGCGCACCAAACGCTTCGATGGCCTGCAGATGGCCCGCCTCGCGAGCCTGTTCCAGTACCGCTCGGCCACAGGTGATCGCCAGCACCACTTCCGGATGTTTGTGGCGGCCTGCGCACAGGGCCGACAGGGCGGCGAATTCGCTGAGGGAAAAATGCGGGTTGCCCAGGGAGACCACGTCCACATGGCGGTGCCGGGCGCTATTGAGTTCGCGCCAACTGGCGAGCAGGCCGACAGCGCTGACAGTGTCCTGCGCCAAGCTGATACCCGGCGCCAGGACGTCGGCAGGGTCGAGAGCCTCGGGCGTCACCCCGGCGATGTGGAACAACGGCGCGGCGCTGGTGGTGGCGAACGCGGCGCCGAAGGCTTTCAAGTCATCCCGCGTAGGGGCCGCATGCTCCAGGCCGCGTATCAGTGGAATGCAACGGCCCGTCAGGCTGCCGATGTGATAGCCCAACAGCGGATAGAAACTGTCGTCGACGGGGCCCAGGGGTGGCACGTCGATAATCAGCGTGGCTTTGCGCTGCGCGTCAAGATGGCAGCCGGTCAATGGCGCGCGGCCGCAGAGGGCGATGCAGATGTCCAGGAAGTCCGGGTACTTCTGCGTGCGGGCACCGAGCACGCTGTTGGCGTAGACCACGGCGTTGGATTCGGCCCAGACGATTTGCTCGCCAGCCTTGGGCGCACTGTCGAGCAGGTAGGGGGCACAGGTGTAACTCAACTGCGCACCCATTGCCATGTAGGCATCACCCAAGGCGCTGGCGGGCTCACCCAGGGCCGGGTCGACACCCAGTTCCCGCCAGCGACGCTGGTCCACGGAAATCGAATTGAGCGTGGTGGGCACGCGCACCTTCGCGCCCCACTGCACCAGTTGTTCGGCAAAACGCAGGCTGGCCGGGCCGGTATAGATACAGCCATCGATGTGGGCCTGGGTTACATCCAACAGGTGTGTGGCGCCCTGGATCTCGGCCATGCGCAATACAATGTGCATCGCGACCTGGGCCGCCTTGCCGTGGCTGCCGTCCAGCAGCGCCTGATCCTGTTCGCTGAGGCTGATGCTTGAACAGTTGAGTGCGGTTATTGGGAAGTCCGCTCCATGCCAGTCATCGTTGGGGCGGCGACCCGACAAGGTCAGGCAATCGCCTTCAATGCGCACAAACCCCTGGCCGCGCAACCGGTTGAAGGCCTCGCGCCCGACACACACTACTGGCAAGGAACGCTGGAAAATCACCTGCGCTACCAGCACGCCCAGGGTCAGGATTTCATCGGCCTCGGCCAGCACCAGAGCGGCAGGGGCGTGGCCGTTGCTGATCAGCTCCATCAGCACGCTGCTGCCGGTACAGGAGCCGCGCCCGCTGGGAATCGCCAGCACGCGCCCAGCCAGGCGTTCGCCGCTCAGCGGATGATGGCGATCAATGACCTCGCCGCTGGCCGGATCGACCCCGCCCCAGAAGCTCAGGCCCACATCGGCGAACAGCAGGGCGCCCTGGGCGGCACCCTCCACCAGACTTCGGCCCGTCACACGGGTAGGCGTGCTTGGCATGCTCCAATCCTCAGTAGTAAACCTGCGGCACCACCAGGTCGGCCGGCGGGATGTCGCTGCCTACCCATTTGACGAACAGCTCCTTGTAACGGCCGGTGCGCACCTGCTGGTTGACGAAGAGGTTGAGGTAGTTGATCAGGCCGTATTCGCTGCGCTTGGCACCCAGGGACACGTAGTCGATGACATAGGGCGCGTTGCCGGCGATTTTCAGGTTCTTGTACTTGCCCGACTTGATGGTCGCGGCCGCCACGGTGTTGGTCACCACGGTCGCATCGATGTGTCCCTGGGCGACGGCCAGCAGCGTGTCGTTCTGCGACTGGTAGGCACGGAAACTGCCGCTGCCCCAACTCTTCTGGTCTTTTTCCAGGGCGATGGCTTCATAGGTGCCGCTGGTGTTACCCAAGGGCTTGCCCTTGAGGTCGTCGTAGCTGTTGATGCCGGTGTCGTCGCGGGTCAGCACCACCATCTGGAACGCGAAGTAGGGCACGGTCAGGCCCACGGTCTTGGCCCGTTCCAGGGTGTCGGAGGTGGAGGCGACGATCACGTCCGCACGGCCGGAAATAAGCGCCGGGATCCGGTCCGGGAACGGCGTTTCCACCACTTCGGCCTCCACGCCGAGAACTTTCGCCAGGTCGTGGCAGTAGTCCACGTCAAAACCAGCCGGTTTATTGCCAGCGTCACGAAAACCCATGGGCGGGAAGTCCAGGGTCACGGCGCAGCGCAGTTTGCCGGTACCGATGATGTCGTCGAGTTTGTCGGCGTGAGCGGTAGCGATGAACAGGGGCGTGAGGGCAACGCTCAGGGCTACGGCCAGTGCAGGGTTTTTCATAAATGCCTCGCTGTCGAATAAATGCGGTGAGATATCGTATTGAGGATTTCGTATACGATATTAGATAAAGCAAGCAACGTGCCGGTTTGAGGTTGAGTCAGTGGTCATTGGTAAGGCTTTGATACGCATACATTAAAAGACGTGGAGCTGCGTCAGGCGCCGTGCAACGCTTGTGCGCGGTGTTACAGATAGGAGCAATCGCCGTCCCCATGCCCCGCCAGGGAACACCGGTCAGCGCTGATTTTCGCGGTACTGGCTGGGCGAAAGGCTGGTCAAGGCGCGGAACTGCCGGCTGAACGCACTGTGATCGGTATAGCCGCAGCGCAAGGCGATGTCGGTGATGGGCAGGTCGTGGTCCAGTAACAACCGCGAGGCTTCTTCCAACCGCGCTTTGTGAATCATCTGCCGGGGAGTGAGTTGGAAGATGCGTTTGCAGTGGCGCTCCAACTGCGCCACCGACAATCCGGCGATGGCGGTCAGGTCGGCAAGGCTGATGGGGTGGGCGAAGTGCTGCTTGATATGGGCATCCACCGCCGCCAATTTCTGGAACGCCGGGTGACTCGACTGGGGCAGTTGCAGGTCCCGGGAAATGCCGGCCAGGCCAACGATCTGGCCGTTCGGTTCATGCAGGGCGAGCTTATGGGTCAGGCACCACACCGGTTGATTGCCGTAATACAGGTGCAATTCGAGCTGGTCGACCAGTTCCCGACCGCTGGCCAGCACCCGTCGGTCCTGTTCGGTGTACAGCGGGCCGAAGCGCTCGGGAAAGACCTGCTCGGCGGTGAGGCCCAGCAGGTCGCCGCTTTGTTTGAAGCCGCAGCGCCGGGCCAGGGTCTGGTTGACGAAGGCGTAGCGGGCTTGCCTGTCCTTGATGAAAAACACCACGTCCGAGAGGGTGTCGAGCAACGGCGCGATGGGTTGCAGGCTGCTGAGCAGGGTGGGCAGATCGCAGGGGGCGAAGGACGTGAGCGTGGGGTACATGGTCCAGCATCGCCTTCTGATGGGAGCGAGCGTGCTCGCGGTAGTGCAGTGTCAATCGAAAATACTGGGATTGTCACCTTGGAATCACACGGTGGTTCGCACAGTTTTTATGAACGACCCGAAGCAACTGTGGGAGCGAGCCTGCTCGCGATAGCGGAGTGTCAGTCAACATCAATGCTGCTGAGCCGGCGCTATCGCGAGCAGGCTCGCTCCCACAGGGGGCTTGGGCGGGCTCAAGTGGGCGGGGTTTCTTCCAGGTGCAGCAACGTCTCGATCCGCGCCGGGCTAAAGGGCGGGCGCGGCGTGGGTGAGGTCCAGCCGAACAGATGTTCCAGCGCGGCACCGCAGACCCGGCCCTGGCAGGCGCCCATGCCGCATCGGCTCGCCAGTTTCGCTGCGCGCCAGTCCTGGTGGCCGACCAACTCGCCATACGGTACGTCTTCGCAACGGCACACCAGCGTGTCGTCCCGGGCCAGGGTTTTGAGTCGCGCGTTCAGGGCGAAGGCCTTGTTCAAAGTCCGGGCGAAACCTTGCCAGCGTGCCCGGCGAGGCCACAAGCGTTGGGCGGCGACGCTATTGCCGACGGCGCTGTGGCCGGCGATGGCGCCTTCCACCAGCGCCAGTTCGCTGCCACCGAACCCGGTGCATTCACCAGCGGCGTAGTGGTCGCGGCGAGTTGTCGTTTGCCAGGCGTCAACAGCCAATGCCTGGCCTTCAACACCGCAGCCCAGGGCCTGGCCGAGCTGAGTATTGGGAATGAGCCCGAAACCACAGGCAAGACGGTCGCAGGCCAGTTCAAGCGTCTGGCCCTGGTGTAGCAAACGCACGCCCTCAAGCCGCTCGCGACCCAGGGCCTCCAGCACATGAGTGCCGGTGCGGTAGTGTGGGGCGAAAAGGCTGAACGACTGCAAAAACTTGCCTGGCCAGCGTGGCAACTGTGCGGCGAAACCGGTGACGGCGCCACGACTGGCCTGCTCGGCGATCCGCAGCACCTGCGCTCCTTGATGCTTGGCGGTGGCGGCGCAGGCCAGCAGCAACGGTCCGCTGCCGGCGATCACCAGCCGTTCGCCGCGCACCGGCAGGCCACTCTTGATCAACGCTTGTAATCCACCGGCACCGGTCACCCCCGGCAGTGTCCAGCCGGGGAAGGGCAGCAGCAGTTCGCGCGCGCCGGTACACAGGATCAAGCGCTCGTAGGTGATCTGCCAGCCGCGCTCGGCATCTTCCACCAACAGGGTTTTATCGGTGGCGCAGGCGATGACTCGGGTGCCGGCGTGGCAGCGCACATTGGCGCAGGCCTGTAATGAATCGCGCAGACGTCGGGCCTCGGCGGGGAGGTGAGCCTGGGGGCCGTCGCGCCAGATCTGCCCGCCCGGCAATGGGTTATCGTCCAGCAGCACAATGCGCATGCCGCTGCTTGCCGCGGCCAGGGCGGCAGCCATGCCGGCGGGGCCGGCACCGATGATCAACAGGTCGGTGGTTTCGTTCATGGTCGTGTTTGCACTTGCATGCCCTCGCGGCACAGCGTCTGGCAGGCCAGGCGCCGATGGCCATCGATCGTCACCCGGCATTCCTGGCAAATGCCCATGCCGCACAAAGGCGCCCGTCGCTGGCCGCTGACCGAGGTGCGGCTGCAACCGTCCGCGCCCAACGCCAATGCCGCCGCGACGCTGGTGCCGTTGGCAACCGAGAACGGGCGGCCGTCCAGGAATAATTCAGGCATGGGGCCAATCCTTCTTGGATACGCGGATATCTTGAGTCCACTCAAAACCTGTGGCGAGGGAGCTTGCTCCCGCTGGGCTGCGCAGCAGACCCAAAACAGGGCCGCTTCGCGCCCCAGCGGGAGCAAGCTCCCTCGCCACAGGGTCAACCCTATCCCCGGAGCAAACAGGGGATATGTATCGGGCTTCAGGCATGGACCGGTTCTCCCAGAAAACGCTGTGGCAGGTACGGTTGCGCCGCAAGCGGCGATGTTTCGTTGAACAGTTGCGCGGCCAGCAGGTCGGCCGTTGCGGGCGCCGTCGTTACGCCCAGGCCTTCGTGACCCACCGCCAGCCACAGGCCCGGGCGTTGCGGATGTTGCCCCACCAGCGGCAGGCCGTCGGGGCTGGCGGCACGAAAACCGGTCCAGGCGCGGATGCCGTTGAGGTGTGCCAGGCCTGGCAGGTAATCGACGGCACGCTTGAGCATCTTTGCCAGCATCCAGCCTTCCACTTGCGGGTCGACGGTGCCGAACTGCCGCGAGGCACCGATGAACAGTTGCCCGGTCGGGCGCGGCTGGATATTGCACGCCACCGACGGACCGCTGGCGTTGTGGGCGCTGGTGACATACCCCAGTTCCACCAGGGTGTGGGAGACGGTGGCGGGGTAACGATCGGTGATCAACAAATGGCCCTTCTTGGCTTCGATCGGCAACTCCGGGCACAGCTCGGTGGCCTGGATGCCATTGGCGAGGATCACCGCTTCTGCGTTCAACCAGCGACCATCCTCAAGACGCACCCGATGGCCGTCCACTTCAACGACCTGGGCGCGCTGCTGATCGATATTGGTCGCGTCCAGCATCCAGCGCGCGGCAGCCGGCGCGTACAGGATTGCGTCGCCCTTGATCAGCAGGCCTCCCTCCAGACCTTCGCGCAGTTGCGGCTCACGCTGCTGCAGGGCCGCACGGCCAATCAACTCACAGTCTTCGCCATGGGCCAGCAGGTTCAGGTACTTGCTATGGGCAACGGCCATTTCTTCGGCATTGGCCGCCAGCCACAGGGTGCCGTTGTTACGCCACGCGCAGGCGTCGGGCAGGGCCGGGGCCAGTTGGCGCCAGCGTTGCAGGGAATATTGACTAAGGGCCAGTTCCGCCGGGTTGTCGTCCAGCACCAGCAAGTGGCCCATGCCGGCGGCTGTGGCACCGTGCCAACCGGCATCGAGTACCAGGACCCTCAAGCCTCGCCGGGCCAACGTCCGGGCGCAGGCGGCGCCGATGATGCCGGCACCGATGATGATCACATCGGCGACGTGGCCTGCGTTCACGGGACGATGCCCCAGGCGAAGGGATCATCCGGCTCAATGACCAGCGTGGTTTCGGCGCTGATATAGGCGCGGCCGCGAATGGTCGGCACGATGCGCTCGCCGTCGAGTTCATAGGAGCCTTCGAATTCACTGCCAATGACACTGGCCTGGCGCCAGATCTGCCCGGGTTGCAGTTTTCCGTCAGCGGCCAGGCACGCCAGTTTAGCGCTGGTGCCGGTGCCGCATGGGGAGCGGTCATACGCCTTGCCGGGGCAGAGCACGAAGTTGCGGCTGTCGGCTTGCGGGTCATCGGCGAACAGTTCGATGTGATCGATCAGGCCACCGTCCTCACCCCGTAACCCTTGCTGCTCCAGGGCCTGCTGCACGGCGTAGGTGTAGGCGGTCAGCGCGTCGAGATTGTCGCCCGCCACGCGCTGGCCATGATCGGCGATCAGGAAAAACCAGTTGCCGCCCCAGGCCACATCGCCCACCACCGGGCCGATACCGGGCACCTCCAGGCTCAGGGCCTTGCGGTAACGGTAGGCCGGCACATTGCGTACGCTGACCGAACGATCCTCATGCAAGGTCGCTTGTACCGTGCCCACCGGGGTTTCGACGGTGTGTACGCCAGGGCCAATCTTGCCCAGGTGTGCCAGTGACGTCACCAGGCCGATGGTGCCGTGGCCGCACATGCCCAGGTAGCCGCTGTTGTTGAAGAAGATCACCCCGGCACAGGCGCTCGGATCCTGCGGTTCACAGAGCAGCGCCCCCACCAGCACATCGCTGCCCCGCGGTTCCAGCACGCAGGCGGTGCGCCAGGCGTCGTACTGTGTTGCCAGGCGCTGGCGGCGCTCGGCCATGCTGCCTTGGCCCAGGTCGGGAAAACCGTCGGTGACCAGGCGGGTCGGTTCGCCGCCGGTATGGGAATCGATCACGGTGATGCGTTTCATGGGGGGCCACGTCCGTTCAGATGAATGACGGTAAGCGTGGCCCGTGCAGGAGTCTGGCGGCTTGATGAATTTAGCCAGCGCTCATGACGAAATCGGCACAGTAGCGGCGCATCAATGACTGGAGGGCAGGAACTCGAACAGCGTCTTGCAAACACCGGCGATGTGTTCGTCCAGTAACTTCACTGCCCGCTCCACATCACCGGCGCGGCAGGCCGCAATAATTTCCCGGTGCTCGTGGTCAGCGCGTTCCTTGCCGGCCGAAAGGCTCATCTGCATGCGCAGGTAGCGTTCCAGCTTGTCGTGGACTGAGCGGATCAAATTCACCAGGAAGGGCCGTTGCGCCGGCTCATAGAGGCAGGCATGCAGTTGCCAGTTCAGTTCAGCCCAACGGCCCACGTCGTCCTCACCGATGAATTCCTGGCAAATGCCCTCGGCGCGAGCAAACGTCGCTTCGGTCATGTTGGGAATCGCCAGGCGCAGCACCTTGTCTTCCAACAGCATCCGCACCTCGAACATCTGCGCCAGCTCCGCTTCGGAAATGCGCGTGACCATCGCCCCGCGATTGCGCTGGAACATCACCAGCCCCTCGGCTTCCAGACGCTTGAGGGCTTCGCGCACGGGAATCTTGCTGACGTTGAACTGCCGGGCGATGTCGTCCTGGCGAATGGGCTCGTCCTCGGCAAAATGCCCAGCCACGATGGCTTCGCGCAAATGCCGGGTGATGATTTCCGAAGTGGAAGGGGTGTTGCCCAGGTCAGGCAGTTTGAACTTGGATAAGGTCACGGCGGCGGTCGTTTGGCTTGGTTGGGGATATGGTATACGACTTTGCCGGGCGTAGTGTCCCAGGGGACTCCTACACCGCTCCTACACCACTCCTGCAGCCTGGCAGGCAAGGGTTTGTGTTCAGCCGTGGGAGCTTGCTCGCGATGGCTGACTAAGCAGTCACAAAAACACCCGGCGCTAATGGGAATAAATATCAAACAGGAATGAGTTGCTGTATCTTTCGCGACACATTCTTGTCAGCCTCCCGGTGTGGAGGCTTTTTTCCATTAGGATTGTGCATCGATGCGTCGGATTCTCGTTTCACTGTGTGTGCTTCAGGCTTATTGCGTTTCCACCTGGGCCGAACAGCCAGTCCCTGCCAAACCAGCCTCCCTTGAGTTGCAAGCCACGGATATCGTCGGTAACGCCGACTATGAATCGGCACAAGGTCCGGTGAGGGGCTATCGCGCCACCCGTTCGGCCAGCGCGACACGTACCGACACCGCGATTCATGAAACCCCACAGTCCATTTCCGTGGTTTCGCGCGACGTGGTGGAAGACCTCAGCGCCACGCGGCTGCAAGACGCACTCGATTACGCCGGCGGGGTCGGCAGGGCGAACAACTTCGGCGGTCAGGGCCTGACCACGTTCACAGTCCGCGGCTTTACCACGGGCGAGTTCTACCGCAACGGTTTCCCGATCAACCGCGGTTACCCGAACATGCCGGATGCCAACACCATCGAGCGCCTGGAAGTGCTGCGCGGCCCGGCGACGATGCTGTACGGTCGCGGCGATCCGGGTGGCACCTTTAACGTAGTGTCCAAGCAGCCATTGGCCGAACGCACCGTGACCCTGGGCAGCCAGGTCAGCGACCAGGGCATGCGTCGCGGCACCCTGGATGCCTCTGGTCCGCTGGACGAAGAAGGGCGCCTGGCTTATCGCCTGAACGTGGTGGGCGAGGGCGGCGATACGTTCCGTGATCACGTCGAGACCGAGCGCTACGGCATCGCGCCGGTGGTGACCTGGCAGGTCAACGACACCACGCGCCTGACCTTCGAGGGCGACTTCATGCGCAACAATGCGCCGCTGGACCGTGGCCTGACCCATTACGCCGGCCAGCGCGGCACCGCCTCGCGCGATACGTTCTTCGGCGAAAAAGACGTCGGCAAGCTGCACAACGACAACAACATGCTGCAGGTGCGTTTCGAGCACATGCTCAACGACGACTGGACCCTGGCCGGCGGTACCCAGTGGCTCGACGGCACCTTGCAGGGCAACGCGGTGGAAGGCAACGGCATCGCCGCCGACGGGCGTACCCTGGGGCGCAATTTCAACTACCGCAAGCTGGAGTGGACTGACTGGGACACTCAACTGAACCTCACCGGGCATTTTTCCATGGGTGGGTTCGAGCACACGCTGTTGACCGGCATCGAGTATGAGGACTACGACTATCAATCGATCATCCAGCGTTCCGCCGCGGGGAGCAGTGCTTATCCGATCGATATCTTCGATCCGGTGCATGGCCAGCCACGCCCGGCGTTAACGCGCACGCCCACCGATGACCAGGAAAACCTCAAGACGTTGGGTGTATTCGTGCAGGATCAGGTGGCGCTGACTGAGCGCCTGAAGCTGTTGGCCGGGGCGCGTTTTGAGCGGTTCGAGCAGCAGTACGAGAGTTTCGTCCCTCAGAACCCGCCCGGCAGTCGGAACTGGGACGTCACCGACAGCGCTGTCACCCCGCGCCTGGGTGTGATTTACGATCTGACCGACACCGTGGCTGTCTATGCCAATACCGCACGCTCGTTCAAACCCAACAACGGTGCCAGTCGCGAAGGCGGCGGGTTCAAGCCGGAAGAGGGCAAGTCTTATGAGATGGGGGTCAAGTGGGAAGCCTTGGATCGTCAGTTGAGTGTCGATGCGGCGGTGTACCAGATCGAAAAACGTAACGTGCTCACCACTGACCCAGTGGATTCCGCCTTCAGCGTGGCCGCGGGCGAAGTACGCAGTCGTGGTTTTGACCTGAACGTGGCGGGCAATTTGACACCGGAGTGGCGCGTGATTGGGGGTTACGCGTATGTGGATGCCGAAGTGACCAAGGACATCAATATCCCGTCCGGCACCCGCTTGCTCAACGTGCCCAAAAACACCTTCAGCCTGTTGAACGTCTACGAGTTCCAGGATGGCGGCCTCAAAGGCCTGGGCCTGGGACTAGGCGCCAAGTATGTGGATGAACGGGCCGGCCAGACGGCAGCCAATGCGTTCTCCATGGACAGCTACACGGTCGTGGACCTGCTCGGCTACTACAAGGTCAACGAGCGGATCCGCCTCAACCTGGACCTGAAGAACCTGTTCGACGCCGACTACGAAGAGGGCGCTTTCGGTAACGTCTATGCCTACCCAGGCGCACCGCGAACCGTGCAGGCCGGCATCTCCTACACGCTTTAAGTTCTGTGCTTCATGAAAACCCCGGAGGTTGTGCCTGCGGGGTTTTTCTTTTTACCATTTGCCTGTTTACCACTTGCCTGTGCTCATCCCGCCGTCCACCGGCAGTATCGCGCCCGTCGTGAAATCAGCGCCCGCCAGGTACAACACGGCCTCGGCGATTTCCTTGATGGTACCCACGCGACCGGCCGGTGCCAGGTTGTTGAGAAACTCGCGATGGGCCGGGTCATGCATGGGCGTGTCAATGATGCCCGGTGCAACCGCGTTGACCTTGATGTTGTGCGGCGACAGCTCCAGCGCCAGGGCACGCGTCATCTGGTTGACACCACCTTTGATCAACACCGGCAGCGCCGCTGGCACCTGGATGTTCGGTTGCAGAGCCACGGCGGCCGAGATGTTGATGATGAAACCTTGCTGACGACCGATCATGTGCGCGGCAGCCGCCTGGCTGGCGAAGACCAGACCCTTGAGGTTGGTGTCCAGCAGCGCTTCCAGGTCCTGGGGACTGTATTCGATGAAGGGTTTTGGCAGGAAGAAACCGGCATTGTTCACCAGCCCGTCCACGGCCCCGAAGGTTTCAATGGTTTTGTTGATGAGACGGGTTGAAGTCGCCGGGTCAGCGATATCACCGGCCACGCCAATGAAATTCGCCGGATGGCTGAGCTGTTGCGCAGCGCTGTCCAGGCCGGACTGAGAGCGGGCATTGCCCACCACGTTATAACCCCGATCCAGGAACGCCTGGACCAGACCCAGGCCGATGCCGCTGGAAGCGCCGGTGATGATGACGGTTTTGTTGAGGCTCATGATTGGACTCCTGATCAATTGAATTGAAACCGTTGCGCCGATGTGGGCGGTGGTTGCGATCAGGGTATTGGTGCGCTTGAGTTTGATAAATATGGGTTCTGGTACTTGAGTTGATACGTCATGTAATCAATTCAATGTGGGAGCGAGCCTGCTCGCGATGACGGTATCCCAGCCAACTTCAATGTGACCGGTCCATCGCCATCGCGAGCAGGCTCGCTCCCACAGGGATATTCGTTTGCAGGCACAAAAAAGCCCGGTCAGTTGGACCGGGCTCGGGAATGTAGAGCCGTCACTCTTTGGGAAGACTTCGGTATTGCGTCGTCGTCATGCCCGCGTAACCCCAGTTATCGGTATCGACTTCCTCGATCACGATGTGGGTCAAGTGCGGATCCTTACCCAGCACCCGCTGGAGGGTTTCAGTGATTTCGGAAATGACTTGGGCTTTCTGCTCGCGAGTGACGCCGTCGCGGGTAATACGCACGTTGACGAAAGGCATGATGCACTCCTGCTGATGAGAAATGAGCGCAGGACGGTTCCCGCGCCACGAGGGCCACTATATTTATACGCCTGCGGCTGATAAACAGGTGTCTGGAATCTTCAGTTGATACGCGGTGTAACGAATCATGAAGCGTCATTTCGAAGATCTGCAGTTGGGCAGCATAGAACTGTTCTGCCTGGCGGCGGAGGCAGGGAGTTTCACCGCGGCGGCCCAGCTAGCCGGGGTGACTCCGGCGGCGGTGAGTCGCTCTATTTTCCGTCTGGAGGAGCGCCTGGGTTCGCGTCTTTTCGTGCGCACCACACGCAGCATCCGGCTGACGGAAGCCGGCAAGACCTATTTCGAGCAATGCCGGCAAGCGCTGACGCAACTGGTGGAGGCGCAACAGGAAATGATGGGTGCTCAATCGGTGCCGTCCGGACAACTGCGCATCAGTCTTCCAACCACTTATGCTCATCACCGGATCCTGCCGTTGCTCCCGGCATTTCGGGCGCTGTACCCGCAAGTGACCGTGGATATTCACCTGAGCAACCGAAACATCGACTTCGTGGCCGAGGGTTATGACCTCGCCATCCGGGTGCGGGCTCAGCCAGACTCCTCGATGATCGCCCGGCTGCTCGAAGACGCGAAACTGGTGGTGGTCGCGTCCCCGGATTACTTGCGCAAGGCCGGCACGCCGCAGGTCCTTGAAGACCTGGACGATCATGAGTGCATCCAGTTCGAATTGCCCAGCAGCGGGCGGCGGATTTCCTGGTTGTTCAATGTCGAAGGCAAGGAAAAGGAGGTGTTCGGCGAAGGGGGGTATTGCTGTTCGGACGATGTGCTCGGCGGCGTGACGCTGGCCAAACATGGTGCCGGCTTGTTCCAGACCTACAAATTCATCGTGGAGCAGGAGCTGGCCAACGGGCAATTGGTGGAGGTGCTTGCGCCTTTTGCGGGGCGCTCACGGCCGTTCACCTTGCTGTATCCCCACGGTCGGTACGTGCCCCAGCGGGTGCGCGCCTTTGTCGATTTCCTGCTGCAGTACCGGGAGCAGTGGGCGGCGGAATGAAGTCACTGTGACCTGTGGCGAGGGGATTTATCCCCGCTGTGCACTGTAGGAGCTGGCGAAGCCTGCGATCTTTTGATCTTGATCTTTCGCTCTCGACTCAATTGTCAGGGACAAGATCGCAGCCTCGTTGCACTCGTCAGCTCCTACAGCGCCCAGCGGGGCGACGATTCGCTAAATCCCCTCGCCACATTGAATCCCAGCCGCTTCAAGTTAACTAACGGCGCCCACGGAGATCTTTAGGTCAGAACCGAAACGCCTGCCGCCCAATCAGCAGCCACTTGCCATTCTTCTGCTTCTGCCAGATCAGAAAGTTTTCGATTTCCGTCGGGACCACTTCGGTGCCCTTGAGCGCCTGCGCCGAGAAGTGGTTGCGCACCAGGGCCACATCGCCTGACAGGGTGATTTTCTGATCCTTCATCTCCAGGGTCTTGAACGCGCTCTTGCCGGTTTCGATGTCGGCAATGAAGGCTTTCTTGTCCTGAATCTTCCCGCTGGAGTGCCCGTAGGTCAGGTTTTCGGCGGCCAGTGCCTGGAGTTGTGGGATGTCTTTGTGCAGCATGGCTTGGGTCAGATGGTCGACGGCCTGGGCCACTTCCTGCTCGGCCGGTGAAGGGGCCGCCGCTACGTAGCCGCTGAACAGGCACAGGAAGCTGATGACCAATGTGGCTTTTTTCATGGGGATTTCCTTATTTTTGTAGGTATTGGGAGCACGAGCAATTGTTAGCTCGTCGGTCATCGTACAACTTGTTTTGAGATGGGGGAACAGCCGAGCGAGTGTGCGTTGCGTTTTCGATAAAAAAGATTGCGATCAGGTTCCTTGGGCATGCCCTGCCGTTATCATCTCGCTGGTTGTACGCCGCTCTTGCGCGGACGAACTCGAAACAGAAGGAATCAGGATGTCTCCGACACTTTCAGACCGCTATCGCGGATGCTTACTGGGCTTGGCATGTGGTGACGCCGTTGGCACGACTGTTGAATTCCAGCCACGGGGTTCCTTTACCCCTGTGACCGACATGGTCGGTGGCGGCCCCTTCAGTCTCAAGCCTGGCCAATGGACCGATGACACATCGATGGCTTTGTGTCTGGCTGAGAGCCTGTTGCAAAAGCGTGGTTTTGATGCGGCTGACCAGATGGGCCGATACCTCAATTGGTGGCATTGGGGTTATCTGAGTTCCACTGGTGATTGCTTTGACATTGGTTTTACCGTGCGCGGTGCACTGGAACGCTATCAGTCCCATGGCGACCCATTCGCGGGGGATACCGCTCCTGATACGGCTGGCAATGGCTCGCTTATGCGACTGGCACCGGTCGTGCTGTTCTTTTATCCGGATCGCAAACGCATTCGCGATTTTGCGGCTCTGAGTTCACGCACAACCCATGGGGCAATGGAGGCGGTGGAGTGTTGCCAGGTGTTGGCTGATGTCATTGCCAACGCATTGACCGGCGCTTCAAAGGCGGATGTGTTGCGTGTGTCGTCCGAGCAACTGACCGAGGCTAAAGTGATAGCGCTCGCCCAAGGGGCCTATCAGGGAAAAGGTCGTAGTGAAGTGTCAGGCACCGGTTATTCGGTGGCGTCCTTGGAAGCGGCGCTGTGGTGCTTTCATCAGACGGACAGTTTCACTGATGCGGTGCTGGCCGCGACGAACCTGGGTGACGATGCTGACACCACCGCTGCCATTGTCGGTCAGGTGGCAGGGGCATTTTATGGGGTGCAGGCTATTCCCTCCGATTGGTTGCAGAAATTGTGGATGCGCCAGGAGATTGAAGCCATGGCGGATGCGTTTTACTCGCAGGTCTGAGCCGCTTTTCAAGTAAAAGGTTTACGGCTCGCTGTGCATCTTGCGGAGTCAGCCAGCAACACGGGCAATCTGGCTCCGCCTTCACAACCCTTCCCGAACCGCCCCGCGAATCCCCTCCAGCAGCATGGCAAACGCCGGGTTGTCATTGTCCTGGCGCCATACCAGGTGCAACTCGCTCTGCACCCCTTCACCCAGATCGATCTCGCGAAACACCACCTGCCTGAACACCACGCTGGTGGCACACCGAGGCACCAGCGCCAGGCCCATGCCGGCGTTGACCAGTGCCAGGATCGTCAGCGAGGAGCCCAGCCATTGCACGAACTGCGGTGCAACGCGGGCCGAGCGCAGCATGCCGGTGAGCAGTTCGTTGAAGGGCGGGTAGGCAGAGTGGGAGTACATCAGGAAGGGTTCACCGTCGAGATCCTCGACGCCCACCGAATCGGCACTGGCCAGCGGATGCCCGACAGGTACTGCCAGGACGAACGGCTCGCGCACCAGGCACTCGGTGGCGTAGCCGGTTTCCAGCAGTGGCGAGCGGACGATCCCCAGGTCGATGCGGCGGGCGCGCAGGGCCTCGTGTTGCTGGTAGGTGTTCATCTCCGACAGGACGATTTTTACCTGGGGCTGTTTCAGGCGGGCTTCGGCGATGACCTTGGGTAGAAACTCATACACCGCGCTGCCGACGAAGCTGATGGTAACCGAGCCGATGTCGCCCTGGGCAAACCGCTTGGCGGCCACCGCGGCTTGTTGCGCCTGCTCCAGGAGGTTCTGCGCTTCGATGAAAAACGCCCGCCCGGCGGCGGTGAGCGCCACGCTGCGAGTGCTGCGGGTGAACAGTTCGACGCCCAGGTGATGTTCCAGCAACTGGATCTGCCGGCTCAGCGGAGGCTGGGTCATGTTCAGACGTTCGGCGGCACGACGGAAATTGAGTTCGGTCGCCACCGTGGTGAAGCAGCGTAGCTGGGCCAGTTCAAACATTGATTCAATCCAGGTATCAATCAAGTGCCAAGTTAGATTAGACGGGAACAATACCCACCGTCCATCATCGGCCCGTTCTCTACAAAAACAATGATCGGAGCCGCTGCATGAAGATCACACGCGTCACCGTCACACCCATCGCCTTTCGCGATCCGCCGCTGCTCAACGCCAGCGGCATTCATGAGCCCTACGCGCTGCGTTCGATCATCGAGATCGAGAGCGACAACGGTTACATCGGCTTGGGAGAGAGTTACGGCGATGCGCCGGCCCTGGCGATCCAGCAGCAACTGCAAAGCCAGTTGATCGGGCTGGACCCGTTCAACCTCAACCAGTTGCGGGCCATCGTCCAGGCCACCGTGGCCGCGCACCGGCCCGCCAGCGTTGCCGGTGCGGAGCTGGCGCCGGGTTCCCATGCGAGCAAGGCGGTGAGCAATGCTTATTCGGCGTTTGAGGTGGCCTGCCTGGACCTGCAAGCCCGTTACCTGAACGTGCCGCTGGTGGATCTGCTGGGCGGGGCGATTCGTGATGAGATTCCGTTCAGCGCCTATCTGTTTTTCAAGTACGCCGAGCACGTTGATTCGCCGTATCCGCCGGACAGTTGGGGCGAGGCGCTCAACGAACAGCAGATCGTCGCCCAGGCCCGGCGCATGATCCAGGACTACGGCTTCAAGAGCATCAAGCTCAAGGCTGGCACCCTGGAACCGGAACACGAAGTGGCCTGCATCAAGGCGTTGAAACAGGCTTTTCCCGGCTACCCGCTGCGCATCGATCCCAATGGCAACTGGTCGCTGGAAACCTCCATTCGCATGGCCGAGCTGCTGGGCGACGACCTGCAATACTACGAAGACCCCACGCCGGGGCTCGAGGGCATGGCCGAACTGCACAGACGCACCGGCCTGCCGCTGGCGACCAATATGGTGGTCACCGATTTCGACGAGTTCCGTCGCAGCGTGGCGCTGAACAGCGTGCAGATCGTCTTGGCCGACCACCATTACTGGGGCGGACTGCGAGACACCCAGGCGCTGGCGAAAATGTGCGATACCTTTGGCCTGGGGGTGTCGATGCACTCGAACTCCCACCTGGGCATCAGCCTGATGGCCATGGCTCACGTCGCGGCTTCGGTGCCGAACCTGGACTACGCCTGTGACACCCACTACCCGTGGCAGGAGCCGGATGAAGAAGTGATCAAGGGCGGCAAGCTGCCGATTGTCGACGGTTGCGTGAAAATCACCCGTGCGCCGGGACTTGGGCTGGAGCTGGACCGCGATCAACTGGCCAAGCTGCATGAGCAGTTCCTCAGGTGCGGCATCCGCCAGCGCGACGACGTGCGGCAGATGCAGCGCTACAAGCCGGACTGGAAAGCCGTCAAACCGAGGTTCTGAGGTGATGACGAGGGGGCCTGCTGCGCAGGCCAGCGGGAGCAAGCTCCCTCGCCACAAAAGCGGTGTTTGACTTCATTCTTGAGTACGAACGCTCCCCTGTGGCGAGGGAGCTTGCTCCCGCTGGGCTGCGCAGCAGACCTGAAAGCTTACAACTCTGTATGACAGCAATGAGTTGATCCTCCCGGGCCACCCTGCGACCCACATCCAAAGTCTCGCTCCCGGCGCTATCAGCGTCTTACACCCAAACTGCCGCGCCGGGCCGGTGCTTCCAAAGCATCCGCCAATTGCCTCCAAGGCAGCGTATGACGCGGCCTGACGCCTTTCGATAATCGCCTCCGACATCCCGTCTCATGTTGCGGAGCGCGCCATGCACAACAATAAAAATACTCGCCACCGTTTTTTGCCTGCAGTCATCGCCGGTCTTGCGACCCTTGGCCTGACGCCGTGGGCCCAGGCTGAAATCATGCTGTACGACAAGGACCAGACCACCTTTTCCACCGACGGCTACATCAACGCCTTTTACGTCAACAGCGATGTTGACCGGGCAGGGGAGCAGTTCGATCGTCGGCAGGCGCGGGTCAAGATGGGTTTCTTGCCCAACTACCTGGGCTTCAACATGGGCAAGCAGGTCGATGACCTCAAGCTCGGCGCGCGTGCCTCGTTCTGGGTGACCATCAACGACAGCGAAACCAACGGCACCGACACCGCCATCGACGTGCGGCAGTTCTACGGCACCGTCGCCAACCCACAGTGGGGTGAAGTGCTGATCGGCAAGGACTTCGGTCTGTTCGCCCGCTCCAACATTCTGCTGGACGAGTTGCTGGCCGGTTACGGACAGGTCAGCGACACGCTTGGGCTGGTGGACGGTGGCGGCGTGTCGTTCGGCAACATCGGCAGCGGCTATCCATATCCGTTCCCGACCTCGCAGATCACCTACCGTACGCCGGTGATGGATGGGTTGCGGGTGGCAGTGGGCATCATGGACCCGGTGGACACCAACGACAGCAGTGCCACCGGGAAGGCCTATCAGGAGAATCCGCGTACTGAAAGTGAGGTGACCTACCAGTTCGACCTGGGTGGGGCGAAGATCTACAGCTGGCTCAACGGCAGCTACCAGACCTCGGACAACACCGACACCACGGTCGATTCAGTGACCTCCAAAGGCCTGGGCTATGGCGTACAGGCGAAGATGGGCGGGTTGTCGCTCACCGGGTCCGGGTTCCAGGCCAAGGGCATCAACCCGTTCTTCACCAACAATGCCGGCGAAGCGACGTTGCGCAATGTCGACAGCACCGGGTACCTGTTGCAGGGCTCCTACAAACTCGGCAAGAACCGCCTGGCGCTGTCCTACGGCAAGACCGAGGACGACGGCAATGGCGTGGTGGGCAGCGGCGCCGACTATGAAACCCGTGGCATCGCGCTGTTCCATGACGTCAACGACAACCTCAAGCTCGTGGCCGAATACAACCAGTTCGAAATCGCCGGCCACGACACCAGCGCCCAGAACGAAGACACCGACACCTTTGCGGTGGGGGCGGTGTTGACCTGGTAAAGACGATCCCCCTATCCCGTGGCGAGGGAGCTTGCTCCCGCTGGGCTGTAGGAGCTGACGAGTGCAACGAGGCTGCGATCTTTGCTCTGTCCATTGAGCCCAAAGCGAAGATCAAAAGATCGCAGCCTTCGGCAGCTCCTACCGTTGTCCAGCGGGAGCAAGCGCCCTCACCACAAGAGCATTCCAGGCCAAGTCCTAGGGTTTTGTGGTGGCCCCTGCCGTGCGCATCGCGGCAGGGGCCGCCACTGTTCTCCTCCCATGGAAGCGTCTACCCGCTACCCAAGTAGCATTCGTGAGTCGGGCGCCGCTTCGTACACTCAAGGCTTCTGTCACGCACCCGTCGGAGGCGAAGATGCTAAAGGCCCAGAGCGAAGGTGTGATAAGCGCCATGTCCCAGGCAACGAACGTCCAGCAGGTTGCTCAGGAGCTGGCGCGGCAGTTGCTGCACCCGCACCTGGGGTTCGTGTTGTTCTTCTGTTCCGCCGAATACGATTTACCGGCTCTTGGCCAGGCGCTCTCACAGAGCTTCGGCGGGATTCGCCTGGTGGGCTGCACCAGCGCCGGAGAAATCACCAGCCAAGGCTATGGCCGCAACTGCGTCACAGCGGTGGGTTTCGATCACCGGCATTTTTCCATTGCCGCCGAGCTGATCGGGGAAATGGAGCGTTTTAGCCTGATCGACGCCCAGCAAATGGTCGAACGGCTGGCCAGCGGTTGCCGCAGCAATGCGCTGGCGCCGATCAAGGGCCACAGTTTTGCCCTGACCTTGCTCGATGGCCTGTCCAGTCGCGAGGAGATGGTGCTGGCGGCGCTGAGCGCGGCCCTGGGAGACATTCCGCATTTCGGCGGTTCGGCCGGCGACGACAACTACCTGACCCACACCCACGTGTACTACGAAGGTCAGTTCCACAGCGGTGCGGCCGTGGTGGTGCTGATCAACACCTGGCTGGATTTCGAGGTGTTCACCACCCATCACATCCTGCCTCGGGAGGAGAAGTTGGTCGTGACCGGGGCCGACAGCACCTCACGGCGTGTATATGAGCTCAACGCCGAGCCCGCCGCCGAGGAGTATGCCCGGCACATCGGCGTGCCGGTGAGCGCGCTGAACTATCGGGTTTTTGCCGCCCATCCGCTGGCGGTGCGCATCAACGACCAGTACTACGTGCGGGCGATCCAGCAGGTGCACCCGGACCTGAGCCTGAGTTTTTACTGCGCGGTGGAGAACGGCATCGTGCTCACGGCCATGACCCCGGGGCCTTTGCTGCACAACCTGCAAGAACTGTTCAGCGGCTTGCAGGAGCGTCTGGGTGACTTGCTGCTGACCATCGGCTGCGACTGTTTTCTTCGGCGCCTGGAGCTGGAAGACCGCGGTGGCCTGGAGCAGATCGGCCAGTTCCTGCGCGACCATCGTGTGATGGGCTTCAACACCTATGGAGAACAGTTCAATGGCATGCACATCAACCAGACCTTCACCGGAGTTGCCATTGCCCGCCATCGCGTCCCCGGCCATCGCTGACCTGCAGGCTCAGATCGCCAGCCTCCAGCACGAAAACCACAAACTGCGGCGCATCAACGATGCACTGATCGAGCGGGTGGAGTCCGGCGTGACGCGGGGCAACGATCCGTATGCGGCGTTCCAGCATTCAGTGGTGCTGGCCGAGCAGGTTCGCGAACGCACCGACGCCCTGAACCAGGCCATGGCCGAACTCAAGGCCGGCAATCACCTGCTGGGCGAAGCGCGGCTGCGCGCGGAAACCGCCCACCGGCACCTGATCGATGCCATTGAGAGCATTTCCGATGCGTTTGTGCTGTTCGACGAACAACAGCGCATCGTCCTGTTCAACAGCCGCTTCAAGGCGTTTTGGGCTCACAGTCGCGTGCGTATCATCGCCGGGATGCGCATCTCCGAGGTCAAGCGACTGATGACCGCCAACGGGTTGTTCAGCGAAGAACCGCGTGGCCAGGCTGATGAGCATGTGCTCTACCGCTTGCAGAACGGGCGCTGGCTGCAAGTCAGCGAGCGGCCGACCCAGGAAGGCGGACGGGTGATCCTGTTTACCGACATCACCGACGTCAAACTCAGTGAAACCGTGCGTCGCGAACAGGCCATCGCGCAGAAATCGCACTTGTTGCAACGCGCGGTGGACAACCTCTCCCAGGGTGTTGCCATGGTCAATGCCCAGGGTGTGCTGGAGTTGTGGAACCGTCGTTTCCTGGAGCTCAGCGGTTTGGCGCCGGTGGCGGCCCATCGGCCGTTTTCCGAGGTAATCGCCGACAGTGAACTGCAACTGTTGACCCCGGCCAGTCGCGACAGCAATGGCCGGCTCATCCACGAAAGCGAGCAGCGTCTGTCGGACGGTCGGGTCCTGGAGATTCGCACCCATCCGTTACCCACCGGCGGCTACGTCAACACCTTCACCGACATCACCGAGCGCTACCAGCACGCCGAGGCCCTGAGCGAAAGCGAACGCTGGATCCGCCTGATCACCGACCACGTGCCGGCGCTGATCGCCTACCTCAATGCCGACCTGGTCTACGAATTTACCAACAAAGTCTACGAGCAATGGTATTGCTGGCCCCGTGGCGTGATGCTCGGCCAGAGCCTGCGCGAGGCCCACAGCGAACAGCATTACCAGCGCCTGGAGGCCTACGTGGCCCGGGCCTTGGCGGGTGAGAGTGTGACGTTCGAGTTTGCCGAAACCAATATCAACAACCAGGAGCGCTATATGTTGCGCTCCTACGTGCCCAATCGGCTGGCCAATGGTGAAGTGGTGGGGATCTTCGTGCTCATCCGCGACATCACCGAACGGCGTCGTACCGCCGAGGCGCTGCACCAGGCCTACCAGAACCTGGAGCAGCGCGTCCAGGAACGCACCGCCGAACTGACCACCCTCAATGACCAGCTATTGCGCGAAATTGACGAGCGCAGCCGGGTGGAGTTGCGCTTGCGCGAGGCCAAGCGCGAGGCCGAACAGGCCAACCTGTCGAAAACCAAATTCCTCGCGGCGGTCAGCCATGACCTGCTGCAACCGCTCAACGCCGCGCGGCTGTTCACCAGCGCCTTGCTCGAGCGCCGTGAGCCGGTGGCGAACGCGCAACTGGTGCGCAACGTCAGCCACTCGTTGCAGGACGTGGAAAACCTGTTGGGCACGTTGGTGGACATTTCCAAGCTCGATGCCGGGGTGATCAAGGCCGATATCGCGCCGTTCGCCCTCAGCGAGTTGCTCGACAACCTGGCCGCCGAATACGTCCAGGTCGCACGCAGTGAGGGGCTGGAACTGCACTTTGTGCCGTGTTCGGCCCTGGTGCGTAGCGACATGCAGTTGCTGGCGCGGATCCTGCGCAATCTGCTGAGCAATGCCATTCGCTATACCCCCAGCGGGCGGGTGGTGTTGGGCTGTCGCCGGCACCGTCAGCGCCTGTCCATCCAGGTCTGGGACAGCGGCATCGGCATTGCCGAAAACCGCCTTGAGGAGATCTTCCAGGAGTTCAAGCGCGGCGATGTGCAGCGCCCGGATCAGGATCGAGGGTTGGGCCTGGGACTGGCGATCGTCGAGAAAATCGCCGGGATCCTTGGGCACCGGATTCAGGTACGTTCATGGCCGGGCAAGGGCTCGGTGTTCTCCATCGACGTGCCCTTGAGCGCCACCGCGCCCAAGCCGTTACCGAGCCTGGAGATGAGCGAGCCGATGCTTGAGCGCCTGCGCGGGGCACGGGTCTGGGTGCTGGATAACGACGCAGCCATCTGCGCCGGCATGCGCACGCTGCTGGAAGGTTGGGGTTGTCGGGTGGTGACCGCGCTGTCGGAGCAGGACCTGGCGCGCCAGGTGGACAACTACCATGCCGAGGCCGACCTGCTGATTGCCGACTATCACCTGGACAACGAGCAGAACGGCGTCGACGCCGTGGCCCGGATCAACGCCCGCCGGGCCTCGGCGATCCCGGCCATGATGATCACCGCCAACTACAGCAACGAACTCAAGCAGCAGATCCGCGAACTCGGCCACACCCTGATGCACAAGCCGGTGCGGCCAATGAAACTGAAGATTGCGATGAGTCATTTATTGGGTGGTGCAACGAGTCGTTAAGCCTTACCGCTTCTGTGGCGAGGGAGCTTGCTCCCGCTGGGCTGCGAAGCAGCCCCATCCAGCTCACTGAGTAAGCCTGACTCACCGAGGTGCCTGGGTTTGGGGGCGCTTCGCGCCCCAGCGGGAGCAAGCTCCCTCGCCACAGGGTTGTCCGCCCTGTGCTTGCCTGTTCAACGGCGCAGATAAGCCCCGAAATCAATGTCCCCGGCACTGAGAATCGCCTGCACCCGATTGTGCACATTGAGCTTGCGCAGGATGGCCGAGACGTGCGCCTTGACCGTGGTTTCGGCGATCTCCAGCGTGTAGGCGATCTGTTTGTTCGACTCGCCCTTGGTCATGCGTTCCAGCACCAGCAGTTGCTTGCGGGTCAGGGCCTGGAGCAGTTCGGGTGCAAAGGCCGGGGTTTCGTTCAGGCGGCGGCCCATCGGGCTTTTTTGCGTGCGGATGATGTCCGGTGGTAGGTACACGTTGCCATTGAGAATCTGCTCGATGGCGTCGGTCATCTGCGAGCGCGGTGAGGACTTGGTGATGAACCCCACCGCGCCGTAGGTGATGGCTTGCAGCACCACCTGTTTGTCCTGCTCGGCGGAGACGATCACCACGGGAATGGTCGGAGCCTCGTTGCGCAGGTTGATCAGGCCGTTGAGGCCGTGCATGCCGGGCATGTTCAGGTCCAGCAGGATCAGGTCGAGGTCGTCGTGCTCGCGGGTCAGCGCCAGCGCGCTGTCCAGATCGGCGGTTTCCATTACCTCGCTGCCAGGAAAACCGTCGCTGATGACGTTGTGGATGGCTTCGCGAAACAGTGGGTGATCGTCGGCTATCAGGATTTTATACATGGCCATTCACCTCGTTATTGTCGTGTGGGAGGGGCGGGTGCACGCACTCATTTGGATCAGGGAAAGGGTTCGGGACGGGCCGCTTGCAGGGGCTGATGGGCCGCCTCCCAGGCGTCGAGGCCATCGCGGTACCAATACAACTGTTTATAGCCCATGGCGGCGGCGCGTTTTACCGCGTTCCAGCTCAACCAGCAATCAGCGCGGCAATAAAAGACCAGCGGTTGATCGGCTCGCCCGCCAGTGGCTTTTTCCAGGTGATGGTTGAAGTAATCCTGCCAGGTCGGGTCGAGGTCGCCATCGCCGGTATTGGCCAGCCACAGGCTGCCGGGGAGGTTGGCGTGGGGCTCGTTGTCGATGAAGCGTCCCTGGAGCCAGGGGCGGCGGTAGACGTCGATCAGAATCGGAGACGGCGTTTGCGCCATCAGCTGTTGCAGTGCCTGGGTATCGAGCGTTTTTGCGCCATCCACGGCGGCGGGCGTCGGGCTGCGGTACTGGGCAATGCGATAGCCCTGCGCGGAGAACAGCGCAGTATCAGCCTGGGCGACAGTCAGCGACAGACCCAGCAAGACGATCACCAGCAAACGGCGCATAGGCATTTATCCTTTTTGTTATGCGCCCATTACATGCCAGGGTCGAGCTCTTGTGAATGCGACCATAGACAGGAAAACCGGTACTAAAGTAGTAATTTCGGGCTCAAAGACAAGCGTGAAACCTAGGTCATGCACAATCCCCTGTGGGAGCGAGCCTGCTCGCGATAGCGGTGCGTCAGTCACTTCTCTGCCAACTGAACCACCGCTATCGCGAGCAGGCTCGCTCCCACAAGGGTTATTCGTCGTGCAATCAGCCTGCTTTGCGTAACGCTGCATGCTGCGGATTGAACGTCCACACTGCCAGTAGCGCGAACACCAGGGTCAAGCCCGTGCATACCAGCATCGCCAGCAGATTGAACCGTTCATACAGCGCATAACGCACCAGCTCCACCCCATGGGTGAACGGATTCACCGCGCACAGCCAGTACAACCAAGGGCTGGCCTCCAGCATTTTCCACAACGGATACAGCGCCGAGGACAGGAAGAACATCGGGAAGATCACGAAATTCATCACCCCGGCAAAGTTCTCCAGTTGCCGGATGGCATTGGACAGCAGCAGGCCCAGGGCGCTGAGCATCAGGGCCACCAGCAGCAGCGCCGGAAACGCCAGCACCAGGCCCATGGCCGGTGGCTGGATGCCGTACAGCCAGGCAATGGCGAGAAATGCGTAGACCTGCAACAACGAGATCAGCGAGGTGGCCAGCAACTTGCTCGCCAGCAGGAAGGCCCGCGGCAGAGGGCTGGTGAGCAGCACGCGCATGCTGCCCATTTCCCGGTCATAGACCATCGACAGTGATCCCTGCATGCCATTGAACAACAGGATCATGCAGGCGAGCCCAGGCACGATGTACACCTCGTAGGGAATGTAGGTGTCATAGGGAGCAATGATGGCGATGCCCAGTGCCGCACGAAAGCCGGCGGCGAACACCAGCAGCCACAACAGCGGTCGTACCAGGGCACTGAGAAACCGCGTTCGTTGCAGCACGAAACGCAGCCATTCACGCACCACGATGCCGCTGAAGCAGTGCCAATACGCATTCATGAGTGAACTCCCGGTGCGGTCAGGTGGGTGAAGGCCGAACCGAGGGTGCCGCCGTGTGCCTGGCTCACGGCGTCGGCGCGTGCGCTGGCGACGAGGCGGCCTTGATGCAGGATCAGCAGATCGTCGCTGGGCTGTACTTCGTCCAGCAGGTGCGTGGTCCACAGCACGCTGATGCCCTCGCGGCACAGCTGGCGGACGTGTTGGTTCAGGGCCAGGCGGCTGGCCGGGTCAAGGCCGACGCTGGGCTCGTCCAACAGCAACAGACGTGGCTCATGCAGCAAAGCCCGGGCGATTTCCACCCGGCGACGATGGCCGCCGTTGAGGGCGCGCACCCGTTCGTGGCGCCGCTCGGTCAACTGCTGGCGGGCCAGCTCGGCGTCGATGCGCACACTGCCCTGGCGCCGCGACAGGCCATGCAGTGCGAGGTGGTAACGCAGGTTCTGCTCGACACTCAGGTCCAGGTCCAGGGTGCTCTGTTGGAACACCACGCCCAACTGGCGCAAGGCCGGCCGCGACGAGGTCCGCAACGAATGGCCGCCGACACGGATTTCACCGCGCTGCACGTCGTACAGGCGCGTGAGCAAGGCAATCAGCGTCGATTTGCCGGCGCCATTGGGCCCCAGCAACGCGGCGAAGCCCCCGGCCGCCAGGCTGAAACTCACCTGCCTGAGGGCTTCGCGTGCGCCGTAGGCGAAGCTCAGGTCGCTGACCTCCAGGGCGTTCATGGCGTCACCACTACGCCCCAGGGATAACGCCCGACCTTGACCGACTTGAGCACTTTGCGGCTCTGCACGTCGATCACCGACACGTCGCCGCTGACGCCATTGGTTGCCAGCAGTTGGCGTTGATCGGGGGTGAATGCCAGTTGCCAGACGCGCCGCCCCACTAGCAGGTAGTCCAGCACTTCGAAGGTCTTGGCATCGATGACGGCGACGTGATTGGCCGGGCCCAGGGCGACGAAGGCAAGTTTTCCGTCGGCGCTGAGCTTGATGCCCACCGGCTGTACCTTGTCGGGGTGAACGCCCTTGATCTGGAACGTCAGCGTCTTGAGCACCTGGCGACTGGCGACATCGAGAATCGTCAGCGTGCCGCCGATTTCCGCCGAGGCCCAGAGCTGCGAACCGTCGCGACTGAACTCGACGAAACGCGGCCGCTGGTCCACCAGCGTGTTGTCGGCCAAGGTCTGGGTGCTGGTGTCGATCCAGTGCAGCATGTTGGTGGTTTCACTGGTGTTGACCGCCCATTTGCCATCGGGGCTGACGGCCATGCCTTCGGGCTCGACGCCGACGCCGATCTGGCCCAGCACCTCGGAAGTCTGGGTGTCGATCACGGTCACCAGGGCATCGTCTTCGTTGGATACGTAGAGCCAGCGGTCATTGGGGTGCAAGGCGAACTGCTCCGGGTCTTTGCCGGAGGGCAGTTCCTTGATGATCTTGCGGGTGGCGACGTCCATCACCTGGACCCGGTCCGAATCACTGGCGCAGATGTACAGCAAGCGGTTGTCGTGGGACAGCAACAGGCCTCGGGGGCGCTGGCCCACCGGCAGGGTCTCGATGACCTCCAGGCTTTGCATGTCGATCAGGCTCAGGCTGTTGTCTTTCTCGTTGGAGACCCAGGCGATACTGGCGGTGGCGGGGCCGGCGACGAACAACGCCGCCGCCAGGGTGAGGGCCTGGCAAAGCAGCGCAGGTTGGAACCGGGTCGGGTAAAGCAGGGGGCGGCGCATGGCGGTTTCCTTATTGTTGTTCTTGAAGGGATCAGGGGTAGCGGCAGCTCACTTCGGGCCGGTCATAGCCCAGGCTGTCCATTTCGTTGGTAGGGTGCAGAAAACCGTCCTGGGGCGAGGTGCTCACCAGCGCCCGTGGCTGAACCAGGGGAATCGGCTGGCGCAATTGCCCGTTCCACGGCCGGTAGCTGAGCTTGCGGCCCTTGAAACCGTCCAGTGGCAACTGCTCGCTCAGCGCCAGTTGGCGGATGGCGAACGGGTCGTCCTGGCGCAGTTTGCTCACGGCGCTGGCAATGCTGCGCACGGCGATCCAGGCGGCGAAATCGCGGTCGTTCATCCAGCGCCCGGCCAGGGCTTCGAAGCGTTTTTGCAGTTGTGCCGCGCCGTAGGTTTCCACGGTCTTGTGCCAAGCAATGGGGGTCAGGCCTTGCGTGCCGGCCACCGGACGCGGGTACCAGGTCTGGTAGGGCACGTATTCGCCGAAATCGCCGCGCTCGTCGGCCACCAGCACCACGTCGTATTCGGCGGTCTGGGTGAGCAAAGGCATGTCGGCCTGGGCACTGCGGCGCTGGTCGTTATCGAACTGCCAGTCTTTTTGCGCGACGACCTTCATGCCGAAGCGCTTCATGGCTCGTCGCAGCGCGGCAGCATAGGCCTGGTCCTCGGCCGTCTGGCCGACGATCAGTAATGCCCGCTGCCATTTGCGTACGACGCTGAACTGCACCAGGGCATCGGCGAGCATCGCCCGGTCGGGCAAGCTGTGGAGCACGTTGCCCAGGCAGTCGGTGGTGCGCAGGCTGTCGTCGGCGCTGCCGGCGTTGAACAGCAGGCTGTCAGGCAGGGCGGCACTGAGCTGGCGCAGGCTGGCGGATGGCGCGTTGACCACAAACAACCGCAGGCCCTGGGCATGCTGCGCGCGGGCGGCCTGGAGCAAGGCTTCGGGGCTGTCGACGCTGGCGCTTTGCAGCTGGTAATCGTGCTTGAGAAAACGCCCGGTGCTGTTGCTGTCGACAATCGCCAACTGCGCCCCGCGCAGCCCGGCATCGGCGGGCTCTTCAATGACGTTGGACAGCAGCGGCCCCGGATCGGGGCGATAGCCCAGGTAGCCGATGTGCACTTGCAGCGGCGCGGCGTCGCCCGCCTGGGCGGCGACCGGCAACCCGGCGCTGACTGCTGCGAGCAAAGGGATCAAGGCGTAACTGACGAGCCGGCGCATAACACCTCCATTTGCGGGTAGCGCCAGCATAGGAAGCCTGTGGCCAGGGGGAAATATGCAGAAAGTACCGCCGGGCCAGTACCAAGGTAGTAACCCGCTACCGACGCCAGGGTTTTAGGATGCCAGTCATCGTCATTCATCAGGAGCGGACAGACCGTGCGGATTTTCAAAGCCCTGCTTCTGCCGTTGTTGCTGATCTTGAGTCTGATTGGCGTGGATCGGTTGTCTGGCAAACCAAAGAGCTGCCGCGCACACAAAACCTGCGAGCACACAGGTCCCCCTGTGGGAGCGAGCCTGCTCGCGATAGCGGTGGTTCAGTCGACAGCGCTGTTGAATGTGCCGATCTCATCGCGAGCAGGCTCGCTCCCACCGGGGTTCTGTGCTGGCCAGGGAATGGGCCGCTAACCATGTCGGCCCTGTGGCGAATCAACCTCTGGGTGACGGCGTTTTTCTCCCTGGTCACCCTGGCTTGTGCGGTCCTGTTGCTGCATCAAGCCACGGCCGATGTGAAGCGCGAGCTGCAATCGGCCGAGTCCGTGGTGCATTACCTGAGCGAAACCGCCGAGCGCAACCCGGCCAGTCTCCAGTCGCGGCTGACCGGCAGTCTGCGGCATGTGCGGGTTCACTGGCTGGCGGCGGGGCAAATGCACCCGGTGAATATCGAGAGCGGGGTGAACGCCTGGCTTGGCCGCTGGTTGCTGGCCGACGGTCCCGCTGCCGAGGTGGTGGATCTGCGCGACGGTCGTCGGGCCTGGATCGCGGTCGATCCTCGGGACGAAATCGAAGAAATCCTCGATTCCCTGGTGCAACTGCTGGGCGTCTGTGCGCTGGCGCTGTTGGTCAGCCTGCTGGTGATCCGCTGGGCGGTACGCCGGGGCATGGGATTGCTCGATGAATTGCTGCGGGCCTTGCGTCAGGTATCCGCTGGCGATCTGCAGGTGCGGCTGGCCGCAGACGCGATCCCGGAGGCCCGGCAATTGGCGGGGCATTTCAATCGCATGACCGCCGCCCTGGCCCAGTCGCAGGTCGATAACACCCGGCTCACCCAAGCCCTTTTGGCCGTGCAGGAGCAGGAGCGCACGCAACTGGCTCGGACCCTGCACGATGACCTGGGCCAATACGTGGCGGGGATCCGTGCCCGGGCGTGCTTGCTGCGGCTGGTGATCGATCAGCCGCCGATGCTGGAGCAGACCGTCAGCCAGCTCGAGGATCATTGCGAGCATCTGCAACAGGGCTTCCGTGCGCTGGTGCAAGACCTGTATCCGGTGGTGCTGCAACACCTGCCACTGTCCGAGGCCCTCGAACTGCTGGTGGCTCAGTGGCAACAAACCCAGGGCATCGCCTGTCAGCTGCGGATCAACGCGCCGTTGCCGCCGTTGTCCGGCTCGAACAAGACCCACCTGTATCGCCTGTTGCAGGAAGCCCTGACCAATGTCGTCCGGCATGCCGGCGCCACGCAGGTGCGGATTCGCCTGCAACATCGGGCCGGGCGCTTGCGGTTGCTGGTGCGTGACAATGGTCGGGGAGCGACCGCACCCCATCGTCCGGGCGTTGGCCTGCACTCGATGTCCGAGCGTGCCCGCAGTCTGGGCGGCGAACTGCGCATCATCAGCCAGCCCGGTGCCGGTTGGGCGCTGGCCTTGAATATTCCTCTGGAGGCGTGATGAACATCTTGTTGGTAGACGATCATGCGGTGGTTCGGCAGGGCTATGCCAGCCTTTTGCGGGCACTGATGCCGGACCTGCAGGTGCGGGAAGCCGCCACCGGTGAAGAGGCGTTGAGTCAAGTGCTGGAGCAGGTGCCTCATCTGGTGATCATGGACTTTGGCTTGCCCGGTATCAGTGGGCTGGAAACCACCCGGCGCCTGCGCCAGCGCCTGCCGCAACTGCGGGTGTTGTTCTTCAGCATGCACGATGAACTGCCGTTGGTCCGCCAGGCGCTGGACGCCGGTGCCTCAGGCTACCTGACCAAGAACTCGGCGCCCCAGGTGCTGGTGGAGGCCGTGCGCCGGGTGTTGGCCGGCCATGCCTACATCGAGCAAGCCCTGGCTACCCAGTTGGCCTGCGCCAGCACCCGGCACAACACCGACCCGCGCTTGCAATGCATGACCCAGCGCGAGCTGGAGATCTTCGTCATGCTCGCCAAGGGCACCCCGGCGCGCACCATTGCCGAACAGCTGTGCATCAGCGCCAAGACCGTGTCCAATCACTTGACGCTGCTCAAGAGCAAGCTGCAGGTCAGTTCCCATGCCGAACTGGTGCACCTGGGGATCGACATGGGCGTGGTGCGGGTGGCGGGGTAAATCCCATCCTTGAAAGCAATACACAACTGTGGCGAGGGAGCTTGCTCCCGCTGGGCTGCGAAGCAACCCCAATACCAATCGCTTCGGGGCATCAGGAAGATTGAGTTGTCTGGATGGGGGCTGCTGCGCAGCCCAGCGGGAGCAAGCTCCCTCGCCACGGGATCTGTGTCGGTCCTTGAATGGGGTACTAATCCCAAGTCGTCGGGCAACCCGTACACCCTTGCATATTCGCATCCTGAAAATTCCCGTAATGCTGGCGTGAGCCGCTCATGTTGGCGCCTTCCAGGTTACTTTCGCCAAGCTTGGCTTCCTGCAGGTTGGCGTCGCGCAGGTCGGCGCCCTTGAGGTCTGCCTTGCTCAGCCAGGCCATCTCCAGGTCGGCGGCTTGCAGGTTGGTTTCGTGCATTCGGGCGCCGGACAGTCGGGCGAATTGAAGATATGCGGCGCTCAGGTCTGCTTTCTGGAACTGGGCGCCCTGGGCAAACAGGCCCCAGCCCTGGATCGCCTTGAGCGTGGCACCGCGCAAGTCCGCCAGGCGCAGGTTGCTTTGCTGCAGGCTGGCGCGGGTCAGGTTGGCGCCTTGCAGACGGGCCTTTTCCAGATTGGCCAGGTCCAGCCGCGCATGGCGCAGATCGGCACCCCGCAGGTCGGCACCGCTGAGGTTCATTTTGCGCAGGTCCTGATTGGCCAGCCGGGCGCCGCGAAGGTCAGCGCCGGGGCATTGGCTGGATTCGGCGATGATGCAGCCGTTGATGGTCAGGGGCGTGTCGGTGTCGTCGGCGCCGGCATGGGCGCCGATGAGCAGAAGCAGCAGAGGGAGAAATCTCATGGCGGTAAACTCGGTTGACTGTGGGAGCGAGCCTGCTCGCGATGGCGGCGGTACATTCAACATCAGCGTTGACTGAACCATCGCTTTCGCGAGCAAGCCCGCTCCCACAAGGGATCTTTGGCGGACACAAAGTCTGTGTCTGACAACCATCAACTGTGGGAGCGAGCCTGCTCGCGAAGCCGTTGGCACATTCAACATCACTGGCAACTGAACCACCGCTATCGCGAGCAGGCTCGCTCCCACAAGGGTTATTGGCGGGCTACCTTGTTATCCCAACTCGGAATCTTGAACACCCAGAACGACCCGCCCTGGGCCACCGGCTTGGTCAGCTCGGCCATGTCGCCGCCCCACAACGGCACGGCGCCGCCATAGCCGACGGTCACGCCGATGTACTGTTCGCCGTCCTGTTCCCAGGTGATGGGCGGGGAGACGATGCCGCTACCGGTCTGGAACTTCCACAGCTCCCGGCCGGTCTTGGCGTCGAAGGCCTTGAAGAAGCCGTCGCCGGTGCCGGTGAACACCAGATTGCCCTTGGTGGCGAGCACCCCGGCCCACAGCGGCAAGGCTTCCTTGTGTTCCCAGACCACCTTGCCGGTGGTGGGGTTCATCGCGCGCAGGCTGCCGACGTGATCGTCATACATGCGCTTGATGCGAAAGCCCATGCCCAGGTAGGCCGAGCCTTTCTTGTAATTCACTTCTTCGGTCCAGTATTCCTCTTTCCACTGGTTGCCGGGGACGTAGAACAGCCCGGTGTCCTGGCTGTAGGCCATGGGATTCCAGTTCTTGCCACCGAGGAAGGGCGGTGAGACTTCCACCGGTTTGCCCTTGGTTTCACCCGGCAGTGGCTTGGCCGGACGCTGACCGGGATTTTCCACCGGGCGGCCGGTCTTCAGGTCGATGTGGCTGGCCCAGGTGATGTTGTCGACGAACGGGAAGGCGTTCTGCAGCTTGCCGTTGTTGCGGTCCACGACGTAGAAAAAACCATTGCGGTCGGCGTGGGCAGTGGCCTTGATCAGCTTGCCGTCCTTGTCCTTGTAGTCGAACAGCACCAGCTCGTTGTTTCCGGAGAAATCCCAGGCATCGTTGGGTGTGTGTTGGTAGAACCACTTCACCTCGCCGGTACTCGGGTCGACGCCCACCTGGCCGGAGGTGTAGAGGCTGTCGTAATCCTGCGGGTTGCCATCCTTGGCCGTGCGCGCCCAGGTGTTCCATGGCCCCGGGTTGCCGGCGCCGACGATGATGGTGTTGCTCTCGGGGTCGAAACTGGCGCTCTGCCAAGGCGCGCCGCCGCCGTGGCTCCAGGCCTCGACCTTGCCGGTCTCGGTGGTTTTGTCGTCGGGCCAGGACGGTGCTTTCACATCGCCGGTCGGCGTGCTGTCCTTGCCATTGAGACGGCCCATGTGGCCTTCGACGAAAGGCCGCATCCAGACTTCTTCACCGGTGTCCGGGTCCCGGGCGAACAGTTGGCCGACCACGCCGAACTCATCCCCGGAACTGCCATGGATCAACAGCACCTTGCCGCTGGTTTTGTCCTTGATCAGCACCGGGGCGCCGGTCATGGTGTAGCCGGCGGCGTGGTCACCGAATTTCTTGTTCCACACCACTTTGCCGGTGTTTTTATTCAGGGCGACCACTCGCGCATCCAGCGTGCCGAAGTAGATCTTGTCGCCGTAAATGGCTGCGCCCCGATTGACCACGTCGCAGCACGGGCGAATGTTGTCCGGCAGCCGATGGCTGTAGGTCCACAGGCGTTTGCCGGTTTTGGCGTCGAGGGCGAACACCCGCGAGTAAGAGCCGGTGACGTACACCACGCCGTCGCTGACGATGGCCTGGGATTCCTGGCCGCGCTGCTTTTCGTCGCCGAATGAGTAAGACCAGGCCGGCGTGAGCTTGAACACGTTCTTGTCATTGACCTGGGCCAGCGGGCTCCAGCGCTGGGCGTTGGTGCCCATGCCGTATTGCAATACGTCGCGGGTGGTCAGGTGGTCGTTGGCGATGTCTTCCCAGGTGACCCCGGGCGCTGCGGCGTTGGCCAGGGGGCTCAACGACAGGCTACCGGCCAGCAGCAAGGCGACGGTCAGGGAAGAGAGGGCGGGTAGCGTTTTTATTGTCATGGTGGGCATTCCCAGTGAGGTTTTGGCCTGACTAGGTTGGGTCGCGCCAGGGCTCTACCGATACGGAAAAAGTCCCGCCCTTGCCGGGAAGACTTCCCGAACCGGCTGTCTTTGCGAACCGCGCCGGATGACCCGCTACCAAGGAACTAGAGTGCGGCCACCAAAGCAGCATTCGGCTGGGGTGCAGGCGTTCCTAAGATGACGGCACGGCCTCTGTAGAGAGGTCTTGCGTGTAAATTCGAGGGCATAACAATGACAACAAAACGCAACGCCATCATCGCTACCGCATTGCTGATAGGGCTGACCGGCGCAGGCTCCGTGTGGGCCCATGGCAACGTAGTGCCCCAGGCAGTGGAAACCAAAGGGCTGACCGCGATCAAGGACACCGGCCTGCCGGTGGACGGCGATGGTTGGGTCGCCCAGAACCCCTATCGCAGCTCTCCCGAGCGGGACAAGGCCGTGGAAATCGGCTCCTCGGCCTACAACCAGAACTGCGCCGCGTGCCACGGGCTGGAAGCCAAGTCCGGCGGGATCGCGCCGGATTTGCGCCTGCTGGATGCCGCCGAAGCTGGGGATGAGTGGTTTGTCGAACGGGTGCGCCACGGCGCGGTGCGCGACGGTCGGGTCTACATGCCGAAAATGGCGGACTACTTGAGTCAGGAAGCCTTGTGGGCGGTGCGCACCTATCTCGACAGTGTGCACGTCGAGGAGTGATCGTCATGCGCCTGTTCGCGTGGATATTGTGCAGCCTGTTGCTGTGTGGCCAGACGGTTCAGGCACAGGTGCGCAACTACGACGAAATGATCGCCGCCGGCGAGCTGAAAGTGGCGGTGTACAAGGATTTTGCCCCCTATAGCTTCGAAGACCACGGCCAGCCCCGGGGCGTGGACGTGGAACTGGCCCAGGCCCTCGCCAAAGCCCTTGGCGTGCGCCTGCGATTGATCTGGGCGCCGCCCGGCGAAAAGCTCGATGACGACCTGCGCGATTACATCTGGCGCAGCAGCGCCCTGCATGGTCGGCAACTGGCCGACCTGATGATGCGCGTGCCTTACGATCGCGACTACGTGCAAAAGCGCAACGACATCGGTGAACTGGAAAACGCCCAGGTCGCCATGTTCGGGCCTTATCAGCAGGAGTGCTGGCAAGTGGCGTACGACCGCCGCCGGCTTGAAAGCGTAGGCAGTGTCGCGGTATTCCAGCAGCACCCCATTGGCGTTGAAGTCGACAGCGTGCCGTCGTTCTACCTGACCTCGGTGTTCAACGGCATGCTCAGCGCCAGGACCCATCACTTCCCCGGCGTAGGCCAGGCGTTCAAGGCCATGCGGGCCGGGCAGGTCGACGCGGTCATGGCCATGCGCGGGGAGATCGACTGGCAACTGCATGAGGCAGCCGATCCGCAACTGGCATTGGCCGAAAATGCTTACCCGAACATGGGCAAGCAACGTTGGGAAATCGGCATGGCGGTGCATGAGAGCAACCGGCAGCTGGCTTATGCGGTGGAAGAAGCGCTGGAAGGGTTGATCCGCGACGGCAGTCTCAAAACCATCTATGCCCATTACGGCCTGCGTTACGAAGTACCCGAGATGTATCAATAGGAGCGCAGGGATGAACTGGCGAGCGTTGGGTCTGCTGTTGTGCTGCCTGCCGTTGACGGCGACGGCGCTCGAGACCGGGAAGGACCCGGTGCCCTCGGTGATGTGGGCCTTCTATCACAAACAACTATTGGGTGAGGCGCCGTTCGTGTTCGACGACCGGGTCCGGTTGCTGGCGCCGCCTTTTGCCGAAGACGCGCGCCAGGTGCCGTTGCAGATCGATGCCCGGGCATTCGCCGGTGACGTGGTGCGCATGCTGGTTTGGGCCGAACTGAACCCGCTGCCCAAGATCGTCGATTTCCAGCCGGGGGGGCGGGTGCTGCCCTGGCTGTCAATCCGCATTCGCATCGAGCAGGCCACGCCGTTGCGCGCCGCCGTGCAGACCCGTGACGGCTTGTGGCACGTCGGCTCAACGTTGATCGACGCGGCCGGTGGCGGCTGCACCGCGCCAAGCGTGGTACGCACCCAGCCGGGCTGGGAAGAACACTTGGGCGAAGTGCTGGGAGCCCGTTACCCCCGAGGTGAAGACAGTCGCCTGCGCCTGCAAGTGGCCCACCCGATGGACAATGGGCTAGTGAGCGGCATCCCTGAGTTTTACCTCAACCAGGCGCAGTTGCTGGACGCCGACGGCCAGGTGCTGGCGCGCCTGGAGCTGTTTCCGGCCGTCAGCGAAAACCCCAACCTGGGCTTCGATATTCGCGGCCCCGGGCAGACCCGCCTGTTGTTGCGTGACAACAGCGGCAATGAATTCGAGGCAACGGTCCCCTGACCACAAGGAGCGCGCCATGCGTTGGTTGTTGCTGATCTGGCTCGGCCTGTGCCTGCCGACATGGGCCGGGCCGGACTATGCACTCAAGCCCCGGCAGATCGCCGAAGGCACCTGGCTGCTGGAAGGCAGCACGGACAATTTTGCCAAGGCCAACGGCGGCAACATCGTCAACACCGCGTTCATTGTCACCGAGGCCGGCGTGGTGGTCATCGACACCGGCCCATCCCGGCGCTACGGGCAGGCCTTGCGCCAGGCGATTGCCGCGACCACCGATAAACCGGTGATCCAGGTATTGCTGACTCATCATCATCCCGACCATGTCTTGGGCAACCAGGCCTTCAGCGACGTCTCCATCGGCGCGCTGGCGGCGACCACGCAGCTGTTGCGCCAGCAGGGCGATGCCATGGCCGAGAACATGTATCGGCTGGTCGGTGACTGGATGCGTGGCACCGAAGTGGTGTTGCCGACCCAGGTGCTGGTTCCCGGACCGCTGAAGGTGGGCGGTCATTCCTTGCGGTTGCTGGAACTGGCCGGGCACACCGGGGCGGACCTGGCGATCCTCGATGAAACCACCGGCGTGCTGTTTGCCGGCGACCTGGTGTTTTACCAGCGGGCCCTGACCACCCCCAACAGCCCGGGACTCGAGGTGTGGCTCAAGGACCTGGACACCCTGCAAGCCTTGCCCTGGAAGCAGATCGTCCCCGGTCATGGCCCGGTCGCGACTGACCCGCAGCCGTTTGCCCAGATGCACGATTACCTGGGCTGGCTCGACCAACTGATGCGCGACGGCGCGGCCCGTGGCGATGACATGGCCGAGATGATCCGCAGCCCCATTCCCCAGCGTTTTGCCGGGATCAGCCTGACTCGGTATGAGCTGATTCGCAGTGTCAGTCATCTGTATCCGCGCTATGAGCGGGTGGGGATGAGGCGGATGGATAGCAATTCCGAATAATTCAGGCCGGTCCCCCTGTGGCGAGGGAGCTTGCTCCCGCTACGCTACGCCCGTAGGAGCTGTCGAGTGCAACGAGGCTGCGATCTTTCCCCAGGCACTTGAGTCTCAAGCGAAAGATCGCAGGCTTCGCCAGCTCTTACAGAGCCCAGCGGGAGCAAGCTCCCTCGCCACAGGGGCAGGCACGACCACCCCCCACATGTACCAAGGAACTAGAAAACTCAACACTGCGGGCAATTGTTGCCAGGGGCTGCGGGCCCAAGAATCTGCGACAGACCGGGAAAATTTCCCGGGTATAACAATAACCGCAGAGGTAGCCGTCATGACTCATCCCGCACGTCGCCAGCCCTTCGCCGTGAGCCTGCTGCTCAGTGCCATGCTGCTGTCCGGTTCGGCCTTGGCCGCCGTGACCGATCAGGAGATCTTCCAGGATCCGAAAAACCCGCAACAGATCGTGACCAACGGCCTGGGTGTCCAGGGCCAGCGCTACAGTCCATTGGCGACCCTCAACACCGATAACGTCAAGGAGCTGCGGCCGGTCTGGGCGTTTTCCTTTGGCGGTGAAAAACAGCGCGGCCAGCAGGCCCAGCCGATGGTCAAGGATGGGGTGATGTACCTCACCGGCTCCTATTCGCGCGTGTTCGCGGTGGATGCGCGCACCGGCAAGAAGCTCTGGCAGTACGACGCGCGCCTGCCCGATGACATCCGCCCTTGCTGCGATGTGATCAACCGTGGCGTGGCGCTGTATGGCGACCTGGTGTACTTCGGCACCCTGGACGCCAAGTTGGTGGCGTTGAACAAAGACACCGGCAAAGTGGTGTGGAGCAAGAAGGTCGCTGACCACAAGGAAGGTTATTCCATCAGTGCTGCGCCCATGGTTATCAACGGCAAGTTGATCACCGGTGTGGCGGGCGGCGAATTCGGCGTGGTGGGCAAGATCAGCGCCTACGACCCGAAAAACGGCGAGCTGCTGTGGACCCGCCCGACCGTGGAAGGGCACATGGGTTATGTCTACAAGGACGGCAAGGCCATCGAGAATGGCATTTCCGGCGGCGAAGCCGGCAAGACCTGGCCGGGGGACCTCTGGAAAACCGGTGGTGCCGCGCCCTGGCTGGGCGGCTACTACGACCCGGAAACCAATCTGTTGCTGTTTGGCACCGGTAACCCGGCGCCGTGGAACTCCCATCTGCGCCCGGGCGACAACCTCTATTCCTCGTCGCGCCTGGCCCTTAACCCGGACGACGGCAGCATCAAATGGCACTTCCAGAGCACCCCTCACGACGGCTGGGACTATGACGGCGTCAACGAGCTGGTCTCCTTCAACTACAAGGAAGGGGGCAAGGACATCAAGGCTGCGGCCACCGCCGACCGCAACGGCTTCTTTTACGTACTCGATCGCACCAACGGCAAGTTCATCCGTGGCTTCCCGTTTGTCGACAAGATCACCTGGGCCAACGGCCTGGACAAGGACGGACGGCCGATCTACAACGAGGCCGGTCGTCCGGGCGCGCCGGGCAGCGAAGCCAAGGGCGGCTCGGTGTTTGTCGCGCCGGCCTTCCTCGGGGCGAAGAACTGGATGCCGATGGCCTACAACCAGGACACCGGGTTGTTCTACGTGCCCTCCAACGAGTGGGGCATGGATATCTGGAACGAAGGCATCGCCTACAAGAAGGGCGCGGCGTTCCTGGGGGCCGGTTTCACCATCAAGCCGCTGAACGAGGACTACATTGGCGTGTTGCGGGCCATCGACCCCAAGACCGGCAAGGAAGTCTGGCGCCACAAGAACTACGCGCCGCTGTGGGGCGGGGTGCTGACCACCAAAGGCAACCTGGTGTTCACCGGTACGCCTGAAGGTTTCCTGCAGGCTTTCAACGCCAAGACCGGGGAAAAGGTCTGGGAGTTCCAGACCGGCTCCGGCGTGCTCGGTTCGCCTATCACCTGGGAGATGGACGGCGAGCAATACGTCTCCGTGCTCTCGGGCTGGGGTGGTGCGGTGCCGTTGTGGGGCGGCGAAGTGGCCAAGCGCGTGAAGGACTTCAACCAGGGCGGGATGCTCTGGACCTTCAAGCTGCCGAAGGATCTGGTGGCCAAGCGCTGAGTTGAAACAGGGCCGGGCACTGTCCTTGTGGCGACTGCTTCGTGGGAGCAAAGCTTGCTCGCGATGCAGTCGCCTCGGTTCCTTGGAGGCCGCATTGCCTTCATCGCGGGCAAGCCTTGCTCCCACAGGGGCGGTGCGGCGTTTCGCCAAAAAGCCCGTTCCAATGCTTGAAATCTACGACCAAATAACGAGAGCCCCCCTGCCAACGACGCATTCGTCCACCGCGCGAGGCTCTCTACCATCGGCCTATCGCCTGTCCCGTGACAGGCATCGACCAGGCAGAGGCCCATTATGATCTACGCACAACCCGGAACCCCAGGCGCCGTCGTCACCTTCAAGCCGCGCTATGGCAATTTCATCGGCGGCGAATTTGTCGCGCCGGTCAACGGCGAATACTTCACCAATACGTCCCCGGTCAATGGCCAAGTCATTGCGCAATTCCCGCGCTCCAGCGCCGCGGATGTCGACAAGGCCTTGGATGCGGCCCATGCCGCGGCCGATGCCTGGGGCAAGACCTCGGCCCAGGACCGCTCCCTGGTGCTGCTGAAGATCGCTGATCGCATCGAACAGAACCTGGAAATCCTTGCCGTCAGCGAGACTTGGGACAATGGCAAGGCGGTGCGCGAAACCCTCAACGCCGACGTGCCGCTGTCGGCCGACCACTTCCGTTACTTCGCCGGCTGCATCCGCGCCCAAGAGGGCGGTGCAGCCGAAATCAATGAACTGACCACCGCCTATCATTTTCACGAGCCGCTGGGCGTGGTCGGGCAGATCATTCCGTGGAATTTCCCGCTGCTGATGGCCGCCTGGAAACTCGCCCCGGCCCTGGCCGCCGGTAACTGCATCGTGCTCAAACCGGCGGAGCAGACGCCGCTGTCGATCATGATCTTCGCCGAACTGATTGCCGACCTGCTGCCAGCCGGTGTGTTGAACATCGTCCATGGGTTTGGTCGCGAAGCCGGTGAAGCCCTCGCCACCAGCAAGCGCATCGCCAAGATTGCCTTTACCGGCTCCACCCCGGTGGGCTCGCACATCATGAAATGCGCGGCCGAGAACATCATCCCGTCCACCGTGGAGCTGGGCGGCAAGTCACCGAACATCTTCTTCGAAGACATCATGCAGGCCGAGCCGGCCTTCATCGAAAAGGCGGCCGAAGGCCTGGTGCTGGCGTTCTTCAACCAGGGTGAAGTCTGCACCTGTCCGTCCCGGGCACTGGTGCAGGAGTCGATCTATGAACCGTTCATGGTCGAGGTCATGAAAAAGATCGCCAGGATCAAGCGTGGCGACCCGCTGGACACCGACACCATGGTGGGCGCCCAGGCCTCTGAGCAGCAATACGACAAGATCCTTTCGTACCTGGAGATTGCTCGGCAAGAGGGGGCAGAACTGCTCACCGGCGGTGCGGCAGAGCGGCTTGAGGGGAACTTGTCGAGTGGCTATTACATCCAGCCGACCCTGCTCAAGGGCCACAACAAGATGCGCGTGTTCCAGGAAGAAATCTTCGGCCCGGTAGTAGGCATCACCACCTTCAAGGACGAAGCCGAAGCCCTGGCGATTGCCAACGACAGCGAGTTCGGTCTTGGTGCCGGTTTGTGGACCCGCGACATCAACCGCGCCTACCGCATGGGCCGGGCGATCAAGGCCGGGCGTGTGTGGACCAACTGCTACCACCTGTACCCGGCCCACGCGGCGTTCGGTGGCTACAAAAAGTCCGGCGTCGGCCGGGAGAATCACAAGATGATGCTCGATCACTATCAGCAGACCAAGAACCTGCTGGTGAGCTACGACATTAATCCGTTGGGGTTCTTCTGATTCCCCGAAAATGTAGCTGACTGAACCTTGTGGCGAGGGAGCTTGCTCCCGCTGGGCCCTGTAGGAGCTGGCGAAGCCTGCGATCTTTTGATTTTCCGCTTAAGACTCAAGTGTCTGGGGAAAGATCGCAGCCTCGCTCCGCTCGACAGCTCCTACCGCGCAGCCCAGCGGGAGCAAGCTCCCTCGCCACAGATGCTCGCTTCTCTCGTAGTACCAACGCACCCCACCCACCGCTTCGAAAGTAGCATTCGAGCCTTGGGCGCCCTGTGCATTAATGACCTTGCCGGAATGGCCCGGTACAAGAAGAGGAAAGACCCATGTGGACTAAACCCGCGTACACCGACCTGCGTATCGGCTTTGAAGTGACGATGTACTTCGCCAACCGATGAGCGCTGGCCCGGCCTGAGATGTTCAGGCCGGGCTACCCATTTGGTCGGATTGCAATCACGGTGGGATGCTTTAGGCTCAGGGTATTCCCGGAACAATAAGAACAGGCTTACCGATGAGCCAGAGTCTCAGCCCGCTGCGCAAGTTCGTTTCACCTGAAATCATGTTTGGCGCCGGTTGCCGGCACAATGTCGGCAATTACGCCAAGACGTTCGGCGCACGCAAGGTGCTGATTGTCACCGATCCCGGCGTGATCGCTGCAGGATGGGTCGCCGACGTCGAAGCCAGCCTCCAGGCCCAGGCCATTGATTACTGTATCTACAGTGCCGTCTCACCCAATCCCCGGGTCGAAGAAGTCATGCTCGGTGCCGAGCTGTACCGGGAAAACCACTGCGATGTCATCGTCGCGGTCGGTGGCGGCAGCCCGATGGATTGCGGTAAAGGCATCGGCATCGTCGTTGCCCATGGTCGCAATATCCTCGAGTTCGAAGGCGTGGACACCTTGCACGTGCCCAGTCCACCGCTGATCCTGATTCCCACCACCGCCGGCACCTCGGCGGACGTGTCGCAGTTCGTGATCATTTCCAACCAGCAAGAGCGCATGAAGTTTTCCATCGTCAGCAAGGCCGCGGTGCCGGACGTGTCGCTGATCGACCCGGAAACGACCTTGAGCATGGACCCCTTCCTGTCGGCCTGCACCGGCATCGATGCGCTGGTGCATGCCATCGAGGCGTTTGTATCCACCGGCCACGGCCCGCTCACCGACCCCCATGCGCTGGAGGCGATGCGCCTGATCAACGGCAACCTGGTGCAGATGATCGCCAACCCGGCTGATGTGGCCCTGCGGGAAAAAATCATGCTCGGCAGCATGCAGGCCGGGCTGGCGTTCTCCAACGCGATCCTTGGGGCGGTGCACGCGATGTCCCACAGCCTGGGCGGTTTCCTGGATTTGCCCCATGGCTTGTGCAACGCCGTGCTGGTGGAGCATGTGGTGGCGTTCAACTACAACTCGGCTCCCGAGCGTTTCAAGGTGATTGCCCAGACGCTGGGCATTGATTGCCGTGGCCTCAATCACCGGCAGATCTGTACCCGCCTGGTGGAACACCTGATTGCCCTCAAACGCACCATCGGCTTTCACGAAACCCTGGGGCTGCACGGGGTGAGCACTTCGGATATTCCGTTCCTGTCGCAACATGCGATGCATGACCCGTGCATTCTCACCAACCCTCGGGAGTCGAGCCAGCGGGATGTCGAGGTCGTCTATGGCGAAGCCCTCTGACGAACAGCAAAAAGCCCTGGCCGGGCTGCTGGGACTAGGCAACCATTCGACGCGCAAGAGCCACTATCCGGAACTGGCCGCGCGCCTGGATGAACTGGAACAGGCCCGGCAACACCTGCAACAGCTCAACGATCAGTTGGAACAGCGGGTGGCCGAGCGCACCGACGCGTTGATGGAAGCCAACCTGAATCTGCAGCAGCAGATCGCCCAGCGCGAGCTGATCGAACAACAACTGCGCGACGCCCGGGATGCTGCGCAGGCGGCCAACCGCAGCAAGGACAAATACCTGGCCGCCGCCAGCCACGACCTGCTGCAACCACTCAATGCCGCACGTTTGCTGATATCCACATTACGCGAACGCTCGCTGCCCACGTCCGAGCAGGTACTGGTGGAGCGTACCCACCAGGCTCTCGAAGGGGCGGAAGACCTGCTCACCGACCTGCTGGACATTTCCCGGCTGGACCAGGCCGCGGTCAAGCCGGACCTGGCGCCGTATCGGCTCGATGAGCTGCTCGCGCCACTGGCTTCGGAATTTCAATCAGTGGCTGGCGCCGCCGGGTTGGAGCTACGGGTACGTTTCGGCGACGAAACGGTGATGACCGACCTGCGGCTGATGACCCGGATCTTGCGCAACCTGCTCAGCAACGCCTGTCGCTACACCACCCAGGGCGGCATCCTGTTGGCTGCGCGGCGTCGGGGCGAGCGGTTGAGCCTGGAGGTCTGGGACACGGGGCGCGGCATTGCCGCCGACTGCCTGGAGTCGATATTCCTGGAATTCAACCAATTGGACGTGGGCCGGGCGGCGGACCGCAAGGGCGTCGGCCTGGGGCTGGCGATTGTCGAGCGCATCGCCCATATCCTCGGCTATCGGGTCCGGGTGCGTTCCCGGCCGGGGCGCGGTTCGGTATTCAGCATCGAGGTGCCGTTGTCGGCAGAAAGGCTGCTGCCCATGTCCCAGGTCCCCATCCAGGTGGTCGCGGGAAACCCGCTGCCTGGACGCCGTCTGCTGGTCATCGACAATGAGCTGAGCATTTTGCAAAGCATGGCCGCGCTGCTCGGGCAGTGGGGGTGTGACGTGTTGACCGCCACGGACGAGGCGGGGGCCTTTGACGTGCTGCAAGGCCGTGCGCCGGAACTGATCCTGGCGGATTTTCACCTGGATCATGGCGTGGTCGGGTGCGAAGTGGTCAAGCACTTGCGCGAGCATTTCCAACAAACCATACCGGCGGTGATCATCACCGCCGATCGCAGCGACCAGTGCCGCCGCGCCTTGCGCAAACTCAATGCACCACTGCTCAACAAACCGCTCAAGCCCGGCAAATTGCGGGCGGTGTTGAGTCAGTTGCTCGGGTAGCGAATGGAGAGGTGAAGTCAGATTTCACCGACAATCCCCTGTGGGAGCGAGCCTGCTCGCGATAGCGCCGGGTCAGCTGGCATCACTGTCTAATGCACCACCGCCATCGCGAGCAGGCTCGCTCCCACATTTTTCAGCCAGTGCGCCCTTAAAACGCCGTCATTTGCTGGGTGTTTATGCCTTGGATGAAAAAAGAGGCTTCGGTCTGTTTAGTTCATTCTGTAAACTCCCCCCGCTGCGACAATCGGGCACGGCCATGTCAGGCCCGATTACAAGCGTTTTGCAGTGTCCCTCACCCAGCTGAAGCCAAGACCTACAAGAAGTCAGCGCCGGAGAGACATAAATGCGAGGCCGATGATGCTCGGCCCCTGTAGGTCCATCCTCCAGTCCCGTCTCGACCCCCGTCATGCCGTATACAGGCCATGGCGTGGTCTATCATTGCCGGACTGGTGGGCGGAATGGCGTTCTACCCTAGGGATACACACATGTTGAAGAAAACACACACGGCGCTGCTGGGCCTGGCGATGGCGATGGGTCTTGCGACCACGCACGCCGCCGAAGCAAAAAAAGTGGATGTCTTGCTCATTGGTGGCGGCATCATGAGCTCGACACTCGGCGTCTGGCTCAATGAGCTGGAACCGGACTGGACCATGGAAATGGTCGAGCGCCTGGACGGTGTTGCCCAAGAGAGCTCCAACGGCTGGAACAACGCCGGTACCGGTCACTCCGCGCTGGCCGAGCTGAACTACACGCCCGAAGACAAGAATGGCAAGGTCGAAATCGCCAAGGCCATCGAGATCAACGAGGCGTTCCAGGTTTCCCGTCAGTTCTGGGCCTGGCAGGTCAAGAACGGCGTGCTGAAGAACCCGCGCTCGTTCATCAACTCCACGCCGCACATGAGCTTTGTCTGGGGCGAGGACAACATCGCGTTCCTGAAGAAGCGCTACGAAGCCCTTCAGGCCAGCCCGTTGTTCGCCGGTATGCAGTACTCCGAAGATCGCGAGCAGATCAACAAGTGGGTACCGCTGATGATGCAAGGGCGTGACCCGAGCCAGAAAGTCGCGGCCACCTGGAGTCCCTTGGGCACCGACGTGAATTTCGGCGAAATCACCCGTCAGTTTGCTGCTCACCTGCAAACCAAACCGAACTTCTCTCTCAAGCTGTCCAGCGAAGTGCGCGACATCACCCGCAACGAAGACGGCACCTGGCGCGTTTCGTACAAGAACCTGAAGGACGGTAGCGAAACCGAGACCGACGCCAAGTTCGTGTTCATCGGCGCTGGCGGCGGTGCCTTGCACCTGCTGCAGGAAACCGACATCCCGGAAGCCCGTGAATACGCTGGTTTCCCGGTAGGCGGCTCGTTCCTGGTGACCGAAAACCCGACCATCGCCCAGATGCACCTGGCCAAGGCCTATGGCAAGGCTTCGGTTGGCGCACCGCCGATGTCGGTGCCGCACCTGGACACCCGCGTGCTCGATGGCAAGCGGGTGATTCTGTTTGGCCCGTTCGCTACCTTCTCCACCAAGTTCCTGAAGAACGGTTCGTACTTCGATCTGCTGACCAGCACCACGACCCACAACGTGTGGCCGATGACCAAGGTGGGTATCGAACAGTACCCGCTGGTTGAATACCTGGCCGGGCAATTGATGCAGTCGGACGAAGACCGCTTCAACGCCCTGAAGGAGTACTTCCCGGACGCCAAGCAGCAAGACTGGCGCCTGTGGCAGGCCGGCCAGCGCGTGCAGATCATCAAGCGTGATGAAGAGAAAGGCGGCGTCCTGAAGCTGGGTACTGAAGTGGTCGCTTCCCAGGACGGCAGCATCGCCGCACTGCTGGGTGCTTCGCCAGGTGCCTCGACCGCCGCGCCGATCATGCTGACGGTGCTTGAGAAGGTCTTCAAGGACAAGGTCGCCACCCCGGCCTGGCAGGAAAAACTGCATCAGATCGTGCCAAGCTACGGCAGCAAGCTCAACGAAAGCCCTGAGCGTGTGGCTCAGGAGTGGGCTTACACCAGCGAAGTCCTGCAGCTGGACACACCACCGACGATCAGCCAGCAGGGCACCGCGCCTGCACCGACCGCGCCGGCTGCTGCCCCGCAAAGCAACCCGGCGGCCGACATGGCGCTGTAAACCGGACGCTGTCTGGTGAAATAAAAAACGCCGCTCATCGAGCGGCGTTTTTTTTCGTCTATGATTTTTCGATCCCCAAAGAGGATCAAACCATGACTCGCCTGACCGCCAAGGACTTTGCCCCCGAACTGCTCGAGCTCTACGATTTTTACGCCCACGGCCAGATATCCCGCCGGATCTTCCTGGAGCGGGCCAGTCAGTTCGCGGTGGGCGGGCTGACGGCCGGCGCGCTGCTGGCGTCATTGAGCCCCAACTATGCCCAGGCCATGCAGGTGAACTTCACCGACCCGGATATCGTGGCGCAGTACATCACTTATCCCTCACCCAACGGTCACGGTCAGGTGCGCGGCTATCTGGTCCGGCCAGCCAAGGCCAGTGGCCCGGTGCCCGGTGTGGTGGTCGCCCATGAGAACCGTGGCTTGAACCCTTACATCGAAGACGTCGCCCGGCGCGTGGCCAAGGCCGGTTTCGTGGCGCTGGCGCCGGATGGCCTGACCTCGGTGGGCGGGTATCCGGGGAACGATGACAAGGGGCGTGAGCTTCAGCAGCAGGTTGATCCCGAGAAGCTGATGAACGATTTTTTCGCTGCCGTTGAGTTTCTGATGAAACACGACGCCATCGGCGGCAAGAAAGTCGGCATTACCGGCTTCTGCTACGGCGGCGGGGTGGCCAATGCCGCCGCCGTGGCGTATCCCGAGCTAGGCGCGGCGGTGCCATTCTACGGACGCGGGCCCAAACCTGAGGACGTGCCGCGAATCAAGGCACCGCTGCTGATCCACTACGCCGAACTCGACACCCGCATCAACGAAGGCTGGCCGGCCTATGAAGCAGCGCTCAAGGCCGGGAAGAAGACCTATCAGGCTTATATCTATCCGGGCGTCAACCATGGCTTTCACAACGACTCGACCCCGCGCTATGACGAAGCGGCTGCCGAGCTGGCGTGGGGGCGAACCCTTGAGTGGTTCAAGCGCTACCTGGGGTGAGCGCCACGGCTATCGGCAACCCTTAAGCGTTGCGTTCGCGCAGTTCCTGAAGACGATCAGCGCCACCTTCGGCGACGCGGTTCTGAAGCAGGCGATCGGAGCCACCCTCGGCGACGCGGTTCTGAAGCAGGCGATCGGAGCCACCTTCGGCGACGCGGTTCTGGCTCAGACGATCGGAGCCGCCCTCAACCAGCAATTGTGCAGCCTGACCCTTCGCCGCTGCACTCATGGCCGTGGCCGAAGCGACGTTCGACAGGCCGAGCCCGCCAACCAGTGCCAGGGCGATTGCCAGGGAGGAAACTTTCGAGAGATTGAACATGGTGATTCTCCTTGCGCTTGATTGAGTGGGCCAGTGGCAGCGGGTGTGCTGCTGTCCGGTGATCACAGTTAAACGCGCAGGTGTATCGACGTTGTGTGTCGGCAAGGCTCGAATTCAACGGTTTCGTATCAATCCGCAGTTCATATACACAGCGATACAAATCTCTGAAGCCAGGCCTGGGGCGAGGGTCCCGAACCAGGGTCACGGCTTGGTCAAGGATTGCCTCAACTGCTCCACCAACTCAGGCGTCACGTAATGTGGGCCGTCGAACAGGTACAACGGATAGCCGGCATAGGCGGCCAGTTGCGGCTTGAGTTCGGCAACCGTGGCCGAGCGGAAGCCGCCGCCGAACTTGGGGCGGAAGGCTTCGACGATGATCCGCACGCGATCTTTTCCGAGCCGGTCACGCAGGGTGTCGGCGTAGTCGCGGGCCACCGGGGCGGTGCGGGCGTAGACGCCGACGCCGTCCTGGAAGAACACGCCAATGTCGTCCGGCAACCATTGCTTGAGCCAGTCGGCAGTGGCGGCGGGGCCGATGTTGGCGCCGTCGTAGACGCTGATCCACAACGGGCGTGGCAGCTTGGCCAGCAAGGCGGGCAGTTCCTTGGCGCGAGACCAGCTGGGATCGACCTCGGCCGGAAAATACCACCCGGTCACGTGCAGCGGTGTCGGCAACCGGGCAATGCGCGCCGACACCGCGGCCAGTTGCTCAATGTTGTCCCTGGAGCGGTTTTCACTGAAATGACCGGCCAGCCCGAGGATGACATCCTGGGCCCAGGGCGCCTTGGCAATGCGCGCCCAGTCAGGCAGCAGCGGCACGCTGGGCAGGCCGGTGCCGGGCACGAAGGCCTGGTCATCCACCACCGTCCATTGCACCAGCAGCTCGCGTACCCCCAGCTTTTCCCAGTTGCCTTTGATTCCCACGGTCTGGTTGTCTGGCTGCCAGACGATGCCGACGATATCCGGTGCAACCTCTTTGTTCAGCATGTAATACGTCCCCGTGCCTGCGCCGAGGGCCGCTGCCAGCGAGATGACCGCCACGGTCGTGCGGCGGATGATATGGCCGAAGATTTTCAAACGAGCGCTTTCCTGCAATTGCACATCACATCAACGGCCTCAATAGGAGTAGGTCAAGCGAGCGAACACGCCTTTGGCTCGTTCCTCGCCCAATACCCTGGCCCTGTACTGCAGGGAGAAATCCACATAGGAGCGCGGGGCGTTGTAGGCGTCCTCCCGGAACCAGTAGCGTACGTTATTGCCCACCCCGATCCCGCCGGCGTTGCCGGACGAGAAGTCCCCGTCGGCGCCACTCTTCATCTTGGAATCGTAGTCGAGCGCCGCCACGACATGGGGGAAGGTCACCCAGCGCGAGCCGGTACCGCCGATGGCATAGCTGCGTCCCACTTGCCATTCGCTGTTGAAATAATTGCGTGAGTCGTTGATGTATCGGCCGACCTCGGCGTACAGCTGCGAGGTCCACCAACTGGGCGCATCGACCCGCAGGTCGGTGCCGATACTCGAACCGTAGCCCAGGCGCGCCAGCCAGTCGCCCTCGACGTTCGAGGAGCCCAGGGGGAAGGTGCGTTCAAAGGCGGCCATGATGTTGATGGAGCTGAAGGGTTTGATCCGTGCCCCCAGCGCCCCTTGCAAGGCTTGCGCACCGGTGTCCGAGTCGCTGTTCTTGCTCCACAGGGTGTCGGTGACGCGGCCGTAGAGTTCGATGAAACGCGCATTGCGATACCCCAGCGGGCGCCAGGACAGCTCGGTGCTGTTCTGCAGCAGGTCATTGCTTTGGCTGCCGCTGCTGCTGGTGCCCGGGGCAGCGCTCAGGCCACTGGAACTGTTGCCGCGATAGCTGGTGGTGCTGGTCAGGCCCAGGGTGCGTGAGATGTCGCCCACGGCACGACGGGTATCGAACAGCTGTTGTGCAGACAGGGGTGATTCAGTGGTTGCCTGGGCATCGATGACGCGTTTGAAATACGCCACCGCTTCGTCGTCTTCATGCACGCGCATGGCGTTGTAGGCTGCATCCTGGGCCGCCGCCGGAGCGAGCCGGGTGCTGGCATCGGCCTTGCGGAACGCGGCGTGGGCGGCCTCGTCGTCACCGGCCCGGCCCGAATCATAGGCCAGTTGCAAATCACTGACCGGTGCCTGTTCATCGGTGTGACCCGACCTGGTGGCGCACGTCAGGCCGAAGGTACTTTCCTGGCACTCCAGAATCGGTGCGTCGCGATCCTCGGCAGCGAGCTGCGCACTGTTGAGCAATTGCTGGTTGGCGGCGATTTCCGGAGCCCAAGCTACGGCTTGGCGAGCCTTGTCCACGGCCAGCACCGCATTGCCCTGCTGCAGGGCACGGTAGCCCTGGACCGCCAGCGGCGCCGCCAGTTGGCGACGAATCGCCTTTCGACGCATCAGGAGCGCGTCATCGTTGGCGAAGACCCCGAGTGCATCGCCCACAGCCTGGTCGGCTTCGACCAGAAGATGCTGGCGCTGCAAGGCGTCGATCAACAACAGCCGGTACTCCCGGCGACGGGGAGCCTGGGCAATCGCCCGGCGAGCCGATTGCGCGGCCAGACCGAACCGTTCGCGATCATAGGCCCTGTACCCTTGGGTGGCGGCCATGAAACCCGGTGCCGTGGCAACGGCGGATGCAGCGACGGTCCGGGGCTGGTCGCGCAGTTTCTTGTCACGTTCGGCCATGGCGATCAGGGTGTTCAGACGCGTCACGTCGGCGCGCAGGCGCAGGGCCTCGCGGGCCTTGGCGATGGCCAGGTCGTAGTCCTTGCGCTCGTAGGCGCTGTAGGCTTGGTTGGCGGCGGTGTAGGCCGGGCCGGACAACGGCAGCGGCAAGGTTTCGGCAGCAACCAGGGCCGGTATCAGGCCCAGCCCCGTGGCCAAGAGGGTCAAAAGGGCGCGGTTCATGCCGGAAGCTCCATGGGGTAGACGCTGTGCTGACGCGCCGCCACCTGTTCAATAGTGGCCCGCGGCAGCACGCCGCTGTCGACCAGGTAATCGCCGATCCGACCGTGGTGCTGCGGTCGATACTGCAACATGGCGCGGCTGAACTGATCGCGATCGAGCAGGCCCATTTCGATCAGCAAGTCACCCAGCAGCGGTGCACTGGCATTCGGAACGGCGTGGCCGTTGCGTTCGGGCAATTGGCGCAACAGCGCGAGAATTTCACTTTCCCGGGCGATCAGTTGCACCGGTTCGCTGCCCAGTTCGGCGGCGATCTGTTGCAGGCCTTCGTCAGTCAGGGGGTTGGCAACGGCGATCTGTTCGCACCCTTCAGTGTTGCGGCCCAGAGGAATGACCCGCCAGCGCAAAGCAAATTCGCCGGTCAGTGACGAGGTTGAGGCGGCGGCTTTTTGCGCCACGTCGAAGACCCGGGGCAGGTCATTCTGGAACGCGATGGCTTCGGCCAGGGTTTCGTCATCCAGCCAGCCGTTATTGAGCAAAATGCGTCCCAGCGGCATGTTTCGCGATTGTTGTTGGTCCAGGGCGCTTTGCAGGTGGCTGTCGGTAATGGCCTGCCAGGACAGCAATACACTGCCCAGGCGGCGCGGCGCGATGGCCACCAGGTCGGTGGAAGGGAAGTCGTGCATGGTCTTGTCCCAGACCAGTTTGCGATTCATTACCTTGCCCACCAGGAACATCCGCCAGGCTCTGGACGCGGCCATGAAGTTGACGAAGTTACCCACCAGCATGCGAGGGATCGACAGCAAGCCATGCTGCCAGCCGTACAGCACGGTGGTGAAGTAACAGCGGTGCAGGATCCGCCAGAGCAGGGCAATGCCGTTGGCCACCAGCAGGTATTTGACCAGATCGTTGGTTTCAAAGGGCGTCGGGAAGGTGACATCCCACCAGCCGCTGTTGCGCAGAATGATCAAGCCCAGCAGTTGCACCAGAATCACGTAGGCGATGATGCTGACGAACGCCGTCACCACGCCCTTGCGGTCGCGAAACAGCAGATAACGGTTGGCCAGCGAGCCGCTCCAGCCCATCTGTTCCCAACCTTGCAGGCCGATGCCCAGGGTCCAGCGGGCCTTTTGTCGGAACGCGGTGCGGAAGGTGTCCGGGAAGAACTCGCGCACGCACAGTGGCATCGTCAGGGTCGATTCGTAGGGTTTGCGGAACCAGGATTTGCGCAGCACCCGGAATTGCACCGGGAAACGCACGAAGATCGCATTCATGCCGACCTTGGCCAGTCGCGCGCCGACGTCGTAGTCCTCGGTGAGGCTGTCGGTGTTGAACGGCTGGTTTTCGGTTTCGCCGGCCAGTACCCGCAACGCGCGATGGGAGAAACAGGTGCCGACGCCGGCCGAGGGCACGGTGTCGGTCATGCTTTCACGCACCACCAGGTCCTTGCCGTGCCATTCGGCGAACTCGTCCATGTAGACCCCGGCCACCCATTCGTACCAGTTGCGCTCCAGCGACACCACCGGCAACTGGATCATGTCCTTGCGTGGCAGCAGGTAGTTGAACAGACGCAATTCCAACGGGTGCAGCACGTCTTCGCTGTCGTGCAACACCACCCCGGCGAAGGTCATGCCATGGGTTTTCTCATGCAGGAAGATCGCCTGGATCACCCAGTTCAGGCAGTCAGCCTTGCAGGTCGGTCCGGCATGGGGCACTTCCACGCGGTGCAGTTGTTTGTAGCGCCGGCGCATCCGCTCGACTTCGTCGATGGTGCGCTGGTCGTTGATATAGGTGCCGACGAAGACCACGTAGTTCTGGTAATCGAGCGTCGAGACCATGTTCTCGATCATCGGTGCGATGACGTCGTATTCCAGCCAGGCCGGCACCATGATCGCCAAGGGCTGTTCGTCCCGGGCCAGCAGTTGTTCGACGGTCAGCGAGCGGTATTTGCGGTCCGCGGTGAGCTTGCGGTACAGGCGGCGAGACCAGTACCACAGGTCAATGATCAGGTCGTCCAGGCTGGAGATCAGGATCACCACCGCGACGACGATGGTCGCCGCTTCCAGGTAGTTGTAGTAGTGGGCCAGCCAATAGGGCCAATAAAGCGACGTCATCGAAGGTTACCGTTACTGGCGATTGCGACGGGCGCTACGGCCAGCCAGCAACAGGAGGAGGAACAACACAATGGCGCCAGGGATCAGCCAGAGCAGCGACGGTTTACGCCAGGCATCCAGCCCTTTGGGTTCTTCACGGCCGATCAACCGACTGCCGCTGGGGTCCTTGCTGTCGATGATCGTCACGGCGCCGCTGTCGCCGAGAATCGCCACATCGCCACGGGTCAGCACAATCGGCTGGGCGAAGTCGGGCGCTTGGCGGCCCAGGGTCCGATACACCAGCCCATGCTGTCCCGAGGCTTGCACCACTTGTAGCGAAGCCAGGTGGTTGAGGGGCTGCACATCCAGCAGCAACTGATCGTCATGGTTGATGCGCAGGCGACCCTGCTCATCGACCAGGACCGATTCCTTGCTGTCTTCAAGCGGCAGTTCGAACGCCAGGAAGGCTTTGTCCGGGCTGACCACGGCTTTGGGATCGGCGCTGACGTTCAACTGCGCGCGCAATGGTGAAACACCGGCGGCATCGGCCACCGAGATCACCCGGGCCAGACTGGCGGCCGGTTGGTCGAGGTATGCCTGGGGAACGAGGATCTGGGTGTCAACGGCGAAGCGCGCGGCCATGCCGGAGAAACCGTCGTCCAGGGCGATTTTTTCCAGCACGATATGGCTGCTCGGCAGCACCGCTACCGGGAAGGCCTGGGGGGTTTCCAGGCAACGATCGCTGACAGGCTGGCGCTGGAACGAGACGCGCAATACGTTTTTTGAACCCAGGGCATAGCTGGGGATATGGGCCTGGATACGTTGTGACTGACCATCGGTGGTCAACTGCTGGGCACCGATCAGGAAATCGTTGAAAAACAGCGAGGCCACGGGCGGGGTGTGTGAAGCACCCGGTGCTGCGGATAGATCCACCACGGCTGTCACCGGCAAGCGACCGTCATACGCCACGCTGCCCAAGGGGAACGAGGTGCTCCAGTCGAATCGGGAGGCCACGTCGTAGGTACCAGGTGCGCCGCCCAGTCGCGACAAGGCTACGCGGCCATCGTTGCTCAAAGGCGTTTGCGCTTCACTCACGGTCAACTGACGGCTGCGCGCCAATTTGTTCCAGGCCGAACCGAGCAACGACAGGGCTTTGCCAGTGGCGGGCGGGGCGATCATCAGGACCGGGCGAGTGCCTAGCAGCGCCAGACGCACATCGTCAGGGCCGGTGCCTGCCGTGGCTGCATTGACATGCTGTTCGCGCCATTGGGTCAATGCACTGGCCGCCGTTGGGTCGACGCTCTGGACCTGACTCTGCAAAGCATCCAGGGACTGATTGATGGCCTGGAGCAATTGCGGGTCGTTGATGGCCAGGTCGGCCTGTGCGTTCGGGGTTTGCCCCAGCATCAGCAGCGCGCCGATCTCAGCCGGGTTGGCCAGGCGGTGCTGACCCTTCGCGTTGAGGCTGGCGAAAGCGGGGATGCTCAACAGTTCGGCCGGGATGCGCAGAGCGCTCAGATCCACACTGTCTTGTACGGCAGGGAACGGCAAGATGCGGCTGTGCTTGCCCATTCGCTCCAGGGCCACGCCCAATCGCCAGGCCGCGTCGTAGCTGTCGGCGGACAACGAACCGGGTGCAACCAGGATCCCGGGTTCGGCAGGTAATGCCGTCCAGGCGGCGCCGACATCCTGCAGTTGGCGGGCGTCGTAGCTGTAGTTCAGGCGCGTGTCGGGCTGGATGCGCAGCACGTTGCCGATGACCCGGTCGTCTTCGCACAACGGCCGCGAAACCACCGAAGACCAGGCAATGCCCAGCCGCACCAGGCCGTTGTCGCGCGGGGCACTGTCGACGCCCAGTGTGGCGCTGGCACTGCCCTGAGGTTCGCTGAGTCCTTCGGCGCGCACCGGATAGCCATCGAGTGACAGCAGCAAGGTGTTGCGGCCCCCTTCGCCATTGAGATAGCTGGCGTCCAGCTGCAGGGTCGCCTCATTGAGGGTAACCCCGGCCGGCACTGGCAAATACAGTTCCCGTCGGGAATCGCTGGCGCCCAGCAGGATCGGCGCACTGATACCCAGGTCGCTCAAGCGGACTTCGCGCTCCTGGCGGGTATCGGCGTTGAGCCGATGGATAGCCTCGGTGAGCGGGCTATCGGCAGCCAAGGCAAAGGTTGGCATGAGCGCAAGCAGGCTCAGGCCACAGGCAAGGGCGCTGAGTGCGCCCGTAGAGATGGCAACGGAAGGCTTCATTCAGGTAAATCTCGAGTCTGATAAGGGGGAGCAGCGATTAGGAGGCGAGTAACTGGCGAGGCGCGTACATCGGTGCGGGAGCCCAGCCTTGGGGCAATTGCGACTGGCCCACGAAAAATTCGTCCACCGGGCGCCCCAGCAGGGTATCGACGATGCGCTGGCTGGCCTTGCCATCTCCATAGGGGTTGGCTGCCTGTGAGGCGCGGCGCCACAAGGTTTTGTCGTCGAACAATGCGTCCACGCCGGCAATGATCGAGGCCGGGGAGGTGCCGACCAGCCGCACCGTGCCCGCAGCTACGGCTTCGGGACGTTCGGTGACGTCGCGCATCACCAGCACCGGTTTGCCCAGGGACGGCGCTTCTTCCTGGACACCACCGGAGTCGGTGAGGATGACGTGGGCGTGTTGCATCAAACGCACGAACGCCAGGTAATCCAGAGGCTTGATCAGGTGGACGTTGAGCAGGTCACCCAGTTGTTCAGTCACCGGGCCCAATACACTGGGATTGAGGTGCACCGGGTAGACGATCTGGATGTCGGGACGCTGTGCCAGGTGGCGCAAGGCCTTGCAGATGTTCAGGAAACCTTCGCCAAAGTTCTCCCGGCGGTGGCCGGTGACCAGCAACAGCTTGCGTCCGGTTTGCAGGAACGGGAACTGTTGGTCCAGTGCTTGTCGCAGCTGTGCATCCTGCTCGATGCGCCGGGCGGTCATCTGCAACGCATCGATGACGGTATTGCCGGTCACCAGGCAGCGGCCTTGCAGACGTTCGTCCAGCAGGTTAGCGCGAGATTGTGCGGTGGGGGCAAACAACAGGTCAGCGCTGAGATCGATGCAACGACGGTTCATTTCTTCCGGCCACGGACTGTAGATGTCGCCGGTGCGTAGCCCGGCTTCCACATGGCCCACGGGAATGCGTCGATGAAAGGACGCCATCGAAGCCACCATGGCCGAGGTGGTGTCGCCATGGACCAGCACCCGATCCGGCCGGGTCTGTTCCAGTACCGGATCGATCGCGCCGTACAACGCGGCCGTCAACGAGTTGAGCGTCTGGTGCGGCGTCATCACGTTGAGGGTGAAATGGGCCTTGAGATCGAACAGATTCAATACCTGCTCAAGCATGCTTTGATGCTGGCCGGTCACACAGATCAGCGACTCGATGCCCGGTTCGGCGGCGAGGGCCTTGACCAAAGGTGCCATCTTGATGGCTTCCGGACGGGTACCGAAGATCGAAAGAATCCTGATCCGTGACTGATGAGTAGCGATGACGCCCTTCCTCGCGCAGTTTGCTGCGCCGCACAACTGTTCGCCCAAACGCGATCATGCGTTTGAGTAAACAAGCGAGTTGAATTAAGTGGGATCCAATATCAGGCAGGCGTGTTACGCACGCGGAAAGTTGCGTAATGGCCTATTGCAGTTTGGAGCGGCGAAGTAATAACACCGAAGGGCGCGGGCGCAAAGTTTTATTTGAAAGACAGTTCGTTGTTTTGACTGTGAATGGTTGAAGGGAGGTTGGAAAGTTGCGCTATTACTTTGAAGTGAGAAGGGTTTAATGCGTTGAATTTTAAAGGATTTTAATTGATTTATTGGGTGCTTGTGAAGCGGCTTGATCACGCAAAGTTCATCGAGGTTTTATTTTTGACGCCGCTTTATAGAAAGGTGCTTAGATGTTTGTCATTGGAATGGCGCCTGTTTGTTGTCGAGGGTGAACGTATTATCAAGTGGGCTGGAGTGTTGCTAAAGTGCGGAAGTTAAATAAGGTTCAATTTTATTGTTGGGTTTTCAGATCGGTGGAGTCGAACAGTTTTGTACAGGGCTAGTTCATAAATAAAGTGGTTGGTTAATAAATAAGAAACGCGCTTGGACACTGTGTCAAACATGAAAAATACCGGACAAGCCGGCCCAAACGCTTATCCGATAATCGCACGCTTTGTGTGACCCTCCTGCCAAGGTGATTGACCGAACTAACCGGTTGGTACATTTTAGGCGCAACACCTCTTGCTCAGCATGACCAAGACCATAATAAAAAATTGAGGAACCCCCATGCGTACCCGTCTGCAAGCGCTAAGCCCCTATCCCACGCTCCGTTGCTCCGGACCCGGAACAACGCTCGGCCGTTCTGTCCTGACCCGATAGCCATCGCCCATCGTTACGGTCCTATCGCGCCGGTGGCTGGATGCCGGCGCTCGACAAGTCCGGGAGGTCTTCAAGATGACAAAGGTCGTCGATCTGTATTTCAAACTGCTCAAACTGCTGATTGTGCTGTGCATGGTCGCAATGATCGTGCTGGTGTTCGGCAATGTGGTGCTGCGGTATGCCTTCAATTCAGGCATCAGCGTCTCGGAGGAGCTGTCGCGTTGGTTCTTCGTCTGGATGATTTTTCTCGGCGCCCTGGTGGCGCTCAAGGACCGTGCCCATCTGGGGCTCGACAGTCTGGTCAAACGCCTGCCACCGGCCGGCAAGCGCATCTGCCTGGTGATCGGGCACCTGATGATGTTGTACATCTGCTGGTTGATCTTCAGCGGCAGTTGGCAGCAGGCGGTGATCAACCTGGATGTGGTCGCGCCGGCCTCGGGTTTGTCGATGGCACTGTTCTACGCCGCCGGCCTGGTGTTCGGCGCCAGCGCCGCTGCCATCCTGGTCTACGAACTCTACCTGGCGCTGTTCGGCAAACTCAGGGATGACGAAATGGTCATGGTCAAGGACAGCGACGCCGAGGTGAATGCACATAACCCCATCAAGAGTACCCGCCCATGACACTGGTTATTTTCCTCGGGTCATTGATAGGCAGCATGGCGTTGGGCATTCCCATTGCCTTTGCCTTGCTGGTGGTCAGTGTGGCGTTGATGTTTTATCTGGATCTGTTTGACGCACAAATCATCGCCCAGAACCTGCTTAACGGCGCCGACAGCTTTCCGTTGATGGCTGTGCCGTTCTTCATGCTGGCCGGCGAAGTGATGAACTCTGGCGGTCTGTCCAAACGCATCGTCAACATCGCCATGGCGCTGGTGGGACACAAGCGTGGCGGCCTGGGTTACGTGGCGATCATCGCGTCCTGCCTGTTGGCTTCGCTCTCGGGTTCGGCGGTGGCCGACGCGGCGGCGCTGGCGGCCTTGCTGGTGCCAATGATGGTGCTGGCGGGGCACAACCGGGCGCGTTCGGCCGGGTTGATTGCCGCTGGAGGCATCATTGCCCCGGTCATTCCTCCGAGCATTGGCTTCATTGTGTTTGGCGTGGCATCCGGGGTATCGATTTCCAAGCTGTTTTTGGCCGGGATCGTGCCGGGACTGATGCTCGGTGTCGCCCTGGCCATTGCCTGGTGGTTCATCTCCCGTAGCGAGCATGTGCAGACCCCGCCCAAGCGCTCGCGGGCCGAAGTGATGCGGGCCCTGGTCGAGGGCAGTTGGGCCATGGGCCTGCCGCTGATCATCATCCTGGGTCTCAAGTTCGGCATTTTCACCCCGACGGAAGCAGCGGTGGTCGCGGCGGTCTATTCGCTGTTTGTGTCCCTGGTCATCTACCGGGAAATGAAAGTCAGCCAGCTGTACGAAGTGATCCTGTCCTCGGCCAAGACCACCTCGGTGGTGATGCTCCTGGTGGCGGCGGCCATGGTGTCCTCCTGGCTGGTGACCATTGCCGACTTGCCGGGCCAGTTGGCGGCGGTGCTCGAACCGTTCATGGACAGCCCGACCCTGCTGTTGGTGGTGATCATGCTGTTGATCATCATGGTCGGTACGGTCATGGACATGACGCCCACCATCCTCATCCTCACCCCGGTGCTGATGCCGGCGGTGACTCAGGCGGGTATCGATCCGGTTTATTTCGGCGTGCTGTTTCTGATCAACACCGCCATCGGCCTGATTACCCCACCGGTGGGCACGGTGCTCAATGTGGTGAGCGGGGTTTCGAAACTCAATATCGAAGAGATCGTTCGTGGCGTGTGGCCGTTCCTGCTCGCGCAACTGGTAGTGCTGTTCCTTCTGGTCCTGTTCCCGCAACTGGTGCTGGGGCCTTTGAAATTCTTCACCGGTTGACGCCGGTGCAAGCGGTAGTAGCTCGACTTCTAAAACAATAATGATCGGAGAGTGACATGGGACAACTGATGAAAACCCTGTTGGCCGGGGCATGTGCAACGGGGCTGCTGCTGGGCAGCGTGGTCAGCCACGCGGACGAGATCCGCGAGCGTACCCTGCGATTCGCGTTCCAGAACGTCAAGGAGCACCCACAAGGGCAGGGCGCACAGAAGTTCGCCGACCTGCTGAGCGAGAAGAGCGGCGGCAAGATCAAGGTCCGTCTGTTCCCCGGTGGAACGTTGGGGGGTGACGTGCAGACGGTCTCGGCCTTGCAGGGCGGCACGCTGGACATCACCGTGCTCAACTCCGGCATCCTGGCCGCCCAGGCAGCGGATTTCGCGATGCTCGATTTTCCCTTCCTGTTCAACAACGCCGAAGAAGCCCACGCAGTGATCGACGGGCCGGTCGGCCAGAAACTGGCGGCGCAATTGGATAGCAAAGGGCTGGTTGGCTTGGGCTATTGGGACCTGGGTTTCCGCAACCTGACCAACAGCAAGCATCCAGTGACCAAGCTCGAAGACATGCAAGGCTTGAAGATTCGCGTGATCCAGTCGCCCATCTACCTGGAAACCTTTTCCGCCCTCGGCGCCAATCCGGTGCCGATGGCGTTCCCCGAGGTCTACACCGGCCTTGAGCAGCACACGATCGACGGCCAGGAGAACCCTTACACGGTGATTGAAGGCAACAAGTTCTTCGAGGTACAGAAGTACCTGTCGGTGACTGGCCACATCTTTAATCCCCAGTCGCTGATCATCAGCCAGAAAACCTGGAACCGTCTGAATGACGATGAAAAAAACCTGATCCGCGAGGCCGCCGCTGAGGCGCAGAAGTTCCAGCGCGACGTCACCGCCGCGAGCATGGACAAGGCCAAGGCTACGTTGGCCGGCGCGATGACTGTCAACGAAATCACCCCGGCCGAGAAAGATCGCTTTCGCGAGCGTGTGCAACCGGTGATCGACAAATTCGCCAAGTCCCTGGATGCCAGCCTGGTGAAGATGATGTACGACGAAATTGCCAAGGTGCGCGCCGCACAATGAGCTGAATCGGGTGTTCCATAGAGGTTGAACAAAGGGCGCTGGGGCAATCCCGGTGCCCTTTTTTTCGTTTGCGATTCAGGTTTTTCCTGCCGCGAAACCGTCGCCGAGGGCCGGCGCAGGGGCCATTTTCCCAGCAGGGGGAACGCTTGAAAGGCCACAATGTCCCAGACAAGCTCATAAGCTTGTAAGATACATGCGCACACATCTCGTTTTTACCATAGGAACAGCGGGGCTTATCAGACCATTGCGCGCCCAAGCGTGCGGATAATAAAAGGAGGTTCTCGTGGGAAAAAACCCTGTAGACGATCTATCAGGACAACCCCAGTCAACCGGCACAGAGGGGATACCAGCCCCCAGCGGCAAAGCCAATCTCATCGATACCGACTACGTGATCGGGCAAGACAATATCCGAGGTCAGTTCTCTTTCTCTCTGGATATCCACGGCAAGGTTTTCATCATCTCCGCGGCGACCATTCTGCTGTTCGTCATCATGACGCTTGCACTGCAGAATGAAGTCGAACCGCTTTTCAGCGCCATGCGCAGTTGGTTGACCAAGCATCTGGCCTGGTTCTTCATGAGCGTGGCCAATATCTTCGTCGTGCTGTGTCTTGCGCTGATCGTCTCGCCCTTGGGCAAGGTTCGATTGGGCGGCCGCGATGCCACGCCGGACCACACCTATGTGGGCTGGTTCTCCATGTTGTTTGCCGCCGGGATGGGCATCGGCCTGATGTTCTACGGCGTGGCAGAACCCATGTCCCATTACTCTGCCGCCATGGGCGGTGTCACGCTCGACGCCAGCGGCGCACGTACCGACTGGGCGCCTCTGGGCGGTGCGGCGGGCGATGTGAAAGCCTCCGCAGACCTGGCCATGGCCGCGACCATTTTCCACTGGGGCCTGCACCCTTGGGCCATCTACGCCATCGTCGCGTTGTCGCTGGCCCTGTTTTCCTTCAACAAAGGCTTGCCGCTTTCGATACGCTCGATCTTTTACCCGCTGCTGGGTGAGCGCGTCTGGGGATGGCCCGGCCACATCATCGACATCCTGGCGGTATTCGCCACGCTGTTCGGATTGGCGACTTCGCTGGGCATCGGTGCCGAGCAGGCTGCCGCGGGGATCGAACACCTGTTTGGCATTCAATCGACCAGCGTGAGCAAGGTCGTGCTGATCATCGGCATCACCCTGATTGCCCTGTGGTCGGTACTCGCCGGGTTGGAGAAGGGCGTCAAGCTGCTGTCCGAAATCAACATGGGTCTGGCCCTGTTGTTGCTTTTGTTCATTATCGTGGTGGGGCCAACCCTGGCGATCCTCACCGGTTTCTTCAAGAACCTGGTGACCTACGCCGAGTACCTGCCGGCATTGTCCAACCCCTTCGGTCGTACGGACACTGAATTCACCCAAGGCTGGACGGCGTTCTACTGGGCCTGGTGGATCAGTTGGTCGCCGTTTGTGGGGATGTTCATTGCCCGCGTCAGTCGCGGCCGTACCGTTCGTGAGTTCTTGATCTCGGTGCTGCTGGTGCCTTCGCTGGTGTCGGTATTGTGGATGACCACCTTTGGCGGGACCGCCATCGACCAGGCCACCCTCCAGGGGCTGAGCGGGGTCAAGGATGCGGTGTTGGAGCTCAAGCTGTTTGCCATGCTCGAAGGGCTCCCGCTCAAGGAGATCACGTCACTGCTCGGTATCGTGCTGGTGATCGTGTTTTTCATCACCTCTTCGGATTCCGGATCGCTGGTCATCGACACCATCACCGCTGGCGGCAAGGTCGATGCGCCCGTCCCACAGCGGGTGTTCTGGGCCATCATCGAGGGCGTGATCGCTATCGCGCTGTTGTTGGGCGGTGGTTTGATTGCGTTGCAAGCCATGGCGGTTTCCACCGGCTTACCGTTTGCCATTGTCTTGCTGCTGGGCTGTATTTCCCTGGTCAAGGGATTGATGTCGGAACCGCGCGCCTGACCTTTTAATCCCACAGTTGGCCAATGGGGATGGTCGGGCTGTAGTGAGTGGCTATTTGCGCTTGCAACAGCTCGGCCGTCGCCAGGGCATCGGTCAAGGCATGATGGGCGTGATAGGGCGGCAGGTTGTAGCGCAAGCGACTGTCCGCCAACCGGACGGACTCGGGCGGACGGCGTAACAGTCGGTCCAGCCAGCGGCGCTGACCGCGCACCTGTCGCGCTTCCAGCTGCATCGTGTCAATCACCGGAAAATGCAGGCCCTCCCCAAGGTGGTTGCGTAACGCCTGATCCAGGAAGTTGCGTTCGATGGCCCGGTAATGCACCACCATGATTTTCCCCGCCATCGCTTCCAGTACATTCTCCATGACATCCGGCAACCGGGGGGCATGGCGGATATCCGCGTGGGTGATGTGGTGAAACGTCACCGAGTCATGACTGAGCTGCGAGGGCTTGATCACCCAGTACAGGGCTTCGCCGCAACGTATCCGCTTTAGGGTGAACGGTAGCAGGCCGATGCTGACGATACTGTCGGTGCGCGCGTTGAGCCCGGTGGTTTCAAGGTCCATGGCCAGCAGCTCCACCTGCTCCAGAGCCGTCGTGGCGTCGACGACCCCGTGTTGGTAGAACCGTTGCAGAAGCGGGTGCCGGGCTTGCTTTGCCAGACGTTTGAAGCGTGCCGCCCAATCCAGCGTTTCTTGTCCCTTCGGATTGTTCATCGTGATGGCCGCGCGTGACCGGGGTAGCGGAATCGCAGGAATTTCTGCGCGTTACTCAATACCTGAAACGCTTCCTTGAGGTTGTGCCGCTCAGTGGTGGAAAAGCGTTCCGGTTCGATGTAGTTATCTGGTTTCTGGCCCTGTTCGATGGCATCTACCTGGTGTCGGATGCGCACCATCGATAGAAACTCCAGGGCGTAGCGTAGATGCTCAATGGCCTGCGGTTGCACGAGCTGCGTGGTGCTGATGGCTTCGAGACGATCAAAGGAGTTCTGTGCGGTGGACCCGCAGGCCAGGGCGTGGATACGGATCAGATCGGTCAACGGCGCCGTACCACGGCCCTTGAGGTTGATGATCTGTTTTTGCTTGCCGTCGGTTTCCATCACGAAGGTGCGAAAGAAGCCCAGGGGGGGCGTGCGGTTCAAGGCATTACGGGCCATCGCCGCCAGGAAGGCGGGTGTCACCCTGGATTTTTCAGCGCAGAGCACCTTGAGCTCGTTCACCATGTCCAACTGGCCATAGACCCCGTCCAGGTCAAAGAAGATGCAACTGTTGAGCAGGGTGGCGGCATTGGGCTTCTCGATCCACTGGCTGAAATACTCGCGCCATACGCGCAACGGCTGACGCCATTGCGCGTTGGTGGCCATGATGCCGCCCTTGCAGTAGCTGTAGCCGCACTCTGCCAGGCCGTCGCTGACGAAGGTGGCCAGGTTCCTGAAGTATTCGTCGTGCAGGGCCGGGTCGAAACGATCATCCAGCACCAGGGCGTTGTCCTGGTCGGTCACCAGCAGTTGCTCGTCCCGGGCCATCGATCCCAGCACCATGAAGCAATAAGGAACCGGCGGCGGCCCCAGTTCCCGTTCGGCCAACTCCAGCAATCGCTGGGTGAAGGCACGGCCAATGCCCGAGATGGCGCTGCCGATCATGTGGGCCGTCGCACCGTCGCGCACCATGCGAATGTAGGTGCCGCGTAGATCGCGCAACAATGATCGCAAGCCGTCGACAGACGTCTGGTTGGAGATACTGTTGACCAGGTACAGACTGCTCTGGGACTCGTGCCGGATGATGTCCGACAGGTTGATCAACCCCAGCGTGCGTCCCTTGTGAACCACCGGCAGGTGGTGGATGTTGCTGCGAAGCATGCACAACATGGCTTCGAACAGTGAATCATCCGCCTGGATGACCACCGGATCGGTCGACATCACTTCACCGATGCAGGTATCGCCGCTGCGGTTGGCGGCCACTACCCGGGTGCGCAGGTCGCGGTCGGTGACGATGCCGAGCATTTTTTCCGGATGATGTCCGGCAGGTTCCAGGACGACGATGCAGGAAACACTTTCCTGGGACATCAACCGTGCCGCTTCGTGAACGCTGGTTTGTGGAGTGACCCAGACCAGGTCCCGGGAAATCAGCGCGCGGGATTTCAATTGGATCAGTTCGCTGGCGCGGCCCTGGGCCTCGACGGCGGACTTGAGCCTGGAGTGTCCTTCGGCCTCGACAAAGTCGGCGAAGCTGTCATGTCGCTCGCATAGCTGGGCAAACACATCCGCCGGGATGAAATAGATCAGGCTGTCTTCAAGGGCCCGCGCCGGAAAACGCACTTTGTTGCTGCGCAGCAGGCTGGCCTGACCGAAGATGTCGCCTTCCACCAGACGGTTGTACAGCTGGCCGTTACGCCGGTAGATCTCGACGGCGCCACTGCGCACATAGTGCAGGTCGTGGACGATGGCGCCCGTTTCGAGAATATCGCTGCCGGCCTTGAAGTAGCTGACCTCGACGCGCTGCGCTATGGCCTCCAGGGTTTGCTGGGGCAGGGCATCGAAAGGGGGGAAGCGATGCAGGTGCTCGCTGATTTCCAGTAACTCGATCTGCATGGAACCTCGTGACTGATCAATTGAGAGACCAACATGCCAGTTCCAGGGGCCGCACACAAACCCTGGGTGAGTGAGTAGGGTGCGGCGTTCGCGTTGTCACTGCTGCTGGGGGACCGCCAGCCATTGGCCGATGACCTTCTGGTAGCTGCCATTTGCTTTGCTCAGGTGCAGCCACTGGTCGACGTACATTTTCCAGGTGGTGTCGTCGCGTGGCAGCAGGTAGGCCTTCTCGCCATACTGCAAGTAGCGACTGGGGTTGACGGCGCAAAGACCGGGCTTGAGTTTCTGCTGATAGAGCGCCTCCGACGCATCGGTGATCATCACGTCGGCCCGCTTGTCCAGCAGCTCCTGAAAGATGGTCACGTTGTCGTGGAACTTGAGCTGCCCTTTGGGCAGGAAGGCCCGGACGAAGGCTTCGTTGGTGCCGCCGGCCGGCTCCACCAGTCGCACCGAAGGCTGGTTGAGCTGCTCGATGGTCTGGTAGCGCGCCTGGTCCTCGCAACGTACCAGCGGGATCTTGCCATCCACGTCCAGAGTGGTGCTGAAGTAGGCTTTCTTCTGGCGCTCCAGGGTCACGGAAATCCCGCCCATGCCGATGTCGCATTTGCCCGCGATCATGTCCGGCATCAGGGTTTTCCAGGTGGTCTGTACCCACTGCACCTTGACGCCCAGACTGGCGGCAAGCGAGCGCGCCATGTCGATGTCGATGCCTTCGTATTCGCCCGTTTCGGCCTTGTAGGTATAGGGCTTGTAGTCGCCCGTCGTGCATACTTTCAACTCACCGCGTTGCAGGACCTGATCCAGATGCGAAGGGGCTGGCTCGGCCAATGCGCTGCCGCACAAGGCCAGCAGGCCACAGAACGTCATCGTGCTTGTTATGTTTTTCATGGGATGGGACGTCTCGGGTGGGAAAGAGTCAACGCGGGCCAGTGTAGTAAAAGTGTTTGCAGGCTGTCACTTCAGGCTACGGATCTTGCCGCCATCAGCGGGTCGGACAAACTTCGCAGGTTTCCTGTCCCCGGCTCTGTCATCATGGGCCATTGCAGACCTTTCTCGGCGAGAAGCCAGTTTCAGATGGACCCATCAGTCGTCAGAATCACACTTATGTTGATGGTCCCCGGGATCCTCTCGGTCTTTGGGGTTGCATTCGTTTGCGCGTGGCTTATCGACAAAAAACGCAACTATTTGCTGCTGCTGGCTGGTGGCTGCGCCCTGTTCGCGTGTGCTGCCATGTCGCAGATTTTCGGCCTGCCCCCCGGGCACGGGCCCAATGCCGTAGTGTCCGGCGCGCTGTATACCGCGGCGGTCCTGGCGGTGGCCGAAGGCGTTTTGCTGCGTTCGCATCAACGGCTCGGCTGGTGGCTGGACGTTGTAGTGGTGTGCGCCATTACCCTGGCGCTGGCTTGGTTTTTCTATATCGACCGTAACCTTCTTGTGCGCATTTACATCCAGAACTTCGGATATGGTTTGATTCTGCTTGTGGCGGCGCTCAAGTTGAGATCGCTGATGCGCGGCCGGCTCGTCGACAAGGCGTTGTTCTGGGTGTTGCTGGCCTTCGCGTTGCATTTCTTTCCGCGGACACTATTGACCGTCGGGCTGTCGGCGCCCGTCGACCGGGTGGCTTTCGCCAACTCGGTGTTCTGGCAGGCCCTGCAGTTGTCCCTGGCGGTGCTCGCCGTTGGGCTCGCCTTTGCGATTCTGGCCGCCACCATTGCCGATGTGATCGATGACTTGCGACGCGAGCGCGATTTTGACCCGTTGACCGGCGTCCTGAACCGGCGCGGCTTCGAAGACCGGGTGATGATGTTGATGAAGAACCCGTGTGGAACGACGTCCTTGGCCCTGTGCGACATCGACAAGTTCAAGGGCATCAACGACACCTATGGCCATGATGTAGGCGATCACATCTTGCGCGAGGTTGGCCACCTGTTGCGTACCTCGGCGCGCAAACGGGACATCGTCGGTCGGCTCGGCGGTGAAGAGTTTGCTGTGCTCCTGCCGGATACCGATGCCCGGGAAGCCTTCGAATGCGCGGAGCGCTTGAGAACCGCCATCGAGAACGGTACGCCTGCCACAGTGGGCACTGTCGGGCCGGTCACCGCCAGTTTCGGTGTAGGCAGTCTGGGGCCCATGGAAACCTGGAAGGGGCTCTACAAGCGTGTGGATCTCCTGCTTTACCAGGCAAAGCGAACCGGGCGCAATCGAACGGTTGCCGATGATCTGCCGAGTCGGATTGATAGACAGACTGAGGTTCAATCATAAAACGCTAGCGCGAAATGATCCCGTGATCGATCGCGTATTTCACCAGGGCTGCGGGTTTGTCGATGTTGAGCTTGCGGCGGATGCTCAGGCGGTGGGTTTCGACGGTGCGCACGCTAATGTCCAGTTCCCGGGCCATTTCCTTGTTGTTCAATCCCTGGACCATTTTGTACAGCACCTGACTCTCGCGCGGCGTCAGCTCGTTATCGGTGGTCTGGTCGGTGGCGAGCCGTTGGGCGATCTCGGCGCTGTAGAAGGTGCCACCGCTGATGATGGCTTCGATGGCGGCGATGATTTCCCGTGAAGGGGCGTTCTTGAGCACGTAGCCACTGGCGCCGGAGCGCACGGACTCGCTCACATACTCATAATTGTCATACATGCTCAGGATGAGGATCTTGAGGCTGGGGTATTGCTTGCCCAGCAGCCGGGTCAGTTCAAGCCCGTTCATGTCCTTGAGGCTGATGTCCATCAGCAGCAGATCCGGTTGGCAGCGCCCGACCATCTCGATGGCCTGTGCGCCGTTCTCGGCTTCGCCCACTACGTCCAGTTGGGGCATCACCGACAGCAGAGCCCTGATGCCATCGCGGACCAGGGAATGATCGTCGACCAGCGCGACGCGGATCACAGGGGGCAGGTTCATCGGCAGGTGCTCTTGTCAGGTTGGGCGCGCATCAGCTTTGTATCGCCGGCATGTTCATGGGCAGCAGGATATCCAGCTCGCTTCGTCCCGGCGCCGAGGTCATTTCCAGCCGTCCGCCGAAATGCTCGACCCGCTCGCGAATATTACGCAGGCCGATGCCTGTATGGCCACGTTCGACCTGGGGTACGTTGAAACCCATCCCGTCATCCACCACCGTCAGGCGCAAAGACTCGCCGGAGCCGAACAGGGTGATACCGACACTTTTCGCTCCGGCGTGGCGCTCGATATTGGTCAAGGCTTCCTGGGCAATGCGAAACAGCGAAACGGGCGCTCCATTTTCCAGGCGGCAATTGAATTCGTTGCTTTTGTACGACACCTCGAGCCCGCTGCGTTGTTGGAATTCGGCCGCGAGCTGGCCGATGGCGGCGGACAGGCCCAGAGTGTCGAGCAGGGAAGAGCGCAAGTCGTGGGAGATGCTGCGGATCTCGCCAATGGCTTCTCCCAGCCGATCTGTCGCGTTTTTCAGGATGCCCAGACCATTTTCCTGGCCCTTTTCGAGGACATGACTGGCCAGTTCGAACTGGAATTTTATCGACACCAGTAATTGGCTGATGCCGTCGTGCAGCTCGCGTGACACTCGCGAGCGTTCCTCTTCCTGCAAGCTGACGATGCGCTGGTTCAGCCGCTGCAGTTTTTTGTCGGCCAGGCGGTGTTCGCTGACGTTGAGGGTCATGCCGCCGGCAAACACCAGCAGGACCGCCACCAGCGCAATGGCGGCGATGGCCTGCATGGTGGTGTGGATGCCCTGAGCCACTTCTGCGCGGGCTTGCTGGGTGGCACGCTCGACATCCTCCAGGTAAATCCCGGTCCCGAGCATCCAGCCCCAGCGATCGAGCATCACCACATAGGCCAGCTTGTCGGTCACCTGGCCGGAGGAGGGCTTGTTCCAGGCGTAGCGCTGGAAACCTTCGCCGGATTCGGCGCTCTTGAGCAGCGCCTGGATCACCGGCAGACCCTGGGGATCTTTCATGTCCCAGAGGTATTGGCCCACCAATTCGGACTGCCGGGCGTGCATCAGGCTGCGGCCCTGGCGGTCGTAGACGAAAAAATAGCCATTGATGCCAAAGCTGAGCTTGCGCAGCTCCTCCAGCACTTGCTGCTGCGCGCGTGCGTCCCCTTGACCGTTGTTATACAGCGGGGCGATCAGGCTTTGCGCCATCTCGACATAGTTTTTAAGCTCCGCGCGCTTGCTGGCCAGGATGCTGTCTTCGATCAGTTGCGCCTGTTGATCACCCAACTGGCGATTGAGCGAGATCACCAAGGCGCAGATGACAGCAATCGCCAGGACCAGGGGCAGAATTCCCAGGGCGACGATTTTGTGTTTGAGCAGCATGTGTACTCCTGGCCGGACTCAATGGTGGGAGGCGAATGGTCGGCATCATAACGCTGTGGGAGCAAAGCTTGCTCGCGATCGCGTCGGATAGTCTGCTGTTGCTAACAGACCCACCGCTATCGCGAGCAAGCTTTGCTCCCACAGTCGTTGGCCCGCATTGGGTTTGCATGGGCTCCCACAGTCTTGGCCCACATTGAGTTTGCATGGGCTCTCACAGTCGTTGGCCTGCATTGGGTTGCATGGGCTCTCACAGAGGGATCCAGCAAGAATCTACGTAGAACTACGTAGATGGCCCGTACGTAGTACTGCGGATTTATTTATTGACGGCTTCCACGGATATTGGGCCGGCTCCGAATAGTCGGGGCACACTATAAAAACAATCGCCGCAATCCACTGGATATCGGCAGGAGACACGCAATGACAACCCGTCTGGTTAAACACCTTGCCTGGTTTGCCGTGGCTGTTCTGGGAGCTTGTGCGTTGAGTGTCGTGGCCTTGCGCCGCGGCGAACCGATCAACGCCCTCTGGATCGTCGTCGCAGCCGTGGCCATCTACCTGGTCGCCTA
>NZ_JAKNQY010000018.1 GCF_024494355.1 Pseudomonas sp. Q11 | reverse complement strand
CTATCCGTGAAGGCGGTCGTACCGTCGGCGCCGGCGTCGTAGCCAAAGTCATCGAATAAGTCTCTTATAGAGTCGGCTCGATGAGTTGAAAAGCCCCCGCTTAGCGGGGGCTTTTTTATTGGGTTGACACCTATCAGGGGCGTCTATAGAATTGCGCCTCCTTTTAACGGGCGTATTGCGCTCGGTGGGAATAGCAGCCGGAGTCTGAAATCCAATGCAAAATCAGCAAATCCGTATCAGGTTGAAGGCTTTTGACCATCGCCTGATCGACCAATCCACCCAGGAAATCGTGGAAACCGCGAAACGTACTGGTGCTCAAGTGCGTGGTCCAATTCCACTGCCTACCCGTAAAGAGCGGTTCACCGTTCTGGTCTCTCCGCACGTCAACAAAGACGCGCGTGACCAGTACGAGATCCGTACTCATAAGCGCGTTCTGGACATCGTCCAGCCAACGGATAAAACCGTTGATGCACTTATGAAGCTTGATCTTGCGGCCGGTGTGGAAGTGCAGATCAGCCTCGGCTAAGACTCGGTCTTGGTCGTGTAACGCTCTGAAATGGGCGGCCATAGCGGGTGAAAGCCCCGTACACTCATGAGGTTTACAACATGACTATTGGTGTAGTCGGTCGTAAATGCGGTATGACCCGTATTTTCACCGAAGAAGGTGTCTCCATTCCGGTCACGGTCATTGAGATCGAGCCGAATCGCGTCACCCAGTTCAAAACTGAAGAGACCGATGGCTATCGTGCAGTGCAAGTCACTGTCGGCGAGCGTCGTGCTTCGCGTGTAACAGCTGCTCAAGCTGGCCACTTCGCCAAGGCGAACGTTGCCGCTGGTCGTACCGTAATGGAATTCCGCCTTGAAGAAGGCGAGTACCAGGCCGGCGATCTGATCAACGCTGAAATCTTCGCTGCTGGTCAACTGGTTGATGTAACCGGTCAGTCCAAGGGTAAAGGCTTCCAGGGTACGATCAAGCGTTGGAACTTCCGCGGGCAAGATAACACCCACGGTAACTCCGTATCCCACCGCGTTCCAGGCTCTATCGGCCAGTGCCAGACTCCTGGTCGTGTATTCAAGGGCAAAAAAATGTCCGGTCATATGGGCGCTGAGCGCGTGACCGTGCAGTCCCTCGAAGTAGTGCGCGTGGACGCTGAACGCAATCTGTTGTTGGTCAAGGGCGCTGTTCCTGGCGCTACTGGCGGCAACTTGGTTGTACGTCCAGCAGCCAAGGCTCGCGGTTAAGGGGAAGCTGACATGCAATTAAATGTAAATGACGCTCAAGCGATCGAAGTTTCCGAACTGACATTTGGCGGCGAATTCAACGAGACGCTGGTTCACCAAGCAGTCGTGGCCTATATGGCTGGCGGCCGTCAGGGTAGCAAGCAGCAAAAGACCCGTTCCGACGTTTCTGGTGGCGGTAAGCGCCCATGGCGTCAGAAAGGTACTGGCCGTGCTCGTGCCGGTACTATCCGTAGCCCAATCTGGCGTGGCGGCGGTACCACTTTTGCAGCTCGTCCTCAGGATCACTCCCAGAAGCTGAACAAGAAGATGTATCGCGCAGCAATGCGTTCCATCCTTGCTGAGCTGGTGCGTACTGATCGTCTGGTCGTGGTTCAGGACTTCGCTGTTGAAGCACCGAAAACCAAAGATCTGCTGAACAAGCTGAACGGCATGGGCCTGACTGACGTCCTGATCGTGTCTGACGCTGTTGATCAGAACCTGTACCTGGCTGCTCGCAACCTGCCACACGTTGATGTTCGTGACGTGCAAGGTTCCGATCCGGTCAGTCTGATCGCATACGACAAGGTGTTGATCACCGTGTCGGCCGTGAAGAAATTCGAGGAGCTGCTGGGATGAACCAGGAACGCGTATTTAAAGTTCTGCTTGGCCCGCACGTTTCCGAGAAGGCTACGGTTCTGGCAGACAAGAAAGGCCAGTTCGTTTTCAAGGTTGCTACCGACGCAACCAAGCTGGAAATCAAGAAGGCCGTCGAAAGCCTGTTCAGCGTGAAAGTAGAGCGCGTTACTACCCTGAACGTTCTGGGTAAGAGCAAGCGCACTGCTCGCGGTCTGGGCAAGCGTAATGACTGGAAGAAGGCAGTTATCTCCCTTCAGCCAGGCCAAGATCTCGATTTCAGCAGCAGTGCTGAGTAAGGAAGGGGTGCATCATGGCAATCGTTAAATGCAAACCGACTTCCCCTGGCCGCCGTTTTGTGGTCAAGGTGGTCAACCAGGAGCTGCATAAAGGCGCTCCTCACGCACCGCTGCTCGAGAAAAAATCGAAGTCTGGTGGTCGTAACAACAATGGCCGTATTACCACTCGTCACATCGGTGGTGGTCATAAGCAGCATTATCGTCTGGTCGACTTCCGTCGTAACGACAAGGATGGCATCGCTGCCACCGTCGAGCGTATCGAATACGATCCAAACCGTACTGCTCACATCGCTCTGCTGCTGTACGCAGATGGCGAGCGTCGCTACATCATCGCCCCTAAAGGCGTGAGTGCTGGCGACCAGCTGATCGCAGGTGCTTTGGCGCCGATCAAGCCGGGCAACGCTCTGCAACTGCGTAACATTCCAGTTGGTAGCACCGTACACGGCATCGAATTGAAGCCAGGTAAAGGCGCACAGATCGCTCGTTCCGCTGGTGCTTCGGCTCAGCTGATCGCTCGTGAAGGTGTCTACGTGACCCTGCGTCTGCGTTCTGGTGAGATGCGTAAAGTACTGGCTGAGTGCCGTGCGACCCTGGGCGAAGTCTCGAACTCCGAGCATAGCCTGCGTTCGTTGGGTAAAGCTGGTGCCAAGCGCTGGCGTGGCGTTCGCCCAACCGTTCGTGGTGTTGCCATGAACCCGGTTGACCACCCACATGGTGGTGGTGAAGGTCGTACCTCTGGTGGTCGTCATCCGGTATCGCCATGGGGCTTCCCGACTAAGGGCGCGAAGACTCGTGGTAATAAGCGTACCGACAAAATGATCGTCCGTCGTCGCAAGTAAATAGAGGGATACGACAGTGCCACGTTCTCTGAAAAAAGGTCCTTTTATTGATCTTCACCTACTGAAGAAGATCGAAGTGGCGGCGGAAAAGAATGATCGCAAACCAGTTAAGACCTGGTCGCGTCGTTCGATGATCCTGCCACAAATGGTCGGTCTGACCATCGCAGTACACAACGGTCGCCAACACGTCCCAGTTCTCGTTAACGAAGACATGGTCGGCCACAAACTAGGCGAGTTTGCCGGTACCCGCACATACCGTGGGCACGTGGCTGACAAGAAAGCCAAGCGTTAAGGGGTAAGGAAATGGAAGTAGCCGCTAAGTTGTCGGGCGCTCGAATCTCCGCCCAGAAAGCCCGCTTGGTCGCCGACCAGATCCGCGGGAAGAAGGTGGGCGAAGCGCTCAACCTGTTGGCTTTCAGCAGTAAGAAAGCCGCCGAGATCATGAAGAAAGTGCTGGAGTCGGCCGTAGCCAACGCCGAGCATAACGAAGGCGCAGACGTTGATGACCTGAAGGTCAGCACCGTTTTCGTCAACGAAGGGCGTTCGCTGAAGCGCATCATGCCACGTGCCAAAGGCCGTGCTGATCGCATCGTCAAGCGGTCTTGCCATATCACTGTCAAGGTTGCTGACAAGTAACGGAGTCGAAGAGATGGGTCAGAAAGTACATCCCATTGGCATTCGCCTGGGAATCGTCAAGGAGCACACCTCCGTCTGGTACGCAGACGGTCGGACTTATGCGGACTACTTGTTCGCTGATCTGAAGGTGCGTGAGTATCTCCAAGACAAACTAAAAAGCGCGTCCGTAAGCCGTATCGATATCCATCGTCCGGCGCAGACTGCACGCATCACCATCCACACCGCTCGTCCAGGTATCGTTATCGGGAAGAAAGGTGAAGATGTTGAGAAGCTGCGTCAGGACCTGACCAAGCAAATGGGTGTGCCTGTGCACATCAATATCGAAGAGATCCGCAAGCCGGAGCTCGACGGTATGCTGGTTGCGCAGAGCGTAGCTCAGCAGCTGGAGCGTCGCGTAATGTTCCGTCGCGCTATGAAGCGCGCTGTACAGAACGCAATGCGCATTGGTGCCAAAGGCATCAAAATCCAAGTGAGCGGTCGTCTCGGCGGTGCTGAAATCGCACGTACTGAATGGTATCGCGAAGGTCGTGTGCCACTGCACACCCTGCGTGCCGACATCGACTATGCCAACTACGAAGCTCACACCACCTACGGTGTGATCGGTGTAAAGGTTTGGATCTTCAAAGGCGAAGTAATTGGTGGTCGCCAAGAAGAACTGAAGCCACAAGCACCAGCGCCTCGTAAAAAAGCTGCTAAGTAAGGGGTACGCCAAATGTTGCAACCAAAGCGTACGAAGTTCCGCAAGCAGATGACCGGTCACAACCGTGGCCTGGCATTGCGCGGTAGCAAAGTCAGCTTCGGCGAGTTCGCGCTGAAGTCTGTTGCTCGTGGTCGTCTCACCGCTCGTCAGATCGAGTCAGCGCGTCGTGCTCTGACCCGTCACGTAAAACGTGGCGGCAAGATCTGGATCCGTGTATTCCCGGACAAGCCTGTCACCAAGAAGCCACTCGAAGTTCGGATGGGTAAAGGTAAGGGTAACGTGGAGTACTGGGTTGCCCAGATTCAGCCAGGCAAAGTCCTGTATGAAATCGAGGGTGTTTCTGAAGAGCTGGCGCGTGAGGCTTTCGCCCTGGCTGCTGCAAAGCTGCCGCTCGCCACCTCCTTTGTTAAACGGACGGTGATGTGATGAAAGCGAATGAACTTCGTGAAAAATCAGCACAGCAGCTGAACGAGCAACTGCTCGGCCTGCTGCGCGACCAGTTCAATCTGCGTATGCAGAAAGCAACTGGCCAGTTGGGGCAGTCTCATCTGCTCTCGCAAGTTAAGCGTGACATCGCTCGCGTGAAAACTGTGCTCAACCAGCAGGCAGGTAAGTAATCATGGCTGAAGCCGAAAAAACTGTCCGTACGCTGACTGGCCGTGTTGTCAGCGACAAGATGGACAAAACCATCACCGTTCTGATCGAGCGTCGCGTTAAGCACCCGATCTACGGTAAATACGTTAAGCGTTCGACTAAGCTGCACGCGCACGACGAAACCAATCAGTGCCACATCGGCGACAAAGTCACTATTCGTGAAACTCGTCCGATGGCCAAGACCAAGTCTTGGGCGCTGGTTGATGTTCTCGAACGCGCTGTGGAAGTCTAAGGGCTAGGGGTCGGAGAAATTATATGATTCAGACTCAATCCATGCTCGATGTGGCCGATAACAGCGGCGCTCGCCGTGTTATGTGCATCAAGGTGCTGGGTGGCTCCCATCGTCGTTACGCTGGTATTGGTGACATCATCAAAGTTACCGTCAAGGAAGCAATTCCTCGCGGTAAGGTGAAAAAAGGCCAAGTGATGACTGCTGTTGTAGTCCGCACTCGCCACGGTGTTCGTCGCGCTGACGGCTCCATCATCCGCTTTGATGGCAACGCTGCTGTTCTGTTGAACAACAAGCAAGAGCCAATCGGCACCCGTATCTTTGGGCCAGTGACCCGTGAGCTTCGTACTGAGAAGTTCATGAAGATCGTCTCGCTCGCCCCAGAAGTGCTGTAAGGAGATCCGACATGCAAAAGATTCGTCGTGACGACGAGATCATCGTGATCGCCGGCAAGGACAAGGGTAAGCGCGGTAAGGTGCTGAAGGTTCTCGCTGACAACCGTCTGGTTGTTGGTGGTCTGAACCTGGTCAAGCGTCATACCAAGCCTAACCCGATGTCGGGCGTACAGGGCGGTATCGTCGAGAAAGAAGCGCCACTGCACGCTTCCAACGTCGCCATTTTCAACGGCGAAACCAACAAGGCTGACCGCGTTGGTTTCAAAGTAGAAGACGGTAAGAAAATTCGTGTCTTCAAGTCGACCCAAAAAGCGGTTGATGCTTGAACACTGCTAGGTAGAAGACCATGGCACGACTAAAAGAGATTTACCGGAAGGAAATCGCACCGAAGCTTAAGGAAGAACTTAAGCTTTCGAACGTGATGGAAGTTCCGCGCGTTACCAAAATCACCCTGAACATGGGTCTGGGCGAAGCGATCGGCGACAAAAAAGTCATCGAGCACGCTGTTGCTGACCTGGAAAAGATCACCGGTCAGAAAGTCGTTGTGACTTACGCTCGGAAATCCATCGCTGGCTTTAAAGTCCGTGAAGGTTGGCCGATCGGCGTCAAAGTGACCCTGCGCCGTGAGCGTATGTACGAGTTCCTGGATCGTCTGCTGTCGATCTCCCTGCCTCGGGTTCGCGACTTCCGCGGCCTGAATGCCAAGTCCTTTGATGGTCGTGGCAACTACAGCATGGGCGTTAAAGAGCAGATCATTTTCCCGGAAATCGATTACGACAAGATCGATGCTCTCCGCGGTCTGGACATTACCCTGACCACCACTGCTCGGACGGATGACGAAGGTCGCGCACTGCTGCGCGCTTTCAAATTCCCGTTCCGCAACTGATTGGAGTAGGAAAATGGCCAAGAAGAGCATGAAGAACCGTGAGCTGAAGCGTCAGCTCACCGTTGCCAAGTACGCCACCAAGCGTGCAGCGCTGAAAGCTATCATCGTTGATCTGAACGCAAGTCCAGAAGCGCGTTGGGAAGCTACCGTAGCGCTGCAGAAGCAGCCACGTGACGCAAGCGCTTCGCGCATGCGTAACCGCTGCCGTCTGACTGGTCGTCCGCACGGCGTGTACCGCAAGTTCGGCCTCGGCCGTAACATGCTGCGTCAAGCTGCAATGCGTGGTGACGTTCCAGGTCTGGTTAAAGCCAGCTGGTAAGCAATGTCAGAGTCTCGGTGTTCAGAGTCGCAAGATCCTGACCGCTGGTGACCTTGAACTTGAATCAAGCCCCTTTTGGGGCTTGATTCATTTGTGGGGTGTGTCTAGAATACCCGGCTCGCCTGAGCCCGTGCTTTTATCGCGCGGATGTGCTCGGCGACACGTAGTAGCCGAAAGGCTAATTTTTTGTGTATTAGGAGCGTCTAGCCCATGAGTATGCAGGACCCGTTAGCGGACATGCTAACTCGTATCCGTAATGCCCAGATGGCTGAAAAGTCCGTCGTAAGCATGCCATCTTCTACTTTGAAGGTAGCTGTTGCCAAAGTCCTGAAGGACGAAGGTTACATTGCGGGTTATCAGATCAGCAGCGAAATCAAGCCACTGCTGTCCATCGAGCTGAAGTACTTCGAAGGCCGTCCGGTCATCGAGGAAGTGAAGCGCGTTAGCCGTCCAGGCCTGCGTCAGTACAAGTCCGTCGAGGATCTGCCAAAAGTTCGTGGCGGTCTCGGTGTGTCTATCGTCTCCACCAACAAGGGTGTGATGACGGATCGTGCTGCGCGCGCTGCCGGTGTCGGCGGCGAAGTTCTTTGCACTGTGTTCTAAGGGGGGATAAGCATGTCACGCGTCGCTAAGAACCCCGTTAAGCTGCCAGCCGGTGTCGAAGTCAAATTCGCAGGCCAACAGCTTTCGGTGAAGGGTGCCAAGGGCACTCTGCAACTGAACATCCATTCGTCCGTTGAGATCGTTGAAGAAGCTGGTGAGCTGCGTTTCGCTGCTCGCAATGGCGATCAACAGACTCGCGCAATGGCTGGTACCACTCGTGCGTTGGTAAACAACATGGTCCAAGGCGTAAGCCAAGGCTTCGAGCGCAAGCTCCAGCTGGTCGGTGTTGGTTACAAGGCGCAAGCAAAAGGCACAGTGCTGAACCTGGCTCTTGGCTTCTCGCACCCAGTGGATTATGAACTGCCGGAAGGCATCACCGCTGAGACTCCTAGCCAGACCGATATCCTGATCAAGGGCATCGACAAGCAGCTGGTAGGTCAAGTGGCCGCCGAGATCCGCGACTTCCGTCCACCAGAGCCGTACAAAGGCAAAGGTGTGCGCTACGCGGACGAAGTCGTCCGTCGTAAAGAAGCCAAGAAGAAGTAGGGCATAGCAAATGACCGACAAAAAAGTTACTCGACTGCGTCGCGCTCGCAAAGCACGCCTGAAAATGCACGAACTCGAAGTCGTGCGTCTCTGCGTGTTCCGCTCGTCGCAGCACATCTACGCCCAGGTCATTTCGGCCGACGGCAACAAAGTCCTGGCAAGTGCCTCGACTTTGGATAAAGAACTGCGCGATGGTGCCACTGGCAACATCGACGCGGCCACTAAGGTTGGCCAGCTGGTCGCTACGCGTGCTAAAGCCGCTGGCGTCTCGCAGGTGGCTTTCGACCGCTCTGGCTTCAAGTACCACGGCCGCGTCAAGGCGCTGGCTGATGCTGCTCGTGAAGCTGGGCTGGAGTTCTAAGTTATGTCAAATAACGACCAAAAGCGCGACGAAGGCTACATCGAGAAGCTGGTTCAAGTTAACCGCGTAGCCAAAACCGTTAAAGGCGGCCGTATCTTCACTTTCACCGCGTTGACCGTGGTAGGTGATGGTAAAGGGCGTGTTGGCTTCGGCCGTGGCAAGTCGCGTGAAGTGCCTGCTGCGATCCAGAAGGCAATGGAAGCTGCTCGCCGCAACATGATCCAAGTTGATCTGAACGGCACCACTCTGCAGTACGCAATGAAGTCGGCCCATGGCGCTTCGAAGGTGTACATGCAGCCTGCTTCTGAAGGTACCGGTATCATCGCTGGCGGCGCTATGCGTGCTGTCCTCGAGGTTGCTGGCGTTCAGAACGTTCTGGCCAAGTGCTACGGCTCGACTAACCCAGTAAACGTGGTTCACGCCACTTTCAAGGGTTTGAAAGCCATGCAGTCTCCTGAATCCATTGCCGCCAAGCGTGGCAAAAGCGTCAAGGAGATCTTCTGATCATGGCTACCGTAAAAGTTACGCTGATCAAAAGCATGACCGGCCGCATCCCTAACCACAAACTGTGCGTTAAGGGTTTGGGTCTGCGTCGCATCGGTCACACTGTAGAGGTCCTGGATACTCCCGAGAATCGCGGGATGATCAACAAGGCCTACTACATGCTGCGTGTAGAGGGTTAATCGATGAAACTCAATGATCTGAGTCCAGCGCCGGGTTCCCGTCGCGAAAAGCATCGTCCGGGCCGTGGTATCGGTAGTGGTTTGGGCAAGACCGGTGGCCGTGGCCACAAAGGTCAAACCTCCCGCTCCGGTGGCACCATTGCTCCAGGCTTTGAAGGCGGTCAACAGCCGCTGCATCGTCGTCTGCCGAAGTTCGGTTTCGTTTCCCTGAAGGCCATGGACCGCGCAGAAGTGCGTCTGTCCGAGCTGGCTAAAGTGGATGGCGACATCGTCACCGTGCAGTCCCTGAAGGATGCCAACGTGATCAACCAGAACGTACAGCGTGTGAAAATCATGCTGTCGGGCGAAGTTGCTCGCGCTGTCACCATCGGAAAGGGAATCGGCGCCACCAAAGGTGCGCGTGCGGCTATCGAAGCAGCTGGCGGCAAGTTCGAGGAATAAATGGCTAAGCAAGGTGCTCTCTCTGCGCTCGGCAAAGGCGGTATGTCTGAACTCTGGGCTCGTCTGCGTTTTCTGTTCCTGGCGATTATCGTCTACCGAATAGGCGCACACATCCCGGTTCCAGGTATCAACCCGGACCGACTCGCGGACCTGTTTCGACAGAATGAGGGGACCATTCTTAGCTTGTTCAACATGTTTTCCGGCGGTGCGCTGGAGCGGATGAGTATCTTTGCACTGGGGATCATGCCGTATATTTCGGCATCGATCATCATGCAACTGATGACTGCCGTCAGCCCGCAGCTGGAACAGTTGAAGAAGGAAGGTGAAGCTGGCCGTCGCAAGATCAGCCAGTACACCCGCTACCTCACCGTCGTCCTTGCTCTTGTCCAGGCTGTTGGCATGTCCATCGGTCTGGCAGGGCAAGGCGTAGCGTTCACTGGTGACTTTGGCTTCCATTTCGTCGCGGTAACCACGTTTGTGGCAGGTGCGATGTTCATGATGTGGCTGGGTGAGCAGATTACTGAACGTGGTGTTGGCAACGGTATCTCGATGTTGATTTTCGCAGGTATCGTCGCCGGTCTTCCGAGAGCAATCGGGCAGTCTTTCGAGTCTGCACGTCAGGGTGATATCAACATTTTCGCCCTGGTTGCTATCGGTTTGCTGGCAGTAGCGATTATCGGTTTCGTGGTGTTCATTGAGCGTGGTCAGCGTCGCATTGCTGTTCACTACGCCAAGCGTCAGCAGGGCCGCAAGGTATTTGCTGCGCAGACTAGCCACTTGCCGCTGAAGGTGAATATGGCCGGTGTTATCCCGGCTATTTTTGCGAGCAGCATTTTGCTGTTCCCGGCTTCGCTGGGTGCCTGGTTTGGTCAGTCTGAAGGTATGGGCTGGCTGCAGGACATCTCGCAGTCGATCGCTCCTGGTCAGCCGTTGAATATTCTGCTGTTTAGTGCAGGGATTATTTTCTTCTGCTTCTTCTATACGGCGTTGATGTTCAATCCGAAAGACGTAGCGGAAAACCTGAAGAAGTCCGGTGCCTTTATTCCGGGTATCCGTCCAGGCGAGCAGTCGGCGCGCTACATTGATGGCGTTTTGACTCGTTTGACCTTGTTCGGTGCTCTCTATATGACGGCCGTCTGCTTGCTTCCCCAGTTCCTGGTGGTTGCGGCAAACGTTCCGTTCTACCTTGGCGGGACCTCGTTGCTGATCGTGGTCGTGGTTGTGATGGACTTCATGTCCCAAGTACAATCGCACCTCGTTTCGCACCAGTACGAATCCCTGATGAAGAAAGCCAACCTGAAGGGCTACGGCAGCGGCATGTTGCGCTGAGTAGCGTCCATAAGGTTCGAGGAGTTGGTGATGAAAGTTCGTGCATCGGTGAAAAAGCTGTGCCGTAACTGCAAGATTATTCGCCGCGAAGGCGTTGTTCGGGTAATTTGCAGCGCGGAACCGCGTCACAAACAGCGCCAAGGCTGAGTGTGATTGTGCTTTAAGCCCGGCAGCTAGTGCGCTGCCGGGTTGATTATTTGTTATTACAGCGATATTATCTCGCGCCCTATTTCTTGGCTTCCGGGGCGTAGGTAGCTGTCAATTGGAGTCCCACTGAATGGCCCGTATTGCAGGCGTTAACATTCCAGATAACAAGCATACTGTTATCTCGCTGACCTACATCTATGGTGTTGGTCGCACTACTGCACAGAAAATTTGTGCGGTCTCTGGGGTCAACCCAGCGGCAAAGATCAAAGATCTGAGCGACGAGCAGATTGAACAGCTGCGTGGCGAAGTGGCGAAGTTCACCACTGAAGGTGACCTGCGTCGCGAAATCAACATGAAAATCAAGCGCTTGATGGACCTCGGTTGCTATCGCGGTCTGCGTCATCGTCGTGGTCTTCCAGTACGCGGTCAGCGTACCAAGACCAACGCGCGTACCCGTAAAGGTCCGCGTAAGCCGATCCGCAAGTAATCGCCCCAGCGAATCGACAGGAATTTAATCATGGCAAAACCTGCTGCTCGTCCTCGTAAAAAAGTTAAAAAGACAGTGGTTGATGGCATCGCCCACATCCATGCTTCTTTTAACAACACCATCGTGACCATTACCGACCGTCAAGGTAACGCTCTTTCCTGGGCAACCTCCGGTGGTTCGGGTTTCCGCGGTTCCCGCAAGTCCACCCCGTTCGCTGCTCAGGTAGCTGCTGAGCGTGCTGGTCAAGCTGCGCTGGAATACGGCCTGAAAAACCTCGACGTGAACGTCAAGGGTCCAGGTCCAGGTCGTGAATCCGCAGTCCGCGCTTTGAACGGCTGTGGCTACAAGATCGCCAGCATCACCGACGTGACGCCAATCCCGCACAACGGGTGCCGTCCGCCGAAGAAGCGCCGCGTGTAATCCAGGAGATTGTAAAGAATGGCTCGTTACATTGGTCCAAAATGCAAACTCGCTCGTCGCGAAGGCACCGATCTCTTTCTGAAGAGCGGCGTGCGCGCGATCGAATCGAAGTGCAACATTGAAGCAGCACCTGGTATCCACGGCCAACGCCGCGGTCGCCAGTCCGATTACGGCACCCAACTGCGTGAAAAGCAGAAGGTCCGTCGTATCTACGGCGTTCTCGAGCGTCAATTCAGCGGCTACTACAAAGAAGCTGCTGGCAAGAAGGGCGCAACCGGCGAAAACCTGTTGCAACTGCTCGAATGCCGTTTGGACAACGTTGTATACCGTATGGGTTTCGGTTCTACTCGTGCCGAATCCCGTCAGCTGGTATCGCACAAGTCGATCAGCGTTAACGGTCAGACCGTAAACGTTCCGTCCTACCAGGTTCGTGCTGGTGACGTGGTTGCTGTTCGCGAGAAAGCAAAGAACCAACTTCGCATTGTCCAAGCTCTCGATCTGTGTGCCCAACGTGGCCGCGTAGAATGGGTAGAAGTAGACACTGAGAAGAAGTCGGGCGTTTTCAAGAACGTTCCTGCTCGCAGTGATCTGTCCGCCGACATCAACGAAAGCCTGATTGTCGAGCTCTACTCCAAGTAAGGGCTAGAAAATAGGTGCATCCATGCAGATTTCGGTAAATGAGTTCCTGACACCCCGCCATATTGATGTGCAGGTTGTCAGTCCAACCCGCGCCAAGATCACACTCGAGCCTCTCGAGCGTGGTTTTGGCCACACCCTGGGCAACGCGCTGCGCCGCATCCTGTTGTCCTCAATGCCTGGCTGTGCAGTAGTCGAGGCCGAGATTGATGGTGTACTCCATGAGTACAGCGCCATCGAAGGTGTACAGGAAGATGTAATTGAAATCCTGTTGAACCTTAAAGGCCTGGCTATCAAGCTGCACGGTCGTGACGAAGTTACGCTGACCTTGTCGAAGAAGGGTTCGGGGGTGGTTACCGCTGCCGATATTCAGCTGGATCATGATGTCGAGATCGTTAACCCCGATCACGTAATCGCTAACCTGGCGTCTAACGGCGCCCTGAACATGAAGCTCACCGTAGCTCGTGGTCGTGGTTATGAACCGGCAGACTCGCGTCAGAGCGATGAAGACGAAAGCCGCAGCATCGGTCGCTTGCAGCTTGACTCTTCGTTCAGCCCGGTTCGCCGTATCGCATACGTGGTGGAAAACGCCCGTGTCGAACAGCGTACTAACCTGGACAAGCTGGTTATTGATCTGGAAACCAACGGTACCCTGGATCCTGAAGAGGCCATTCGCCGCGCTGCAACCATCCTGCAACAGCAGTTGGCTGCGTTCGTCGACCTCAAGGGTGACAGTGAGCCAGTGGTTGTCGAGCAGGAAGACGAGATCGATCCGATCCTGCTTCGCCCGGTTGACGATCTGGAACTGACTGTACGTTCGGCTAACTGCCTTAAGGCGGAAAACATCTACTACATCGGCGACCTGATTCAGCGCACCGAAGTAGAGCTGTTGAAGACTCCGAACCTTGGCAAGAAATCCTTGACTGAAATCAAGGACGTTCTGGCCTCCCGCGGTCTGTCCCTCGGCATGCGCCTCGACAACTGGCCGCCTGCAAGTCTTAAGAAGGACGACAAGGCGACTGCCTGATCGTCGTAATCACCGAACGTTGTGTTTGGTAAGGAATGAACCATGCGTCATCGTAAAAGTGGTCGTCACCTGAGCCGCACCAGCTCGCACCGCAAGGCCATGTTCCAAAACATGGCGGTGTCGCTGTTCGAGCACGAGCTGATCAAAACTACACTGCCGAAAGCCAAAGAACTGCGCCGCGTTGCTGAGCCGCTGATCACTTTGGCCAAGACAGACAGCCTGGCTAACCGCCGTCTGGCTTTCGACCGTACTCGCTCGAAAGCTATCGTTGGTAAGCTCTTCAACGACCTGGGCAAGCGTTATGCTACCCGTGAGGGTGGCTACCTGCGCATCCTCAAGTGCGGTTTCCGCGCTGGCGACAACGCGCCTATGGCGTACGTCGAGTTGGTTGATCGTGCTACCAGCGGTGAAGCTGTATCCGCTGAGTAAGACGGCAACATACAAAAAACCGGGCCTAGCGCCCGGTTTTTTGTGTGCGGTCGAAAAATAAAAGTGCGCTTCGCCTTGTTTTGCTCTGCCAACAGGCGTCATTAGATAATGACTATCGATATCCATGATTTAATGAATTTGGATACTGTCACTATCATGATCAATACTCCTTTTCAGCCGATTAGCCGGCAGTTCGAAGACCGACCTAGGAAGATTGAGCATGAGCCAGACCAAAACGCTTACGACCGCCAGCGGCGCTCCTGTCGCCGATAACCAGAACTCTCGCTCCGCCGGCCCACGTGGCCCGCTGTTGCTTGACGACTTCCACCTTATCGAGAAGCTCGCTCACTTCAATCGCGAGAACATTCCCGAGCGCCGTGTTCACGCCAAGGGATCGGGCGCTTATGGCACATTTACCGTAACCCGGGATATCACCCAGTACACCAGCGCCAAGCTGTTTGAGTCGGTCGGCAAGCAGACCCCAACGTTCCTGCGCTTTTCCACCGTGGGCGGTGAGCGTGGCTCTGCTGATACTGAGCGCGATCCACGTGGTTTCGCCCTGAAGTTCTACACCGAGGAAGGTAACTGGGACATCGTGGGTAACAACACCCCAGTGTTCTTCATCCGCGATCCGCTGAAATTCCCCGACTTCATCCACACCCAGAAACGTCTGCCCCAAAGCAATCTGAAAAGCGCCCAAATGATGTGGGATTTCTGGTCGCATTCGCCGGAAGCGTTGCACCAGGTCACCATCCTGTTCTCTGATCGTGGCATCCCCGATGGCTACCGTCACATGCACGGCTTTGGCAGTCACACCTACAGCCTGATCAGCGCCCAAGGTGAGCGTCACTGGGTGAAATGGCACTACAAGACCAAGCAAGGGATCAAGAACCTGGCGCCGGCTGAAGCTGCACGCCTGGCGGGTACCGACCCGGATTACGCTCAGCGTGATCTGTTCAATGCGATCGAGCGTGGTGACTTCCCTAAATGGAGCGTCTGCATCCAGATCATGACCGAGGCCCAAGCGGCGGCCCATTACGAGAACCCGTTCGACGTGACCAAGACCTGGTCGCAGAAGGAGTTTCCGTTGATCGAGGTCGGCGAGCTGGAACTCAACCGTAACCCGCTGAACTACTTCGCTGAGGTTGAGCAGGCGGCGTTCGGGCCGAGCAATATGGTTCCAGGGGTTGGCCTTTCGCCAGACCGCATGCTGCAAGGTCGTGTATTCGCCTACGCTGATGCGCACCGCTACCGTGTGGGCACCAATCACCAGCAATTGCCAGTCAACGCGCCGCGCAACCCGGTCAACACTTACCAGCGCGACGGTGCGATGGCGTTCGGCAGCAATGGTGGTGCCGCACCAAACTACGAGCCAAACAGCTACGCCGAGGCCCCCAAGCAGGCTCCGCGTTATGCAGAGCCGGCCCTGGCGCTCGGTGGTTCGGCAGACCGTTACGATCACCGCGAAGATACCGACTACTACAGTCACGCCGGTGCGCTGTTCCGCTTGATGAATGATGCGCAGAAAGCCCTGCTGATCAGCAACATCGCGGGTGCAATGGCCGGCGTATCGGCGGATGTCGTCGATCGTCAGTTGCGGCACTTCTTCAAGGCGGATGTCGCTTATGGTGAAGGCATTGCGAAAGCGTTGGGCGTACAGCTTAACTAAGTCTAAACGAGAAGCAGAACCGCCCTCAATTGGGCGGTTTTTGCGTTATTTAACCGGTTTTTCTCGGATTTTCTTCGCTTTTATTGCGATAGGCGAGTGACCTTGCGGTCAGCTTGGGTCAAACTAGAGCCTTCAAAGCTTGTGGAGATGTAGGGCGATGCAAGGTCACCCAGACGTAATCGATTACCTCAACACGCTGCTGACAGGTGAACTGGCAGCCCGTGATCAATATTTCATCCACTCGCGGATGTACGAGGACTGGGGTTTTACCGAGCTCTACGAACGTATCAACCATGAGATGGAAGAAGAGGCGCAGCACGCCGATGCGTTGATGCGTCGGATCCTGATGCTCGAAGGCACGCCACGCATGCGCCCGGATGATCTGGACATCGGCACCACGGTTCCAGACATGCTCGCTGCCGACCTGCGCCTGGAATACAAAGTCCGTGCCGCGCTGTGCAAGGGCATCGAGCTCTGCGAGCAGCACAACGATTACGTGTCCCGCGAGATCCTGCGCATCCAACTCGCCGACACCGAAGAAGACCATACCTACTGGCTCGAGAAGCAGTTGGGTTTGATCAAGTTGATCGGGTTGGAGAATTACCTGCAGTCGCAGTTCTGATGAGGTCATTGTGGGAGCAAGCTCGCTCCCACAGAAAAACAAAAAGCCCCTGTCATCAAACAAATGACAGGGGCTTTTTCGTGTCCGGTTACATCAATCCCGGTCACGCTCCAGCAACGGCTTGAGGTAGTAGCCAGTGTGCGACTGCTTCATCTCGGCCACTTCCTCTGGCGTACCCACCGCGATGATTTGACCGCCCTTGGAACCGCCTTCCGGCCCCAGGTCTACCAGCCAGTCCGCCGTCTTGATTACATCCAGGTTGTGCTCGATCACCACCACGGTGTTGCCGTGGTCGCGAAGACGATGCAGGACGTCGAGCAATTGCTGGATATCGGCGAAGTGCAGGCCCGTGGTCGGCTCGTCGAGGATGTACAGGGTCTTGCCGGTATCGCGCTTGGACAGCTCGCGAGACAGTTTGACCCGCTGGGCCTCACCGCCGGACAACGTCGTCGCCGATTGGCCAAGCTTGATGTACGACAGCCCCACATCCATCAGCGTCTGGAGCTTGCGCGCCAGCGCCGGCACTGCATCAAAGAACACCCGGGCCTCTTCGATGGTCATCTCGAGGGTTTCGTGGATATTCTTGCCCTTGTACTTGATCTCCAGGGTTTCGCGGTTGTAGCGCTTGCTCTTGCACACGTCGCACGGCACATAGATGTCCGGCAAGAAGTGCATTTCGACCTTGATCAGACCGTCGCCCTGGCAGGCTTCGCACCGTCCGCCCTTGACGTTGAACGAGAAGCGCCCCGGGCCATAGCCGCGTGAACGGGACTCCGGCACGCCGGCAAACAGTTCGCGGATCGGCGTGAACAGCCCGGTATAAGTCGCCGGGTTGGAACGCGGTGTGCGGCCGATGGGGCTCTGGTCGATGTCGACGACCTTGTCCAGATGCTCCAGGCCCTTGATGCTGTCGTGGGCAGCGGCTTCCAGGGTAGTGGCGCCGTTCAGGGCCGTGGCGCTGAGGGGGAACAGGGTGTTGTTGATCAGCGTCGATTTGCCGGAGCCGGACACGCCGGTCACGCAAGTCAGCAGGCCAATCGGGATGTCCAGGTCGACGTTGCGCAAGTTGTTGCCACGGGCGCCCTTGAGGCTCAGCGACAGCTTCTTGTTGCGCGGCGTACGTTTGGCTGGGACCTTGATCTTTACCCGGCCCGACAGGTATTTGCCGGTCAGGGAGTCGGGGTGTGCCATGACTTCGGCGGCCGTGCCCTGGGCGACGATATGTCCACCATGCACGCCTGCGCCGGGGCCGATGTCCACGACGTAATCCGCCAGGCGGATCGCGTCTTCGTCGTGCTCGACCACGATCACCGTGTTACCAATGTCCCGCAGGTGCTTCAGCGTCCCGAGCAGTCGGTCGTTGTCCCGCTGGTGCAGGCCAATGGACGGTTCATCGAGGATGTACATCACCCCGACCAGGCCGGCACCGATTTGGCTGGCCAGGCGAATACGCTGGGCTTCGCCACCAGAGAGGGTATCTGCGCTGCGATCGAGGGTCAGGTAGTCCAGTCCGACGTTCACCAGGAATTGCAGGCGTTCGCGGATTTCCTTGAGGATCTTGTCGGCAATTTCGCCCCGGCGCCCGGTGAGTTTCAAGCCGCCGAAGTAGTCGGTAGCGTCGCCAATCGGCAGATTGGTCACCGCTGGCAGGGTTTTCTCACCCACCCACACATGTCGCGCCTCTCGACGCAAACGGGTACCACGGCAGTCTGGGCAGGGCTGGGTGCTGAGGAACTTGGCCAGTTCTTCGCGCACGCTGGCCGATTCGGTCTCGCGATAGCGCCGCTCCAGGTTCGGCACGATGCCTTCGAACGGGTGGGAGCGTTTGACGATATCGCCACGGTCGTTCAGGTATTTGAAGTCGACACTTTGCGAACCGCTGCCGTGCAGGATGAATTTCTGCTTGTCGGCGGGCAGTTCGTTGAAGGGTTTGTCCAGGCTGAACTTGTAATGGGCCGCCAGCGACCCGAGCATCTGGAAGTAATAGACGTTGCGCCGATCCCAGCCGCGAATCGCGCCTTCGGCCAGGGTCAGTTCGCCATTGACCAGACGTTTGGTGTCGAAGAACTGCTTGACCCCCAGGCCATCGCAGGTCGGGCACGCGCCGGCCGGGTTGTTGAAGGAGAACAGCTTGGGTTCCAGCTCGCTGATGGCGTGGCCGCAGATCGGGCAGGCGAAGCGCGCCGAGAAGATGATTTCTTCGCCGGGCTCGTCGTCCATCGGCGCTACCAGGGCGATGCCGTCGGCCAGTTTCAGCGCCGTCTCGAAGGACTCGGCCAGCCGCTGCTGCAGGTCGGCCCGGACCTTGAAACGGTCGACCACTACATCGATCGAATGCTTTTTCTGTTTATCCAGCTTCGGCAGTTCGTCCAGCTCGCACAGCTTGCCGTTGACCCGTGCCCGAACAAAGCCTTGGGCGCGCAATTCTTCGAAGACCATCAGGTGTTCGCCCTTACGCTCGCGGATGACCGGCGCCAGCAGCATCAACTTGCTGCCTTCGGGCTGGGCCAGCACCAGATCGACCATCTGGCTGACGGTCTGCGCCTCCAGCGGGATGTCGTGGTCGGGGCACCGGGGAATACCGACTCGCGCATACAGCAGGCGCAGGTAATCGTAGATCTCGGTGATGGTGCCTACGGTTGAGCGCGGGTTGTGGGAGGTCGACTTCTGTTCGATGGAAATCGCCGGCGACAGGCCTTCGATGGTGTCGACGTCGGGTTTTTCCATCATCGACAGGAACTGCCGGGCGTAGGCCGACAGCGATTCGACATAGCGCCGCTGGCCTTCGGCGTACAGGGTGTCGAAGGCCAGGGATGATTTGCCGGATCCGGACAGGCCGGTGATGACGATCAGCTTGTCCCGTGGCAGGGTCAGGTCGATGTTCTTCAGGTTGTGGGTACGGGCCCCACGAATCAGGATCTTGTCCAAAGTGGCCTCGCTCGGCGGGCGTCGAAAACGTAGGAGTATACGGGCAAATACTGGATGGATGCACACTATTGAAAGTGAGTTTACAGTCATACATGAAGACTGCGCGGCAAACGGTCGCGATATACCCCCTCAATCGATGGGACTGGTAGAATCGCCGCCGGTTCACACGAGGTTTTTCCATGCACGATCCCCACAGCGAACGCATGAGCAGCGGCGAGACCCGCGCGGCAAGCGGTCTGGCTCTTGTGTTCGCCTTTCGTATGCTGGGCATGTTCATGGTGTTGCCGGTGCTGGCGACCTATGGGATGGATCTGGCAGGCGCGACCCCGGCCCTCATCGGGTTGGCGATTGGCGCGTACGGCCTGACCCAGGCGATTTTCCAGATCCCGTTCGGGGTCATTTCCGACCGCATCGGCCGGCGTCCCGTCATCTACCTGGGCTTGATTGTCTTCGCCCTGGGCAGTGTGCTGGCGGCCAATGCCGATTCGATCTGGGGCGTGATCGCCGGACGTATCCTGCAAGGCGCCGGGGCGATTTCCGCTGCCGTCATGGCTTTGCTGTCGGACCTGACCCGCGAACAACATCGGACCAAGGCCATGGCCATGATCGGCATGACGATCGGGCTGTCATTCGCCGTTGCCATGGTCGTCGGGCCGTTGCTGACCCGGGCTTTTGGCTTGTCGGGCCTGTTCCTGGTCACGGGGGCCATGGCGCTGGTGGGCATCCTGATCGTGGCGTTCATGGTGCCGCGCTCCACCGGGCCGTTGCAGCACCGCGAATCAGGGGTGGCCCGTCAGGCACTGATCCCGACGCTCAAGCACCCGGACCTGTTGCGCCTGGACCTGGGCATCTTCGTGCTCCATGCCATGTTGATGTCCAGCTTCGTTGCCTTGCCGCTGGCGCTGGTGGAGAAGGCCGGCTTGCCCAAGGAGCAGCACTGGTGGGTTTACCTGACTGCGCTGCTGATTTCGTTTTTCGCCATGATCCCGTTCATCATCTATGGCGAGAAGCGACGCAAAATGAAACGAGTTTTGCTCGGCGCCGTCGTGACGCTGATGCTCACTGAGCTATTCTTCTGGCAGTTCGGCGACAGCCTGCGGGCCCTGGTGATCGGCACAGTGGTGTTCTTCACCGCATTCAATCTGCTGGAGGCGTCGCTGCCGTCGCTGATCAGCAAGGTTTCACCGGCGGGCGGCAAGGGCACGGCGATGGGGGTTTACTCCACCAGCCAGTTCCTCGGCTCGGCGTTGGGCGGGATCCTCGGCGGCTGGCTGTTCCAGCATGGCGGTTTGTCGGTTGTGTTCCTGGGATGCGCCGCGCTGGCTGCACTTTGGCTAGCCTTTGCTGTTACCATGCGCGAACCTCCGTATGTGACGAGCCTGCGCTTGCCGTTGTCGCCCGAAGCCATCCGCGAAGCAGGCCTGACCGAGCGCCTTAAGGCCGTCGTTGGAGTAACCGATGCAGTGGTGGTCGCCGACGAAGCGGCCGTTTATATCAAACTGGACACCGAATTATTGGATCGCGCGACGCTCGAGCGCCTGGTGAACAACCCGGCCCCGACCACGTGCGAAGCCTAGGAGAACGTTATGGCCCGTGGGGTTAACAAAGTCATATTGGTCGGTACTTGCGGCCAGGATCCCGAAGTTCGCTACCTGCCCAATGGCAACGCTGTGACCAACCTGAGTCTGGCGACCAGCGAACAGTGGACCGACAAGCAGACTGGCCAGAAGGTCGAGAAGACCGAATGGCACCGCGTGTCGATGTTCGGCAAGGTGGCTGAAATCGCCGGTGAATACCTGCGCAAAGGTTCGCAGGTGTACATCGAAGGCAAGCTGCAGACCCGCGAGTGGGAAAAAGACGGCATCAAGCGCTACACCACCGAAATCGTGGTCGACATGCAAGGCACCATGCAACTGCTGGGCGGTCGTCCACAGGGTGACCAGCAGCAAGGTGGCAACAACTACCAGCAGTCGGCTCCGGCCCCGCGTCAGCAGGCGCCGCGTCCGCAGTCGGCGCCACAGCCACAACGTGAGCGCCCAGCGGCTCCGCAACAGGCCGCGCCGCAACCGGCTCCGGATTTCGACAGCTTTGATGACGATATTCCGTTCTAAAGCATCTGAAAGCTTCCAGCAGCGAGCTTCAAGCTAAAGACAAAACCGCGCTTCGATTTACGAAGCGCGGTTTTTTTTAGCCTGGAATTTGCCGCTTGCGGCATGACTCAGTGGCTGGCAGCCAAAAATTGTTCAGTGCTCACCACATTCGCATAGGCAAACCCCAGTGCCGACATGAAAGCTGCATGTACTTGAGCCGCCGGGACGACGAGCCCATTGAACTCCAGATCGCGGCTGGCACAAGCATCGTGAATCACCGTGACCTCGTAGCCCATGTCCGCCGCCGCCCGGGCGATCCCGTCGATGCACATGTGGCTCATGCTGCCGACGATCACCAAATGTTTAATGCCGTTGCGGTCAAGGATGGTTTGCAGTTCGGTTTCGCGAAACGAGTTGACGAAGTGTTTGAGCACCACCGGCTCGTCGGCGCGGTTAAGCACCTTGGGGTGCAATTGTGCGCCTTCGGAGCCTGGGGTGAAGAAGGGCGCGTCGTCGGAGGTGAATTCGTGGCGGATGTGCACCACGCTGTTCCCTGCCTGGCGAAAGGCATCGATCAACCGTGCGGCGTTATCGGCGGCGGCGTCGGCACCGACCAGCGGCCATTTGCCTTGGGGGAAGTAGTCGTTTTGGATATCGACTACGATGAGCGCTTGCTTGGACATGAGGGCTTCCTTGATCAGGTTGGGTAGGGCGCCAGTATTGGCTTTTACCGCCGGTTCGAGGATTGGCCGCAACGACAATAAGCGGGGGAAAACTGACAATGGCGCAGCAAAGGGCAATCGCCGAGCTTGGGGTGCTTATCTACCCCGGCGCGCAACTGGCGGCGGTGCATGGCTTGACCGATCTGTTCGCCGTGGCCCAGCGGATCGCGGCCGAGCACGCCAGCGCGCCGTTGCCGCGGCTGCGGGTCAGTCATTGGCAGACCGACAACGACGAGGCGCCACAGCGGGTCTTCGACAGCGAAACCGGCCCGTCGGGCCCTTTGCTGGCATTGCTGATTCCGCCGTCCATCGCCGGCTTCGATGAAGACCTGGCATCGCCAACGCTGATGGATTGGCTGCGTGCGCAGCATGCGAGCGGCACCGTGCTCGGCGGGGTGTGTGTTGGTTCGATTCTGTTGGCCGAAAGCGGCCTGCTCGATGGGCGCAGTGCCACGACCCACTGGACCTCGGCCAAGACCTTTGCCGCGCGTTATCCGAAGATCAAGCTCAACGCTGACAAGCCCATCGTCGACGATGGCGACTTGATTACCACGGCTGGGCTGATGGCCTGGTCGGAGCTGGGGCTACGGCTGGTGGACCGCCTGCTCGGACCCAGCATCGCCACGCGCACGGCGCAGTTTCTGGTAATCGAACACAGCGACAGCGCTAGCCAATGCGGCAGTAACTTTGCGCCCATCCTCGGACACGGCGACTCGGCCATACTCAAGGTCCAGCACTGGTTGCAAGGCAGCGGCGCGGTGGACGTTTCCCTCGGCGCCATGGCCGAACGGGCCGGGCTGGAGGAACGCACATTCCTGCGCAGGTTTCGCGCCGCCACCGGGCTCAAACCCACCGAATACTGCCAGCACCTGCGCGTCGGCAAGGCCCGGGAAATGCTGGAGTTCACCAATGGCACCATCGATCACATTGCCTGGACGGTGGGTTATCAGGACCCGGGGGCTTTTCGCGCGACGTTCAAGAAGATTACCGGGTTGGCGCCCAGTGATTATCGGGCGAGGTTTGGGGTAAGCCCGATGAATATTCCAAAGTAGTCATCAATCCCCTCGTCACACAGGCTGAGACCGGTGCAGTCGTCGTGCAATTTGCCGGATGTCCTCATGGTGTCGTGCAGAATGAAACAGGCCCGGTGCTATCAATTCTCCCCGAGACGCCCGTTTCGTTGCTCGTCCTGGCTCGCAACACCGTTGGCCTGATCTCTGCACCCCTTTACCTAAAGCCATCGAGCGCAGTTAAAAGGGCACCGCATGACGACGGTCAATCGCAACAAACTGGTAGTGGACCATTCGACCAACCCCCACGCACCGCTTCATGAAGTTGAAACCAATCGGGCGTTGGCCCGTTGGCTGGCGCAGATTCTGGGGCTTGAATACGGCGGCAGTTATGACGAACAGCACCATGGTGGGCATGATCTGTACGTGTTGCCCACGCAAACCGTAATAGGTGCCGAGGCAGCGCTGCGCCTGGGCGTCAAAGGACCGGAGGATTTATGGGGTGGTTACGTCGAGCATGATTTTATCTGCACCAAGGCAATCACCCACGGTCTGCTGAACAGGCATGCGGTGACGCCCGTGGGCTGGTCACCGCTGTTTGCCAAGTTGACCCGGGGTGCGGTACTCGATGGCGTGACGGTGTTTGCGCTTCAGGATGCGCGCCAGGCCGCCGAGCATCTGCTGTACACCGGAGCGATCCGCTTCAAGCCTATCCATGCCTGTGCCGGACGCGATCAGCGGGTGATCAAGAGTCTGGCGCAGTTCGATGAAATCGCCGCCGGCCCCGAGGCCCAAGCGGTGTTTCGCGACGGTGTGGTGCTTGAGCAGAATCTCGAACAGGTCAAGACCCAGAGCGTCGGCCAGAGCTTCATCAATGGCAAGATCTTGAGTTACTGCGGTGTGCAACATCTGACGCGGGACAGTGAAGGGCTGGAAGTTTACGGCGGCTCGGACCTGTTGGCGGTGCAGGGCGGCTATATTGAGTTGCTCAAACTTGAGTTGCCCGACGATGTGCGTGAGGCGGTGCGGTTGGCGCAGGTGTTTGACGATGCCGCCAATCAGGCATTTCCAAGATTTTTTGCCTCGCGACGCAATTACGACATAGCCCAGGGCATCGACGTCGGTGGTCAGCCTCGTGGCGGAGTGCTGGAGCAGTCATGGCGCATGGGCGGGGCCAGCAGTGCTGAGCTCGCAGCGTTACAGGCGTTCATTGAGGATCCTTCGTCCAGCGCGGTCCGTGTGTCCTCGGTGGAGACCTACACGGACCAGCCGCTGCCTCCCGGAGCCAAGGAGGTGTATCGCGGCCCGGCGCACAATGGAGACTTTCTTCTTAAATACGTAACGGTTCATTCCTATGACGGCTAGAAGCGAAACCATTCAGATCGAGATCGACGACGAACTCATGAACGGGACCTTCCTGAGTCCCAAGTCGAAGGTCCCGGGGGTGTTGTTCGTCCACGGTTGGGGCGGTAGCCAGGAACGGGACCTGGAGCGAGCCAAAGGCATCGCCGGCCTGGGCTGCGTCTGCCTGACCTTCGACTTGCGCGGGCATACCGGCGGAGCGGGCATTCCGTTATCCCGGGTAACTCGGGAAGATAACCTGCGGGATTTGCTCACCGCCTATGATCGGCTGCTCGCCCATCCAGCCTTGGATACCTCGGCGATCGCCGTGGTGGGCACCAGCTACGGCGGTTACCTGGCCGCGATCCTGACGTTGCTGCGGCCGGTGCGCTGGCTGGCACTGCGGGTGCCGGCGCTGTACCGCGACGAGCAATGGCACACGCCCAAGCGTGACCTGGACAAGACGGACCTGCTGGATTACCGCAGTACCCTGGTGCACGCCGACACCAACCGCGCCTTGCACGCATGTTCGCAGTTCACGGGTGATGTATTGCTGGTGGAGTCGGAGACTGACGACCATGTGCCCCATGCGACGATCATGAGCTACCGAGCGGCGTGCCAGCAGACCCATTCGCTGACGCACCGGATCATCGACGGCGCCGACCATGCCTTGAGCGACCCGGTATCCCAACAGGCTTACACCTCGATCCTGGTGGACTGGATCACCGAGATGGTGGTGGGCGAGCGGTTGAGCATTATTCAGTCGCGTTGATTGCGTTGGGTTCATGCGGGCCTTATCGCGAGCAGGCTCGCTCCCACAATTGATCTGCGGCGAACACAGACTTCCTGTCCACCAAAGACCTCCTGTGGGAGCGAGCCTGCTCGCGATGGGGCCCGCTCAGCCAACCTAGAACTCCGAACCCGTCACTTAGGCCCCGGCTTGACCCGCAACGCCTTGGCCTTCGCCTCGATCACCAGGTACATCACCACCGTGATCAACAACGGCAAGATGAAATAGATCGCCCGATAGGCAATCAGCCCCGCCAGCAGGCTGCCGCGAGAAACCTCGTGCTGCAGCAGCGCGATAAACACCGCCTCCAACACCCCCAACCCCGCCGGAATGTGCGTGATGACTCCGGCAATGCTGCTGATCATCAGCACCCCGAGCACCACCGGATAATCCAGCTTGCCCGGCAGCAGGGTGAAGATCACCGCCGCCATCAACGACCAGTTCAACGCCCCCAGCGCCAGTTGCAGCCCCGCCATGCGCAGCGACGGCAGGTTGATTTCCATGCCGCGGATCGTCCAGGCCCGACGCTTGGAGAACCTGCAGGCCACCAGGTAACCGGCACTGATGCACAACAGCAGCACGCCCACGCCTTGCAGCGCAGTGCTGCTCAGTTTCCAGCCCGGCGGCATCGTGACCAGGCCGCTGCTGAACACCACCCCCGCCAACGTCATATAGCCGAACCAGTTCGTGGCCAGGCTCAGGCCGAGAATTTTGGCGATGTTCCCGTTACTCACCCCCAGCCGCGAATACAGCCGGTAGCGCATGGCGATGCCGCCGACCCAGGCACTGAGGTTCAGATTGAAGGCGTAACTGATCACCCCCACCGGCAATATCTGCCGCCAGCCCAGTTTCTGCCGTATGTAGGTGCGGCCGATCAGGTCGAAGCAGGCGTAAGTGATGAAGCTGGTAACGGTCAGCGCAGCGGCGATGAGCAATGTGCGCAGTTTGAAGTCCGCCAGGGTGGCGAACACTTCGGCCCAGTCGATGCGCCGGGCCAGGGCCGTGAACAATACGATCAGCAGCAGGAAGAAGGCCAGGGTCAGTGGGCGTTTCCAGCGGCTCCAGCGTGATTTGGCTTTGCTGTGTTCGGCCGCGTGGGCATCACTGGGCGCCGTGTGCGCGTCAGAGTGGTTCATGGGGTTCGCTCCGAACCGCCGTGGGCGGCGAAAAAGGTTTCAGGCGCGGTTTATGGGCCGGCAGCCAGCCGGCCCAAGCCGGAAAGTGGCGCAGGAAGTGAAACACCATGAAACCGATGGTCATGCGCCACAGCAAGCCCCGAGGAGCCGGATTGGCCGGCATGGCAGTGCAATGGTTGCGGCTCAGATGATCGAGGCGCTCGAACAATTCACGGTTGAAGGCCCGGTCGCGGATCAGCACATTGGCTTCCAGGTTCAGGGACAGGCTCAGCGGGTCGAGGTTGCTTGAGCCCACAGTGCTCCAATCCTCATCCACCAGCGCGACTTTTCCGTGCAACGGCCGTTCGCAATACTCGTAGATCACCACGCCGGCCTTGAGCAGATAGTTGTAAAGCATCCGCGCCGCGAGCTTGGCGATCATCATGTCCGGCTGGCCCTGCAGGATCAGTCGTACTTCCACGCCGCGCCGCGCCGCATTGCGGATTTCGCGCAGCAGGCGGTAACCGGGAAAGAAATAAGCATTGGCAATGACCACGCGCCGCTGGGCACTGCGTAACACTTGCAGGTACACCTCTTCGATGTCGGTCTGATGCTCATGGTTGTCGCGATAGACCAGCCGCACCTGACCGTCATGATCGTTGAAGGCCAGCGCGTCGCGGCGGCTTCGGCGGCGTTGCCACCAAAATTTGGCCCGGCTGGGCCGACCGCTCTGCAACAGCGCAAAGTGATGGATATCCACCACCGCCGGGCCTTTGACCTCCACGGAGTAATCCTGCTTGGCCTCGGGACCGAAGTCGCCCAGATGGTCCGCGGAAAAATTGATCCCGCCGATAAACGCGATCACACCGTCCACCACCACGATCTTGCGATGCAGGCGCCGGAACCAATTGGTGCGGATCCCCAGGTGCCGGGGCGCGGGATCGAATATCTGCAAACGCACCCCGGCATCGCTCAACGTGGCCAGAAATTCCGGGGTCAGCTCACCGCAGCCAAAACCGTCCAGATTAACGGTGATACGCACGCCGCGCCTGGCCGCGTCCACCAACAGGTCCCGTAGCTCGATACCGACTTTGTCCTCGAACAGAATGAAGGTCTCAAGGAGGATTTCCTTTTCGGCCCGGCGTATGGCCTCGAAGACCCTGGGGAAATATTCCTCGCCGTTCTCCAAGAGAGTGACCCGGTTGTTGCCGTGCCAACCGTATTCGATGTCCACCAGCGCCGGATTGCGCTCCGTCGGCGGAATCTGCACCTGTTCCACCGTCGCCTTGTTCATTGTCGCGCTCATAATTCGATCTCCACCGAAAGCGGTGCATGGTCGGAAAGGTGCGACCAGGGGCGTACGTTCAATACCTTGGGATGACGGGCCTTGAGGTTGCGCACGTAGATGCGGTCCAGACGCAGGACTGGCAGGCGCGCTGGAAAACTGCGGGCCGGCTTGCCCCATTGCTCGGCGAACACCTCACGCAGACCGCTGGGTTCGAGCAGATCGCTGGCTTTGCCGCGCCAGTCATTGAAGTCCCCAGCGACGATGACCGGCGCCTCGGGCGGCAGTTCGCTCAAACGCTGGCAAAGCAGTTTCAATTGCTCGACACGATGCCCCTCGCGCAACCCCAGATGGACGCAAATGGCATGGATCTCCCGCCCGTCGCCGCCCGGCAGGCGCAGCACGCTGTGGAGCATGCCGCGGCTTTCATGGCCGCTGATGGACACGTCCAGATTGTCGTGGCGGATGATCTGGAATTTGGACAACAACGCGTTGCCGTGGTCGCCCGCCGGGTACACCGCGTTGCGCCCGTAGGCGAACTGCGGCCAGAGGCTGTCGGCGAGGAACTCGTATTGCGGCATGCTCGGCCAATTGGTGTAGCGCTGCGGATGATGCTCGTGGGTGCCGTGGACTTCCTGCAAGAACACCACGTCGGCGGACACACTGCGCACCGCCTCGCGCAATTCCGGCAGGATGAAGCGCCGGTTCAGGGCGGTGAAACCTTTATGGGTGTTGACCGTCAGGACGGTGAAGTGGCTGACCCGATCGATGTCTTGCAACTGATTGTGGGTCGGGTCGCGAGTCGTTTCGGTGGATTCCGGGATGCTCATGGCAATACCCCCTCGGCCGGGCACTTGCCGGGGGCGGTAGCGAGGTCCTTGTCCAGGTCGAAGTGCTCCAGCAGGTGACGCGCGTCATAGGGCGCACGGACTTTGATGTCGTTGTCGAAATAGCAGAACACCTCCCGGCTCTTGCGGGCGCGGGGTTTCTTTTTCGGATCGATCAAGTGGGCATCGCGCGGTTGCGTGCCGTGGCTCCAGGCCTCGATTCTTTCGCCCCAGCGCTTCAAGGCCGCATCGGTGTAACCGCTGGCGTACAGCTCCTCGGCACCGTGCAGGCGCAAGTACACGAAGTCGCTGGTGACGTCTTCGCGATAAGGCCATTTGCCCGCGGTGTCGGCGATCACCAGCGCCACGTCGTAGCGTTTGAGCAGGGTGATGAAGTGGGGATCGATGAAGCTTTCATGCCGGATCTCCACCGCGTGGCGCAGCGGCCGCTTCTTGTCGGTCTGGGTGCTGGCGTGACCGTTCAGGCGTGGCTCGTGCTCCCGGGCCAGGGCGGCGGCATCTTCGGTGTTATGGGGCAGCTGCTTGAGGAAGTCTTCGAACAGCTCAGGGTCGAATTTGAAACTCGGAGGAAACTGCCAGAGGATCGCCCCCAGTTTGTCCTTGAGCTCCAGCACCCCGGAGGCGAAGAAATTGGCCAACGGCTTGTGAATGTCCCGAAGACGCTTGATGTGGGTGATGAACCGCGGCGCCTTGACGCTGAAGACAAAGCCGGGCGGTGTCTCGGCATACCACTGGGCATACCGTTCGGGGCGTTGCAGGGCGTAGAACGATCCATTGATTTCGATGCTGTTGACCGCTCGCGAGGCGAATTGCAATTCCCGTTTCTGGGTCAGCCCCTTGGGGTAGAAATCCCCCCGCCAAGGCGTGTAACGCCAACCGGAAATGCCAATGTGGATCGCCGTCATGTGTCCCTCCCGTGCCAATGACCTCGTACCGCCTGTGTCTTTTGATGACTGTCGCGCGGGGTAGAAAGTTTCGATGGAGTTACCGGCGGTGAGGGGATGTGAGCGTTCCATGTTCTGCTTGCCCTACTCAATCACCCGTGGCGAGGGAGCTTGCTCCCGCTCGGCTGCGTAGCAGCCGTCGCTGTTGGGCTGATCTTTGAATCGAGCCGATCAGGATTTTGGGTCTGCTGCGCAGCCCAGCGGGAGCAAGCTCCCTCGCCACGGATTTTGTGGCGTTGGATCAAAGGTGTTGAATCAGCTTGTTCCTCACCTCAGCCATGCCATGCGCATCCAGCTCCAGCCACACATGCTGTTTGCCCGCGATCTGCGCCGCCGCCGGCAGGCCATCGCGATACACCAGCCGATTGCTCGCCAGTGCCGGCACTTTCGCGCCCGGTAACAAGGTGCCGGCCAGGTTCAGCGGGTCGACGCCGCACACCGCGACCAAGGCGCCGTCGCTGGGGCGGCGGCGCACTTCCCGTAGCAATGGAATGGCTTCGGGCAGGGCGAACTGCTCGCCTGCCAGGCCGCTGACAAAACGTCCGCCGCGAATCTCTCCCCGTGCCTCCAGGCGATGAAAAGTACGCAGTAACTCGCGCCAGCTCGGCAACCAATCCGCTTCCCGCTCCAGCAGGCGCCAAAACACCACGCCATAACGGCGCAACAAGGTCATCGCAATGTGTTCCAGGGTATCGGGCGATAGGGGCGCTGACCGGTTTCCTTCCTCAGGCGCTGGGGCGCTGCGGCGTAACAAGGCCCAGCGCCCGGCATCATCCATGCCGCCGACGAACGCCCCGCGCCCGCGCCGACTGCTGCGCGCCTGGCGTTTACTGGCAGGGGTGATCAGTGCGCGCAACCCGGCGAAGCTGTCGGCATTCACCCGCCCGGCGCCTACCAGTTCCTGTAACGCGATTTCCAGCTCGCTGCGCAGCAAGTGCGCCTCGTGCATCAGCTCATCGAAAAACAGCGCGCCGTGTTCGCTGAGGGCCTTATGGACTTTTTGCGTCTTGGGTGACAGCTCGCTGGGTGGGGTCTGTTCGGTCAGGCTGCTCCAAAGGGCGACCTGATTGCGCGGCAGCAACACAATCGGCGTGCTGCGCAAGGCGCTGGAAGAGAACGTCTGGCGAGCGCTCAGGCGAATCCACACCAGCTTGCCACTGCGGCACAGCTCATCGAGCCAGCTCGGGGAATAGTCTTTGATTCGCGCCGGCAACAGGTCGCTGTCCCACGCCGAGGCGGCGGCCGGATAGCCTTCGAACTGACTGATGATTGCCGGCAGCACCGCGCTGCCCCGACCCTGAGTGGACGGCGACAGATGCTGCCAGTCGAACAGGAATCGCATGAAATCCTGCAACATCACCGGCTCGATTTCCCGGCGCAGGCGCTTGACGGTGTAGCGGTGGATGCGCGCCAGCAAATGCCGCTCGCACCATTCTTCCTGTCCGCTGCCGGGGGTGAATCGGCCGCGCAGCACATAGCCTTGCTGTTCCAGTTGCGCCAGGGCTTGGGTAATTGTCGGGGTCGATAACCCCAGCGGATAGGCGATGGCCTTCAACGGCAGCGGACCGAAGGCGCTGAGCCGCGCGCGCAGTACCTCCACCACGGCTTCGTCGTGGTCCCAGGGCTCATCAAAACCGGCCAGCGGCGTCAGCGGCGGTCGCCATTGAGCCTGTGGATAAATGGCTTGCAGACACGTCAGTCGTTCCAGCGCCACCCACAGACCCCATTCGGCGCTGATCTGTACATGACTGGCGCGGCCGCGCTCGGCCAGGGCCTGCAGCCAGTCCAACCACGCCCCTTGAGCACTTGCCTCGCCGTCGGCGATGCAGGCCAGGCTCATCAGTGCCTCGTGCATTTCATCGAGGTTGGTGGGGGCCGGCCAGGCTTCGTCCCGGACCGCCTGGATGGCGTCGGCGTCGAGTGCGCCGAGGTCGTCGGTAGACTGCGGGTCGCTCCAGCGCCGGTTGATCACCGCTTGGGTGCGGCGTTCTTCCAGCGGGGCGTTGTCGAGAAAGGTGTAGGGCCGAGCGCTGAGGATTTCCGCCGCCAGCGGCGAGGGCGCAGGCAGGTCGCGGCTGATCAAGCGAACCTCGCCCGCTTCCATGCGCCGCAACAGCGTCAGCCAGCCTTCGCTGTCCATGGCTTCGTGCAGGCAGTCGTCGAGGGTCTGTTCCACCAGTGGGTGATCGGGGATTTCCCGTTCGCCGGCAAGGTTCTCCAGGCAGGCGATCTGGTCCGGGAATACGCTGGCGATCAAGTCTTCGCTTTTCATGCGCTGGATCTGCGGAGCGACTTTGCGCCCGCCCGAATAGCGCGGCAAGGCCAGGGCCACACCGGCATTCCAGCGCCAGCGCACGCCGAACAGCGGCGCATCCAGCACGGCCTGGATCAAGATCTGTTCGGCGCTGTGGCTATTGAGATAGCGCCAGACCTCGTCCAGCTCGAAGCTGTGGCTGGTGGACAGCGACAGCACGATGGCGTCTTCACTGGCGGCGGCCTGCAATTCGAAATTGAAGGTACGGCAGAACCGCTTGCGCAGGGCCAGGCCCCAGGCGCGGTTGATGCGGCTGCCGAACGGCGTATGGATGATCAGTTGCGTGCCGCCGGACTCGTCGAAAAACCGCTCCATCACCAACGTGTCCTGGGACGGCAGGGCGCCGAGGGCCAGGCGTGCCGGAGCCAGGTAATCCACCACTTGTTCGGCACTGGCCAGGTTCAGTTGCAAGGTGCCGGTCAGCCAGTCGAGGGTTGGTTGCAAGTTGCCCGGCGTGGCACCGAGCAGTTGGTCCAGTTGGGCCTGCAGGCGGGCGACCGCCTGGGACAGCTCGGCGCTGCGCCCGGGGGCTTCGCCAAGCCAGAACGGAATGGTCGGCGGCTGGCCCTGGGCGTCCTCGACCCGGACCCGACCGGTCTCGACGCGAATGATGCGGTAGGAGGTATTGCCCAGCTGGAACACGTCGCCGGCAATGCTCTCCACGGCGAAGTCTTCGTTGACGCTGCCGATGTTCAATCCCTGGGGTTCGAGCAGCACGCTGTAGTCAGCGTTGTCCGGAATGGTGCCGCCGCTGGTCACGGCGGTCAGCTTGCTGCCCCGGCGCCCGCGCAGGGTGCGGGTGACGGCGTCGCGATGCAGATACGCACTGCGAACGCCCTGACGGCCATTGAGGCCCTCGGCGAGCATTTGCAGCAATGCCTGATAGTGGCCGTCGTCCAGCTCGGCATAGGGGGCGGCACGGCGAAAGGTTTCCAGCAACGCCTGTTCCGTCCATTCCTGGCAACTGACCTCGGCGACGATCTGCTGGGCCAGTACATCCAGCGGCGCCTTGGGGATGTGCAGGATGTCCAGCTCGCCACGGCGCACGCAGTCGAGCAGGGCGGCGCATTCGATCAAGTCGTCGCGGGTGGTGGCGAACAGACGTCCCTTGGGCGTGCCGCCAACCTGATGGCCCGAGCGGCCGACCCGTTGCAAAAACGCCGAGATCGATCGCGGCGAGGCAATCTGGCACACCAGGTCGACGTCGCCGATATCGATGCCCAGTTCCAGGGACGCGGTGGCAATCAGCACCTGCAACTCGCCGCGCTTGAGCCGTTGCTCGGCGTCCAGGCGAAACTCCTTGGCGAGGCTGCCGTGGTGGGCGGCCACGGCATGCTTGCCCAGGCGTTCGCTCAAATGACGGCTGAGGCGTTCGGCCAGTCGCCGGGTGTTGACGAACACCAGCGTGGTGCGGTGTTCCCGGGCCAGGTCGGCGAGGCGGTTGTAGACCAGTTCCCACACGTCATTGGCCATCACCGCCGAGAGCGGCACTGGCGGCACTTCAATGTCCAAGTCCCGGGGGCGGGCATGGCCGATGTCGACGATTTCACAGCTGCGTCCCTGGCCAACGAGAAAGCGCGACACCGCTTCGATGGGTTTTTGCGTGGCGGACAGGCCGATGCGCATCAGCGGTTCGGCGCACAAGGCTTGCAGACGCTCCAGGCTCAAGGCCAGGTGACTGCCGCGTTTGCTGGCGGCGATGGCGTGGATTTCGTCGACAATCACGGTGCGGGTGCTGGCGAGCATCTGCCGGCCGGAATCGGAGCCGAGCAGCACGTAAAGCGATTCAGGCGTGGTCACCAGAATATGCGGCGCAGTCTTGCGCATCGCCGTACGGTCTTTTTGTGGTGTGTCGCCGGTGCGCACGGCGGTGGTGATGTGCAAGGGCGGCAAGCCCATTTGTCGCAGCTGTTCGGTGATGCCGGCCAGTGGGTTTTGCAGGTTGATCTGGATATCGTTACTCAGTGCCTTGAGCGGCGAGACGTAGACCACCAGGGTCTGGTCCGGCAGACCGCCCTGTTCCAGGCCCCGGTGTACCAGGTCATCAAGTACGGCAAGAAACGCCGTCAGGGTCTTGCCCGATCCCGTGGGTGCGGCCACCAGGGTCGAACGGCGCTGCCCGATCAACGGCCACGCCCGGGCCTGGGCGGCCGTGACCGCCGCGAATGTCTGGCTGAACCAGGCGCGAACGGCGGGATGAAAGCCTGCCATGGCGTGGTCGGCTGGGAAGGGCAGATTCATGTGGGCAGTTATGCGGGTGGGATGGGGAAGATGCAAGTACCTCTGAGCGATGCCTGGCCTGGGAGGACCTCATCGCGAGCAGGCTCGCTCCCACATTCGACCGCGGTCTTCCTGAAGAGACTCGCTCCATTGTGGGAGCGAGCCTGCTCGCGATAGGGCCTGTGAACCCTACACAATGCCGGATCTGCACTTTACGGATGACGGTTGCGCACTAAACCCGCAAAATGCAACGATTCCGACAACGCCTGCGGGCGTTGTCGACCTATTTCTTTTGCCAACAGACCGGGCCTGCTGACTTTATGCGAATGCGCCTTATGTTACTGGGCGGCGGAAATGCCCTTGGGCAGGCGCTGATTCGCCTTGGTGCGGAAGAAGACATCGGTTTTCTTGCCCCCCGCCCCCCCGAAGACGGCTGGGATGCCGCGAGCCTGACGCAGCTGCTGGACGACACTCGGCCGGACGCCTTGATCAACCTGGCGTACTACTTCGACTGGTTTCAGGCTGAAACCGTCAGCGAGCAGCGCCTGGCCAGCCAGGAGCGGGCCGTTGAGCGCCTGGCCGAGCTGTGCCAGCATCACAACATCATTTTGCTGCAACCGTCGAGCTATCGCGTATTCGACGGCTCCCGCGCCACGGCGTACAGCGAGAAGGATGAACCCGTGCCCCTGGGCCTGCGCGGCCAAGCGTTGTGGCGGATCGAGCAAAGCGTGCGCGCCACCTGCCCACAACATGTGCTGCTGCGTTTCGGCTGGCTGCTGGACGACAGCGCCGACGGCATCCTGGGCCGTTTCCTGGGCCGGGCCGAACAACCCGACGAGCTGCTGTTGGCCGACGACCGTCGAGGCAACCCAACGCCAGTGGACGACGCGGCGCGGGTGATCATCTCAGTGCTCAAGCAACTCGATTGCGCGGCACCGCTGTGGGGTACCTACCATTACGCCGGGCATGAGGCGACCACGCCGCTGGCGTTGGGTCAGGCGATCCTCACCGAAGCCCGGGCGCTGCATCCTCTGGCAATCGAATCGCCTACCCCCCAGGCACACGCCGCACGGCCGGACGCCACGGAAGAACCGCAGCACGCGGTGCTGGCCTGCAAGAAAATACTGCACACTTTCGGGATCAAGCCCCGCGCCTGGCGCGCTGCACTCCCGGGCTTACTGGATAGGTTTTATCGCCATGGCTGAAGGTCCTGTTTTAATCACCGGCGGTGCTGGTTTCATTGGTTCGCACCTGACCGACGCCTTGCTCGCCAAGGGGCATTCGGTCCGCATCCTCGATGACTTGTCCACCGGCAAGCGCAGTAACCTGCCGCTGGACAACCCTCTGGTTGAATTGATCGAAGGCGACGTGGCCAATGCGGCGCTGGTAGCCCGGGCCGTGGCCGGTTGCAGCGCTGTGGCGCACCTGGCAGCGGTGGCTTCGGTGCAAGCCTCGGTGGACGACCCGGTGCGTACGCACCAGAGCAATTTCATCGGCACTCTGAATGTCTGCGAAGCCATGCGCCAGGCGGGGGTGAAACGGGTGCTGTTCGCCTCCAGCGCAGCGGTCTACGGTAACAACGGCGAGGGTGAGTCCATCGACGAAGCCACGCCCAAGGCCCCGCTCACGCCGTATGCCTCGGACAAGCTGGCCAGCGAGTTCTATCTGGACTTCTACCGCCGCCAGCACGCGCTGGAGCCGGCGGTGTTCCGGTTCTTCAACATCTACGGCCCGCGCCAGGATCCATCGTCGCCCTATTCCGGAGTCATCAGCATTTTCAGCGAGCGGGCGCAGAAAGGCCTGCCAATCACTGTGTTCGGCGATGGCGAACAAACCCGGGATTTTGTCTACGTCGAAGACCTGGTGGGCCTGCTGGTGCAGGCCATCGAAACACCTGAAGTGCAAGTGGGCGCGGTGAACGTCGGCTGGAACCAGGCCACGACCCTCAAGCAATTGCTCCAGGCCTTGGCCGCGGTGGTGGGCGATCTGCCGCCGATCAGCTATGGCCCGGCGCGCTCTGGCGACATCCGCCATTCCCGGGCTGACAATCGTCGGTTGTTGGAGCGCTTCAGCTTGCCACAACAAACGCCGATGAGTGAGGGGTTGGCGCGCTTGTTGGGGCGCTGAATTTTCAGCCGCCACAAACCTGATGTGGGAGCGAGCCTGCTCGCGATAGCGGTAGGTCAGTCAACATGAATGCTGGCTGATCCAACGCCATCGCGAGCAGGCTCGCTCCCACAGGGATTTGCGTATCTTTAAATTTGCGTCAGAACTTGTAACCCAACCCCACCATGTAGATCCAAGGGTCCACATCGACATTCACCTTGGCCCGGGTTCCGCTGGCCACGGCGTTGTTGTCCACGTAGGCGGTGGTATCGATGTCGATGTAGCGAATCTGGCCGTTGACCATGATGTTGTCGGTCAGCATGTAGTCGGCGCCCACTTGCCACGCCATGCCCCAACTGTTGCTCGCCCGGAAGTTGCTGAAGCCGTTGGCGCTGGCTTCGCTGCCGACGTGTTCATCGTAGATCCAGGTGTAGTTGATGCCGGCACCGACGTAAGGCTGGAAGGCCGACTTGGCGTCGAGCGGGTAGTAGACCAGGCTCAGGGTCGGCGGCAGGTGCTTGAGGCTACCAAGCTTGTTGTTGGCCGCGCCCAGGGCGGTGCCTTTGATCTTCACATCGTGCTCGAATGGCGATGCCGCCAGCAGTTCGATGCCCAGGTTGTTGGTGATCATGTAGGCGAAGTTCAGGCCTAATTGTGTGTCGCTGCTCATGGTTGCCTTGCCGCCCAGGTCGGCGCCGGCCAGCGGGCCACGGTCGACCTTGACGCTGGAGCTGTCGGCTTCTGGATTGACGGTAATGGCGCCGGCGCGAACGATGATGTCGCCAGCCGTATGAGCCTGGGCGAGCGGAGAGGCGAGGGCAAGGGCGACGAGGGAAGCGCTGAGCAGAGACTTTTGCATGGGGGCTCCAGAGGGCATCTAAAATTGATGTCCCATGGTACGGAGCGCTCTAGGCCGGTCTTTTGACTCAGCTCAATGAGTCTGGGTCTATTAATTGACTCAGCTCAATAAAACGATGATGAGGAAATCTTGAGGGCCCCATCGCGAGCAGGCTCGCTCCCACAGTTGACCGAGTTTCTTCAGAAGGAATCCGGTCCAATGTGGGAGCGAGCCTGCTCGCGATAGCTATCTGATCAACAACACATTGCTAGCAGGCTCACTCCGGCAGCTCATACACATAAATTTTCTGCGCCTGCATCTGATACCCGGCATCGGCCAGTTCACTGGTGGACGGCTTGACCTGCATCGGCCCTTCGACCCAGTACGGCTGGTACAACTCGTCGAGCTTGACCCCGATTTCGCTTTGCACATGCACGATCTGATTCGACGGCGGTGGCGGTACATGGATGCAGGCGCCGAAATACGGCACCAGCAAAAAATCCGTGGTGCGGCCTTCCTCGCTGACTTCCAGCGGCACGATGTAACCCGGCAAACGAATCTGCTGGCCGTCGAGCTCCTTGACCACCGGCGCGTTGGGCAAATCCTGCTTGGCCGCCGGGGCCGCTTCGGCGGCCAGGGCATCACTCATCTGCGACAGGTCGTGCAGCGGCGTCATGTTGGGTACTTCCGGCGGTGCGTCCGGCGGGACCATTTCCGACCAGGCCAGGTCCCTCGGTTCAGCCGCCCACAGCGGCAGGGCGACCGTCATCAACAGCGCAAGCAAAGCGCGGGGCATCTTCAACGTCCTCATAAACGAATCGACAGGCCATCGGCCAACGATTGGCGATAAGCGCGCCAGGCCGGCACGCTGCCCATCAGCAGAGCAGCGACCAGAATGCCAGCCATCAGTGTCCATTCATATTCGCTTGGCCAGGCCAATGGCAGGTACAAGCCGTAGGCCGACTGAACATAACCCTGCGCGGCGGCGATGCCGATGTACAGCAAGGCCAGCCCGGCGACCACTCCGGCCAGCGCCAGGGCGAAGGCTTCGAGCACCAGCAGGGTTGCGATGTGCCACGGCCGCGCACCCACCGAACGCAGGATCGCCATCTCCCGACGCCGCTCGTTGAGGCTGGTGAGGATCGCCGTGAGCATGCCGATCAGACCGGTCAGCACCACGAACAGCGAAATCACGAACAGGGCTTTTTCCGCCGTGCCCATCAGGCTCCATAACTCTTGCAACGCCACGCCGGGCAGGATCGCCAGCAGCGGCTCGCCGCGGAACTCGTTGATCTGGCGCTGCAAGGCGAAGGTGGAAATCTTGCTGTTGAGGCCGAGCATGAACGCGGTGATTGCCTTGGGCGTCAGGTCCATGTTGCGGGCCTGGTCGGCGCTGATGCGACCCTTGCCCTGGGCCGGCACACCGTTTTTCCAGTCGATGTGGATCGCTTCCATGCCGCCGAGGCTGATGTGCAGCGTGCGGTCCACCGGGGTGCCGGTGCGCTTGAGAATACCGACCACGGTGAAGGGCTTGTCATCGTGCTTGACCAGGCTGACCACCGCCACGCCGTGGGCCAGCACCAGTTTGTCGCCCAGCTTGTAATGCAACGCCTCGGCCACTTCGGCGCCGAGCACCACTTCGAATGGATCGGTGGCGAAGGCCCGGCCTGCGGCCAGCGCCAGGTGTTGCCGACGACCGTATTGGTAATGCTCGAAGTAGGCCTCGGTGGTGCCCATCACGCGGTAACCGCGATGGGAATCGCCCAGGGACATGGGGATCGCCCACTTCACTTTCGGGTTGCTGGCGAACTGCTCGAAGCTGTCCCAGCGAATGTTGTTAGTGGCGTTGCCGATGCGAAACACCGAATACAGCAGCAGGTTCACCGAACCTGAGCGAGCACCGACGATCAGGTCGGTGCCGCTGATGGTGCTGGCGAAACTGGCCCGCGCCTCGGTGCGTACCCGCTCTACCGCCAGCAGCAGGCACACCGAAAGCGCGATGGCGAATGCGGTGAGGATCGCGGTGAAACGGCGGTTCGCCAGGCTGGCCATGGCAAGACGGAACAAATACATCTCAGACCTCGAGTGGCGTGGCGGCGCGATTGAGATCGGCCAGCGAGAGGTTGCGGTCGAACAGCGGCGCCAGGCTCTGGTCATGGCTGACGAACAGCAGGCTCGATCCGGCCTCGCGGCATTCAGCGAACAGCAGCCGCAGGAAGTTTTCCCGGGCATCGTAGTCCAGGGCCGAGGTGGGTTCATCGGCGATCACCAGTTCCGGTTGGCCGATCAACGCCCGGGCGGCAGCGACCCGTTGCTGCTGGCCGATGGACAGTGAGTCGGCGCGGCGCCCGAGCAGGTTCGTATCGGTCAAGCCCAGGTGTGCCAGCAGCGTGGCGGCGGCTTGATCGACGCTGCCGTGGCGCTGGATCGCCCGTTGTGCACGCAATTTTGAGAAGTGACAGGGCAGTTCAACGTTCTCGCGCACCGAGAGAAACGGCAGCAGGTTGAATTGCTGGAAGATGTAGCCGGTGTGGTCCACGCGAAAGCGGTCGCGGGCGCCGGCCCCCAGTTCAGTGAGTTCCTGGCCAAGCAGGCGAATGCTGCCACGATTCGGCGTCTGCACGCCGCCCAACAGCCCCAGCAACGTGGTCTTGCCACTGCCGCTTGGGCCTTTGAGAAACAGCGTCTCCCCAACCTCCAGGCGAAAGGCCGGGATATCCAGCAAGGGTGGATGCCCGGGCCAACTGAAGCCCAGTTCGGACAGTTCGATGAGTGCTTGAGTCATGTTTGCGGGTTCAAAAGATGAATACCTGTGGGATACCGGTGGGAGCAAAGCTTGCTCGCGATGAGGTCGTCACGTTCAACGTGGGTGTCGACAGTCGAACCGCCATCGCGAGCAAGCTTTGCTCCCGCCAGGTTTGCTCCCGCATGGGGTTTTACGGTCAATCAGAACTTCAGGGTGGGCGCCTTGGCCGTTACTTCCACGCCTTGCTGGCCGCTCGGGCTGATCAGTTGTACCTGAATTTTCTGGGTGGCCGGGAAGGTTTTGAACAGTGTCGTCAGGTCCAGGTTTTTCAACGCACCCGGGGCGGCGCAGGTGAACTGGTAGTGGGCATGGATTTCACTGTGCTCGCCATGGTGCTCGTCGCCATCGGCGTCATGGTCATCGTGGTCGGGTTTATCGCCAAACAACGGGCTTTCCAGTTCCTGCTGGGCCACGGTGCATTTGGCGGCGGCGGGCAGGTTGAACAGCGCCAGCGGCTTGTCCAGTTGCGCACGAACGGCGGCGACCTTGGCCTTGTCGACATCGCTGGTGGCGGCGTGTTCGAAGCCCACCAGGTTCATCGCCGGGCTTTCCAGTTCCAGTTCCAGGGTCTGGTTGTCCAGAGCGGCGTTCAGTCGACCGACGCCGTGTTCATGGGCGCCGAGGCTGCCATGCTCGTGATCATGATCGTGGTCATGCTCGGCGGCCGCATGGGCGACAGCCAAGGGCAGCAGGGCGAACGGCAAAGCAAGAAGCAGACGACGCATGACGAGTCTCCGAAAAGGTTATGTAATCTTATAACGAAAGTGCGGAGAGTTTGACTGGCTGCTTGGCGTCGCGCAAGGCCCATGGGAGCATGGGCACATGAAATTTTCAGGAGCACGGTGATGTTGCGGATACGCGGAACCGTCGGTGATTGGCCGGTGGACTTGTCGATCGACATGGATGAGGGCGACTGGGCGCAGCTCGGCGCGCAGTTGCAAACGGTCAAGCCCGATAACACGGCGACGCCTGCGACCAGGCCGGTCAATCAGGACGATGCCTTGTGGCAGATCGCCAGGGAGTTGCTGCGCAAGGCCGGGCAATTGAGTGGTCCGGATCTGCTGGAGCAGCTCGAAGGCCTGACCGGCAGCGCCCCGGCCGGCAAACGCCTGTTGGTGCGCTTGCGCCATAGCCCGGATGTCAAAGTCATCAGCGGCGGCGATACACCGCTCTACAGCTGGCACGAAACCGCGTAGGAGCTGCGTAGGAGCTGACGAGCGAAGCGAGGCTGCGATCTTTACCCTGACGCTTGAGTCTCGAGCGAAAGATCAAAAGATCGCAGCCTCGCTTCGCTCGGCAGCTCCTACAGGGAATCAATACAACGCCGCAAACAGCTTGCGGCGATAGGTCGTCACCAGCGGATGATCGTTGCCCAACAATTCGAACACTTGCAGCAAAGTCTTGTGGGGCAGGCCTTCGCTGTAGCTGCGGTTGCGGATGAACAGCTTGAGCAACGCATCGAGGGCCGGTTCGTACTGCTGGCGGGCCAATTGCTGGATTGCCAGTTGATACACCGCTTCGTCGTCCTGCGGATCTTTCGCCAGGCGGGCCTTGAGATCGGCGGCGTCCGGCAGATCCCTGGCCAGGCCGAGGAACTGGATCTGCGCCTTGGCACCGGCCAGCGCGGCCTTGTGCTCATCGCTTTTCACCGCGTCAAGCACGGTCTGAGCTTCAGTCAACTCGCCGCGTTCGGTCAGGCAGCGGGCATACAGGATCAAGGCCTTGGCGTTGGTATTGTCTTCCCCCAGCAGCGCAGTGAGCACCGCTTCGGCATCAGCAAAACGACCCTCGTCGAACAGCGCCTGGGCCTGTTCAAACGGGTCGGCGGCGGCCGGAGGCGGCATTTGCACATGGGGTTCGAGCATCGCCCGCACGGCGGACTCCGGTTGGGCCCCGGCGAAACCGTCGACGGGCTGACCGTCCTTGAACAGCACCACGGTAGGCAAGCTGCGAATGCCGAAGCGGGCGACGATGTCCTGCTCGATGTCGCAGTTGACCTTGGCCAGCAGCAGTTCGCCTTGATAGCTCTCGGCGATGCCCTGCAGCATCGGCATCAGCGCCTTGCACGGCGCGCACCACTCGGCCCAGAAATCCACCAGCACCGGTTTGTGAAAAGAGTTGGCGATCACCGACTGGTCGAAATCGGCGGTGGTGGCGTCGAAGATGTACGGGGTGTCCTGGGTCATGGGGAATCTCGTAGAACGCTTGAATGGAGCAACTATAAGGCTTGGTGGGGGGTGGCTGAAAGCGGGGGTGTGCGGTGCCTTATCGCGAGCAGGCTCGCTCCCACATGGGATTTGTGATGAGCACACATTTTGTATTCGACACAAAAGCCTGTGGGAGCGAGCCTGCTCGCGATGCTTTTAAAGCTCGCGCCGCGCGTGGTACAGGCTCACATGCCGAAACTCCTCGGGCTCGGCCAGATCCGGCAAGGTCATGGCCTCAAGCATTTCGATGCGCCGGTACAGCGGATGCTGGAAATCCCGCACCCGGGAGTCGGCCACCAGAGCCTCGCGGCCGCGACTGAGAAACTGGTCGAGCAACGGCAGGTTGGCGCGGTCGTAAAGCACATCCGCGACGAGGATCAGGTCGAAGCGATCGTCCTCGGCGAAAAAATCCTTCGAATACCCAAGCTCTACGTCATTGAGCAGCGCGTTGGCCTGGCACGCAGCAAGCGCCAGAGGATCCAGATCACAGACCACCACCTCAAGCGCTCCGGCCTTGAGCGCCGCGATACCCGCGACGCCGGAACCGGCGCCGAAGTCCAGCACCCGCTTGCCTTCGACCCAATGTGGCTGTTCGACCAGATAGCGCGCCATCGCCAGGCCGCTGGCCCAGCAAAAGCTCCAGTAAGGTGGCTCGTGGAGAATGCGCCGGGTTTCTTCCGGGCTGAAAGCGCGGTCCATGTTATCGCCGTCGATCAGCCACAATTTCAGGTCAGTGCCGGGCAGCGGGCAGGCCACCAAGTGCGCGTCTCCAAGCAACTGGCCCAACGCGTGTTGCAGGTCTTGCGGTGAACTCATGGCGCTTTGACAAATTGCAGCGAGCCTAGCGCCTGAGTGGTCGGCTGGCTGATGCGTTGCTCCGGCAAATGCAGGATCAACTGGCCCGACTGACTGGCGCGGCCGCGCAGTTCCACACGGGCGCCAACCGGGAAGGCTTCGGGGTTGAAGCGCAGGCGAAAGGGCAGGGCCTGGTTATTGCCGATCAGGCTGGAGCTGGCGAGCAACTGCTGCGGGCGGTCCTTGTCATCGATCACCAGCAGCGCCAGTTCGACCTCAGCCCCTGCCGGTATTCCCTGCAGAGTGCCGCTCAGTTCCCGCTGGTGCGCCGGCAGCGGACCCAGTTCGGCGGCCTGGCGGGCTTTTTCTTGGGCCTGTTTGGGCGCAGGGGGCTTTGCCGGGGCGGGGGCGTCGGGTTGGGGGGCGTCGCTGCTGCACGCCATCAGCAGGCTGAACAGACTGAGCAAAACGAGTGATCGTAGCGACATGTGTGGCTCCAGCAAGGTGAATTCCATGGATCTGACGGTAAGCCCGTCTGTATACCGTAAACCCTATGGCTTGTCTTGCCAGTGGGATGCGCTACCATGGCCCTCCCTTTTTTTGTTGCCTGCCACCATGCACTGTCCCTTCTGCGGTGCCAACGACACCAAGGTCATCGACTCGCGACTGGTCGCCGAGGGCGAACAGGTTCGCCGCCGGCGCGAATGCCTGGCCTGCGGCGAGCGTTTCACGACGTTCGAGACCGCTGAACTGGTGTTGCCGCGCCTGATCAAAACCGACGGCAGCCGTCAGCCGTTCGACGAAGAAAAACTGCGCGCGGGCATGCAGCGCGCCCTGGAAAAGCGCCCGGTGAGCGTCGAACGCCTGGAGGCGGCGCTGGTGCACATCAAGCACAAGCTGCGGGCCACTGGCGAACGCGAGGTTAAATCCCTGGTGGTCGGTGAACTGGTGATGGCCGAGCTGCAGAAGCTCGATGAAGTCGCCTACATCCGCTTCGCCTCGGTATACCGCCGTTTCCAGGATTTGAACGAATTTCGCGAAGAAATCGACCGCCTGGCCCGCGAACCGGTGAAACAATGACCTCCCCGGCGCAGCAGGCCGTCCTCGACGCCCAGTACATGGCCCGTGCCCTGGAACTGGCGCGGCGCGGTCACTACACCACGCACCCCAATCCCCGGGTAGGTTGCGTGATCGTGCGTGACGGTCAGATTGTTGGCGAAGGCTGGCACATTCGTGCCGGCGAACCCCATGCCGAAGTCCATGCCCTGCGCGCCGCCGGTGAACAGGCCAGGGGCGCCACGGCTTACGTGACCCTCGAGCCCTGCAGCCACCACGGGCGCACGCCGCCCTGTGCCGATGCGTTGATCAATGCCGGTGTGGCGCGGGTGGTGGCAGCGATGCAGGACCCGAACCCGGAAGTGGCCGGTCGCGGTTTGCAACGCTTGAGCCAGGCCGGGATCGCCACCCAAAGCGGTGTGCTGGAGGGCGAGGCGCGCCAGCTCAACCAGGGTTTCCTCAAGCGCATGGAGCACGGCTTGCCGTTCGTGCGGGTCAAGCTCGCCATGAGCCTCGATGGCCGCACCGCCATGGAAAGTGGTGAAAGCCAATGGATTACCGGTCCGGCCGCACGTTCGGCGGTGCAACGCCTGCGCGCCCAGGCCAGTGTGGTGCTGACCGGTGCCGATACGGTGCTGGCCGACAACGCCCGACTGACCGTACGCGCCGATGAACTCGGGCTGGATGCGCAGCAGACCGCGCTGATCATGAGTCGCCCGCCGTTGCGGGTACTGGTGGACGGTCGTCTGCGCGTGCCGTTGGACGCACCTTTCTTCAAGGCCGGCCCGGCGATGGTCGCTACCTGCATGGCGGTGGAAGAACAGTACGCCAATGGTCCCGAATGCATGATCGTGGCGGGCGACGATGGCCAGGTCGACTTGCGTCGCCTGCTGGTGGAACTGGCGGCCCGTGACGTCAATGAAGTGCTGGTGGAGGCCGGTCCGCGTCTGGCAGGGGCGTTCGCCCGGCAGGGGCTGGTGGATGAATTCCAGATTTTCATCGCCGGCAAGTTCCTCGGATCTTCCGCACGACCGCTACTGGACTGGCCGTTGGCGCAGATGAAAGATGCCCCGGAACTGAAAATCACCGAAATTCGCGCCGTGGGCGATGACTGGCGAGTCATTGCCATTCCCGTTTCCCCGGCCCGCGTATAATTCCCGGCTTTCGCTCAAGCGGCGGCCCGTTCTCGAGGAGGACTCCATGTTTACCGGCATCATCGAATCCATCGGCAGCATCCGTGCACTGACCCCCAAGGGCGGCGACGTGCGGGTCCATGTCGAAACCGGCAAGCTCGACCTGAGCGACGTCAAACTGGGCGACAGCATCGCGGTAAATGGCGTATGCCTGACCGCTGTCGAACTGCCGGGCAATGGTTTTCTGGCGGACGTCAGTCGCGAAACCCTCGACTGCACCGCCATGAACGATCTCAAGAGTGGCAGCCCGGTCAACCTGGAAAAAGCCCTGACCCCCACCACCCGCTTGGGCGGTCACCTGGTCAGCGGCCATGTCGATGGCGTTGGCGAAGTGGTTTCGCGCAGCGATAACGCCCGGGCCGTGGAGTTTCGCATCCGCGCCCCGAAGGAGCTGGCCAAGTACATCGCCCATAAAGGCTCGATCACCGTCGATGGCACCAGCCTGACGGTCAATGCGGTGGATGGCGCCGAGTTCCTGCTGACGATCATTCCGCACACCTTGAGCGAAACCATCATGGCCTCGTATCGGCCAGGTCGCCGGGTGAACCTGGAGGTTGACCTGCTGGCCCGTTACCTGGAACGCCTGCTGTTGGGCGACAAGGCAGCAACGCCTGCGGCCGGTAACATCACTGAAAGCTTTCTGGCCGCCAACGGCTACCTCAAATCCTGACCCAAGGGGGTGCCGCGTGGCGCTCAATAGCATCGAAGAACTGGTAGAAGACATCCGCCAAGGCAAGATGGTCATCCTCATGGATGACGAAGACCGCGAGAATGAAGGCGACCTGATCATGGCCGCCGAGTGCTGTAAGGCCGAGCACATCAACTTCATGGCCAAGCATGCCCGTGGCCTGATCTGTATGCCCATGACCCGTGAACGCTGCGAGCTTTTGAAGCTGCCGCTGATGGCGCCGCGCAATGGCTCCGGCTTTGGCACCAAGTTCACCGTGTCCATCGAGGCTGCCGAGGGCGTGACCACCGGTATCTCCGCTGCTGACCGTGCCCGCACCGTGCAGGCCGCCGCCGCGAAAGACGCCAAGGCCGAAGACATTGTCAGCCCCGGTCACATCTTCCCGCTGATGGCCCAGGCCGGCGGCACTCTGGCCCGTGCCGGCCACACCGAAGCAGCGTGCGACCTGGCGCGCATGGCCGGTTTCGAGGCCAGCGGCGTGATCTGCGAAGTCATGAACGACGACGGCACCATGTCCCGTCGCGCGGAACTCGAAGCCTTTGCCGCCGAACACAACATCAAGATCGGCACCATCGCCGACCTGATCCACTACCGGATGATCCACGAACGTACCGTTCAGCGGATTGCCGAGCAGCCGCTGGACAGCGAACTGGGCCAGTTCAACCTGGTAACCTACCGCGACTCGGTGGAAGGCGACGTGCACATGGCGTTGACCCTGGGTACCGTGTGCGCCGAAGAACCGACCCTGGTTCGCGTGCATAACATGGACCCGCTGCGCGACCTGCTGATGGTCAAGCAGCCCGGCCGCTGGAGCCTGCGGGCCGCCATGGCCGCGGTGGCCGAGGCCGGCAGCGGTGTGGTGCTGCTGCTCGGGCATCCGCTCGATGGCGACGTGCTGCTGGCGCACATCCGGGAAACCGGTGATAACACCGCCGTGAAAAAACCGACCACCTACAGCATCGTCGGCGCCGGTTCGCAGATCCTGCGGGACCTGGGCGTACGAAAAATGCGCCTGATGAGCGCACCGATGAAATTTAATGCGATATCCGGTTTCGACCTGGAAGTTGTAGAATACGTGCCCTCCGAATAATGGCCCGGGATTTCCGGCTCTGTATTCGCGGCTAATATCACTGAGGAGCGCGTATTCGAACGCGCTCTGGCTCTTTAAGAGATCTGACGAATGACCCTGAAGACCATCGAAGGTACCTTCATCGCCCCTCAAGGCCGCTACGCTCTGGTAGTGGGCCGTTTCAACAGCTTCGTGGTTGAGAGCCTGGTTGGCGGTGCGGTCGATGCCCTGGTTCGCCATGGCGTGAGCGAAAGCGACATCACCATCATCCGTGCGCCTGGCGCCTTCGAAATTCCGCTGGTTGCGCAGAAAGTCGCTCAAAAGGGCGAATATGCGGCGATCATCGCCCTGGGCGCGGTCATTCGTGGCGGTACTCCGCACTTCGAATACGTGGCCGGCGAATGCACCAAGGGCCTGGCCCAGGTGTCCATGGAGTTCGGCGTGCCGGTCGCCTTCGGCGTGCTGACCGTTGACTCCATCGAGCAAGCCATCGAACGCTCCGGCACCAAGGCCGGTAACAAAGGCGCCGAAGCGGCCCTGTCCGCCCTGGAAATGGTCAGCCTGCTGGCGCAGTTGGAGGCCAAGTGATTAGCGACGAAAGCGATCGTTTCAACCCGCGCGATCCCAAGCCAGCCGATGCCGGCAAGCCTTCGAAGAGCGTCAAGCGTCGCGAAGCCCGTCAGCTCGCCACCCAGGCGCTGTATCAATGGCACATGGCCAAGCAATCGCTGAACGAGATCGAAGCGCAGTTTCGGGTCGACAACGATTTCAGTGACGTTGATGGCGCGTACTTTCGCGAGATCCTGCACGGCGTCCCGGCCCACAAGACCGAGATCGACATTGCCCTGGCCCCTTGCCTGGACCTGACCATCGAAGAGCTGGACCCGGTTGAGCTGGCGGTGTTGCGCCTGTCCACCTGGGAGCTGATGCAGCGCGTCGACGTTCCGTACCGCGTAGTGATCAACGAAGGGATCGAACTGGCGAAAGTCTTCGGATCCACCGATGGGCACAAATTCGTCAACGGTGTACTCGACAAACTGGCCCCGCGTCTGCGTGAAGCTGAAGTGAAGGCGTTCAAGCGCTGATTGGCGCTTGCAGCGACTATGGGCGAATTTGAGCTGATCCGTCATTACTTTGCCGCCGCGTCTTGTGCGCAGGGCGGCGAGGGCGTTGCGCTCGGGATCGGCGATGACTGCGCCTTGCTGGCCGTTCCACCCGGGGAGCAATTGGCGGTGTCCACCGATACCCTTGTGGCCGGTGTGCATTTTCCAGACCCTTGCGACCCGTTCCTGCTCGGCCAGCGCTCGCTGGCCGTGGCGGTCAGTGACCTGGCCGCCATGGGCGCGACTCCTTTTGCATTTACCTTGGCCCTGACCTTGCCGACGGTGACCGCCGATTGGTTGCAAGCCTATGCCCGCGGTTTGAACCAGATGGCCCAGGTTTGCGATGTGGCTCTGGTGGGCGGTGACACTACGCGTGGGCCGTTGAGCATGACCCTGACCGTGTTCGGTCGCGTACCGTCCGGCCAGGCCCTGACTCGCAGCGGTGCGCAACCCGGTGATTGGTTATGTGTCGGCGGCGAGCTGGGCAATGCCGCTGGCGCATTGCCGCTCGTGCTGGGTCAGCGCACCGCCGAACCTGATATCGCCGAGCCGCTGCTGGCGCATTATTGGTCGCCACGCCCGCAGATCGACCTCGGTCTGGCGTTGCGGGGCAAGGCTGGCGCGGCGATGGATATCTCCGATGGCCTGCTGGCCGATTGCGGGCATATCGCCCTGGCCTCCGGTGTGGCGTTACACGTTGAACGCGACCGCCTGCCACTGTCCAAGGCTTTGGTAACGCTCCTGGGCGGCGCGAATGCTGCGCACGCCGCATTGAGCGGTGGTGACGATTACGTGCTGCTATTCACCTTGCCACCTGTCCCGCTGGTGGCGTTGCAGGCCGAGGGCTGGCCGATCCATGTGATCGGCCGCGTCGTGGCCGGGCGAGGTGTCGCGCTGCTCGACAGCGATGGGCACGACATCACCCCGCAAATCCGGGGCTATCAACATTTTCGGGAGACACCGTGACAGATCATCCCAACCAGGTCCCGGCAGAGTTCGTTCCGCCCTCGGTCTGGCGCAATCCCTGGCACTTCCTGGCGTTCGGCTTCGGTTCGGGCACTTTACCCAAAGCTCCGGGCACCTGGGGTTCGCTGGTTGCGCTACCCTTTATACCGTTGTGGCAAATGTTGCCGGACTGGGGCTACTGGCTGATGCTCGGCATCACCATGCTGTTCGGCTTCTGGCTGTGCGGCAAGGTGGCAGATGACCTGCGGGTGCACGATCATGAGGGTATTGTCTGGGACGAAATGGTCGGCATGTGGATCACCCTGTGGCTGGTGCCTGAAGGATGGTATTGGCTGTTGGCGGGTTTTCTGATGTTCCGCTTCTTCGATATCCTCAAGCCTTGGCCGATCCGCTGGATCGACCGCAAGGTGCATGGAGGCGTAGGCATCATGCTTGACGATGTATTGGCCGGGGTCTTCGCCTGGCTGGCTATGCAAGGATTGGTGTGGTGTTTCACCTGAGGGATTCAGGCATGGGCGCAAGCCGCGCACTCTTACTGTTGTTGTGTCTGGGGATCAGCTTTGGCGCGCGGGCGGCCGAGCCGTCGGCGCTGCCCGACAAGGTGCGCGCGGCCAGCGAGGAGTGGGCGGATTACTCCCAGGCTGATGGCAAGGGCATGGCGTGGGACATCTTGCGTGAAGTGTTCGAGCCCGCAGGCGTGAGGCTGGAAACCCGCAGTGTGCCGTACACCCGTTCAATCGGGCTGGTGCAGCGCGGTGAGGTCGATGTGCAGGTGGGTGCTTATCTCGATGAGTCGGAAGGGGTGCTTTATCCCCAATGGCACTACGATGTCGATCATATCTACGCTTTGGGGCTGGCCTCCAAACCGTCCCCTACATTGGCGACGGTCGGCAACTATCGGCTGGTGTGGATGCGTGGCTATGAATACGACAGCTACCTGCCAGGTATCCGCAGTTTCAACGAAATTCACCGCGCCGTGGGCATCTTGCCGATGCTGGTCCATGATCGGGCCGATTTTTATATCGATGCGTTGATGGAAATCGAGGACTTACTCGCCAAGTCCGAGAATCCCCAGCAATTCAAGCTTTCACCGTTGATCAACCTGCCGCTTTACCTGGGCTTTGCCGACACCGAAAACGGTCGAGTGCTACGGGACCTGTTTGACCGGCGCATGACGGAGCTGGTGAAGAACGGTCGACTGAAGCCGATTTTTGAACGCTGGAAACAACCCTATCCTTTCGACGAAAACGGCAAATCAATGAAGCCGTAATCAATCTTTTCGATGTTTATGGCCGATAATTCAGCCTGAGCGTCGGTCGGGACGTGCTGTTACAATGCTCGCCTCTGCGAATCTCCAGTAATAGATCAGGAGCACACCGGTGCCTGTCGTTTTTGTTGCCGCTTCCAAGCTGCCAACGCCCTTTGCGCAATTCACCATGCATGGTTTTCTCGATGAAGCCACCGGCCGCGAGCACGTCGTGCTGAGCCTGGGTGATTTCGCCGACGGTGCCCCGGTACTGGGCCGCCTGCACTCCGAATGCCTGACGGGCGATGCCTTGTTCAGCCAGCGCTGCGATTGCGGTTCGCAACTTGAGGCCGCGCTGCAGGCCATTGCCCGCGAAGGCCGTGGCGTGTTGCTTTACCTGCGCCAGGAAGGTCGCGGCATTGGCCTGTTGAACAAGATTCGCGCCTATGAGCTGCAAGATGGCGGCGCCGATACCGTGGAAGCCAACGAGCGCCTGGGGTTTGCCGCCGACCTGCGTGACTACAGCATCTGCCTGCCGATGCTCGAACATCTGGGCGTCAAGTCGTTGCGCTTGATGACCAACAACCCGCGCAAGGTCAAGGCGATGACCGAGATGGGCATCGTGGTGGCCGAGCGCGTGCCGCTGCACACCGGCCACAACCCCCACAACAAACTTTACCTGGCGACCAAGGCCAGCAAGCTTGACCACATGATGGGCAACGAGCATCAGGGCGAGGTAGACCGGGCGTGACGCGCGGTCAGGTCCGGCGGCGACTGTCCGTCAGTTGGTGGCAATACCTGGCGTTGGCCTTGCTGCCGCTGTTTGTGATCAATGCGGTATTTGGCCAGGGCGAAGCGATTCTGCCGGTGCTGGCGATGCCGCTGTTTATCGCTGGCGTGGCCTCGATGTTCGTCAGCCTGCGCTTCTTTGGCGCCTATAAAAACGCCTTGATCGCCACCCAAAAAGCCCTCGACACCCCCGAAGAGCCTCAAGCCTGGATCGCCCTGGCAACCCGGCGGCGCGCGGCCTTTCTCGCCGCCGGCCTGCCAGCCTGGATCGGTGCCCTGGCGGTATTCGTGGGGCTGGAGGCGGTGCCGTTGATGCTGCTGGCGTTGTCTACGGCGGTATTGTTCTACCTGTATCGCATCCCGCGTCAGCTCGGTTGATGATCCACTGGCTGGCGGTCCTGCTGTTGGCCGTCAGCGCCTCGACGATGGCGGCCCAGCGTGTGGTCAGCCTGGCTCCGTCCCTGTCTGAAATCGTGGTTGAGCTGGATTCCGCTGACCTGTTGGTGGGCGTGCTGGATGGCGGCGATCGGCCCTTGGCGTTGAAAGACCTGCCTTCTGTGGGCCGTTATGGGCAATTGGACATGGAGCGCTTGCTCAGTCTCAGGCCCGATCTGCTCCTGCTCTGGCCAGGCAGCGTCGGCAACGCCCAACGCCAGCAGCTCAAGGAATTGAAGATTCCTGTCTACGTCGCCGAGCCCCACGGTCTCGACCCACTCATCACCCAAATTGAAGACATCGCCACGCAACTCGGCCGCCCGGAGCGAGGCCAGCAGCGAGCGGCGCAGTTGCGCGGGCGCCTTGAGGCGTTGCGTGAGCGCTACCGGCGTGACACGCCGTTGCCGGTGTTCTATCAGGTCTGGGACCGGCCGCTGTATACCGTCGGCGGCGGGCAGATCATCAGCGATGCGCTGGCGGTTTGCGGGGTGCGTAATGTGTTTGCCGACCTCACCCTGCCGGCGCCGCAGGTGAGCGTTGAGTCAGTGTTGCAGCGCAATCCGCAGATCATCCTGGCCACCGACCAGGCCCAGCTCGATGCCTGGAAAGCCTGGCCGCAGCTGGCGGCGGTGGCGCAGGGACGGTTGTTGTTAGTCACTGACAAGGGGCTGGAGCGGCCCAGTGGACAAATGATCGAGGCGACGGCGCGGTTGTGCGGGTTGATTGCGCCAGACAGATAATCGCGGTGCTCCCAATCGCGAGCAGGCTCGCTCCCACAGGGATTTGTGGCGCCGCTGATTTTGTATTCACATTGGATCAAATTGTGGGAGCGAGCCTGCTCGCGATGAGGTCAGTCCCGGCACCACAAACTCTGGATCAGAGCGCCGGCGTCCAGGTCACCCCAAACAACCAGGCCCGACCTTCCTCACGATACCCATACTGCCCACCTTCATGGCTATACAGTGCCCGGCTGTAGCCCTTGTCCAGCAGGTTATCGACTTTCATCTCCAGCTTCACCTCGCGGTTCAACGCCCAACTGCCACGTAACCCGAGCAGGGCATAGCCGCCCAGTGCATTGCGGTTGTTCTCATCGTCGTAGCTGCTGCTCACGGCTTGCCAGGTGGCGCCCAGGCTCAAGCGGTCAAATTGGCGGTCCAGGTCCAGGCTCAAGGTCCGGCGGGCACGTCGGGCCAGGGTGTGGCCGCTGTCACGGTCCCGTGGGTCGATGATGGCCAGGCCCAAATTGCTCTGCCAGCCGAATAACTCCTGGCTCAGGGCTGCTTCGAAACCGTTGATTCGTGCCGAGGCAACGTTCTGTGGGCGTGATTGGCTGCCAAAGATGATCGCGTCTTCCAGGTCCGTGCGGTACAGCGAAGCTTCCAGGCGGGCGCTGTCGCTCAGTTGGCTGCGCCATTGCAGTTCGTAGCTTTTGGCGGTTTCCGGCGCAAGGTCCGGGTTACTGAAGTCCGGGTAGTACAGGTCGTTGAAGGTCGGTGCGCGGAAGCTTTCGCTGTAGGTCAGCAGCAGATCATTGTCCGGATTCACTGGCAGGGTGAGCGTGCCGCTCCAGCTATTCTGGGCACCGAACTGCTGGTTCTGGTCGCGCCGCACGCCCAATTCGGTGGAGAACGTTTCGCCCCGGAAACGATGCTGGATAAACGCCGCACGGTTCCAGCGGCTGTCTTCGTCATACGGCGTGCTGCTGTTGATCCGATCCTCATACCAATCACCACCGACGATCAGGCTGTGGCGATCGTCCAGCGTCACATCGTTCTGCCAGGTCAGCGAATCGCGGTAGGTGTTGAACACTTCCCGGACATCGCTGAGCTTGTCGAAGGTTTTTTCGCGGTTCTCGCTGTGGCCCAGTTCCAGACGCGATTTCCACGCGTCGTTGATGCGCCCATCGACATAAGTGCTGAAACTGCTCACCGCAAAATCACTGTAAGGCTGCTGGGGCAGCGACTCGAAGGTGTTCGGGTCGAAGCGGCCGAACGGGTTGTCGTATTCGCTTTTGCCGCGGTTATCCAGCAAGTTCAGGCCGACTTCAAGGTCATCGTTGAACCCATGACTCAGGCTCAGGCTCAAGGACTGGTTGCGGTTGGCATCAAGGTCCCGGTCGCTGGCGTAGGACTCATGGGTGCGATTGGTTCCGTCGCTTTCATCCAGGCTGGCGCCGAGGTTGAAGCGTGTCTGATCATCCCCGCCGGACAGCCCCAGGCTGCGCTCCCAGGTCCGGTGGCTGCCAAAACCCAGGTGCAAGCGCGGTTGCAGGCCTTGTGCGTTGCCGCGACGGGTGAAAATCTGGATCACTCCGCCCACCGCGTCGGCGCCGTAGATCACCGAGCGCGACCCGCGCAGCACTTCCACCCGTTCGATCTGGTTGATGTTCAGGCGTTGCAAGTTGCTGTCGCCGGAGGTGGAGTTGCCGATGCGCTGGCCGTCCACCAGCACCAGGCTCTGGGCCGATTTGGTGCCGCGAATGTAAATCCCCGGCAGGCTGCCACGCCCGCCCAGCGGCGCCACCTGCACCCCCGGCACACGGTTGAGCAGGTCGGTCACGCTGGCCGGTTGCAGGCGTTCGATGTCGTCACGGGTGAACACCGTGTTGGCGGCGCTGCTGTCATTGCGGGCCTCGACCTGACGGTTGGCGCTGATCACCACGTCGGGGAGCTTGAGGGCTTGGTCGCGTTCGAAGGTGTCGGCCAGCAGGTTGGTGGCCGGCAGTAGGGAAAGGCTGAGGGCGAGATGCGGTTTCATGGATGTTCCGAAAATATTTGGCTCCACGCCAAAACCAGTGTGGGAGCGAGCCTGCTCGCGATAGCGGTGTGTCAGTCAATGTCGATATCGACTGGTCTTACGCCATCGCGAGCAGGCTCGCTCCCACAAGGGATTTGTGCGGTCTGAGAATTACCGGCCCAACAGCTGCAACCGCTGGCGCACCGCCCCTTCGATCCCAGCCTCGTCCAGCCCGCATTCGGCTAGCATCTGCGCCGGTTTAGCGTGTTCGACGTAGATGTCCGGCAGGCCCAGGTGCAGCACCGACTTGAGGATGTTTTCCCGGGCCAGGAATTCGCTGACCGCCGCCCCGGCGCCGCCCATGATGGCGTTTTCCTCGATGGTCACCAGCAGTTCGTGACTGCCGGCCATCTCGCGCACCAGGGTTTCGTCCAGGGGTTTGACGAAACGCATGTCCACCACGGTGGCGTCCAGGGTTTCGGCGACCTTCAGGGCCTCGGCCAGTTGTACGCCAAACACCAGCAGGGCGGTCTGCTTGCCCCGGCGGCGGATCACGCCCTTGCCGATTTCGATCGGCTCAAGATCAGCTTCAATGGTCGCGTTCGGGCCGCTGCCGCGAGGGTAGCGCACCGCCGCCGGGCCATTGAACAGGTGCCCAGTGGTGAGCATTTTGCGCAACTCGTTTTCATCGCTTGGCGTCATCAGCAGCATGCCGGGGATGCAGCGCAGGAACGAAAGATCGAAGCTGCCGGCGTGGGTCGGGCCGTCTTCGCCCACCAAACCTGCGCGGTCGATGGCGAACAGCACATCGAGGTTTTGCACCGCGACGTCATGAACAAGCTGGTCGTAGCCGCGTTGCAGGAAGGTCGAATAAATCGCCACCACCGGTTTTGCGCCTTCGCACGCCATGCCGGCGGCGAGGGTGACGGCGTGCTGCTCGGCAATCGCCACGTCGAAGTAGCGCTGCGGGTAGCGTTCGCTGAAGGCCACCAGGTCCGAGCCTTCTTTCATCGCAGGGGTGATGCCCACCAGACGCGGGTCCGCGGCGGCCATGTCGCACAGCCATTGGCCGAACACAGCGGAATATTTGGGTCCGCTGGCCTTCTTCGGGGCGGCGGCCGGGGCATCCACCGGTTCGAGCTTGGTGATGGCGTGGTAACCGATCGGGTCGACTTCCGCGGGGGCGAAGCCTTTGCCTTTCTTGGTCACCACATGCAGGAACTGCGGGCCTTTGAGATCGCGCATGTTGCGCAGGGTCGCGATCAGCGTGGGCAGGTCATGGCCGTCGATGGGGCCGATGTAGTTCCAGCCCAGCTCTTCGAACAGCGTACCGGGCACCAGCATGCCCTTGGCGTATTCCTCGGTGCGGCGGGCGATTTCCCATGCGCCGGGCAGGCGCGAGAGCACCTTCTTGCTGCCTTCGCGCATGCTGGCGTAGGTGCGGCTGGAAAGAATCTTCGCCAGGTAGTTGGACAACCCACCGACGTTGCGCGAGATCGACATGTCGTTGTCGTTGAGGATCACCAGCATGTTGGCGTTGACTTCCGGCGCGTGGTTCAGCGCTTCGAAAGCCATGCCTGCCGTCAGTGCGCCATCGCCGATCACGGCAATCGCCTTGCGCTCGCTGTTTTGCAGACGGGCGGCAATTGCCATGCCCAGGGCGGCGCTGATGGAGGTGCTGGAATGGCCGACACCAAAAGTGTCGTATTCGCTCTCGGAGCGGCGCGGGAACGCTGCCACGCCGTCCTTCTGGCGCAGCGTGCCCATGCGCTCGCGACGGCCAGTGAGGATTTTATGCGGATAGGCCTGATGACCGACGTCCCACACCAGCCGGTCGTCCGGGGTGTCGAATACGTAATGCAGCGCGATCGTCAGCTCGATGACGCCAAGGCCGGCACCGAAGTGTCCGCCGGTCTGGCCGACTGTGTAGAGCAGCTCCAGGCGTAACTCATCGGCCAGGGTTTCCAGCTCGGCTTCACCCAGGCGACGCAAGCCGTCCGGCGTGTTGGCGCGGTCCAGCAGCGGCGTGGTCGGGCGTTTGCGGGGAATCTCTTGAAACGTCGTGGGCATCAGGCGAATCGTTATAGGTATAGAAAGAGGCGGCAGTTTACCTTATGCATCGCAAGCTGCCCACGCGTAGGCTGGAACTTGGCCGATACGCGGTCTGACCCCGTATCAGCTGCGGCGTTCGACGATATATCGCGCCAGCTCGCGCAACGGTTCGGCAGCCGCGTCAAAGGGTCGCAGCGCGCTCAGGGCCTGGTCGCGCAACTCCAGGGCATAGGCCTTGGCGGCGTCGAGACCGAGCAGGGCCGGGTAGGTCGGTTTGTCGCGAGCGATATCGGCGCCCTGGCGTTTGCCCAGGGTCTGGGTATCGCTTTCGACGTCGAGTATGTCGTCCTGCACCTGGAACGCCAGGCCAATGGCCCGGGCGTAGGTCTGCAAGGCTTGCAGCTGGTCAGGCGTGGCCCGGCCGCTGGCCAGGGCACCGAGTTTGACGCTGGCCTCGATCAAAGCACCGGTCTTGTGCCGATGCATGTATTCCAGCGCGCTCTGATCCAGCTTGAGGCCCACCGAACCGAGGTCGATGGCCTGGCCGCCGACCATCCCGGCCGGGCCTGCCGCCAGCGCCAGGGCGCTGACCATGTCCAGGCGAATCTGCGCCGGGCAATCGTTCAGCGCCGGCGCCAGCAGGGCGCTGAAGGCCAGGCTTTGCAAGCCGTCACCGGCCAGGATCGCGCAGGCTTCGTCGAATTTCTTGTGGGTGGTGGGTTGGCCGCGACGCAAATCGTCGTCGTCCATGGCCGGCAGATCATCATGGACCAGCGAATACGCGTGGATCAGCTCCACCGCACAGGCCGCGCCGTTGGCCTGTTCGGGCGCACCGCCCAAGGCCTCGCACGCAGCGTAGGCCAGCAGCGGACGCACGCGCTTGCCGCCGTTCATCACGCTGTAGCGCATGGCCTCGTACAAACGCGCCAACTCAGGGCTTGGGGCGGTGAACAGCGTATCCAGCGCCGCGTTGACCCGGGCCTGGCTGCCGGCCTGATAGGCGCCGATCATTCAGGCTGGTCCGCGTCGAAAGGCTCTTCGGTCAGCTCACCATCGCGTTCGAGCAGCAGTTGCACCTTTTGCTCGGCCTGGGCCAGCGCCGCCTGGCAGTCGCGAGTCAAGCCGATACCCTGCTCGAAGGCGGTCAGCGAGTCTTCCAGCGACAACTCGCCGTTCTCCAGCCGCTCGACCAGCGTTTGCAGGTCGGCCAGAGATTGTTCGAAGTCCAGTGCAGCTTTTTTGCGGGCCATGGCGGCGATTCCGGTTGACTGTTAAACGGGCGCGACACTAGCAGACATGGGGTATTGGGGCAAATCAGAGCAGGGCCCGCGCGGTTCGTGAGGCACTGCTTTTGGTAAGGGGCAAGCTCCTGTTGGACCTGTTGGACCTGTTGGACCTGTAGGAGCTGTCGAGTGCAACGAGGCTGCGATCTTCCCCTTGCCAATTGAATCTTGAGCGAAAGTTAAAAGATCGCAGGCTTCGCCAGCGCCAATAGAGCCAACGGGATTACCTCAGAAGTTACCTCAGTTTCCGTATTCGGCTCATTTCGTGAGCCGAATAACCATGCTAATCGGCTCACGCCCCCCTCAGTACGTGATTTCCCACACAGATTCGCGCGTTCCCTGATTGTGAATAATCCGCCGAATCGCTAACCTTCGCCGCATCTACGGGCCCCTTGTGGCGGGGCCTTCAGACGTAACCCGAATAATGACAGGCAGCGCCGAGGAAGGGCGCCGGGTTGCGTCATGCATGGCAGGAGGCATACATGCGTTTTCTTTCATTGTTGATCGTGCTGGCGGGCGCGCCACTGGCGTGGGCCGAGCCTGCTGCCGAGCTGTCGGAGCCCGTGGGCGGCTGGCGTTACAGCGGCTTGCTCGATCGCACTGAAAACCCGCGCGTGGCCTATCCCACGCCGCCCATCGACCGAGGCGTGCAGCGCAATCGCACGATTATCGAGGGCCGGCTCAAGGCCATGGGCACCGCCCGAGCGCCCCACAGCCTGGCGGTCAACGGCAATCCACTGAATCTTTATACCGACGATGAAGGGCGTTTCGCCCGGCCGTATGCCTTTGGCGCTGGCTCCAACAGCGTCGAAGTGCGCAGCTCCGCAGGTCAGTCCCTCAAGCGCGTGCAGTTCTATGAAGCCAACAATCAGCGAACTCCGGCGCAGATCCGCGTGGTGCTGGGCTGGGACGATCCCAAGGCCGAGCTGGACCTGCACATCGTCACCCCCGACGGCCAGCATGCGTTCTTCGGCCGGCCGGCGTTGAGCAACGGTGGCGGCCTCGACCCCGATGGCGTCGATGGGCCCGGTCCCGAGACGTTCACCATGACCGCGCCGATGCACGGTACCTACCTGGTCTACGTGAACTACTGGGGCAACTACGGCAACGGTGGCTACAACTTTGAAGAAACCAGCAACCAGAACGAGGTGATCACCTCGCAGATCAACCTGGTGCTCAACGAAAACACCGTCGATGAAAAACGCGAAACCTTTGTCGTGCCCCTGCGCGCCATCGGCGATCTGTTGCTGGTCAAGACGTTCAACTACTAAGTATCCGCTCCACGGATGAACAGGCCCTTGTGAATATGAGCGACAACACTGCTTCCCCGACCGCGCCGACTCCTGTCGCCAAACCTGTGCGCCGCTGGCCGGCGTTGCTGATCGGGCTATGCCTGGTGGCCGGTGTCGCCGCCGGACTGGGTTGGTTCATGACCAAGCCCAAGGCGCCGCCCATGGCACTGGCACTGGAAAAACTCGGCCTGAGCCGCCCCGACGGCCTGCTCGAGGCCCACTCCCTGAGCCAGTTGCCCAAGGACTTGCTGGCGGTGCCGTTCCTCAAGGCCACGCTCACCGAGGATTTCGTCTTCTATTACCAAACCCATGCCGACCGCCTCGGGCTGATCGGCAGCCTGCGACGGATCATCTACGAGCATGACCTCAAACTGCAGGACAGCCTGATCGAGCAGCTTTTTGACCAGCCGGCCGATGTAGCGCTATGGCGCGGCGCCGACGGGCGGCTCAGGGATTTTTTGCTGGTAATGGATCGTGGGGGCCTGGCCAAGGTCCTGGAGCCGTTGGCAAAAGTGGCGCTGGATGATTCACAGCTCAGCCAGCTCGGTGAGATGAAAGTGGCCGGCGACGTAGTGCCGGTCTATCAGCTCACCTATAACGCCAGCAAAGCCCTGGTATTCGCTTCCCATGGCGACAAACTCGTGGTGTTGTCCAATCCGACCAGGCTCTACGACCTGGGAAGTGGCCCCACCGACGAACCTGGCATGGTCTCGACCCAGGCCCTCGAAGCGCTGCTGGCCGGTGAAAAACTCTTCCCCGAAGCCTTCGGCCTGCTGCCCAAGGCGCCTGAGGTCAAGCAACGCATCTCGGTCAATGCCAGCGTGCTCGCCATGGGCTACCAGCGATTCATCCCGAACTTCGCCGGGTTGCGTTTCGACATGGACGACAACGGCTGGCACAGCTTCCTGGCCATGGACGAGCTGGAGAACCAACCAGACTTCGACTTCAAGCCCATCTGGCAAGCCATGCCCATGGGCGCCAGCGCCTGCGTCGCCTTGCCTCTGGCGGCCGAACAACAGAAGCCATTGCTGGTGAAACTCGGTGCCGACGACAACGCGGCCCAGGCCATGATCGAGCACATGGCCGGCGCGGCGGGGCTGTGCTGGTACGCCGATTCGCGGCTGTACACACCACTGCTGGTGGCGAACCTGAACGATGACGGTGGCAAGCTCGATGCCGACCTGGGCAACCTGTTCGGTTCGATGGTGGGCGCCTACGAAAACAACGTGGCCGAACATGCATTTCCCGTTGTTGAAACACAGGAAGGCCCGATGCACCGCTGGCAACGCCAGGTCAGCTCCAACTTCGGCCCTTACCCGGCCAAGGACGCCGCGCAGCCGGAGGCGATCACCGGCAAGGCGTTCATGCAAGTCAGCCTGGCGCGGCACGGTTCGACGCTGTTGTTTTCCCTCGATGACAAACTGCTGGACAAGGCCCTCGGCACCCTCGACAAACGCTTCCCGCCCATGGCCGACGTGGTGCCCAAGGACCTGCTGATGCCGGTCTACTTCGGTCCGGATGCCATGGCGCAACTGATGCAGCGCGAAACCCTCGACAGCTTGCCCCAGGACATGGAACCGGTGTTCTACAACGCCGCGCAAACCTACCTGATTCCGAAGCTGCGCACCCTCGGCGGCTACGGTAAATACGCCCTGACGTTGCCTGAAGGCAGCGAACCGGACGGCCACTGGCAGTGGTTGCCACTGGAATGGAAAGCACTGTGACCGGGTTGATCCGCCGCCCGGTATGGGTGTTGATGCTGGCGCTGCTGCTGGGCGGGCAGGCGTTTGCCGCTCAGACACCCTCGCTGGATGTGCAGCAATCGAAGGTCTTTCGCGCCTGGTTCGTGCGCATTGCCCAGGAACAACTGACCAAAGGCCCGAGCCCGCGCTGGTACCAGCAGGACTGCGCCGGGCTGGTGCGCTTTGCGGCCAATGAAGCGCTGAAGGTCCACGACCAGAAGTGGTTGCGCAGCAATGGCCTGTCCAATCGCTACCTGCCGCCAGAGCTTGAGCTGAGTGATGCCCAGCGACGTCTGGCCCAGCAATGGCAACAGGGCGGCGGCAAGGTCGGGCCCTACGTCAACGCCATCAAGCTGATCCAGTTCAACAGCCATCTGGTGAGCCGGGACGTCACCCAGGCACGTCCGGGCGACCTGATGTTTTTCGATCAGGGCGATGACCAGCACCTGATGATCTGGATGGGCCGCAATATCGCCTACCACACCGGCACCACCACCCCAACCGACAACGGCATGCGCTCGGCAAGCCTGCAGCAACTCATGAACTGGAAGGACACCCGATGGATACCCGACGCAGCCAACCCCAACTTCATCGGCGTCTATCGACTCAATTTTCTCTCCCAATGACCGGTGCCCACATGCTGCGCTTGTGTTCAAAATTGCCCCTGCTGTTGGCCCTGTTGCTGGCACCGATCGTTCACGCCGAAGACACCGTGGAGCCCAGCGGCTACACGCCGTTGGCCGGTGAAAGCTTCTTCCTGCTGGCCGACAGCAGTTTTGCCAGTGACGAGCAAGCCATGGTTCGCCTCGAAGCACCGGGTCGCGATTATCGGAAATTCCGCATGGAACCGTACGGCGGTGCCGATATCCGCGTTTATCGCATCGAAAAACCGCTGGATTTCCTCAAGCGTCAGAAGAACCTGCACCGGGTGGTCAGCGACGGCCAGTTCAAGGGCGAAGGGCTGTCGAACACCCTGGCGTACCTGTGGGACAACTGGTACCGCAAATCCCGTCGGGTGATGCAGCGGGCGTTTTCCTACGAGTCGCGTCAGCAAGTCACCGAACAAGTGCCGGAACTGAAAATGGGCAGCGCCATCGCCGCGCCGACGCCGTACGACGCGCAACCACAGTTCGCCTTGATTCCGGGTTTGCCGGTGGTCAGCCAGTTCCGTTATCCGCTCTGGCAGGCCAAGCCGATCCAGCCGCCAGCGGGGGTCAACCTGGCGGGTTCGTCGAGTGAGTTCGTCAGCGTCGCGCCAGGCAACGTCTACGTGCCGCTGGGCCAGTTGAAGCCGGGTCTGTACCTGGTAGAAGCGCTGATCGGTAAATACCGGGCCACCACCATGGTCTTTGTCTCCAACACCGTGGCGGTGAGCAAGATCGCCGGTGACGAGCTGCTGGTCTGGGCCGCGCGTAAACACGAAGGTCGTTCGGTGCCCAAGGTCAACGTACTGTGGACCGACGGCCTGGGTGTGATGAGCAGTGGTGCCACCGATGAAGACGGCTTGCTGCGCCTCAAGCACGTCAGCCCGGAGCGTTCGTTCGTCATCGGCGAGGACGAGGAAGGCGGGGTATTTGTCTCGGAAAACTTCTACTACGACAGCGAAATCTACGACACCAAGCTGTTCGCCTTCACCGACCGACCGCTGTATCGGCCGGGGGATTGGGTGTCGCTGAAAATCGTCGGCCGTGAATTCAAGAATGCCCGGGACTCGGTGCAGCCGACAGCCGCCGACGTCCATGTCAGCGTGCTGGATGCTACCGGCACCGCGTTGCAGACCCTGGCCCTGAAGCTCGATTCCAAGGCCGGTACCCAGGGCCGTTTCCAGCTGCCGGAAAACGCCGTGGCCGGTGGGTATGAGCTGCGCTTTAGCTACAAGGACCAGCTCTACAGCAGTGCCTTTCGCGTGGCCGAATACATCAAGCCGCACTTCGAGATCGCGCTGAACCTCGCCAAGCAGGATTACCGCACCGGCGAGCCGGTCAAGGGTGCTCTCGTGCTGCTCTACCCGGACGGTAAGCCGGTGGCCAACGCCAAGGTGAGCCTGAGCCTGCGGGCCCAGCAACTGTCGATGGTGGATAACGAGCTGCAATACCTGGGGCAATTCCCGGTGGAACTGACCAGCAGTGAAGTGACCACCGATGCCAAGGGCAACGCCAGTCTCGAGCTGCCGGCCGCCGACAAGCCGAGCCGCTATACACTCACTGTGTTTGCCAGCGATGGCGCGGCGTATCGGGTCAAGACCACCAAGGAAATTCTCATCGACCGTGGCGCGGCTAACTTTCGCCTGAGCGCGCCCCGGCGTTTCAGCGCCGCCGGCGAGGACGTCTCGTTCAGCTACACCAACGAGGGTGGCAACGCGCAAAGCAACGCCGTGACGCCGGGCAGCTACGCCTGGGTACGGCTGGAAGACCAGAGCACCGGCGAGGGCAAACTGACGGCCCAGGACAAGGGCTTCAGCCTGACGTTCGAGCGTCCGGGCACCTACAACCTGACCCTCAAGGACGATCACGGTCGGGTCATTGGCGCCACTGGCCATTCGGTAACCGGCGAAGGCATCAAGGCCGTGCCGGGCACCGTTGAGATCGTTCTCGACAAAGCCCAATACCAGGCTGGTGACGAAGCCCTGGCGCTGATCACCTTCCCGGAGCCGGTCAGCGATGCGCTGCTGTCTCTGGAGCGGGACAAGGTCGAGGCCACGGCGCTGCTGTCCAAGGGCGGCGACTGGCTGAAGATGGAAAAGCTCAGCGACACTCAATACCGCGCGCGAATTCCGGTGAAGGATGCCTTTGCGCCGAACCTGACCTTCTCGGTGCTGTACACCAAGGGCGGCCAGTACAGCTTCCAGAACGCCGGTATCAAGGTGGTCGCGCCGCAAATCGACGTCGCCATCGTCACTGACAAAGCGACTTATCGGCCTGGCGACACGGTGACCGTGGACCTGAGCACCCAGTTCGTCGGCAAGGCGATCCCGGCGCACCTGACCGTCAGTGTCGTGGATGAAATGATCTACGCCCTGCAACCGGAAGTGGCGCCGACCATCGATCAGTTTTTCTACCATCCGCGTCGCAACAACGTGCGCACCAGCGCCAGCCTGTCGTTCATCAGCTATGACGTGGCCCTGCCGGGGACCCCGGGGGCACCGGGCAAGGCCAACCGCAGCGAGCGCGGTGTCAAAGTGTTGGAGCGGCCTCGTCGTGAAGACGTCGACACTGCCGCGTGGCAACCGGAGCTGGTCACCGACGCCAACGGCAAGGCCCGCTTCACCTTCAAGATGCCGGACTCCCTGACCCGCTGGCGCATCACCGCCCGGGCCATTGCCGACGACGGCCAGGTGGGTCAGAAAAAGCAATTTATCGGTTCAGAGAAGCCGTTGTACCTGAAGTGGAGCGGCCCGACCCGGTTCCGCAGTGGCGACAAGCCGCAAATGGGCCTGTTCGCTTTCAGCCAGTCCGAGAAACCGCTGAAGGCCGAGTTGCTGATCCGTTACGCCGGTACTGAGCAACGCGTGGTGGCGGACCTGAAGCACGGCATCAACTATGTGGCGCTACCGTCTCTGGAGTTGAGCAACGGTGACTTGAACGTGCAGTTGCAGGTCAACGGCGAAACCCAGGACACCCTGGCCGTGCAACTCAATGCCATTGGCTACGGTTGGCAAGTCACCCAGAGCCAGCGCCTTGACGTGGCGAGCGGCGATACACCGCTGAGCCTGCCGCTTGATGCCAGCGATATCCGCCTGCGCCTGGACGACAGCCCGCAAGCGCTGTTCCGGTCGGCCCTGGATGATTTGTTGAGCTACCCCTACGGCGGCGTCGAGCAAACCGCCAGTCGTCTGCTGCCGTTGAGCATCGCCTACCCGACCCTGGCGACGAACCCGCAGATTCGTGATCGCTTGCGGCTGATCATGCAAAACAGTCGCCTGCGCCTGGTGCAAATGGCCGGGCCTGCGGCGAGCTTCACCTGGTGGGGCCAGGTTGGCGAACCGGATGCGTTCCTCACGGCCTACGCCTATTACGCTGACTGGCACGCCAGCAAAGCCCTGGACCTGAGCCTGCCGCCGGAACACTGGCAGCGGGTGCTGGAGGTCTACGCCAAGCAGGCCGGCGATACACCGTTGTTGCAGCGTGCGTTGATCCTGTCGTTCGCCAAACAGATGCAACTGCCGGTCAATACCTTGCTCAGCGGCTTGATGGACGACCTGGTGAAAGCCGGCGAGGGCAGCGCTTTGAGCGTGATGGACAGTGGCGAAGACAGTCTGGTCATGAGCGCGCCGGATTCGGCCCTGGGCCTGGCCAGCGCCCGCATGCTGACGGCGTCCCTCGCCAGGCAGATGAAGGTGCCGCTGCCGGAGGCCTTCAGTCGGCAACTGGACGCCGCGCAACAGCAACTGGACGTCAGCTCCCAGCCATTCGTCGAGGCCTTGAGCCTGTCGTTGCAAAGCTTCGATCAGGCGCGTGCCAAGGCATTACTCGAACGTCTGCTGCCGCAGCAATCCACCCTTGAACGGGCCCTGGCCTTGACCTGGTTGCAGGGCAGCATCGAACAGGCCGCGCCAGCGGTGGCACTGACCCCGGGCGAAGGCTGGAAGGCCCGGCAAGGCGCCACCGGTGAAACCTACTGGCAATGGCAGGGGGCGCAGCTACCGACCCTGCTGACCCTCAGCGGTGCCGAGGAGCGCCCGCTGCAAGCGGCACTGAGCTACCAGAGCCAGCAGGCGCCCGTGGCGCCGATGGCGGTGACCATCACCCGGCGCTTGTCCCGCCTGGTACCGGGCGACGAGGCCTTCACCTTCAAGCTCGAAGCCGTGGGCAGCAAGCCGCTGTCCAGCGACAGCCTTTATCTGGATGAAGTGATCATCAACAGCAAGGCCTCTACGCCGCTGCGCTACGGCATGCTCGAAGTGCCGCTGCCGCCGGGTGCCGATGTGGAGCGCACCACCTGGGGCATCCAGTTGCTGGGCAAGGCCGGCAGCGAGCCGACCTCCCTGGAGAAGGCGCGCTTCGAACCGGGGCAGATGGGTTACGCGGTGCCGCTGGACGCCCTCAGTGGCGAGCTGCGCCTGCGGCATCTGGTGCGCTTCTCCCAGAAGGGCCGGTTCACCTTGCCGCCGGTGCGCTTCACCCAGGTCTATGCGCCGCAGCATCAGGCTCGGGAACAGAAACCGGCGCTCGGTCAGGTCACGGTCAACTGACATGCGCTGGCCGCGGCTTGGGTGGTTGTTGTGCTTGATCCCTGCGCTGGCCGCAGCGCAGGAGGAGCCGTTGCGCCTGGCTTTCGACGGTCAGTTGCTGCGGGTGAGCCAGACCCAGGTGCTGGACCGTCAGCCCTTGTCCGATGCCGTGCAGGCGCCGCTGGGCAGTGTGTGGAAGCTGTTTGTCTACGCATGGCTGGTGGACACTGGCGCCCGCGAACCGGTTTATGAATGTCGCGGCCAGTCCAAAGAGGAGGTCTATTGTTGTAGCGCCGGGCAGAGCATCGGTCGCGATCAGGCGTTGGTGAAATCCTGCGGCCTGTATTTCGAGCCGCAGCGGCTGGGGCTTTCGGCCACCCACTGGCGCGATTACTGGCAGGCCCGCCAGGCGCCGTCGTGGCTGCTGGACCTGCCGAGCCTGCAACCGCAAAAACAGGTTCGCGTGGCTGAGCTGCTCAAGGCACTGGCGATGCTGCCGGCTCAGGATCAGGCCCGTCGGGTACTGCTGGACGTGGTGCTCAACGCGGCGGATGGGCGTCTTGTCGGTCAGTTGGGCAGTCGTCTGCGGGTCAAGACCTGGAGTTGGCTGGGTGAACAGGATCCTTCATCGCGCCAGGGCGGCTTCGCCGGTTGGCTAGCCGACGGCACGCCAGTGTGGGCCGGTGGACGTGGCACCAGCGAGCAGATATTGAAGGCATACGGTGAAGGGTTGGCTACGGCACTGCCGTCCCGTTGGCCGGCGGAAACGGGGCGATGCGTGGAAGTGAACCTGTTCGCCCGGTATCCCTTGCAACGGGTGATGGCGGGTGACCGGCCAGCCACGCCGGGCCCGTTGCTCGGCGATTACCGTGTCGAGTTCACCAATGGCAACCAACTGGATATCCACAGCGACGGCGAGCTGTTCCTGCTGCCCGGCAAGCTGGTCGCGCGACTGGATCGGGAAGAGTACGTCGCCCGGGTCCTGCAGCGCGAAGCCAAGGCTGAACCCGCCGAGGCGGCCAAGGCCCTGGCCGTGGCGATCCGTAGCTACCTGCTGCAAAACGCCCAGCGTAACGGCGATTGCCTGAGCATCGACGACAGCAGTCATCGCCAGCGCGTCGCCCCACGTCCGGCGACGCCGCAAACCCGTGCCATCGCCGCCTGGACCAGCGATCTGGTGCTGGCAGGCACCGACGTGACCTACCACTCTGACCAATCCGCCCCGGACAAACTGTCCTGGGCCCACGCCGTGGAACAAGCCAGCGCCGGCCAGCGCTACGACGCCATCCTGCTGCATGCCTACCCGCGCGCGAGCCTCAGTCGCTGGGACAATCCGGTGGCGTCCTGTGAGGCGCTGCCCGCTGCCCAGGACTGGCTGTTGAAACAGCGACGCGGCTGGCGTCCTCGGCTGGCAGGTGAAGTGGGTTACAACGAAATCAGCGCGTTCGCCGTCTGCCGTGTCGCCTTCGGCCGGCCCTATGTCGACCGCGAACGCCGGCGCATCTACGTGCGCGGTGTGCTGTCGCTGCAAGACCGCCTCGACCTGACCCACGAATACTTGCACCTGGCCTTTGAAGCCCACCCCAACGGCCAGGACGAAACCTACATCGAAGGGCTCGCCCGTCACCTCTTGCTGGAATAGACCATGACACTCCGTTATCCACAGGCCTTGCTGTTGTTCTGCGCTTTGGCCGTGTTGCCGCCAGCCATTGCGGGCGAGGGCATCAAGCTCGATACCCCGGTTGGCGGCTGGCGCAGCGGCGCGCCGGGAGGCGAAGGGGAGCACTTTCTCCAGACCGTCAACTACCCGGCTTCTTCGGTCAACACCCCCCAGGGCCAGGCCAATACCGCCCGCATCAGCGGCCAGATCAAAGGCGCCCCCAAGGACGGCAACGAGCCAGGCAAACTCGTCATCAACGGCGTGACCCTGCCACTGAAACTCGACCCGCAAGGGCGCTTCGACCGGCCGTTCTCGTTCTCCAACGGCAGCAACAGCGTCGAAGTGCGCAGCCCCGACGGCCAGCAACGCCACCGCACCCAGTTCCTTAACACCAGCGGCGGCGCCACCCCGGCCAAGCTGCGGGTCTTGCTGACTTGGGACAGCGACGGCACCGACCTGGACCTGCACCTCGTCACCCCGGACGGCGCCCACATCTGGTACGGCGACCGCGTCGTCCCCAACGGCGCCGCGCTCGACGTCGATGTCACCACCGGCTACGGCCCGGAAATCATCGCCATGCCCGCGCCGATCAAAGGCCAGTACCTGGTGTACGTGAACTACTACGGCGGCGGTTATCGCCGTGACGAGGACGGCGAGCAACAAGCGGCACAAGCCCTGACCACGGCGCAGATCACCGTCATCACCGAAGAGGGCACGCCAAGCGAGAAGATGGAAACCTTCGTGGTGCCGATGCGTACGGCGGGGGAGTTGATGTTGGTCAAGAGCTTCAGCTATCCATAAGGCGCCATCAGCAAGATGTCAACCTGGGGGCTGTGGGAGCGGGCTTGCTCGCGAAGACGACAGTACATTCAACATCAATGCAAACTGACCCGCCGCCTTCGCGAGCAAGCCCGCTCCCACATTGGATCTGTGGTGGACTGCGGATTTGTGAACACCCCAAAAAACTGTGGGGGTGAGCTTTGCTCCCACAGGGTTGATCAACATTTGTGACAATTAAAAAACCTCACGCGTGAGCTATTGAGGGCACCGGGTATTCCCTGTAGTGTTTCTCACGCGTGAGTTTTTTCGCAGTGAGGTCAGCACCATGAACAGCCGCTCTCCAACAGATCCTGCGGGGTCTGTTACCGATTCAGCGAGCCGCAAGGGAGAGCGCTCGAAACCGTCCGTGAAAAAACCATCCAGCTTTTATATGAAGCAGATGCGCGCGGGCTTGAGTGCCGCCGGGTATGTGAAACACGAAACTTGGGTGCTTCCCGAAAACCGGAGCCTGCTCAAGCAGATGGAGAAACAGCTACGCCAACCGATTCTGGCTGGCTCATTCATGTCGGAGAATTACATGAGCGCAGGTAATAACTGGAACATTGATCGCCTCTTCAGTGCCCTTCAGGCCCTCGACGAAGTGGTGGCGAACGACATCACGCTCTCCCTCGTTCAAGGCTCGGAGTCCAGCATCAAACTGGAAATGAACGATTTTGGCGGCTTGCCGATTTACATCGCCGTGGTGGGGGATCAGATCATCGTCGACACCGTGCTGGTGGATGTCGAGTCGATCAACGACGTCGCGGCCTTCAATGATGCCGTGCTGCGCAGCCGGGAAATGTTCCCGCTGTCCTCCATCGGTATCGAGTCCATGCCCAACGGGCAGATTGTCTACAACATGTTTGGCGCACTGAGTTCCGACTCCAGCCTGACCAACGTCGTGACCGAGGTCAAAACCCTCGTCGACAACGTCCAGCGCGCCAGCGAAGCCTTCGAACGTTTCTTCATCTAATTTTTCGGGAACAGGAAATATCCAATGACTCAGTCCATCTGGAGCAAATTGTTCACCGCGCTGCGTGGTGGTGCCAACGAAGTCGGCGAATCGATCGTCGATCAACAGGCCCTGCGCATCCTCGACCAGGAAATTCGCGATGCTGACAGCGCGCTGGCCAACGCCAAGCGTGAGCTGGTCACCATCATGGCCAAGCACAAACTGTCGACTGACCGCGTCAGCGAGTACAACGCCAAGATCCAGGACCTGGAGTCCAAGGCGCTGGCCGCCATCCAGGCCAACCGCGAAGACCTGGCCCTGGAAGTGGCCGAAGCCATTTCGACCCTGACCTCTGAACTGGACGCCGAGCAAAAGCACGCGACCGAGTTCGGTGGTTACGCTGAAAACATGCGCAAGGACATCGTCAAGGCCGAGAACCGCATCAAAAGCCTGCGTCAGCAAGTGGACATGGCCAAGGCCCGTGAGAGCGTGCAGAAAGCCCAGGTCAGTGCTTCGATTGCCAGCGGCGGCGCCAATGGCAAGCTGGAAACCGCCGTCGGTACGCTGAACCGCTTGCAGGCCAAGCAACAGCAACGTGCCGCTGAACTGCAAGCCCAGGACGAACTGGCCGAGGCTTCGACCGGCAACGACCTGGAGCGCAAACTGCGCGATGCAGGCATCACGCCGAACGAAGGCAGCGCCAATGCGATTCTGGAACGCCTGAAGAAAAAATCGGCGGAGTAATTGGTACGCGCACACCGAACCCGTGGCGAGGGAGCTTGCTCCCGCTGGGGCGCGAAGCGGCCCCAAAGAATGGGACTGCTGCGCAGTCCAGCGGGAGCAAGCTCCCTCGCCACAATGGTGCCCGGCACTCCATAGATTTAATTGTGGGGCAGGTACTTCTATCCAATCCCCACAGCGGGTTTAATGCTGCCCCGTAACCGCACTTACGCACTCAGACGCCAGGGCGATGACGTCGCCAGGAATGAACCCACGGAGTCAGGGACGAAATGTCGATTTTCCTTTTACTGCGAACCTACGCCTCGTCCTTCTTCCATCGGTTCGGCTGGGCGGGACTGGCGATTGCGATGGGCGTGCACCTGGCCATCGCCTGGATCGGCCTGGTGCTTCTGGGCGAACAACACCTCATCACCGCCGCCACGTTCATCTACTTCTATCTCACCACCACGCTCACCGTCGGTTATGGCGATCTGTTGCCACAGACATCCGCCGGGCGAATTTTCGTGGCGACCTGGATCATGCTCGGGGGCATTGCCCTGTTGACGACGGTCATCGGCAAAACCACCAGCAGCGTCATTGATGTATGGAGAAAAGGCATGAAGGGCAAAGGCGATTTCACCGGCAAGACTGGTCACACCGTTCTCATCGGCTGGGAGGGCGCCTCCAGCGAGCGGGTCATCGAGTTGCTCCTGCAGGACGAAACGTCCAATGACAACCTGATTGTCATCTGTGATTGCGAGCTTGAAGAAAACCCCATGCCCGGCAAGACGACTTTTATCAAAGGTGAAAGCCTGTCCTCTGTCGCGCTTTTGCAGCGCGCCGGCGTGCCGGGTGCCGAACGCGTCCTGGTGCGCACCCACTCAGACGATCTGACCCTGTCCACCGTGCTGGCGGTCAATCAACTGAACCCTGTCGGGCATGTGGTCGCTCATTTCAATGACAGTGAAGTGGCCGCGCTCGCCAGCGCCTACGCGCCCAGCCTGGAGTGCACCTCCAGCATGGCCATCGAGATGTTGGTGCGTGCTTCACAGGATCCAGGCTCGTCGGTGGTTATCAATGAATTGCTGTGCGTGGGCGAGGGCGCCACTCAGTACCTGATGAAGCTGCCCGAAGCGTTTGATGCCGCGTTCGGCGATCTGTATGTGCAGATGAAAGAGCACCACAACGCCATTCTCATCGGCTACCGTGCCAAAGGCGCCCGGCATCCTTCGATCAACCCGCCCTGCGACACGCGCGTCGGGGGCGGCGGCGACCTCTTCTATATCGCCTCCGCGCGTCTCAAGGAAATCTCCAATGGGCTGGTTTAAACGGTTGATGGGCATCGAGGCGCCGAACTCGGGCACAGACTCCAAATGGGTCGCTAACCCAAGCCCAGCCGCCGTCGGGCCGCTGGGCCTGGCATCCGGCAAAGAACTCAGGTTCGATAGCACGCTGAAGTTGTTGCTCGACGGCAACACTGGTGTGGTCATCCCGGATGCCCAGCAGATCTGGAGCACCGGTATCGTCGACCTCGGGCAATCGAACTGGCTGACGCGCTGTTACATGAACGACGAGGACTACTGGTTGCAAGTGCACACCAGCGGCGACGTCGCCGGGCAGGTCGAGTCGGTGATCCTGTTCAATTACCTCAGTTACGTCACCCTCAACAGTGAAGCGGAGTTGCGGCGGCTGGCCGGGCCCGAAAGCCTGATCGGCCTGCCGACCTACAGTCATGACGGTGTCGAGTACAGCCGCGAATGGGGCACCGAGGAAGGCCAGACAGAACTGGTGGCGTTGAGCGAGCGCGTGAGCAATCCGGATGAGTCCTACAGCGTCGAGCACCGCTCAATGCTGTATGCCCGCGAAACCGGCCTGACCGATCGCCGGGAATTCCTGCTGTTTTCCGTCGAAGAAGATGCCGAAGGCAGCATCAGCTTGAGCACGTCGCTGGGCATTTCGCTGTATACCACTGACCTGAATACTTTTTGAAAAAGGAAGAAGTCCATGCTTGAAGCGCTCTCCATTTCCCTGAACAAAGCCGCCGTGCTCGGGTTTGTGTTGTACATCCTCGGTGCGGCAGTGTTGTTCGCGCTGTACCAGTTCATCTACACCCGGATCACGCCGCACAAGGAGTTCGAACTGATCCGTTCGGGCAACGTGGCTGCCGCCATCGCGCTGGGCGGCGCCATCATCGGTTTCGCCATCCCGGCCAGCAATGTGATTGCCTACTCCATCAGCCTTCTGGACTTCGTCGTCTGGGCGGTGATTGCCGCGTTCGTGCAACTGCTGGCGTTCCTGGTGACCAGCCTGGTGCTCAAAGGCGCCTCTGAGCGCATTAAAAAGGGTGAAATCGCCGCGGGCATTTATATCGCGGCAGTGGCCATCAGCGTCGGCATGTTGAACGCCGCGTGCATGACGCCTTCCCAGAACTGATTGCGCCACGGAGATCCCATGAAACGAAGCAAGTACGTTCAGCTCTCGCTGGCAGCGTCGGTCGCCATGGCGATATCAGGCTGCGGCCCGACGGAAAAAACCTACCCGGTACAGAAGAAATACAACTTCCAGTCCGTTCAGCAATGTGCCGATGAAAAACTCCCGGTAGACGTTTGCTCCGACGCCTACATGGCCGCCATGGCCGAGCATCGCCGCATCGCGCCGGCGTACAGCAACCAGGCCGATTGCGATGCCGACTTTGTTGCCGATTGGTGCCAACAGGATTCCACTGGCCAGTTCATCCCCAGGCTGGGTGGTTTCGAACTGACCGCCGATGGTCAGGTCACCCAAGCCCAGGTGGACGCGGCCAAGGCGCAACTGCCGGCCTCCGAAGCCAATGCGCAAGGCTCAGGGTTCTCCGGCACCAGCCTGCTGACCGGGTTGCTGATCGGCAACATGTTGAGCAGCAACCGCAACAGCTATTCCTCCCAACCGGTCTACCGCTATCGCGATGATCGCGGCAACTACGGGTCCTCAACGCTCGCCCAGCGGATTTCCAAAGGCTCGACCTTCACCAAGTCCAATCAGGCGAGGTATGGCAACTACACCGACACGGTCCGCTCCGCCAGCAAACCGATCTCTGTTGCTTCGTCCACCTCCCGTGGCGGTTTCGGTAGCAAAGCCAGCGCCCGCAGCGGTTGGGGCGGCTCGAGCAGCTTCGGGCGATCGAGCAGTTAAGGAACGCGCGTCATGAAGAAAGTCCATTGCGCCGAACGTCATGACTGGAAACAGACTGCCGAGAGTCTCGGCTTTCTGTTCCACACCATCGACGACGAACCCTATTGGGACGAGAGCGCGTACTACCAGTTCACGCTCAAGCAGATCGAAGACGATCTCGAAGACCCGACCACCGAGATCCATGAAATGTGCATGGACCTGGTGGCCCGAGTGGTTCAGAGCGAGGAGTTGCTGGAGCGCCTGAGCATTCCCGCGCCGTTCTTCGACATGGTTCGCACCTCATGGCTGGAAGGGCATCCGCACCTGTATGGGCGCATGGACTTCTCCTACAACGGCAGCGGCCCCGCCAAGCTGCTGGAACTGAACTACGACACGCCGACCAGCCTGTACGAGGCGTCGGCGTTCCAGTGGGGCTGGCTGGAGCAATGCATCGAGCGCGGACTGTTGCCTGGGCATGCCGACCAGTTCAACAGCATCGACACCAAGCTGCATCAGGTCTTTGCCCAACTGCAACTCAAGCAACCCTTTTACTTTGCGTCGATGAAAGACTCGATCGAAGACAAGGGCACCACCGACTACTTGCGCTTGATCGCGGAAAAAGTCGGCATCGAATCGCGGCACATCGATATCGAGGACATCGGCCTTACAGGTGAAGGCCGCTTCGTTGATCTGGAAGATCGCTGGATCCCTCACCTGTTCAAGCTGCATGCCTGGGAGTTCATCTTCCACGAGCCTTTTGGTGCGGCGATTGCCCAGAGCGACACGCAGTTTTTCGAGCCGGCCTGGAAATCGATCATCTCCAACAAAGGCATCCTGCCGTTGCTGTGGGAGACCAACAAAGGTCACCCGAACCTGCTCGCAGCCCATCTCGACAGCGACTCGAACAAAGCCGTGCCCAAGGGCTGGGTACGCAAACCGTTCTTTTCCCGGGAAGGCGCCAACATCGAGCTGCAAACTGCTGATGGCCTGATCGTCAAAGAAGACGGCCCTTACACCGACGCCCCCTTCATCCTCCAGGAATTCGCCCCGTTGCCGAAGTTTGGCGACAGCTACACGCTGATCGGCTCCTGGGTTATCGGCGACCAGGCCGCCGGCATCGGCGTGCGGGAAGACAACAGCCTGATCACCAAGGATTCGAGCCGGTTCCTGCCGCATTTGATTCTCGACTGATTGCCCGCACTGGACTGTAGGAGCTGCCGAAGGCTGCGATCTTTTGATCTTTCGCTTGAGACTCAATTGTCTGAGGAAAGATCGCAGCCTCGTTGCACTCGACAGCTCCTACGGCCCTATCGCGAGCAGGCTCGCTCCCACAGGTTAGATGTTTGCCACAGGTTTTTTCAGGTCCACCAGTACCGCACCAGATGAAAGAAGATCGGCGCGGCGAAGCACACTGAGTCCAACCGATCCAGCATGCCGCCGTGGCCTTCGATCATGTGCCCCCAATCCTTGACGCCACGGTCGCGCTTGATGGCCGACATGACAATGCCGCCGGCAAACCCCAGCAGGTTGATCAGCAAGGCAATGAGGAACGACTGCCACGGATTGAACGGCGTGATCCACCACAACGCGCCACCGATCAGCGAGGCCAGCAGAATGCCGCCGAGAAAACCCTCGACGGTTTTCGACGGTGACAGGTTCGGGGCGATCTTGTGTTTGCCGAACAACTTGCCGCACACGTACTGCAGCACATCCGACAGTTGCACCACGATCACCAGGTAAGCGATCAGCAGCAGGTTGCGCCCTTCAAAACCGGCGATGTCCAACGTCAGCAGCGCCGGCACGAACGAGATGCAGAACACCGCGATCATCAGCCCCCACTGGACCTTGGAAGCGCGCTCCAGAAAGTGCGTGCTGTCGCCGCCCAGGGACGCGAGGATCGGCAGCAGCAGGAACACGTACACCGGGATAAAGATCGAAAACAGCCCGTACCAGTCAAAATAAATCAGCAGGTATTGCAGCGGCAGCGCCAGGTAAAACGCCGCCACCAAGGCCGGATAGTCGCTGCGCCGGGTCGGTGTCAGGGTCAGGAATTCCCGCAGGGCGTAAAACGACACGGCGTAGAACAACAGGATGACCGCCGCGTTGCCGAGCCAAAACGCCGTGCCGATCACCAGCACCATCACCCACCAGGCGTTGATCCGCGCGTTGAGGTTATCGATGACCGAATTCGGCGCGCCTTTTGTCCGCAGTTTGAGAATGAAACCAATCACGGAGGCCAGCAGCAGGATTGCGCCGATCCCGCCAAACAACATCAGGGTATGTCTATCCATGTCAGAGGTGCTCCGGGGCCAGTGCCAGCAGCGCGGCCCGGCTGCGTTCAAGAAATTGCTCTTTGCCTTCACCTTCTTCGATGCACAGCGGCGCGCCGAAACTGGTGGTGCACAACAGCGGCAGCGGCAGCACCCGACCCTTGGGCATGACGCGGTTGAGGTTGGCGATCCACACCGGAATCACCTCGACGTCGGGGTGGCTTTTCATCAAGTGATAAATCCCGCTCTTGAACGGCAGCAGGCCGTCCTCCGGGTTGCGCGTGCCCTCGGGGAAGATGATCAACGAGTCGCCGTTTACCAGGGCGTCGAGCATCGGCTGCAACGGGTTATGCGAAGGATCCTTGCGCTCGCGGTCCACCAGCACGCCGTTGAACACCCGGTTGATGATGTAGCGCCGCAGCGGGCTGGTCTGCCAATAATCGGCGCCCGCCACCGGCCGGGTGAGCTTGCGCAGCGCCGGTGGCAACGAGGCCCAGAGCAGCACGAAGTCGCCGTGGCTGCTGTGATTGGCGAAATAGATCCGCTGCACCGGTTGCGGCGCGCAACCGAGCCACAGGCTGCGAGCACCCGTGACCATGCGGGCGGCGGAGGTGATGAGGCTGGCGACCGCGGGTTCGAACATGAGGATTCCTTGTCCTGAGAAACATAAGCGTAACTGTGGCGAGGGAGCTTGCTCCCGCTGGGCCCTGTAGGAGCTGTCGAGCGAAGCGAGGCTGCGATCTTTCCACTGCCCATTGAGTCGAGAGCAAAAGATGAAGATCAAGATCAAAAGATCGCAGGCTCCGCCAGCTCCTACACAGCCCAGCGGGAGCAGTCTCCCTCGCCACAAAAGCTATCTAGATACCTGAAACTAGCCAGGGACTTGCGAGGATCACGCCCAGCGTCAAGACAACCTGCGTGGCCAGCAACAACGACTGGCGGCGCAGCAGCAACAACGCGCCATGCCGACGCTCGGTCCAGAGACGACCGCTGCGTTCGACCGGTTGCAGGCCGAGCGCGGTGAGGGCTTGATCCAATGTATAGGTTCGTTCGGCCAGCGATTGGGTGCTGTCAGCCATGCGCTGGAACAGGTCGGCATCAAACGCCACGCGCTGCGCCCAGTACTTTTGCAGCACGCCAAGCATGAAGATCACGACGCTAAAGCACAGCAGCCACGGATTGACGCTACCGACCAAAAGTTGAGCCAGCCCCAGCAGCGCCGCCAACAGGGTCAGCCCCGTGGAAAGCTGATCCAGCGAGTGACCTCGGCGCAACAGGCTCGCCACCGTGTGGAGTTCCATATCACTGATCATGGTCATTCCTCGTGTTTGTGGATAACCGTTCCAACGCCCGACGGTGCGCCGGGTGCAAAACAATGTGCGGGCGGGCCCGCTGGATTTGGACGATGGCCGCATCGACGCTAGCGGCCCGACCAGTGTGCAACAACCACGCGGCCACGGCGCTGGCGCTGCGCGAATAACCCAAGGCGCAGCAGACCAGCAGTGGCCCTTGCTGACGCAGGTTCTCAATCATCCGCGCAGCCTTCAGGCACTGCTCGGCGCTGGGCGCGGTCAGGTCAAGCACCGGCAACGCGCGATAGGCGATGCCGGTGCTGTCCATGGACATTTCGGCGCAAAGGTCGAGCACGCCGGTAAACGGACTGTCCTTTAATTCCATCGGCGTGGGAATGCGCCCCAGCCAGACGTTGGCGGCCACCTGATCGGCCTGCGGATGCTTGCGCGTCCACCATCTGGAGTTGATCCAGGCTGCCGCCAGATAAGGCGCCAACAGCCAGCGCACCGCCGGGCTCAATCGACCATCCGCGCGCTTCTGAAAGCCGTCGGCACCAAACACCAGGTAATTCAGCGCCACCCCCAGCACCGCCACCGCCGGCCAGATCAACCAAAGCCACGCGCCACCCAAGGCAAACGCCGGAACAAAAAACGCCGCAGCCCCTAAACCATAGCGCAAAGCCAATCGCAGACGAGCCGGGTCCGCGGTCACACGCGCATTTTTCAGCGGGCTGGGCCGATCCAGCGGCCACAACCAGACACACAGCCACCCAGCCAGCACACCCGTGGGCAGGTCAATAAAGTGATGTTGATACGTGGTCAGCACCGACACACCAATCAGCGCGAACCAACCGTGCATCAGCCAACGCCAGAGGCCTTGCAGGTGCCGCTGATAACACACCCACAGCACCACCAACAACGCGATGTGCAGCGACGGGGCCTGATTGAACGGCTTGTCGAACCCGGCCAGCACGTCGAACAGCCAACCGAACACTCCATCCATTTCCGGCCGGGCGAAGGTGAAGCGCAACGGCCAGATCAGAAAGCAACTGACCGCAATCGCCTGGGCCGTGAGCAGGCGCAAGGCGTGGCGTTTGAGTGCTTCGCGGCTGCGGGGCAACAGCAACGACAGGCCGTACAGCAGATCAATCGACCAATAGGGCACGATGGTCCAGGCCATGAACGGCATGTGGCTTTCCCAGCCAAATACCAGGCTGCCCACGTCGTCCCGCTGGGACGTCACCCAAGTGGCGAAGCCATAGGTGCTGAAAAACAACGGCGCCAACAGCAGCAACCACAGCACCGCCGGTTTCAGCAAGCCGGGCTCGCGGACCGGGGCGATGACAGCGCTCATCACTGCACTCGCTGAGCCAGCGAAACGCTGAAGATGCCCCATTCATCGACGCGCAAGGTGATCTTGCGGAAACCTGCCGCCTCCACCAGTTGATCCATCTCCGCCTGCGTGCGTCGGCGCATCACCCAGGCCTGCCCGGCACGGTGGCTGGTGAGGGCGCGGGCGATCAGTTCCAGTTGCGGGTGCCACGGCTGCCCGGTGTAGACCAGGAACCCGCCAGGCTCCACCGCTTCGGCCAGGCCGGCGAGGGAGTCACCGACCATCTGATTATCGGCAAACAACTCATACAAGCCGGACACCACCGCGAGCGTCGGTTTGGGCTCCAGCGCCGCCAGATCCGAGCGATCAAAGGCATCACCTTTGACGAACCGAGCGATATCGCCCAAGCCCTTCTCAAGAATCAGCGCACTGCCGTCCCGCACGTTGATGTCGCTGTAGTCGCGCAGCAGGATCGACTCCGGCAACGGACTGACGCCTTGCAGCGCTTCGAGAATGTAACGGCCATGACCCGCGGCGATGTCGACAATGCGCACTTCGCGGTCCTGCTCGCGCAACCTGCCCATGGCCAAACGCAGCAGCTCCTCGACGTGCAACTTGCGCTGACGAATCCCGCGCCAGCCGATGGAGTTCAGGTAATTCTGGTCAATCATCCGTCCCACGGCCGAGGTGCCGGTGGGGCGATTGCGGTAGACGTAATCCAGCGTGCTGCCGGAGTCGAAGCCGGTGTCGAAACCCAACTTCACCCCAGCCGACAACTTGCTGCCAAAGCGCATGCTGGCGCGGGTCATGCGCCAGTACAGGTCGCGCAACGAATTGTGCGGCAGCGGCGTCGCCAAGGCTTCGGACTCGGCGCAGGTCGCGCCCAGGCGATCAGCGTCCAGCAGGGAAGGGCGGTCCAGCGGGCGGGCGAAGTTTTGCAGGATGAACCGGCGGGCACTGGCAATGGCCGGTGCACGGTTCTTCTCGCCGAGGGTGTCGTGGAAGAACCCCGGCAGAATGTGTTTCTCCTTGTGCACACTGCCCAACCGCTCGAAGAACTGCTCCTGGGGTTTGCGCTGCACCACAAAGTCGGAACCTGAGATCAACAACTGCGTCGGCACTTGAATCGCCTGGGCATCGGCCACCACGCGGTCGGCGGCTTCGTAGAGACCCAGCAGCACATTCACCGAAATCGCCTTGGTGATCAGCGGATCGCTGTCGTAGGACGCCACCCGCTCCGGGTCATGGCTGAGGAATTTCGCCTTGACGTAACTGTTGACGAAAAAGTTGCCGCGAAACCGGCGCATCAGCGCTAGGCCCGGACGAGCGAAAGGCACGTAAAGCTTGACCTTGAACGCCGGCGACGCCAGCACCAGCGAACGAATGCGCGGCGCGTAATCGTGAACCCAGGTCGACGCAATCACCGCCCCGACACTCTGCGCCACCACGGCGATGTTCTGCTCGTCGATCTGATGCGTTGCGCCGATGTGATCGCAAAACGTCTGCACATCCCGCGCACTGGTGGCAAAACTCGGACTGTCGCCGCGCGCGCCCGGCGACTGGCCATGACCGCGTGCATCCCAGGCAAAGAAGTCGAACCCGGGCAAATCCAGCTCATCCACCAGATGCGCAATGCGCCCGGAGTGTTCATGACCCCGATGAAACAACAACACCGCCTGACGAGGCTCACCCGGCGCCGCATCGACGGCCGGCCAATGCCGGTAAAACAAATCCACGCCGTCAAAGGTGGTAAACGTCAGTTCCTGGGCTTCGCGCATTGCAACTTCCTTATGCTGAGGGAGCGTTTTCCGTCACTTGATTCAGGCCATGACGCACCCGATTGACCAAGGTATAAACCAGCAGGGCGGCCACCACCACCATCACACCATCAATCCACCCGGCCCCGAGCCAACCCAGGGCAATCCCGGTCGCCAACACGCCCAACACAAAGGCGCGATCACTCTTGCCCATCGGCCCGTCATAGCGCCGCGAAGCCCCCACCATCGCCCCCAGCACACCAGCGTATTCGCTGAACAGCGCCAACAGCGTGACCAACAACACCAGCAACAGGCTGGCATCGGCAAACAAGGCAAAAGGCAGGATCAGGGCAGCGTCGGCGATGATATCGCATAGCTCATTGAGGTAGGCGCCCAGATGCGATTGCTGCCCGAACTCCCGCGCCAGCATGCCATCCACCGCATTCAACGCCATGCGCAGGAGCATCCAGATCGGCACCAGGATAAACACCCCCGGATGATTGGCGAACCACGCAACCACGGCCCCCACCAGCACAGAGACAATGCCGGCGAGCAGGGAGACCTGATTGGCGGTGATGCCCTTGTCGTAAAGGCGTTGGACCATGGGGCGCAGCAGGTTCTGGAAGGCGGGTTTGAGCTGGTAGATGGAGGGCATTGGAATAGAATCTCGGCCGGTTGCAGGGCGTGTTCAGTGCGAGATTACGACAGCCTGGAGGTTTGCTGGAGGGTAATTCTCGAGAATGCGCGCAGGTAGGCATCTGGCAACGAAATCTCCCTGCGAATGAAATACCCCTGTGGGAGCGGGCTTGCTCGCGAATGCGGTAAATCAGCCACCATTGATATTGACTGAAACACCGCCTTCGCGAGCAAACCCGCTCCCACCGAACTCATGCCCGCCACAAGCCTCTGTGGGAGCAAAGCTTGCTCGCGATAGCGGTTCATCAGCCAAACAGGTCAACAGCCCGCTGTCCCAAACATAAGGAACGCTCCAAATGCCGCAAATGGATTGGCTCGAAAACCACATGGACAAATGCGACCAGATGGCCGAGTGGCTTCACCAGGAATTCAGCTATGAATTCGCCCAGCAATCCCTCGCCAGTTGGCAGCAAGAGTTCGCTGCGGGCCAACGTGATGGACACTGGAAATGCCTGATCGCCACAGAACAAAACCAACTGCTGGGCGGCGCCTCACTGGCCAGCGACGACCTGCCCGACCGACCAGAACTCGGCCCATGGCTGGCATGCGTCTTCATCACCCCAACCGCCCGCCGCAGAGGCCTTGCCGCGCAACTGATCGAAGGCATCTGCAACCATGCCAGAGAAGCGGGATTCACCACCTTGTACTTGCACACCCACAACCAGCGCGACTACTACACCGGGCTTGGCTGGGAAGTGCTGGAGCGCTTTGAGGCGTGGGGGAAAGAGCAATGGCTGATGTCGCGGCGTTTATAGATCGCATCCCCATGGCTCGCTGGTAAAGGCCTGTCCTGAGATGACTTGCAGGTTGTTTTCCCAGATCCCGGCGACCTACCCGAGTGTCATGTCGCTGACAACGACATATGGGCGCGATATGTCGCCGAAATCCAATTTCAGCGACATGACACTTCGCGCCCACCGATCCCTGTGGGAGCAAAGCTTGCTCGCGATAGCGGTTCATCAGCCAAACAAGGCAACAGCCTGCCCACCAACCAGCAACCCCCGACACAACCCCAACACCCACCCGACACTGTCTTGCGCCATTGCCTACAACTACGCCAGAATCCGCCGGCTTGTGCGCCTTGGGTCGCGTCGGTAATTTGGATCCTGTCACTGCCCATCAGTGATCGGGTTAGCAGCCCGTCTTAACCTAAGGCGTACCAAGTCCCGTCGGACAGGCTGTGCTGTTCGTGTTTTGATTGGTGAGGCGGTGGACATACGGGCACTCAATGCCGATATCAGCCGCATCGTGGCAAAAGACAAGCCGAATTGAGGACGCAGATCGACGGCATCGTCGCAGACCTGAAAGGAGAACAAACATGAGCCCGCAGCCCGCAGGAGAGATCATTTTTTACCAGCGGGGCGATGCTACCGCCATCGATGTGCGTCTTGACGGTGATACGGTCTGGCTGACTCAGGAGCAGATGGCGGATCTATTTGGCAAGGCCAAGTCGACCATCAATGAGCACATCAAGAACGTTTTCGAGGAAGGCGAACTGGTGCCGGAGGAGGTGATGAGAAAAATCGGTATTTCCGAATTTTCTACCAAACCGACCAACTTCTATAACCTCAACGTCATTATCTCGGTCGGATACCGAGTCAAGTCGCAGCAAGGCACCCGGTTCCGCATCTGGGCCACCGAACGTCTGCGCGAATACTTGGTCAAGGGCTTTACCATGGATGATGCGCGCCTGAAGAATTTGGGCGGCGGCAGTTATTGGAAAGAACTGCTGGATCGCATCCGCGACATTCGCTCCAGCGAGAAGGTGCTCTACCGCCAGGTGCTCGACCTGTACGCCACCAGTGTGGATTATGACCCCAAGGCCGAGGCCAGCGTGGTGTTCTTCAAAGCCGTGCAGAACAAGCTGCATTACGCGGCCCACGGCCAGACTGCTGCGGAAGTGGTCATGCAGCGTGCTGATGCCGGTAAGCCCTTCATGGGCCTGCTGTCCTTCGGTGGCAAACAGCCCACTAAGGCCGAAGTCGCCAACGCCAAGAATTACCTCAATTCCGACGAACTCAAACGTCTGAACACCTTAGTCTCGGCCTATTTCGATGCTGCCGAGTTCCGTGCCATGAACCATGAACCGACTCACATGAAGGACTGGCTCGCGCACCTGGAGCAACTGATCCTGGCCATGGGGGGTAAGGCGCTGCAGGGCGTTGGTACTGTCAGCCACCAACAGGCCATTGCTCACGCAGAGATGGAGTACGCTAAATTCCGCGCCCAACTGGCCGAGGTGCCGAGCGAGGTAGAAGCGGCTTATCTGGAAACCGTGAAGACGGTGCAGAAGAAAATTGCTGGGAAGAAGAAGCCGTGAGTCGGATTGACTAGTTAATTGTGGAACGTTGCCCGGAGCTAGGAGAATTTTCCCAGGTGCAGACGACGTGCTGCCAACCAAACCCAAGGCCATCGTGCACCAACCCTTTCATGCGATTGCCTCGGCGACTGGCGAAGAGATAAGCGCAGTGCGGTTGCGCCACACCGAAGACAGCCACGACACTGGCGAGCGATTTTTCGGTGCCGAAGCGCATGTCCATTGGTTCGGTGGCCAGTCAGATTGTGTCGATGTCGATAACTATGTCAGCCAGTGTAAAAACTGGGGTCAGCCACCCGGATCGGACGACGGCCATTTCACCGTGATGGTTTGCTCGTCAAATGTCAGCTCGATGATCGCTGACGCTTCAACCGGTCTTTTCGGCTGACGCACCGCATCTACGATTCAAACCCGCTCCCGCCAGTCCTACGTTTGAAACGCCTGACGTGTCGCCATTTTTTGATTTCAGCGACACGTTCTATCGTCATGTCGCCGGCAGCGACATATGCACAAAAGTTCCTCTGCGAGAGTGAGCTTGCTCGCGATAGCGGCACACCAGTCAACATCACTACCACTGACTCACCACCTCGCGAGCAGCTAACGACGCCCCGTTTCCCTTGATGTCCCGACGGTGACAAATCAAGCTTTTTGTTCAACTCCCCCCGTGTGGCTCCCCGCCTTGTGTTGAGCTTTGCGCAGAACGCGCAGGCTCAGTTGACCGATCCTTCTATGCACTGCTTCCACCCGTTGCCCCGTTACGCGCGCTTTCCTCCGAGTAGCGTTCAGAGCACCGAGCGTGCAGGCAACGTCGCCGATCTCCCCTCGAACTAACTTCTGCAAACGTTCATGGCTGAAACGTATCAGCTTCAAGAAAAAACCAAAATATGCACAAATGCATTTTTTCGCTTGACCCACATGGATGAGCCTCTATAAGGTGGTTTTACTGTATGCGCATACAGTATTTCTTAACCATTGTTTATATGAATCCATTCATGGACGAGGCAATAACCTATGAAAGCCACCACTGAAAAATTCGGTGTAACCCCTCATCAACCCAGCCTCTGGACCCGCGCTGATGCGTTGAAAGTCCGGGCGGACGATCCCACCACCACTCAGCCGCTGGTCAGCGCGGATTTCCCGGTATTGAGCAACGACGTGTTTATCTGGGACACCATGCCCCTGCGCGACTTGGACGGTAACGTGACGTCCGTCGATGGCTGGTCGGTGATCTTCACGCTGACGGCCGACCGTCATCCAAACGACCCGCAGTACCTCGACGAGGACGGTAACTACGACATCCTCCGCGATTGGAACGATCGCCACGGTCGGGCAAAGATGTACTACTGGTTTTCTCGTACCGGCAAGAACTGGGAGTTCGGTGGCCGTGTGATGGCCGAAGGCGTTTCGCCGACCGCTCGCGAATGGGCCGGTACGCCGATCCTGCTGAACGACCGCGGTGAAGTGGACCTGTATTACACCGCCGTCACCCCAGGCGCGACCATCGTCAAGGTGCGCGGTCGGGTGGTGACCACTGAACACGGTGTCAGCATGGTCGGCTTCGAGAAGGTCAAGCCGCTGTTCGAGGCCGACGGCAACATGTACCAGACCGAAGCCCAAAACGCCTTCTGGGGTTTCCGCGACCCATGGCCTTTCCGCGACCCGAACGATGGCAAGCTGTACATGCTGTTCGAGGGTAACGTGGCCGGTGAGCGCGGCTCGCACAAAGTAGGCGAAGCAGAAATCGGCGACGTGCCGCCGGGTTATGAAGATGTCGGCAACTCGCGCTTCCAGACCGCCTGTGTCGGCATCGCCGTAGCCCGCGACGCGGACGGGGACGACTGGGAAATGTTGCCGCCACTGCTGACGGCCGTGGGGGTAAACGACCAGACCGAGCGCCCGCACTTCGTGTTTCAGGATGGCAAGTACTACCTGTTCACGATCAGCCATACCTTCACCTATGCCGACGGTGTGACCGGCCCGGACGGCGTGTACGGTTTTGTCGCGGACTCGCTGTTCGGCCCTTACGTGCCGCTGAACGGTTCCGGCCTGGTGCTGGGCAACCCGTCCTCCCAGCCATTCCAGACCTACTCACACTATGTAATGCCAAACGGCCTGGTGACCTCCTTTATCGACAGCGTACCGACCGACGAAAGCGGCACGCAGATTCGTGTCGGTGGCACCGAGGCACCCACGGTGGGCATGAAAATAAAAGGGCAGCAGACGTTCGTGGTGGCCGAGTACGACTACGGTTACATCCCGCCGATGCTCGACGTCACCCTCAAGTAATAGCAACACAGGGCTTTCAGGCAGCGGGTTTGCGGTCGATGACAAAACCGTCGTGGATATGATCGAGATATCCCGCCTGATTCATTGCGACGTTGCTCGCAAGCCCCATTGAACAAGGAGTCGTAACCCTCTTCGCGACTGGCTGCAAGGATGCAGTCAGTCGCGAATGCATTCCCTCGAGCAAACCCGCTCTGCCATTCCTATGTTTGAAATGCCTGACGTGTCGCCATTTTTGGATTTCAGCGACACGTTCTATCGTCATGTCGCCAGCAGCGACATATGTACACACGCTCCTCTGTGGGAGTGAGCCTGCTCGCGATAGCGACTCATCAGCCAAATAGATCAGCAGCCTACAGACCAATCAGCAGCCCGACACAACCCCAATATCCAGCCGACACCGCCTTGCGCCATTGCCTACAACTACGCCAGAATCCGCCGGCTTGTGCGTTTTGGGGCCCGTCGGTAGTTTGAGTCTTGTCACTGAGCATCAGTGATCGGGTTTCGCAGCCCGGACTCTATAGGCGCACAACGTCACCTTCGAAAGCAGATCGCCCATGTCTGTGATTTCGTCAGAGGTGGCTGTGCGTGGGAGACCTTCGGGTCTGCCGGTCCCTAGAGTCCCGGTCTGCGAACCCGCGTACAGCTGCCACCCCAACTTCGTTTCGCAGCGAATGGTGGCAGCTCCAATAGACTCTAGGAGCTTTACCATGGCTAAAATTACACCGAACCCGCCAGCTGCAGATGAGCATATGTCTCGCGCTCAGTCCGCTCGTAACAAGAAGCTCGATGAAGCTGCTGAACGGGCTTTGGATTTTTATCTGAAGCCTACGCCGAAGAAAGAAACGTCTGACAACCCCAACAGCATCTTCCGCATCGCACCTGATGTTGATTCGGAGTGTCTGCTCGCCAGTCTCAGTGAAAACCTGGCTGCGGCCAATGCCATGATCAATGATCTGGCGTTTGACCTTGAGGGTTCGCGACGGCGTGTTGCGATGGGGATTTTGCAGGTGATTGAGGTGAGTGAGCTGTTGGCGAATCGGGCTTTGGATATTGTTGAGGTGAGATAGGGCGAGGGTTGCTGCCCTCTTGGCATAAAAGGTCTTGCTTGGCAAGACCTTTCCGAGCTCCTCTCTCATTCAAGCTGCCCTGCAATGAGGCTTAGCTAAGCTGCTAGGGTTACTCGAAATCTGTGTATTTATACAGTATTGTATGGGCCTGTGCAGACTGGTGACTCCATCCAGTCTGGGATAGTATTGGTACCTATGATCATATTACGCCCTAACCAACGCCCCCAATTCTCGGGTCACGAGACCTTTCCCCTACGTCAGCTTTGGCTACGCAAGGCCTATGATGCTGTTGCCTATTTTAGGAGTCTAGGGCTTACCGCGCCCAAGACCGTATTTTCGGAGGATTCCGCCATCGCTCGGTTTGGGGTGGGGAAAAATATGGTCACATCTATTAGGTTTTGGGCTACAGCTTGTCACATCATCGAAGAGTCGGATGGTGGATTCGTGCCGACTGAATTGGCAGACATGCTGTTTGATCCGGAAACCGGGCTTGATCCATTTGCTGAGCAACCTGCGACCACTTGGCTCATGCATTGGTTTCTCGCGAGTAGCCCAGAGAAGACCACGACATGGTATTTCATTTATAACCATGTAGTTCAGCAGGTCTTTAAACGAGAAGGCATTGTGGATGCGTTGTCGGGGATGATCTCTGAGCACAACTTACGTATTTCACTCGCAACTCTGAAAAGGGATGTCGAATGCTGTATTAGAAGCTACGTACCGAGGCTCGGTGGTGATTCACCTGAGGAAATGAGTGAGCCTCTTCTTGGCGAGCTTGGCTTAATTCAACAAAACACTAAAGATAGCTTCGAGTTTCGGCGTGGAGCCAAGCGCTCATTACCCGATGGTGTATTTGCTTATGCCTTACTTGACTATTGGGAGAGCTTGGGTCAGTCCGGCTCTGTTATGGCTTTTGATCGTGTGGCTCACGACTATGGGTCTCCTGGGAGAGTCTTCAAACTGGACGAGCATGCAGTAGCTGATCGCTTGATGGGGCTAGAGCAGCTAAGCAAGGGGCAGCTTCTGTGGACGGAACAAGCTGGGATCCGGCAAGTTACTCGACAGGGGAATGCCTTGAACGATATTAAAAAAGCCAAGAGCACATTTTTGAAGGCCGCCTATGCCAAAGTCTAAGCAGAATGCAGAGCCGAATATCAATAAGTTGTCGGATGTGGTTCATATCTCTCGGCAATTTCTTCGTTCTGTTCGGCTGGATGCAGATCTAGGTCGCGATGACGCATTATCTGGATATGTATGCCAAGGAACTGCCCGCGCATTGCTGGAAAATATGGCGCGCCAAATTACTGAAACCAAGCAAAGAGCATTCACGTGGACGGGTCCATATGGAGGAGGTAAGTCTTCTCTCGCCCTAATGCTTTGTTCTTTGGTGGGTTCAAACCAGCTAGTTAGGGCAAAAGCGAAAACCATTCTAGATCTTCCCGCCGATAACGTTGTTTATAAAGCTTTTGATGCCCGTGACGATGGGTGGGTGGTTGTGCCTATCGTAGGCAAGAGGGCGAGTATCGTTAGCGAGCTTTCAAATGCCTTGGCGAAAGCCAAGGGAGAGACGCCAACTAAGAAAAGGACTATTGACGTAGTAGGTGAGATTGTTTCTACAGCAGAGCTCCACCCTCAAGGAGTCCTTTTAGTCATTGATGAGTTGGGGAAATTGCTGGAAGCGGCAGCACAAGATGGTGATGATATTTACATATTTCAGGAGCTTGCTGAAGCTGCGAGCCGTAGTCATGGAAAGCTGATTATTGTAGGTATTTTGCACCAGGCTTTTGATGCATATGCTTCTAGACTAGGTAGGCAGTCGCAAGATGATTGGGCTAAGGTTCAAGGTAGATTTGTTGATATTCCGTTAGTTTCCGCTACGGATGAAGTTGTTGAACTTATTGGCAAGGCTATCGAGGTATCGACGATTGAGCATTTGGTTGACGCCCGCGCGCAATCAGATGTTATAGCTAAATCTATAAAGGCAAGAAGGCCGAGCACGCCACTAGGGATGGGCGCGGGATTGGTAAAGTGCTGGCCACTTCATCCGATTACAGCTGCTCTTCTGGGGCCGATATCGAAGCGACGTTTTGGCCAAAATGAGAGAAGCACTTTTGGTTTTCTAGCTTCTCGGGAACCGCTTGGTTTTCTTGAGTTTTTAGAAGGGACAAGCTGTTCCGAATATTTAACATACGGACCCGCGCGGTATTGGGATTATTTAAAGGCTAACCTAGAGCCGGCTATAATTGCCTCTCCCGATGGGCATCGATGGGCCGTTGCTTGCGATGCAGTTGAGCGAGCAGAGGCGAAGGGAGATAGCTTGCATGTTGAGCTGACAAAAGTCGTCGCTCTGATTGAAATGTTTAGAAATGGCTCAGGAATTGTTCCGGAAGAGAAAGTCCTTTCAGTTTCAATTCCTGGGGTTGCCTCTGCTGATATACATAAAACGCTAATAAACCTAGTTAATTGGAAAATTTTGATTGAACGTAAGCATCTAGGTGCTTATGGGGTTTATGCGGGAAGTGATTTTGATATTGAGGCAGCAGTCAACCAAGCTAGATATGAAATAGGTACATATGCACTTTCCCAGGTTTCAGCTTTAAGTGATCTTCAACCTATACTGGCGAAAAGGCTTTATCATGAAACTGGAACGATGCGGTGGTTTAGTCGCCAGATAATCCGCTTGTCTGAAGCGGGGGAGTACCTAAAAAAGCTGAAGCCAGAAAGAAGTAGTGTGGGCTCATTTCTTCTTTGCCTACCTGAGGTCGGGCAGTCAACAAACTCTGCTGACGCACAAGCGAAAAAGTTAAGCTTGGAAAACAGTGACCGTGCCTTACTTTTTGGTGTTCCGGGTAACGCAGAGAAAATCGCCGATTTAAGTCTTGAATTGGCTGCTTCTGAAAGAGTTATGCGTACTAAACCCGAGCTTGAGGGTGATTCTGTCGCGAAACGGGAGCTAACTGGGAGAGTGGCAGCAATTAGATCCTCGCTTGAGGAGGAGTTGACAGATGCATTCAGTCTGTCGAAGTGGTACCACAATGGTGTCGTTCAGGTGAGAGCTAGAACTGCATCTCTTTCTGTAACAGCATCAGCGATTGCAAAAGACATATATTTCAAAAGTCCTCGCATACTTAGCGAGCTAATAAATAGGGAAGAGCTATCTAGTAATTCAAGTAAGGCTCGAAAAGATCTACTGTATCGGATGGTGTCTCATACTTTCGAAGCCGAGCTAGGTTATCAGGGCCATCCTGCTGATGCTGGTCTCTACTATACCGTTCTTCATAGTACGGGGTTGCACGCCGATAGAGGAGAGGGCTGGGCTTTTGGCGAGCCGATGGTCGGGTACAAGTACAATGACATGAACGCTCTATGGTGGGATACGGAAAGTTACCTCCTGCAACCTAACAGTACGGTTTCTCTAGCTGACTTATATGAGTTTTGGGGTGCTCCGCCCTATGGCATCCGTTCGGGCCTGATGCCGGTCTTGGCCTTAGCTTTTTTCCTATCAAATCGTTCTGCCTTGGCGATGTATATCGACGGTGGCTTTACTCCAGATATTACAGAAGCTGCAATTGATGAGTGGCTCCAAGATCCTAAAAGAATAAGATTCCAATTTGTTGAGGCTTCTAAGGATAAAGTAAAGCTTGTATCGGCCATTGCTGAAACAGTTTCAATTTTTTCCCATAATGGTGCCGATGTCGAGCCCCTAGATGCTGCCCGTGGTTTAGTAAGTATGGTGGTTGGTTTGCCGGCCTGGACTAGGCGGACATCCACTATCTCGCAGATGGCTCAGGATGTTAGAGCTATGCTTCTAAAAGCTAATGATCCTCACAAAGTAATATTTGCCGACTTGCCGACAGTGCTTGGAGCCATTGATTCAGATGATCTTATTGCTAAGTTAAAACTCGTAACTGACGAGCTGTTTTCGGCCTATCCTGCGATGTTGGCTCGGGTAAAGGAAAAGCTCTTTGCAGCATTGGATCATACTGGGCGAGATGTTGATGCGTTACAGAGGCGGGCTGCTGGGGTTAAGGGTATCACTGGAGATTTCTTACTTGATGCTTTCGCCACACGACTAGAAACATATGTTGATGATGCCGAAAGTATCGAAAAAATAATTAGTCTCGCAACGAGTAAACCACCTGCCCAATGGGTGGATCGTGATATTGACGCAGCGTTATCGCAAATTGGTTCATGGTCAATAGACATAAGGAAAGAGGAGGCCATGGCTCCTCTCCATGGCAGACCAGCATCACGTAGGGTTATCGGCGTGGTGTTTGGTGCAAAGCATGGTCAGGACGCGACTGGCTCTGTTGACATCGCCGAAAGCGATGTTGTGGCTGTTGACGAAGTAGTAAAGCGTTTGCTCGCGATGACGCAAAGCGAGAGTCGAGAAATCGTTATTGCCGCATTGGCTGAAGCGGGAGCTCTCCTTATGAGTCAGCGCGTTCGGGAGAGCTCAGAATGACTGAACATCACGTTTTAGGATTGTCTGGTGGTAAGGATAGTGCTGCGCTCGCTGTATACATGAGTCAGCACTATCCTGATCTGAATATTAAGTATTTTTTTACCGATACGGGAAAAGAACTCCCAGAAGTTTATGAGTTTTTAGGACGTTTGGAAGGGTTTCTTGGTAAGCCAATCGAGCGTCTTAATCCGCATAGAGATTTTGATTTTTGGCTTCGTCAATACAATAATTTTTTGCCATCCGCTAATACGCGGTGGTGTACAAGAAAGCTGAAGTTAGACCCTTTCAAGCAGTGGATTCATCCTTGGTTAAAAGCGGGACATAGAGTCTACAGTTACGTAGCAATTCGGGCTGACGAGGAGCATCGTGAAGGTATGATCGCAAGGGAAGATAATCTCGTGGTCAAGTTACCATTCAGAGAAGGCGGTGTTGATAAGCCAGGAGTAATTGATATTTTGGAAGCGTCAGGTTTGGGCCTGCCAAAGTATTATGATTGGCGCTCTCGGAGCGGTTGTACTTTTTGTTTTTTTCAGCAAAAAATCGAATGGGTAAATCTCAAGCAGAACCATCCAGATCGCTTTGAGGAAGCAAAAGAGTACGAGAAAAATGCTGTCGACAGTGGCTCACCCTTCACCTGGAGTCAGGGTGAGTCATTAGGTGATTTAGAGAAGCCAGAGCGCGTCGCACAAATAAAGCAAGATTTTGCAGTTCGCAAAGCTCGAGATTTAGCACGAAGAAAGCCTAACCCATTGCGAGTCGTTGATGGGGAACCTACAGATATAGATGATTTATATTTATTAGATGAGGGTGGCGGCGCTTGCCTGGTTTGCCACAAATAACCTGTTACGGAGTGTTTTAAATGCCAATGGAAGCAAAGGATATTTTTGAAGCAAATTCAAAGACGGTTCGCGAGCTATTGAGCGAACGTGGCTTGGGCTTATATATTCCACCTTATCAACGTCCTTATGGTTGGGATCGCGATAAAGTAAGTAAGCTGGTCGAGGATACACTCCACGGCTATGCCATGTTACTTGAAAGCGACGAAAGTTTTACCTTTCTAGGTACAGTAATTACTATACATGATATCAATTACACGACAGTCCAGCCCATTGTTAGGCAGGATGTCCCAGGAAAGCTGCTTACAGTCATTGATGGACAGCAGAGGCTCACTACACTGCTTCTTGTATGTTTGGCTTTGCATAACAATATAAACTTGGCGCACAGTAAGCTTCTAAAATCACAAAAATCGGAGGAGTGGTCACCTGCTCTTCTCTGGCTAGATGGCCAAGCTCGTCGAGTGATGGAAGAGCTCGCTGCAACATTCTTCGAGCGGCAGGCATACGGAGACTCTCCTTTATATCCGCGTATGATTAGATCGTTCGATGATCAGTGGTCGCGGAGTATTCAGTTGGCTAAATACGAGTCGCCAATAGCGAATCTTATTTCGAAGTATGTAGCTACGTTGGCTGAAGAGAAAATTAGTGAGTTCAAACCTCAGAAGAGGGAACATCGTATTGAGGGTGAGGATGCGCTCGTTGAGCGTTACGTGCAACTCTCGAAAATATTTAAACCAATAGCTACAGGTGCCGCTAGAAAGGAAGAGCTAGAAGAGCTCCCTACTACCGAAGATATTATTTCGGCAAAAAAACTTCAGCAGGCGCTGCTTAATCATGAGTTCCCAACAGAGGTTGTCGCACAGCTTAAGTCAGAAGAGCTTTCTCAGGAGTACTCTGGTCTATTACACCTTATTCTCCTCGCCGGATACCTACTCAATAGAGTGGCCGTAACCGTTGTAAGAGGGAAGAATGAAGATTATGCCTTCACTGTCTTTGAGTCATTGAATACGACTGGCGAACCTCTTACCGCCTATGAAACATTTAAACCCCGTGTAGTTAGTGCTGAAACCCTGGCTCAATTTGAGCAATCGGAGTCTCGTCGCTGTTTGGGGGTGGTGTCAGATTACCTGTCAGGCTTTAAGGTCGGCGACAGATTACAGGCAGCTACTTCAGATTTACTGATTTATTTTGCTGCTGCAGAGACCGGGAAAAAACTTTCCAAACGTTTAGCTGACCAGCGACGCTATTTGAAGGAAGAATTTGAAAGATATGAAGGCGATAAAGAGCAAAGGATAGCATTCGTAGCCCACCTCCGTGATGTTGCTACGTTCATTCAGCATTCATGGGAGTTTGATACCAAAACGCCCTCGCTCGCTAATCTCCCTGTAGACGCCACGACGGATGCGGTTAAATTATGCCTTAGTTACTTCAGAGAACTTAAACATACTGTAGTCATCGCTCCTCTTGTCAGATTTTACTCTGCCGCGATCGCTGCCTCAGATACTGACCGGGACAAAAAAATATCTGATTTTGAAGAAGCAATTAAAGCAATGACTGCTTTTTCTGCTCTTTGGCGCGCGTCCCATCGCGGTACTGCAAACATTGACCAGGAGTATCGTGAGATTTTATCTTCGGTGAACTCCTTGACCGGTTTACCTGCTCTTGCCCGGAAAAATCGCTCCGGCTCTTCACCTGATGTAGCTGAACCTACTGTTGATATTGTTAAATTAAAACAGGAGTTGCGGGCTCGACTTACCAGCCCTGCTAAAGGAGGGTTAATCGATCGAGATCAATTTATTAGTGATGCATCTCAAATTCCCGCATATTCAAATAGCCGACCAACTGCTAGGTTTATTCTTTTAGCTGCATATCACGATGCGATTGCCGACCCTGCCGGAAATGGATTGATTATTCAAGGTAAGCCGTCTTCGTCAACGTGCTTAACTTATGAGGGGTTTACAGACGAGCGTCATCTGTCTCTTGAGCACATAGCACCTCAAACGTCTGTCACGGGTTGGGGAGACGACATATATTTAAATCGGGAAAATATTCATCGTCTTGGTAATCTCGTGCTTGTGCAATCTGATGCTAACAGCTCGTTGAGCAACCGGCCTTGGGATGTAAAGCGTGTATTGTACAAAGCATTAGGTGCATCTTCTCACGAAGAAGCCGAAACTATTTTGACCGCAGCAGCGGATGCTGGGATAAAAATTCCGTCCGCTACCCAACAACTTGCTCAAATGTCGTCGCATATGCCTCATTTGTCCGCTTTGGGTAGCTTCGAGCAAGAGTGGAGTATCGATTTTATTGATGCTAGGTCTAGACGGTTACTCGGCTTAGCTTGGGAGCGTCTGACACCGTGGCTAGAGTAGTTTAAATTTTCTTTGTTAGAGTGATATGCAAGGCTTCTAACTATGGCCCACTTAATTTAGGTGGGCTTTTTTGTCTGGTGTAAGCGGGTGACTATTAAAGTTTTTTACATCTGGAAGCATCATTTCTTTGTCGTAACGCGACGTGATTCTGTGGAGTCTACCCTTTTTTCTACAATGTTTTCTCATAAGGCTTGCAAGTTTTTTTGGTTGCGGTTGAGGCATTAAAATAATTTTCGCCAAGTTTAGGTGTTTTCCGTTTTTGTAAGAAGCAGGGTTACAGTTGTTGTCGGTGCGAAGTGCCACTCATGCGCGTACTAATAACTGCCCGTATGCCCCTTGCTAGCGATGTTAGCGCTATTCGAAAAACAGCCCCTTTGATCGTCGCACATTGGTCGGCGGCTTATATTCTCAATACGCTGGCCCAGCTGGTCTATGTAGAAATAGTTGATTCGGACAGGGTTGTTAGAAAAACGACAGTCGAATTGCAAAGACCTTAGTATGATCTATCCGAATGAGTGAATAGTTTATTTTAGGTGGTCTGGAGAAATTAAAAAGCCGGCTTATGGCCGGCTTCTCGTTGACTAACTCAGTTCGTTTTTGACAAACCTCACCAGCCTTCAAAACGTACATCCGGCTCTTGCGGCCGGCTGTGGGACTTGGTCAGAAAGTGATCTGCCTTGTCGGTGCGAGGTGTGGGCTCGCAAATGTGGGGCGGAGGATACGCGGGTTTGCTTCAGAATCCCAGTGGTAAGTGGTGTGGAATCATTGGGTTAGGGGTGAAAGAGCAAAAGATCGCAGGCTTCGCCAGCTCCTACAGAGCCCAGCGGGAGCAAGCTCCCTCGCCACAAAAGCTTGCTGTCACAAAGGCTCCTCAGCGCAAGGAGCTTTGCCTGTCTGCCCGTTCGGGTGGGTTAGTCGAACACCGGCGGTCGCTGTTTGTTGAGGGTTGACCACCAGAACACCCAGCCAATCACCCTTATGTGTTGCGCATCAATCTGTTCGGCGCTGAAGACTTCGTCGGGGTAGGCGGTGTTGTTGTGGCTGCGCAGGCGCAGTCGGTTGCCGGGGATGCGGTGCAGGTATTTGATGCGCAGCATCCCGTCGTGTTCAAGCGCATAGATTTGACCATCAACGACTTGGGTCAGGCCGCGGTCGATGGCGAGGGTGGAGCCGTCTTCGATGCGTTCGGCCATGCTGTCGCCGACCATGGTGGTGCAGATGGCATCGCCGGGGTCGATTTCCAGGGATTCTAGGTGGCTGCGGGGCAGGCGGATGGTTTGGTCGGGGATTTCGATGATGTGGGTTTTGGTTTCGCCGGGGGCGATGGGGGCTTCCTTGTAGAGGGGCAGTTCGATGTCCGTGGTTTCTTGCACGCTGTAGACGCCATCGTTTTCGGCGGCTTCATAGGTGATGCCCGGGCCCAGGCCCAGTGGAGTCTGCGGGCCTTCGCCGGTGGCGAGCCATTGCGGGCTGACGGTCAGCAGGCTGGCGATGGAGTAGATGCGCCCTGGCGGGATGCCACGGTTGAACCAGTTGTTTATGTGCTGGGATTTCACGCCGTATAACTTCGCGAAGTCGGCGGATCGGATATTTGCTTCTTTTAGAAGGGCTCTGAAGCGGTCGCCACTGGAAAGTATTTTCATAAACGGAAAGTTTAGGGGCGACTGTGTTTTCGGCAATAAACATGTCGTGCAAATATATAAGACGATCTTTCCGTTTGCAGGATTTGAAAGGGGCGGGCTAAACGCTGTTAAACTCTATTAATACAACTTCGTATTTATCATTATTAAGACATAAAAAAACCCCGGTGCACACCGGGGTTTTTCTTTACTTCAGTCTCAGCCTTTGTAGGCGGCAACCGACTTGGTGATCGCTTCGCGGGCGGCATCAGCACCGGCCCAGCCTTCGATCTTGACCCACTTGCCTTTTTCGAGATCCTTGTAGTTCGCGAAGAAGTGTTCGATCTGCTGGATCAGCAGCGGTGGCAGGTCGGTGTATTCCTTCACGTCGACGTACAGCTGCGACAGTTTGTCGTGCGGTACGGCGAGGACTTTGGCATCGCCGCCGCCGTCGTCGGTCATGTTCAGGATGCCGACCGGACGGGCGCGGATGACCGAGCCTGGGGCGACTGGGTAAGGGGTCACGACCAGCACGTCGAGGGGGTCGCCGTCGTCGCCCAGGGTGTTGGGGATAAAACCGTAGTTGGCCGGATAGAACATCGGGGTGGCCATGAAACGGTCAACGAACAGGCAATCGCTGTCTTTGTCGATTTCGTATTTGATCGGGGCGTGGTTGGCCGGGATTTCGATCGCGACGTAGATGTCGTTCGGCAGGTCTTTGCCAGCCGGAATCTTGCTGTAGCTCATTGGGCGGTGCCCCCGTTAGTTGACCAAATGACTGGTCGGATTGACCAAAAAGTGGCGGCGATTATAGGCATATTCAGCCGTCGATGCCACGTTACAAGGGTCTTAGAGACCTTAGTATGACGCTTGATAGACCGGATCTTCGGCTTGAAGTTGCCGCAGCCGGGCCAGCGGGTCCTGGCGGTAGAACGCCTTGAGCTGTTCATAGACCCGCGGGTACGCCTGGTGCAGCAGGTCTGGGGCGCTGAAGAAGTATTCGCTGGTGACGGCGAAGAATTCCGCCGGGTTCTCCGCTGCGTAGGGATCGATGACGGTTTCTGCGTCCGGATCCTGGTCCAGTTGGCGGTTGAGGTCGTCGAAAGCCTGTTGCATGGCCTCGGCCCAGTCTTTGACCCGCATGGCGGCATGCAGCGGCGGCAGGCCGTTGGCGTCGCCGTTGAGCATGTCGAGTTTGTGCGCCAGTTCGTGGATCACCAGGTTGTAGCCCTCCCAGCCGCCGCTGGCCAGCACCCCGTCCCAGGCCAGGATGATCGGGCCCTGGGGCCAGGCTTCGCCGCTGTGTTCGCCGTCCCATTCGTGCTCGATGCCGCTGGCGTCGCGGTAGCGCTGGGGGCTGAGGAAGTCGTCGGGGTAGAGCACAATTTCGTGAAAGCCCTGATACCAGTTCAGTTCGCCCAGGTGCATCAGCGGCAATTGGGCCTGGGCGGCGAGCAGCAGGCGTTGTTCCTGGTGCAGCTCGACGCCGGGCAGGGCGCTCAGGTGTTTGTCATGCAGGAACAGCACGCAGGCTTCGCGCAGCCATTGGTCTTCGGCGGCGCTGATGCCGTCGAGAAAACTCAACTGGTGGCGCACCCGCTGCCAGGTTTCCTCGCTGACGGGATGTTTGGCGAGGGTGCGTTGCCGGCGCCAGCCGCTCAGGGACCACATGGGCGATCAGCGTGGTTGGGCTTTCGAAGCGCTGCGGGCCAGGCGGCTGCGGACCACGCCGATGATCATCGGCACCAGCGACAACAGGATGATGCCCACCACCAGCAGCGACAGGTTTTGCTTGATGAACGGTACGTTGCCGAAGAAGTAGCCGAGGCTGACCAGGCCGCCGACCCACAGGATGGTGCCGAAGACGCTGAAGCCGAAGAAACGCGGGTAAGGCATTTTCGCCACGCCGGCGACGAAGGGCGCGAAGGTGCGCAGGATCGGCAGGAAGCGCGCCAGGGTCACGGTTTTGCCGCCGTGTTTGTCGTAGAAATCGTGGGTTTGTTGCAGGTAGTCGCGGCGGAAGATTTTCGAGTTCGGGTTGCTGAACAGCCGTTCGCCCGCCGTGCGGCCGACGAGGTAGTTGGTGCTGTCGCCGAGGATCGCCGCCAGCATTAGCAGGCCGCCGAGTAGCACCGGGTCCATGCCGCCGCCGGCTGCTACCGCGCCGGCGATGAACAGCAGGGAATCGCCCGGCAGGAAGGGCATCACCACCAGGCCGGTTTCGCAGAAGATCACCAGGAACAGGATGGCGTAGATCCACGGCCCGTAGTTGGTCACCAGCAGGTCGAGGTACACATCGAGATGCAGAATGAGGTCGAGGGGGTTGAAATCCATGCAAAGCACCTGTGGTCGCGGCCTGACTGGGTGGGGCCTGTGGGTCGGGCTTCGAGTAAGGCTACAACGCGTGTAGCTTTTTCTTACAAGCCGGGAAGAGCGGCATTATACGGGCAGGAGGGGGCGGTGCGTGGTGAGTTTGTAGCGGGGGATTTCGGTGGTGTTGTGGCTGGGTAAAGGCTCTTGTGGCGAGGGAGCTTGCTCCCGCTGGGGCGCGAAGCGGCCCTAAATCAGCCGGCCCGCTCAATCTGATACACCGCGTGCTCAGGTTTTGGGGCTGCTGCGCAGCTCAGCGGGAGCAAGCTCCCTCGCCACGGGGGTTGTGTTGTGTCAGGGATATTAGTGTGGTGAGGGTTCCCTCACCACTGAGGTATTGCTGTCGGCTCAGAGCTCTTCGCTGATCGGCAACACGTAGTTCTTGAACTCGGTATCTTCCTTGAACCCAATCGACTCGTAGGTTTTCTGCGCCACGTCGTTGTTGCTGCTGGTGGAGACGCGCATGCGTACGGCGTTGGTTTCCTTGGCCATTTTTTTCGCGGTGCGGATCAGGTTGTCGGCTACCAGTTGGCGGCGGGCGTCTTCGGCGACGTAGATGTCGTTGAGGATCCACACGCGCTTGAGCGACAGTGACGAGAAGCTTGGATAGAGCTGGCAGAAGCCCAGCAACCGGTTGTCATCGTCATCGGGCAACGCCAGGTAGATCACCGATTCCTTGCGGCGCAGGCGTTTTTCGAGGAAGGCTCGGGACGAATCCGGGTAGGGCAGCGAGCCATAAAATTCCCGGTATTTGACGAACAATGGGGTCAGCAGGTCCAGGTGTTCCAGGGTCGCTTGGATAATCCGCATAGTAGGTCTCGTCTGCAAAGGTCGACAGATACTCTGACAACAACGGCGTTCTGCCGTGCTTCGATGCTGCCTGAAAGCGGATCAAAAACGCAATGTTGTAAACGGATCAGCTTCGGGGCGGCATCAGTAGGAAATTACCTTTCATATCGGCGGCGTTTTCCGAGTCTAAAGTTTGGACCTGGGCGTCGTCCTTCAGATTGACCCCTGAGAGCTGTCTGCGGCAGGCCTCGCGCATCAGGTAGATCAGGCGATGAGCAGCCATGCCATAGCTCAAACCTTCGAGGCGGACGTTGGAAATGCAGTTGCGATACGCATCGGTCAGGCCGACCTTGGGGTTGTAGGTGAAATACAAACCCAGGCTGTCGGGGGAGCTGAGCCCGGGGCGTTCGCCGATCAGGATCACCGACATTTTTGCGCCGAGCCGCTGCGCCACCTCATCGGCCACCGCGACGCGGCCCTGTTCCACCAGAATCACCGGCGAGGTTGACCAACCATCTGCGGCGGTCTGTTCTTCCAGCCGGGCCAGGAACGGCAAAGTGTGGCGATGCACCGCCAGCGCCGACAGACCGTCAGCTACCACGATGGCCAGGTCTACGCCGCCGGGGTGGGCCGCTGCGTAGTCCTCCAGGATTTGTACGGAGGACTCGTCGAGCCGTCGGCCCAGGTCCGGGCGCTGCAGGTAGCTGTTGCGGTCGCTGGCCGCGCTGTGGAGCAGCAGGCTTTCGCGGCCGCGTTCAGTCAGTTGCGCGCGAATGCCTTCATGATCGAATGCCAGGTGCACCGCATCGCGGGCCTGGGCGTGAGCGTACTGGAAGTCCAGTTGCGCCGAGGTTGGCAGGCTGGTGCCGGTGCGGCCCAGGGCAATGCGCGCCGGGGTGAGGTTGCGCAGATTCAGCCAAGGGTTTTGTGGATCTACAGGTTTTTTATCCATGGGCAGTTCTCTCATCCCAAATGAGCTAATGCGTGACGAAACGCCGGTGGCAGGTTGTCGCCGAACCGCACCCGGCCATCGGCCTGGGTGAAAATGCCCATGTTCGCCAGCCAGGTCTCGAATTCCGGCGCCGGCTTCAGGCCCAGGGTCTGGCGGGCGTAGAGGGCGTCGTGGAACGAGGTGGTCTGGTAGTTGAGCATGATGTCGTCGGAGCCGGGGATGCCCATGATGAAGTTGATCCCGGCCACGCCCAGCAGGGTCAGCAGGGTGTCCATGTCGTCCTGGTCGGCTTCGGCGTGGTTGGTGTAGCAAATGTCGCAACCCATCGGCACGCCCAGCAGTTTGCCGCAGAAGTGATCTTCCAGGCCGGCGCGGATGATCTGTTTGCCGTTGTACAGGTATTCCGGGCCGATAAATCCTACGACGGTATTCACCAGAAACGGCTTGAAATGCCGTGCGACGGCGTAGGCCCGGGTTTCGCAGGTCTGTTGATCGACGCCGTGGTGGGCGTTGGCTGACAGGGCGCTGCCCTGGCCGGTTTCGAAATACATCAGGTTGTTGCCCAAGGTGCCGCGATTCAGGCTCAGCCCGGCGTCGTAGCCTTCCTGCAAGACGTTCAGGTTGATGCCGAAACTGGCGTTGGCCGCTTCGGTGCCGGCAATGGACTGGAACACCAGGTCCAGGGGCACGCCACGGTTCGCCGCTTCAATGGAGGTGGTGACGTGGGTCAGCACGCAGCCTTGGGTCGGGATGTCGTAGCGCTGGATGATGGCGTCGAGCATTTCCAGCATGGCGCAGATCGACGCTGTGCTGTCGGTGGCCGGGTTGATGCCGATCATGGCGTCGCCGTTACCGAAGAGCAGGCCGTCGAGGATGCTCGCGGCGATGCCGGCGGGTTCATCGGTGGGGTGGTTGGGTTGCAGGCGGGTGGACAGCCGCCCGCGCAGGCCGAGGGTGCCGCGAAACTTCGTCACCACGCGGATTTTCTGCGCCACCAGCACCAAATCCTGCACGCGCATGATCTTCGACACGGCGGCGACCATTTCCGGGGTCAGGCCCGGGGCCAGTGCCCGCAGGCTGTGTTCGTCGGCCGCGTCGCTGAGCAGCCAGTCGCGAAAACCGCCGACCGTAAGATGGCTGACGGCGGCGAAGGCCTGTTTATCGTGGGTGTCGACGATCAGCCGGGTGACTTCGTCGTCCTCGTAAGGAATCAGCATTTCTTGCAGGAAATGGCTGAGGGGCAGGTCAGCCAAGGCCATTTGCGCTGCTACTCGTTCGCCATCGTTGAGCGCCGCGACCTCGGCCAGAAAATCCCCGGAACGCGCCGGGCTGGCCTTGGCCATCAGGTCTTTGAGGCTGTCGAAGCGGTAGGTCTGGGCGCCGACCGTGTGTGCAAAACTGGCCATACAGGTTCTCCGTGACGGCGCCGCTGGGCGGCGCCGTGGTTTTCGGCGTTTTACAACTCAGTGCAAGGCTTCTTCAGCTTTCTGAATGGCCGCGAATTCTTCTTCGGGCGTGCCTGCTACCAAGTGATGCCGACTGTAGAACGCGAAGTAAGCAATTAACACTCCATAGATGATCGCGGCGCCGATGACCACCCGCGGATCCACCAGAAAGCCCGCCACCACGGCGATGCATGCCAGTACCAAGGCCACGCCCGAGGTGAAGATGCCGCCCGGTGTGCGGTATGGCCGGTCCATTTTGGGGCGACGGATGCGCAGGGTGATGTGCGCGGCCATCATCAGCACGTAGGAGATGGTGGCGCCGAACACCGCCACCAGAATCAGCAGATCGCCCTGGCCGGTCAGGGACAGGCCGAAACCGATGATGCCGGGGATGATCAGCGCCAAGACCGGTGCTTTGCTTTTATTGGTTTCGGAGAGCTTGCGTGGCAGGTAACCGGCGCGAGACAGCGCGAAGATCTGCCGCGAGTAGGCGTAGATGATCGAGAAGAAACTGGCGATCAGGCCCGCCAGGCCCACGAGGTTGACGAAGTTGCCCATCCAGGTCGAGCCGCCGTAGGCCTTGGCCAGGGCTTCCACCAGCGGGTTGCCCGAAGCCATCAGCGCATTGGAACCCGCGCCGCCTGGGCCGATCACCAGAATCAGCAGGGCAAACGCCACCAGCACCAGCATGGCGCCGATCAGGCCGCGCGGCAGGTCGCGCTTGGGGTTCTTGGTTTCTTCAGCCGCCAGCGGTACGCCTTCCACGGCCAGGAAAAACCAGATGGCATACGGAATGGCTGCCCACACGCCGACATAGCCGAACGGCAGGAATGGGCTGGCGCCTGTGGCCGCGGTGACCGGGATGTCCAGCAGGTTGGCGACGTCGAAGTGCGGCACCATCGCCACCAGAAACACGCCCAGTGCCAGGGCGGCGACGGCGGTGATGATGAACATCAGCTTGAGGGCTTCACCCACGCCGAATATGTGGATGCCGATGAAGATGATGTAGAACGCCAGGTAGATCATCCAGCCGCCAATGCCAAATAGCGATTGGCAATACGCACCGATGAACACCGCAATCGCCGCCGGGGCGATGGCGTACTCGATCAGGATCGCCGTGCCCGTGAGAAACCCGCCCCAAGGCCCGAATGCGCTACGGGCGAAACCATAGCCGCCGCCGGCGGTAGGAATCATCGAAGACAATTCGGCCAGGGAAAAACACATGCACAGGTACATCGCAGCCATCAGCAGCGTGGCGAGGAACATCCCGCCCCAACCGCCCTGGGCCAGGCCGAAGTTCCAGCCGGCGTAGTCCCCGGAAATGACATACGCCACCCCCAGGCCCACCAGCAGGACCCAGCCCGCCGCACCTTTTTTCAGTTCACGTTGTTGGAAGTATTCGGAGCCGACTTTTTCAAAGTCGACCGAGGAGGTTGCCGGTTGCGGGTTTGCATGATCGCTTGGCATAAGGGTTTACCTGTTTTTATTGTTTTTTGTCCAACCTGATCGCCGATTTAGCGCAGACCCCTGTGGGAGCGGGCTTGCTCGCGAAGGCGGCGGCACCTTGAGCAACTGTGTGACTGACACACCGCTTTCGCGAGCAAGCCCGCTCCCACAGTGGATTTGGGCCAACCCACAGAAAGAGAGTTATCCACAAATCCCTGTGGGAGCGAGCCTGCTCCGGGCGGCGATCCGACGATAGCTATCTAAAGGGCGAAGCAGGATGACCTGCCTCGCCCCGTCCGTTTAGAAGAACCCCAACGGATTGATGTCATAGCTCACCAGCAAATTCTTGGTCTGCTGGTAATGATCGAGCATCATCTTGTGCGTCTCACGCCCAACGCCGGACTTCTTGTAACCACCAAACGCAGCATGCGCCGGGTACAGGTGGTAGCAGTTGGTCCAGACGCGACCGGCTTTGATCGCCCGGCCCATGCGGTAGGCGCGGTTGATGTCGCGGGTCCAGAGACCTGCGCCGAGGCCGAACTCGGTGTCGTTGGCGATCGCCAGGGCTTCGGCTTCATCCTTGAAGGTGGTGATGCTCACCACCGGGCCGAAGATTTCTTCCTGGAACACGCGCATCTTGTTGGTGCCCTTGAGCAGGGTCGGCTGGATGTAATACCCGGTCGCCAGGTTGCCGTCGAGTTTTTCCACCTTGCCGCCGGTCAGCAGTTCGGCGCCTTCGCCCTTGGCGATTTCCAGGTACGAAAGAATCTTGTCGAATTGCTGCTCGGACGCCTGGGCGCCGACCATGGTGTCGGTGTCCAGCGGGTCGCCGCGCTTGATCTGCAGGACTTTGTTCATCACAACCTTCATGAACTCGTCGTAGATCGACTCCTGCACCAGGGCGCGGGAAGGGCAAGTGCAGACTTCACCCTGGTTGAAGAACGCCAGCACCAGGCCTTCGGCCGCTTTTTCGATGAAACTCGGCTCGGCCTGCATGATGTCTTCGAAGAAGATGTTCGGCGACTTGCCGCCCAGTTCCACGGTGGACGGGATGATGTTTTCGGCCGCGCATTTCATGATGTGCGAGCCGACCGGGGTCGAGCCGGTGAAGGCGATCTTGGCGATGCGCTTGCTGGTGGCCAGGGCTTCACCGGCTTCTTTGCCGAAACCTTGCACCACGTTCAGCACGCCGGGCGGCAGCAGGTCGCCGATCAGCTCCATCAGCACCGTAATACCCAATGGAGTTTGCTCGGCCGGCTTGAGCACCACGCAGTTACCGGCGGCCAGGGCCGGGGCGAGTTTCCAGGCGGCCATCAGGATCGGGAAGTTCCACGGGATGATCTGTCCGACCACGCCCAGCGGTTCATGGATGTGATAGGCCACAGTGTTGCCGTCGATTTCGGCAGCGCTGCCTTCCTGGGCGCGGATGCAACCGGCGAAGTAACGGAAGTGGTCAGCGGCCAGGGGGATGTCGGCGTTGAGGGTTTCGCGCACGGCCTTGCCGTTGTCCCAGGACTCGGTGATTGCCAGCACTTCGAGGTTCGCTTCGATGCGGTCGGCGATTTTCAGCAGGACCAGCGAACGGGCCTGGGCGGACGTGGCGCCCCAGGCATCAGCGGCAGCGTGGGCGGCGTCCAGGGCTTTTTCGATGTCTTCGGTCGTGGAACGCGGGAATTCGGCAATGGGCTGGCCATTGACCGGGGAAGTATTGGTGAAGTACTGACCTTTAACAGGCGCGACGAACTCGCCGCCGATGTAGTTACCGTATTTGCTCTTGAACGAAACGATAGCGCCTTCAGTACCGGGGTGAGCGTAACGCATGATGAGTTCTCCTTGGCTTTTGTGCTTATAAGGGAGCCGCGCCAATAAGCGCTGGTATTAAGCCTAGAGCAAAGGTTGGGCCATCGCCTTGCGGGGCCCGTAAATCAAGACTTTAGGAGGAGTTCGTCGGACAAACGGATGCCCTGCGTGACGATAGCGATACAGGGGGTGTGACAGTTTGTGCCAGATGCGAGACAGTCTGTGACCGACAGGTCGCGCCAGCATTGCAAAGCCGGTTGGGCTGGAGGATGCTGGGCCTCGATGCGAAGCTGACCGGGTAGGAGCTGTGTATGAGCTGTAGGAGCTGTCGAGTGCAACGAGGCTACGATCTTTCCCCTGTCAATTGAGTCCCAAGCGAAAGATCAAAATCAAAAGATCGCAGCCTTCGGCAGCTCCTACAGTAAGGCCGCAACCTTCGGGGAGAACAATAAGAAATGCACAGCAACCACTTGAGTCGCCATGCCCGGCAAGTCCTGACGGTCACCCAGGGCAAGGCCCATTTGCAGGGCCCTGGCAGCGATCCGTCGATTGCCCGCTCCTGGCTGCGCTGCCTTGAGGACTATCACCTCGACCCGGCGCAGAACCTGGCGCCGACGGTGCTTGAGCATGGCCGGGTGCTGGAAAGCCGCGAGCGCCTGCAACAGGTGTTGCACATCGCCGGCACGGAAATGACCAGTCTGCATCAACAACTCTCCGGCGCCGGCCACGCGGTGTTGCTGACCGACGCTCGCGGCGTGATCCTCAACTGCGTCACTGCCCCCAGCGAGCGCAAGATTTTCGAACGGGCCGGCCTCTGGCTCGGTGCTGACTGGAGCGAAGCCTGCGAAGGCACCAACGGCATCGGCACCTGCCTGGTGGAGCGCCAGGCCCTGACGATTCATCAGGAAGAACACTTTCGCGGGCGCCACACCGGCCTGACCTGCTCGGCCAGCCCGGTTTTCGACCCTCATGGCGAACTGCTTGCGGTGCTTGATGTGTCCTCGGCCCGGCCGGACGTGTCGCGCCAGAGCCAGTTCCACACCATGGCCCTGGTCAACCTCTCGGCAAAGATGATCGAGAGCTGCTATTTCCTGCGCTGCTTCGACAATCAATGGCTGCTGCGCTTTCACTTGCAGGCCGAGTCCGTGGGGTTGTTCAGCGAGGGGCTGCTGGCGTTCGACGGAGAAGGGCGGATCAGCGCCGTCAACCAGAGCGCGCTGAACCTGTTGGGGCATATTCGCGGTGGCTTGCTCGGTCAGCGGGTGGAAGACTTTTTCGATTGTTCATTGGATGAGCTGCTCGGACGGGCCAGCGCCCATGCCAGCGCCAGTTGGCCGTTGCGCACCCGTGACGGGCGGCATTTGTTTGCCGTGCTGCGAGGGCAGCCGCGCAGCGTGCCGGTCCCGGTCGTCCCTGCGTTTAAAACCATCGAGCCTGCCCGGTTGCCGGGTATCTGCCTGGGGGATGCGGCGTTGCAGGAACATTTTCGCAAGGCGCTGCGGGTGTTCGAGCGCGATGTGCCGCTGCTGATCCACGGCGAAACCGGCTCCGGCAAAGAAGCCTTCGCCAAGGCCGTGCATCATGCCAGCCAGCGCGCCGGGAAAAACTTCGTGGCGCTTAACTGCGCAGCCATCCCGGAAAGCCTGATCGAGAGCGAGCTGTTCGGCTATCGCGGCGGCAGCTTCACCGGTGCCCGCAAGGAAGGCATGCGCGGCAAGCTGCAACAGGCCGACGGCGGCACGCTGTTTCTGGATGAAATCGGTGACATGCCCCTGGCCTTGCAGACCCGTTTGCTGCGGGTGCTGGAAGATCGCCAAGTGGTGCCCATCGGCGGCGAACCCGAAGCGGTCAACGTGCGCATCATCAGCGCCACCCACCGTCAGTTGCTTGATCGGGTGCGCGACGGCAGTTTTCGCGAGGACTTGTACTACCGCCTCAACGGCCTGGAAATCCCGTTGCCGGCGTTGCGCGCGCGCAGCGACAAGTCCCAGTTGCTGGATTTTCTGTTGGCCGAAGAGGCGGGCGCCGAAGCGGTGTCCATCGACGAACCGGCGCGCCAGGCGTTGCTGGGGTTCGACTGGCCGGGCAACGTGCGGCAACTGCGCAATGTGCTGCGCACCCTTGCTGCGTTGTGCGACGGCGGGCGGATCGGACTGGAGGACCTGCCGGCGATGATTCGCCAGAGTCCGTCGGTGGTGGTTGAAACGGTGGCGGAACGCCCGCTGGAAGATGCCGAGCGGTTGGCGCTGCTCGATGCGCTGGAGCGCCAGCGCTGGCACATGACCCACACCGCCGAGCAATTGGGCATCAGCCGCAACACCCTCTACCGGAAACTGCGCAAGCACGCCATCGCTCGTTGAACCGCGTCGCGGCCATTCGCGAGCAAGCCTTGCTCCCACAGTTGACCGAGTCCCTCCAGGAAGAATGCGCTCAACTGTGGGACCGAGCCTGCTCGCGAAGGCGGCGGCACATTCAACATCCATGCAAGCTGATCCACCACTATCGCAGGCAAGCCTTGCTCCCACAGTTGACCGAGTCCCTTCAGGAGTAATGCGGTCCAACCGTGGGAGCGAGCCTGCTCGCGATGGCGGCGGCACATTCAGCATCAATGCAAACTGACCCACCACTATCGCGAGCAGGCTCGCTCCCACAGGGGATTCGCGCTGTCCTGATGGTTGCAGTTCGAAACACAAGGTGCGATTTCCCCCTCCCTACGCTAACCTGCGGCCATGTTTACGAGGTCGACTATGCACATCCATATTCTCGGTATTTGCGGCACTTTCATGGGTTCGATGGCGGTATTGGCCAAGGAGCTGGGCCATCACGTGACTGGTTCCGACGCCAACGTCTACCCGCCGATGAGCACGCAGCTGGAGGCCCAGGGCATTGAGCTGACCCAAGGCTACGACCCGGCGCAACTGGACCCGGCGCCGGACCTGGTGGTCATCGGCAACGCCATGTCCCGTGGCAATCAGGCGGTTGAATACGTGCTCAACAAAGGCCTGCCTTACGTGTCCGGCCCGCAATGGCTGGCCGATCATGTGTTGCAGGGCCGTTGGGTCCTGGCCGTGGCCGGCACCCATGGCAAGACCACCACCAGCAGCATGCTCGCCTGGGTTCTGGAGCACGCGGGCATGAGCCCGGGCTTTTTGATCGGCGGCGTGCCGCAGAATTTCTCGGTGTCGGCACGCCTGGGCGGAACGCCGTTCTTCGTGATCGAGGCCGACGAATACGACAGCGCGTTCTTCGACAAACGTTCGAAGTTTGTCCACTACCGCCCACGTACCGCGATCCTCAACAACCTTGAGTTCGATCACGCCGACATCTTCCCCGATCTGCCAGCCATCGAGCGGCAATTCCACCATTTGGTGCGCACCATCCCGAGTGAAGGCCTGGTGATCCATCCGACCACAGAGCCGGCCTTGCAGCGCGTCATCGAGATGGGCTGCTGGACCCCGGTGCAAACGACCGGTGCCGGTGGGCAGTGGCAAGTGAAGCTGCTCAAGGAGGACGGTTCGCAGTTCGAAGTCATGTTCGAAGGCGTGGCCCAAGGCGTGGTCGATTGGGACATGACCGGTCAGCACAACGTCGCCAACGCTCTGGCCACTCTGGCGGCGGCCCGTCATGTCGGCGTGGTGCCGTCCATGGGCATCGCTGCGCTGAGTGCGTTCAAAAGCGTGAAGCGGCGGATGGAAAAGGTCGCTGAAGTGCGCGGCATCACCATCTATGACGACTTCGCCCACCACCCGACGGCCATCGCCACCACCCTCGACGGCTTGCGCAAGCGTATCGGCGATGCACCGCTGATCGCCATCATCGAGCCGCGTTCCAACTCCATGAAACTCGGCGCCCACCGCGACGGCCTGCCGGAAAGCGTGGTGGATGCCGATCAGGTGATCTGGTACGCGCCGGCTAACCTGGGCTGGGACCTGGGCGCCATTGCCGCGTTGTGCACGGTGCCGTCGATTGTCAGTGATTCGCTGGAAGGCATCATCGAGCGCGTGAAGAGCCAGGCCCAGCCCGGCACTCATGTGGTGATCATGAGCAATGGCGGCTTTGGCGGCCTGCACGGCAAACTGGCCGAGGCACTGAAATGAACACGCGCCTGGAGAGTAATGGCCCCGAACGCGTCACCCTGGCGATGACCGGTGCTTCCGGCGCCCAGTACGGCTTGCGCCTGCTCGATTGTCTGGTGCGCGAAGACCGCGAGGTGCATTTCCTCATCTCCAAGGCGGCGCAATTGGTGATGGCTACCGAGACCGACGTTACCCTGCCGGGCAAGACCCAGATGATGCAGGCCTTCCTCACCGAATACACCGGTGCGGCGGCGGGGCAGATTCGCGTGTACGGCAAGGAAGACTGGATGTCGCCAGTGGCCTCGGGCTCCGGCGCGCCAGCGGCGATGGTGGTGGTGCCGTGTTCCACCGGCACGCTCTCGGCGATTGCCACCGGGGCCTGCAACAATCTGATCGAACGCGCCGCCGACGTGACGCTCAAGGAGCGCCGCCAGTTGATCCTGGTGCCGCGCGAGGCGCCATATTCGAGCATTCATCTGGAGCACATGCTCAAGCTGTCGAACATGGGTGTGACGATTCTGCCGGCCTCGCCGGGTTTTTATCACCAGCCACAGACCATCGATGACCTGATCGATTTTGTGGTCGCGCGGATTCTCAATCTGCTGAACATCCCCCAGGACATGCTGCCGCGCTGGGGCGAGTACCATTTGAGCAGTGATGAATAAGCTGCTGGTGGTATTGCTGGCGCTGCAACTGACCGGCTGCGCCACCGCCCGCACCCTGGACGCCGCCAAGCCCGGCGCGCCGGTGGTGTATGCGGGCACGCGCCTGGACTTGTATGCGCTTAACGGTGGCTGTTGCGCCAAGGACCGCTTTGGCGCCGAAGCGCCGCGTTACCCAGGCGTGGATCTGCCGGCCAGTGCGTTGCTCGATACCTTGTTATTGCCGTTGTCGTTGCTGACGGTGATTGGCGTGGGGTTTCAGGCTACGGGTGGGTTGTAACCAGCGCTACAATCCAACATGGATGTAAGCTGGTCCACCGCTATCGCGAGCAGGCTCGCTCCCACATTGGTACGCATTCCTTCTGAAGAACTCGGTCAACTGTGGGAGCGAGCCTGCTCGCGATGGCGTCCGCCCAGGCGCCGCAATTATTTGCCCAACTTACGCAACTCATCCGACTCCACCACCCGCACCCCTTCCTGTTCTTCCAGGGCCAGGCGCCACATGGCGCGGGCCAGTTGGCAGGCTTCGATGCCGTGGTACTTGCCGGGGATCAGCCGCGACAAGGGGCCGGCCAGTTGTTCGGCCAGCCGCGGTTCGGTGCGTTCGCCCAATAGCAGGGAAGGGCGGCAGAGGGTCAGTTGCGGCCAGTCCTGGGCCTTGAGGGCGGCTTCCATTTCGCCTTTGACCCGGTTGTAGAAGATCGAAGAGGTTGGGTCAGCCCCCAGCGCGCTGATCACGATCAGGTGCCTTGCGCCCAGCTCCCGGGCGCGCTTGGCGAAGGCCACCACCAGGTCCAGGTCCACCGCGCGAAATGCCTGTTCCGAGCCGGCCTTCTTGATGGTCGTGCCAAGGCAGCAAAAAGCGATGTCCACCTGGCCGCTGAGGCGAGACAGCAGTTCGGTCGGTTCACCGACCGGGTTTTCCAGGTGTGGATGCTCGGCCAGCGGCCGGCGTGAAGGCGCCAATACACGTGTGATGGTCGGCTCGTTGAGCAGCCGGTCCAGTAGATGTTCCCCGGTCAGCCCGGTAGCTCCGGCAAGCAAAACATGCTGAGGCGTCAAGTACATAGTGTTTCCCCCTTGATACGATTCAGCTTAGTTGCTCTTTTGGGCCTCGTCGTTCAATGCCGTACTTTGCAATGCTTTTCGCGCTTGTTGCTTGCGCAATAGCTGCCAGTGGGAAAGGACGGTCCTGGGCGCCCAGATCTGCGGCTCGGAAGCTTCGAAATTGTCCGCCTGTTCCCTCTCGGCAACGGTGGCCTTGGCTCGCTTGAAGGCTTGTTCAAGATCGTCGGTCTGGTTCAGTGCCTGGGCGAACAGGGCGTCGCCGAAGTAGGTGAAGTTGGCCTCCTCGGAGCAGCCGAAAGACACCCGGTCGGCGCGCGAAGCGGTCATGATCAAGGTGCGTTCATTCTTGAGCGCCGGGATGAACCCGCCGGAATAACACGCCGAAATCACCACGATCTTGTCGCGATCCTTCAGCGGCGCCAGCACCGCGGCCAGTTCATCGGCGGGCAGGTCGGCCAGCTCCATGCGCGGCTGGTCGAGCACCAGTTCGTGTTCGCTGGTGCCGTGGCTGGTCAGGTAGATGAAGATCAGGTCTTCCGGGCCGCTGCGTTCGGCCAGGGTGCTGGCGGCGCGGCGCAGGCTTTCGCGAGTGGCCATGGGCCGGTCACCGAGGTGATCGCGGTGGTTGACCAGACGGATCTGGCCGAACGCGCCAAAACGGCTGTTGAGCATGTTGGCGACGTAGTCGGATTCGCGCAGGAACACACTCTGCTTGCCGTCGCCACCCACCGTCAGGCTGTACAGCTCCACCGCCTGTGTCGAGGCCGGGATATTGGCCAGGGCATCTTCCAGCAGACGACCCTGGGCCAAGAGGCCGAGTTCGAGCACATCCGGCAGTAGCCGGCCGCCAGCGTCACGCACTCGCAGGCCGTTGGTCCAGGTGCCGCTTTGCACGGTGCCATCGGTCAGTGCCAGGGTGCCGCGCCCGTGGTAGGTGTCGTTCTCGAACTGGCCGATATAAAAACTGCCGTCGGGCAGGTTCAGCCGGCCCTGGCCGCTAAAGCGCCAGTCATTGAATTGACCCAGGTAGTGGCTGCCATCGGCGCCGATCAGTTGACCCTTGCCGGTGAGCGCGCCTTCCTTGAACTGGCCGATCCAGACATCGCCGTCGGCATTTTCATAGCGACCGCGACCGCTGAGCTGGTTGTTCTTGAAACCGCCGATGTAGACATCGCCCTCGGCGCTGTTGAAGGTGCCCTTGCCCTGGAGCTGGCCGTCGACGAAATTTCCGGTGAACTGGTTGCCGCTGGCGTCGAAACGCTGGCCTTCACCGTTGGGCTTGCCGTTGACGAACGGGCCCTGGTATTGGCTGCCGTCCTCAAGCTCCAGGCGCCCGAAGCCGGAATAGCGGTCGGCCTTGAATTCGCCGCGGTAGATCATGCCGTGTTCTTTGAGCGCACCTTCACCGTCGCGCCGGCCTTGCTTGAAGCCGCCGGTGTAGCTGCTGGTGGGCGTGGTCAGGCTGCCCTGGCCGTTGAACAGGCCCTGCTGGAACTGGCCGCGATAGACCTCGCCATTGCTGCCGTGCCATTCCCCGGTGCCGTGCCACTGGCCTTTGTCGAACTGCCCGGCGTACCAACTGCCGTTGGGGTAGTCGACACGTCCTTGGCCTTGCAGCAATCCGTCCACCAGCTCGCCGCGATAGCGTCCGCCGTCAGGCAGGCGCGCGTCGGGTGGCAACAGCGATTCGCCGTCGCCGCAAGCGGTGAGTAGGAGGGTCAGGGCCAAGAGGGCAAATGAGCGCATAACGGGATCCAGGTAATCAGGTCACGAGTATGCCGCAGCTATGCGCGTCAGGAGAAGCGATGCGAAACTGCCGCGGCGGCTTCGCATCCACGAGGGGCTACACGAAGCAGAGCGACAGGGGTTCAGCGATATAGGCCGGTTTGTCCGAACCCTCGATTTCCAGGGTGGCGGTGGCCTTGAGCAGCCATTGGCCGGGTTTCTTCTCGGTAACGTCCACCAGGTCGACCTTGAGGCGGACCTTGGAGTCGACTTTCACCGGCTGGATGAAACGCACGCTGTCCAGCCCGTAGTTGACGACCATCTTCACGCCTTCGGGCAGAATCAGGATGTCCTCCATCAGTTTGGGCATCAGCGACAGCGACAGGAAACCGTGGGCGATGGTGCTGCCGAACGGTGTCTGCGCGGCCTTGACCGGATCGACGTGGATGAACTGAAAGTCGCCAGTGGCTTCGGCGAACAGGTTAATGCGCTCCTGATCGATGGTAAGCCATTCGGAACGTCCAAGTTCCTTGCCGACATAATCTTTGAGCGCTGCAACGGGAACATAGGGCATTGAGACTCTCCTTGGGTTCATCGGTTTTGTCTTTTTTGGAACGGGGATCGGCGTCCCCGGAGAACCACTGTAGATCAACATGACGGGCAGGGAAGGTCATCGACCATGCTTTTTACGAATGCCGACCCATAGCGCGGGCGTGCTTATAATGCGCGCGCATTGTTTGAGTACGTGTTGTAGGGGAGAGGTGAAGGATGTTGCTACGGGGCCTGACCTGGCTGGTGCTGTTCCAATTGCTGGGCACTGCCATCAATCATTTGTTCCTGCCGGTGCTGCCGGGGCCGATCATTGGCCTGCTGTTGCTGCTGGGCTATCTGGTCGTCCGTGGTGAAGTCGGCGAGCCATTGAACCTGGCTGCCGGTAGCCTGCTGCGTTACTTGCCGTTGCTGCTGGTGCCGCCAGCGGTGGGGGTGATGGTGTACGCCCGGGCCATTGCTGCCGATTTCTGGGCCATTGTCGGTGCGCTGGTGCTGTCGTTGATCCTGTCCATGGCGTTTACCGGCGTGCTGATGCAACGCCTGGCCAGGCGTCACGCACCCGAGTCGGAGGATGGGCAATGATGCTTGATTGGCAGGGCGCCTGGAGTTCGGTGATCCATCATCCGCTGTTCGGTATCGGCATTACCCTGGGCGCCTATCAACTGGTGCTGGCAGCGTTCGAAAAGACCCGCTGGGTGTTCCTGCAGCCGGTGCTGATGTCGATGTTGCTGCTGATCGGTGTGCTGGTCGGCTGCGGCATCAGCTACGCCGAGTACCGTGAGAGCACGGAAATTCTCAGCATTCTGCTGGGGCCGGCCACCGTCGCGCTGGCGGTGCCCTTGTACCTGAACCTGCGACGGATCCGGCAATTGTTCTGGCCAATTTTTACTACGCTGGTGATAGGCGGGGTGTTCGCCACGGCCTCTGCGGTGGTGTTGGGCTGGGCTTTTGGTGCCGAACACATGATCCTGATGACCATGGCGCCCAAGTCGGTGACTTCACCGATCGCCATGCTGGTGGCCGAGCAGATCGGCGGCGTAGCGGCCATGGCGGCGGTGTTTGTGTTGATCACCGGGGTGCTCGGGGCGATTCTGGGCCCGAGCATTCTGACGAAGCTGGGTGTCCATAGCCCTGAAGCCCGAGGCATGGCCCTGGGCCTGACCGCTCACGCGGTTGGCACGTCCGTGGCGTTGCAGGAAAGCGAAGAATCCGGCGCCTTTGCGGCGCTGGCGATGAGTCTGATGGGCGTGGCCACGGCGGTGTTGCTGCCGTTGGTGGTGTCGATGACGGTTTAAGGAACTGCTTATGAGCTTGCCGCTTTTCCCGTTGAACACGGTACTGTTCCCCGGTTGCATCCTCGATTTGCAGATTTTCGAGGCGCGTTACCTCGACATGATCGGTCGCTGCATGAAAATGGGCGAGGGGTTCGGGGTGGTGTGCATCCTCGATGGCGAGGAAGTCGGCATCGCCCCTGACGGCTTTGCGCGGGTGGGCTGTGAAGCGCGAATCACCGATTTCTCTCAGCAGGACAACGGTCTGCTGGGCATTCGCGTGCAGGGTGGACGACGTTTTATCGTACACCGCAGCAGTGTCCAGGCCGATCAACTGACCGTCGCTGAAGTCGAGTGGCTGGAGGAAGAACCGGAACAACCGCTGCAGGAAGAGGATGCCGACCTGGTGGCGCTGCTCAAGGCCCTGGCCGAACACCCGATGGTCGAAGCCCTGAACATGGGCACCGAAGCCACCGGCCAGCAGTCGCTCGCCAATCAACTGGCCTACCTGCTGCCCTTCAATGAGCTGGACAAGCTCGACCTGCTGCAACTCGATGACCCTCAGCAGCGGCTGGATGCAATCCAGGTTCTGCTCGATGAGTTACAGGGCGAACTCTTCGCCTGACCCCATTCATATTTCACTGAACAACACTGATCCCTTGTGGGAGCGGGCTTGCTCGCGAAAGCGGTGGGTCAGTCACCGTCCATTTTGCTGACCCGACGCCATCGCGAGCAGGCTCGCTCCCACAGTTGATCTTCAGTGCCCACAAAGGGTCGTTTCACGGCAGATTCCCTGTGGGAGCGAGCCTGCTCGCGATAGCTGCCTGCCGGCTTCAATAGGCATACCGCAGCAGCCCATTGGGCAGATGCCGCAATGCGAAGAAGCTGAACGCCGCCACCATCGCCGGCAGGATCAACCACCAGATTTTCGGCGGCATGGCCGGCAGCGGGGTTTGGCGCTGGATCAGCCACAGCACCGCCGCGCAGACGCAGGCGGCGAGCATGGCGCCGGCGACGATGTCGCTCGGCCAATGGGCGCCGAGGTACACCCGCGACAGGGCAATGGCCAACGCCGGCAAACAGCCCAGCAACAGCCAGGTCAGGCGCAGGCGGGGCGGTTGCCCGCGACCGGCCAGGACGGCCAGGGCCAGGAACAGGGCAAAGGCGCCGGAAGCATGACCGCTGGGCATGCTGTAGCTGGTCAGCGGTTCGGTCAGGATCTCCGGGCGTACACGGGCAAAAAAGTGCTTGGTGCCGGTATTGGCCAGGGCGGTGAGCAGCAGCGTGGCCCCAGCAAAGATTGCCTGGCGCCATTGGCGCGCCAGCAAGAGCAATCCGGTCAGCAGGGCGCTGAAAATCAACATGTAGTGGAATTCGCCGATCAGCGTGAAGGTCACGGCGATTTCGTCAAGGGTCGGGCTGCGATGCTCCTGGACCAGAGCCACCAGCCCCTGATCGAACGCTGTGAGGTAGCGAAAACCGATGAACAGCCCGATCAGAATCAACAGGCCCAGGCCTGCAATCAGCGCCGCGGCATGCCGATGGCGCCGCAGGCTGCTGTTGACACTCAACCCGATCATCACCGCGATGCTGCCAATCACGACGCCGGCCTGCGGCCAGAAACCTTCGGGCAACGGCAGACGGATCGCTGCACCAGTGGCCCAGCCTGGCAGCAGATACGCCACGCTCCAGCCGGCGGCGGCCAGCAGACTGACGGCGGCGAAGCGCGGGAAGGGCATGTCGAACATCCCGGCCACCATCGGCAACATTGGCCGTAACGGGCCGATGAAGCGCCCCACCAGCAGGCTGGCGATGCCATAGCGCTGGAAATAGCTTTCTGCCGCGCCCATCCATTCGGGGTGATGCCGCAGCCCCGGCAGGCGCCGGATGTTCTGGTGAAAATGCCTGCCCAGGAAATACGACACCAAGTCCCCCAGCAAACCGCCCAGCAGGCCCAGCAGCAATGTCTCGCCCAGCGACAACGCGCCGCTGCCGGCCAGTACCGCGACCGCAAACAACAGCACCGTACCCGGCACGAGCAGCCCGGCGATGGCCAGGCACTCCACACACGCAACGATAAACACCGCCGCCGCCAGCCATTGCGGATTAGCGGTCAGCCAGCCGGTGATGCTATCGAGCCATGGGCCCATAAAAACAACTCCATTGAATAGTGATGGGCATGCATTTTTTACTGTGGGGAGAGCTTGTGGGAGCAAAGCTTGCTCGCGACGAACGATGACGCGACCTTACTGTTGATCCGTGTCGCCTGCATCGCGGGCAAGCCTTGCTCCCACAAGCCTGCTCCCACAGGGGGATGCGGTATTTCATCAGGGCAACAAAAAATAATCCCGCCCTTCGACCTGTCCGCGACGCAGCGGGTTCCGCGTGCACCAGGGTGCGTAAGCGGCGTCGACGAAGCGGTAGAGCAGGTGTTCATCCCGTCCCAGTGGGATGCCCAGGCGGGTGGTCTGGATCACATTGACCGTCGGCACGCCCACGTCTTCCACCAGCAAGCGTTCGGGGTCGAAGCGTTTGGCGTCCCACTGCGGCACTTTCAGCCCAAGGGCCTTGCACAACAAAGTCTGGCCGGCGCAAAGCTTTTGCGAGGGGCGCGGGCGACCTTGGGCGTCGGGATTGTTGAGCAGCATCTGCGCCAGGCTCGCCGGCCCGGAAATAGTGTCGACCCATGGGTACGCCGATTTGATCAGCACCGCATTACCGGGGCCCTGGGCGCTGAAATTCAGTGAATCGCCACCCCGGGCGTAATACATATAGATGTGGCCGCCATCCAGAAACAAAGCCTTACGTTTTTCCGTGTAACCCAGCGAAGCGTGGCTGCCCTTTTCGGCGAAGTAATAGGCTTCGGTTTCGATGATTCGCGCGCTGAGCCACAAATCACCGACCTTGTGACGAATGACTTTACCCAGCAGGTCCCGGGCGAGCACCTGGGCATCGCGATCAAAAAAACCGTGGGGCAGGGCGTTTGGCAGTGGCGGCGAATCGGTCATGGCGGGGGACGAAGTGAGGCCAAAGGAAGCGCGATGATAGCAATGGAAAGCTTAATCAGCGCTGAACAGCGACTATTTGCGCAGGATTTGATCTTCCGCCGGTCACCACTGTGAGTCCACGCTGTTAGTCGAGGGATACGACAGCTATAATCTGCCGCTTTCCCCTTTGCCAAGACTACACAGACCATGACTGAGTCCGTTCTTGACTACATGACCCGCCTGGGTCGCGCCGCTCGCCAGGCGTCGCGCATCATCGGCCGTGCCAGCACCGCGCAGAAAAACCGCGCTCTGCAGGCCGCCGCCAATGCGCTGGACGCTGCTCGCGCCGAGTTGTCCGCCGCCAATGAGCTGGACCTGGCCGCCGGCCGGGCCAACGGCCTAGAGCCGGCCATGCTCGAACGCCTGGCGCTGACCCCGGCGCGCATCGACGGCATGATCGTCGGTCTGCGCCAGGTCGCGGCGCTGCCGGACCCGGTCGGGGCGATCCGGGACATGAGCTATCGGCCGTCGGGTATCCAGGTCGGCAAGATGCGCGTGCCCCTGGGTGTGGTCGGCATCATCTACGAGTCGCGACCGAATGTGACCATCGATGCCGCGAGCCTGTGCCTTAAGTCGGGTAACGCGACCATCCTGCGCGGTGGTTCCGAGGCCATCCATTCCAACCGCGCGATTGCCGCCTGCATCCAGCGCGGCCTGGCGGAAGCCGATCTGCCGGCTGCCGTGGTACAAGTGGTGGAAACCACTGACCGCGCCGCGGTCGGCGCACTGATCACCATGCCCGAGTTCGTCGACGTCATCGTGCCTCGTGGCGGCAAGGGCCTGATCGAACGGGTCAGCCGCGACGCTCGCGTGCCGGTGATCAAGCACCTCGACGGCATCTGCCACGTTTACGTCAGCGCCCACGCCGAGTTGCCCAAGGCCCAGCGTATTGCCTTCAACGCCAAGACTTACCGCTATGGCATCTGCGGCGCGATGGAAACCCTGCTGGTGGATCAGGCCGTGGCCCAGGACTTCCTGCCGGCGATGGCCGCCCAGTTCCGCGAAAAAGGCGTCGAGCTGCGCGGTTGCGAGCGTACCCGGGCGATCATCGAGGCCGTTGCGGCCACGGAAGAAGACTGGGACACCGAGTACCTGGCGCCAATCCTGTCGATCCGCGTGGTCGACGGGCTGGACCAGGCCATCGAACACATCAACCGCCACGGCTCGCACCACACCGATTCGATCGTCAGTGAGCACCAAAGCGAAACCCGGCGTTTCGTGACCGAAGTGGACTCGGCGTCAGTGATGATCAACACCCCGACTTGTTTCGCCGACGGCTTCGAATACGGATTGGGTGCCGAGATCGGCATTTCTACTGATAAGCTGCACGCCCGTGGCCCGGTGGGCCTCGAAGGCTTGACCTGCGAGAAGTACATCGTGGTCGGTGACGGCCAGTTGCGTGGACAGGAGCCGGTCTGACTTGGGCGATCTCGACCCACGGGCCTCTATGACTACGACCGCTGTGACGGCGACCACCGCGCCAAAGCGCATCGGCATCCTGGGCGGCACGTTCGACCCGGTGCACATCGGCCATTTGCGCGGTGCGCTGGAAGTCGCCGATGCCCTGGCGCTCGATGAGCTACGCCTGACGCCCAGCGCCAGGCCGCCTCACCGGGATACGCCGCAGGTATCGGCCCAGGACCGTCTGGCGATGGTCGAGTGCGCGGTGGCCGGTGTGGCGCCGTTGGTGGTGGACGCCCGCGAATTGCTGCGGGACAAACCGTCCTACACCATGGATACCCTGGAGCTGATGCGCGCCGAACTGGCCGCCGATGCCCAGGTTTTTCTGCTTTTGGGCTGGGACGCATTTTGCGGCCTGCCCACTTGGCATCGCTGGGAAGAGTTGCTCCAGCATTGCCACATCCTGGTGTTGCAACGCCCGGATGCCGACAGCGAGCCGCCGGATGCCTTGCGCAACTTGCTGGCGGCGCGCTCGGTGAGCGACCCGCTGGCCCTGAAAGGGCCGAGCGGACAGATTGCATTCGTCTGGCAGACGCCGCTCGCGGTTTCCGCCACCCAGATCCGTCAACTGCTGGCCAGCGGTAAGTCGGTACGTTTCCTGGTGCCCGACGCGGTCCTGGCCTACATCGATGCGCACGGGCTGTACCGTGCGTCGAACTGAAAAAGGGCGCGCTTCAAGGCACGTGAATGCGTGTAGCGAAGCGCCCGAACATACGAGCAAAACGAGTTTTATATGACTGACAAAGACGTAAGCAAAGTAAAGCGCAAAGGCACCTTCAAGAGCGCGCCGCTGCCAGTGGAGGTTCAAACCGGCCCCGAGCTGCGCGGCGAAGAACTGGTCAAGGTGGCCGTAGCCGCCCTGGAAGACGTGAAGGGCCAGGATATTCAGGTCATCGACGTTCGTGAAAAGCAGAGCATCACGGACTACATGATCATCGCCACCGGTACGTCCAACCGCCAGATCGGCGCGATGCTGGATAAGGTTCGCGAAGCGGTCAAGGCCCAGGGCGTCAAGCCATTGGGTGAAGAAGGCAAGGGCGACAGCGACTGGGTGTTGCTGGATATGGACGATGTCATCGTGCACATGATGACCGCCTCGGCACGCCAGTTCTATGACCTGGAGCGCCTGTGGGCCGGTGCCGAGCAGAGCCGTTCGGCGAGCGCTGCGCACCACAGCCCGGAAAACACCCATGAGCATTTCAACAAGCTCAACAAAGACCAGCAATAAGGGATCGCTGTGCGACTGCGCCTGATCGCCGTCGGTTCCCGCATGCCCAAGTGGGTGGAAGAAGGCTGGCATGAATATGCCAAGCGTCTTCCTTCCGAGCTGGCGCTGGAACTGGTGGAAATTCCGCTCAACACTCGCGGCAAGAACGCCGATGTGGCGCGCTTTATCCGTCAGGAAGGCGAAGCCATGCTGGCCAAGGTCGGGCCGAACGAGCGGATCGTTACGCTCGAAGTGCACGGCAAGCCTTGGAGCACCGAGCAGCTGGCGGTCGAACTCGATCGCTGGCGGCTGGACTCGCGCACGGTCAACTTCATGGTCGGTGGCCCGGAAGGGTTGGCGCCGGAGGTTTGTGCCCGGGCCGATCAGCGCTGGTCGTTGTCGCCGTTGACGTTGCCGCACCCGCTGGTGCGGATTCTGATCGGCGAACAGTTGTATCGTGCCTGGACAGTCCTGTCCGGGCACCCTTACCACAAGTAATCCTGCCCTCATGCCTCAGCCGATCCGCATCAAGGACCACGAAAAAGACGCCCGCCTGGTGCGTGGTCGTGTTGTGTTCGGTGCAATTGCGGTCGTGGCGCTGATTGGTGTGCTGATCGCGCGACTGTATTTCCTCCAGGTGATTCAGTACGAGTACCACTCGACCCTGTCGGAAAACAATCGCGTGCATGTGCAGCCGATTCCGCCGACTCGCGGGTTGATTTTCGACCGCAACGGCGTGGTGGTGGCCGATAACCGGCCCAGCTTCAGCCTGAGCGTGACCCGTGAGCGGTCCGGGGATTGGCAGAAGGTGCTCGACGTGATCGTCGAAGTGCTGCAACTGACACCCGAGGACCGGGCGATTTTCGAGAAGCGCATGCGCCAGGGGCGACGCCCGTTCGAGCCGGTGCCGATCCTGTTCGAGCTGACCGAAGAGCAGATCGCCCTGATCGCCGTGAACCAGTTCCGCCTGCCGGGCGTTGAGGTGGTGGCGCAGTTGGTGCGTCACTATCCCCAGGGGGCGCATTTCGCCCACTCGGTTGGCTACATGGGGCGGATCAACGAAAAAGAGCTCAAGAACCTCGATCCGGTCAATTACAGCGGTACCCACCACATTGGCAAGACCGGTATCGAGCGCTTCTACGAGGCCGAGCTGCACGGCCAGGTGGGCTATGAGGAAGTCGAGACCAACGCCCGTGGCCGCGTGTTGCGGGTGCTCAAGCGCACCGACCCGATCCCCGGCAAGGACATCGTCCTGAGCCTGGACATCAAGTTGCAGGAAGCCGCCGAAGCCGCGCTGGGCGGGCGTCGCGGCGCTGTCGTGGCGCTGGACCCGAACACCGGCGAGGTCTTGGCGATGGTCAGCCAGCCGAGTTTCGACCCGAACCTGTTCGTCACCGGCATCAGTTTCAAGGCCTATGCCGAGCTGCGCGACTCCATCGACCGGCCACTGTTCAACCGCGTGCTGCGCGGCCTCTATCCGCCAGGTTCGACCATCAAGCCGGCCGTGGCGATTGCCGGACTGGACTCGGGTGTGATCACCGCTTCCAGCCGGGTCTACGACCCCGGCTATTACCAACTGCCGAACTACGACCACAAGTACCGCAACTGGAACCGCTCCGGCGACGGGTACGTGGACCTGGAAACGGCGATCATGCGGTCCAACGACACCTATTTCTATGACCTGGCCCATAAGCTGGGGATCGACCGGCTGGCGTCCTACATGGGCAAGTTCGGGCTCGGTCAGAAAGTATCCCTGGACATGTTCGAAGAGTCGCCGGGCCTGATGCCGTCCCGGGAGTGGAAGCGGGCGACCCGACGCCAGCCGTGGTTCCCGGGTGAGACGCTGATCCTCGGAATCGGCCAGGGCTACATGCAGGCGACGCCGCTGCAACTGGCCCAGGCCACGGCCCTGGTGGCGAGCAAAGGCAAGTGGTATCGCCCGCACCTGGCCAAGACCATCGAAGGCCAGAAGCCCGTGGACCCCAACCCGGTGCCGGACATCATCCTGCGTAATCCGTCGGACTGGCAGAAGGTCAATATCGGCATGCAGCAGGTGATGCATGGTGCCCGGGGCACCGCGCGCAAGGCTGCCATCGGCGCGCAATACCGGATCGCCGGCAAGAGCGGTACGGCCCAGGTGGTCGCGATCAAGCAGGGCGAGAAGTACGACCGCTCCAAGGTTCAGGAACGCCACCGGGACCACGCCTTGTTCGTTGGTTTCGCGCCGGCCGAAAACCCGAAGATCGTCGTGGCGGTGATGGTCGAGAACGGCGAGTCCGGTTCCGGCGTCGCCGCGCCGGTGGTGCGCCAGATCATGGACGCCTGGCTGCTGGATGAACACGGCCAGCTCAAGCCCGAATACGCAAGCCCCATCACTGCGGAGGCTACGGCCCGTGAAGAATAATTTCGACCGGATCCTCTCCAGCGAAGATGTGATGCGTCGTCGCGCCACCCTGCTGCAGCGCATGCACATCGATGGCCCGTTGTTGATCCTGCTGCTGACACTGGCCGCCGGCAGCCTGTTCGTGCTGTATTCGGCCAGCGGCAAGAACTGGGACCTGCTGGCCAAGCAGGCCACTTCATTCGGCATCGGCCTGGTGTCGATGATCTTCATCGCCCAACTGGAGCCTCGGTTCATGGCGCGCTGGGTGCCACTGGCCTATGTGGGCGGGGTGGTCTTGTTGGTGATCGTGGACATCATGGGCCATAACGCCATGGGTGCGACACGCTGGATCAACATCCCCGGAGTGATTCGCTTCCAGCCTTCCGAGTTCCTGAAAATCATCATGCCGGCGACCATCGCCTGGTATTTGTCCAAGCGTACCTTGCCACCACAGCTCAAGCATGTGGGCATCAGCCTGCTGCTCATTGGAGTCCCGTTCATCCTGATCGTGCGCCAGCCGGATCTCGGCACCTCGTTGCTGATCCTGGCCGGCGGCGCCTTCGTGCTGTTCATGGGCGGGTTGCGCTGGCGCTGGATCCTCAGCGTGATCGCTGCCGCCGTGCCGGTGTCCGTGGCCATGTGGTACTTCGTGATGCACGATTACCAGAAGCAGCGGGTCCTGACGTTCCTCGATCCGGAGAGCGATCCGCTGGGCACCGGCTGGAACATCATCCAGTCCAAGGCCGCCATCGGCTCCGGCGGGGTGTTCGGCAAAGGGTGGTTGCTGGGTACCCAGTCGCACCTGGACTTTCTGCCGGAAAGCCACACCGACTTCATCATCGCCGTGTTGGGCGAAGAGTTCGGCCTGGTGGGTATTTGCGTGTTGCTGCTGATCTACCTGTTGTTGATCGGCCGTGGCCTGGTGATTACGGCCCAGGCCCAGACATTGTTCGGCAAATTGCTCGCGGGCAGTCTGACCATGACGTTTTTTGTTTATGTTTTCGTCAATATCGGTATGGTCAGTGGCCTGTTGCCGGTGGTGGGGGTGCCGTTGCCATTCATTAGCTACGGAGGAACTTCGCTGGTGACGCTACTGTCAGCGTTTGGGGTTTTGATGTCGATCCATACCCATCGCAAGTGGATCGCGCAGGTTTGAATAAGGTGAAGAGTTCAATGCAAGCAATGCGTGGCTGGTCGACGCGATATGCGCCATGGGTCGGCCTGGTCGGCCTCCTGGGCGGTGCGTCGCACGCCCTGGCCGGCGAATATGAAGGTTCGCCGCAAGTAGCCGAATTCGTTGGTGAGATGACCCGCGACTACGGTTTTGCCGGTGAACAACTGATGGGCGTGTTCCGCGAGGCTCAGCGCAAGCAGTCGATCCTCGACGCGATCTCCCGGCCTGCCGAGCGGGTCAAGCAGTGGAGCGAGTACCGGCCGATGTTCATCTCCGAGGCACGCATCGCCCGGGGTGTGGACTTCTGGCGCCAGCACGAGGCCGTGCTGGCTCGCGCCGAGCAGGAGTATGGCGTGCCGGCCCAGGTCATCGTGTCTATTATTGGTGTCGAGACCTTTTTTGGGCGCAATACCGGGAATTTCCGGGTGGTCGATGCGCTGTCGACCCTGGGCTTCGATTATCCGCCGCGCGCCGAGTTCTTTCGCAAGGAACTGCGCGAGTTCCTGCTGCTGGCCCGCGAGGAACAGGTCGATCCGTTGACCCTCAAGGGTTCCTACGCCGGGGCCATGGGCCTGCCGCAGTTCATGCCCAGCAGTTTCCGGGCCTACGCGGTGGACTTCGACGGCGATGGCCACATTAATATCTGGACCAACCCGACCGACGCCATCGGCAGTGTTGCCAGCTATTTCAAGCGCCACGGCTGGGAGTCTGGCGAGCCGGTGGTCAGCCGTGCAGACGTGCGTGGTGACCAGGTCGACGAGGGCCTGACCACAGGCATCGAGCCGGCGAAAACCGTCGGGGAGTTGCGGGCGCTGGGTTGGTCGAGTCATGATGCGCTGCGTGACGACATGCTAGTCACCGCGATTCGCCTGGAAGGCGAACAAGGTCCCGAGTACTGGATGGGCCTGAAGAATTTCTACGCGATCACGCGTTATAACCGCAGTGTGATGTACGCCATGGCCGTGCATCAGCTGTCTGAAGAGCTGGTCAAAGCACGGGGCGTCAAATAATGCGGGCACTGCCTACCTATCAACCCCTGAAAGCCGGACCCCTGAAACTGGTAGCGCTGGCTGCGCTGTCGTTGCTGGTTGTCAGTTGCTCCACCAGTCGCCCGCCGGCCCAGAAAAGCTCCACTGCCGTGCGCGCCACACCAGGCCTGGACATCAACCGGGCCCACAAGGACGGCGCGCCGTGGTGGGACGTGGATGTTTCACGCATTCCCGACGCCACGCCAACCCTGCACACCGGGCCGTACAAGGCCAATCCGTACACGGTGCTGGGCAAGACATATTTCCCGATGGCCGAATCCAAGCGTTACGTCGCTTCGGGCACGGCGTCCTGGTATGGCACCAAGTTCCACGGCCAGAACACTGCCAATGGCGAGGTGTATGACCTGTATGGCATGAGCGCGGCCCACAAGACCTTGCCACTGCCCAGTTATGTGCGGGTGACTAACCTGGACAACAACAGGACGGTGATCCTGCGGGTCAATGACCGTGGGCCGTTCTATTCCGACCGCATCATCGACCTGTCGTATGCGGCGGCGAAAAAACTCGGTTACGCTGAAAGCGGCACCGCGCGAGTCAAGGTCGAAGGCATCGATCCGCAGGAATGGTGGGCAAAGCGAGGCCGTCCGGCGCCTTTGATGCTCAACGAGCCGAAAGTGGCGCAAAATGCCGCGCCGACCGTGAAGGCTTCCACCGGTACGGTCGAGCAATGGTCCCCACCGCCGCAGCAACACGCCGCGACCGTGGTGCCTGTGCCGATCGACGCAAAAAAAAACGCTTCTGCAACAGCGTCTGGCCAGTATCTGCAAGTCGGCGCGTTCGCCAACCCGGACGCTGCCGAACTGTTGAGATCCAAGCTCAGCTCGATGGTCAGCGCGCCGGTGTTCATCAGTTCCATCGTGCGCAACCAGCAGACACTGCATCGGGTACGCCTGGGACCGATCGGTTCGCCGGATGAAGTCCAGCAGGTGCAGAACAGTGTACGCCTGGCCAATCTCGGTTCGCCGAGCGTAGTCAGCGCGGAATGATTTGATCGAAGGCCCGCGAGTCGTTGGAGCGGGCCAGGTTGTTGGCTCTACGAATAACAAAAGCCCGGCAAGGGATGTGAGTGAGCAACTTAAATACGCGGCGACCCGTTAGAAGGTTGCCTGTTTAGTATTGCCTTCGGGCAGTTTCCATTAGCGATTTCGAGAGACGGATGAACATCACCACCTTTGCCAAACGCCTTTGCCTGCTAGTCCCGCTGCTTCTCTCACCTGCTGCGTTCGCGGTCGAGATGATGCCCGCGCCCCCTCAATTGGCCGCCAAATCCTTTGTGCTCATGGATGCCAGCAGTGGCGAGGTCCTGGTGGAGAACAACGGTGACCAGCGCCTGCCACCGGCCAGCCTGACCAAACTGATGACCGCTTACATCGCCACCCTGGAAATCCGTCGCGGCCAGATCGGTGAAAACGATCCGGTGACCGTCAGCGAAAATGCCTGGCGCACCGGCGGTTCGCGGATGTTCATCAAGGTCGGTTCGCAAGTGACCGTCAGCGACCTGCTGCACGGCATTATCATCCAGTCCGGCAACGACGCCAGCGTCGCCCTGGCCGAGCACATCGCCGGCAGCGAAGATGCGTTCGCCGACATGATGAACAAAACCGCCACCGACCTGGGCCTGACCAACAGCCACTTCATGAACCCGACCGGCTTGCCGAACCCGGAGCATTACTCCTCGGCTCACGACATGGCGATCCTGGCGCGAGCGATCATTCACGAAGACCCGGCGCACTACGCTATCTACTCCCAGAAGGAATTCTTCTGGAACAACATCAAGCAGCCTAACCGCAACCTGCTGTTGTGGCGCGACAAGACTGTCGATGGCCTGAAGACCGGCCACACCGAAGAGGCTGGCTATTGCATGGTGTCTTCGGCCGTTCGTGACGGCATGCGCCTGATCGCCGTGGTTTTCGGCACCAACAGCGAAGTGTCCCGTGCCGCCGAAACCCAGAAGCTCCTGACCTACGGTTTCCGCTTCTTCGAAACCCAGACCTTCTACCAGAAGGGCACCGAACTGGCTCAGGCCCAAGTGTGGAAAGGCACTACCAATCAGGTGAAGGCCGGTCTGGCTCAGGACCTGACCATGACCCTGCCAAAAGGCCAGCTCAAAAAGCTGGTCGCCACCATGACCATGAACCCGCAAATGATCGCGCCAATCGCCAAGGGCGACGTGATCGGCAAGGTGGAAGTCAAACTGGACGACAAAGTGGTGCACAGCGCCGACCTGATCGCGCTGGACGCGGTCGAGGAAGGTGGTATCTTCCGCCGCATGTGGGATAGCATCCGTCTATTCTTCTACGGCTTGTTCAACTGATTGAAGTGTTGACCTGCATGGCCCCGTTCCTTTCCGGTGCGGGGCCATGTGCGTTATCACGGCTTACGAGGCCGTTACGCCATGACAGACTCAGAAGTAAAGGCGCCAAAGATCGAGTTTCCTTGCGAGGATTATCCGATCAAGGTAATCGGCGACACCGGTGTGGGTTTCAAGGACAAGATCATCGCGATTCTTGAAAAGCACGCCACCGTTGATCACAAGACCCTGGCCGAACGCCAGAGTACCAACGGCAAGTACACGACGATTCAGCTGCACATCATTGCCACCGGTCAGGAACAGCTGTACGACATCAACAGCGAGTTGCGAGCGACCGGGTTCGTACACATGGTGTTGTGATGCCGGGCACGCTGGGCTTTCGCGAGCTGGGCCAGATGGCTTACGAGCCGGTCTGGCATGCCATGCAACGCTTTACCAACGACCGCGGTACCACCGCCGGCGATGAAGTCTGGCTGGTGGAACACCCACCGGTGTTCACCCAGGGCCAGGCCGGCAAGGCCGAACACCTGTTACTGCCAGGAGATATCCCGGTGGTGAAGACCGACCGCGGTGGCCAGGTGACCTACCATGGCCCCGGCCAGTTGGTGGCTTATCTGTTGCTGGACGTACGCAAGCTGGGGTTCGGCGTGCGCGAGCTGGTCACCCGCATGGAGACCTGCCTGGTCGAACTGCTGGCCAGCTACGGCGTGACAGCGGCGGCCAAGCCGGATGCTCCGGGTGTCTACGTCGACGGGGCGAAAATCGCCTCCCTGGGTTTGCGCATCCGCCACGGTTGTTCCTTTCATGGCCTGGCGTTGAACGTGGACATGGATATGGAGCCGTTTCGACGGATTAATCCCTGTGGCTATGCGGGGCTGGCAATGACCCAGCTGCGCGATCACACAGGATCGATTGAATTTGCCGAGGTAAGTGCCCGGCTGCGCGCGCAGCTCGTCAAACACCTCGACTACGCTGAGCAGACGACCCTCACGGGCGGAATCGACTGATATGACTACTGATGCTGTGCAAACCATGATCCCGACGCTGGATGTTACCGAGCGTCCCGCCCCGCGTACCAAGGTCGAGGCCGGCGTAAAGCTGCGCGGCGCCGAGAAAGTTGCACGCATCCCGGTCAAGATCATCCCGACCACCGAACTGCCGAAGAAACCCGACTGGATTCGCGTGCGCATCCCGGTTTCGCCGGAAGTCGACCGCATCAAGGCACTGCTGCGCAAACACAAACTGCACAGTGTCTGTGAAGAAGCGTCCTGCCCGAACCTGGGGGAGTGCTTCTCTGGCGGCACCGCCACGTTCATGATCATGGGCGACATCTGCACCCGTCGCTGCCCGTTCTGTGACGTCGGCCATGGCCGACCGAAGCCATTGGACGTGAACGAACCAGAAAGCCTGGCCATTGCCATCGCCGACCTCAAGCTCAAGTACGTGGTCATCACCTCGGTGGACCGCGACGACCTGCGTGACGGCGGTGCCCAGCACTTTGCCGACTGCATCCGCGAGATCCGCAAGCTGTCGCCGAACGTGCAGCTTGAGACTTTGGTGCCGGACTATCGCGGCCGCATGGACATCGCGTTGCAAATCACCGCCGCCGAGCCGCCGGATGTCTTCAACCACAACCTGGAAACCGTACCGCGCCTGTACAAGGCTGCGCGTCCGGGTTCGGACTACCAGTGGTCGCTGACCCTGCTGCAGCGCTTCAAGCAGATGATGCCGCACATTCCGACCAAGTCCGGCTTGATGCTGGGCCTGGGGGAAACCGACGAAGAAGTTATCGAAGTCATGAAGCGCATGCGCGAGCACGACATCGATATGCTGACCCTGGGCCAGTATCTGCAGCCTTCGCGTAGTCACTTGCCGGTGGAGCGTTTTGTGCACCCGGATACCTTTGCCTGGTTTGCTGAGGAGGGGTACAAGATGGGCTTCAAGAACGTGGCTTCGGGGCCGTTGGTGCGGTCTTCGTATCATGCGGATGAGCAGGCGAAGTTGGTTAAGGCTGAGTTGCTCGGGTCTTGATTTTCTTGCGTTGATTTTTGGAGTGGTGTGTATATCCGTTTCTTCGGTAACGGCTACTTATGGTTCCGCCCTTACGGCGGGTCACTTTTGGAAAAGCGCCAAAAGTAACCAAAAACGCTTTGCCCCACCACTCGGTGCCTCGCTCAGGCTCGGCATGCCTTCACTCCGGCATTGGTTCGTGGGCCCGCCGCGAAGGGCCATCCATGGCCCAGCGCGGCTAACCCGGCATCCA
>NZ_JAKNQY010000017.1:26270-136961 GCF_024494355.1 Pseudomonas sp. Q11 | reverse complement strand
AACTGTTACCTATGTGCGTGAACTGATTTGTAACCCATGTGGGTGAGTCATACCGGCAGAAGCGTTTTGCTTACTTTTGCGCTTTTCAAAAGTGAGCCGCCGTCAGGGCGGAACCCTAAGTGGCCGTTACCGCAGCAATGGATACGTACCCGATCAACAAAACCCTGGCCGGCTGTCAGGCCGCCATCGCGGGCAAGCCTTGCTCCCACAGAATTTGTGGGCCGGTCTGACAGACGCGACGACTTTTCCGACGAGGTTTTAAGGTTGCTGCTCGGAAGCGGTATCTCTAGCTTGTTCGTGTCGCCGCCCATCCAGCGACCGGGACTGCAAGCCCGCTGAATTCGTTAGGCGCCAACGCCCCGGACCCAGCGTCTCGGGCTCCAATTGATGCAGGAGCGCCGTTATGAAAAAACATCATCCGTCTTCGCCATCAGAGAGCACCTTCCCCTACAACGACCCCGACCCAGAAAAGCTCCAAGAGGCCGCAGACCGAGCACTCGATTACCATCTGGGCACCACTCCCGGCCCCAAACCCCGAACCTCATCCACTCGAGTTTTCACCGTCATCGATACCCTCGACACCGAGTGTCTACTGGCCAATCTCAGCGAAACCCTGGCCTCGGCCAATGCCATGGTCAGCGAGCTGGCGTTCGATCTGGAAGGCTCGCGGCGCCATGTCGCGCTCGGCGTAGTACAGATGATTGAATTGAGTGAGTTGTTGGCCAATCGAGCGCTGGATATCGTCGACCCGCGTTAGCCAATTGGGATTTATCCCATGCTGAGTTGTGGGAGCAAAGCTTGCTCGCGAAACAGGCGCCTCGATTTCTGAAAGAGCGCATCGCCTGCATCGCGGGCAAGCCTTGCTCCCACACAGGCTGGCGTTAAAACACGCACAAACAAAAAGCCCACCTTTCGGTGGGCTTCGTGTTTCAGCGTTCAGGCATCCAGTCAGAACAATTTCAGCGGCGGCGCTTTCTCCGCCACCGGTTCGTTCTTGCCGGTCTCGGCATTCCAGCCGCCACCCAACGCTCTGTACAAATTGACCTCGCTGGTCAGTTGCGCCAGGCGGTCAGTGATCAGCGATTGTTGGGCGCTGAACAACTGACGTTGGGCGTCGAGGAAGGTCAGGTTGCTGTCGACACCGATGCGATAGCGACGCTCGGCCAGGCGGTAGTAATCCTGGTTGGCGGCGACGAAGGCGGTCTGGGCCTGCAACTGTTCATTGTAGGTCCGGCGTGCGGCCAGGCCGTCGGAGACTTCCTGGAACGCGGTCTGAATCGACTTCTCGTAATTGGCGACGTTGATGTCTTTCTGGATTTTGGCGTAATCCAGGCTTGCCCGCAGGCTGCCGGCGTTGAAGATCGGCAGGTTGATTTGCGGGGCGAAGGTCCAGGTACCCGAACCGCCCTTGAACAGACCAGACAGGTCCGGGCTCAAAGTGCCGGCGTTGGCCGTCAGGCTGATGCTTGGGAAGAACGCGGCCCGCGCGGCACCGATGTTGGCGTTGGCGGCCAGCAGGTTGCGTTCGGCCTGGAGGATGTCCGGGCGACGCTGTAACAGGTCCGACGGCAACCCGGCCGGCACTTCACTCAGCAAGTCATCACTCAGCGGTTGGGTGCTCAGGTTGGATGGCAGACCGGTGCCCAGCAGCAGGGTCAGGCTGTTTTCGTCCTGGGCCACCTGGCGGGTGTAGCGCGCCAGTTGTACGCGGGCGTTTTCCACCGCCGTGCGTGCCTGGCTCAGGTCCAAGGCCGAGGCCACACCGACTTCGGCGCTACGGGAGGTCAGCTTGAGGCTTTGCTCATAGGTGCCCAGGGTTTCCTGGGTCAGCTTGAGCAGCTCCTTGTCGGCCTGCCAGGTCAGGTAGGCGTTGGCAACGCTGGCCACCAGGCTGATCTGGGTACTGCGACGAGCCTCTTCGGTGGCGAAGTAGCTTTGCAGCGCTTGCTCGCTCAGGCTGCGCACCCGGCCGAACAGGTCCAGTTCATAGGCACTGATGCCCAAGGTTGCCGAATAGGAACTGGTGATGCCCGCTTCACCGGTTTGCGACGCCCGTGCCGGCACTCGCTGGCGGCTGCCGGAGCCGGTGGCCGAGACCGCCGGGAACAGGTCCGCCCGCTGGATGCGGTATTGCGCGGCGTAGGCATCGATATTCAGCGCCGCGACGCGCAGGTCGCGGTTGTTTTCCAGGGCAACCTGGATCAGCTGTTGCAGGGCCGGATCATGGAAAAACTGTTTCCAGCCCTGTTCGGCGGCGGCCTGGCTGGCCGCCTTGGCCGGCTCGTAGGCCGGACCTTGCGGGTATTGCGTGGCGACCGGTGCTTCGGGCTGCTGATAATCGGGGATCAGCGAGCAGCCGCTGAGCACGACGGCAGCGATGGTCAGAGAGAGGAGCGACTTGCTCATTGGCCAGCCTCTTTAGAAGTTTCAGGAGTGTCGTCCTGGTCGATATTTTTGCGACGGCCTATCGACGACACGGTCACGAAGAACAATGGCACCCAGAAAATCGCCAGGATGGTGGCGGTCAACATACCGCCGATCACACCGGTGCCGATGGCGTGCTGGCTGCCTGAGCCTGCGCCGGTGGAAATCGCCAACGGCACCACGCCGAGGACGAACGCCAGGGACGTCATGATGATCGGCCTTAGACGCATCCTACAGGCTTCAATGGCGGCTTCCACCAGTGTGCGGCCCTGTTCGTGGAGTTCCTTGGCGAACTCCACGATCAGAATGGCGTTTTTCGCCGCCAGACCGATGGTCGTCAACAAGCCCACCTGGAAGTACACGTCGTTGGACAGGCCGCGCAGGCTGGTCGCCATCAAGGCACCGATGATCCCCAATGGCACCACAAGCATGACCGCGATCGGAATCGACCAGCTTTCATACAGCGCCGCCAGGCAGAGGAATACCATTAACAGTGACAAGGCATACAACGCTGGTGCCTGGGAGCCGGACAGACGTTCCTCGTAGGACAGGCCCGTCCAGGAAATACCGACGCCGGCCGGCAGCTTCTGGGCGATGGCCTCGACTTCGGCCATGGCTTCACCGGTGGAGTAACCCGGAGCCGGCGCCCCCAGAATTTCCATCGCTTCCACACCGTTGTAACGGGCCAGTTTCGGCGAGCCGTAGACCCACTCGCCTTTGGCGAATGCGCTGAACGGCACCATGGTCCCGGCGCTGTTGCGCACATACCACTTCTGCAGGTCTTCGGGGCTCATGCGCGCGTTCGGCTGACCCTGGACGTACACCCGCTTCACCCGACCACGGTCGATGAAGTCGTTCACGTAGCTACTGCCTAGGGCAACCGAGAGGGTGCTGTTGATGTCCGAAAGGGTGATGCCCAGGGCGCTGGCCTTCTCGTCATCGATTTCCAACTGGTACTGCGGCTCGTCGTTCAGGCCGTTCGGACGCACCTGGGACAGAATCTTGCTCTGGGCAGCCATGCCGAGGAACTGGTTACGGGCTTCCATCAACTTCTCATGGCCGATGCCGGCGCGATCCTGCAGGAACACGTCGAAACCGGTGGCGTTACCCAGTTCCATCACCGCCGGCGGAGCGAAGGCGAACACCATTGCGTCGCGGAAGGTGAAGAAGTGTTGCTGGGCGCGACCAGCGATTTTGAACACGGTGTTCTCGGCGTCACGCTCTTCCCACGGCTTGAGCATGATGAACGCCAGGCCGGAGCTCTGGCCACGACCGGCGAAGTTGAAGCCGGTCACGGTGAACACGGAGGCCACGCCATCGCCTTCACCGCCATCCTTGCTTGGACGCAGCAGGAACTCGCGCATATTGTCCACCACCACCTGGGTCCGCTCGGCGCTGGAACCGGCCGGTGTCTGTACTTGGGCAAACAGCACGCCCTGGTCTTCTTCCGGCAGGAACGCCGTCGGGATGCGGGTGAACAGCCAGACCATGCCGACCACGATGATCACATAGGCCAGCAGGTACGGCGCCTTGTGCTTGAGCATGTTGCTCACACCGCGCTCGTAGCTTCTGACGCCGCGGTCGAAGGAACGGTTGAACCAGCCGAAGAAACCGCGTTTCGGCGTGCCGTGTTCACCCTTGGGAATGGGCTTGAGCATGGTGGCGCACAGGGCCGGAGTGAAAATCAGGGCCACCAGTACCGACAGGGTCATGGCCGAGACGATGGTGATGGAGAACTGCTTGTAGATCACGCCGGTGGAGCCGCCAAAAAACGCCATCGGCAGCAGCACCGCCGACAGCACCAGGGCGATACCCACCAGGGCGCCCTGGATCTGGCCCATGGATTTCTTGGTGGCTTCCTTGGGTGACAGGCCCTCTTCGCTCATGACCCGTTCGACGTTCTCCACCACGACGATGGCATCGTCCACCAGCAAACCGATGGCCAGCACCATGCCGAACATGGTCAGGGTGTTGATGCTGAAGCCGAATGCCGCGAGGATCCCGAAAGTGCCGAGCAGTACCACCGGCACCGTCATCGTGGTGATGATGGTGGCGCGGAAGTTTTGCAGGAACAGGAACATCACCAGGAACACCAGTGCGACCGCTTCGATCAGGGTTTCAACCACACCCTTGATCGACTCGCTCACCACCGGTGTGGTGTCGTAGGGAAACACCACTTCCAGGCCTTGCGGGAAGAACGGCTTGAGATCTTCGACGGTCTGGCGCAGGGCTTTGGCCGTGTCGAGGGCGTTGGCACCGGTGGCCAGTCTCACAGCCAGACCGGAGGCCGGGGCGCCGTTGAACTGGGCATTGATGCTGTAGCTCTCGCCGCCCAGGGCGACATCCGCCACGTCGCCGACGCGCACTTGCGAGCCGTCCGGATTGACCTTGAGCAAGATGGCCTTGAACTGTTCGGCGGTCTGCAGGCGGGTCTTGCCAATAATGGTGGCGTTCAGTTGCTGACCGGGCAGGGCAGGCAGGCCGCCGAGTTGGCCGGACGCGATCTGGACGTTCTGCGCGGAAATGGCGGTCGTTACATCCACCGGGGTCAGGTTGTAGTTATTCAGCTTGGCCGGGTCGAGCCAGATTCGCATTGCGTACTGGGCACCGAAGACCTGGAAGTCACCGACACCGGCAGTCCGCGAGATCGGGTCCTGCATGTTGGACACGATGTAGTTGGACAGGTCTTCCCGGGTCATGCTGCCGTCGCGCGACACCACGCCGATCACCATCAGGAAGTTTCTCACTGACTTGGTCACGCGGATACCCTGTTGCTGCACTTCTTGCGGCAGCAGCGGGGTCGCCAGGTTCAACTTGTTCTGGACCTGGACCTGTGCGGTATCGGAGTTGGTGCCTTGTTCGAAGGTCGCCGTAATGGTCATGCTGCCGTCGGAGTTACTTTCCGAGGAGACGTAACGCAGGTTGTCGATACCGTTGAGCTGTTGCTCGATGACCTGCACCACGGTGTCCTGCACGGTTTGCGCGGACGCGCCCGGGTAGGTTACCTGGATCGCAATGGCCGGCGGCGCGATGCTGGGGTACTGGTTGATTGGCAACTTGAGGATCGATAGAGCCCCGACCAACATGATCACCAGGGCGATCACCCAGGCGAAAATCGGACGGTCGATAAAAAATTTCGACATGGTTTACTCCCCTTTGCCGCCGGCGGCTTTGTCAGCTGCCTGTGCGGGGGCCGGGTTCTTTTCGCCAACGTTGGTGGCCTCAGTGGCTTTGACTTCCACCCCCGGCCGTACGTACTGCAACCCTTCGGTGATCAGGCGATCGCCAGCCTTGAGCCCGTCTTCGATCAGCCACTGGCTACCGACGGTGCGGCTGGCCTTGAGCTGACGCAGCTCGACCTTGTTGTCCGGGCCCACCACCAGAGCGGTCGGCATGCCTTTGAGGTCGCGGGTGACACCTTGCTGCGGCGCAAGAATCGCCGCGCTGTTGACCCCGGCCTTCAACTGGGCGTGAACGAACATGCCTGGCAGCAGCGTGTGGTCAGGGTTGGGGAACACTGCGCGCAAGGTCACCGAACCGGTGGTTTGGTCTACCGATACTTCGGAGAACTCCAGCTTGCCCTCATGGGCATACTCGCTGCCGTCTTCCAGGGTCAGTTTGACCATGGCGGCGTTGTCGCCAGCCTTCTGCAGGCGGCCGCTTTCCAGTTCGCGGCGCAATTGCAGCAGTTCCACAGAGCTCTGCGTCACGTCGACGTAGATCGGGTCCAGTTGCTGGATGGTCGCCATGGCATCGGCCTGACCGTTGCTCACCAGCGCACCTTCGGTCACCGAGGAACGACCGATGCGACCGGAAATCGGTGCGTAGACCTTGGTGTAGCGCACGTTGATCCGCGCGGTTTGCAGGTTGGCTTCCGACTCCAGGCGGTTGGCCACGGCGGTGTCATATTCCTGGCGGCTGACGGCCTGTTCGTCCACCAATTGCTTGTAGCGATCGGAAATGGACTTGGTGGAGCGCAGGTTGGCCTCGGCGCTTTTGAGGGTCGCCTCGTACATGGCCGGGTCAATCTGATACAGCTGCTGGCCGGCCTTGACGTCGGCACCTTCCTTGAACAGACGCTTGAGGATGATGCCGTTGACTTGCGGACGAACTTCCGCGATGCGGAACGCGCTGGTGCGGCCGGGAAGTTCTGACGTCAGGGTGAAAGGCTGAGTCTTGAGGGTTACGACGCCGACCTGAGGGGCTGGTGCGGCAGGTGCAGCCTCTTCCTCTTTACATCCGCTGAGCAGCGATGCCAGGGCGATGGCGGTAACCAGAGCGGTAACAGCTGGCTTGAATTGCATGGAAATCCTCGGGTCCAGGTGCGTAACAGGCGCACTCGAAAGTGGAAAGTGAAAAGAGCGAGATAAACAATTAGTAGGATGCTAAGAAATATACTTACGTACACGGTTGTTTGTAAACACCCAAATTGCGTACCATCCGTATTTACAAAAGCCTGACAAAAGGCCTGAGCATGACGGGGACGCGTTCCGGAACACGCCGCTTCACATTTTGCTCAGCTGATTCTTACGCATTGCTTACGCATCCTGATTGAGGTGTTTACTGCCATGGTTCGTCGTACCAAAGAGGAAGCCCTGGAGACTCGCAGCCAGATACTCGAAGCGGCCGAGAAAGCCTTTTTCGAGCGCGGTGTGGCCCGCACGACACTGGCTGACATCGCGACGCTGGCCGGGGTAACGCGCGGCGCCATCTACTGGCATTTCAGCAACAAGGCTGACCTGCTCCAGGCCATGCTCGATACTTTGCATGAGCCGCTCGACGATCTGGCCCGCGCCAGTGAGCGTGAAGAGGAGCTTGACCCCCTGGGCTGTGTTCGCAAGCTGCTGGTGCGATTGTTTCAACAGGTGGCCCTGGATCCTAAAACCCGCCGCATTAATGAGATTCTGTTTCATAAGTGCGAATTCACCGATGAAATGTGCGATTTGCGCCAGCAGCGGCGCCAGGTCAGTCTCGACTGCAATGTGCGTATCGCGTTGTCGTTGCGCAATGCGATGAATCGCGGCCAGTTGCCGGACGATCTGGATCCCGTAAGAGCGGCGGTCGCCATTCATGCTTATATCGACGGCATTTTATACCAGTGGCTACTGGCCCCCGACAGCTTCGCACTGGCGGCTGAGGCCGAGCGCTGGGTGGAGATCGGGCTGGACATGCTGCACCTTAGCCCCAGCCTGCGCAAATGAAGCAAAATGCTCAATTTCATCAGTTTGTGTCAATAGCTGAACGGTGAGGACCCCGCCGGGCCTTGATTCCGGCGCAGTCATTTATAGACGAACTACAGACACGTTGATAGCGCGCTAGCCGCTAGCATGCAGAAGGATTATGGCGTGTTGATGTACAGGCGCCATTGAGGCGCCTGTACTTGTCGTAGCGGCCTGTTAACGACCCTCTGGTTTATTCAACAATCAGGCGCACGGAATAGTTGAAAGGGGGTTCGAGCATTTTTTGAAAGATCTCCGAGCGGCAAGTGTATTCGCCATTACCAGTATACGCGGTTCTGCTTTTCCTGCTTGGCTTGTAACTGGCTTCCAAGACACCAAAGCCGATGGGGACTTCAAGGCGGGTTTGCATTTGGCAGTCGAAGTTGAAAGTGCTCATTTGGTAAGAGAGAACTAATTCAATCGGTTTGATTTTTCTCAACGTTGGTTGCCAGCCAGTAGCGGGATAAGAGAATCTCCTGTTATGGACGAAATAGAATTCGCGGGTTGTTTTGGCGGGCACATCATAAACGCTCAAGGACATGTCCGGGGGCGTGGGTTGCTCACTTGAAATGTTGGTCATTTCCAACGCGTGAGAAGTTTTGTTTACGAGCTCCACGGTGATGCGGGTGTTGGCCAGACTAGTGGCGACGGCTACCGGTCCCAGTAGCAGGGCGAGGATTAAGTTTTTCATCATGTTCATTGTAATGTGTCTCTCAGGTATTACGAGGCTCGCGAAAGCCTGCGTCAGAGGATTGCGCGTAATTTAAGTTGCTGGGTTTGATGTTGTTTTTACAAGAATTAAAGTTGCTTATTAAAGGTTGATAAGTGTTGATTGAATCCGTTGGGTGAGTGGGTTGTTGTTCGGGCTTATTATTAGCGTGGTCGGGTGTGTTAATCCATAGTGAGTAAGTGTGGTGTTGTTATTCGATGTTTCGATGCCTGAAGAGTTTGATTGCGTCAGCAGTCAACCGATGTAAAAAAGCCCCGGCTCTTTCGAGTCGGGGCTTTTTTTGTAGGGCCGTTTTTTATTTACATCACGGGGTAATCGATGTAACCCACCGGGCCTTTCCCATAGAACGTTTCCGGATGCGGCTCGTTCAGCGGTGCGTCAGCTTTCAAGCGTGCTGGCAGGTCTGGGTTGGCGATGAACGGCACACCGAACGCAACGGCGTCAGCCTTACCCTCGGCTAGCCAGGCGTTGGCGCTGTCCTTGGTGAAACGTTCGTTGGCAATGTACGGGCCGCCGAAAGCTTGTTTGAGCTGCGGACCGATGCTGTCTTCGCCTTCCTTCTCGCGGGAGCAGATGAAGGCGATGCCACGCTTGCCCAGTTCGCGAGCCACGTAGCTGAAGGTTTCCAGACGATTTTCGTCGCCCATGTCATGGGAATCGGCGCGCGGTGCCAGGTGCACGCCAACCCGGCCGGCGCCCCAAATTTCGATAGCCGCGTCGGTCACTTCCAACAGCAGGCGGGCACGGTTTTCCAGGGAACCGCCATAGTTGTCGGTGCGCTGGTTGGTGCTGCTTTGCAGGAACTGGTCGAGCAGGTAACCGTTGGCGCCATGGATTTCCACGCCGTCGAAACCAGCGGCCTTGGCGTTCTCGGCGCCTACGCGGTAGGCATCGATGATGTCGGCGATCTCAGCGTTTTCCAGCGCGCGTGGCGTCGGGTATTCGGCCAACGGACGCACCAGGCTGACATGGCCTTTGGGCTGGATGGCGCTCGGTGCTACCGGCATTTCGCCGTTCAGGTAAGACGGATGAGAGATCCGGCCTACGTGCCACAGTTGCAGGAAAATCTTGCCACCTGCGCCGTGGATGGCCTTGGTCACGTTGCTCCAGCCGCGCACCTGGTCGTTGGACCAGATACCGGGGGTGTCCGGATAGCCCACGCCCATGGGGGTGACAGAGGTGGCTTCGCTGAGAATCAGGCCGGCGGAGGCACGCTGCACGTAGTACTCGGCCATCAGCGCGTTGGGTACACGACCCGCGTCGGCGCGGCAGCGGGTGAGCGGCGCCATGATGATGCGGTTTTTCAGTTCGATATCGCCGAGTTTGATTGGATCGAAAATAGTCGTCATCAATTACAACCTCAAAAGTAGAGTGGTCAAAAGTCAGTGAGTCGCTGGGGCCAGGTCGGCATTGGCGCCCTGGCGGAAAGTGATCAGGGTGACCAGCAGCGCCAGCACGGCCAGCGCGCCGGCGGCCAGGGGCACGCTGGTCAGGCCCAGGCCGTGGTCGATGACACTGCCGCCGACCCAGGCGCCCAAGGCGTTACCGATGTTGAAGGCGCCGATGTTCAGGGTGGAAACCAGGTTTGGGGCGGCTTTGCCGAAGGTCACCACGTTGACTTGCAGGGCCGGCACGGCGGCAAAGCAAGCGGTGGCCCAGAGGAACAGGGTGATTTCAGTGGGGATCAGCGCGACGCTGGTCCAGCTCAATACGGTGGACACCACAGCCATGATGGTGAAAACCCCCATCAGCGTGTTCGCCAGACTCTTGTCCGCCAGCTTGCCGCCGATGATGTTGCCCAGGGTCAGGCCCAGGCCGATCAGCACCAGGGTCCAGGTCACGCCGCGGGGCGATACGCCAGTGACTTCTCCCAGCAGCGGGGCGACGTAAGTGAACAGGGTGAACACCGAGGCGGAGAACAGCGCGGTCATGCTCAGGGACAGCCACAGGCCTGCGCCCTTGAGGGCGACGAGCTCCGAGCGCATGTCGAGTTTTTCTTCATCGCGCTTGGCCGGCAGAAAACGGATCAGGCCGATCAGCGCAATCACGCCGATGACGGTCACGGCCCAGAAAGTCGAGCGCCAGCCGGCTTCCTGACCCAGGGCGGTGCCCAGCGGTACGCCGAGCACGTTGGCCAGGGTCAGGCCGGTGAACATCAGGGCCACGGCCGAGGCGCGCTTGTTGGGTGCCACCAGGCCGGCGGCCACCACCGAACCGATGCCGAAGAACGCACCGTGGCACAGGGCGGTGACGACCCTGGCGAACATCAGCACGTTGTAGTCACTGGCGATGGCGCAGAGCAGGTTGCCGATGATGAAGATCCCCATCAGCGCTACCAGGGCGGCCTTGCGCGGCAACCGCGCGGTGGCCAGGGCCATGAACGGTGCACCGATGGCCACGCCCAGGGCATAGCCGGTCACCAGCCAGCCGGCGCCGGGAATCGATACACCCAGGTCGGCCGCCACCTCAGGCAACAGGCCCATGATGACGAACTCGGTGGTGCCGATGGCGAAGGCGCTCAGGGCCAGGATGAGAAGTGAGAGGGGCATGGTGGATCCTTGTCGGGTCAGAGCTCTTGGCTCATTTGCTTGAGGAACTGCTGGATCACGTCCTCGTTGCGTTTGAAGAAATGCCATTGACCGACCTTCTGGCTGGTGATCAGCCCCGCCCGTTGCAACACCGCCAGATGGGCGGACACAGTGGACTGCGACAGGCCGCAACGCTGGTCGATCTGTCCGGCGCAAATGCCGAATTCGTGGTTGTGCAACTGTTCGGGGAACTGGACCTTGGGGTCTTTGAGCCAGTTGAGAATGTCTCGCCGTACTGGGTGCGCCAGGGCTTTTATTATTTCGTCGAGGTCGAGGTTCATGGTTGGCAGCTCGGGATGAGTAAAACGCTATATCGCGATGAGGCGAACCTTAAATCGTTATTTCGCGATACACCAATATGAATTTGATCTGAAAACTGAATAAATCGCTATATCGGGTTATAACGATATGGGTGCCACGGTGCTAAGCTTGGCGCCATGAACTATCTCGCACACCTGCACCTTGGCGGCCCCGGCCGGGAACAACTGCTCGGCAGCCTCTACGGCGACTTCGTCAAAGGGCCGCTGCAAGGGTTATACGATCCGCAGATCGAAGCGGCGATTGCCCTGCATCGGCGCATCGACATGTACACCGATCGCCACCCCGTGGTGGATATCGCTCTGTCGCGTTTTTCCACCGTACGGCGGCGCTATGCCGGAATTGTGCTCGACGTATTTTTCGATCATTGCCTGGCCCGGGACTGGACGCTGTATGGCGAAGGGCCGTTGCTGGACTTCACCTCCCAGGTCTATCGAGTGCTCGCCGCCGAGCCGCAGTTGCCTGGGCGTTTGGCGCAAATCGCGCCTTATATGGCGGCGGATGACTGGCTGGGGTCTTACCGGGAATTTGAGGTGATGGGGCAGGTGCTGCGAGGCATTTCCCGACGCCTGTCCCGGCCGGAGGAACTGGCCGGGGCCATGGAAGAATTGATCAAACTCTATGAGCCGTTGAGCGAAGATTTTCGGTTGTTCTACCCGCAGTTGCAGGATTTTGCGTTGAGCCAGACAACACCGCAGGGGTGATGTTGGAGCCGGCTATTGCAGTCACTGAAGATCAAATGTGGGAGCGAGCCTGCTCGCGATGAGGGCCTGGCAGTCAAGAATCAGTTGACTGACTGACCGCTATCGCGAGCAGGCTCGCTCCCACAAGGGCTCTGCACAGGGCCGCCGGATCAGGCCGCGATCGCAGGCCGCATCGGCACTTGCTGCTTTTGTGGGATTTCGCCAAACAACGCCTTATGCACCGCCTGCTGAGCCTGGAACGCCAATGCCGCGCGTTCCTGGCCGTGGCAGGCGATCGGCTCCAGCAGATGGATATGCACGTCGCCCCGGTCATTGGCAAACAACCGCATCAGGTGCGACAGCAGATCATCATCGCCAATGAACGGTGCCAGTGAGTCAGGCTCGCCGTTGCGCAGATAACGGATTGCCACCGGTTGCAGCGCCACGTCAGCATCGATGGCCGCCGACAGTAAACGACCATGGAAGGTGCGCAGGGAGCGGCCATCGGTGGTGGTGCCTTCGGGAAACATCAGCAGCGGATGGGCCTGTTCCAGGTGTCGACTCATCTGTTTGCGAATCAACTGGCTGTCGCCCGAGCCGCGACGGATGAACAAGCTGCCGGCCTTGGCCGCCAACCATCCCGCCACGGGCCAGGTGCGCACTTCGGCCTTGGACAGGAACGACATTGGCGTCAGCATGCCCAGCAGCGGGATATCGGTCCAGGACACATGGTTGCTGACCCACAGCATGGGCTGTTGTGGCATTTGCCCGTGCACCGTCATGGAGAAGGGCAGGGCGTGGCTCAGGCGCGCCATGAAAAATCGCGACCAGCGCTGGCGGCGCACCATGGAATTGGCCACACCCAGCCGTTCAAACAGCCCGAACACGCTGGCCATGCTCAGGCCCAGCGTCACCACCAGCAACACTCGCGCGATTCGCGCGTACACCCGCAACCGACTCATCACACCGCTGCCTTGAAGTGGCGGGCGTAGCGTGGGCAGAGTTCGTCGCGCTTGAGCAGGATGAACACGTCGGCCACCTGGAAATCCTCATCCCAGCACGGCTCACCGCAAATCTTCGCGCCCAGGCGCATATAAGCCTTGAGCAGAGGTGGCATTTCGGCAATGACGTTGGACGGCACGTCCAGGGCCGGCAATGGTTTTTTCGGCACCGCCCGCAGGTGTTCGGTGCACAGATACCGTTCGCGCAGACGCTGCATGATCGCTTGGGCCTGGACGCCACCGTCCTGCATTGGAATGCTCGCGCATCCCATCAGGTAGCTGTAGCCGCCCTCGTTCAGCACCTCGGCCAGTTCGCCCCAAAGTACCGCGATGGTGCCGCCGTTGCGGTAGGCCGGGTCGACGCAGGTGCGACCGATTTCCAGGATCGGACCCTTGAGATGGACCAGGCCGTGAAGGCTGAACTCTTCTTCACTGTAGAACCGGCCCAGGCTGCTGGCGGCGTGGTGATCGAGCAGACGCGTCGTCGCCACGAGGCGGCCGGTGTTCAGGTCGCGTACGCCGATGTGGGCGCAGTGAACATCATAGTCATCCATGTCCAGACCCATTTCCGCGCCTTTGAGCTTGGCGTTGAACTCGCCGCTGAAGACGTTGAAGCGCAGGGCCTGGGCTTCTTGCAAAGCCTTGGCGCCAATCAGGCGTTCGGCTTGCAGGCGGCGTTCATTGCCAGTGTCGCTGATGCGGGCGATCTGAGTCATAGCGAATCTCCGTGCGGGCTGTTCAGTTGCAGCCGATCGACTTTCTTTATGCAGCCATGTTGTGCAAAGTCAGGCTATGTAGCCCCGGTGTCATCGCCATGAAGCTTTGGTGATGCTTATGTGACAGCCCATTGAGGAGCCTCTTATGCCCTGGCAAAACCTGATCGAACGCGGCGAACGACTGCCCGCCCATCCGGATCTGGCCGAGGGTTATGCATCCTTGCTGCAACGCCTGGGGCCGGTGACGCCGTTTGAACTGGCCGTAATGGGCGCGCGATTGATGGCAACACCGGGGTTGGCTTTTCTGGTGGGGTATCAGGCGGCGCTGCGAGTGCTCTGGCCGAGCGCGCCGCAGAGCCTGGGCGCCTTGTGCGCCACCGAGCAGCGCAGCCTGCGTCCGGCGGACATGCAGACTCGCGTCACCGACCTGCGTTTGAACGGGCGCAAAGATTTTGTTACCACGGGCGATGCCGCTGAGTGGCTGCTGGTCGCCGCCCGCGGCGAAGCGTTCGGCGAGCCGCCGCAGTTGAATCTTGCGGTGGTTTATCCTGGAGAGCCGGGTGTGACCCTGGAAAAACTCCCGGCCATCGCCCTGATGCCCGACATCAGCCATGGACGGGTAGTGCTTGATGGCGCGCTGTGCGAGTTGTTGGCCGGGGATGGCTGGGACGCCTACGTCAAACCGTTCCGCACCCTGGAAGACCTTTATGTGCTCAGTGCCATGGCCGCCTGGCTGTATGGCGTGGGGCAGGAGTGCGCGTGGCCCCAAGCCCTGCAGCTGCGCTTGCTGGGGTTGCTGGCCGGTTGCGCTGAAGTGAGCCGGCACAACCCGTCCAGCGCGGCCGGGCATGTGTTGCTGGGTGGGTTGTTCGCCCAGTTCAACGGGCTCGATGGCGAACTGAACGACGCCCTGGCCGTCGGTCCGGCGGTGTGGCGCGAAATGTGGACGCGGGATAAAGCCGTGATGGACATGGCGGCGGGTGCGCGGGCCAAGCGGTTGGCCAAGGCGTTGGGATCTTCATTGGGTTGAAGGGCCTCATCGCGGGCAAGCCTTGCTCCCACAGGTCAGCGCCAAATGACAGTCTGCCGTAGACCTGTGGGAGCAAGGCTTGCCCGCGATGGCGCCAGTACTGTCGACACAAATACCCAAATTGTCATCAAGTCTGAATAGGCTCCGAAGGTTCAATCCTGCGAGCCCCAAGCATGTCCAAAGGCTGGTTCCTGATCCCGCTGCTATTGCTCAACCTGTGCGCTCAGGCCGAAGACTGGCCCGGCGAGCAATGGCCTAGTGGCCCGCCCCCCACCGGGCCGGCCATCGAAGCCCTGGAGCAATACGCCTTTCCACCTCGCGACGATGCCACACGCCAGGGCATCCGTACCGATGCGCTGCTGGTGATCCAGGACGGTCGGCTGGTCTACGAACGTTATGCCGGGCCCACCAGCGCCGACACTGCGCACCTGACCTGGTCGATCAGCAAAAGCCTGATGGCGACGGTGTTTGGCGTGGCCTATGGGCAAAAGCTGTTCAGTCTGCAGGATCCTGCCGCGAGGTATTACCCGGCGTTGAGCAAGTATCCGGACATGACCTTGGCTGATCTGTTCCATTGGGCCTCGGGTCTGGACTGGCAGGAAGATTACGAATACGCACCGCTCAAGTCCTCGGTGGTGGCGATGCTTTATACCCGGGGGCGTCATGACATGGCGGCGTTCACCGCGCAGCATGAACGCGACAGCCCGTCGGGGCAGGTGTTTCGTTACTCCAGCGGCGACAGCAACCTGCTGGCGGCGGCATTGAAAAATATCGTTGGCCCGGCGCGGTATCCCGATTATCCCTGGACGGCCCTGTTCGAGCCGCTGGGCATCCACCACGCTACCTGGGAAACCGACGCCACCGGCACTTTTGTCGGGTCGTCCTACGCCTACCTCACGGCGCGGGACCTGGCGCGCGTGGGACTGTTGATGCAACGGGAGGGGCGGTGGGGCGAGCGGCAACTGATCCCTCAAGCCTGGGTGGCATTCAATCGCGAGCCCTTCGCCCGCTTCCAGGCCGGCCAGGACGAAGCGGTGCCCGGCGGACATTGGTGGCTCAACCGCGCTGCCGACCCGATCATCCACCCGTGGCCCGATGCGCCGCCGGATACGTTTGCCGCGCTGGGCCATTGGGGCCAGGCGTTGTACGTGATCCCCAGCGCCGGGCTGGTGATCGTGCGCTACGCTGATGACCGCGACGGCAGCTACCGCCACAACGAATTACTCAAGCGGGCCATGGCCGCGTTCGCCGGGACGGTGCAACCATGAGGCGCAGACCGCTGCTCACGTTGATGTCGGTGCTTGTTGTAGCGCTGCTCGGCTGGGTCTGGCTCGAACGGGTGGCGCTGCGGGCCTTCCCCGACATCATCAGCGCCTACACCGCCAAGGAGTATTGCTCGTGTCGTTACGTGATGGAGCAACCGGCTGACTATTGCCATGGCTATGTAAAGCAGTGGGTGCCCATCAGCGATTTTCTCGAGACGCCTGAAGCGAAACGCATCACCGTCGCCGGGCTGGGGCGCAGTAATAGCGCACGATGGCAGGGGAAGCGGCAGGGGTGTCGGTTGGAACCCTGAACTAACCTTTAGGAACAAAGCTGACGCCGATCCTGGTATGGAGCAAGGCCTGACGCCGATCCTAGTGTGGGAGCAAGGCTGCCCGCGATGGCGATTCCGAGAACGCCATCGCGGGCAAGCCGTGCTCCCACAGATAAAACCCATCACCTCAGGTTCTCTGTATTCCTGGGTCGTTGTTGAAACGGACAGTTTGCAAGCGCCCTCGGCCCGGTTAAGGTTCGCCACAGGTTTATCTGCCCTCCGAGTGTGTATGTTCAAGCGGTCTTTTTCTCACGCTGTCGCGACCTTGCTGCTGGCCTGCGCCGCGCTGCCGGCCCAGGCCAATTGGTACCTGGACGGCGAATCGTCGCGGCTGTCGTTTATCAGCAGCAAAAACGGCAACGTTTCCGAAGTCCAGCGCTTCCTGGTGCTTCATGGCCAGGTCCAGCCCAAGGGAATGGTCCGGCTGGAAGTGGAGCTGGAGTCGGTCAACAGCGGTATCCCCCTGCGTGACGAGCGCATGCGCGCCGAGTTGTTTGAGATCAAACAATTTGCCGACGCCACCATTACCGCGCAGCTCGACCTGCTGCCGATCCAGGACCTGGCCAACGGCGCCCAACTGGAACTGCGCTTGCCGCTGACCGTCGACCTGCACGGCAAGCAACAGGTGTATCAGGCCGAACTGCTGGCAACGCGCCTGGATGAACGACGGTTCCAGGTCGTGACCCTGGAGCCGGTGGTGCTCAACGCGGCGGATTTCGACCTGGCGCCGGGATTGGAGACGTTGCGCAAGCAAGCCGGGCTGTCGGCCATCAGCCTCGCGGTGCCGGTGAATGCGGTGCTGATTTTCACGGCGCGCTGACATGAGCGGCCCGGTATTTCCGTGGCGCGAAGGCAATCGCTTCGAGCTGTTGATCGACGGCCCGCAGTTTTTTCCACGCATGCTGGTGGAAATCGCCCGCGCCCAGGAACAGGTCGAACTGGAGCTGTACCTGGTGGAAGCGGGGACATGCGCCGAGGCGATGGTCCAGGCACTCGTCCAGGCTGCCGAGCGCGGTGTTCGCGTGCGTTGCCTGTTCGATGACTACGGCAGCCTGGCGTTTACCCTGGGCCTGCGCAACCGCCTGATCGAGGCGGGCGTGGAGTTGCGTTTTTACAATCGCCTGAGTTGGCGCCGCTGGGTACGCAATTTATACCGCGACCACCGCAAGCTGCTGTTGGTGGACCAGCGCCTGGCGGTGGTTGGCGGCACCGGGGTGACCGATGAGTTCTGGAGCCCGCTGGATGACCGCTGCGAGTGGCACGAGGTCATGGTGGAAATCGTCGGCCCCTTAGTGCTGGACTGGCAGTTGCTGTTTGACCGCCAATGGCTCGCCAACCGTCATCGCCGTGCCTGGAAGCCAGCGTCCAACTTCGGCTTGCCGCGCTTGCCCCGGGTTCCGCCGATGGGTGAGGGCATGGGGCGGGTGGCTTATGCCGATGCCCGCCAGAATCGCGACATTCTGCAATCGTTGTCCCGGGCCCTGAACAGCGGTCAAAAGCGGATCTGGATGGCGACCCCGTACTTTTTGCCCACCTGGAACGTGCGCCGTTCCTTGCGCAAGGCTGCCACCCGGGGCATCGATGTGCGCCTGCTGCTCACCGGCCCGCGCACCGATCACCCGTCCGTGCGTTACGCCGGGCACCGTTACTACCCGCGTCTGCTCAAGGCCGGGGTGAAAATCTTCGAATACCAGCCGTGTTTCCTGCACCTGAAGATGGTGCTGGTGGACGACTGGGTCAGCATCGGCTCCTGCAATTTCGATCACTGGAACCTGCGCTTCAACCTGGAAGCCAATCTTGAAGCCCTCGACTCGACGCTCAGCACTGCGGTGGCGGCGAGCTTCGAACGCGACTTCACCCAGAGCCTGGAAGTCAGCCTTGAGGCCTGGCAACGTCGACCGTTGTGGAAACGGGTCAAGCAGCGGGTGTGGGGGTTGGTGGATCGGTTGGTGGTGAATGTGCTGGGGCGGCGGGGGTAAGGTTCACCAAAAAACAATGTGGGAGCGAGCCTGCTCGCGATGAGGGCCTGACAGTCAATGATGCGGTGACTGGTAGGCCCTCATCGCGAGCAGGCTCGCTCCCACAGGTTTTTGCGCTGTTGGCGAATCAGAGCAATTCGAACCTCTGTTGCTTCACCGCTTGGGAATCCAGGCCGATCTGGACGTTGAACTTGCCCGGTTCAGCAGCATATTTGAGCTGGGCGTTGTAGAACTTCAAGTCGTCTTCGGTGATAGTGAAGTGAATGACTTTCTTCTCGCCAGCCTTGAGCGTCACCTTGCGGAAGTTCTTCAGCTCCTTCACTGGGCGGATGATCGAGCCGGTCACATCCTGGATATAGAGTTGCACCACGGTTTCGCCGTCACGCTCGCCGGTGTTTTCCAGGGTCACGCTGGCATCGAGCTTGCCGGTCTTGTTCAGCGTGGTGGACGACAGGGCCATGTCCGTCAGGCTGAATTCGGTGTAGCTCAGGCCGTAGCCGAACGGATAGAGCGGACCGGTGGTGTCATCGAAGTATTGCGAGGTGTAGTTGCCCGGTTTGCCCGGCGTGAATGGCCGGCCAATGCTCAGGTGGTTGTAGTAGGTCGGAATCTGTCCCACCGAGCGAGGGAAGGAGATCGGCAGTTTGCCCGACGGGTTGTAGTCGCCGAACAATACGTCGGCGATGGCGTTGCCGCCTTCGGTGCCGCTGAACCAGGTTTCCAGGATCGCATCGGCTTGTTGCTTTTCATCCACCAGCGCCAGCGGACGGCCGTTCATCAGCACCAGCACCAGGGGTTTGCCGGTAGCCTTCAGGGCCTTGATCAGCTCGCGCTGGCTGGCGGGGATGCTCAGTTCAGTGCGGCTCGAGGACTCGTGGGACATGCCACGGGACTCGCCCACGGCAGCCACCACTACATCGGCTTGCCTGGCGGCCTTCACGGCTTCGTCGATCAGCACTTGGGCAGGACGTGGGTCATCCACCACTTCCGGGGCGTCGAAGTTGAGGAAGTTCAGGTAGTCGAGCACCTTCTTGTCGCCGGTGATGTTGGCGCCACGGGCGTAGACCAGCTTCGATTCTGCGCCCAGGGCACGGGTCATGCCGTCGAACAAGGTCACCGATTGCGCAGGGCGACCGGCAGCGGCCCAACTGCCCATCATGTCGATCGGTGCCTTGGCCAGCGGGCCGACCAGGGCGATTTTTGCGCTCTTCTTCAAGGGCAGGGTCTGGTTGCGGTTTTCCAGCAGGACCAGGCTGCGGCGGGCCACGTCACGGGCATCGTCGCGGTGCAGGCGGCTTTCGGCGTAGGTGTCGGCCGGGTCGTCCTCGGCCTTGCCGATGCGCAGGTACGGATCCTTGAACAGGCCCATGTCGTATTTGGCGGCGAGGACTTCGCGCACCGCATTGTCGATGTCGCTCTGCTCGATTTCACCGGCCTTGAGCAGTCCAGGCAGCTCCTTGCCGTACAGCGAGTCGTTCATGCTCATGTCGATGCCGGCCTTGATCGCCAGCTTCGCCGCTTCGCGACCGTCCCGGGCCACGCCATGTTTGATCAGTTCGAAGATGGCGCCGTGGTCACTGACCGCCAGGCCCTTGAACCCCCATTCCTTGCGCAACAGGTCGTGCATCAGCCAGGTGTTGGCGGTGGCAGGCACGCCGTTGATGGAGTTCAGCGCGACCATCACCCCGCCGGCACCCGCATCGATGGCGGCGCGGTAGGGTGGCAGGTAGTCCTGGTACATCTTCACCGGGCTCATGTCCACGATGTTGTAGTCCCGGCCACCTTCCACCGCGCCGTACAGGGCGAAGTGCTTGACGCTGGCCATGATGCTGTCGGCCGCGTTGGCGCCACTGCCCTGGAATGCTTTGACCATCACCCCGGCGATGCGCGATACCAGGTAGGTGTCCTCGCCAAAGCCCTCGGAGGTCCGGCCCCAGCGTGGGTCGCGGGAAATATCCACCATCGGCGCGAAGGTGATGTCCAGGCTGTCGGCCGCCGCTTCCTGGGCGGCGACGCGGCCGGAGCGGTAGATGGCGTCCATGTCCCAGCTAGAGGCCAGGGCCAGGGGGATCGGGAATATCGTGCGATGGCCGTGGATCACGTCATAGGCGAAGAACATCGGGATCTTCAACCGGCTGCGCATGGCCGCGTCCTGCATCGGGCGGTTTTCAGCCCGGGTGATGGAGTTGAACGTTCCGCCGATGTTGCCGGCGGCGATTTCCTTGCGAATCATCTCCCGAGGCATCTCGGGACCGATGCTGATCAGGCGCAACTGGCCGATCTTTTCCTCAAGAGTCATCTGCTTCATCAGGTTGCTGATGAAGGCATCCTTGTTCTCTATGGGGGCTGGCAGGTTGTCGGCTAATACGGATTGACTGGCCAGTGTGACAAACAGGCCCAGCAAACACAGCTTCTTCATGAATGGTTTCTCGCAAGCCTAAGGGCGGTAATCAGGACACGCCGGTCAGCAAAATGTGAGGAGCGGCTATTGTTGTTCGAGTATTGTCTGAATAAGAGCAGCACTGTTTTCGAACGCACGCGGATGAACTTAGTTTCGCACAGGGCATCTTTTAGCCCATCGACCCGATTCAATCCCGTGGCGGCGGCAGATTATGCCCCAGACACTGGTGCGATAGGTGGCTGTGTTTTTTTCAATGGACTGTATAGGGGAGCTTCACTCGATGAACCTACGACTGAACCACCGTTGCGGCCTGCAAATGCTGGCGCTGATGTTGTTCTCCACGCTGCTGGCCGGTTGCGGCATCAACAACATTCCAACCCTGGACGAACAGGCCAAGGCGGCCTGGGGACAGGTGCAGAACCAGTACCAGCGCCGTGCCGACCTGATCCCCAACCTGGTGGAAACCGTCAAGGGCTATGCCCAGCACGAACAGGAAACCCTGACGGCGGTGGTCGAGGCGCGGGCCAAGGCCACGTCCATCCAGGTCGATGCCAGTACCCTGGACAATCCGGAAAAACTCAAGCAGTTCCAGCAGGCCCAGGACCAGTTGAGTGGTGCGTTGAGCCGCCTGATGGTGGTGGTCGAGCGCTATCCGGACCTCAAGGCCAACCAGAATTTCCTGGCCTTGCAATCACAACTCGAAGGCACCGAGAACCGCATCGCCGTGGCTCGCCGCGACTTCATCCTGGCGGTGCAGAACTACAACACCGAAATCCGCACCTTCCCCGGCCGGCTATGGCACAGCGTGATGTACAGCGATCTGCCGATTCGCGAAACCTTTGAGGCCACCAGCCCCAACGCCGAAAAAGCACCTGAGGTGAAGTTTTGATGGATCAGTTGCAAGCTTCAAGCTACAAGCCTCAAGCACAGTCAATACGCACAGCTTTTGCTTATAGCTTGAAGCTTGCAGCTTGCAGCTGCGCCTTGCTGTTGCTCTGGGTCTTTGCCATCACGGCCCAGGCCGAGCTGAAGTTTCCGACACTGACCGGGCGGATCGTGGACACTGCCCAGATGCTTGAACCGTCGGTGCGCACGCAACTGGATGCGCAGCTCAAGGCCCATGAACAGGCCACCGGTGAACAGGTGGTCGTTGTCACGCTGGCGGACCTGCAAGGCACCAGCATCGAAGACTTCGGCTATCAACTGGGTCGTCACTGGGGCATCGGGCAGAAAGATAAAAACAACGGCGCGCTACTGATCGTGGCCCGGGATGACCGTAAACTGCGGATCGAAGTGGGCTACGGCCTGGAAGACCGCCTGACTGACGCCCAAAGTTCGGTGATTATCAACCAGGTGATCACCCCGGCGTTCAAGGCCGGCAATTTCAACAAGGGTATCAGCGACGGCGTGGCGGCGATGCTGGTGGTGCTGGGCGGCAATGCGCTGGATGAGCCGGCTGCCGCGTACGGTGCCGATGGCCAGGAGGAGGGCGATTTCGTCGGACGTCATCCGGGGCTGTTTGTGTTGTTGGTGCTGCTCTTCATCGTGACGGTGTTCGTGTGCCAGATGCTCGGTATCCTGCCGGCCGGACGCGGTGGTTCCGGGGGCGGCTATGGCGGTGGCGGTGGTTTCGGCGGTGGGGGCGGCGGCTTCAGCGGCGGTGGAGGCAGTTTCGGGGGCGGCGGTTCGTCGGGCGGCTGGTGACAATAATAATGAGCAGGCACTTATAACCATGGCATTACTGACTGAACACGAACAACGCAAGGTCGCCGAGGCCATCGCCCGGGTGGAGCGCGATACCGACGCCGAGCTGGTCACCGTGCTCGCCGCCCGCGCCGACGACTACGCCTATATCCCGCTGCTGTGGGCCAGCCTGCTCGCCCTGGTGGTGCCCGGCGTGGTGCATTACCTCACGGGCTGGCTGACCACGCACGGTCTGCTGCTGGTGCAGTGGGTCCTGTTTATCGTGCTGTGCCTGGCGTTTCGCATTCCTGCAATCACCACTCACCTGATTCCTCGTTCCGTGCGTCACTGGCGCGCCTCCAATCTGGCGCGCCGGCAATTTCTCGAGCAAAACTTGCACCACACTGTGGGCAGCACCGGGATGTTGATCTTCGTTTGCGAGGCCGAGCGGTATGTGGAAATCCTGGTTGACGAAGGCATTTCCAATCGACTCGACAACAAGCACTGGGAGGCCATTGTCGCGGCGTTCACCCAACAGGTCCGCCAGGGACAGACGTTGCAGGGCTTCGTCACCTGCATCGAGGCCTGCGGCGAATTGCTCAAGGAACACGTCCCGGTGACTCACGCACGCAATGAATTGCCGAATCGGTTGGTGGTGCTGGGCTGAAAAGTTTCTGCCAGCACAAGCCAGTGGGAGCAAAGCTTGCTCGCGATGACCGATGACTCGGTTTGGCCTGCTGAGTCGCGGCGTGTTCATCGTGGGCAAGCCTTGCTCCTACAGAGGCTACCGCTCGCCACACGAACTTTTCCGTGCCCTCGCTGCCCATCCCCCCTAAAATAACCGCCATTCCCGATCCGCCCGCCCCGAGGCCGCTTTTTCCATGTCTGTCACTGCTACCCCCGCCCGTCCTGCGCCGGATCACCACGCCCAGTTCATCGAGCTGCTGCAAACCAGTCTTGAGCAAAACGCCTTCATCAAACTGGTGCTGGCCAAGTACGCCGGTGACGAAGCGGACTTGCAACGGCTGATCATCAAGCAGTTGACGGTCAAGGATCAGCCATGCCTGTCCTTCGTTTACCGCTACAAAACCCGTGACATCACCAAGAATTTCCCGCTGGCCGAAGGCGTGGCGACCATCGCCGCGCTCTTGCCGGTGTCGTTCAAGAATGCGCATCTGCTGGCTGTCACCGATGAAGCGCAACTGGAGTACAGCAAAAAAGGCAAAAGCTCGCTGTTCAAGAGCAAGCCCCAGCAGCTGCGAGAAGTGCCATCGGCTGAGCACAATCGCGAGAAAAATCGCTTCCTCGACCTGAACCGACCGTTCCTGGCGGATTTGGGCGTGACCAACCACAAGCACGAGCTGATCCCGGCGATGTCGCGCAAGTGGAAGCAAATCAACAAGTTCATCGAAGTCTTCAGCCATGCGCTGACGTCTTCGCCGCTGGCCCTGGATCAACCGGTGCGGGTGTCGGACTTTGGCTCGGGCAAGGGCTACCTGACGTTCGCCATCCATGACTACCTGCGCAACACCTTGCAGGCTGAAGGGATCGTGACCGGCGTCGAACTGCGAGAGGACATGGTCAAGCTGTGCAACGCAGCCGCCGCGCGGCTGGAGCACCCGGGCCTGAGCTTCCAGCACGGCGATGTGCGCAGCGTCGCGCCGGCTGCGGTGGATGTGATGATTGCCTTGCACGCCTGTGATATCGCCACCGACTACGCGATCCACATGGGCATTCGCTCGGGCGCTTCGATCATCATGTGCTCGCCGTGCTGCCACAAGCAGATCCGCTTGCAAATCCAGAGTCCGGCGTTGCTCAAGCCGATGCTGCAATATGGCCTGCACCTGGGCCAGCAGGCAGAAATGGTCACTGACAGTCTGCGGGCGCTGTTTCTGGAGGCCTGTGGCTACGAAACCAAGGTGTTCGAGTTCATTTCCCTGGACCACACCAACAAGAACAAGATGATCCTGGCGGTCAAGCGCGCCGAACCGGTGGCCCCGGCAGAGCTGCTGGCGAAGATCCAGGAACTCAAGGCGTTCTACCACATCACCGAGCACTGCCTCGAAACCCTGCTGCGCGCCGACGGTTACCTCGCCTGAGCGACTGGCACATTACCCTGTGGGAGCGAGCCTGTAGAAGCAAACCTGTGGGAGCAAACCTGTAGGAGCAAATCTGTGGGAGCAAATCTGTAGGAGCAAACCTGTAGGAGCAAACCTGTGGGAGCAAACCTGTGGGAGCAAAGCTTGCTCGCGATGAACGATGACGCGGTGCACCTGAAAAACCGCGTCGCCTGAATCGCGAGCAGGCTCGCTCCCACAAGTTGCATTCAGCACCCAGAGATGTGCAGCCCGTCAGGTAATCGCCGCTTATCCCTCATCTACCGACGTATCGGTCTACCTTTAATGCGTTCACCCCCTAACGCATCCCCAAAGGAGCCCACCCCATGGCCGCTAAGAAGATCCTCATGCTGGTCGGCGATTACGTCGAAGACTATGAAGTGATGGTGCCGTTCCAGGCCTTGCAGATGATCGGCCACACCGTGCATGCCGTGTGCCCGGACAAAAGCGCCGGGCAAACCGTACGCACGGCGATCCACGACTTCGAGGGCGACCAGACCTACAGCGAAAAACCGGGACATCTGTTCGCGCTGAATCATGATTTCGTCGGTGTTGAGGCCGCTGATTACGATGCGTTGCTGGTGCCGGGCGGACGTGCGCCGGAATATCTGCGCCTGAATGAGAAAGTGCTGCAACTGGTGCGTGATTTCGACCAGGCGGGCAAGCCGATTGCGGCGGTATGCCATGGTGCGCAATTGCTGGCCGCGGCGGGCATCCTGGAAGGGCGCGAATGCAGTGCCTATCCCGCATGCGCCCCGGAGATACGCCTGGCGGGCGGGACCTTTATCGACCGCGCGGTCACTGAAGGCCACGTTCAAGGCAATCTGGCCACCGCGCCAGCCTGGCCGGCGCACCCGAACTGGCTGGCGGGGTTCCTGACACTGCTGGGCACGGCCATCACCTTGTAAGGCACTGGCAGAACAAGCGCAGCGGGTCTTTACTCTCGGGGATGTCTCAACCGCCCAGGAGAACGAACATGTCGGGATGGTACGAAGTCAGCAAAAGCAGTAACGGCCAGTTCAAGTTTGTGCTAAAGGCGGCCAACGCCGAAACGATTTTGACCAGTGAGCTGTATACGACCCGCAGCAGTGCCGACGGTGGCATCGCTTCGGTGCAGAAGAACAGCCCCCTGGCCGAACGTTATGAACTCAAGAGCACCAAGGACGGTCATCCTTACTTCAACCTCAAGGCTGGCAATCACGAAGTGATTGGCAGCAGCGAAAGCTATTCCTCTGACGCCGCCCGGGACAAGGGCATTGCCAGCGTCATGGCCAACGGACCGACGACGGTGATCAAGGACAAGACGCTGGCGGCGCTTTGACAGGACGTCAAAAGTCGAAGGTCAATGTTGGGAGCAAGGCTTGCCAGTGGTGCAGGTGCTGCGATTGTGCGGGAAACACCGAGTCATCGTTGATCGCGAGCAAGCTTTGCTCCCACAGATAAATTCTCCCACAGATAAATGCTCTCGCCCCACGTTACTGTCCGGGCCGACCTTTGCTCTAAACCTCCACCGGCACCGACAACTGCGGGTCGCCCAGCGGATGAGTCTTGGCATCGAAGAACTGCAATTCAACCGCCAACCCCTGGAACACCTTGGCGAAATGCCGTTTCTGGTGCTGGATGAACGCCTGGCTGCGGGGGTAGATCGAGATCGCCACGGTTTTCGGCGCGGCCTGGCGCAGGGCATGGACGATGTGACCGTCCTGCTCGCCCAAGGCATGGCCAAACAGGCACAGGCTGTCGCCGTGGTGCAGCAACTGTTCGTAGCAGAACGATAGGTAGTCAGAACTGCGGATGGTCTTGAGCTTGTCCTGGCTCGGCCCTTCATTGACGAACAACGGCACGTCGTCGAGGGTCTTGATCGTATTGTTGATGGCGAAATTGCCCAGCAGCGTACCTTCGGTGGACGTGAGTTTGCGCGCCGTGCCGTCCTGGTTGCGCACCAGGTGCAGACCACCGTGCAGGTACAGCAGGCGCGGTTTGTCCGTGGCCACCTGGCTCAGATCGAAACTGTGGTCGCTGCCCAGGAACAGGTCGGTGACGGTCTCGGGCGCATGCTGGATCGCCCAGTAGTTGAGCAGATCGTAGTTGGTGGTGAATACCGTGCGATAGCGGCTCAGCTCCTGGCTAAGCGTCGCCAGGGTCGAGGGTTGTACCAGTCGCCACGGGATATGCACCGCGTGCACGGTGTTGATCAGCGCTTCCTTGATTGCGTAGTAACGATTGCGTGGGGCCGCGGAACTGACGGCCAGCGCCTTGTTGACCCGGCTGGTGGTTTTCAGGGCGCCGAGCACCTGTTCGAAACTGCGGGTCTGCATCGCGTCGAACACGCTCAGTTCCGACGGGCTCAGGGGCTTTTCCTCGACGGTGCGAGCGTTTTCGAACAGCGAGTCATAGCCGAAATCGTCCCACACGGCGCGACTGGCACCGTTCCCCACCAGCAAGCCGCTGAAGGCGGTGCTGGCGCGCAAGGCACTCCAGTCTTCGAGCCGGGCGTCGTATTCCAGGAAGTCGGTCATTGCGAAAATTATCTCAAAACGTGGTTAAGGCAGGTCGCGACTTTATCACGACCCAGTCTTGAGCCAGATCAAGATGCGTCGTGACCAGTCGGTCATTCTGGTAGCCCTGCCAATCCCGGCCTCTTCCAGGAGACATCTCCCATGAGCAGCACTTTTTTCATTCCCGCCGTGAACGTCATGGGTCTGGGTTGCCTCGACGAGGCCATGACCGCTATCGGCAACTACGGCTTTCGCAAGGCCCTGATTGTCACTGACACAGGGTTGGCCAAGGCCGGCGTCGCCAGCAAGGTGGCCGAGTTGCTGGCGCGACAGGACATTGACTCGGTGATTTTCGACGGTGCCAAGCCCAATCCCAGCATCGCCAATGTCGAGCGCGGGCTGGGGTTGTTGAAGGAAAGCCATTGCGATTTCGTGGTGTCGCTGGGTGGCGGCTCGCCCCACGATTGCGCCAAGGGCATCGCCTTGTGCGCCACCAACGGTGGGCAGATTAGTGACTACGAAGGCGTTGACCGCTCGAGTAAACCGCAGTTGCCGCTGATCGCCATCAACACCACGGCAGGTACTGCCAGCGAGATGACCCGTTTTTGCATCATCACCGACGAGACCCGCCACGTGAAAATGGCAATTGTCGACCGCAACGTGACGCCGCTCATGTCGGTCAACGATCCGGCGTTGATGGTGGCGATGCCCAAGGGATTGACGGCCGCCACCGGCATGGATGCGCTGACTCATGCAATCGAGGCTTACGTATCCACCGCCGCCAATCCGATCACCGATGCCTGCGCGCTGAAAGCGGTCACGTTGATCAGCAACAATCTGCGCCAGGCCGTGCGCGACGGCAACGATCTGACGGCGCGGGAGAACATGGCCTATGCGCAGTTCCTCGCAGGGATGGCGTTTAACAATGCTTCGCTGGGTTTCGTGCATGCCATGGCCCATCAACTGGGCGGCTTTTATGACTTGCCCCATGGCGTATGCAACGCCGTGTTGTTGCCCCATGTACAGAGTTTCAACGCCTCGGTATGTGCCTCTCGACTGACCGACGTGGCCCATGCCATGGGCGCCGATACGCGCGAGCTCAGCCCGGAGGAGGGCGCACGCGTGGCCATCGCCGCGATCCGCAGCCTGGCTCTGGACATAGACATTCCAGCCGGCCTGCGGGAGTTGGGTGTGCGCCTCAACGACGTGCCGGTGCTGGCGGCCAACGCCTTGAAAGACGCTTGCGGCCTGACCAACCCGCGGGCGGGGGATCAACGACAGATCGAGGAGATTTTCCGCAGTGCATTTTAAGCGACCCGTGGCGGCATGAACCGCCCGCACAGCAGTGCCGCCACTGCCAACAGCGTGCACAACGCCGCCAGCGGCCAGGCCTGTTGGCTCAACAACAGGCTGGCCATGGCGCCGATCGCCGATGCCATCAGTTGATGCAGGAAACCGCTCAACGCCATGGCATAAGCCCCGGTCACCGGTGAACCCTCGTTGGCCAGGGACAGGCTGATGGGGTAATTCAACGATTGACCGAACACCGCGAAGCAGTATGGCAACCAGAACAGCAACGCGACGCTGCTCAGTGCGACGCTCCCCAGCAGCATGGTCGCGCTGCCACCCAGCACCAGCGCAATGCCCCAGCTCATCAGCCGTCGCTGGCCGGTGCGAAGTACAAAGGCATTTACCGCCAGTGCGCCGAACAGGTACGCCGCACTGATCGGCCAGCCCAGCAGGCCGTACTCAATCGCTGACCAATGAAAGCTTTCCTGCAAAATCAGCGGCGCTGCGGTGTTGAACGCGACGATCACGCCGTAACCCAGGCCACCGGCCAATGCCGGCAGTAAAAAACCTCGATATCTGAGTATCCTGCCGTACACGCGCCACGCCGATTGCCCGTTGCTGCTTTCTGTCAGCACGGGAAACCCGACCCGGGACACTGCGACCGCCATGGCCAGGCTGACCGCACCCAACCCGTAGAAGATCGCTTCCCAGCCGAAGGCAACCTGGATCAAAGAGCCCAGATACTGACCGATGCCAAGGGCAATCACGAAGGCTATCGAGATCCATGACAGGGCCTTGGCCAGTAGATCGCCGCTGAAACTGTCACGGATCAATACCCGGGCCATCACTGAGATACCGCTGGCGCCGATGCCCTGAATCAACCTGAGCGTCAGGAACGCCTCCACTGTCGAGCCCAGCGGTAAGGCCAGGTTGCTCAGGCCGTACAGCCCCAATGCCGCCAGTAACACCGGTTTGCGTCCCAGACGCTGGCTCACGCTGCCCCACAGCAACATCGGCAGCGCCATGCCGATCAGGTAAACCGACAAGCCCCAGGAAACCCGGGACGCATCGGCCCCCAGATCCCGAGCGATGTCAGGCAGGGCCGGCAAGTAGATGCTCATGCCCAGTTGTGCCAGGAAGACGGTGGTGCAGGTGATGATCAGGGTCGTGCGGTTCTTCATCAAGGCGCTCGTTCAAGGACGGATGTCACGCCCGCGTGCCAGCAGCAGATCGGTGATTCGTTCGCAGAACGAGCGAATCACGTTCGTCTCCATGTCGGCGCGCAGGGTGATGCGGATTGCGGCCTTGTCTTGCGGCACAACCGGGAAAAAGACCGCTGAAGTGAAATACCCCAGGTCGGCCAGTTCGACCGCCAGGCTGTTGGCCTGGGCTGCTTCACCGCAAGTTACCAGACGGATCGCCATGGCACTGCCGTGCTGTTCGGTGCGAATGAGGCTGTCGAAGAAGCGGATATTAGCCTGCAAACGCTCCTGCAAAGCGCTGAATTCTCGACTTCTGTGCAGGCGGATCGAGGCCATGCCGGCACCAATGGCCGCTGCGTTCAGGCTCTGGGACCAATTGCTCGGCCCTCCATAGCGCTGCACCAGTGCTTTGTGCCGTTCACTGCCAAACATCGCCAGGCCGCCACTGGCCCCGAATGATTTGGCCAGAGAGGCGACAATCAGCGTGCGCTCGTCTACGGCGTGGAAGCGTGAACGGACCAGACCAGCCCCGCATTGTCCTACGGTGGACAGCGCGTGGGAGTCGTCCAGATAGAGAAACAGGCCATAGCGTCGTTTGAGATACAACAGGCTATCCAGATCCGCCACCCCACCCATGCTGTAGGCACCGTCGGCCACATACGCCACGTTGCGCTGCCGTTTGCACACGTCTTCAAGGAAATCCATGTCGTTGTGCGGCCCGGTGATGACCTGGGTTTCATCGGCGCAAGCAGCCTTGAGGTGATTCATCGAGTAATGGGCCTGCTTGTCAAACACCATGACCGGCGGCCGGTTGTCCGTGAGCGCGCCGCTGGCCAGCAATGGCAGGATCCCGGCGCTCGCGGCACTGCATGACAGGGCGCTGAGACAGCTGGCGCCAAACAACTCCGACAATTGGGTTTCGTATCGGTCCAGGATCGCCAGCTTGCAGCGGGTTTTCGAGTCGGCGACGCGCAAGGTCCCGGTTTCCCACAGGGCTGTCATGGCACCGTCCAGCAACGCCGGATGGTGATCCAGGCCCAGGTAGGAAGTTGTGCAGAAGTGATGCAAGGTTCGGCCGTACTGGTCGATCAGGACGTTGGGTGTCTTGACCTCGACGTTCAGCCCTGAGGTTTTTCCGACTTCTGCGCTCCGCCAGTCCTGGTCCGCCAGGGAAATGACCTTACGGTAGTTGGTGAAGCGATGGGTCGGCTGTGCAGTCTGGTTCATGGCGCGATTACATTCCTTGGTTGAGTGGTGCTGTCCGTGAGTGGTATCGATATTTGTGTGTTTCCAGACTTTACAGATCGTTATGCGGGGCTTTGAATCGGCCGTTTCCGGCGTGTTTGAGTGTTACCGGAGACTTCTGTGTAGGATCTTGCCTAAGGGGCTGGGCGGGGAATCCATTTACGCTGTCGGAGCGTGGTAAGGCGCTGTTTTTCCCCCTATGTCCGCTGGGTTTGGTTCATCAATATTCTTTCCAAAGGTTGCTCGTCGATGCTCTCAGGCCTCAATCATTTGACACTTGCCGTCACGGATCTGGACCGAAGTGTGGTTTTTTATAGCGAGCTGTTGCAGCTTCGCCTTGAGGCCAAGTGGGCCAGCGGGGCTTATTTGTCGTTGCCTGGGTTGTGGTTGTGCCTGTCCCTTGATCCGTTGCGTAATCCCGAGCCGGCGGCGGACTACACCCATTACGCATTCAGCATCAGTGCCGAAAATTTCCCGCTATTGCTGGCGCGCTTGCACGCAGCCCAGGTGACACCTTGGCGAGACAATCGCAGCGAAGGTGACTCGTTTTATTTTCTCGACCCGGACGGGCACAAACTCGAAGTTCACGTGGGGGACCTGGCGTCCCGCCTGCAGGCCTGTCGGCAGGCGCCTTATGTCGCTATGGAATTTTTTACGGCGCCGTGATCCTTCATCCAGGGCCGGATAAACTGCACGATGCCCAATTCCGACAGGACCGTCCGTCATGACTCCCTCGCTACTATTCACCATCGTTGCCTCCGGCTTCATCTATGGCATCACACCAGGACCCGGGGTGCTGGCGGTGTTCGGCATTGGCGCGGCGCGAGGGCGGCGGGCCGGGGCGGGGTTTCTCTGCGGGCATCTTTTGGGGGATGTGGTCTGGTGTGGCACCGCGCTGGCAGCGATTGTCGGAGCGCGTGAGATAGGCAGCACGGCTTTTGATGCCTTGGGGGTGGTCAGCGGGCTTTATCTGTTCTGGTTGGGATTGCGGGCCGTTCGTGCTCGCGCGGGCAGCGCCGATGCACCGCAAGGCCCGGCGCGTCAGCCGTTCTGGCACGGTGTGATATTCGGCCTGACCAATCCCAAGGCATATCCGGTGGCGGTGGCGACCTTCACCGCTTTGCTGTCCAGCCGTGCCGAGCTGCTGCATTGGTCGATGTTGCCCTGGCTGATCACACTCAGTTTCCTCGGCGGTCTGATTGCTTACGCTATCCTCATTGGTATTGTGGGCGCGAGTCGGATACGCACGTTGTATCAGCGTCACGAACTGACAATCACCCGGTTGTGCGGTGTGATGTTCATAGGGTTTGCCATCAACGCCTTGTGGCATGCAGTGCCGGGCCTGTTGACCAGCAGGACGTAAGGCCGACGTACCCACTGCCGTACCTAAGGTTTTTCTCCACGCTGCATTATCGGATGACCACCAGCCCCATGGACACTCGCAGTGGCGCACCGCTGGCCAGTTACATCGACCTTTTGATGGACGCCGTGTGCGCCGTCGACGGGCAGGGGCGTTTCGTGTTTGTCAGCGCCGCTTGTGAGCGCATTTTCGGTTATACCCCGCAGGAATTGATCGGCCTGCCGATGATCGACCTGGTGCATCCTGCCGACCGCCAGCGAACTCTTGAAGCGGCGCGGGAGATCATGGACGGCGAACCCAAGCTCAATTTCGAGAACCGCTACCTGCGCAAGGACGGTCGGGTGGTGCATATTTTGTGGTCGGCGCGTTGGTCGCCGGCGGACCAGTTGCGGATCGCCGTCGCCCGGGATATCACTGAACGCAAGCAGGCCGAGTCCCGACAGGCGGCGTTGTATGCGATTTCCGAGGCCGCCAACACCGCGGCGGACATGCTGGCGTTGTTCAAGCGCATTCACTTGATCATTGGCGAGTGGCTGCCGGCGATGAATTTTTCGGTGGCGCTGTATGACGAGCAGTGTGCGCAGCTGAACTTTGCTTATCACGTCGATGACCTGGAACGACAGCCCGATGTGCCGGGCTCGGTCACCAAGCGCCTGTGCGCCGAAGTGATTCGCACTGGCCAACCGATCCTGCTGACGCCCGGTTGCAGTCAGTTGCCATTAGGGTTTTGCGACCTTGTGGCGCAACCGAACGCGCCTTGCTGGCTGGGTGTGCCGCTGATCTCGCAGAACGGCACGATCGGTGCGTTGATCGTCAAGAGCGCGCAAGACAACCAGCGCTACACCGAGCAAGACAAGGAGTTGCTGCAATACGTCTGTGCACAGCTGACCATCGCCATCGAGCGCCAGCAATTGCACGCCCGGTTGCAGCGCATGGCCCAGTACGATCAGTTGACCCAGGTGCCAAACCGCGAATTGCTGCGCGAACGCTTCAAGGCCGCACTGGCCACCGCCCGCGCCGCGTCTGGGCGCATGGCGTTGCTGTATATCGACCTGGATCGCTTCAAGCAGATCAACGATACCTACGGCCACGCGGTGGGCGACATGTTGTTGCAGGCGGTGGCCAGTCGGCTCCAGGGCTGTGTGCGCGACACCGATACCGTGGCGCGCATTGGCGGTGATGAGTTCGTCGTCCTGCTCCACAGCGTCCAGGCTTTGGAAGATGCCCATCGCGTGCAGGAAAAAATCCGTCATGCATTGACCCAGCCGCTGCGCCTGGACGGGCACTGCCTGAGCATCGAACCCAGCATCGGAGTGGCCTGTTTTCCCGAGCATGGCGCCGAAGACGTGGCGCTGTTCCGCCACGCCGACGAGGCGATGTACGCCGCTAAACGCCAAAATCACAAGGCGTTCGGTATTTGACCAGCGGCCACCGTTCGTCGTGGCGCGGCATGATTTTCCAAACCTTTCAGTCCGCAACCCTTTCCAATATCAGGTAGGGCCCGCTCGCCGGAAACATTGTCCTGGATCGAACGAAGGCGTCTGGATCGGGTCGCACATGTGGGAGAACCACCAACCTCATCGTCCGTCGAGGTGCACCCGTTGAAGCCGGCATCGGCCGTATTCGGGACAGACGTTTGTCCAGATCGTTAGAGGTGGTTCTGATTCAGTGGCGGGAAATCTGCCGCAACTTTTTAGAGGAGGGCGTGACCATGAGCCGGATGGCCACCTTTTTACGCACCACCAGTCTCGTCGTGCTGATGGGCCTGGGTGCCAACAGTGCCTGGGCACAATCGCCTGCCGAATTCATCAACGATGCTTCGGCCAAAGGCATGGCCGACATTGAGGCCAGCCGTATGGCCCATGGGAAAGCTGAATCCAGGGAGGTCAAGGATTACACCATCATGGTGATCAACGACCGCACCACGGCCAACCAGCATTTGGCCAAGATTGCGAAAAAGCTCGACCTGCCAGTCGCACCCCGGGAAGAAGTGGCCGACAAAGCCAAAACCCTGATGCCGCAAGTGCCGGAAGGCGAATCGTTCGAGGCTGCCTATGCCGCTAGCCAGGTCAAGGCCACCGAGGAAGCCATCGCGCAGATTCAGGAGCAGGCCAAGACCACCGAAGTGCCGGAAATCAAGGCGTTTGCCGACGAAACCCTGCCCAAGTTGCAGACCCATCTCGAAATGGCCCGGGCGCTCCAGGCCAGTCGCTGATTCGCCGCATTATTTACCTTCAGGACCGGGACGTTAGCGCCCCGGCTCATCTTGCCCGCCGAAAAGGAGAAGTTCGATGTCCACACGCCGAGAACCCAACCAATACGCGATGCAGAACCCGCTGACCCAATATCCCCGCCCGCCTTTCCCCGACCAGCCACAGTCGCCGCCGGGTATCGATCAGGAGATGGTGCCAAGACCCGATCACGGTGAAAAAAGTTACCAGGGTTTTGGGCGCCTGGAAGGGCGCAAGGCTTTGGTGACTGGTGGCGACTCGGGCATCGGCCGTGCCGCCGCCATCGCCTACGCCCGGGAAGGCGCGGATGTAGCGATCAACTATCTACCCAGCGAAGAGCGTGACGCCCGGCAAGTCATTGAGTTGATCGAGGCCGAGGGTCGCAAGGCGATTGCAATCCCGGGCGATCTGAAGGATGAAAAATTCTGCGTCCAACTGGTCAATAGTGCCCATGAACAACTGGGTGGCCTGGATATTCTGGTGAATGTTGCTGGTAAGCAGGAGGCACAGAAAGACATTGCCGATATCACCACCGCGCAATTCGATGACACCATGAAAACCAACATCTATGCGATGTTCTGGATCTGCAAGGCAGCAGTGCCGCTGATGCCGGCTGGGGCGACGGTGATTAATACCGCGTCGATCCAGTCTTACGATCCTTCCGCAACACTGCTGGATTACGCCACCACCAAAGCGGCCATCGTCGCATTCACCAAGGCGCTGGCAGGGCAAGTAATCAGCAAGGGCATACGGGTCAATGCCGTGGCACCGGGGCCGATCTGGACCGTGCTGCAACCCAGCGGCGGACAACCCCAGGAGAAAATTCCTACCTTTGGCTCTCAGGTGCCGATGAAGCGCCCAGGCCAACCGGCCGAATGCGCACCGCTTTATGTGCTGCTGGCGTCACAGGAGTCGAGCTACATCACCGGGGAAGTGTTCGGTGTGACGGGCGGCAATCCGCTGCCCTGACCTCACGCTTGTTCGCGCGAGTAGCGAGCGCTGCTCGCGTGCGCCAGTCTCAGCACTGATTCAGATCGATCTTGTTTTTTGGCTCCAGGCCTTGCTCGGCGCCGAGATTCTTGGCCTCCTTCTCGCCCATGGCCTGGTAGTGCCTTCTCATTGCCTCCAACTGCTTGAGGTCCAGCGATTCCAGACCGAGCATTGCATTGTGCGCATTCTTGTTCGCTCGTATCAGTTCGTCGACCTTCAGGTGCAGGATGTCGGTATCACGGTTCTGCGTGTTCTGAATCAGGAACACCATCAGGAATGTGATGATCGTGGTCGAGGTGTTGATGATCAGTTGCCAGGTGTCGTTGAACTGGAAAAACGGCCCGCTGACTGCCCAGAGCACCAACAACACCAGCGCCCCCAAAAATGTCTTGGGGCTCCCTGCCCATAGGGCCAGTTTTTGTGCGATTTTTGCGAAGTTCATTGCTGCGTTTCCTTCTGGGATGCACCTGTCTGGTGTGACAGCAATGAGGTAATGAAAATTCTACTTACATTTGCAGCGCTGCCTTAAGTTCATTGGCCGGCAAGGTCGTCGCAACCATTTACCGTATTCAGAGGTCACTCCTTAAAGCCCTCAATCGGAGTACACCATGAACCTCGCACGCACTTTCTGCCTCACTTGTTGCCTGTTCGCCCTGCAGGGCTGCTTCGACAACTCGGACAACGAGACCAAGGACAATACCGATGGCACCAAGTCGTCGGTGCAGATGCAGGAGTCCGGTTCGGAGAAAAAATAACCGGCTTATTGCAAAAAAACTGTGGGAGCGAGCCTGCTCGCGATGGGCAGATCAGCAGGATTGTTCCTTGGCTGACATGGCGCCATCGCTTGCAGGCTCGCTCCCACAAGGGGTTAGGGCAGGAGTTTGGGGCAGGTTGGTTTTCAACGTCCTTGCTGTAACACCTTCAGCGCCGCCGAAGCCAGAAACCCGGAACGGCTCTTTTCTTCAGGATGGTGCAACACGTACTCGTCAATACGGTTCAGCAGATAGCCAGGCAAGGTGATATTGAGCTTCTGCGCCTTGCCCAGATACTTGGTCACATCAATGTCCACCAGCGCCCAGGTGCAACCGGTGTATTTAGGATTGGCTGCATGCAAGGTGACTGTATTGGCCGATGGAATCGGCGAGCCGTCCTCCGCCAGAATCTCGAAGTGCCCCTCAATGGCCTCGCGGGCCATCGCCATGGCATCGTCCAGGTCATCGCCAGCAGAAAAACAACCGGGAATATCCGGTACTTCAACACCCCAGGCGTGCTTCTCATCGCCCATGGAAATTGCAATCGGGTAAAGCATGTCAATCGTTCTCCGGGATTTCAGGGCAACTGGCCGTTTGTAGCAGGGCCTGTTGCAAAATGCTGATGGCGGTTTTTTTGAGCAGGTCCTTCTTCGGATGAGGGACCGTGACCAGCCCCGGTTTGGTCGGGTGTTTGAAGTGATGATGACTGCCTCGAACCCGCACCAGATACCAACCGTCCGCAACAATTTGGCTTATCAAAAATCGGCTATTCACATCACCTCCGTGTGGTGTGCTTGGTGGTTACTATACCTACTTGAATTTGATGATCAACACTATAACCACCGATATGGCCTTGTTGGGGTGGTTGGCGTCGTTGCAGGAAAGTCTAGAAGCCGCGCGGCACAGGGGCGGTGGCGAGGTCGGTGGGGTTATTTCTGGATGTGAAGTGCGACCGTGTAGAGAGAGCTTGCTCCAGCAGGGCTGGAGCTACGGCACGGACCAAAGCCGTTTCGCGAACCCATAAGCACTATGACTGCTGCACAAACGTCAGCCGCACCGCAAACCCAATCAAAAGACTCCCAAACAACCACTGCTGCATGCGTTGGGCCGAAGGGGACCGCTGGAGCCAGCGCCCGAGCGCCACGCCCATCAGTGCATAGGCGCTATCAAACAAAAAGCCGATGCTGACCAACACCACACCGAGGGTCGCGAACTGCCCAAGCACCGACCCGCCCTGTGGGTCGATGAACTGCGGCAAGAGTACCGAGCAAAACAGCAGCGCCTTGGGATTGAGCAGGTTGGTCAACAACCCGCGCCGAATCGCCTGGCGCCAATGCCGCTTTCCAGCCTCAACGCCGGCACTTTCAAAATTCGGCAACAACGTGGTTCGCAGGCACTGAAAGCCAATCCATAACAAATAAGCGGCGCCGGCCAGGCGCACCGCGTCAAAGGTCCAGGGCGCGGTCTTGAACAACGCCGAAAGCCCCAACGCTGCCAGCGCGACATGACACCCCCGAGCGATCCCCAGACCCACTGCGGTCGCCAGCGCCGCGCCCTTACCCTGACGGGCGCCGGTTTGCAGCAGCAGGATCATGTCCGGGCCGGGCAACAGATACACCACCACTAACGCCATAAAAAACAACCAGAGCTCTGCCACACCACACCTCCTGCATATCGACGATTTCGGTAGTGCCAGTCTAGGGCTGAGGGGCAGAGCAGGTGGTTGCGAAGTCAGCTTCTAAAGCTTCTTAAATTGGCATAACCTGCTAAGTAATCACGATGTTCAATCGGAAAATGCCAATTCATGAAACTGGATGCCTTCGACCGCAAAATCCTCGCCGCGCTGCAACGCGACGGCCGCCTCAGCAACGTGCAACTGGCCGAAGAAATCGGTTTGTCCGCCTCACCCTGCCTGCGCCGCGTGCGGATGCTGGAAGAAGCCGGCGTCATTCGCGGCTACCAAGCCATCCTAGACCGTGATGAAGTGGGGCTCGGGTTGACGATCTTTGTCGGCGTCAAGGTTGAACGGCACAACGACGAACAGGCCGAAGCCTTTCGCCAAGCGGTCACGGCATTGCCGGAGGTGATTTCGGCGTTTCTGGTGTCAGGCGAATCGGACTTTCTGTTGCAAGTGGTGGTGCCGGACTTGCGCGCCTACGACCGTTTTCTCACTGGCCGGCTGCTGAAGTTGCCGGGGGTGAGTGACATCCGGAGTAATTTTGCGATTCATACGGTGAAGACGCCGGGGGCGTTGCCGTTGGGGCATTTGCCGGGGGGGTGAATAGTTACGGCGGCTAATCTGTGCCTCGATAAGGATATCCAAGGAATGTATATGTATCGGCTTTACTATTCTCCCGGCGCCTGTTCGTTGGCGGCCCATATAATCTTAGAAGAGTTCGGGCTGCCCTTCGAATTGGAATTACGTTCTGCACTCAAAGGCAGCGGGACCCAGACACCCGAATATTTATTGATCAACCCGAAGGGTCGAGTGTCTGCCTTGCAATCAAGTTCGGGGGCGGCGGTGTCGGTGGTGTCCGGATCGAGGGCTTGTTTGCTTGATTTACCGTCCATAGTCGCCAAGGAAAGGAGCGTGAAAATGCTGCAAATTCGTCCAGCCAAACGAGGTGACGCGCAGGTTGCTTTTGATATCCGCCTTCAAGCAATACAGCACCAGTGCATGACTGCTTACACGAACGATCAAGTGATGGCTTGGACTTCTGTGCCGATCCAGTGCATTGCACACGGGGCTGTCAACAAGACGATCAACTGATCGAAAACAGTTGATTCTCTGTCGTACGCAATTCTCTGATTTTGCCTACAAACCAAGCGGGAGCCACCCGCTATCCACCACTGCGCAGATAGGAAATAGTGCTCCGCAGACGGACTGCACGATTGGCAATGAGTGATTGACGACCGATAGGTTTTGCCGGCTTCGCAGAAAGCGACGCTGAGGGCGGTGGCTCAAACCCTGGAAGGATTATCAATGCTTCAGAACGACCGCGATAATTTAGAGCTCGATAAACTAATGGTCGAAACCCGAAAATTGCTGGCTGAGACTCGCAAGCTCACGGCCGAGGAAACGAAGCTGAAGCACGAAGCCTTCTGGTATCCATACGCAGTAGGGGCAGAGGTAGCGACCGCCATAGTCGCCGTTGCTGGTTTTGGGATTAAAATTTGAGCGCTGGTTCGCCACAATGCGCCAATCCCCGCCCTACATTACTGGTACTTGAGCTTTACAAACACACGGCTCACCTTGCTCGAGATGGTTCACAGACTCAGCACGGCCCGCGGCCTGGGAGGAAAATGAGACATGCCTACGCATCGTAGTTATCAAGCAAGCATCGAGCAATTGCATCAAGAGGTAGAGGCGTTAGCTGAAGAGATGAGGCGCCCGACCCCGACCACAATGCGCGTTACGTTGTTGCCGTTCAGCATCGGTGCAGCGTTCGCTCTGACCCTGTTTGCCGTCGTCGCTTTTGTCGCAAAGCATGTTTGATTCTCTATCGCTCAGATACCTTGTTTTCGGCCCAGCCCAATTCGGATTGGTCTGCACGCTTGCCGATCGCAGTGTCCTTCGTTCCCACCGCCTTGTACTGGCGACGCAGCTGTACAAGGCCGCATAATTGGCAGCCAGGCTCCGCTTGGAATGTCTGTTCGCACATTGAGTATTGTGGATCCGCGATCTGATCGCTACTGGATTTCATGCCTCACGTTGGGGGAATCCAGTGCCGTCAGTTCATCAAGTCAAAAGGGAATTTTACTCATGTCAGAACCACGCATTCGTGCCCTCGCGCTCTGTATCTTTCATCATCACGGAAAAATACTGGTTAACCAATTCTATGACGCCGTTGAACAGCGAACCCTTTTTCGACCTATTGGCGGCGGCATTGAGTTCGGCGAACGAGGTATCGATGCCATCGTCCGTGAAGTGCAGGAAGAACTGGCTCTTTCGATCAGCGATGTTCGATTGATTGGCACGTTGGAAAGCATTTTCACCTACGCAGGCAAGCCAGGACATGAAATCGTTCAGGTCTACGATGCAAGGTTTGATGATGTAGACGTCTATGAGCGATCTTGGTTAGACGGTCGTGAAAGCAACGGTGCTTCGTTCAAAGCCACGTGGTGCCAGGGTTCCAGCTTCGCCGCTACGTCTACGCTAGTCCCTGAAGGACTTTTCGAACTGCTCAAACAGGCTTCGTTATTGGACTGAATGGCAGTTGTGGGGGCGCAAGCGCCCCCACAACACTACCTGGCGACTAGCCAGGCTTGTGGTTATCCAGTACTCGATTGACCGCTAACTCACCCAACATGATGACCCGTTGCAGCACCAGCATCGTTTGGCGCCTTGGGCCGTCCGTCAAGTCGGTGAGGTCGCTGACCATCACGCTGGCGGATGCCAGGGATTCACACGCCTCAACGAGCAACGTTTCGTCATCCACCGCTGCGTCGATGGTGAAGATCGTGCTGGGCTTGCGGGGCTGTATCTGCGTTTTCGTTGCCCCGGGGTTCAGGTAGTGCTTGAGCGCGCGGTCTGCCACCTCTTTCAACTTTTCAGGGTCGAGAGAGTCGCCGTAGAGTACCGAATCAATATCTGGGGGGTTGGGAGTAACCTTGAACATATGTCTAATTCCAGAGTTGGGGCCGCAACCGTTCTCTACTAAAAGAAGGGTGGCGGCTGTGCGCAGGTTAGTAGACCGGTGGAATTAGTAAACCCGGCGCGCCCAAGGGCGCCCTGCGCACAACCACCATCAAGTGCAGGCATATAATGCCCTGACTGAATGGTACTTATGCACCTTACTAACACCGTCCGGGCTACTAAACCCGACCACTGATGGGCAGTGGCAGGTAAACGATAGAGGCCGGGGGCAAAGCGCACAAGCCGGCGGATTCTGACGCACACGTAAGTAAGGACGCAAGGTCTCGTAGCCTCTAGGGCGTAACGTGGAATGTATTTAAACGTGTCTTCGCTGGATATGTTTACGATAATTAAACAGGTCGGGTTTTCTTCGTTCTCATCTTGGGTCGGTATTACTGCAAGCACTGTGCTTTACGCGAAGTTGCAGGCTCATCGATTCTTAAACAAGATCATGCCGCAGATAACACCAGGCGGAAGGTTTGAAGGACTTACCGAGATTTGCTCACGGCAGTGACGCGTTTCCTGGGTGAGATTTGAGGCGGGAAGTGGATTTTCACTTGGGCGACTGGCTGCCGCTTTCGACTTCCCTTGATGGGCATTGAATGATGCTTTGCGCGGGGAGGTAGCTGTGCGATGTTACTGGCATAGAGGTTGCTAATCGACGCAGTCGGCTGAACACTCGCACAGCCACCATAGGTAGCCGGGTTGCTAAGAAGATGGCCACTGCACTCCGGAGTAGACCGGAGAACTGGGCATCGCCAGAAAGCCTTGGGGCCCGGCGTACAGCACAGCGCCATCAAACATCGGGCGGAGCGCCCTGTTCGCTCGTCGAAAAGACGGGGGTTCTGAGTCCACTATCAAACGAAGCGGGAACTACCCGCTATCCACAGCTGGGCGGATAGGAAATAGTGCCCGGCAGAACGGACTGCACGATTGGTGATAAGCGATTGGCTTCCGAAAAATTGCCGGTTTCGCAGAAAGTGCCACTGAAGGGGGAGGGCAGGTTAAAACCGAAAGGATGACCATGTCCGCATTTTGACTTTATTAATCGGTGCTGCTCGTACGTAGGCGACGTCAGGCGCAGATGATAGATCTTTTTTTTGGTATCACGGTGTAATACCATGAACAATAAGCAGCTCAGCACACTCAGCGCCATATTTTCTAGGCCGACACCTTACATACTGGAATGGGCTCGTATCGAGTCACTGCTTGGCGCAGCGGGTGCCAAGACCATCGAAGGTAGCGGGTCGCGTGTACGTTTCGAATTGAACGGTGTGGTCGCAACGTTCCACCGGCCCCATCCGGACAAAGAAGCAAAGCCCTACCAGGTACGTGATGCTCGGGCCTTCCTTGAACAAGCAGGAGTTACCCCGTGAACGTTATGAATTATCAAGGCTACGCTGCCCGAATTGACTACAGCGATGAGGACGGCCTCTTTGTAGGCCACATCGCTGGTATTAAGGATGTCGTCGGGTTTCACGGCGAATCTGTCACCGAGCTTCGAGCGGCGTTTGAGGAGGCGGTAACTGATTATCTGGAGACGTGTGCCAAACTGGGGCGAGCACCGCAGAAGCCCTATTCTGGCAATCTCAGTCTGCGCCTCGCCCCCGCGCTCCATGCCACAGTCGCCGTAAAAGCTCAGCTTGCCCACAAAAGCATCAACCAATGGGTGGCTGATGTACTTGATCGTGAGGTGCACGCCTGAGACAGGCTGCGGCAGGAAGCCAGATCTCATTGGAAATGGGCGTGGAAATGGCGACGTATTTATTTTGGCCGGACACGGGGAGCCATCTACCTACGCTCGAAGATCACCTCACACTTCCCCAAACATCAGCCATAAAAAAACCGGCCACCAAGAGCCGGTTTTTTTCATATCCCCCGCCAAAACCACACGGCGTGAGACCAGAATTCGATTGGAGCGGGTGAAGGGAATCGAACCCTCGTTATCAGCTTGGGAAGCTGGAGTAATGCCATTATACGACACCCGCTCAGAGCGGCTGACTTTGTACCAGATGTGGGCGCGGATTTGAAGTTTTTCTTTACGGGCGCAGAGATGACGCGTCTACGCAAGCCTCAAACCAGAGCGGTCGTTCGCGGGCAAGCCCCGTGTCTGTCGGGGCAGGGCGGGGCTTGCTCGCGAGGACTCGGTTTCACATAGCCAGGGCATGGTAGTCCTGCACGTAGTTGTAGCGCGGTCGACTTTCTTGATGGGTCGACTTGAGGAAACCCAGCAGGGCGTCGCGGCTGTCGCGGCAGGCGGCTTTGTGTTCCATGTCCAGGAAATGCCCGGTGGCTTGCAGCGTGCTGAAGGTGCTGTGTTGCACGTGGTCGGCGAAAACCTTGGCGTCGGTGGCGGAGGTGTATTCGTCCCATTCGCCGTTCAGGAACAGCACCGGCACGTTGATTTTTTTCGCCGCGTTGACGTAACACATCCGGTCGCTGTGGAGCACATCGCTGATGTGGAAATGCATCTGTCCGTATTCATGCTCGGCCAGGCTGCTGACGTGGCGATAGTTGAAACGCTTGAACAGCGGCGGCAAGTGTTTGCCGATGGTGCTGTTGACCAGGTGTCCCACGCGATCGCCGTCCAGGCTGCCCAGGTAATCCACGCCGCGCTCCAGATAATCGCGCATCGGTGCATTGAGCACTGGGGAGAACGAGCTGATCACGGCTTTTTCGATGCGCCGTGGGCGCTGGGCCAAGGCAGTGAGGGTGGCGGCGCCGCCCCAGGAAAAAGACAGCACATGCTCGGCGGCGAAGTGATCGATCAACTCCAGGAGAATCTGGCCTTCGATCTCTTTGGTCAGCATTTTTTCGTGGCGATTGTGGGGCTTGGACTTGCCCGCATAGGGTTGGTCGTACAGCACGACGTTGAATTGCGGGTAGAGGTTTTTGGCGGTCTGTGCAAACGACGCAGTGGTGGCCATCGAGCCGTTGACCAGGATAATGGTCTTTTGCGCGGCGTCTGCGCGATAGAACTCCGTGTAAACCCGATACTGACCCTGTATATCCAGCACAGCGATTTCTGGCCTCATGTCATAAGACTCCTGGCAAGCGGGTATGCGCGCAATGAGATTGCACGAGCAATGTGACAGGTAGGCATACGCCTGAAAGATAAGGCCCATGTCGATCCACGAAAGCCGGTCGACGGGTGTTGTTATGGCGGGCAGTTTGCCGGAGTTAAGAAGGAACCCGAGGAGGCTCCGGCCGGCAAAAAGTTTCTTGGAAGTATGTGGTGACTCATCGGTCACATTTCGGCCGACGGTTTGATTCAAGCAGTGGACCGGCCGTCGCGCAAGTGTTGTTTGGAAATTGCCCGACACTTCTGCCGAGCGGTCATGGGATCAGATCAGGCGGATCTCTTCAGGGCTCAGGGCGCGGTATTGGCCCGGCTCAAGCTCGGCGTCCAGCAGCAGCGGTCCCATGCGTTCGCGGTGCAGGCGCAGCACCTTGTTATCGAAGTGGCCGAACATACGTTTGACCTGGTGATAGCGGCCCTCAACGATGCTCAGTCGCGCCGATCTTGGCCCCAGCAGTATTAAATCCGCAGGCTGGGTGGTGAGGTTTTCGAAAGCGAAGTACAGCCCGCGTGCGAAGGTGACGGCGTATTCGGCGGTGATGAGTTGTTCGGTCTCGACGTAATAGACCTTGGGCAGTTTGGTCTGCGGTTGGGTCAGGCGCCGCGACCAACTGCCGTCATTGGTGATCAGCATCAGCCCGGTGGTGTTGAAGTCCAGTCGCCCGGCGATGTGCAGGTCGTCCTTGTCTGGCTCGTCCAGCAGGTCCAGCACGGTGGGGTGCTGCGGGTCGCGGGTGGCGCTGACGCAACCGGGCGGTTTGTGCAGCATGAAATACCGGGGTAGGCGACCGGCTTGCAGCACCTGATCATCGACTTCGACCCGGCTGAATTCACGCACCTGTGCGTGAGGGTCGCTGACGATCTGGCCGTCGATCCGCACCCGGCGTTCCACCAATAGCAGCCGAACCTGTTGGCGATTGAAGCGCGGCAGATTACTGAGGAAGCGGTCAAGGCGCATGGGGCAGGTCAGGCAAGAGAACGGAGGGCGGGCATCTTACGCGATCGGCTGCGGCTTGGCCCGCAACTGGGCTTCGACCTGGGCGCAGCGCGGGCACAGGCAGGACTGGTCTCGCAGCTCGGCCGGCAATGCTTCCAGCACGGCCGGGTCGATGCTCACGCCGTAACACCAGCAGGCACGGTCGGCGGTTCGCGGGTTGGCCAGGGTGCAGTCGTTGCTGGCGCCACAGGCCGGGCACCGGTCAGGTTTATTCATAGCTGGAGTGAGGCATCTGTACACAGGTTCGGTTGTTCCCGGTTTGCCGGGCGCGTTGCAGCGCATGATCGGTCCGCGACAGCAGGCTGTGCAAGGTATCTTCGTCCTGCAAGGTGGTGAGGCCGATGCTGATGGTGACCCGCAGCTCTTTCCCACTGCAGAAATAACGCTGTTGTTCGATCCGTTGACGAATTTTCTCGGCAATCTTCAGACCGTTCTGACCGTCGGTGTCCTTGAGCAGCACAATAAACGTCTCGCCACTCCAGCGACACACAATGTCCGAATGCCGCAGGCTGTCGGTCAGGTCGCGAGCGAACCCGGTCAACAGTTGGTCGCTGGCGATATGACCATGGGTGGTGTCCAGTCGCTTGAACTCGTCCAGCTCCAGCAGCAGCGCCGCCAGGGGTTTTGGCTCACGTTGGGCTTCGTGCAGGGCCTGCACCGCCAGCAGGTCGAAGCCACGGCGGTTGGGCAGTTCGGTCAGGCTGTCGAGGGTGCTCTGGGCGTCGATGCGGCGTTGATAGCTGTTGATCAATTGATAAAGGATTGCCAACACGGCCAGCGTCACGAGCAGGCCGATCAGCAGGTTCAGGTACAGCATCCTGAGCGTGTGGTCCCGTACCGAGGTATTGGCAGCGTGGTAGCCCAACAATGAAATGATCAGAAAGCCTGCACCTAGCAGCCCCACCACGAGCAGGAGCGGCTTGCGCTGGGAATACAACGGCGAACGGAGCGACATGGCGATTTCCTTGGCGCAGACCCAATGAAGTCAGTTTAGTGGCCTTGCAGGAAAAGGTGCTCGGATTTGCAGGTTTGTAAAAATTGTGGCGAGGGGATTTAGCGAAACGTCGCACCGCCCCGCTGGGCTGTGCAGCGGCCGCAAAAGCGTCTGCTTCGCAGCCAAGCGGGAGCAAGCTCCCTCGCCACAAAATCACAGCGGTTTCAGACCCTGTAAATAGGCCCGCCATCCGCCCAAATGACTGATGTCCTGCGCGCCTGCCAAACCATACGGCTCACAAATGAATCCGCTTTCCCAGCGGCCATCGGCCAGTTGTACCTTGCCCAGCCCAAGCGGCGCGGGGATGCCGGTGAGGAACGAGCCGAGTTCGCTGCTCGGCAATTCCCAAACCTCCACCTCGATGGCCACGCCGCCTTCACTGACCCGAAGCATGCCGGGGCGCAGAGGCGGGCCGCCGGCCAGGGCGTAGAGACGGTAATCGGCTGAGCTGTGGGTGGCCTCGATCAGACGGGCACCGCGTTGCTTGAGCTGCCAGTTCAGCGCCAATCCGTCCAGATGCGCCCCGCACACCACCAGCCGCGCCCGGTCATGGCGAGCCGGGTTGGCGGGCGCTGGCACGGCCGGGTCTTGCTGACGCTGCAAGGCATCGGCGACGCTTAACAGGTATTGATCGGTGAAGGCCCGACCGAACAGCGTCACGCCCCAGGGCAAGCCGTTGGTCATGAATGCGCTGGGAACAGCGACGGCAGCGTAGTCCAGCAGGTTCATGAAGTTGGTGTAGTAACCCAGCTCCGAGTTGCGCAGCACCGGTTCGGCGACCAGTTCGGCGAGAGTCACCGGGCGACCGATGGTCGGGGTGAGGACGCAATCGAGCGTTTCCATGACGCGGTCGCACTGGGCTTTGAGCGCTTGCAAACGGTACTGGGCACGGAAGGTTTGTACGCCATCCACGGTAGGCGCTTTCGCCAATACGGCGCGGATAACCGGCAGTACGGCGTCGGGCTCGCGCTCCGTCAGCTCCCCGGCAACACTGTAGCGCTCGGCCACCCACGGCCCTTCATACAGTAGCCGGGCGGCTTCCAGAAACGGAGACAGGTCCAGTTCCACTGCTTCACCGCCCAGGCCCTTGAGTCGCTCAATGGCTTCTTGAAACAGTCGTGGACCTTCGTTGCAGCCGAAAAAAGCCAGGTCTTGCCCACGAGGCACGCCGAAGCGAAAGCTTCGCGGCGCGCCGAACGCTGAGCCGTCGTTCCACAGCGGGTTGCGGCGGCTGTACTCATCACGAGGGTCGAGGCGGGCGGTCAGCGCCAGTAATTGGCTGGCTTCCCGCGCCGTTGCGGTAAAGGTCGTGACGCAGTCCAGGGTGCGACAGGCCGGCACCACACCCGCCGTGGAGATCAATCCCTTGGTGGCCTTCAATCCCAGCAGATTGTTCAGCGCCGCCGGCACCCGACCCGAACCTGCGGTGTCGGTGCCCAGGGCAAAACTTGCTACACCCAGGGCCACCGCCAGCGACGAGCCGGCGCTTGAACCGCCGGCCGGATAGTCGGGCAGCACGCTGTTGCGACAGGCACCGTAAGGCGAGCGGGTGCCGTTGAGCCCGGTGGCGAACTGGTCGAGATTGGTCTTGCCCAGGGGAATCGCGCCCAGGGCCAGTAGCTGCTCGACAAGGGTGGCCGAACGTTGCGGCACGTAGCTGAACGCCGGGCAGGCGGCCGTGGTGGGAATGCCAGCCAGGTCGATGTTGTCCTTGATCGCGAACGGCACGCCATACAACGGCAGGCTTTCCAGGTCCTGACCCTCCAGCGCGGCGAGGTAGGGTTCCAGTTCCCCGGGCGTCAGCAGGTGGATGAACAGGTGGTAGTCCGGGTTCAGCGCCGCGGCTTTTTCCCGCAGGCTCAACAGTAAATTCCGAGGTGTAAGTTCGCCGCTGCGGTAGGCGTCGCGCAGATCGTCCAGGCGTAAAGACAGGTTCATGGCATTAATCCTTTGATTGAGTTCAGTCACGTTCCAGCACCACCACACGTTGTCCGGCGCGCACCGCCGAGCCGGGCTGTACACGAATCTCGCGTACCACTCCGGACACGGGAGCGAGCACCGGGATTTCCATCTTCATCGACTCCAGAATTACCAATACCTCACCCGCGCTGACCCGAGCACCCACCTGCACCTGGACCTGCCAGAGATTGCCAGCGATGTGGCTGTCGACGCTGAGTTGATCCTCGCTCAGCAGCGAATCTTCATTGGGTGCGGGTGCTGGTTCTTCGCTGTCGAAGTGCGCCTGGCCACTGGCGATCCAGCGCTCGCGCTCGGCGTTGAAGGCGCCTTGTTGCTGCGCCCGAAACGCCGCGATGCTGTCCGCCTCCTGGGCCAGGAAGCGCTGATAATCGGCAAGATTGAGCTGGCTGTGTTCGATGTTCAGGTCGAAGCGGCCCAGCGGGAAGTCCCGGCGGATGCGCAGCAGTTCATCGGCGCTGACCGGGTAGAAGCGGATCTGGTCGAAGAACCGCAGCAGCCAGGGTTTGCCGTCGAATGCGGCGACCTCGCGATAACGATTCCACATCTGCAACGTGCGCCCGACGAACTGATACCCACCTGGGCCCTCCATGCCGTACACGCACATGTACGCGCCGCCGATGCCCACCGAATTTTCCGCCGTCCAGGTGCGGGCCGGATTGTATTTGGTGGTCACCAGTCGATGCCGAGGGTCCAGGGGCGTGGCGACCGGCGCGCCGAGGTAGACATCCCCAAGACCCATCACCAGGTAGCTGGCGTCGAACACCGTGCGTTGCACTGCGTCGAGGTCGGGCAGGTCGTTGATGCGCCGGATGAACTCCAGGTTGCTCGGGCACCAGGGCGCGTCCTTGCGCACCGTGGTCATGTATTTTTCGATGGCCAACTGGCAGGCCGGATCGTCCCAGGACAGCGGCAGGTGCACGATGCGTGACGGCACTTGCAGATCCTGTGCGGCGCATACCGCGTCCCATTCACCGATGACGATCTGCAGTAGCTCGGCCAGCGGCAGTTGTTCGGGTTGGTAGTGCACTTGCAACGAGCGAATGCCCGGCGTCAGGTCGATTACGCCGTGCAACTGTTTGTGTTCCAACGCCTGCATCAAGGCGTGGGCGCGAAAGCGCAGCACCAGATCCAGTTCAGGAGCACCTATCTCCAGTAGCAGGTGGGTGTCGCCGGCCAATCTCGCCACCAGCCGGGTATCGTCCTGACCGATATCCAACACCACAGGCGACATCAATGTTTGTGTATCCCCAAAACCTGTGGCGAGCGAGCTTGCTCGCGCTGGGTCGCGCAGCGGCCCCAACCCTTCAGGGACAAGATCATTGTCTGGCGAGCGCTGCGCACTCGAGCGGGAGCAAGCTCCCTCGCCACAAGGGAAGTGTGTCGCCAATGATCGGGCGGTCGATACATCCACCGGCACAAACCGCACCCTGTCCCCGGCCTTGAGTTGTCCCAGTTGCCAAAGATCCGCCTCGATCACCGTCACCGGGCAGACGAACCCCCCCAGGCTCGGGCCGTCGGGGCCGAGGATGACGGGCATGTCGCCGGTGAAGTCCACGGCGCCGATGGCGTAGGGGTTGTCATGGATGTTGGAAGGGTGCAACCCCGCCTCGCCACCGTCGGCGCGCACCCATTCGGGTTTCGGCCCGATCAGGCGCACACCGGTGCGGCTGGAATTGAAATGCACTTCCCAGGACGTATCGAAGAAGGTCTGGATGTAGCGCTCGGTGAAGTATTCCGGCGCGCCGTGAGGGCCATAGATCACGCGGATCTGCCGCACGTCGGGCAGTTCCAGAGTAGGTTCGCTCGTTTGCGGCAATGCCACGCGCTCATCCAGGGGCGTCAGGTGCAACACGTCGCCGGTACACAAGGCCCGCCCGCCATGACCGCCGAACTGGCCGAGGGTGAAGGTGCTTTTGCTGCCCAGGTAATCCGGCACTTGCACGCCGCCTTGCAGGCACAAGTAACTGCGCGCCCCGGCGCCGGCGATGGTGCCGATCGCCAACGTGGAACCGGCAGGAATCGAGAGGGCAGTGTTCATCGGCACAGCTTCGCCATCGAGGGTCAGTGCAATGACCGCGCCGGTCACAGCCACCCTGGCAGCGCAGTTGAAACGCAGCAACGGCCCGCTCATGGTGATTTCCAGCGCCGCGGCGCCTTCTGCATTGCCCAGCAGGCGATTGCCCAGGCGCAGCGAGCGGCTGTCCATCGGTCCCGATGGCGGAACACCCACCGCCCAATAGCCGAGTCGGCCGGGGTAGTCCTGAATGCTGGTCTGGGTGCCGGGGCTGAGCACCTCAAACGTATTGGCGCGATAGACCAGCGCCTCAAGGCAGCGAGTCCAGGGCTGGCCGCTGGCAAAGGGTGCATCGAGGAGAATCTGTTGCAGGTAGTCGCGGTTGGTTTCCACGCCGTACAGCAGGCTTTCATTCAGCGCTTGATGCAAACCCAGGCGTGCCTGTTCGCGGGTCGGCGCCCAACGGATGACTTTGGCGATCATCGGGTCGAAGTAGGGCGGAATCTGGCAACCGGCCTCGACCCAGGTGTCGATGCGCAGTTGTTTGCCGTCGGCCTTCGGGAATTGCACAGCGGTCAGCAATCCAGGGCTTGGCTGGAAATCCCGGCCTGGATCCTCGGCGTACAACCGTGCCTGAATCGCGTGGCCCTGGGCTTGCAAACCCTGGCGTAATTCGCTCAGTGGCGGCAGGTCTCCGGCGGCCAATTGCACCATCCAGCGCACCAGGTCGACGTTCCACACTTGTTCGGTGACACCGTGCTCCACTTGCAGGCGGGTGTTCACTTCCAGAAAGTAAAAGCGCCCGGCGTCACTGTCAAAGACGAACTCCACGGTGCCGGCGCTGCGGTAGTTCACCGCCTGAGCCAGTTGGATCGCCGCGGCGCAGAGCTCGTCGGCCATGCCTTCGGGCAGGTTCGGCGCCGGGGTTTCTTCGAGGACTTTCTGGTTGCGCCGCTGCACCGAGCAGTCGCGCACGCCCAGTGCGATCACCTGGCCCTGGCCGTCGCCGAATACCTGAACCTCAAGATGTCGAGCCCGCTCGATGTACTTCTCGATGAACACGCCGGCATCGCTGAAGTTGTTCTGGCCCAAGCGCTTGACCGCTTCGAAGGATTCGCTCAACTCGGCGGCATTGCGACAGACACGCATACCGATGCCACCGCCCCCGGCGGTGCTTTTGAGCATGACCGGATAGCCAATCTGGGTTGCGGCCAGTAGCGCGGCGTCGACGCTGTCGAGCAGTTCGCTGCCTTCGAGCAGTGGCACGCCGTGCCGGCGCGCCAGGTCGCGGGCGGTGTGCTTGAGGCCGAACACGCGCAGTTGCTCCGGCGTCGGGCCGATGAAAGCGATGCCGGCGGCTTCGCAGGCCTGCGCGAAGGCGGCGTTTTCCGAGAGAAAACCGTAGCCGGGATGAATCGCCGTCGCGCCGCTGCTTTTAGCAATCGCCAAAAGTTTGTCCACCGCCAGGTAGGTATTGGCTGCCGCGCCTTCGCCCAGGCAGTGGGCTTCGTCGGCCTGCTGAATATGCAAGCTGGCCGCATCGGCCTGGGAATACACCGCGACGCCTTCGACCTTCAGCTCGCGCAGGGTCCGCAGGATCCGGCAGGCGATGGCGCCACGGTTGGCGATGAGGATTTTTTTGAACATGGCATTGCCCCCTCAGGCATGCGTGCTGCCTGAACTGGGATGCGGGCCGTCCCGCAGTTTTCGATGGCCGCCGGGGTCGTCCCCGTGAGCAAGAAGTCTGCGAACACTACGCAACCTCTGTGGGAGCGAGCCTGCTCGCGATAGCGGTATGTCAGTCACGAGAGTGCTGGCTGATCCGACGCCATCGCGAGCAGGCTCGCTCCCACAGGAGGGCATAGGTGTTCATATAATTATTTAATGCACTGCCCCGACCGGCTCTGGCACAACGCAAACAGCCAGCGGCGCAAGCGGGCGAGTTTCAGTTCCATATCAAAAGCTCCGCTGGCGTGGGGTTGTAGGCGTTGCACGGGTTGTTCAGTTGCGGGCAGTTGGAGATCAGCACGATCACGTCCATTTCGGCCCGCAGGTCGACGTATTTGCCCGGGGCCGAGATCCCGTCTTCGAAGGTCAGGCCGCCGTCGGCGGTGACCGGCACGTTCATGAAGAAGTTGATGTTCGGCCCGATGTCGCCTTTGCCCAGACGGCCATCGTGGGCGCAGGCCCGCAGGTAGTTGTCGCGGCAACTGTGCATGTAGCGTTTTTCCAGGGCGTAGCGCACGGTGTTGCTTTCCTGGGCGCAGGCGCCACCGAGGGTGTCGTGGCGCCCGCAGGTGTCTTCAACGATGGTCAGCATGGGCTGGCCGAGGTTGGAATACAGCACGCTGCCGGTGCCCAGGTACACGCTGTTCTGCCGGCGCAGGGTGCGCTGCACGTCGTAGCGTTCCTTGGGATTGGCCAGGCTGTAGAACAGCGTATCGACCGCCTGGTTGCCTTCCAGGTCGAGGATGCGCAGGGTCTGGCCGGCCTTGACCTCCACCAGCCAGGGTTCCCCGGCGGGAATGGTGGCGCGGTAGATGGCGGTGTCAGGCAGCTTTTGCAGGGTGGCGATGGCAAATGACATGGCAGCGATCCTCAGGCGAACAGGCGGTCGGTGTTGATGAAGCCGCGCTGGTTTTCCGGGCGCGAGTTGCGACAGTGCTCAGCGACGCTGGGCTCGGCGTTCATCCAGCTGAGCTTGAGCGGTTGCGGGGCGTATTGCGGGTTCGGGTCCATCGGGTGTTGCAGCGCGGTCAGGACCACCAGGGTATCCATCGGCGCGTACAGCTCGATGTAATCGCCGGCCTTGGAATGGCCTTCAACGAAGTGAAAGTTGCCGGCTTCATCGACATCGACCCGGCTGAACAGGTTGAGGGTCATCAGCAAGTCCGACAGGCCCAACCCCCATTTGCCCAGTTCCACCAACAGGTTGTCAGTGCCGTTGCGAAAGAACCCGTTGCGCAGTTCCTGATAGCGGCCCTGGCCGTATTTTTCGGCAACTTCTTCGGCGCAGAGCACACCGCCAAGGCTATCGCTCCAGCCGCACGTGTCGGCGGTGATGGCCGCCAGCACCCGGCCCATGTCTGAGTACAGGCAATGGCCGGTGGTGAGTTTGGCGGTGTGTTGGCATTTGAGGCTGTCGGGCAGGTTCAGGCGCTCGGTTTTTTCGTTGGCATTGAGCAGCGTCAGGCTCACGTTGGCCCCGCCGCGCAGGTCGGTAAGACGCAGCAGTTGGCCGCGCTTGAGCACGAAGGAACGGTGGCCGCCACCGGGCAGCAGTTCTTCGGCGAAGGGCGGAAACAATGGGGTCGAATCGGTCATGGGAAAACTCCTTTCAAGCGATACGCAACGTGCCGGCCAGTTCGGCGGGCAGGGCGTCGACGGCGGCACGGGCGGTGCGACGGTCGCTGTTCAGTGGAATGTCGTAGGTGATGCGCGCGCCATAGGCGCCGGGGGCATGAGGGTCGACGCGAACCTTGTCGAACACCAGCAGGCGTGTGCCGAGGCTGAATCCTTCGGACAGGTCATGGGTGACCATGAACACCGTCAAGCGGGTTTCGCGCCATAGCTCCAGCAACAGGCCGTGCATGTCTTTGCGAATGCCCGGGTCGAGGGCGCCGAAGGGTTCGTCCAGCAGCAGGACACGGGGTTTCATGATCAGCGCCTGGGCGATGGCCAGCCGCTGTTGCATGCCCCCGGACAACTGCGCCGGGTATTTGTCCAGCGCGTGGCCGAGGCCGACCTTGTTCAGCAGGTGCGCGGCCTCTTCGCGGGCCTGGCGTTTGGCGCTGCCGAACAGACGTCCCAGCAGCGGCGAGCGCGGCAGTTCCAGGCCCAGGGCTACGTTGTTCAGCACCGTCAGATGCGGGAACACCGAGTAGCGCTGGAACACCACACCGCGGCTGGCATCCGGCTCGCCGGCCAGGGGCTCGCCATCCAGCAGAATCTGTCCGCGACTGGCGCGCTCCTGGCCCAGCAGCAAGCGCAGGAAGGTCGACTTGCCACAACCCGACGCCCCCACCAGCGTACAGAAATCGCCTTCGGCGACGCTCAGGTTCAAGCGTTCGAGCACCACCTGATCGCCATACTGTTGCCAGACGTTGTTCACTGTAATGAAGCTCATGCCTTCGCCCCCTCATACCAGGGGAACGCCTGGCGGGTCAGGCGCTTGAGACCCCAGTCCATCAGCCAGGCGAGCAAGGTGATCCACACCACGTACGGCAGGATCACGTCCATCGCCAGGTAACGCCGCACCAGGAAAATCCGATAGCCCAGGCCATCGGTGGAGGCGATGGCTTCGGCGGCGATCAGAAACAGCCAGGCCGAACCGAGCATCAGCCGCAGGGAAATCAACAGGCGTGGCAGCAATTGCGGCAGCACCACCCGCAGCATCAGGGTCCAGGTCGAAGCGCCGAGGGTCTGGGCCTTGATCAGCAGTTCGACCGGAATTTCCCGGGCGCGTTGTTCCAGGTCCCGGGCCAGGCACGGGGTGATGCCAATGACGATCAGCATGACTTTCGACAATTCCCCCAGGCCGAAGACGATGAACAGAATCGGCAGGATCGCCAGCGGCGGCACCATCGACAGCACGGTGAGCAAAGGCGACAGCGGCGCGCCGAACAGCGGCAACGTACCGGCGGCAATGCCCAGGCACAGGCCGGCCAAGGCGCTGATGCCCAGGCCGATTGCCAGTCTGCGCAGGCTCGACGCGGTGTCTTGCCAGAGCAGGTAATCGCCACTGCGCACGTCAGCGGTGAAGGCCAGGCGTTTCACCGCATCGGCCATCTGCACCGCGCTGGGCAGCAGCTTGTCGTTGGGGTTGTCCGTCAACCGTTCGGCCGAGCCCATGAAGTAGGCGAACAGCACCAGTGCGAAGGGCAGGATCACCAACAACAGGCGACTGGGACGATCCGGGTAGCGGTTGATCAGGCGCATGCCAGCTCCTCAGGTTTACAACTTGGCGTCGGCGGCCAGTTGCACGTAGGTCGGGTCAAAGCGCAGCTTGAGGTTGGCCTTGTCGCCGCGGGTCACGCCATTGGCGAACGCCATGCCGACCGCATCGGTGTCCTTGGCGCCTTCGCCGAGCAAACCGTGCTGGAACGAGAACTCGGCGACCTTGCGCATGGTGGCGGGCAGTTGCTCGCTGGTGGCGAAGTTGAGCGCTTCCTTGGGAGTGGCGAACAATTTGGTGGTGTCCAGTTGCGCCTGGAAACCTTTGAGATCGGTGCCCGACGCTTTGGCCATATGTTCCAGTGCCGTCTTGCTGGCGGCGTTTTTTGCGTTCATCAGCGCCACCACTTCAAACCAGGCACCGGTCAACGCTTTGCCCAGGGCCGGGTTGTCCTGAAGGGTCCGGGTGTTGACCACCATCATGTCCATGATCTCCCCCGGGATCTGGCTGGAATTGAACACCTCGCTCACACCGGGCTGGGCCTTAATGTCCGAGAGCATCGGGTTCCAGGTGGTGACGGCCTTGACCTGATCGGTATTGAAGGCCGCGGAGATATCGGCATCGGAGGTGTTGACGACTTTGAGGTCCTTCTCGGTGAGGCCGACCGAGTCCAGGGCGCGGGCCAGCAGGTAGTGGGAGACCGACAGTTCCACCAGGTTGACGTCCATGCCCTTGAGGTCAGCGACTTGCTTGCCGTCACCCTTGAGCACGATGCCGTCGTTGCCATTGGAAAAGTCGCTGACGATCAGCGCGGTGCTGTCCACGCCGCCAGCGGCGGGAATGGTCAGGGCGTCCATGTTGGTCATGGTGCAGCCGTCGAACTGACCGGCGGTGTATTGGTTGATGGATTCGACGTAGTCGTTGAGCTGCACGACATCGATGCTGATGCCGTATTTTTTCGCCCATTTATCGACGATGCCTTGGCTACCGGCGTATTCCCAGGGCATCCAGCCGGCGTAAATGGTCCAGCAGACGCTGAAATGGTCTTTTTGCGCGGCAGGGGACAAGGGGCTCACGAGGGCCGAGAACGTGGCGAGGAGCAGGGCGCAAAGACGAAGCTTGAGCATGGTGGTTCTCCAGTTGATCAAGGGCGGACAGGAGCAACGCGGCACCGTGAACGGTGGCTTGTCTCCCGGGCTTTTGTCCCGCCGTGTAACCTCAACTGGAGGTCGCCAACTCTCGGACCAGCCACTCGCCAGAGGCGAGCCGGAACCCTAGTCAGCCATTGCAAATTGTGGTGCCGCGAACCTGTGATGACTCCTGCACGGGGTTTATTAAAGCGAGAGCCGTGCCAAGTAAGGTAAAGGCCCGGTCCAGACGGGCCAGGTGTTGGAGGGGACGAGCGGCGGACGGAGGTTATGCATAGTTGTGGTGCTTTCCTGCACCGGGATGAGGCATAGAGTCACATGTTTCAACTTGTTGCCAGGGCGCACCAGATTCGGATTTCGCTGTCAGATTAATCGTCAGTCACCCAATAGATGACTGCCGCCCGCCAGCGTCGCTGATGTGGCTCATTAGCGGTCCAGGAGGCCGCCATGTATCGACGACTTCTGCTCATTGCGTTTCTGGGTTTGACACTTTCGGCATGTGTTCCTTACGACGGAGGCTCAAGCTACTACCGTTCCGAGGTCTACACCTCACCGGCGCCGGTCTATTACGGTGGCGGGAGCTACTACTCGGCACCGCGTGGCTATTACGCACCGCGGTATTACCAACCGGCACCGCGCTACTACTCGGCACCGCGTTATTACCAGCACGGGCCGCGGCATTACTCGCCACCACGCACGGCATATCGGTCTCATCCACACCGGGGCGGCTGGAATGACGACCGTCGTGGTCGAGGCGGGCGTGATCATCGGGGACGCGGTGATCGTGATGGACGGCGTAACCACCGCTGATCCATCGGCAGCAAAAAGCGGCGCATCAAGCGCCGCTTTTTTGTGCCTGTAACAAACCTGATGGGATAACGCTTGTGGGAGCAAGGCTTGCTCGCGATGACAGGGGATCAGTCAGCTTTCCAGTGACTGGCATACCGCTATCGCGAGCAAGCTTTGCTCCCACAGATGTCACATCCACAGATGTCACTCCCACAGATGTCACTCCCACAGATGTCACATCCCACAGATGTCACTTCCACAGATGTCACTTTCACAGATGTCACTCCCACAGAATGTCACCCAGGTTCTTTATTCATTAGACAAATCCGCCAACGGATGCCGCCCTTCCCAGGCCTTGTGGAAATGCGCCTCGACCGTCGCTTCGGGTACATGGTTGATGTCCGGCCAGTGCCAACGGGGCTTGTGGTCTTTGTCGATCAGCCGCGCCCGCACGCCCTCGCTGAATTCGGGGTGTCGGCAGCAGTTGAGGCTCAAGGTGTACTCCATGCGCAACACACCTGCCAATGACAAATGCCGGGCTCGGGCGATCTGTTCCCAGACCAGATGAGCGGTCAGCGGAGAGCCTTCGGTCATGGTCCTGGCCGCCCGCGCGATCAACGGGTCTGGATGGTCCACCAGCAGACTGAGGGCTTTCCAGGCGCAACGTACATCGCTGACATCCAGCCATTCGTCGATTTTCTGCCGGCGCGGTAGCCATTGTGCCTCGGGCAACTGAGCGACGGCTTCCTGCTGCAAGGCCTTGAGCAGGCTGTTGAGCTGCATGGGGGTTTGTTCCTGCCAGTTGAGTTGCAGCAGGCCCTCGATCAGGTCGTCCTGTTGTTCATCCAACAGGAAACGGTCGGCCAGACCCAGGTCAATGGCGTCCCGGGCATTCATGTGGGCGCCCGTCAGGCCCAGGAACAGGCCAAGCTTGCCGGGCAGTCGCGACAGGAACCAACTGGCGCCGACATCCGGGTACAGGCCGATGCTGATTTCCGGCATCGCCAGGCGCGTGCTCGGTGTGACGATCCGAATATTCGCGCCTTGCAGCAACCCCATGCCGCCGCCAAGCACGTAGCCATGGCCCCAGCACACCAAGGGTTTGGGAAAAGTGTGCAGGTTGAAGTCCAATCGGTACTCCGCTGCAAAAAATTGCGCCGCCAAGGGCGGTACTTCACCTGGTTGAGCGCGGCAGGCCTCCACCAGGCTGCGCACTTCGCCGCCGGCGCAAAATGCCTTGGCGCCGTTGCCGCGCAACAACACGCAGACGATTTGCGGTTCTCTGGCCCAGGCATCCAGACGATCACGCAGGGCGTTGATCATCGGCAAGGAGAGGGCATTCAGGGATTTTTCAGCATCCAGGGTGGCGATGCCGATGCGGGCGCCATTGATGCCGGTGAGTTCTTCGAAGTGCAGATTCATCGTGACCTCGATCAGAAATTTGAATGATCAGTATGACCGCTGCGTAGGAAAGTGCCGGTTCTGCGTCAGATCAATTGACAAGCCATGTAGGCTTTCCTAGGGTGCGCCCATTGTTTTTACCGGGTGCAACCATGACTGCTGACGACCGTATCAAACTCGAACCGAGCTGGAAGCAAGCCCTGCGTGCCGAGTTCGACCAGCCCTACATGGCAGAGTTGCGCGAGTTCCTGCGTCAGGAATACGCGGCCGGCAAGGAAATTTACCCACCGGCATCGTTGATTTTCAATGCCCTCAATTCCACGCCGCTGGACAAAGTCAAGGTCGTGATCCTCGGCCAGGACCCCTACCACGGCCCAGGCCAGGCCCACGGCTTGTGCTTTTCGGTGCAGCCGGGTGTGCCAGCACCGCCTTCGCTGGTGAACATCTACAAGGAATTGAAACGCGACCTGAATATCGACATCCCTAATCACGGCTACCTGCAAAGCTGGGCCGATCAGGGTGTGCTGTTGCTCAACACCACCATGACTGTGGAGCGTGCCAATGCCAATTCCCACGCGGGCAAGGGCTGGCAGCACTTTACTGATCGGGTCATTGAGGTGGTCAGTGAGCACCAGCCGCATTTGGTCTTTCTACTGTGGGGCGCCCATGCCCAGGGCAAGCAGAAGCTGATCGATGCCACCAAGCATCTGGTGCTGACCTCCGTCCACCCGTCGCCGCTGTCGGCTTACCGTGGTTTCCTGGGTTGTGGGCATTTCAGTCGGGCCAACAAGTTTCTCGAGCAACAGGGCGAAGCGCCGATCGACTGGCGGTTGCCGTCGGTTTAATGCGTTGACCGGGCTGGCCTAATCGCGAGCAGGCTCGCTCCCACAGGATATTGCGGCGTACACAAATCAGTGTGGGAGCGAGCCTGCTCGCGATAGGGGGCAACGCGGTCTATAAGTCCGAACCCGGCTTGCGAGTCCAATACCTGAACAACGGCTCCGCCAGAAACAGCACAAACAGCAGCCGCATCACCTGCAACGCCGTCACCAGGGGTACAGACAGTTGCAGCGTCTCCGCCGTCAGGCTCATCTCCGCGATACCGCCGGGCATCATGCCCAGAGTCAACGAACGCAAGTCCAGATGAGTCAGCGTGCTCAGGCCCAAGGCCGCGAGGGTGGCGATCAGCATCGTCAACACCGTGCCGACCAGGGTACGTCCCATGAACGACGGCGCGCGGCGGAAGAACTGCCGATTGAAGTGACAACCCAAGCCGCTACCGATCAACCATTGGCCGATCTGGCTGCCGCCGTCGGGCAGGCCGATGTGCAGGTCCCAGCCGACGCTTACCGCCGCGCTCACCAGCAACGGCCCGAACAACCATGGATTGGGCTGGCGCAAACGTTCCCAGATCCAGGCGAGCAGGGCGCCTGCTGGGAACAGCACTGCCAGCCACAGCCAGTCCACCGTGGCAGCGTGTTGCACCGGGGCGCCTTCGCCGAGCAAGTATTTGAAAGCGGCCGGCACGCACAGTACCACCACCAGGACCCGCAGGCTTTGCCCAGCAGCGACGCGGCTCAGATCGGCGCCATTGCGGGCACCGAGGTTGACCATCTCGCCGGAACCGCCCGGCATGCTGGAGAAAAAAGCGGTGGCGCGGTCTTCACCGGTGCGGCGCATCAGCCACACACTCACCACGCTGGACACGCTGGTGATCAGCGCGCCGAAAAAGATCAGGCCAAAATGGCTCAGCACCTGCTCCATCACCACTGGGGTGAAGTGCAGGCCGATACCGATGCCTACTATCCACTGGCCGCATTTACGGCCGCCGGGGATTTCCATCAGTTGCCACGGCGTCAGGCAGCGCACCAGGATGATCGCCAGCAACGAGCCGACCATCCAGGGCAAAGGCCAGCCGATCAGGCTGGCCAGATAACCGCCGGCCAGACCGACCAGCGGTGTTCCCCACCATTGTCTGAGAGTTGCCTCAGACATTGGCCAGGGCACGACGTTGAGCCGAACGGCGGCGCCAGATCCGCAGCACTGGCATCAGCAGCATGATGACGGTCAATACCCAGCAACCCAGGGTGATCGGGCTCGACCAGAGGATTTCCAGCGCACCGTTGGAAATCGACAGCGCACGACGCAGGTTCTGTTCCATCAGGCCACCGAGGATGAAGCCCAACAGGACCGGCGACAACGGGAAGTCCAGCTTGCGCAGGATGTAACCGAAGATGCCGATACCGATCATCAGGAACAGGTCGAACGTGGTGGCGTGCACCGCGTAGACGCCGATCCCGGTGATGATCGCGATGACCGGTACCAATGCCCAGTTCGGCACGGCCAGGATACGGGTGAAGACGCGGATCATCGGGATGTTGAGGATCACCAGCATGATGTTGGCGACGAACAACGAAGCGATCAGGCCCCAGACGATGTCCGGTTGTTGCTGGAACAACAGCGGACCCGGAGTGATGTTGTACAGCGACAGTGCGCCAATCATCACCGCCGTGGTGCCGGAACCCGGAACACCCAGCGTCAGCATCGGTACCAACGCACCGCAGGCGGCGCCGCCGATGGCGGTTTCCGGGGCGGCGAGACCACGTTTGTCACCCTGGCCGAAGGTACCGTCTGCACCGGCGATGCGTTTTTCAGTCATGTACGCCACGGCACTGGCCAGGGTCGCACCGGCGCCTGGCAACACACCCATGACGAAGCCAAGCACGCCGCATCGCACGTTCACCCAGAACACCGATGCCGCTTCCTTGAAGTTGAACATCATCCGTCCGGTGGCTTTCACCGCTTCCTGGCCGCGATGGGTTTTCTCCAGCAGCAACAGAATTTCACTGATGGAGAACAGGCCCAGCACCAGCACGACGAACTGGATGCCGTCGGTCAAGTGGATGTTGTCACCGGTGAAACGGTACACGCCGCTGTTGGCATCAATCCCGACGCAGGACAGGAACAGCCCGATCAGCGCCGCGATGAAGGTCTTGAGTGGGCGGTCACCGGCCATGCCGCCAAGGCAGACGATGGCGAACACCATCAGGACGAAGTATTCCGCCGGTCCGAAGGCAATCGCCCATTTAGCCAGCAGCGGGGCGAACAGCACCATCCCGCAGGTGGCAATGAATGCACCGATGAACGAGCTCCACGCTGACAACGAAAGGGCGACGCCGGCCATGCCTTTGCGGGCCATCGGGTAGCCGTCCAGGGTGGTCATGACGGTGGAGGCTTCACCCGGGATATTGAGCAGGATCGAGCTGATTCGTCCGCCGTATTCGCAACCCAGGTACACGGCCGCCAGCAGGATCAGGGCCGACTCCGGTGGCAGACCGAGGGCGAATGCAATCGGGATCAGCAGCGCCACGCCATTGATCGGCCCCAGGCCCGGCAGGAGGCCGACCACGGTGCCGATCAGGGTGCCGCTCAGGGCAGTAACGAGGTTATAAGGGGTCAGTGCAACGCCAAAACCCTGGCCGAGATAATTCAGGGTATCCATATCAATTCTCCAGGACGTCGAGCAGGCCCAAGGGCAGCGGCACGTCCATCAGCTTGTCGAACAACAGATAGAGACCGATGGCCATCAGGCTGATGATCACCACGCTCGGCACCCAACGACCGCCATACAGGCGCGCCATCGGAACCCCGACCACAATGCTGGCGAGGATGAAACCCAGGGGTTCGAAGGTCCCGGCGAATATCAGCAGCAGCACGACGCAGATGCCGATTTTTTGCAGGGTTTCGCGATCCAGTTGCGGATCTTCGTCGCTGTGCACGATGGGCGTCGGACGAAAGACCATATAGAGCAGGGCCAGGCTCAGCAGCCCGATCATCAGCAAGGGGAAAGCGCGCGGGCCGACCGGCTCATAGGAAAAGGCCGCCTGGTAGGGCCAGGCCATCAGCGCGAGGCCGACGCAAACCAGCAGCAGCACTGAAGCGAAAATACGTTGGATGAGCATGACTAACTCCTGGGCGGCACCGCAGTGATGCTGGCGCCGCCGCGAGAACAGAGGCGATTACTGGACCAGGCCAAACTCTTTGGCCAGCATCTTGTAGTCGGCCACTTGCTTCTTCACATAGGTGTCCAGTTCCGGGCCGGTCATGGCGAACGGAAACAGTTCACGCTGGTCACGCAACTTGGCGAAGTCTTCAGAAGCCAGCAGTTTGTCGAACGCGTTTTTCCACCAGGCGTAGTCTTCATCGCTGACCTTTGGCCCGAGGTAGAAGCCGCGAACCACTGGCCAGACGATCTCATAGCCTTGTTCACGGGCAGTCGGGATGTCTTTCATTTCCGGCTCATCCAGGCGCTTGTCGGCGAACACCGCCAGCAGGCGCATGTCGCCGCTCTGGATGTGTGGCATGGAGTCAGAAATGTCCGTACTGCCTACCTGAATATGGCCGCCAAGCAGGGCAGTTGCGATCTCGCCGCCGCCTTCAAGGGCCACGTAGCGCAGTTTGCGCGGGTCGATCCCGGCGGCCTTGGCGATGAGCGCGGTTTGCATCCAGTCCTGGCTGCCGACGGTGCCGCCGGAACCGATGACCACGGAACCTGGATCTTTCTTCAGCGCCTGTACCAGATCATCGAGGTTCTTGTAGGGCGAATCGCTCTTTACCGCGATGGCGCCATAACTGGTGCCAACGGCTGCCAGCCAGCGGACGGCGTTTTCATCGAAGCGACCGAACTTGCCTTGGGCCAGGTTCAGCAACGAGCCACTGGACCAGGCCACCAGCGTGCCGGCGTCGGCCGGGCGCTGCGCGACCACTGCGTTGTAGGCCACCGCACCGACGCCGCCGGGCATGTAGGTCACGCGCATCGGTTTGGTCAGTATTTTTTCGTTCACCAGGGCGCTTTGGGCCAGTTTGCATGTCAGGTCAAAACCGCCGCCAGGCGCGGCCGGGGCGATGCATTCCGGACGCTTGGGTTCGGCGAGCAACTGCCCGGCGAACATCAGGCAACCGGCGGCCAGGGCTACTTTACGCAGTGATAGGTTCATTTTTGTCTCCACAGGAGTTGTTGTTGTGTGTTGCACGTTTGGCGCTGCCGGATCCTTCAGGAATCGACAGCGGGCCATTACCAGAACTTGACGCTACAGCCGACTACCGGATGCAGTTCATCCGCATCGCAGGTCCAACGGTTGGGGGAACGATAGGTCACGTGGCGCAGACGCACAGGGACGACGGTGCAAGACCGGCGAAAGCGGCGGCGCAAATGAAGGCGGTCTGGTTGAAGCGGGAAGGGCGAGCAGGCGTCGGGGCCTGGAGCTGTATGGACAGCATGGTGAATACTCCGCTCTATTGTTCTTATTTGGCGAAAACGCTTCGGGGCGTTTTTCGTTCGCGAGGTGCCTCGCGATTGGCAGTCGAAACTGACCGGTGGGAAGACTCTAACCGGCCAACCTTTCGCTAACCTTTCAAAAGCTTTCACGATGTTTTTGGCTTCACAGAGGCGGATGCGGCTGTAAACTCCGCGCCACAGAATGGTGCCGACCATCCCTGAATCGAGGTGAAACCCAATGCGTGTCCTGCTCGTCGAAGACCATCTCCAGCTGGCCGAAAGTGTAGCCCAGGCGCTCAAGAGCACCGGTTTGACCGTGGATGTGCTGCACGACGGGGTGGCAGCCGACCTGGCCTTGAGCAGCGAGGAGTACGCGGTCGCGATTCTCGATGTGGGGCTGCCGCGCATGGACGGTTTCGAGGTGCTGGCCCGGCTGCGGGCCCGGGGCAAGACTTTGCCGGTGTTGATGCTGACCGCCCGTAGCGACGTCAAGGACCGGGTCCATGGCCTGAACCTGGGCGCTGACGATTACCTGGCCAAGCCGTTCGAACTCACTGAGCTGGAAGCTCGGGTCAAGGCGCTGTTGCGCCGTAGCGTATTGGGTGGCGAACGCCAGCAGCGCTGTGGTGGGCTGATCTATGACCTGGACACCCGCCGTTTCACCCTCGACGACGAATTGCTGACCCTGACTTCCCGCGAGCAGGCCGTGCTGGAGGCGTTGATCGCCCGGCCAGGGCGGGTGATGAGCAAGGAGCAGCTTGCGGCCCAGGTGTTCGGCCTGGACGAAGAGGCCAGCCCCGATGCCATTGAAATCTACGTCCACCGCCTGCGCAAGAAACTCGACGGTCATGCCGTGGCGATCGTGACGTTCAGGGGACTGGGCTACTTGCTGGAAACCCGCGATGCATAAGCCCGACAGCCTGCGTTGGCGACTGCTCTGGAACCTGGCGCTGTTGCTGGTGGTGCTGATGCTCGCCAGTGGCCTGAGTGCTTACTGGAACGGTCGCGAGGCTGCGGACACGGCCTACGACCGCACGCTGCTGGCCTCCGCCCGGACGATCGCCGCCGGCCTGTCACAACGCGACGGCAGTCTTAGCGCGGACGTGCCTTACGTGGCTCTGGATACATTCGCCTACGACAGCGCCGGGCGCATTTACTACCAGGTCAATGACATTCACCAGAAACTGATCTCCGGCTACGAAAACCTCCCGGGTCCACCGCCCGGTACGCCGCGCACGGACGATTACCCGGCCCTGGCGCGCTTCTACAACGCCAGCTATCAGGGGCAGGACGTGCGGGTGGTGAGTTTGCTCAAGGCGGTGAGTGAGCCAAACATGAATGGCATGGCGGAAATTCGCGTAGCGGAAACCGAAGAGGCGCGGATCAGCATGGCCCGCGGCCTGATGGCCGACACGCTGTTGCGCCTGGGCATGCTGGCGGTGGGTGCGCTGTTGATGGTGTGGTTCGCCGTCAGTGCTGCCCTGCGCCCGCTGGAGCGCTTGCGCACGGCGGTGGAGGAGCGCCAGCCGGACGATCTACGCCCGTTACCCCTGGTGGAGGTCCAGCATGAACTCTGGCCACTGGTGCGAGCCCTCAACCATTTCACCGAGCGTCTTCGTGGGCAGTTCGAGCGTCAGGCACAATTCATCGCCGATGCCGCCCATGAACTGCGCACGCCCTTGGCCGCGTTGAAGGCTCGGCTTGAGTTGGGGCTGCGCGCCAGCGAGCCGGTAATCTGGCGTGAAACCCTGGAAACCGCGGCCCAGGGCACGGATCGGTTGACCCATCTGGCGAATCAGTTGTTGTCCCTGGCGCGTGTCGAAAACGGCGCTCGGGCCATCGCCGAGGGCGGCGCGCAGTTGCTTGATCTCAGCCAACTGGCCCGTGAATTGGGCATGGCCATGGCCCCGTTGGCCCATGCCCGCGGCGTGGCGTTGGCTCTGGAAGCCGACGAGCCGGTGTGGCTGCGAGGTGAGCCGACCTTGTTGAACGAGTTGTTGAGCAATCTGGTGGACAATGCCCTGGCCCATACCCCGTCGGGCGGCAATGTGATTCTGCGGGTCACAGCGCCTGCGGTGCTCGAGGTCGAGGACGACGGGCCAGGCATCCCACTGCATGAGCGGGATCGCGTGTTCGAGCGCTTCTATCGACGTAACCAGCAAGTGGCCGGTTCTGGTTTGGGGTTGGCGATCGTTGGTGAAATCTGCCGTGCGCATCTGGCGCAGATCACGCTGCATGATGGGCAGGAGGGTGGCTTGAAGGTGCGGGTGAGTTTTATCCCAGGCTCAGATTGAGAGTCGAACACTACCTTGTGGCGAGGGAGCTTGCTCCCGCTCGACTGCGCAGCAGTCGCAAGGCTGATGGGGCCGCTTCGCGGCCCAGCGGGAGCAAGCTCCCTCGCCACAAAAACGCTTCTTAGCCCGGGACGCTCTAATAAAACATCGACCGCGCTTCTTCGATATCCGCGCACCGGGCCTTGTTGTCCGGGTCGATGCCCAGCTTCTTGAAAGCTGGAACAGCGAAGGCATCAATCCTGCCGAGGGGATGGTCGGTGTCCTTGTAGCAATACAATGCAGCGACCTGCACCAGGTCGACGTAATCGAGTTGTTTCGAATCGCGAGTGAAGTCCAGGTACAGCCCTGGCAGCTTCACCAGTCTTTCCGGAAACTCCCAAACGCTGAGCAACTTGTCCCCCAGCACTGGGTGAATCGTTTCGATGACATGGGTGAGGCTGACCGGGTCAGACAGCAATTCATTGTTGTCTTCGGCATAGGTGAGGATCGGCAGTACGCCGATCTGATGCACCAGCCCGCCCAGCGCGGCCTGATCGGGTTTGAGTTGTGTATAGCCACGACACAACGCATAGCTGACGCCGGCGATCTCCAGGCTTTTACGCCAGACTTCGCGCATCTTCTGCTCCACCACTTCGGAACGGGCATGGAAAATCTGTTCCATGACCAGGCCGATGGCCAGGTTGCTGCTGTAGTTGACCCCCAGCCGGGTGATGGCTGTGTGCAGGTCAGTGACTTCCTGGGTAGCGCGCAACAGTGGGCTGTTGACCACTTTTATCAGGCGTGCCGAAAGTGCCGTGTCACGGCCAATCACTTTGCTCAGGTTGCTGACGCTGATCTCCGGGTCTTCGGCGGCCCGGCGAATCTGCAGGGCCACTTCCGGTAATGTTGGCAGAACCAGGTCATCGTTATCGATGGCCTCCACCAAATCCCGTTGGACCTTATCCGCCAAATCGCTCATTTCGTTTCTCTAGGGTGTTACGACAAAATGCTGCGATCAGCGCTGGATTTCGCGGTCGCGGTCCAGTTCGTAGGGCAGGTCGAGCAATTGCAGGCCCGGGCCTTCCAGCGCGCCGAGGTGCAAATTGTCATCTACTGCAGCTTCGGCCTGTACCACTGCCAGCAGTTCAATGTTTCGTTCGGCGCGAGCGGCCATCACCACTTCACCGATTGAACTGCCGTGCGTGGGGGAAAACAAAGGGGTACCGGGTTCGGGCAGCTCGCTGGCCTCCAGTTGCAGGCGATACAGGCGCCGCTTGAGCTTGCCCAGGTACTGCATGCGCGCGACGATTTCCTGGCCCGTGTAGCAGCCTTTCTTGAAACTCACGCCGCCGACGGCTTGCAGGTTGAGCATCTGCGGTATGAACAGTTCACGGGTGGTCGGCATGACCTGGCCGATCCCCGCGCGGATCTGGCCCAGCAGCCACTGGTTCAGCTCACCCTCGGTCAACTGTTGGCGCAGCCGGGCTACAAGCGTCTCGGTCTGTTCAGCGGGAGCCCAGAGTTCGGCACGGTTGGGAGAGACGCGAACGGCGATCAGGCGATCATGACGAACGACGCTGTCGGTGTCGGCCGGCAGTTCGAGGCCCAGGGCTGCGAGTGCCGTGTCGGCGTTCTCCAGGCCGAAGCGAACCCAGGCAGTGCTTTCATCGGTCAGTCTGGATTTAGAGAACACGGCATATTTTTTCAGGTCTGCCAGTTGCGGTTCGAGCAATTCGGTGGCCATTGCCATCAGTACACCATCGCCTTCGAGCAGGATGCGGAAACTCGATTGCATGCGGCCTTTCTGGGTGCAACGGGCACCGAGGCTGGCCCGGCTGTCGCTCAGGTAGTTGAGGTTGCAGGTCAATTGGCCTTGCAGGAATTTGCCAGCATCCACGCCGCGGACCGCGAGAACGCCTTCGTGGGACAGGGTGCAGAAAAAAGCGGAATCAGCCATGGGTCATCGCAGGGTAAATAGTCTGGTGGACATCATAAGGGGGCGCCCTTGAAATGGGTAGTTCACAAAGGATCGGTGGTGCCTGAGCTGAGCCGTCTGTTCCATCGCGGCGGGGCCTGTATACTTGCGCTCTATTTGAGGAGCGCTCCATGGTCGAAGATGTTGAACTGAATCGCCTCTACTGGCACAGCCGTCGCGGCATGCTTGAGCTTGATGTGTTGCTGGTGCCGTTCGTGAAAGAAGTCTATCCCCACCTTAACGACGTGGACCGTGCGTGCTACGTGCGCCTGCTTGAGTGCGAGGATCAGGACATGTTCGGCTGGTTCATGGAACGCAGCGAATCCGAAGACCCGGAGCTGCAGCGCATGGTTCGGATGATTCTGGACCGTGTCCAGCCCAAGTAATCGGTTTGAATGCCGCTGGCATGCCTCCGGGCAACTGTTGGCGGCCTATCTCCTGGCCCAGGCCTTCGCCCTGGCTTCGTTGTTGCTGTTGTCGGTTCCGTTCTGGTTGATCGTCCTTGGCATAGTGCTGTGCCTGGCCCATGGCGCCTGGACGCTACCGCGACATCTATTGCTGTCCCATCGTCAGGCCTTTTGCCGGTTGCGTCGTGATGCCGATGGCTGGCAGCTGTGGAACAGGGCTGATGGCTGGCAGACGGTGCAGTTGCGCCCTGACAGCCTGGCGTTGCCGATGATTATCGTGCTGCGTTTTCGCTTGCGGGGGGAGTGGTGGGTCCGGTCGTTGTGCGTGCCTCGCGACGCGCTGGCGCCGGATCTGCATCGGCGCCTGCGGGTTCGGCTCAAGTTCAGTCGGCGTAGGTGGGCGGCACCAGAATAGTGTCCAGCGCCTCGGGCAGCAGGTCCGGGTAGTCGAGGGTGTAGTGCAAACCCCGACTTTCCTTGCGTTCCATGGCCGAGCGGATCATCAACTCAGCCACCTGTGCCAGATTGCGCAACTCAATCAGGTCGCGGCTGACCTTGTAGTTGCTGTAGAACTCATCGATTTCATCCAGCAACAGCCGCACCCGATGCTGCGCCCTTTGCAGGCGTTTGTTGGTGCGCACGATGCCGACGTAGTCCCACATGAAGCGCCGCAGCTCGTCCCAGTTGTGAGCAATGATCACATCTTCGTCCGAATCGGTGACCTGGCTGGCATCCCACGAGGGTAGGGCGGCTGGAATGGCGATCTGCGGCAGTTGTTCAAGAATATCCGCCGCCGCCGAACGGGCGTAGACGAAACATTCCAGCAGCGAGTTGCTGGCCATGCGATTGGCGCCGTGCAGGCCGGTGAAACTGGTTTCGCCAATGGCATACAGGCCTGGTACGTCGCTGCGTCCCTGTTGGTCCACCATCACGCCACCGCACGTGTAGTGCGCCGCCGGCACCACCGGAATCGGTTGCTTGGTGATGTCGATGGAAAACTCCAGGCAACGCTCGTACACCGTCGGGAAATGGCTCTTGATGAACGCTTCGGGTTTGTGGCTGATGTCCAGGTAGACGCAGTCGATGCCCAGGCGCTTCATTTCGTGGTCGATGGCGCGGGCGACGATATCCCGGGGCGCCAGTTCGGCGCGGGGATCGAAGCGGTGCATGAACCGCTCGCCACTGGGAAGTTTGAGGTGAGCACCTTCACCGCGCAGGGCCTCGGTGACCAGGAAGCTCTTGGCCAGCGGATGGTAGAGGCATGTAGGGTGGAACTGGTTGAACTCCAGGTTCGCCACCCGGCAACCCGAGCGCCAGGCCATGGCAATACCGTCCCCGCAGGCGCCATCGGGGTTACTGGTATACAAATAGACTTTCGCTGCGCCGCCGGAGGCCAGGATCACGAAACGCGCGCCGTAGGTGTCGACTTCGCCGGTGCCGCGGTTGAGAACGTAGGCGCCCAGGCAGCGATCACCATCCAGGCCCAGGCGTTTTTCAGTAATCAGGTCGACCGCGACCCGTTGTTCCAGAAGCTCGATATTTGGCCGTTGGCGGGCCTTGGCCAGCAGCGTCTTGAAAATCGCCGCGCCGGTGGCATCGGCCGCATGAATGATGCGTCGATGGCTATGACCGCCTTCGCGGGTCAAGTGAAATTCGAAACCACCGTCTTCGGTGCCCGATTGCTCATCACGGGTGAAAGGCACGCCCTGGTCGATCAGCCACTGAATGGCCTCTCTGCTGTGCTCGACGGTGAAACGCACCGCTTCTGGATTGCACAGGCCACCGCCGGCATTGAGGGTGTCATCGACATGAGATTCAATAGTGTCGGTGTCATCCAGCACGGCCGCGACCCCGCCCTGGGCCCAGAACGTCGAACCGTTGGCCAGGTCGCCTTTGCTCAGTACTGCGATGCGCAGATGTTCAGGCAGGGTCAGGGCAAGGCTCAATCCTGCGGCGCCGCTGCCGATTACCAGAACATCGTGTTGGAACTGTTGGCTCATTTGAAAGGTTTCCGCTCAAAACGACCCGGGTCGGGGTTGGCGCAAGACATCCGGTTCAATGGGTCAGGCAGCCACGCAGCCCACTAGTATATAGAGAGGGGGATCGGCACAATAGCGGCGTATTCATGGCAATGTGAAACCAAGATGACAGAAAAGCGATACGCTTCGTCGGGTCACGATTTTGGTGGATGGGCGACAAGGCGACCGTTTCGAGGATGAAAGGCTGTTTATCTCGTCAGGGTTCCCCGATGTTCCATACACACGGCTATAAATAGTTGGAACTTTTGCCGAGCGACCGGGTTCAATAGACGGTTGTCTGCAAAAGGGAACAACGTCGGGTTGGTGCAAGATTAGGATTTGAATCTTTGCCAACAGGCCCGACGACAGATTATTCGCGCAGCCGGGGAATCTCGTGCTGCGTTTTTCGTGCGTGCCGGATCAGAGCACGCCGGAAACTTGCTTGAAGGGGGAGAACTTTTGCGAAAAGCCCGAGTCTATGGTTGCAAGCCCGGTCGATTAGTAATGCAGGCCTCCTTCGAGCTTATCGAGGAGTGTTCATGCTAACCCAGGAAGAGGATCAGCAACTGGTCGAGCGCGTTCAACGCGGCGACAAGCGAGCTTTCGATCTGCTAGTGCTGAAATACCAGCACAAAATTCTCGGGTTGATCGTGCGTTTTGTGCACGACACCCATGAAGCCCAGGATGTTGCTCAGGAAGCCTTCATCAAGGCTTATCGTGCACTTGGTAATTTTCGCGGGGACAGCGCGTTTTACACGTGGCTTTACCGTATCGCCATTAACACGGCGAAAAACTATCTGGTTTCACGCGGCCGCCGGCCGCCGGATAGCGATGTGAGTTCTGAGGATGCAGAGTTCTATGATGGCGATCATGGCCTCAAGGATCTTGAGTCACCAGAACGAGCGTTGCTGCGGGATGAGATCGAAGGCACTGTCCATCGAACCATCCAGCAACTGCCCGAAGATTTGCGTACGGCTCTAACTTTACGTGAATTCGACGGTCTGAGTTACGAGGACATTGCCAGCGTCATGCAGTGTCCAGTGGGTACCGTGCGCTCCCGGATTTTCCGCGCTCGGGAGGCCATTGATAAAGCCCTGCAACCATTGTTGCAGGAAAACTGAGACAGCGGCGACAGCCAAGAGAGGAACGCCATGAGTCGTGAAGCCCTGCAGGAATCGCTGTCCGCAGTGATGGATAACGAAGCGGACGAACTGGAATTACGTCGGGTACTGAATGCCTTCGACGATGTTGAAACCCGTGAGACCTGGGCTCGTTACCAGATCGCCCGGGCTGTCATGCACAAGGACCTGCTGCTTCCGCGTCTGGACATCGCTGCGGCTGTTTCTGCTGCACTGGCTGATGAAGCTGTTCCGGCCAAAGCCTCCCGTAGCCCATGGCGTAACCTGGGTCGTCTGGCGGTTGCCGCTTCGGTTACCGTAGCTGTTCTGGCCGGTGTGCGCCTGTACAACCAGGATGAGATTGCTGGCGTGCAGATGGCACAGCAGTCCAACCAACCAGGCTTGGCTGCTCCGCAGGTCAAAGGGCCGGCAGTGTTGGCCGGTTACAGCGAAAGCTCAGAAGTTGCAGGTCCGATGGCCAATGGTGTGCTGCAAGGCCAACCAGGCTGGCATGATCAGCGTCTGCCCAATTACCTGCGTCAGCATGCCCAGGAAGCTGCTCTGAAAGGTACCGAAAGCGCGCTGCCTTACGCCCGTGCAGCCAGTCTGGAAAACCGCTAAGGAGGACCATTGCGCGCCATACCTCTCTTTTCAGTTCTGCTTGGTGCCTGGTGCGTCATTCCAGCCCATGCCGGTGAGGCTCGGGACTGGCTGAAGCGTCTGAGTCAAGCCGAGCAACAGCAAAGCTTCCAGGGCACTTTCGTTTACGAGCGTAATGGTAGTTTTTCTACCCATAACATCTGGCATCGTGTCCAGAATGGTAAAGTCCGCGAGCGGTTACTCCAGCTCGATGGGTCGGCACAGGAAGTCCTGCGCATTGATGGACGTACTCAATGCGTAAGTGGCTCCTTGATTGCTGGGGTGGGGAATACGCCTGAAGGCACGGCACGTGCGCTCGATCCGCAAAAACTCAAGAATTGGTATGACCTTGCCGTCATTGGCAAGTCGCGCGTGGCCGGGCGCCCGGCGGTGATTGTGGCGCTGACGCCCAAGGATCAGCATCGTTATGGTTTCGAGTTGCATCTGGACAGAGAGACTGGCTTGCCGCTCAAGTCTTTGTTGCTCAATGACAAGGGCCAACTGCTCGAACGTTTCCAGTTCACGCGTTTGAACATTACCGAGCCGTCGGAGGTCGATTTGCAAGCGACTGCCGAATGCAAGGTAGTAGCGCAGAAGGCCGGTAAAAGCCCGATCGTGAAAACTGCCTGGCATTCGGACTGGTTGCCCCCCGGTTTTGAGCTGAGCAGCAGCGCTATGAGAAAGGACCCGGAGACCAAGGTTCAGGTCAGCAGCCTGATGTACGACGATGGCCTGGCTCGTTTTTCGGTGTTTCTAGAGCCATTGAACGGCGCTACCGTGACTGATACCCGTACTCAGCTCGGCCCGACGGCTGCCGTTTCGCGTCGACTCACGACGCCCCAAGGGGAAATGATGGTCACGGTGGTCGGCGAAATTCCCATTGGTACAGCGGAGCGGATCGCGCTTTCCATGCGTTCCGATGCCACGGCGACTCACTAGTTGCCTGAGTGGTTCGATTGGGTAAGAGGCTTGTAATGCCGGGACTTGATCGAAATGCCGAAACTTCCTGTCAGTATTTTCATTTGCAAAACTTCTTTTTTTTTTCTATAGGTCAGAGCCGCTCGGCTCTGGCCTTGCCTGTTTGCGGAACAAAAATACCGGCGTATCTTCCTCTGGTATTTCTTGCTCCATATCGCTTAACCACGCTCGTCGTAACGGGAGCCGTATGTCGATACCACGCTTGAAAACCTATCTCTCCATTTTTGCCACTGTGCTTGTGCTCGGTCAGGCCGTTCCCGCTATGGCAGTCGAATTGCCGGACTTCACTGAGCTGGTCGAGCAAGCCTCGCCCGCGGTGGTGAACATCAGTACCACCCAGAAACTGCCGGAACGCAGGGTGATGGACCAGCAGATGCCGGATCTGGAAGGTTTGCCGCCGATGTTGCGCGAGTTCTTCGAGCGAGGGATGCCGCAACCGCGCTCTCCCGGTGGTGGCCGCCAGCGTGAAGCGCAGTCCCTGGGTTCGGGCTTCATTATTTCGCCTGACGGTTACATCCTGACCAATAACCATGTGATTGCCGATGCCGACGAGATCCTGGTACGCCTGGCAGACCGTAGTGAGCTCAAGGCCAAGCTGATCGGCACTGACCCGCGATCTGACGTGGCGCTGCTGAAAATCGAAGGTAAAAACCTGCCTGTGCTCAAGCTGGGCAAATCCCAGAACCTGAAAGCTGGCCAGTGGGTCGTTGCCATCGGTTCGCCGTTCGGCTTCGACCATACCGTAACCCAGGGCATCGTCAGTGCAATCGGTCGCAGTCTGCCGAACGAAAACTACGTGCCGTTCATTCAGACCGACGTGCCGATCAACCCGGGTAACTCTGGTGGCCCGCTGTTCAACCTCGACGGTGAAGTAGTGGGAATCAACTCCCAGATCTATACCCGTTCGGGCGGCTTCATGGGTGTGTCCTTCGCGATTCCGATCGACGTTGCCATGGACGTATCCAACCAACTGAAAACCGAAGGCAAGGTCAGCCGCGGCTGGTTGGGCGTGGTCATTCAGGAAGTGAACAAGGACCTGGCCGAGTCGTTCGGGCTGGAGAAACCTGCCGGTGCGCTGGTGGCGCAGATTCAGGAGGGTGGTCCGGCTGCCAAGGGTGGTCTGCAAGTGGGCGACGTGATCCTGAGCATGAATGGCCAGCCGATCGTCATGTCCGCTGACCTGCCACATCTGGTAGGCGCCCTCAAGGCCGGTTCGAAGGCTAATCTGGAAGTGATTCGCGAAGGCAAGCGCACAAACGTCGAATTGACCGTCGGCGCCATCCCTGAGGAAGGCAAGGAGCTGGATTCGCTGGCCAAGTCAGGCGTGGAACGTAGCAGCAATCGTCTGGGCGTGGCGGTAGCGGAGCTTACGCCGGAGCAGAAGCGGACCCTGGAGCTGCAGGGTGGCGTAGTGATCAAGGAGGTGCAGGACGGTCCTGCGGCCATGATCGGCCTGCAACCAGGCGACATCATCACTCACCTGAACAACCAGGCAATCGGTTCGGCCAAGGAGTTCACCGACATCGCCAAGGCGTTGCCGAAAAATCGTTCGGTTTCGATGCGGGTTCTGCGTCAAGGCCGTGCGAGTTTCATTACCTTCAAACTGGCCGAATGATCGCTTAGCTGCCCCCAAAAAAACCGCCTCGAGAGAGGCGGTTTTTTTGTGTCCGAAAATACTCAGCCCATCATGTCCTTGACCATGCGCTCCTGCTCCATGAGCTCGCGCTGCCTGGCGTCGATGCGTGACGACAGCGGGAAATTGCTACCGGCACGCCGTTTGGCGAAGTCCAGTTGCTGGATGGCTTGACGGTAGTCGCCTACCAGTGCGAAGTATTCGGCGCGGGCTTGATGCAGGCCAATGATATTGCCCGACAACCCCCGAGTCTCTGCCACCATGTACCAGACGTCCGGATCGTCCGGGCGAGTCTTGAGCAGGTCCTCAAGCGCTTTCTCGGCGTCGGCGGGGCGGTTCTGCTTGAGCAGCAGGTCGACACGCACCTGATTCAGTGGATAGTTGCCCGGGTACTGGGTCAGCATCCGGTCGACGCGAGCCTGAGCGTCTGGCAGCTTGTTGCTGGTGATGTCCAGATCGACCTGGGCCAGGTTATAGATGATCTCGTTGGGTGACTTGGCCAGCAGCTGTTTGAGGTTTTCCCGGGCCTCATTCAACTGGCCGCCCTTGATCTGCGCGATCGCCAAGCCATAGCGGGCCACGTCGTTCTTCGGATTTTCATCCAGCTGCGCCCGGAAGCGCTTGGCGCCCAGTCCCGGAGTTTCTTCGTAGATCAACTTGACCCGTGCGCGAATCAATTGATAACGCATGCTGTCCTCGATGCCACCTGGCCTTGCCTGTTCGGCGCGGTTGCGGGTGTCAGCGATTCGGGATTCGGTCACCGGGTGAGTCAGGAGGAATTCAGGGGGCCTGGCGTCGAAACGGTACTGGCGCATCAGCCGCTCGAACATGCTCGGCATGGACCGCGGATCATAGCCGGCCTTTTCCAGGTTCTGGATGCCGATGCGGTCGGCTTCCTGTTCGTTCTGGCGGGAGAAACGCCGTTGTTCCTGGATGGCGGCCGCCTGGGTTCCAGCGATGGCGGCGATCCCGGCATCACCACCACCGGCGGCAGCGATCACAATGCCGGCCAGCAGCGCCGCCATCATTGGCACCTGCATGCGTTGCTGGGCTTCGACGCCCCGGGCAAAGTGGCGTTGCGACAAGTGCGCCAGTTCGTGGGCCATGACCGAGGCGTATTCGCCTTCGGTTTGCGCGTTGAGGAACAATCCACCGTTTACCCCGACGATTCCGCCGGGTGCGGCGAAGGCGTTGAGCTGTGGGCTGTTGATCAGGATGAATTCCAGGCGTCGGTCGTTGACCTGGCTGGTCTCCACCAGTTTGTAAACGCTGGACTCGACGTAGTCCTTGAGCAGTGGATCGTTGAGCTGTGAGACCTGACTGCGCAGCAAGGCCAGCCAGGCGCGACCCAGCTGGTGCTCCTGTTGTGGCGAGACGATGGCAGAACTGGCGTCGCCAAGTGACGGCAGGTCGTCGGCGAAGCCCGGTGAGGCAAGCAGGCAAGCGAGCGTCAGCAGGGTGGGGCGCAGAAATGTCATGCACGAAGCCTTAGTTGACAAAGACCCTACTGTAGCCGGACACCAGGCCCGGGACCAGATATTCTAGGTCGCTCAACGACCTGCTGCGGAGTGAACCGATGACCGATGCTGTAGCCCACGATGCCGAACTGGACGCCAGCGGCCTGAATTGTCCGTTGCCGCTGCTCAAGGCGAAGCTGGAACTCAATCACCTGGCCAGCGGCGCCGTGCTCAAGGTGACCGCAACCGACGCGGGCTCCCAGCGTGATTTCCGCACCTTCGCCCGGCTGGCCGGTCATACGCTGCTGCGTGAAGAAGACGATAACGGCGTTTACCGTTACTGGCTGAAGAAAGCCTGAAAAACCGACAGTGGCCCTTAAGGATTTTTAATGTTCAAAGTGTTACGCGACTGGATCCAGCGCTACTTCTCCGACGAAGAGGCAGTCGTGCTGGCAGTGTTGCTGTTCCTGGCATTCACGGCAGTCCTCACGCTCGGCGGCATGCTCGCACCGGTGCTGGCAGGGATGGTGCTGGCGTACCTGATGCAAGGGCTGGTCACGACGCTGGAACGGATGCGGCTGCCCGGCGCCGTGGCGGTAGGGCTGGTATTCGCCCTGTTCATGGGATTATTGGTGGTGTTCGTCGTGGTGATCGTGCCGCTGCTTTGGCACCAGTTAGTGACCTTGTTCAACGAATTGCCAGGCATGCTCGCCAAATGGCAGTCGCTGTTGTTGCTGTTGCCTGAGCGCTATCCGCATCTGGTCTCCGACGAGCAGGTGCTGCAGGCCATTGAGGTGGTGCGTGGCCAGATCGGCAGGTTCGGCCAGTGGGCGCTGACATTTTCGCTGTCCAGCTTGCCGCTCCTGGTGAACATCATGATCTATCTGGTGTTGGTGCCGATCCTGGTGTTTTTCTTTCTCAAGGATCGGGAAATGATCGGGCGCTGGGTCCGTGGCTATCTGCCCCGTGAGCGGGCGCTGATCACCCGGGTAGCCCAAGAGATGAATCGCCAGATCGCCAATTACATTCGCGGAAAAGTCATCGAGATTTTCATCTGCGGCGGCGTGACCTATATCGGCTTCGTGGCCCTGGGGCTCAATTACGCCGCACTGCTGGCGCTGCTGGTGGGTATTTCGGTGGTGGTGCCTTACGTCGGTACCGTGGTGGTGACCGTGCCGGTGGCGTTGATTGCGTTGTTCCAGTGGGGATGGAGCGATCAGTTCATTTATCTGATGGCGGTCTACGGGGTCATCCAGACGCTCGATGGCAACGTACTGGTGCCGCTGCTGTTCTCCGAAGCGGTGAACCTGCATCCGGTGGCGATCATCTGCGCGGTTTTGCTGTTTGGCGGGCTGTGGGGGTTCTGGGGGGTGTTCTTTGCGATTCCCCTGGCGACCCTGTTCAAGGCGGTGCTGGATGCGTGGCCGAGCCGGGAGCCGGTTGTGGCGCCGTTGTTGTAGCGGGTGCTAGTTCTCCGGTGAGACGACGGGCCTCATCGCGAGCAGGCTCGCTCCCACAGGGGATTTATTAACGCCGAAAGTCCAGTGTGGGAGCGAGCCTGCTCGCGATAGCGCCAGAACCGGCAACAAAAAACTTCAGGCCTTGTTCAGAGCCTGAGCTGCCGCCAACACCGCATCCACATGCCCCGGCACCTTCACGCCGCGCCATTCCTGGCGTAGCACGCCATCCTTGTCGATCAGGAACGTGCTGCGATCAACGCCCAGGTATTCCTTGCCATAGAGCTTTTTCAGTTTGATCACGTCGAACAGCTGGCAGACGGTCTCGTCCTTGTCGCTGATCAGCTCGAACGGGAACTCCTGCTTGCACTTGAAGTTCTCGTGGGACTTGAGGCTATCGCGCGATACGCCGAACACTTCGGTGTTGGCAGCCTGGAACTGCGCGTACTGGTCACGAAAGCCCTGGCCTTCGGTAGTACAGCCCGGGGTGCTGTCCTTGGGGTAGAAGTAAATCACCACCTGCTTGCCTTTGAGGGCAGCGAGGCTGACGGTGTGCCCGCTGGTGGCGGGGGCCTGGAAATCGGTAACCGGTTGGTCGATGGCAACGGCCATGAACGCTTCCTTACATTGGGTTTTGGGGGCGCCACGGTTCGATCAGGGCATCGAGGTTCATCGCGTCGGCGAAATCCAGGAACTGATCGCGCAGCCAACTGATCTGGGTGCCGGCCGGCAGTGTCACGGTGAACGTGGCATTGAGCATGGTGCCGCCTGTCTGCGGGGCCTGGTAGGTGTCGCAGGTCAGGTTTTCCAGCTCGACCTGGTGGTCCATGAAGAACTGGCACAGCTCGTTGATGATGTCCGGGCGATAGGCTGAACTCACATACGCCACGTAAGGCAGGGCCTGGGGGCGGTTCTCCAGGGCGGCGCTGCGCACCACGTTGACGGTGAAGGCGTGTTTCTTGGCCAGCACAGGCAGGCTGGCTTCCAGGCGGGCCAGGGCGTCCCAGCTGCCGGAGATCTCAAGCACGAGCGCACTGCATTCGCCGTGACGGGTCAGGCGTGAGGTTACGACGGCGCAGCGATTTTCATGGCTGGCGCGGCACAGGACGTTAGTCAGCTCCATGGGGTTGGCGCCAAGGGCACTGATAACAAGGAATTGTTCGCGGACTGTGGGGGTGGACATGCAGCATTCCTAAAGCGATGAGCGGTCGGTACTTTTGCAGCTCGGCACGGCGACAGACCTTGAGAAACGAACGACTCAAGCCCTGTGCCTGGGGTTGCGATGCATTCCGGGACGGCGGGAATGCGGCAAGACAAACGCAGGAATGGGGCTTGTGGCGACGAAAACGGAGGCTGGGAACCGGCGTATGAGCTTATCGGTACCGATCAAAGCCTGAAGGGTAGCGAAAACCATCGCCAAGGGGAATGGTAGTTCGCTTGTACAAGCATCTTGGCGCCAGTACCATTACCGCTCTCTTTTTCCGGCAGGAGCGGTTTCATGATTGCGGGCAGTATGGTGGCACTGGTCACACCCATGGATGCACAAGGGCGTCTTGACTGGGCCAGCCTCAGCAAACTCGTGGACTTCCACCTTGAAAACGGCACCCATGCCATTGTCGCCGTCGGTACCACCGGCGAGTCGGCAACCCTCGACGTCAATGAGCACATCGAAGTCATCCGGGCCGTGGTCAAACAGGTAGCCGGAAAGATTCCGGTGATCGCCGGTACTGGCGCCAACTCGACCCGCGAAGCCGTCGAACTGACCCGTAACGCCAAGGAAGCCGGCGCCGACGCCTGTCTGCTCGTCGTGCCGTATTACAACAAGCCAACCCAGGAAGGCTTGTACCAGCACTTCAAGCACATTGCCGAGGCTGTGGACATCCCGCAGATTCTCTACAACGTTCCCGGCCGCACCTCCTGCGACATGCAGGCCGAGACCGTGATTCGCCTCTCCACCGTGCCGAACATCATCGGCATCAAGGAAGCCACCGGCGACCTGGACCGCACCAAAGCCATCCTCGATGGCGTGAGCGATGACTTCATCGTGCTGTCAGGCGATGATCCGACCGCGGTCGAGCTGATCCTGCTGGGCGGCAAGGGCAATATCTCCGTCACCGCCAACGTCGCTCCGCGCGAAATGGCCGACCTGTGCGAGGCTGCGCTCAAGGGCGACGCCGAGACCGCGCGGGCCATCAACGAAAAACTGATGCCGCTGCACAGGGACCTGTTCATCGAAGCCAACCCGATTCCGGTGAAGTGGGCTTTGGTTGAAATGGGCCTGATGCATCAAGGCATCCGCCTGCCGCTCACCTGGCTGAGCGAAGCCTGTCACGAACCGCTTCGGCAGGCCATGCGCCAGTCGGGCGTCCTGGTTTAATTGAGGAAGTACAACGCATGAAGCGAATGGCCGGACTTTCCGCACTTGCCTTGATTATCTCCAGCACCAGCGGCTGCGGATGGGTCTGGGGCCCGGAAGGTTACTTCCGCGACCGTGGTAGCGATTACCTGGAAGCGCAACAGACTGCACCGATGCAACTGCCCCCTGATGTCAATGTCGCCAAGCGTCTGGATCCGTTGCTGCCGATCCCGCGTAATGTGGCTGACGACAGCGTCAAGGGTGAATACATCGTCCCCCGTCCACAGCCGCTCACGGCCATGGCCGATGCCAGCGACTACACCCTGCAGAAGAGTGGCGATTCAAGCTGGGTCATGGCCCAGCACCCACCGGCCGAAGTCTGGCCCGTGGCGATCCAGTTCTTCCAGGACAACGGTTTCCGCCTGGACGAACAGCGCCCGCAAACGGGCGAGTTCACCACGACCTGGCAACGTGCCGATGAGCTGTCCGCCGCCATGGCCAAGCGCCTGAGCGCCGCCGGTGTCGGTGCCGACAGCGAAAGCCGCGTGCGGGTTCGCATTGAGCCAGGCGTGCAGCGCAACACCAGTGAAATCTACGTGGTCAGCGCCGAACGTCCTGCCGGCAGCACCGCCGATGTGGCCTTCACCAACCGTTCGGTCAACACCGGCCTGGACGCCGCGCTGGTGGACGACATGCTCGCCAGCATGAGCCGTACCGCCGAGCAAGGCGGTTCGGTTTCGATGCTTGCATCCCGGGATTTCGACGTGCCGAGCCGCGTCAGCCTGAGCGAAGACGGCAGCGGCAACCCGGTGCTCAACGTCGGCTCCGACCTGGATCGTGCCTGGTCGAGCGTGGGTCGTGCGCTGGAGCAGGGTGAATGGCGGGTTGAAGACATCAACCGCAGCCTGGGCCTGTACTACATCAACCTCGCCGAAAAGGCCGAGAATAAAGATGAGAAGCCTGGCTTCTTCAGTGGTCTGTTCGGCAGCGAGCCGGACAAGGAAGAAATTGAAGCCCGTGCCGAGCGTTATCAGGTTCGCCTGAGCAAGGTGGGTGAGAGCGTTCAGGTGACCGTCGAGAAAAACATCAACACCGTGGCGCCGGCCGATGTGGCCCGCAAGGTGTTGGGCGTGATTCAGGACAACCTGGGCTGATCCGGAGCGTTTTGCCGTTCTCGGCAGCGGTAGCCAGGGGAACGGCACGCTGATAACCAGCGCCGGCACGTATGTGCTGGTCGATTGTGGTTTCTCTTTGCGAGAAACCGAGAAACGCCTGTTGCGCCTGGGTGTGCACCCGGCGCAATTGAGCGCGATACTCGTGACCCACGAACATGCCGACCACGTGCATGGCGTGGGTTTGCTGTCTCGGCGCTACAATCTGCCGGTATACCTGAGCCGCGGAACACTGGCGGGTCTGCGTAAGCCCATCGAACCTGCTGGCTTCGTGGCCGGTGGCGAGCAACTGCGCATTGGTGCCCTGGATGTCAGCGTGGTCAGCGTGGCGCACGATGCCCGGGAGCCAACACAGTATGTATTCAGCGACGGTGAGCGGCGCTTTGGGTTGCTGACCGACCTGGGTTCGTATTGCGACAGGGTGATGGACAGCTACCGGGATCTCGATGCTCTGATGATCGAGTCCAACCACTGCCGTGACATGCTGGCGCGCGGGTACTACCCGTACTTTCTCAAGCAGCGGGTAGGCGGGGAACACGGACATTTGAACAACCACCAGGCGGCGTTCCTGGTGGCCGAGTTGGGCTGGCAAGGCCTGCAACACCTGGTCCTGGCCCATCTGAGCAGCAAGAACAACCTGCCGCAGCTGGCCCGGCAATGTTTCGTCGACACCCTCGGGTGCGACCCGGACTGGCTGCAACTGGCCGATCAAGATTCAGGGCTCGACTGGCGACATATCGCCTAGCCCATCTACTTAGCAAGCGGAGCCCATCATGGAAAAACGTGAAGAACTCTACCGCGGCAAAGCCAAGTCAGTGTACAAGACCGACGACGCTGACCGCTTGATCCTGCTGTTTCGCAACGACACCTCGGCGTTCGACGGCAAGCGCATCGAACAGCTCGATCGCAAAGGCATGGTGAACAACAAGTTCAACGCCTTCATCATGCAGAAGCTCGAAGCCGCTGGCGTGCCGACCCAGTTCGACAAGCTGCTGGGCGACAACGAGTGCCTGGTCAAGAAGCTGGACATGATCCCGGTCGAATGCGTCGTGCGTAACTACGCCGCCGGCAGCCTGGTCAAGCGCCTGGGCGTGGAAGAGGGCATGAAGCTCAACCCATACACCTTCGAGCTGTTCTTGAAGGACGACGCCAAGGGCGACCCGTTCATCAACGAATCCCACGTTGTGGCGTTCGGTTGGGGCACCGCCGAACAACTGGCGCGCATGAAAGAATTGTCCCTCAAGGTCAACGAAGTGCTGACCAAGCTGTTCGACGACGCCGGCCTGCTGCTGGTGGACTTCAAGCTTGAGTTCGGCGTGTTCAGCGATGGCTCCATCGTCCTGGGTGACGAATTCAGCCCGGACGGCTGCCGCCTCTGGGACAAGGACACCAAGAAAAAGATGGACAAAGACCGTTTCCGCCAGGGCCTCGGTGACGTCATCGAAGCCTACGAAGAAGTTGCCCAGCGTCTGGGCGTACCGCTGTAATCGACGCAAGCATCTGATAGCACGGAAAAAATTTCGCCCGGGGGTTCGCTTCCGGCGAATGTGCTGGTATGATGCGCGCCACTGGAGAGATGCCGGAGTGGCCGAACGGGACGGATTCGAAATCCGTTGTACTGGCGACAGTACCTAGGGTTCAAATCCCTATCTCTCCGCCATACATAGAAAAGCCCCGTAGATCAAGGTCTCGGGGCTTTTTTGGTTTCAGGATTCTACGTAGATATTCTACGTAAAATAACTGTCATTACAGACCCTCTCAATGCTCCAGCAGAGTGTTTGTCGCCACCTGTAGCCATTTACCTCCAGATGTGTCACCAGCGGCCTACATCGGGTTACGACGCTCAAGCTCGGCAGCGGCTTCTAGCGCTAGCGCCAAGATGCTTGCATTTTCTCTGAAGTCATCTGGGTCTGATGAGCCTTTATGCAGTACCCCTCCCGGCGATACATCCCTGATGACGCTGTCCGCGTATTGGTAGAACCTCACGATCAGATTTGCATCCTTGAGCTTCAGCGATCCGAGCTTACTAATGTTTGCCACGTAGACACGGCAATAATGCTCCGGTACGAGGATTTGGTACTGAACCATATCTCTATCGTTCTCAGGGATTGCTTCGAGGTCATCAGCGGTCTTTCGAAGGTTTTCTAGGTACTCCCGAGCGTTGGCTATTTCCTTGAGGGCAAGCACTTCTGCCACTAGGGCAACTTTCACCACTTGCCGTTCATGGTAAGTTTTCCAGAACCAAGCAACAACAGCGGTGCATACGGGCACTGCAACACCGAAGACGGAGATAATCTGGGCAGAGTCCATTTGGTTCACTTATAAGAGGGTGATGATGGATTTTAGCTGTTCTGGCAGCTAAAGGACTGGCTGAGATAAAAAACTATAACTACCGAAACCTGCGTAAATATCGGGAAACTTGCTTGACAATGCGAGCAAAGTCATGGTTGATCTTGACAAAAATGAGGTTTCGTGGTAAAATTAGGTACAAGAGATAGATAAATTTTGTTCCTTTCTTGCCTTACGTTTTATCCAATTCCAGAACATCAAACACAGAACCAGCTAATGACTGAGTTCTGTTTTGCTGTGGCCGAGGCTCCCCACAAGCCTCTCCATCGTTTAAGCAAGGCGATGGCCAATACTTGCCAGACCAAGGCTGAAATGCCTCAAGGATCGCCCGATAGGGGCGGTGGTTGATCCCTGTCACAAACGGTCAGACTGCACGCAAGGCAGCCAATAGCACTCATACAGCAGAGTGGGCCAAATGCTGAGAGGGGTTTTTAGATTTTCCCCTCGCCCCAAATTCGCAACACACTCATGTAACTTCGAAAGCCTTGTGCATTCATTAGCCGGACTTGTTCCGGCTAACTTTTACCTGAGTTTCCTTATTCTCACACAGATTATTCTCACCGGAGGCCTGATGGCACTAACCGTGGTAAGACCGTGCGTGGTCTGCAACACACCCATGCAAACGAAAAGAGCATCAAAGCAAACTTGTAGCCACAAATGCTACATGCAACACCATCGCGCTCAACAGCGCAAACAACGAGCAACACCAACCATAAAAACAGAAGGAAGCAAAACCATGAGTAAACCAACTTCTACACCAATGCAATTTGCATTTAGCGAATTGGAATACCGCCAACGCTGCCAGAACGCAAAAGGCTTCTACGAATCACGAATCGAAAATCCAAGCACCGGTATCGTTGGTGCAATTGTCGAGTTCAACCCCGGCACACTGGTAGAGGCTCTTGAACTGTATCACCAATACCGTGCAGCCGGATGGCTTCCACTTGAACCAGCGGGAGGGCTACCAACTGCAATGCTACTGGAAAGCCCGCTAGCTTCGTTCATTACGCTGTATTTGAAAAAGCCAGCGCGAGATCAGGAACGCGACCTTGTTAAAGTTTGCAAGCAAGTGCGAGCAGACTACGAAGCAGAGCTTGAAGCAGCGTTGAATGCTGAGATTGACCGCCAAGTGGCACTCGCTCTACTCAAGGATGAACGTGACCGTCTACAGACCGAAGAACAGAATCGTTTGAGCCGTGAACAAGAAGTTCGCGATGAACTCGCTGCGTCACGTGCCAAGCTTCGCGATGAACTAATTAAATCTGGCCGACTGACTGCCGAAGGTAACGCACAATGACCGATAAAATTGATCCAAGCACTCTGTCAGGTACGGAGTTGCTACTACGTCAGAAGTTTGCCAAAGACACACTTGCTACAAGCTCTTCAGGCGTCACTACAGAGGCCGTAACTAAACAAGCGCTACCAGCAGGTGAAGAAGCCTCGGAAGAGGCTGTAATCGCATTTAAAGCGGCTCTGGAGTTGCTTGCAGCAAGAGAACGTGCCAACAAGATTATTGAGCTTGCCAAACAAGCTAAATTAAACAAAGGAAAATAATGACATCGAGCGTTACACCGATTCAGGAGTTGAAAAAATCTCCGCAACACCACTCAATTACAAAAATGACCGGCCACCCGAAAATTCGCATGTTCACATGTGCTCTTAGGCAATGGCTTCGCAAGTATCACGGATTTGATGTTGAATTTAATTACCGCTGGGTTCGCCACCAAGACGGTAGTCTATATTTTGCACTGTCTGGCTCTCGCTCAGTGCAAGATGTATTCGCCGATTACCTCACCAACAACCGAGGCGACTACTACGACGAAGCTGTCGTCAAACATTATGGGCGCAATACAACTGCATTCAATCGCGCATTCGATAAGCTGCTGGAGCTGAAACACGGTCGTGGCGCTTATGGTGAAACGAAATGACCGGTATTAATGAAGAGGTTGCACGCCTAACTGGTAAGTTGGTATTTGACGTAAATACATCGCCCCTACAGCGTTTCATGGCAATGTTGAAAGCTGCTGAGGCTTCAATGGCTCGTGTCGGGAAAGAAGCTACAGCTCTTCAGGCCAAGTTGAGCAAGGCTTTCAATATTTCTGCTAGTAAGGGTGCTAGTGCTGAGAGAATGAAACTTGATGCGTCCATTCGTAGAAGTTTGGATAAGGAGCTTTTGACGGAAACCAAACTGTCTAAGCTACGTCGCCAGCAATTCGCTACACAGATTTCAGAACAAAAGTTAGTGTCAGCAGGGACAAAGCAAGAGGCTTGGCTACAAACCAATGCGTTGAAAGCTCAGCAACAACAAGCCGTGCTCTTGAGCAAGCAACACAAGGCTCAACAGGAAGCTTTGAAAGTTGAACTCGGTAAGGCGAAACTAAACACAACCGCCGAACAGTCAGCACTCCGTCAGGCTCGCCTTGCTGACATCTTGCAAAAGAGGCAAGCTCGGACGGTGCAGCTTCAACAGCAGGCAATGATTCAGCAAACGAGATTTCAGCGTGCCGAACTGGCATTAAATAATGCTCGTGCAAATGGCATTCGACAGGCTGAGCGCTGGGCGACAACTAAGGCTGCAACCGCTAATCGTGAAGCCCGCGCTACTGAGCGTCACCAGTTTGCTGCTCAACGCCACGAGGCTTGGCAGGCCCGTCAGGCTGCGCCAAAGCCTATGGACTTCGGTGGTCTCGCTATCGGGCTTACAGCGGCCTCAGCAGCGTTATACGGGCTTGTACGCGGTGTCAGCTACCTTAGTGAGCGTGTTACACAAAGACAATCTGACGCAAGTGGCGCAGAACAGTTTAATACGGCACTTCAAAGTGCCGGTGGCAAGAATCCCGAAAACCAAAAGTTTGCTCGCGATCAGTTTGTAGATATCAGCAACAAGTATGGTCAGGAAGTGTCAGTCGAGACAGCGAAGTCCTTTGCTCTGTTCATCCAAGGTCAACTTGCCCTTGGTAAGAGTCTGACGATTGCCACCAAGATGTTTGAAGATCAGTCAGCAACGTTCCGTGCTGCTGCTCTCGATAAGGAAGCTCAGAAGCGAGCCAACTACCAGTTGAATCAGATTCGGGCAAAAGGTAAGCCAGAAGGCTCTGATGTAAACGATTTGTTCGATGCTGTTGGTGGGGTTGTTGCTGCATCTATCCGACAAGCTGCTGCAACACGTCTTAATTTCAAAGGCAAAGTTGAAGAACAAGCCGGGTGGTTCAAGAAGGCTGTAACTGACGGCAAGATTCTGGCTAAAGACTTCGATCAGGGTATGACTAATTTCCTGAAAACGAACGTTGACCTCCTTGATAAGCAAATGAATTCTATCGCAGCAGCTCAACAACGTGCGGAAAATCAAAGCTATTTGAATGACAACGCTATTAATTCAAGTGAAGAGTTGAAGGGTGTGATTCTGGAAAGGATTCAGGCTGAGCGTGATTTGAATGCAGCCATGCAACCGTTCAAAGAAACTTTAGCGCTATTAGATTTAGGCTTGACTAAACTCAGCACGTCAATGCTTCGTCTCGCGGCCAATCGCAACGCAGACGGGACAGAGAAAACAGAGCAGCAGCAGTTGCAAAGCCGAATGTCCACCAATGACGTCGCCGTATCTACGGCGATGGTGGGAGTGGGCGACTACAGCGCTGTTAATGGCGATACCCAGCATCAAGGCGGGCCTATTGGCGAGCTTTGGAACTGGTTATTTAGCGTGCCGGATTACCGCAAGGGCGACGCTAACAAAGTTGAAGCGTTGGAAATGAACATTGCTGGTTTGCAATTTCCGCCGCTAGACTTATCAAAGTTTAGCTCTGATTTGGAAAACCTAGCAGATGGTAAGTTCCGCCAGTTCCGCCCATACCAGCCCTACACTACGACCGATATTCTAGATGGTGCAGCGGCTAAACAGCGTAGTCAACCAGTGTTGCCAGCTTGGTTGGGGCCGGGTGATCTTAACGGCCAAGTCACTAGTAAGCCTACTGAAAGTAAGATCGATCAATCCCACACTGAGTTGCACGTCGAGGTGAACGTGGACGCTCGGGGTATGGGCGCATCTGAGGTGGAAAAGATAACCACGGAGAGTACACGCGCTTTGTGGGATGAAGAGCTAAGAAAAATTCGGGCAGCCCAAAAGGAGGTTGAATAAATGAAACCCATATAACTCCTTAACGAGACTCTAGGGCCGCTTGCGGCCTTTTGTCTATCTGCCTAGCAACGTTTTATATTCGTCAGTGTTGTCAAAAAGTAACCACTGCTCTAGTAGCAGTATCTGCATGATACAAAACGCCCCACACCTTGTTTTATAAGGGGTGTAGCCATTTTTCGTGTGCATCAACAACCGTGTGCGTAACTCCGCAAGCGGAGTGATGCAAGCACACATGTATATCCCATTTCATAGGAGACAACTGTATGGCGCTGCCATTCGAATTCAAATCATCAGGGGCGGCGTTAACCGCTGCCATGACCCTGATCGGAACAACACGTAAGAAGTTTGTAATCAAACAGATCATCAACCCATTTGGTCAACTCCGTTGGATTGTTACCCACCCAGACGGTAACCCAGCAATTCCATACGAGGTATTCACAGCATGAAGACATGCACATGTCGCAACTGCTCTACCAAGTTCCAAACACCAAAGGTGGAAGCCTTTTGTAGCGGTCAATGCCGACACGCATACAGCGTAATCAATCCTAAGCCTACATACCCTGCTAACCGAGACGGAGCATTCAATGACCTCAGCAACACCGGACAAGAATAAGGCGATACGCCAACCAACGTGCCCGCACTGTAAAAAGCGTTTCCGCACCACTAGCACTAAAAAGACCTACTGCACCACCCAGTGCCAGAAAGAAGCCACCAAGAAGAAACGCCGAGTATCCCGTACAAACCGTGCCACCCATTCAGCATTCTTTTATCACTTGGCCTACGAATGTGAGCGTGCCGGAACCCTCCAGATCCTCGCAGGCCACACCGTGCAATCACTGGTGGCCCTATATGACGTGTACAAGCTCAAGCTGAAAGCCAACCGTTACGGAGAGATCAAGGATTTTGAGATCAGCCACATTCACCCCGTGCAAGGTGATAACACCATTGGCCTCTACCACGCTCCCAACTTGGTAGTGGTGCCAGTGAAGCTCAACCGCACTCACGCCACAACCCACTACGGCCATGGCCTGAGCATCAATCGCAATGCTTTGGTATCGAAACACTCAGTAGAGAAGGGCGCCCCACGCAGGCAAACCGTGCAACGCATCATCGCCTTCCTAGGTGCTGACGTAGTGGCTGAGGCTGTGAAGGTTGCCAAGATTCAACCAACGCAACGACACAAGGTGCTGAGCTGGCTACACGACCACTTAGACCCAACCGTACCAGAACAACGCACCCACCTAGATGCTCTCGATAGCATGTCAGGCAAGGCTCTATCAGCTCTCAAGGCCAAGCTTGAGGGAAAGGAGGGGAGTGGCTTCCAGATCAAGACAACGATGCTTACACCATTCGAAGTGTTGTCCCAGGAGCTTGAGCGCCACGCCCAGCACCGACCAGAACTAACCGAAGTGCTGGGCGTGATATGCAAACGTGTGAGCCCCTTTACAGCGCTGCACATGAGTAGAACCACGCTCAATGAGGAAGAGCTACAGGCAGTGTTTGACGTGCTCCACGGCAAGCCTGTTGATGCCATCCGTGACGTGCTAACCGAGTTCGTAGAGCGCCACACCAGCACTATGGACAATGGAGAGCGTATCCCGCCATACAAGCCAATCGTATTCAAAGCTCAGCGCCCTGCAAGGGGGGTGGCGACGGTGCAAAGCCCTGTCAGCGTTGCTGCTGACGCTCGTTCATTTGCTGATTGTCTGGATGGGCAAGAGCTGGACGCTGTTCCAGTGCTTCTGCCGTTGTCGGAGTTGTATCCGATGGTTGATCATCCTCTTCCGTGGGAGTAGTGGGTTTGACTCTAAAGCCCTCCCACAGCCATTGAAGTGTGCTTAGGGCAAGATAGACAACACCCCCGCTGACAACGGCTGATAGGAAGAAACCAGTAGCTATCTGGGATGCTGATGGGGCCGAACCTGCTGGCAGCAGAGGCTGGACGCTCACCAACATCATCACAACCCAAGCTGCCCCGGCGACTGAGGCAAGCACCTTTGCAACCTCCCAGAGCCGTCGCCATCCTTCTGCACGCATCCCATTTACTCCCGTTGTTCACAGCGTGAGCTGTGGTGGTTATCCCGCTTTGGGATGGAACCCGTCAATAATCCACACTATTAACCTGAGCATAAGGTGAATAGTCACGAAGATGGCTATTGCACCGATGAAGCTGTTGATTGCTATCTCGTATGAAGAATCTTTATCAGGGCGAAGGAGGCCAGCCACTAATACGAGTAATCCGAATAAGCCCAGTGCCGCCGATGGTCCTAGCCTCACCACTTGTGCAATTCTCCAAAACCCTTCGTGTCGGAACCACGCAGGGCGCTGGAATAATATTTTCTTAACCATGTGGTAGTCCTTTACGAAGGTTGTATCAAAGCGCCAGCTTAGCAGTGTGAGTAAAACTCCCGCCATAACCTCCGTTGAAATTCACAACAACTGGGTCAAATCCCCACTAAAACCCTGCTTGCAAACTACTCTATCAAGTCATATCAACAAATAGCGTTTAGCTATAGGTCAGTGTTTCCGGGGCTTTCCGTAATCCATGGATAAGCTCGCCGCAGTGATTCCGGCTCAGTCCGGGGTTTCTACGCCAAAATTACATTTTTGAGTCGGAATCACCGATTTGCGCAAAAGCACAACATTGACAGGCTCCGAGCTGATGCCTTCACTTGAGTTTCGCCCATGCCGGGCGCAAGGAGAGTTGAAATGCCTGTATTCGGAACAGAAGTCTTGGATGAGTTGCTTAAACGAATTCATGAGAGTCAGAGCGAAGTCACTGGAAAGGATGTCGCCATCTTTGAGCGCTTGTTCAATTTCGGGCTGGTGCAGTTCAATGGCGAGGGTGGGCCAGATCGTTACACGGAGGTCTCGCCCACTCCACTTGGCACAATGAGGGTGCTTGATCCTACTGGAGAGCTACAGGCTTGGGTTGCCGCCGAGCTATCAAAGAAGTAGACATGTTTGGTAGTGCGATAGCCGTCTGTCTGAAGCTTGATTTATCTATCAAATAACTATGTACGTTTGGCTATCTGATAAATTATCATTGATCTATCTTCTAAATGGACTAAAGGATAGCCATCAATGAACGCCCACATCTACCTCCGTGCCAGTACCAAGGAACAACATGCAGACCGCGCCCAAGAGTCTCTTGAGGCGTTTGCTGTTGAGAAGGGATTAACCATCGTAGGCGTGTATGCCGAGAACATCAGTGGCACCAAGCTCAATCGCCCTGAACTGATACGTTTGCTGGAAGTGGCAGAACGTGGCGATGTGTTCCTGTGTGAGTCGGTAGACCGTCTGAGTCGCCTTTCTATGGCTGACTGGGAGGTGTTGAAACGCACCATTGCAGATAAAGGGCTTCGCCTCTTGGTGCATGACTTGCCCACCAGTCACATGATGGTCGAAGACAAGGGCATAACCGGTCAGATTATGAAAGTCATCAATGACATGTTGATCGACCTCATGGCAACCATGGCCCGTCTCGACCAAGAGAAGCGCGTTGAACGCATCAAGCAAGGACTAAGCAACAAGCGAGCTGCTGACCCAGAATGGAAGCCAGCCGGAAAGGGCAAGAACGCGGAACTCTGGAATAAGGTGCAAGCGATCATAACCAAGAGTCCAACCCTTTCAGCCGACGACGTGGCTAAGCTCGCTGACTGCGGCGTGGCGACTGTGTACAGGATCAAACGTGAAATGAACTAGGGTTTCAGACAGTCCATGAGCCCGCCCTGAGCGGGCTTTGTCATGTACGGGAGAAAAGTGTACTAGCGCGAGTCGCACAAGGGCTCTGAGAGTGTTGTAGCGCCTCGGGTGGGGCGGTTATTTCTGCTTTTATAGCGATCAGGTAAGCCCCCGTCGCACACCGCTTAGCAGCGCGGTTATTTTTCAGCCTTGAAGGCTGATCGATCCTTCAAGTGGTCGAAAATTCTGGCGGAAAAATGAAAATCTGGAAAACACGCACGGGTTATCTTCGACACTTATAGGAGTTTTGAAAGGCCGCCATGGCGAGGAATGCTCCGTCTCGGTGGAGTGAAGCAGGATGCTCTTCTAAATACTTGGCAACTATTCTTGCTGCCTGCTGATTCATCAGGCCCTCGGGGAAGCACGTCTTTTCTTTTGGAAGCATGTAATCGTTCATTGCTACCATGGTGTTCATAACCCCGTTCACCAGACCGTAGCAATATCCGACTTGTATGTGACTGGTGTCGCGCTCGCCATCTGCGTCGCGGACAGCCTCTTTACAGCTCCTCAGTAGTTCATTTCCATCTCCTGCCATGGCCTGACCACACCCTAGTGCTGCTACCAGTGCAACCGCTGCCGCTATCCCTGCTTTCATGACTTTCCCCTCGGTGAGTAAGATGCAGCTCAACTGACAGTGATCCAGCCGTGGCTTTGATACGTGTCCCACACCTTCGTGGCGAGATAACACAGGAGGCCAGCAGCCAAAAGGAGATTCCGTGCCTTGTACCACCAGTGCGACTCTCGTCTTTCGTTGAGCTTCATGATGCAGTAGGCCCGCACTTGTGGGTTAGGTTCTTCCAGCGCAACAGCATTCATTCGAAGCGCTGCAATCGTTGATTCGATCCTTTTGAAACCACAGATCGCACTGGTTGCGAAAACCAGCAGGCTACCAAGCAGAAACGTTTCCTTGTTGACGCCTAGCTGGGCGTAGGGGTTGGTTTGGGCGAGGTAGGCACAGATTGCCAACGTCACGCCGAGAATGAAGTAGTCCAGTTTGCTTGCCGCTTCATTGTGAGCGACTTTCAACTGTAGGACTGGGCTGGGTTGTCCAGACATTTTGGTTTCCTAGGTATAGAGAATCACCAACCTGAGCCAAGTTGGTGATTCGTCTTCATCGATTAAAGATCGAGTACATACTGGAAAGGCGGGCTACGGAAATGCTGCCTCACATGCTCCCACCGCCCAAAACGCCAGCGGGGATAATCGTGGACGAAAACACTTTTGGTACGTTGAGACGACAAGCGGTGACGGGGACGTCTAGCCATGGTAAATGGTGCCTTTAGAGAAATTGCAGTGATGCAATCCTCTGGGCGTGACAACGTACACTCAAAGTGTTGTTGACGTGACGGTCACGCTGTTGGCTTAATAACCGCCTGCCCAGATTCATGCGTTTTTCGAAACGGGTGTATCGGGGGTGGTGCGGGTGGATCACGTTCTGTCGCCAAACTTCGCGTGACCACTCGCAAGCTTTCCCTTCTACAGACCTACGGTCTTCTATCTACGACACCCTCCCTACATGTAGGGCTTTTCTCATGCCGTGCTACAAGATAATGTGTTCTTGTGAGTGATTGCAACGTACTACCTGTGGATAAGTGTGTGCGTAATTTGTGTGCGAAACATGGAATTGGTCTGTGGGCCGCGACCTAGCTGGAGCGAGCCTGTTTTCATCGTTTTCGAGGTATTGCAAACAGCCTGCCGGTTTTTGCGGGCGCGGACGCTTTTACACAAAACTTATTCGGCCAATACATTTGAAGGTTTGTTTTCTTCGAACTATGGGCGGTGCCTTAAGTCGGGCTAAGGAACCGAACTGACGTTTAGCTTGTTGGAATGGTGGGAAGTTTCGATATGGCTTTGAGCTTTTGCTTTGGTGATGATCCATCCGAATACACGTCGAACGTCACTGTGCCGGTTTCGTGGCCGACTAGCTCCTTGATAAGCCTGTCTGCTACGTCTGCTCGTACCAACTGAGTGATTACCGTTGCCCGGATCGAGTGGAACACGCGGGTACGATCAAAACCCATCGTGGTTTTCAGTCTGCCAAACGCCTTGCTCAATGCATCCGACCGAATCCCATATTTGTTGTTGCTGTCGGTAGGCACCAGATAGCCGTCTGTAGATGATTTGCTGAGTCGATCCACCAGCGCCGTTAGCTTGGGATGCACCGGCATCTGTCGAATGCCTGCCACTGTTTTCGAATCCACGATATCGAACATCTTCACCCCATCGACGGTAATCAGGTGCTCCTTGCGAAGCTGACACAGTTCCTCGATCCGAGCCCCGGTATACCCGCCCAGTAGGATCAGGTCTGCCAATGTATCCAGACCTTGTTTCTTCGCTGCTGAATACAGAGTGCCGACTTCCTCGATGGTGAAAGCCTTCCGTTTTGCGTCGAGTTTGGCCTTACCCTTGAGGGAGGGCAGTGTGTGTTTTTCGAATGGATTCACATGCCCTTTGAAGGTCTGTCGCCACTGAGGCTCATGCGTCATTGCCCATTGCCAAAACTGACTAGCAGCGAGCAAATATTGCTGCTTGGTTTTTGAGCTGAGCTTCATGCCCTGTAGCCAAGCACTCACAGAATCAAAGTCGAGTTTGGTGCCCGTGGCTAGCAGATGCTCCGATAGACTCAGCAGCTTCGCCTCCTGTTGATTCACCGTCTTGAGCGCGACGTGATGTTCAAGCCTGTAGATGCGGAAAGCAGCGAGCCGGGTCTTGGTGATTGGTGAGCGAGCTTTGTAGCTGGCAGGATCTTTTACCAGCGCTTCCAGTTCCTGGCCCTGCTCAGTCGTGAGTCGGTGAGCGCTAGAAATCTGCTTTTCTATGAACTGTTTCCCGAGGGCTGCTAGGTCATCTTCCAGTTTGACCATTCCCATGGGTTCGCCACGACGACGCTGAATGAGGCTTGTTAGCGCAGCAACCAGTTTGGGGTTTCCCATCGCTTTTGAGACGTCTTCTGCATCAGGTGCTGGCATCGCTGGTACGTCTTCACCAATCCTTGCCCGTTTGGCTTGTTGCGTCCATTGGTCAACCTGATCAATCGCCGCTGAGACATTATCCTGCCAACCTTCTGGGAGTGCTTTTCCTTCACGTGCTGCCTTTATCTGGCTCTTCCATGCATGCAGGATGGGTAAGCGCCGGAACATTGCCTCTTCTCGTGAACCGGTTTTAAGCGACAACGATAGGATACGACGACCGCCGAAAGCCTCTCGCACGTCCTTAGGGATATCCATCCTAACGTGGTAGGTGCCGCCTTGGAGTTCAAGATTGTTGGCCTTCGGCATGGTCGTTTCTTCATTGGATTCTACGTAAAGATTCTACGTAAAATCACCGGGAAAGCCAGTAAATACAGTGTTTGTTGGGTTTCTGGGGTGCGTATGGTGAGTCCCTATCTCTCCGCCATTATTGAATACGACTAAGCCCCTGAAGTGGTTGAACATTTCAGGGGCTTTTTCGTTTCTGGCGTTTGGTTTTGGGCATGGAAGGAGAGGGTTTCAGCGCCATAGATTTATGCTCGTCTCCGACGAAATGGCCCCATGAGAGATAATGCCAGTCAGTTAAGGGCGATTGAGTCAGGCGCTGAATTTGTGGGGAGGGGATTTAGCGAAACGTCGCACCGCCCCGCTGGGCTACTAAGCAATCCCAACGTCAACTCAATCAGCCAGACATACAGGGTGTCTGGCTTTTAGGGCTGCTTTGCAGCCCAGCGGGGATAAATCCCCTCGCCACAGGTAACTGATCGATATCACTTCGTAGAGGCCCTTCAATACTGGGCCGGCTCTGCATCCAATCGTCGGGCGATGACATCGAGCACGTCACAGCCATCTCTCAAGGGGATACAGCACAGCTGTGCAAAGTCCTGAAGGATTACCGAGTCGCTGGGAATGTCCCCGCGCATTGCGAGGTTCTCTAAAAGCTGGGTAACTGCGCGAATTCTATAGCCCGCCGTGTCAAGCAGTATGTGCAAAGGCGCGGAGGTATCGACGAAGAGGGGTTGATCGTCGGCATTACTGGTAAGAGCCATGTATCTATTCATTTTTTAAATTCCATTTGATTGATGACCTTCTTAATCGTCGCCAAACGAATAAGGTGGTAGCTGTACGCGGGTTGGCGAACCGGACAAATAGAAAAACCGGCAGATCCGAAGATCTCCCACGCATAGCTACCGAAAAGCAGCATATTGCGCACGGTAGCGTTCCGCAATCCGCGAGAGGTTCCTGCATATTTGTCATCGGGTCGCCAAACCCTAGCCGCTCTTACGAACGACGCTTGGACTATAGGGCCCTTCTGTAGAAATCATCAATCAGATGATGAGTCAGAAAATTCCCTGAATTATGTGGGCGGGAAATGTCAGAAAATTCCCCGCAGCAATTGCGTCTCCCCACCTTTTTCTATCCCGGCCAACCCCTCCGCAACCCGCATAAACACAGTGTTGCCCAGGCCGAAAGCTTTGTGTCAATCAGACTAATGGTCTATAGCTCAAGGCATGCCTGCCGATAGGTAAGCTAACCCCCATAGAAGGAGTGCCCCCCATGATGCGGTTCTTTGCCGACCTGGGTTTTCGCTGGAAAATTACCCTGCCGATTGCTTTCCTGGCGTTGTTGTTGGTGTTGATGGGGTGGTCGGGCATGAGAGGCATCGACCAGGTGACGGCGTCCAGCACACAACTGACTAAACGTTACTTGCCGGCCATCAGCCTGTTGCTCAATGCCGATCGCGATCTTTACCAGGCTTTTGTGGCCGAGCGAAGTCTGCTCGATGGTCATGCGGACGAGCATCTGACGGCGCTGAGCGCCAGTCATGAGGAGAATGCGAAGCAGGCTTACGATCGCGTGCAGCAATATGCCGCGATGCAGCCCGGTGCTGAGGCGCTGGCGTTGGTCAGTCAGTTCAATGACGCTTTTGTAAAGTGGAAGCAGGTTTCGCGGCGGGTCATGGAGTTGTCCGTGGGGGATATGGAGGCGGCCAGCACGTTGAGTTTTGGTGACAGCGAACGCCTGTTCGACGTCATGCGTGATCCCATCGACAAACTTGGCGAGCTGGAAGACCAGGCGTCCCATCGCGAGGGAGACGCGGCGATAGAAAATGGCGAGGACGTTGGGTTGTATCAGGCAGGCATTTTGTTGATCGGTCTGCTTGGCTGCATTCTGGTCGTTGTTGCCCTGCCAATGGTCGTGCTGCGCCCTATGCGTCGCTTGCTCAGCCGCGTCGAGCAGATTGCGGAGGGTGGCGGTGATTTGAAGGCGCGTCTTGAGGTCCGTTCGGCTGACGAGCTGGGGCAACTCGGCAGCGCGTTCAATCGCTTTCTCGACAAACTGCAGCCGCTGATTGCCGAGGTAGGCCGGGTGACCGGAGAGGTCGATGCGGCGGCACGGGCCATGGCCAGCATGGCCGCGACCAATGACCAACTGATCAGCAGCGAACATGCGGCACTCGATCAGGTCAGCACCGCCGCGACCCAGATGAGCGCCGCCGTGCATGAAGTCGCTCACAACGCGCTGAATGCCTCGGATGCCGCCCAACAGGCCACCAGTCAGTCCCGCGATGGCGCCGAGGTTGTCAGCAGCACCATCGAATCGATCCGCCAACTGGCTCAGGAAGTGGAAAGCGCGTCGGGAACCATCGAAGCCTTGGCCCAGGAAACCTCCAGCATTGGCGCGGTCCTTGAGGTGATCCGTGGCATCGCTGAACAGACCAATCTGCTTGCGCTGAACGCCGCCATCGAGGCTGCGCGGGCTGGTGAGCAAGGCCGCGGTTTTGCCGTCGTGGCTGACGAAGTCAGGGCGCTGGCGGCGCGGACCCAGGATTCGACCAAGGATATCCAGGTCCGCATCGAGCGCCTGCAGTCCGGTGTCGCCAAGGCCGTGCAAGCGATGCACGTCGGCAGCACCAAGGCCCGTGACAGCGTTGAGCGGGCCGCGAGTGTCGATCAGGTACTCAGCGGCACGGGCGGTTCCATACAGCGGATCAACGACATGGCCGCGCAGATCGCCAACGCTTGTGAAGAGCAGAGCAGCGTCACTGAGGAAATCGCCCGCAACATCTCCGACATCCGCGACCTGTCCAACGAAGCGGCGCAGAACTCTGCCCAGAGCATGCATGCCAGTCAGCAGCTTTCCGGCCTGTCGAGGACACTGGCGGAATTGACCGGCCGTTTTCGCACCTGAGCCCAGGCGTGATCGTGGCCACCCCCCAATCCTTGGCGGCGCTGACCAGCGACCGCTTGCGCGCCCTGCATCAGGACGGTTTCGTCCTGATGCCCGCGGTGTTGAGTGCCGCGCAAATCACCGACCTGCGCCTTGCAATTGATCGCCTCAAACCCCTGCATTGGGACTATAGCGGCGTGATCGATCACTACAAATGCGTGTTCAATCGCGACCCGTTCTGGTTGCCGTTTCTCGATATGGACGGGGTGATCGAGCTGGCCGAGGCGGCCCTGGGAGACGACTGCCACATCATCGGGCAGACAGCCTGGCGTTGCCATCCTGGGTTTGTCGGCGCCCCGTTGCACCTGGATTACCTGGCAATGGCATTGCCAGCACAGCTTCTGGCCGATCCAGCTTTCGAGTTGCCGATGCAGATTTGCACCGCGCAGTTTTACCTCGACGACATTGATGCCGACCTGAGCCCCACCCGTGTCGTTCCCGGCAGTCATCGGGCGGGGCGGGCGCCCGTGGCGGGCGAAACGCAGTGGCAAGGGCGCGTCGCACAGCCGGTGTTGTGTCGGGCTGGCGATGTGTTGGTGCTGCGCAGCGAGTTGTGGCATGCCGGCAGCGAGAACCGCAGCGTCGACCGTTCACGTTATATGCTGCAGGTTCACTATGGCCGGCGGATGATCGCGCAGAAGTTCTCGCCTTATCTGGACTGGCAGTTCAACCCCGCTGTGCTGGCTGCCGCGACATCTCGCCAGCGGCGCCTGTTGGGTGAGCATCAGGAGGCTGAGTACGATTGACCCCTGGCATCGATTGCCTCACGGGGCGACGTTATATCCAGACATCATTGACCGCTGTTCGCTCATTGGTTTGCTCGCCGGTATTGATGACGCCGCGAGGTTCGATCAACAGCAATTTCACTTCCAGTACGGCGCTGGGCTTGTGCTCGACACCTTTTTTCACCACGTACATCTCGCCCGCGCCAATCGTCACGGCGCCGTCGTGAAAATCAATTCGAAGCTCGCCTTCCAGCACGATGAAGGTTTCATCGGTATCGGCGTGGGCGTGCCAGACGAAATCACCTTCGAGCCGGACGATTTTGAACTGGTAGTCGTTCATTTCGGCCACGACTTTTGGGGCCCATTGTTCCTGGAAGAGTGCGTATTTCTGAGCGAAATTGATGGGGGAGTAGTGAGTACTCATTGGGGATGCTCGTCTTGTGCAGAGGGAAGAGCGACCTTACTGCCTGAGTCTGAGCGGGTATTGGATGATTGTGCAGCTTTTTGTGGGGCATGGCGCCCGCCGTCAGCGCAGCATCTTCAGCCAGCGGGCTGGTGAAATGCCGAACGCCTGGGTATGCAACCGGGTCATGTGGCTCTGATCGAAAAAGCCGCAAGCCAGGGCTGCTTCACTCAATGGCATGCCATTAATGACCAGACGACGGGCTTTATTCAGGCGTCGCTGGTTGATATACCGATAGGGGCTGGTGCCATACAGCGCTCGAAAATCCCGGGACAGGCTCCATCGATCCCGGCCACTCGCCCTGACCAAATCATCCAGGTTGATGGGCTGGTCAAGGGCATCGTGAATAAACAGTCGTGCACGCTCTGCCGCCGAGTAGTCAATCAACCGCCGTCCACGCCGGTTACCCGCTGCGTTGTCGAGTGCCTGGGCCATATCGTAGATGCCGTCTTCTTCCTCAAGCGGATCGAGCGGATGATCCATGCAATTCAATAATCTGCGGGTAGCGACATTGAGGTGAGGATCGTTCGACAACCCTCCTTCGATGAAGGGCAAGGGTTTGCCGCCCAGCACTTGCTGGATCATTGACGGCTCAATGTAGAACATCCGGTAACGAAAGCCGTCGCTCGTGCCTGCTTCGCCATCGTGAACTTCATCCGGGTGCAGGACGATGGTTCCGCCAGGCTGGCTATGGCGTTTGCTATGGCGGTAATTGAAACTCTGAACACCGCAAAGCGTGACGCCGATGGCGTAGGTGTCATGCCGGTGGGTGGTATAGCCATGGCCACTGAAATAGGCTTCGATGCGTTCCATTTTTCTCGAATCAGGCGCCCGCACCAGCCAGTCGCGATCACGGTTTGATTGAGTCATTTAGACCGGCCTCTCGCTTTTGTCTGCACACGATACCTGTCTGATAGGCGTTGGAGCAGTAAAAAGCGAGAGCCGGACTCAGGTCGCAGAAAACTGCTCGTCACGCCGAGCAGCTTACTGATCCGTACAGCGCGTCGCTGTTTCAGATTTCTTTCACAGGTGTCTCGCCTTGGGCGCTCTTGATCAACCCGATGACGTGAAGGCAATCGGCCTTGTTCACATAGGATTCGCCGCTGGCGATCGTTTCGTGGTTGCCGGCTCTCAAGCGCCACCGCCACTGGCCTTTTCCAGTGCTATGGGTGCCTCGGCTTTGCCTGTAGATCTCAAAATACATGGGTTCGCTCCCTGCGATTAATTCATTCAAGACATGTTTTGAACATGTTGTCGCAGCCTAGCCAAGCTGGAGCTTTTCGCTATTGGAAATTCGTTTCCAATGATTATGAGATATTGCCAATAATTGCAGCGCTTTCGCTCAAATGATACGAATCGGGGACGGTGGATGAACCGCAATGAATTGCGCAAGGCTGACATCAATTTGATGGTGGTTTTCGAAACGCTGATGCTTGAGCGCAACGTGACACGGGTGGCGGAAAAACTGTTTCTGGGTCAGCCGACCATTAGCTCGGCCCTCAATCGGTTGCGCAAGATGTTCAACGACCCGTTGTTCATTCGCGTCGGTCATCGCATGGAGCCCACGGCGCGGGCCGAGGAGATCATCCAGCATTTGTCACCGGCGCTGGACTCGCTGTCGGTGGCGCTGAGCCTGACCCACGATTTTGACCCCGCCAGCAGCACCATGACGTTTCGCATCGGGCTGTCGGACGACGTCGAGTTTGGCCTGTTGCCGCCGCTGTTGCGCAGTCTGCGCGAGGAGGCGCCGCAGATTGTATTTGTGGTCCAGCACGTCGATTACTGGCGCATCCCTGATTTGTTGGCCTCGGGCGACATCACCGTGGGCATCAGTCAGACACGCGGGTTACCGGCCAATGCCAAGCGCAAACTGTTGCGTCATATTCAGCCCAGTGTGCTGCGGGCCGATGCATCGGACACGCCCTTGACCCTGGACGAATATTGCTCACGACCTCATGTGCTGGTGTCCCATACCGCCAACGTCGCCGGTTTTGTTGACGAGTGGCTGGCCGAAATCGGACGCAAGCGCCAGGTTGTGCTGTCCGTTCCGCAGTACAGTGCGCTGCCTGCGTTGCTGGCGGGCACCGATCTGATCGCCAGCCTGCCAGACTATACTGCCGCCGCCATGGCCGCTTCGGGCCAGTTGTTCAGTGAACCTTTACCGTTCAAAACCCCGACCCTGGACCTCTCCATGGTCTGGCTGAGCCATGTCGACAGTGATCCGGCCGAACGCTGGTTGCGCTCACGGCTGGAGGCGTTCATGAGTGAGCGCGGGGACTCGGCGCAAATCCTGAAACCGCTCCACGAAACAAAACCTGCGTGAGCAAAGTAAAGTCGAGGTATGGTTGCGACGGCTGAAACCACATCGTCATATTTTCGAACAGGAGTCGAACACATGCCTCACCTGCACATGGAGTACACCGCCAACCTGCCCAAGCTAGACGAAGGTGTCGTACTGTTGCGCCTGAATAATGCGCTGGTGGCATCCGGTCAGTTCGCTGCCGAATCGGACATCAAAAGCCGGGCTGTGAAAATCGAGAATTTCCTGGTGGGCACCGTTTTCGAAAAGCGAGGTTTCGTCCATGTGAAGCTGGCCTTGTTGAGTGGCCGTTCGCCAGAGATCAAGAAGCAGTTGGCCGAAAATCTGCTGGCGGTGATCCAGGATCTGGGCGACTGGCCAGCTGACGTTTCCGTGCAACTGTGCGTAGAAATCCTCGACATCGATCGAGGTCCTTATGCCAAGGCTATCGTCGGCGCTTGAGGGCAGGTGCTTCGGAGCTTGACGATCCGCTCGCGCAGCCAGACGCTATCGGCGGCCTGGCTGCACTGCGTTTCAAGGTAAATCCCGGCAGGCCTTCAGGCGCTTGATGGCTTGCCGGGCGGGATCAACCGTGGCCGCACCGGCATGACACAGGTTGATGCTCTGCAAGATGGCGCGCACATGGCAGTACATGGCCTCGGCTTTATACGTGGGGCGCATGCCGGTGCGGGTATTGATGAACAGCTCGTCGTCGAAACAGGTCCGCAGTTTCTTGAGGCAGTAGCTGACCGTTGACTGACTGACACACAACGCCTCGGATACACCGGTGACGCTGCTTTGCTCGTACACGGCGTTAAACACCATGAGGTCTTGCATATCGAGTTTTCTGAGGGAGTTACTGTTCAGCATCCGTTCTGTCTCTCGCTGTGCTCCTTGCGCGGATCTTGCGCAAACCAGACCTTTGATCCTAACGGAACGATCGTCCCAGGAGAATGCCAGGCCGCCAGTTTCACGGTCGGGAGTGGGACAGATAATGTAACGAACACGACGGATCGATCATCACTTGATCCGTTTGCCGATTGTTTAGCTCGTTGCGATCCAAGCTCCGTCAAATCAAGGTTTAACCGGCGTGGGTGACGTGGGACGCTGCAAGGGTGTGTTTCCTGTGATCTTTTTTATGGACGGTTGGCCTGCAGCAATCCAATACCCGTCATTCGCCGCAATGGGCCCGGTCGGCAGGTTTATGTCCGGTGTGTCCCCCACGCTTTGTGCGCTGCCCTCAGAACTGGCTTTTTGGGCTCTCTGGCATTGTCGTCACGCCCGTCCTCCAGATGCTTGTATTTCCTGTTGATCGTTAAACAGTGTTCGTTGACCGCGAGCACAGACTGACGGTGCTTTGTCGCCCGTCCGACATGAAAATACGAGCGTTCCCATGAGTTCTACTCCTCTTTCTTTTGCCCCCTTGCAACAAGCACAGGCGTTCCTGGCGCAAAACCCGGATATCGAGCTGTTCGAGTTGTTTATCCTCGACAGCAACGGTGTGCCTCGGGGCAAACTGCTGCACCGGGACGAGTTGTTGGCGGTCTACGAAAGTGGGCGGCCTTTACCCAGTACCATCCTCGGGCTGACCATCAACGGCGATGACGTCGAAAACTCCGGGCTGGTGTGGGATGTTGGCGACATCGATTGTCGGGCTTATCCCATCAGCGGCAGCTTGCAGCGAATGTCCTGGCGGCTGATCCCCACTGCCGCGGTTCAGGTCAGCATGCATCCTCAAGAAGGCATGCCGGCGACCATCGCCGATCCGCGTTACCTGCTCAGCCAAGTGATCGACGCTTTGCAGGCCGACGGTTATTACCCGGTGATGGCGGCGGAGCTGGAGTTCTATCTGTTGGACGCGCAGCGCGACAGCCTGGGCCGACCGCAACCGGCGCGGGACGCTGATGGCGGCCGCCCCCGCGCCACGCAGGTTTATGGGTTGCGCGAACTGGAACAGATCGAGCCGTTCCTGGCGGACCTCTACGCGGCCTGCAAGTCGCAGGGCATCCCGGCCCGAACGGCCATTTCCGAATACGCGCCGGGTCAGGTGGAAATCACTCTCCAACACCGCACCGATGCCTTGCAAGCCATGGATGAAGCGGTGCGCTACAAGCGTCTGGTCAAAGGCGTGGCGCATAAACACGGCATGCAGGCGTGTTTCATGGCCAAGCCGTTCGAGGAACTGGCCGGTTCGGGCATGCACATGCACGTAAGCCTGGCGGACCGCGAGGGCCACAATCTGTTTGCCAGCGAGGCCGCCGATGGCACGCCGCTGCTGCGCCATGCGGTGGGCGGGATGCTCGATACTTTGCTCGACTCACTGCTGATGTTCTGCCCGAATGCCAATTCCTACAGGCGATTCCAGAGCAACAGCTACGCGCCGCTGGCGCCGACCTGGGGCGTGGACAACCGCACAGTGAGCCTTAGGGTACCGGGCGGCCCGGCGTTCTCGCGGCACATTGAACATCGCATTTGTGGGGCCGACGCCAATCCCTATCTGGCCGCCGCGGCGATCCTGGCCGGCATCCATCGTGGCATCCGTGAGCAGTGTGATCCCGGTGCGCCGGTGCAAGGTAATGGCTACGCCCAGGCGAGCGAATTGCTGCCCACTGACTGGCTCACTACCTTGCGCACGCTTGAAGCTTCGACCTGGGCTCGGGAAGCTTTCGGTGATGAATTCCTTGGTGTTTACCTGGCGGTCAAGCGCGCCGAATACCGCCAGTTCATGGGCGAGGTGGGAGAGCAGGACTGGCGTTGGTATCTGAATCAGGCCTGAATTCAGCGACATGCTACACATGGGTTAAAACGTGTGGTTTGCCGTTAAAAAGGGCGGCTTAAAAAATTATTTATTAGCACTCTTTTCACAAAAAATTGATAGTGGGCTGCCTAAAGTTCGCGTTGCCGTAGGAAAAGGTTTTTTCATACTTTTCTTCGGCACTTTTTTTATAAAGAGCAACTTTCAGGAAACGGTCAACCATCATGCTGACTCTTAAACCCGTGCGCCCCGAGTGGATCACGCTGGTCGCCAGTGCCTTTTTATTAGTGGGCTTTAACGTCGTGCTCTGGCAGCACCTGCTTACCATCACGGCGGGTGGCGGCGGGGGCGCGCTGATCGGTGTGGCGTTTGGGGTACTGGTGTTGTTCGCCTTCAATCTGGTACTGACACTGGTGGCGTTCCGTGGGCTGCTCAAGCCTTTGCTGATAGTGCTTTTTCTGATCAGCGCCGGTGTGGCGTATTTCATGGCTCAGTATGGTGTGCTGATCGATGCCGGCATGTTTCGTAACTTCGCCGAAACCAATGCCACGGAAGTGCGTGATTTACTGTCGTTAAAGTTGTTTGTTTACCTCGGTTTGTTAGGCGTGTTGCCGTCCTGGTTATTATTGAAAACACCGATAAAGTATCGCCGCTGGCCCAGAGAGCTATTAAGCAAGTTAGTGGTGAGTGGGGTGTCGGCTGCGGTGATCGGCGTGGTCGCCCTGGCCAATTATCAAGGGTTGTCTTCGTTATTTCGCAATCACCATGAATTGCACTTGATGGTGGTGCCGAGCAACTACATCGGTGCGTCGATCGGGTACTTGCGTGAGCAGGTCGCGTCGGCCAAACAGCCGTTCATCACCTTGGGTGAAGATGCGAGTCGCAATCCGGTCTGGCAATCCCATGCCCGCAAGTCCCTGACTGTATTGGTGGTGGGGGAGAGCGCTCGTGCCGAGAACTTCGGCATCCTGGGCTACGACCGCGATACCACGCCGCAACTCAATCAAGAAGCCGGCCTGATCGCCTTCACTGATGTGCATTCCTGCGGTACCGAAACGGCGGTATCGGTACCGTGTATGTTTTCCAACATGGGCCGCAAGAATTACGACGCCAGCAAGGCCAGGAACGAAGAAGGCCTGCTCGATGTGCTCAAGCGCGCCGGGCTGGAGGTGATCTGGCGTGACAACCAGTCGGGCTGCAAAGGCACTTGCGATCGGGTCACCGTGCAGGACGTCAGCAATCTCAAGGACCCGGCGCTGTGCGCCAACAGTGAGTGTCGCGACGAAATTCTGCTCCAGGGCCTGCAGCATTTCATCGACACCCTCGACAGGGACACCGTGCTGGTGCTCCACCAAATGGGCAGTCACGGGCCGGAGTACTTCAAGCGCTATCCCAAGCAATACGAACATTTCACCCCGGTGTGCCAAAGCAATGCGCTGAACAATTGCAGCCGCCAGAGCATCGTCAATGGCTACGACAACACGCTGGTGTACACCGACCATGTGTTATCGACCCTGATCGACCTGCTGCGGGCCAATCAGGATAAGGTCGACACCGCGATGCTGTACCTGTCGGACCATGGCGAATCCCTGGGCGAGTACAACCTGTTTCTCCATGGCACGCCCTACATGCTCGCCCCGGAACAACAGAAACACGTGGCGATGCTGGCCTGGTTTTCCGACAGCTACCAGAAGTCCTTCTCGGTCGATACCCACTGCCTGCAACTGAGCCGGGACAAGCCCTTGAGCCAGGACAATCTGTTTCATTCGATGCTCGGGCTGTTGGAAGTCAACAGCAAGGTTTACAACCGGGACCTGGACCTGTTCGCCGGTTGCCGTGGCGCGGTCATTGACGGCGTGCTGGCCCGGCAGTGAGCGCCTCGACTTTTTTTTCACGTACCGGTGGTTAGCCTGTTCCTATTCATCTTTCCCAAGAGCGGTTGGTATGTCCGGGCAACCCCCATCCCCCGTAGAGATCGAGTTCGCCAGGCATCATGACCGGGAACACGCGCGCATCTGTCGTCAAGCGGTGCCCAAGCGACTGCGCCTGGCGTTCTGGCGTGACGAGCAACTGGTGCGTAATGCCTTGAAAGCCGCCGGTGAACCGGGACTGGTGCTGGATGTGACCTGTGGCGCGGGGCGGTTCTGGCCGGTGCTGGCCGAACATGCCAACCGGGTGATCCTGGCAGCGGACCCTTCGCCGGACATGCTCGATCATGCCCGAACCCACCATGGCGGCGCGTTGCTGGAGCGGGTCACGACCTTTCCCAGTTCGGCATTCACCCTCGGCCTGTCGGCTAACGCGGTGGACTGTATTTTGTGTCTGCAACTGTTTCGGCACGTCAGGGACAGTGAAGATCGGCTGGCGCTGTTGCGCGAATTTCATCGGGTCAGCCGTGACACGGTGATTGTGTCGGTGCAAATTGAAGGTCACCTCAACATCGGACCTGGGCCGCACCGCGGCCTGGCCGACAAGGCTGAAGTTGAAACCGAGTTTCGCCAGGCCGGTTTCAGCCTGCTGTGGTACCAGGATTTTCTGCCAGGGTTTGCGCTGAAGCGGGTTTATGCGTTGTGCAAGGCCGGTTAATTGCCGATGTAGGACTATTCTTGCCTTCACGCAGGCGATTTCTCTCAGGCTCCCGCTCTATGGATGCTCGCAATCGCTGACGGCGATATATACTGCGCGCCATTCTTCAAGGGAGAGCCGTGTGGCCATCGATATTCACTGGATTCGCGACAACGATAGCCTCGGTCAGTTTTGCGCCCAATGGCAGCAGTTGCCATTCGTCGCCCTCGACACTGAATTCATGCGGGTCGACACGTTTTATCCCATTGCCGGTTTGTTGCAGATCGGCGACGGCGAGCGCGCCTATCTGATCGACCCCTTGACCATCGACAACTGGAAACCGCTGGCCGCGTTGCTGGAAAACCCGGCAGTGCTCAAGGTGCTGCACGCCTGCAGCGAAGACCTTGAAGTGCTGCTGCGCTTGACCGGCAGCCTGCCCGCACCGCTGTTCGACACTCAATTGGCCGCCGCCTACCTGAACCTGGGTTTTTCCATGGGGTACTCCCGGCTGGTACAGGAAGTATTGGGCATCGAGTTGCCCAAGGGCGAAACCCGTTCCGACTGGTTGCAAAGGCCATTGTCCGAAACGCAGATCAGCTACGCCGCTGAAGATGCAGTGCATCTGGCGGAAGTTTTCGTACAGCTACGCCCGAAGCTTTCTGACGAAAAATACGCCTGGGTCCTGGAGGATGGCGCCGAGCTGGTGGCCAACCTGCGTCGCGAAGTCGACCCCTATGAGGTTTATCGCGAGGCCAAGCTGGCCTGGAAACTTTCCCGTGCTCAACTGGCCGTGCTGCGCGAGCTATGCGCCTGGCGCGAGCGGGAAGCGCGGGCCCGTGACCTGCCGCGCAACCGGGTCATTCGCGAGCATTCGCTGTGGCCTCTGGCCCGTACTCAGCCGGATAACCTCGGTGCGCTGGCGAAAATCGAAGACATGCACCCGCGTACCGTGCGCCAGGACGGCGAGTTCCTGTTGGAGCTGATTAAGCGCGCCGCCAGCGTGCCGCCCGAGCAATGGCCGCCAGCCGTGGCCGAACCCTTACCCATCGAGGCCTCAGCGCTGGTCAAGCGTCTGCGGGCACTGGGGCAGGCTGAGGCCGAGCGCCTGGGAATCGCCCCTGAACTGATGCTGCGCAAGAAAACCCTCGAAGCGCTGATCAAGAGCGGCTTTCCCGAGGGACCCTACCAATTGCCCGATTCGCTGCGTGGCTGGCGCCGCGAATTGATGGGCCAGGCGCTGCTCGACAGCCTGGCCACCGCCGGAGAACAGCCTTGAAACGTATCTGCTCGATCTACCGAAGCTCGAAGAAAAACGAGATGTACCTGTATGTGCTCAAAAGCGATGCCCTGGAGCGTGTGCCTGAACCCCTGATGACTGCCTTTGGCAAGGCGATCCATGCCTTTGACCTGGTGCTGAGCCCCGAGCGCAAGCTGTCCCGGGAAGACATCAGCCTGGTGCTGGAAAACCTCGATACCCAGGGTTATCACCTGCAGATGCCGCCGGCCGAAGACGAATACATCGAACATCTGCCTGAAGAGTTGCTGCGACGCAACGACCCGGTCTGACGGTACCCCGAGGCACCTTTCCCGGGCCTCTTGAAACACTGGAATGGTTTATTGGCGATGACCGCAAGGATGGAGCGACACTCTGTCGGCGGTCGTCTGCATAGTTTTTGAAAGGTTTGATCCATGCGCGTTCTGATTGCCGAACACGACCACGCGGTGTACGCCCAGCTTCTGCGACAGGCTGCACCCGATATCGAAGTCCTGACCAGCGGCGACTCCGCCGAGCTGTCGCGACTGGCCGCCGACTGCCTGGTCTGGCTGGGCCAGCCCGACCTGCTGGCTACCCTGGTGCGTCAAGGCCATCAACCCCGATGGCTGCAATCGACCTGGGCGGGCATCACACCGCTGCTGGCCGAGGGCTTGACGCGCGATTATCGTCTGACCCGTGCGGTGGGCATTTTTGGCCAGGTGATGGCCGAGTACGTCCTTACCTATATGCTCGGCCATGAGCGCGAGGTGCTGGCGAGGCTGGTCAGCCAAGTGGAGCGCAAGTGGGACAATCGTCAGGGTCAAAGCCTGGCTGGGCGCAAGGCACTGATCGTCGGGACCGGCGATATCGGCCAGCGCGTAGCGCAGTTCCTGGAGCCGTTTGGCGTGCAGTTGTATGGCATTGCCAGCGAAGCCCGGGAATTGGCGCCGTTCATCGAGGTCGGGGCGATGAAGGATCTGCCGCGCATGGTGGGCGAGGTGGATTACGTGATCAACCTGCTGCCCAACACGCCGGACACTCACGATATATATGACGCGACGCTGTTCAGGCAGTTCAAGCCCTCCGGCCTGTTCATCAATGTCGGACGCGGCGTGGCCGTGGTCGATGCGGATCTGGTGCAAGCCTTGAAGGAAGGGCACCTGGCCGGCGCGGTCATTGACGTTTGCCGTCAGGAACCCTTGCCTCAGCGGCATCCGTTCTGGACGGCCTGGGGCTTGCTGTTGACTGGCCATAGCTCGGCACCGACGTCGCCTGCGATGATGGTGCAGTTGTTTCTGGAAAACCTGCGGGCCTACCAGGCTGGCGAAACAGCATTGCGCGGGGAAGTGGATTTCGATCGGGGATATTAGACCGACCCAAATCAACTCGTGGGAGCGAGCCTGCTCGCGATAGCGGTTTGCCAGTCGACATCAATGCTGGCTGAACCGGCGCTATCGCGAGCAGGCTCGCTCCCACAGTGATCTTCAGCGGTCACCCAATCGGTGTTCTCGGCCAATCCACATACGGACTTCGCCAACGCAACGCCCTACCGACAGTCGCCCATGCTTGGCCTGAAGAGGCCCCGGCACTAGACTGACGGCCTTTTCACCACCTGATGCTGATTGCTTGAGCCATGGCCGCCAAAGTCGAACCGTTCTGGATACGTAAAACCCTCGATCAGCTTGATGCACAGGAGTGGGAATCGCTGTGTGATGGCTGTGGCCTGTGCTGTCTGCAAAAACTCGAAGACGAAGACGACAACAGCGTCTATTACACGCGCATTGCCTGCAAATTGCTGGACCTGAAGACCTGCCAGTGCACCGACTATCCCCGGCGCCGCGACTTTGTTCCCGATTGCATCCAGCTCACACCGGGCAAGGCCGATGAGTTCAAATGGTTGCCGCCGACCTGCGGTTATCGCCTGGTCAGCGAGGGCAAGGATCTGCCGCTGTGGCACCACCTGGTCTGCGGTGATCGCGATGCCGTGCACCACGAACGCATTTCCCAGTCCGGGCGCATGCTGGCCGAAGGCAGCGTGCCCGAAGACGATTGGGAAGATCATCTGATTTTTCGCGCTGGCTGAACGGCCAGGCATCGCACCATCAGGGAGAACCCATGGCAGCAGGATTGAAACGGATGCTGGCAGCCGGGCTGTTGGCGGTGTGTGGGCCGCTGTGGGCAGCGCAGAGGGTCGACCTGGATTATCACGTGCATCTGTTGCCGCAAAGCGATCAGGCCGAAGTGCGCTTGACGTTGGCACGGGGCTCGGCGGTGCGCAGCCTGGACTTCGACCTCGGCGATGGCAGCCGCTACAGCCACTTCAAGGCCGACGGTCAATGGCAACTCATTCCCGGCGAGGAAACACGCGGTGTTTGGCGTCCGCCCGCTGACAAGGCGAGCCTGACCTATCGCGTGCGCATCAGCCAGGCCCGCAAGAACGGCACTTTCGAAACCCGCATGTCTCCCGGCTGGGCCTTGCTGCGCGGCGATGACCTGGTGCCATCGGCCCGGCTCGACCAGCAGGACGGTGTCGAGCTGGTTGCACGTCTGGAGTTTGAACTGCCTGAAGACTGGAAGAGCATCGAAACGCCCTGGCCGCGCATCGGCAAGCAGCGCTTTCGCATCGACAACCCCTCGCGGCTGTTCGATCGACCCACCGGCTGGATGCTCGCCGGCAAACTCGGCAGCCGTCGCACACGCCTGGGAGAGACCGAGGTGACGGTGGCTTCGCCCCAAGGCCAGGGTATGCGCCGGATGGATGTGCTGACGCTGCTGACGTTCGTCTGGCCGCAGGTGCAGGCGCTGGTACCGCGCCATCCCGACAAGCTTTTGATCGTCGGCGCGTCAGACCCGATGTGGCGTGGCGCCCAGGCCGGGCATGAATCGATTTATCTGCACAGTCGCCTCCCTCTGGTCAGCGAGCGCGGCAATAGCCCGATGTTGCGGGAACTGGTGCAGATGCTGGTGCGCGTCAACGACCGTGAGCGCAGTGACTGGATCAGCGAAGGGCTGGCCGAGTACTACGCCATCGAATTGCTGCGCCGGGCCGGCGGCATGAGTGATGAGCGCTACCAGAGCCTGAATGACCGGCTCGCTCGGGACAGCAAAGGCGTCACCACCTTGCGCGGCGAGCAGATCGGCCCGGCGACGGTGGCCAAGGCGGTGTTGCTGTTGCAGGAGCTGGACCGCGAGATTCGTTTGAAAACCCGCAACAAGCGCTCGCTCGATGACGTGCTGCAGGCCGCCATGCGTCTGGAGACGGTCGATACCCGGGAGTTTGTGCAACTCAGTGAAAGTGTGTTGGGTGGGGGCTCCACCGTTCTGGATAGCAAGCTACTTCAGTAATACCGCTATCGCGGGCAAGCCTTGCTCCCACACTGGCTCTTTGCCGGATGAACTGTTTGGTAGGACTTGATCCTGTGGGGCAAGGCTTGCTCCCAGGCTGGATCTTTGC